>JAJTAY010000039.1 GCA_021287165.1 Bacteroidia bacterium | reverse complement strand
GCCATATCCAGATGATTGGTAGGCTCGTCAAGAATAAGAAAATTTACAGGGCTTAAAAGCAGCCTTGCAAGCGATAACCGGGCCTTCTCGCCCCCTGAAAGCACTTTGACTTTTTTATCGATGGCATCGCCGCTGAATAGAAATGCACCAAGAATATTCTTTATCTGTGTGCGGATTGGCCCAACGGCAACATCATCCAGGGTTTCGAAAACAGTCTTGTTGCCATCGAGCATTTCATGCTGATTCTGTGCATAATAGCCTATTTTAACAAGATGACCGGGCTTTGCTTCACCCCGCTCGAAAGGAAGTACACCAGCCATGATACGGGCTAAGGTGGTTTTTCCTTCGCCATTGCGCCCTACAAATGCAACTTTCTCGCCACGGGATAAAGTGAGATCCAAATGGTCAAGAACAATCAGGTCATCATATTGCTTATGAAGGTTTTTAACTTCGTAGGCTATCTTACCGCTGTGAGGAGCAGGAGGAAACCTCAGGCGCATACGGGCATTTTCCATTTCTTCAATGCCAATTTCCTCCATTTTTTCGAGCATTTTAACCCTGCTTTGCACCTGTCGGGCCTTTGATGCCTTGTACCTGAAACGCTCGATAAAACGCTCTATATCGCGTATTTCGCGCTGTTGATTTTCGTATGCTGCGGTTTGTGTCTCAATGCGCTGTTGACGCATTTCAACATAATCGCTGTAAGAAGCCTTGTAATCAAAAATCTTCCCGCCGCTGATTTCGATAGTTCTATTTGTAACTGCATCAAGGAAAGCTCTGTCATGTGAAACCAGCAATACAGCGCCGTAATAAGCCTTTAAATAGCTCTCAAGCCACTGTATGGACTCTATGTCCAAATGGTTCGTAGGCTCGTCAAGAAGCACCAAAGAAGGCCTTTTAAGCAGGATCTTGGCAAGTTCAACGCGCATTTGCCATCCATTGCTAAATGTACGCAGCGGACGTTGCATATCTTCATGTTCGAAACCAAGTCCGAGCAAAACTTGTTCAGCCTGCCCTTCCAGGCTGTATGCTTCCATCAGGGCAAGGCGTTCATTCAAATGGCTCAGTTCACTGATGAGTCTATTGTATTCGTTTGATTCATAATCAGTCCTTTCATGAATCAATGCAGTAATGGCATCAACCCTATCATGCATTGCCCTTATTTCGTCGAAGGCTTTCAAAGCTTCGTCGAGCACGCCTACCTGGCTCGAGAGCGACATTTCCTGAGGCAAATAACCGATAGTAATTCCATCAGGCACAACAACATCACCTTTGTGCGGTTGCTCAAGACCGGCAATAAGTTTAAGAAGGGTAGTTTTACCGGCACCGTTTTTACCTACCAGACCAATTCGATCTTTTTCACGCACAAGAAACGAAACACCAGCGAAAAGATCATCACCGGTGTAGTGCATGGTTATTTGTTGAACTGATGCTATCATAAGCGCGGCAAAAATACGCCAAAACTTAAAAAGAAAGGGCTGACCCAAAGGCCAGCCCTTTCAGGGGGATTTATGTTGTTACGATTACTTCGTTACAACAATTGTGCGATTAAATGTGCGTCCGTTGTTATTGACGAACTGCAGGGTATAAGCACCAGCATTGAGGCCCTGGAGGTTAAGAACGTCGGTGAGCTTGCCGCTCAGGCTGCGTTCCATAACTACCTGACCCATTGTGTTAACCACGCGTACCAGCTCAATACCTTCAACCAGTTTCAGGTTGAGCATGCCACTGGTAGGAACGGGATACACACGAATATCGCTCATCTGCTGCTCGTCAACACCAACAGTAATATCCATGATCACCGGAACAAGTTTCACGGGGGTAACCGGGTCGTTGCTCGTAATGCGGATATTGGCTGTGTAGCGGCCTGCAGTCAGACCGGTGCTGTTGAATACCATGGTGCGGTTTACGCTGGCACCCGGGTTGATAATACCCGAAGTGGGAGGACCCATGACAAGCCAGTTGTAAGTTACACCAGGAATGAGTGTTGCGCGAATGTTCCAGTTACTGTTGATGGTTGGAACCAGCGTGCTCAGACGTGACCAGCTGGTGCCATCAGTCGAAATCCACTCGCCGTTAGGATTAGACGGACCGGCATCCATACCGGCCGGGAATCCGCCGGCAGTGTGTGTCACGGTGTATCCAACCCAGATATCAGTGCCATCGATGGGCAGAGGCGTGTTCAGGGTAATGGTGTTCCATGCAGCTGCCTGTGCTGTAAAGCTTTGCTCACGCAAGATGGGTCCGGGAGCTGTACCGGTTCCGGCGCCCCAGATCTTCAATACAACTGCGGAAGCAGTAGCATCGTAGATGTAAACCTGTACAGAAGTAAGGTTATGACCAACATACTGACTTACCATAGCACTGGGGAAACGTGCTGCTACATGGAATGTGCCGCCATTAGTCAAGCCAATGCCTGTAGCGTTGTCACCGTCATAATTGAGCACAACCGGATTGCGGTTGGGTTCAACAGGCTCAGGTGATCCACCATTGCTTTCGGAACCAACACTGATATCCAGAACACCGGCAATATCCTTATCGCCACCAGGCACAATAACAGGATCAGGAGCACTCTCGCGGGTGTACTGAATGGTAGCTGCCCAGTTAAGTGGTGAAGCACCGGTATTGCCGATGGTCAGGGTCTTGGTGGTAGTTCCGCCAGGTGTAAAGAAGTAGTGGTACATGCTGGCCGGATTGACCGTAATCACAGGTGCAGGCTGACCCTGGAACACCTTGATGTTGTCAATACGCCACCAGTCGATATCAAAGGTAGTAGCGCCTGTGGCCTCAAACCGTACTTTGGTCACCTTGCCCAGTGCATGGGTAGTTACATCGTAAGTTTTGGTGGTCCATGGGATATCAGCTGTGTTGGAGAAAGTATCCAGCAATACCCATGTTGTACCATTCCATACATATACCTTCATCTGTTCATTGCCATTGTTGGCATAGTCATCAAGGAAGATGTCAAACTCGAAGGTAACATTACCCACAGCTGAGGTAGCATCAATATCGCGGCTTATCAGCGATTGGCTGTAAGTGGTTGCTGTAGGACTCCAGTAGAACTCGGCCGAAGGAGCCGGGTTACCACCGCTTGTAGAAATACGCCAGTTACCTTGTGATGGCTCGAATGTCCAGTTGTTCTGCGTAAAGTTACCCGAAGCCCAGGTTTCCTCAAATGGGAAGGAAGCCGGAGGAGCAACTGTAACCTGTGTGGTAATAGGCAGACTTTCGCCCGGATAAGGCTGTCCGTAAACTGCAGTTACACCGTAAGTGTAGTTACCGGCTGCTACGTTATTGTCAGTATAGGTGCGTACCGATGCCGCTGTCTGGCCGATAAGCTGGTTGTTCCGGTAAACTTTGTAGCCAAGGAGTTCACCATGGTCACAACCACCGCCGCCGCCGCCACCAACAGTTCCTTCAATAAGGAAGCTTAGGCCATAAGGTGTATTGGTGCCGCCCATTAACAGCGGTACAAAACCTCCGCTGGTAGTGGTTTGCTGAATGGCGTTGCCCGTGGTGGTCTGGCCGTTGATGGTTACCGGTACTCCCCAGGGGCCTGAGGCAATCGAACCGGTGGCCGCCCACTCAACCCAGTATTCACCAGGCTGCAGCGTGAGACCGGGCGTGGAGCAAACAATTGCCATAATAGCCCGCTGATTGTTAATCGCGGTCTCGCTTACGCGATATGCGTTGGTCCAATAAGTACTTGTCATCACATCGGTGGCCATATCGCCATAGATCACCTGGCTGCCAGGGTTGGCCGGCGAGCCGTCCCAAATGCGCAGACGACCGCTCGTAATGGTCGAAACGGGTGGCGTAGGATTATTGGCATTGGTTTGATATGCGTAGAAGGTGAAGCTCTCAATGTTCCACGGATTATCGGTAACGGTAAAGTCGTCGGCAACGCTTATAGAACCACCGTGATTGATGCTCGGACCAAAGGTGGTCATACCACTGTGCAGCTGGCTCAGATCGCTTCCGCCTGGGCCGGCACCGGGATTATTCACAAATGGACCGTTGTCGAACAAAATTGCACGACCGCTGGTAGCACCCATGTATTTCACTCCTGAAGGCATGCTGCCACGCAGACCGCTGTTATCCAGCTCACTCATACCAACACTGCCATCGAAATTCGCTGAAGCGGACGACTGTGCAACACCACGTTGAGCATCAGATGGTAATCCATAAGCAATAGGCTCGGCAAAACGAGTAGCAGGACCTACATAAACATTATCCAGCATAACAGCTGAACCATCGTTGAAATTGTCCAGCACATGCTCGCGGAAGCCGATATAAATCTGGCTGCCTGCCGGCACAAAGTCGGTTAGGTTGTAGGTCATCAGCTGCCATTCGGTTGTGGTTGTGGAGGTAAAGTTGAACTGAGCAACAATCGTGCTGAAGTGAGCAGGATTGTTCTGGCTCTGTGTCGAAATCCTTACATCCAGATTGTCGTTGTAGCTGCTGAATGCATAACGCATATAGAACTTCAGCTGGTCGCCGTTCTCAACAGTAATCTGAGGAGTTACAATCCACTGATCGTTGGATGTTGCGCCTCCAGTATTCCAGGTAGCAAATGCCATTTTGGATCCGCCATCAGGTGCAGGAGTCGCAGTGCCACCTTGCCAACCAGGAATAGGAGTGGTGCCGGCGTTCAGTGAAGTCCAGCCCGTACCTCCGTCGGGATTCAATTTTACCCAACCTGTTGGTGGGAAGTCGCCTTCGAAGCCTTCGTTAATCTTAACGGTGCCACCGCCGCCACCACCACCTCCAAGATCAGGTGCCTGCCAGTTGAGTGTAACATTCTGGCCGGTAACAGAACTAGTTAAGTTGCGTGGTTCTGGATAGCAAATGGTCGAAGGGGTTACTGTCATTGTTACAGGAACAACCTTAAGAGGAGTAGCCGGGTCGTTGCTTGTGATCTTAATGTTGGCATTGTAAGTACCAACTTCAAGACCGGCAGCATTGTATGATACAGCGAGATCAGCGGTTGCACCGGCGTTGACAGTGCCACCAAGAGGACTAACGCTGAGCCACTCAACTGGTCCGCCACCACCAGTGGTTCCCGATACGATAAAGGGCAGACCCTGAGCGGGTGTACCGGTGCCTGAATCGAGGAATTCAGTCCATGACGAACTGCTTCCCAGGAATTGTTTGGCATTACCCGTAACTGCCTGACCATTTATGGTGATAGGCGGAGCCCAGGGACCACTTGCAAGCGAACCTGCAAGCGTGTAATCAATCCAGTATGTACCAGGCTGAAGCACCAAACCAGGAGTTTGGAGTACGAGGTACATAATAGGACGTTGTGTATTGATTGTGGTTTGGCTTACACGATAGGTGTTGGTAAATCCTGTGCTGGCCATCCTGTTTGTAGTAAGATCACCCCAGATCACCTGTCCACCCTGAGTTGGATCACCGTCCCAGATCTGAATGTATCCTGCAGTCATTGTGCTGGTTGTGGTTGAGCCAGTCTGGTATGCGAAAACAGTGATGCTCTCAACATTCCAAGTTTCAGCTACAACTACATCGTCAGCCATTCTGTTTCCTGAAGCAAACTGGATACCTGCTCCAAGAGTATTCATGCCAAGTGTGGTATTCTGAAGAACACTTTCGTCTGTACCTCCGGGACCTGTGCCGGGACTATTAATGAAAGGCCCGTTGTTATAAAGAACGTCGCGGGTGATGAAGTCTTTGCTGCCCTGAGGAACTACAATTGCATTTCCCTGGGCTGTTTCAATCTCGCCTTCAATTGGGCCTTCGCTGATGTTGGGCTTGGTAGTGACAACGCTACTAGTTTTAGATGTAACATACTCAATTGCAACGGTGTAATCAAGAGCCACATTACCAGTGTTACCAACGGTAAGGGTCTGTGATGCAGTAAGTCCCTGCTCAACTTCTTTGCTTAAGCTTGCAGGATTTACAGTGATCACAGGGAACTGAGCCGGTTCATAATCAACCGAAACATCATCCAGATACCATCCGTGAGCATCGCTGCCTTCATATCGGAAAGCAACATAAATCTGCTGGCCGGCATAAGCATTCAGATCGACCACTGTTTCTGTCCAGGGCTGAGCTACAGTAGCTACAGTCCAAACCTCAGTGAAGGCAGCACCGGGTGTGCCATCAGTTGTACTGATAAGTACACTGTTCTTGCCGTAATAGGTCGGGAAACTGTTATATGACCAGAAGCGAAGCTGTATAGCTTGACTTCCTGCTGCAGGCAGCTGGATCTTAGGTGTAACAAGCCAACCATCTTCGGTTTGCGAGGCAGGACCATAGTTGTGGAAGGCACTTGCCGTTCCACCGGTGGTGTGATTCTGAGCAGTACTGCGAACCCATTCGCGGACAGTTGCACCAGTACCCTGACGATAACGATTCCAATACTGAGGCGGGAAAGCAGTTCCGTCGAAGTTTTCACTGAATGGGAATGGGGCTACATAAGCCAGAACGAAATTCGCTGTCAGGGTAAGATTGCTGGCAGGAATGGAAATGACGTTGGCAGGCTGTGTGGAAACAACGTTGCCGCCGGCATCAGTCCAGTTTACAAAGTTCCATCCGCTATTCGGAACGGCGTTAACGTTTACCTGCGAACCAAAGGGATATGATCCACCACCTGTAACTGTACCACCGGCCGTAGGATTAGCTACCAGAGTCAGGGTATAGTTGTTAAGTGCAAAGTTGGCAGTGAGCGTAAGATCACTTGCTGGCATTGTAATTACGTTGGCTGGCTGAGTCGAAACAACGTTTCCATTGGCATCAGTCCAGTTAACGAAGGAATATCCTTCATTTGCTGTAGCATCTACCGAAACCTGCTGTCCGAAGGTATAGGTGCCAGCACCCGTAACCGTACCACCTGCAGCCGGATTAACATTCAGCGTCAGGGTATAGTTGATAAGTGCAAAATTGGCAGTCAGCGTAAGATCGCTGGCGGGCATGGAGATAACGTTGGCAGCCTGGGTCGAAACAACGTTACCGTTGCCATCGGTCCAGTTAACAAACTCATAGCCAGTATTCGGGATAGCGTCAACAGAAACCTGCTGGTTATAATTGTAAACGCCTCCACCTGTTACTGTACCGCCAGCAACGGGGTTAGCAACAAGCGTCAGAGTATAGTCAATTAAAGCAAAATTAGCTGTCAGCGTAAGGTCTGAAGCGGGCATCGAAATGGTATTGGCCGTTTGTGTCGAAACGACATTGCCATTGCCGTCAGTCCAGTTTACGAATGCGTAACCAGTATTAGGAACGGCATCAACAGCCACTTGCTGACCAAAATTGTAGATTCCGGCTCCGGTAACAACACCACCTGCAACAGGATTGGCTACAAGCGTGAGCGTATAGTCAATCATCGTAAAGTTGGCAGTAACAAAAGCGTTATTGATCATATTGATCGTGGTTGAAGCTGTCGTAAGGCTATTAACCGGACCCGTCCAGTTCGCAAACTGCCATCCAAGATCGCCGGTAGCTTCGAGGGTGAGCACCTTGCCATACTCAACAGTGTACTGGTTGGTAGTATTGGCATCAGGAAGCAGTACAACCAGACCATCCATTACAACAACCGAACCATTACCCGTTGTGTTAACAGTAAGTACCCTGGTCTCAATATTGCAGTTAACGGCACCGTTAACAAAGGTTACAGGCAGAACTGTAGCGCCAACGCCAGTAATTTCGCTTCCGGCATTGAAAACTACAGGGCTATTGGCAGCGCCTGCATAGCTGAATACGATATCAAAAAGTTTACCATTCAGGTTTACCGGGTTAACGTTCTGCCACTGTACGTTCAATGTATTGGCAAGCTGATTAACCTGCAGACCAGTCAGAGCAGGATTAACGTTAACAAGTTCAACATAGGTAAGAACAGAACCAGTATAACCAATTGAGAAACTGAAAGACGAAACGATTCCAACATCTACAAGATTAACAGGAACGATAGCAGTATTACCTGAACAGCTGTTTACAGTTCCAATCACAGCCTGTGAATTGCTGAAATTTTGGGCTACGCTACCATGCTGGAAGCTAACAACCTTAGGAAGTCCGTTTGTTCCGGTTACTTCAGATCCATTAGCAAAAGTTACGGGCATAGTGCCACCACCGTGATACACAAAGTTCAGCGTTACTACTGCACCATTGTTAACAGTAGCACCTGCAATGTCTTGCCATTGGAAGTAGATATTTCCTGCACCTTGATTAACAACCCAGTTTGTCAACTGATTTGCGTTATAACTTGCAAGCGTTGCCTGCTGAGGGTTCCAGTTGATAATCAGATCGAGCGCACCAACGGTGCCAATATCCGTTGCGTTGACAGGAACGGAAATGGTTTGACCTGCAAAGCCAGTTACATCGGCAATCTTCATTATCGAAGTTGAAGCAACCGGACTGACAGTACCATTCTGGTAAACTACTGGTAGAGGAGTAGCAAGTGCATTGTTTACTTCGCAACCGGGGAGGAACTGCAGATTTGCAGGAACAACACCAGTGTACACAAAATTAAGGTTTACAATGCTGGCAGAATTAAAGTTAGTTGCTGCTCCATTCCAAGCCATCGAAATGAGACCATTGTTATGGTTTACGACCAGCTCGGGAGCAATTGGATTGCTGAAACCGGCAAAAACCAGACTGCTTTGGTCAAATTGAAGGAAGAGCGTAAAGGCAGCAACATTGTTTAATCCCGTTCCGTTGAATTGAACAGGAAGGCTTACTGAGGCTCCTGTCGGTACGCTGGCAGATCCAACACTAACAGTGCCAACTGCAGGAACTTGAGTTACTGAGCCTTTGATAAATGAGATCGGAGAAACAGGATTGGGGCCGTAGGTAACTTCGCTTCCGGGCAACCAGAGTATGTCGGTGTTAAAACCACCAACGTAGTTAAACCTCATCTGGAAAACAGTGCCAGAAGGCACAAAACCAGTTCCGTTGGTAAACCACTGAATCTGGAGCGTATTTCCGGTTTGATTGGCCTGAAGTGTTCCGGCTCCGAGTGCAGGGTTAATATTCTGCAGATCTACATACTGGAGCAATGCTCCGGGTAGATTCAGGTTGAAGGTAAATGAGTTTACATTATTGGTGAAGTTCAGCATTTCAACACTGACATTCACCGCACCTGGTGCCACGGTAACATCGGCAATATCAACAACTGGATCCGGAATAGGGAGTGTTGTTGTAATGATGCCATTGATGTAATCGATATTGGCGATTGGGTTGATTCCGCTGGTAACCTCCTGCTGATTGGCAATAAAAGCAAGTGTGGTATTCGCAGCGCCAGTATAGTTAAACTTCAGATCAAATATTTTTCCATTCGGGGCATAACCTGCTCCGATGTCAAAATAAATGATCGATAGCGTATTTCCATTTTGAAAAGCCTGGAAATTCGGACCAGTAAAGCCCACTCTGTTGACAACCTCAACAAACTGGAGCAGGCTGCTGTTGGCCGTAATCTTGAAAGTAAAAGAGTTGACAGGCTGAGTAAAATTCAGCATCTCGAAGGGCACTAGAATTTCTCCAGGCCCGGAGGTAACATTGCCAATCCTTACTTGCGGATTCTGGGCCGACAGGCTGAACGTAGCCAAAAGCAACGCCAGAATGCTTAAGTAGATTTTTCTCGTCATTTGCTGTACTATTTTTTTGATTTAGAACTCACTTTAGATTTTGGTTCAGGCTGGTTAATCAAATTTTGCGATGCGGGGGGATTTTCCGCGTCTTCCCTTTATGATAAAAAAGGCAAGTTATATTGCCTCTTTTATTGACTCAAACTTAGTTTGTTGTTCGAAAACGCATGCTCATCGCAAACGAATTTTAAAAAATGCCGTTCCGGAGGACAAAGCCTCCGGAACAGCATGGGGGGGGATATTCCTATTTCACTAAAATAAGAGTTCCATTTGAAGTATAGGTTCTGGCATTGCCTTCAACAGTGATCCTGTAGATGTAGGCGCCATTGCCATTGAGGTCGGAAGCGCGGAGCTGTACGGTGTGGGCACCAGCAGCCTGTACTTCATTAACCAGAGTCTTAACAGCTTGACCGAGCTTGTTGTAAACAACGATGCTCACTTTACCGGCTTCTGGAAGCTCATAGCTGAGTGTGGCAGCATTGTTGAAAGGATTCGGATAGGCTACGAGGCTCAGGTTCGACACTTCGCTGGTGTTGGCAGCACCGCCATTGATAGCAACGGTAGCGAGGCTTACACCTTCGATGGTCTGGGCGCTTGCATCAGCAAGTTCAGTTGTGGCATCGAGTTCCATATAGCGAACGTCGGCAGGAATATTGGCAATAACTTCAGCTACAAGAACAACCAGGTTGTCGAAGCTGCGTGCATTGCGATCCATCCAGGCTACGCGAACGGTTCCGTTGGCGTTGTTAACGTTAACAACTTCAGCACCTTCTACATCAAGAACCTTGATGAGCTGGTTGTTGAAATTGATTCCGAGGTTGTAAGCACCAAGCTCGGTAACGTTGCTGAGGCGTACAGGGATACGAACAACATCACCAACATTGGCATTGATAACACCATTGTAGTTTAGGTTCATAGCCTTCTTGGCACCACCTGCAGGAACGTAGCTGGCGTTTACATCACCGTTGGCAACGAAGTAAATGTTCATTACGTTGTCGCCAGACTGTCCAACAAAGTTACCAGTGTAGTAGAAGGCATTACCTGCGGTTCCGGCAGCGTAGGTACCATTAGCGGCAAATACGATGGAAGGAGCCTGAGGATAAGTCTTCACGCCAAGGGCAGAAACTGCACCGGCTGCTACAGTGAAGTTAGGAACATTGTTAGGATAGAGGCCGTATCCAGGCAGGCCAACCGAACGGTACATCATGATCAGCGGGTCAACGCTGGTCAGGGTGTTCGAACCGTTAACATCAGCAACTTTCTTGGCAAATGCAGTTTGGTTCATAACCGTAACAGGAGCAATCCATGGGAAGTTTTCAACAATCGGGTTGTCGGCAATCATGTAGCTGGCGATGAGAGCGTCAGCAGCAGATACACCACCCCAGTTGTTCCAGCCCCAGCTATTGGCAAGGGTTGCATCATCTTCCCAAACACGGAGGGTATAGTTTACACCAGGAATGATTCCGAGGAATTCGTAGTATCCGGTGAAACTACCATTTGTGGTCAAAGATACGGGGCCACCTACGAGGGTCGAACCGTCATAGAGAGCAACCTTTACATTGGCGCTGAATGGCAGACCAGATTCAAACTGGTTGAAGTAACGTACCTGACCCATGATCTTGTTGTTCACAGCAGTGAAGTTAGCAGTCAGTGTAACGTTGTTAGCAGGCATATTGAATGTCTGGCTTGCGTTGCCGGGGGTTCCGAGAGTAATGCCGCTGGCGGTCCAACCGGTGAACTGGAACCCGGGATTAGCTGTTGCAGTTACAGTTACGCTTTGACCTACAGTGTAGCTAGGATTAATTGCGCTGAAAGTACCGCCGTTCGAAGGCGATGCAACAAGTGTTACAGTGTAAGGAATAGCGTTGAAGCTTGCTTCCAGCGTAACGTTGTTGGCAGGCATTGTAAAGTTGAGCGTAGCGGACGAAGCCTGACCGGGGGTCAGTGTTACGCCAGTAGCGGTCCAACCAGCAAAGGTATAACCAGCCAAAGGAGTTGCTGTAACGGTTACAGCGTCACCTATGGTTGCATTCTGGTTTGCAGGAGCAACATTACCACCTGTACCTGCAGTAGCAGTAACAGTGTAGTTGATCTTGGTGAAGGTAGCGTTCAGCGTAACGTTATTGGCAGGCATAGTAAAGTTGAGTGTTGCAGGATGCGGGAGCGGAGGCAGGGTAATACCTGTTCCAGTCCATCCGGCAAATTCCCAACCAGTGTTAGCTGTAGCAACAACCTCAACAGCCTGACCTACGTTCTTGATCTGCGAAGCAGGGGCAACTGTACCACCAGTACCTGCAGTAGCAGCTACAGTGTAGTCGATCGGAACGTAAACAGCGGTAAAGTTTGCATTTGCGCAGTTGATGGTATGGTTAAAGCTCAACTGAGTGATGAACAGATTACCATCGGTCCAGTGCTGGAACTGATATCCTGGGTTCGGTGTAGTGCTGATGACAACAGTCTGGTTGTTAACATACGGTCCGGCAGGACTTACAGAAACAGTACCGGCTGCAGGCAGGTTGATGCTGGCGTTTACACTGTAATTTTTGGTTACAGGAGCAAACTTGGCGTAGATATTATAGGTAGTAGCAGGAGGTGTAAGTGCAAACGGAATGAAGTTGAAGTTGGCATCCGTAACAGGATTGTTTCCAGCATCAAGCAGAGGAGTGGTCAGTCCGGGGTTGGTGAACCATCCCTGGAATACATACTCTTCATCGCAAGTTGAAGGATTAACAAAAGCAGCTACAGGAATTGGGCTGTCATTGACAGTAAAGGTAGCGGTTGTTGGCATTACTGTACCCCATGCAGGATTGTTGGTGTTCACGTTAAGTGTATAAACAATCGGGATATAGTTGGCAACAGCGGTTTGCGACATAGTCATATCTACCCAGTTACCAGGCTGAACATTAGCTGACCAGTGGCTGAATGTATAGCCAGGTTGCGTTACAGTTTGAGTAACGTTTACCTGTACACCAGCTGCATACGAACCGGCACCGGTAACGGTACCATAACCAGCTGGATTAGCTACAGTATTCAAAGTATAGATGGGATATTCAGGCAGAGCGATTTCAACGAAGATTGCATATACAAACATCGGAGGATTACCGGGAACTGCAGGAATAGTGTAGGTGAAAGTAGGCTGATCGCTAACCTGAACACCACGCAGAATGAGATCCGGACCTGGGTCTTGGATTTCACCAACCATCCAGTTTACAAAACGGAAACCTGGGTTAGGAGTAGCGCTGAGCAATACGGTCTGACCGGCGGTAAACGTACCGGTAGCGGGTGTGCGGGCTACAGTTCCACCATAGTTAACAATGCTGTATCCAGGATAAGGACGCAGATACGTACGGCTTACAGGAGTAAGTGTGTACTGTGTCTGTACGAAGTTGGCAGTCAAGGTAACAGGACCTGCAGGCATGGTAAAGGTCATCGGGTTAGCAACTTGCTGACCAGGAGTAAGGGTAATACCGGTAGCAGTCCAGTTAACAAATGTCCAACCAGGAGCAGCATTAGCCTGAATGGTCATCGGACCAGGCAGATAGTTACCACTGGTAACAGTAGTTGTGCCGGCGCTGCCGGGAGTTACGTTAACTGTAAGAGGATAAGTAGGAGGCGGAGGCAAGGTGCTGTACCAGCGGGCAATGAGTTCGATAGGACCTTGCAGTGAAGGAATAGTGTAGATAGCGTTTGTTGAAACTACAACGCCAGTTCCGTTACCGGCACCGTCGCCAAGTTCCCAAAAATCAAATGCCCAGTTGGTAGCGGCAGTAGCGCGGAAGGTTACCGAGGAATTCCTCTGGAAGAAACCTTCGCCCTTGCGGCCAGGACCAACATTAGTGAATACAAAGCCAAGACCACCCTGATATCCGGTTCCGGATACGAAGGCTGGTGTGCTCGTATTAGTATTACCCTGAGTGAGGTTGAGTGTGCGTGAAATTACAGTGTACTCTTTCAGATCGAATACCATCTTGAGGTCAACACCATCGCAGCCTACAATATATGTCCATTCACGACGGTCCTGGAAGGTGCCGTTGAGTTGAACTTGTCCGGGGTTGGTTCCAATTGGGATAGCTACACCACTAGCATTTTCCCATTTCCAGGGGAAGTAGTCAGGTTCGCTGTAAGTAGTAATGTAAAGCGGTGTACCGTAAGTGAAGTCGTGGCCGTTGATGTTATTAATCAGCTGCTCACCACCGCCGTTAACAACGATATTGGTACGAGCAGGATCGCTGAATACTACAACGGTACCACGCGGTGCAACTTTGGCTACAGCACTGATGTGAACATTATCCTTCAGCTTGTAAACAGCCTTGATACGCATATTGGCGTTAACCGGGAAGAAAGCGGTAGGATTGGTGGTGCTGTAGTCAACCCACGATCCACCGGCATTCGGGTTCCACACTTGCCATTTAACAAATACGTACTGGCAGGCAGCTCCGAGAGCTTCAAGTCTTACGCTTGTGTTAAAGTCATATTGCTCCCACTTGTAGGTAATGCCCTGGAAAGGAGTCATTTCAGTACCGAAAGCAATGGTCGGCGATGAACCGAATTCCTTAGTAATCTGTACGATACCAGTGTTGCTGTTCTGCGGATCGGTAGCAGCATACAGAGTAGGCTGGAACGGAGCAAAAATTGCCTGAATGTTCCAGGGGGTGTTGTGTACGAGCGGTCCAACAAGCTGGAAGCTGAGCGTTCCAACATTACCAGTAAAGTTCGGATAACCAATTGCTGTGTGGTCAGGAACATTCTGAACGATGGTTGCAGCAACTGACGGAGGCAGAGCAGCGGTGTTCCAGCCAACAAAGTAGTAACCGGCTGCAGGGGTAGCAGTCATGTTAACTGTAGAGCCATGGTTAATGTTGCTCGCAGCACCGGTAACTGTACCCCATGCTGTATTGGGAGTAACTGTAGAAGTGATGGTGTACTTGTTGATCTCAAACTGAGCCCTGTATCCAATTTGCTGGGTGCAAGTGGTAGGCTTCAGGCTGTTGGCATTGAATATCCAGCTTTGAGGAGCCCAGTTAACACCAAGAGTTCCGGTTACAGTGGGTGACAGGTTTGTCCAGGTTGAACCGTTGGTTGTGCGTTGCCATCTTACCCAGTGCCAACCTTCGCCATCGATGGCGGCAATAGGATAGGTGAGGGTAACATCAGCCGTGTAAGCGGTATTCTTCGTGATAGCAAAGATCGGGCCGGGGCCAACATTTACGTTGTCAACGCCATTGAAGCTGGCCTTGTTGGGCAGCGGAGCGCTGGGAAGGCTCGGGAATACTTGCGGCTGAGTCCACGGATCAACATCAACGATGAGCGGATAGGTTGCGACTGTCTGCCAATTCCATCCATTGACACCCTGTGTATGAGCATAGTTGACAGGACCGTTAAGCAGGTTGAAACCTGTTACTTTATCGGTGAAGCCGTAGTTAACGTCAAGACCAACATTGTTTACAATTCTGTAATAGGTGTTGAACTTGAGCGGACCGGGAGCATAGGTGAAAGTGAATTCAGTGGGGTTGCCAAGTACGTTAACTGCAACACTCCAATCGGCCGGGGTAACTGGGGTCCAGGTAATACCGTCGGCCGATTCCTCCATGGTGAATTTGTGCTTCGGATTGTCGGTAATCTGGTTACCATTGAGGTACTGAACGGGGTTTACAAATGTCAGTTTGATCTGATCGCAAACGCCTTTACCGCTTCCATAAGGAGTTACAGTTGGGAGGGTAGCTGTGAGCAGCGACATTGTATTGAATACAACAGCGCGGTAGGGGTCAGCCTGAAGGGCAGCGAAAGGAACAGAAATAGTAGCATCGAAACCGCTGGGGCCTTTATCAAGCGAGTAAACCACCTGACCACCGCCATTGGCTGCAGTACGATAAATATTGAGGAAACGGATACGATATTGTGTGCTGTAAGCCAGGGTGCTTGCCGGAACAATGTTAATCTTGTTTCCAACGCGGTTGGCCGAGAAAGCGACCGGATCCCATGTCAGCGTACCTGTGTTCCATACTTCCAATTTTACAAAGTCACCAAGACCAGTCATCGGGAGGGGGTCGCCATTGATATCAACAACGGTTGTATTGAATTCGATCCACAGAGGCTCAGTGATCGGCACATCATTAACGGGAGCAACCGGACGAGGACCTACGATACCATAGGAGGGGTTAAACATAGCGTAAACACCTGCGGTGATTGTTCCGGTTGTGTTGAAGGGCTGTGTAAGGAAATAGTTGGGATTGCTGACGGTTACGCCAGTTACCGAAACGGTCTTGCCTGTGCCTACAAAAGGATCGGCAAAAGTTGCTGTGCCACCAGAAACAGTTACTGCTGCAGCACCAGTGCCAGGAGGAACAATGCCAGTAATGGCTCCAAGAGAAGTTATGGTTGCAGTAGTGTTTCCATCATAAGGTTTTGATTGAATAAGAACTGCATTCAGGAAGATTTCCTTCGGAGTGATGTCAGCTGAGAGTGCAGGACCGGAAACAGTATAATTACCGGCATCAGCACCGCTGAGTGTGTAAGTAACAGTAACAGGCTTAGCAACACCTGCGTTTACGTTGTTGAAGTTAGCTGCACTAACAGCGAATGTTACGACATCGCCACCAATTACACCAACCAACGAAGCGCCGGTGAGGTCAACAGTAGCTGTTGTAGTGTTGTCAAATACTTTATTGTTTGCAACAGCACCGGCAACGGTGAGTGCGGCAGGAGTAATATCTCCTGTTGTAAGAACAGGGGATTGAAGTTGATAAACAGCAGCATCTACACCAGTGAGTGCAAGACCTGTGATGGTAATTGTTTTGCCAGTGCCTACGTTCTTGTTATCGAATGTAGCAACAGCGAGTGTATTATCGAGTGAAACATCTGGATAAGCAGCATCAACGCCTACAAGCGATCCCAAGGAACCGATGGTGGCGGTTGTATTGCCGTCGTATACCTTGTTGTTGCCAGTTACACCGGTGAGCGTGAGCACCTTAACAAAGCTTGCTGTGATGGTTGTGTTGGCATCCAACACAAATGTTACAGGATTGGATGAGGCGCTGGGTGTAAATGTAGCACCTGACCATCCGGCAAAAGTCCATCCGGCAGCTGGTGTGGCTGTCAGGCTGATAACGGTGTTTGTACCGAAACTACCTACCAGCGAGTTGGCAACAGGGCCTTGCACCAGGTAAGCGGGAGGTACGTTAACCGTCACCTGACCGACACCGGTGATGGTGACGTTCAGCGTCTGGGTTTGAGCTTTAGCCTCGAAAGAACCCATCAGCATCCATGCGAAGAGGAATGCCAACAAAGTTCCGGAACGCAAAAGCCGGTTAAATTCGTACTTTGTCTTCATGTGATTCGAGATTTTGTGAATAAAAATTGATTTGGATTTTTTTTGGTTTCTTAATCTTTGATTGTCGAAAGCAAACAATGAAGGGGCACCCGCTGCGGGGTCGCGACTCCTCGAGTTCAAAGCTGGCTCATTCATAATTGGTCAGTTTTTTGATTTTTAGTGAAAATTGAATATATCCCAAAAGTGTTTTCAAATGATTCGGTTTTACGTGTTCCTTTATCTTTTGTTTCAATCAGCTTATTTGGATTCATTCTGCAAAACTACAAAATTCGCGGCACCTCTACAGTCCCCTAAAAAAGAAACTCGCGACTCACCTTTTGCCTCCCTCTGGGAAGGTACCGGTCCGAAACGCTTGTCATTCTTAGGTTTCCGTATGTGTCCACTTCAAATTGTGGACAAAAGTAAACGTTGTTGCAATGCAACGCAAGTTTTTTTCTCAAATTTAGCCGTAAAATATTGTTAAGCCGGCCGCCCCTTGAAAGGATTGTCTCATCTGCACTATTCCTCTTTACGCCATTGACCATCCTGAACTCATTGAAAAAAATGCTTTGGTAATACTGCCAAACACCAAAACGACCCATTTTGTTGGTTTTCTTCGTCCAGGCTTTTGTGATGTTAGTCGCATTCATCAGGATTACCCAAATTTTCAGCATATAAATATAAGGTGTATCGAGAACTGTAAATCAGCACTTATTGAAAAAATATTAACCGATGCAAGGTCCTGTTTGTTGGTAAACATGGTCGTTTGGCCATCACAGGAAAACTGCCTGAGAGTGGGATATTCCGGACCTATATCAGGCAAGGCGCCGGATAAACGATTCTCAGGGAGATATGATTCGGGGTTTTGCATTGGTTGTTTATTGCGTTTAGACCTTTTAATGCAGTTTTTTCTCCAAGAACATTAATTGAGCTTTGAGATTATCCCTGTTTAAGATTGGTTCAGAGCATAGGTTGATAATGTTGCCAAAAGGTTGCACCAGATTAAACTTTTAAAATATTGTTTACACATTCCGGCCATACCCTTAGCGATTACCTTGTATCAAGAAGCTTAACAGCCGGAAAGGGAAATGGTTTTACCTTTGCCGGCACTAATTCCTATATCGTTTTGAATAAACCCTGGCTTCCGTGGATCATACTGTTTGCTCTTGTGCTTGTATGGGGCAGTTCGTTCATTCTCATCAAACGCGGACTTGAGCATTTTGATGCCGCCACCGTAGGGGCATTGCGCGTAGCGCTCTCTTTTGTTTTTTTGCTTCCGCTGGCCCTAAAGCGCATTGGCAGAATCAGCAGGGAGGAATTTGGCTGGATGACGCTTTCCGGCATTATCGGCAGCCTGATTCCCGCCTATCTGTTTGCTTTTGCACAAACAGGACTCGACAGTGGTACGGCCGGTTTGCTGAATGCTCTCACACCCCTGTTTACTTTGATTGTAGGTTATTTCGTTTTCCGACTCAAGGTAAGATGGCTGCAGGTAACGGGAGTGCTCATCGGTCTGGCTGGCGCCGTTGGTCTGATCAGCAGCAGCGGTGGCAGGAGCTTGAACTTCAATCTGCCTTATGCTTCACTGATTGTTCTGGCCACCATTCTCTATGCCTTTAATGTCAACCTTATCAAATCGAAGCTTCACAAGGTAGATTCCATCAGTATCACATCGGTAACTTTTGTGGTTCCGGGCCTAATTGCAAGTGTTATTTTACTAACAACTACACCTATAATATATAGGCTCTCCATTGAGCCTTCCGCCTGGTATGGATTAGGCTACATCGCCCTGCTCGCTTTTCTTGGTACGGCTTTGGCACTTATGGCCTTCAATATGCTGATCAAACTTACTGGTCCGGTATTTGCTTCCTCGGTTACTTACCTTATCCCAATAATTGCCCTGATGTGGGGCGTGGTGGATGGGGAATTCTTCAGCGTTCGGTATTTGATCTGGATAGGGATGATCCTTGGAGGTGTTTTGCTGGTCAATTACCGGAGAAAGATCAAACCTGCAAAAGTGCAATAGGGTAAAATTGAAGTATATTGTGGGAGCAGATTGTTACCCTTCACTCCATTTCTGCAGGATGCTTATGGTTTCCGGAAGGCCGGAAACGAGAATACTCTGGCTGAGTTGGTAGGATTGGCCGGAATCTCACTGACTTTCCAACGCAGAATAACAAGTTGAGTTTTTTTGTTATGTTGGGCATTGTCAATTAATTATGATGGCATCTACAGTGGAAAATGCTGATATCAATGAATTATCAACCCGATGTCCAAAACAAGTAGCATTTTTTCCAGAAATCAAGGATTAGCGGCTGAGAATTTAAATATGATTATCCACCTCAAAAATTAATCCGCTTATACCTTGGTGAAAATGAAATAATTTGTATTTTTGCCGTCCGATTTTAAGGTAAAGAAAGGAAAAGACAATATGTACGCAATCGTTGATATCGCAGGGCAACAGTTCAAGGTGCGCGAAGGCCAGCAGCTGTTTGTTCACCGTCTGGACGCCGAAGAAGGCAGCCAGATCACTTTGGACAAGGTAATGTTGCTCGAGCGTGATGGCCAGGTAGAGGTAGGTACACCCGTTATCGAAAGTGCTAAAGTAACTGCAAAGGTACTAGGCCACCTCAGAGGCGAAAAGGTATTGGTATTCAGGAAAAAGCGCAGAAAAGGCTTCCAGACCCTGAACGGTCACCGCCAGTATCTGAGCAAAGTACAGATTGAAAGCATCAACGTTTAATCCGACAAAAAAGAATAGCCATGGCACATAAAAAAGGAGTCGGCAGTACGCAGAACGGACGCGAGTCGCACAGTAAACGACTTGGCGTAAAGATTTTTGGTGGTCAGTTTGCCAAAGCAGGAAACATCCTGGTTCGCCAGCGCGGCACACAGCATCACCCGGGCGAAAACGTAGGCATGGGAAAAGATCATACCCTCTTTGCTCTTGTTGACGGTGTGGTTGTTTTCAGGAAACGCGAAAACGAAAAATCGTTTGTTTCCGTGGAGCCCATCGAAAAGGCCTAATTTTCTTTGCAAGAACTTTTACATCACCCGCCGGATCACAAATCCGCGCGGGTTTTTCCTTTTTATTCCTGCCTTCAACAAACACCGAAACGTTATTTTTGCCAAAAATTTTGTCATGCTTACCATACCCTATCTGCGCAGCAGCCGCGAAGAAGCCATAGAACGACTGGCTATCAAGAACTTTCACCGAACAGAACTTATCGACGAGATACTTCAATTAGACGACGAACGCCGGCTAAGCCAGCACGAGAACGACCAGATACTGGCCGAGACCAATACCTTGGCTAAAGAAATTGGCAACCTGATGAAAAGTGGTCGTCGTGAGGAAGCCGAATCGCTCAAAGCCAGAAACGCCGAGCTGAAAGAAAGAAGCAAAGCTTTGGATGAAAAGCTAATTCAGTTGAAAGACCAGATTCAGACCATGCTGGTCGAAATACCCAATGCTCCGCACCTTAGTGTTCCCAGAGGCCGTTCGGCCGCCGACAACCTCATCGTTCACCAGGAAGGCGAGATGCCCGCCCTGCCTGCCGATGCCAAACCGCATTGGGATCTTGTTGCGCAATATGATATTATTGATTTTGAATTAGGTAACAAGGTAACGGGTGCAGGATTCCCCTTCTATAAGGGAAAAGGTTCGCGTTTGCAGCGGGCATTGATCAACTTTTTCCTTGACAAGGCCAACGAAGCCGGTTATGTCGAAGTGCAACCACCTCTGCTCGTTAATGAAGCCTCGGCTTATGGCACCGGACAGCTTCCTGACAAAGAAGGACAAATGTATGCCGCTCCGCTGGATGGGTTGTACCTCATTCCCACCGCAGAAGTGCCGGTAACCAATATCTACCGCGACGTCATCGTTCAGGAAGCGGTACTGCCCTTGAAGAACGCAGCCTATTCCAACTGCTTCAGGCGTGAGGCCGGCTCATGGGGAAAGCATGTTCGCGGCCTTAACCGCTTGCACCAGTTCGATAAGGTAGAAATCGTGCAGATAGCCCATCCCGACCATTCCTACGAAGCCTTGGAAGCGATGCGCGAACATGTGGCCGGTTTGCTGCGCAGCCTTGAGCTGCCTTTCAGAATTGTGAAGCTTTGCGGCGGTGATATGAGCTTTGCCTCGGCCCTCACCTATGACTTTGAGGTGTGGAGCGCTGCACAACAAATGTGGCTCGAGGTGAGCTCGGTATCAAACTTCGAAAGTTTTCAGGCAAACCGAATGAAGCTCAGGATTAAAGAAAAGAACGGCAACATTCGCCTTGCTCATACGTTAAACGGAAGCGCACTGGCTTTGCCGCGCATTGTGGCAGCCATGCTCGAAAACAATCAGAAAAGCGATGGCATTCACATCCCGAAAGCACTGCAGGCCTACACAGGCTTTGCCCTTATTGATTAGTTTACTGCTGCTCATTTTTGCAGCATGCAACAGAAAAACCACTGAGCAGGTTCCTGTAGCTTTTGATGAGGCCGAAACCCAGGCAAAAACCTTGTTAACCCAGCTTGAACAACTTGGTGGCGATGATATCATGCAGCTGGAAAACAGGGCGGGACGTTTACTGTTGGACCAGCGCGTGCTCGACAATCCAGCAGCAGAGGAAAGCTTGAAAACAACCCAGGACTTTCTTTCTCATATCGGAGAAAATATCGAAGAGCTTTCCGCTCAGCTGAGCGAAAGCCTCGAACTCATTTCCTCACTGCGTCAGGAATGGCTCAACAACAAAAATAACCGGCCCTACACCATGGAACAGTTCTTCGTGGAGCAACAAAAACTCAACGATTTGGTCATGCAGGCCGATTATCTTGTAAATCGCTGGAATGCTCAACTGCTCAATATCGAGAACTTCGAACAGGCCTTCCCTCAAAACATGGATGAATGATCCGGGCTGCGTTACACCTTATATTAATATGTGTGTTTTCGGCTGCCTTATGGTATCCCGCCGATGCCCAGATACGTATAAGCCCGGCACCTCAGGATCAGCGCGTTTCGGACGAGAATCTGGCCTGGGAGTTTTATCGCAATCAGGACTGGGCCAATGCTAAAGTGCTGTTTTTGAAGCTATTCGAGCAGACAAAATCGCAGCATTATTTTAATTACTATATCAATTGCGTCATTCAGCTTGCTCAGTACGACGAGGCCGAGCGGGCCATCAGGGTGCAAATGCGCCAAAGCCGCGATATTCAGTTGCAGGTGGATATGGGGTATATTTTGCAAATGCGCGGCGACCGCAGGCGTGCACAGGAGACTTTCGACAAGCTGATCAACGAAATGCCTGCCGACCGTAACGCCGTATTTGCCCTCACCAATGCATTAAGGATGAGGGGGTTAAATGACTATGCACTGCAAGCTTACGAAAAGGCAGCCTCCATGAGCTTGCTCAACGAGCAGTTTCTCATCGAAAGGGCATCGCTCTACTACATCAGCGGAAACTTTTTAGCAGCCACAAAGATGTATCTCGATTATCTGGACCGTTTCCCGGAGCAGTCGGAGATCATCAAGCGTAACCTTCAGAATATGCTGTTTATGGACATTGACAACAGCATGGCCGGCCTGATCCGCACCGAGCTGCTCAGCCGTGTGCAGCGCACCGGAGTGAAGCCGGTTTTCAATGAAATGCTGATATGGTTTTCATTGCAGCAGCGCGAGTTCGACATGGCCATGATACAGGCCATTGCCCTTGACCGCCGATTGGGCGACCGCGATTATCTGGTGCTCGAGCTGGCATCGATCAGCCTTGGCAACGAAGCCTACGAAGTGGCCCTGCAAGGGTATAATTACATTGTAAACAAGGGACAAAGAGGCGTTTATTACATCAGCGGGCTTGAGGGAAGCATTCGTGCCAGATACATGATTGCTGAACAACAGGGCATTACCGATAAAGCAACCTATCAGGCGATTGTAGCCGATGCCGACAAAATGCTCGGTCAATCAGGAATAAACCGCGAGACCATTCAATTGGCCATCATTAGGGCCAAGGCTCTGGCTTATCACCTAAATCAGGCTACACAGGCTACTCAAGCGCTGGAAAACTTGCTGCAGCTCGGCCTCCGACCCGAAGAAACCTCCGATATTAAACTTGAGCTGGCCGACATCTATTTGTTTTCGGGTGAGGTGTGGGAGGCTACGCTGTTATACAGTCAGGTGGAAAAAGCCATGCGCAATGAGCCTGTGGCACACGAGGCGCGCTTTCGAAATGCCCGCTTGCGGTACTTTATCGGTGAGTTTGAGTGGTCGCTTACACAGCTTGATATCCTGAAGGCGGCCACCTCAAAACTGATTGCCAACGATGCCATGGATTTGTCGCTGCTCATCCGCGAGAATCTCGAGGAGGACAGCACAGGTGCCCAGCTGAGGGCATTTGCACGCGCAGACTTCCTCACTTACCGAAAAAACAGTTCGCTGGCCAATCGTGTACTTGACTCATTGTTAGCATCAAAGCCCAATGCCGTACTTTTGCCGCACCTATTGCTGCGAAAAGCCGGTCTGCTGGCAGAAGCCGGCAACAAAGAGGCCGCATTGGGCATGTACGAGCGCATTAACAAAGAATTTGCCGACCATTACCTGGCCGACGACGCCCTGTTTCGCAGTGCAATGCTGCTCGAGCAATCGCCTGACACGGTGGCCGAAGCCCGAAAACGCTACGAGCAGATTTTCAACGACTATCCTGCCAGCGTTTTTGCAGCGCAGGCCCGTATGCGCTACCGCATGCTGAGGGGTGACGGCATTTCATGAATACGACCATGGTACGACCCAAAAAGCACCTCGGACAACACTTTCTGCACGACCGCAGCATTGCCGGGCGAATAGCGGCATTGGCATCCGATGATGCATCGCTTGTGCTGGAGGTGGGACCAGGAACGGGAGTGCTGACGCAGTTTCTCTTGCCACGCTTTGGCGAGCGCCTGAAACTGGTGGAAATTGACGGGGAGTCGGTCGAATACCTCAATCAGCATTTTGCGCTGAGCAAGGATCAGCTTATTCACGGCGATTTTCTGGCTGTGCCCGTTGAGCGTTACGGCTCAGATAATGTGATAGTAATTGGAAACTTTCCCTACAATATCAGTAGCCAGATCTTTTTTCACATTCTTGCATCGCGCCATTTGGTTCGGGAGATCGTATGCATGATTCAGCTCGAAGTGGCGCAGCGCATTGCCGCGCCTCCGGGAAGCAAAACTTATGGCATTCTTAGCGTGCTGCTTCAGGCATGGTACAATATCAGCCTTGAATTTGAGGTGGGGCCGGGTGCGTTCATCCCTCCGCCAAAGGTGAAATCGGCAGTATTGCGATTGACCCGAAACGAGGTAGAGCACCTGGATTGTAACGAAAAATTATTTCAAACAGTGGTGAAGCAGGCCTTCAACCAGCGCCGTAAAACGCTCAGAAATGCACTGGGAAGTTTAATTTCGCGCGAGACCCCTCATCCCTTGCTGGAAAAAAGAGCCGAACAGCTTGGTGTTCAGGATTTTGTGCAGCTTACTTCGTGGATTGAACAGTTGCAGAAAACCTCCGACATCAATTCTTGAGCAAGGCTGCCTGAACTTTTGCATCGCGCATGGCAAACCAAACCGCATAGGCCGAAGCAAAAAAGCCAACAGCCACTACAGTAAGCAACACCGCCCCGACATCGGTAAATCTTAGCTCAACCGGGTAGGCATCGATGACAAAAGCCCCTTCGCCTCCGCCCAGCTTCAGCAATCCGAATTTCTCTTGTATCAGCACCACAATGATCCCTGTCAACAGCCCTGTGAAAGCTCCTGCCAGAGCAATGTAAATCCCTTCGAGCACAAACAATAGGCGCAGTGCCGACAGCGGCAGCCCGAGAAAACGCAATACATTGCTGTCCTTCTGCTTGTCAACGATGATCATGGTGAGCGAACCCACTACATTGAAGGTGGCCATAAAAAGAATGAAGGTGAGAATAATAAATATGGCCCATTTTTCTGTGCGCATGATGCGATAGAGCGTTTCCTGCTGCTCGAAGCGATCTTTTACAACTAAACCATTACCCATTGCATAGCCAATTGCCGTGCGGATGCGGTTGAGGTTTGACCCAGGTTTAACGAACACCTCAATGCCGCTTACTTCGTTTTGATATTCAAGAAGTTGAGCCGCCCAATCGAAAGGAACAAACAAATAGCGGCTATCGAAATCCTGTTGCGAGGCGAATACATCGGCTACAACAATGGGTTTGCTGTTGAAGCCCTGATCGGGGGAAAAGCGTGTGGGATCGCCCCTACGCGGAACATACACCACGAGCGGTTGACTCGATTCGCCGGTGTTGATGCCAAGATACCAGGCCACACCCGTTCCTGCGATGGCAAATGGCAGGCCGTTGGCATTCAGGACAAACCTGCCGTGCTGTGTTATGCTGTCGAATCTGCCGGAATGCTGATAAAAACTTTCGACGCCTCTGATACGGCCAAGGTGCTGCTTCGGCCCATTAACAAACAGGGCATCTTCCTCGAGCATACGCGAAACACCTTCTATTCCGTTGATTGTGAGAAGCTTTGATACACCGGACGAATCCGCTTCGAACACCTTGCCTTCCTTTGGCAAAATCACCAGGTCGGGCGATACGGCATTAATCATACCCGTGATTACCTTATCGAAACCGTTGAAAACCGAAAGTACAACAATGAGGGCAAAGGTACCCACAGCAACACCAATAGCCGAAATTAACGTGATGATATTGATCAGGTTGTGGCTTTTGCGCGCCACCAGGTATCTTCCGGCAATTTGGGTGATGAGGCGAAACATTGTCGGCAGGGCGTTTATTTGACGGCCCGCGCAATCAGGCCGGTTCCGGTGCTGTGCTTTATGCGAACATCGGCTGCGTTGAGCAACAGACAAAACGGAAAAACCAGCAGGTAATAGAATGGCAGCAGCACAAAAAATAATCTGGAGGTGTTTAGCATGATAATCGGGTATTTCATGCTAAGCTTCCAAGAGATGCGACCGGGCAGCCCATACTGATAACGCACATCCACTTTGGAGAAGCCAGCATCAAGAAGTTTCTCCCTGAGTTCTTCCATGCCATAACCATCGCGCACATGCTCGTCGATAAAACCCCTGGCACCCTCCACATCTTCATGATGTTCGTGCACATCGGAGCCACCCTGGTCGGAAGGCGTTGAGATGAGCAACGTTCCGCCCTGCTGCATCGCTTTGTGGAAATTTCCGAACACCAATCTATCAGGCTCAATATGTTCCATCACATCTACAC
Source organism: Bacteroidia bacterium (assembly GCA_021287165.1). Classification (GTDB taxonomy): domain Bacteria; phylum Bacteroidota; class Bacteroidia; order Bacteroidales; family F082; genus JALNZU01. The sequence continues at coordinate 174,150 of JAJTAY010000039.1, read as the reverse complement.
AAAGCACCAATTGAAAGCGATCGGTAAAATCAATTATGGTAAGGTCGGCCGTTTCGAAGCTGACGTTTTTGATGCCGAGTCCTGAAAAGAATTGGTTGCAATCGTCCACCTGCTCCTGTTTCAGATCGAGGCCGAGAATATTCCATTGCCGGCGGAGGCGGTGCATATAATGACTGTATTGCCCAAAGCCGGAGCCCGCATCAAGCACCTGAGCATCAAAGGGATATTGGGGAGCTATCTGACGCAGCTCACGATGGATATGCCATGCCCTCAGCAGAAGCAAGTCGAGCAGGCGATAGAAAAAAATTCTCAGTCCGGCCGAGCGGTTGAAAAAGCTGCCGAGGCTGCCTTTGATGGGGTCGTATTGCACTTCAGCCGTTTTTTAGCAGGTTGTCGATGCGTTCGATGTAATCCAGGGAATCGTCTTCGCGAAATTGCAATTCGGGAATGACGCGCAATTGATGTCGAAGTTTAGCCCCGAGCAATCCGCGAATCTCACGACTACGGTGGTTAAAAGCATCAACCCTGGCCTTTTTATCCTGTACGCCGAAAATGCTCAGAAATACTCTGGCCAGCGACAGGTCGGGTGTTACGTTTACTTTTGTAACTGTGACCATGCATCCATGCACAAGATCGCTCAGTTCGCGCTGCAGCAGCTCGGAGAGATCTTTCTGAATGAGCTTCGAAATGCGTTGTTGACGTTTAGTTTCCATTGCGCAAAGATAAGCATTGCGTGCTAAAAAGATTTTTGACAGGTTTTCCGGTAAAGCCCGGAAATTTAAACATTTGTTAAACGTACACCTTACGCTTTAGCGCAAAACGACATTAACTTTGAAAATTAGAACCATCCGTCGCAACCCTATGGAAGGCTTTGGATTGCATCCTTTATCTGTTAAGACTTTGAATCCACTTGCTAATTTTTTTCTTCGCTCCTTGGCTTTGTCGCTGATTCTTTCCTTTGCAGGATGCCATTTTTGGGGGAAACATCACAATAGAAAAGCGGGCTCGGATTGCCTTGAAGTGGTTGCAAAAACAGAGACGCAAATGGTTGATCTCGAGGGCGATGTGCTCGACGATCCGGCTATTTGGATACACCCTTCGAACAGGGCTTTGTCGCAAATTCTGGCCACAAACAAGAAGGCCGGCCTTCATGTTTACGACCTCGAAGGCAACGAAATACAGTTTCTTCCGGCAGGACGACTTAATAATGTGGATGTGCGCTACGGATTTCCGTTCTCAACAGGCACAAAGGACATTGCCGCAGCCAGCAACAGGTCGTTTAACTCTATTTCTGTTTTTGCCGTTGACCCGGTCAGTGGTAAGTGGAAAGATGTTTCGGCCCGGACGATAGCTTCGAAGCTCGATGAGGTATACGGACTCTGCATGTACCGGAGCATGCGCAGCGGTAAGTTTTATGTGCTGGTAAACAGTAAGCAGGGCCAGGTGGAGCAGTGGGAGCTTTTTTGCAGCAGCGACAGCCTTGTGGATGCCCGGCTGGTCAGGGAGTTCAGCCTGAACGGCCAGATAGAAGGATGTGTGTCGGATGACGAAACAGGTTACTTGTATATAGCAGAGGAGCGCTTTGGCATCTGGAAGTATTATGCCGAACCCGTGTCGCCGGACCGTCGTTTGGTGGCCGATACGAGTAAGTTGCTCAGCCCCCAGATCGAAGGCCTTGCGCTTTACAAGAGCAGCGCCGGAAAAGGCTACCTGATTGCCTCGCTTCAGCAAAAAAACCGTTTTGCTTTATTTGAACGTCAGGGCGTTAACCGATACGCCGGCTGTTTCAGCATTGTTGGCAGCGGGAATATCGATGCGGTAGCCAATACCGACGGCATCGAGCTTTCGGAGTTGCCACTGGGATCTTTGTTCCCAACAGGTTTATTGGTCGTACACGACGGGATGAACTCCGACAATGGCCGGAACTCACATCAAAACCTGAAATATGTAGACTGGTCGGAGATTGCCGGCAAGTTCAACCCTCCTTTAATCATCGACACCCTGTTCGATTACCGTCGTCTGGCCTATCCAACAGCTGAAGGGGGCTGCAGATAATCATCAGGAAAGCCTCACGAATTTATGCCGGCATGCCTGTAAAGGCAGGTGTTCCATTATTTTTACCTTTGTTTTGAAAACCGGCATCACCCATGGACATGAACCTTCGTGAAAAGGTAAAAAAATCAGCTTCCGGAAAACTTCCTGCCATGATTGACCACAGGCGGCATTTTCACCGCAATCCGGAATTGAGTTTTGCCGAGGAACGTACTGCGGCAGCTATCGCCGATTCGCTGCGCTCTCTTGGATTAAAGGTTGAAACATCAGTGGCAGGCCATGGTGTGGTGGCCTTGATTGAAGGGGAAGCAGGAGCTGGCCCTTGCGTAGCCCTCAGGGCCGATATGGATGCGCTGCCAATTGAAGAAAAAACCGGCAAGGCCTATTCATCAATGAATATGGGTGTTATGCATGCCTGCGGACATGATGCACACATGGCTATGCTATTAGGCGCTGCACAAATACTTCACGAACTTAGGTCGGGTTTTGGCGGTACTGTAAAGTTGATCTTTCAGCCGGCCGAAGAGCAATTGCCGGGTGGAGCAAAGGCCATGATTGAGGCCGGCGTGCTGCAAAATCCCGATGTTGATGCCATCATCGCACTGCATGTTTCGCCCGACATGCCCGCAGGCACCCTGGGCTTCTGTTCGGGAGCATTTATGGCATCCGGCGATGAGATTAATATCCGCTTGTCAGGAAAAGGTGGTCATGCCGCACAGCCCGATAAAACCGATGATGTGGTGCTTGCAGCCGCACAGCTACTTGTCAACCTGCAGCAAATCGTAAGCCGGAAAACCCCTCCTGCCCTGCCTGCCGTACTTTCGTTCGGGAAGCTGATCGCTTCGGGGGCACACAACATATTGCCGGATGAAGCCTTATTGCAGGGCACATTCCGCACCTTCGACGAAGTTTTTCGGGCAAAGGCGAAGGAAATGATCCGGCAAATCGCTTCAGGCACAGCCCTCGCGCATGGGATTGAAGCCGAGGTGATCATAGCCGATGGTTATCCCGTACTGCACAACGACCTTTCCCTGACAGCCAGACTACAACACCTTGCTAATCAAATTTTTGGTCAAGAATGGGTTAGAACATTGCCCATGAGAATGACTACCGAGGACTTTGCCTATTACTCGCAAAAAATTCCTGCCTGCTTTATTCGTTTAGGTACGGGAAACGAGGCATTGGGTATCAGGGCGGGATTGCACAGTCCGCTGTTCGACATCGATGAATCGGCCATGCAGCATGGAGCGGCTATGCTGGCAGCATCAGCCATTACGCTGCTGAACGAAGGCTTTCCTCAGGAAAACAAATGACCGCATGAAAATACCTGAGATCAGGATTACAAACGAACTTAGCCTGCCAAAGCTGGGTTTGGGCACCTGGGAAATGGGCGGCAGGCATGTTCCCGACCGTTCGGACGACAAAAAATGGATAGATGCCATCACTTTCTCCATCGAGAAAGGCATTCGTCACATCGACACGGCTGCCATTTACGGCGGGGGCCACACAGAAAGGCTGGTGGGAGAAGCAATCAGGCAACATCCTCGTAATGAGGTATTTATTACAACAAAGGTTTCAGGCGACCGAGTGCAATTCAGCGAGGTGATCCGATCAGCTGCCGATAGTTGCAAAAGGCTTGGCATCGATCAGATTGACTTGTTTCTGCTGCACTGGCCTAACCCGAGGATACCCATCTCGCAAACCATGAGCGCGGTAAATAAGCTGCTGGAGGATAAGGTGATTCGCTATTTCGGGTTGAGCAATTTTCCGGTGGAGCTGATTCGTGAGGTCATGCTGTTTACAGATGCACCACTGATCACCAACCAAATCGAGTACAACATCATCACCCGCAACGGCGGCAGTTACAACCGGACGGTGGAGGATGAGATTATCCCCTTTTGTCTGAAAAATAACATCAGCATCACCGCATGGCGGCCGGTGGCCAAAGGAACCGACCTGGGCAAATATCCGGTCATTGCACAATTGGCTGCCAAATACGAAAAGACGCCTCATCAGATAGCGCTCAACTGGCTGATAAACAAACCAATGATGATGGCCATACCCAAGATGAGCACGCCGGAGCATATTCTGCAAAACATCGAAGCCACACAGTTTGCAATGGAGCCTGAAGATTATCAGATGCTCGACGCCATGAAAGCCTGAGCTGTCTTTGCCGGGCCAATCGCCCTCATTTTGCCTAAAGCGCTGTTTTTCCGATATCTTTGCAGTTGCAACCAAAGCGACTCATGAAGACTTATCAGCTAACCGACTGGCTGCCCATCACAAAAAAAGAAGTTGAACTCCGCGGCTGGGATCAGGTGGATGTGGTGTTGATCACGGGAGATGCCTATGTGGATCATCCCGCTTTCGGCGCTGCCGTCATCGGCCGTATCATTGAAAAAGAGGGTTTCAGGGTGGCGCTAGTACCACAGCCCAATTGGCAGGACGATTTGCGCGATTTCAAAAAGTTTGGGCGACCCCGGCTCTTTTTTGGCGTCACCTCGGGCAATATGGACTCGATGGTGAACCACTACACCGCCAACAAACGGCTGCGCTCCACAGATGCCTACACTCCCGGAGGCAAGGCCGGTTTTCGACCTGATTATGCCACAACGGTTTACAGTAAAATTCTTAAAAAGCTCTATCCCGATGTGCCTGTCGTGCTTGGAGGCGTGGAAGCCTCGCTGCGCCGGGTAACGCACTACGACTACTGGTCCGACCGGCTTAAGCCAAGCATACTTGTGGAATCGGAAGCCGACATCGGTATCTACGGCATGGGCGAGCTGGCGCTCATTGAGTTATTGCATGCATTTGCAGAGGGAAAGACCGTAAACGAGCTCACTTACATTAAACAGACCTTCTTTCTGCGCAATAAATCCGATGAGCTGCCCCAGTCGCAATGGGGCGACATCAATCTTGCTGCGCACGAACAGTGCCTTGCCGACAAAAAGTCGTATGCGGGCAACTTCAGGCATATTGAGCAGGAATCGAACAAAACACATGCTGCCCGCCTTGTGCAGGAGGTGGGAGACAAAGTGTTGTTTGTCAACCCGCCATTCCCCACTTTTACCGAGGCGCAGATGGATTCGTTCTTCGATCTTCCCTATACGCGCAAGCCCCATCCCAAATACGAAAAACGCGGCGAGATACCCGCCTATGTGATGATTCGGCACTCGGTGAATATGCACAGGGGATGTTTTGGCGGCTGCAGTTTTTGTACGATTTCGGCACATCAGGGCAAATTTGTGGCCAGCCGCAGCAAGGAGTCGATCATGCGCGAGGTGGATCAGATTACAAAAATGGACGACTTCAAGGGCTACATCAGCGATTTGGGCGGCCCTTCGGGCAATATGTACAAGATGAAGGGCAAACACCTGCAGATCTGCGACAACTGCAAACGTCCAAGCTGCATATTTCCCAGTATTTGCAGCAATCTCGACACCAACCACAATCCCATGCTCGAAATCTACCGCGAGGTGGATAATCATCCCGGAGTTAAAAAGGCTTTTGTAAGCTCAGGTTTGCGCTACGACCTGTTTCTTACTGACGACAAAGAGAAGGACAAACAAATGGGCTACAGCGAATACCTCCGCCAGCTTGTCAGCCGGCATGTGAGTGGTCGGCTCAAGGTGGCGCCCGAGCACACCAGCGACCATGTGCTCAAGGCCATGCGCAAGTCATCGTTCAAGCTCTTTTACAAGCTCAAGGAGAAATTTGATCAGATCAATGCCGAGGAAGGACTGAAGCAACAACTCATTCCTTATTTCATTTCAAGTCATCCCGATTGCACCCTGGAAGACATGGCGCAGCTGGCATCCGACACCAAAGCACTGGGATTCAGGCTCGAACAGGTGCAGGACTTTACCCCAACCCCAATGACCGTGGCAACGGTAATCTACTACTCAGGCTACGACCCTTACACCCTAAAACCGGTTTTCACTGCACGAAACCCCGAAGAAAAGAAAGCGCAGCAAAGGTTCTTTTTTTGGTACAAAAAAGAGAATCAACCCTGGATTCGCAATGTGCTCGAAAAGAGCAACAGAACCGATCTGGTGGAAAAATTGCTGGGCAATCCGAATAAAACCCTCTCATGGAAGAAAAAGGAAAACCGGATAAAAGGAAAGAATTCCTGATATCCGGACTTTTGTCGTTGTCACTTTTTCTGATCACCTATTTCGCCGTAGTTTTCCTTACGGGACTGTCGGAATTGTATATTGCTTACGACTTCGACATTCCGGCGACGCTCTATTTAAAAGGGGCAGTTTTTCACATTCCGGACAATGATCCGCTTTGGACGCGCGATGCCCTCACCAGCGTTTTGCTTGCCACCCCTGTCAGCAGTTTTGTGCTGAGCATGGGGGCTGTGTTTGTATTTATAGCCCGAAGGAACAAGACGCAGCTTATGCTTTACACTTCCATCTGGTTGCTGCTGCAGTCGTTCAACATGACTTTTGGGCTGATCAGCGAAAACCTTATCACCCAAACAGGGCTAACCAGAGTAGCTGAATTACAAGGTCTTGGTCAGGGCGCACTGATTGTTACCGTTGGGCTTGCATTTTATCTGATGTTTCAGTTTGGCGCTTTTACTGCCCGTTTGCTGCTTGCGCATGGCGGGCCAACATTCCGCAAACACCGCTATCTGGCAGTAGTGATATTTTTTATTTTACCCTGGCTGATTGGAAATACCATCGTATTGATTATCGGCGGCCCGAATATCGGACTTAAAGACTGGCTGGTAAAAACAATGATGCTGGTAATGCTTCTGCCGGCTTTTTTTGTCAGAATACCCAATGAAGAGCCAACAGTTAAGTCACCTTCACATTTAATTATTGTTTTGCCATTATTGAGTATAGCGGTGGTGTGGTTGTCGACATTAGTGCTGCGGCAGGGCATCAGTTTCTGAGTCAGGTCGGCCGTTTACTTGAATAAGTAACAAATACTTTACTTTGTGCCTACATTCGAAACACAAATCTTAACCAACTTATATATGATAAACAGAAAAACCACCGCAGCAGTTTTATTTCTGCTGTTATCCGCACTGCTGAGCTTTCAGGGCCTGTCTGTTATGGCTCAGCGCGGCAAACAAGCCACAGCACCGAACGACACCCTGAAAAGCAATACGTTTTCCGGATTAAAGTGGCGGGGCATTGGTCCGGCCTTTACTTCGGGCAGGGTTTCGACAATTGCCGTAAATCCTGAGAATACCAGCGAATACTATGTGGGTGCAGGCTCGGGTCACATCTGGAAAACCGTGAACAACGGCACCACGTTTACACCTATTTTCGACAACTACGGTGCCTATGCCATTGGCTACATCGCCATCGATCCCAACAACACCCAGGTAGTATGGGCAGGTACAGGCGAAAACACTCATCAACGTGCCTTAGGCTATGGCAATGGGGTTTATCGCTCCGACGACGGCGGCCGAAGCTGGAAAAACATGGGACTGAAAGAGTCTCGACAAATCGGCAAGATCATCATCGACCCGCGCAACAGCGATGTTGTTTATGTGGCGGCCGAAGGCTCGGTGTGGGGACCTGGTGGCGACCGCGGATTGTATAAAACCACTGATGGCGGAAAAACCTGGGAACGTGTGCTTTACATCAGCGAAAACACCGGAGTAAACCATATTACCATCGATCCACGCAATCCTGATGTACTCTACGCCACCTCCGAACAGAGGCGCAGACATTTCTTTACAAAAATTGGCGGCGGACCGGAATCGGCCGTTTACAAAACCGTTGACGGCGGAAAAACCTGGAATAAGCTGACCAACGGATTGCCATCAGGCCATGTGGGTGGTGGTTCTATCGAGGTTTCGCCGGCCAATCCTGACATCGTTTACTTTATCGTGGAAGCCTCTGACGGAAAGGGCGGTTTCTACCGTTCGACCAATAAGGGGGCTTCGTGGAGCAAAATGAGCGATTATACTTCCAGCGGGCAGTATTTCAACATGATTGTTCCCGACCCTGTAAATCCGGACAAGGTGTTTGCCCTCGATGTGGTTTCGAGAGTAACCTACGACGGCGGGCGCACCTGGAAGAATCTCGGACTGAACAAGCGTCATGTGGACGACCACTGCCTTTGGATTGACCCGCGCGACACCCGCCACTGGACCATTGGCGGTGACGGCGGGCTTTACGAGACTTTCGACGACGGTGAACATTTTGTTTTCAAGAGCAATCTGCCGATAACCCAGTTTTACAGGGTTAATGTGGACAATAGCGAGCCTTTCTATTGGGTTTATGGTGGCACGCAGGACAATAACAGCTTTGGCGGGCCTTCGCGCAATACCAGCAGCGCCGGCGTGGCCAGCGACGAATGGGTGGTAACCCTGGGCGGCGACGGATTCTGGCAGGCCATTGAGGTGGATAATCCAAACATTGTGTACTCGGCTTATCAGTATGGCAACATTTTCCGCTACGACAAAGCCAGCGGTGAGCGCATCAAAATAAAACCGGAACCCGGCAAGGGCGAACTGCACTATCGCTGGAACTGGGATGCGCCGTTTATTCTCAGCAGGCACAACAAAACCAGGCTTTATATGGGTGCAGAGCGGCTATTCAGAAGCAACGACCGCGGCGACAGCTGGGAAACCATAAGCGGCGACCTCACGCGCAATGAAGACCGTAATCAGTTTAAAGTGATGGGAAAGTTTTGGCCCTCAAATGCCGTTGCCAAAGATTTAAGCACCTCGCAATGGGGCACCATTGTTTCGCTGGCCGAGTCGCCAATAAAAGAAGGACTATTGTATGTTGGCACCGACGATGGCCTGATACAGGTGACCGAAGATGACGGAAAAACCTGGCGAAAGGCCGGAAGCTTTCCCGGAGTGCCGGAATATACTTATGTGAGTGACGTATTCCCCTCGCGTTTTGATGAAAATGTGGTGTTTGCAAGCTTCAACAACATTAAAAACGATGATTTTAAACCCTATCTGCTAAAATCGTCCGACAAAGGCCGCACATGGGTTTCCATTGCTGCAAACCTGCCCAAAAACGAAACCGTTCACACAGTAGCTCAGGACTTTATCAATCCTGATCTGTTGTTTGTTGGCACTGAATTTTCATTCTATTTCAGCGTGGATGGCGGCAAAACATGGGTAAAACACAATCCCGGACTACCGGATATACCAGTGCGCGATATTGCCATTCAGGAACGCGAAAACGATCTGGTGCTGGCTACTTTTGGTCGCGGGTTCTATATCCTTGATAATTACGATCCGCTTCGCCACATTGATGCTGCTAAGCTGCGCGAAAGCGAAGCCCTGCTGTTCCCGGTGCGCGACGCACTGATGTATGTTGAAGAAGGGGCAAGATATGGCACTGGATCAACCTATTTCACGGCACCAAATCCTGAATTTGGCGCAGTGTTTACCTATTACCTGAAAGATGTACCCAAAACCAAAAAACAGATCAGGCTCGACAAGGAGAAGGACCTCTTTGACAAATCGCAGCCCATTCCACAGCCTGACCGCAAACAATTGCGCGAAGAAGAAGACGAAATAGCACCCTATCTCATTTTCACCATCCGCGATGAGCGCGGCGATATTGTCAGAAAGCTCTATCAGGAGCCTAAAAAAGGCATCAACCGCATCAACTGGCGCTTGCGCTACGACCTTCCGGTGAACAGGATGGACGAAAAACCCTCCTTCAAGCCGGCGCAAAACAATCCTGATGGCATGATGGTGGTGCCGGGCAAATACACCGTAGAGCTGGCTATGAACCACGACGGCGTTGAGAAAAAACTGGCCGGACCACTCTCGTTCGAAGCCAGGGCGCTTAACAATACAAGTCTCCCCGCCCCCAACAGATTAATAATGACACAGTTTCATCTTCAAGCAGCTCAGTTGCGTAAGAATCTGGATGCCACGCAGAAATATTGGGGCGAACTCAATCGCAGGGTAGAGAACGTTCGCCAGACGATTCATTACACTTATAAAGCCGATGCAAAACTGGCGGAAAAAGCCCGCGAACTGGCCATGCAGCTCAAGGACATCGATTTTGTGCTCAACGGCACCAGCCCCAAGGCAAGTTTCGAAGAAGTGCCTCCGGAACCTGTTTCGCTGGATTACCGGATGGATGTAATCCTGTCGGGTACCTGGTCGAGCACCAGTGCGCCTACGCGAACCATGCGAACCAATTACGAAATCCTGAGGGATGAACTGCCTGCAGTAATAGAACAGCTCAATGGCTTGAACAATGAGTTGAAAAAAATAGAAAGTGAACTCGACAAGCTGGGCGCGCCCCTAACCCCGGGACGTATTCCGGGAATGTGAATTGAGAATTAATTAAAGCGAAAGCCGGCCTGTCTTGTGCCGGCTTTCGTTTTTTAGAAATGATCATGCTTTTCACCCCTGCAAACGTTGTAGGAAATTCGACCCTGAATGCCTAATTTTGCGCTGTATGGAAACATTCGACGAACAATTTGCAGAAAACCCATTCAATAACGAAAACAACGAAGAAGTTATGGAAAAAATCACCGTCATCGGTGCAGGCAATGTTGGCGCAACCTGTGCCAATGTAATCGCCCACAAGAATCTTTGCAAGGAGGTTGTGCTTGTCGACATCAAGGAAGGCACTGCCGAAGGTAAGGCGCTTGATATCTGGCAGACTGCCCCCATCAACCACTTTAACACCAGGGTAACCGGCTCGACCAACGATTACTTAAAGACCAAAGGCTCGGGTATCATCGTTATCACCTCAGGATTGCCCCGCAAGCCAGGCATGTCGCGCGACGATCTTATCAAGACTAACGCCACCATCGTGAAAGAGGTTACCGAGAAGGCCATCAAGTATTCGCCCGATGCCATTATCATCGTGGTGTCGAACCCTCTCGACGTCATGACCTACGCCGCCTATCTGGCCAGCCACAAAGAGCCGCGCAAGGTGTTCGGTATGGCCGGCACCCTCGACACGGCCCGCTACCGCGCGTTTATCTCCGAGGCGCTCAACGTTTCGCCCGCCGACGTGCATGCCCTGCTTATGGGAGGCCATGGCGACACTATGGTGCCGCTGCCCCGCTACACTTCGATCAGCGGCATTCCAGTGACAGAACTACTTGGAAAAGAAGAGCTTGACAAGATCGTTGAGCGCACCAAAAAAGGCGGCGGCGAGCTGGTAAACCTTATGGGTACTTCGGCCTGGTATGCGCCCGGAGCAGCAGCAGCGCAAATGGCCGAAGCCATTGTTGACGACCAGAACCGCGTATTCCCCGTTTGCGCCTTTTTGCAGGGCGAATATGGCCTGAACGACGTTTATTTAGGAGTTCCGGTAAAGCTTGGCCGTCAGGGCATTCAGGAAATCATTGAAGTTGATCTCAATAAAGACGAGAAGAAATTGCTCTACGAATCGTCGGACAGCGTAAAATCGCTGATGAAAGTACTCGACGATATGAAGCTCTTCTAACGCTTAATCAAGCGTTAAACACGTTATTTCTGTTATTTTTGTAACCGGGTTCTCAACCATGAGGCCCGGTTTTTCAATGAAAAATATTGTTGTTTTGAGCGGTGCCGGGATCAGCGCCGAGAGCGGCATCCGTACCTTTCGCGACGGAGATGGTTTGTGGCGCACGCATCGTTTTCAGGACCTTGCCACACCACAGGCGTGGGAAAAAAATCCGCATCTTGTACTCGAATTTTACAACGAGCGCCGCAAACAACTCTTTGAAGTTCAACCGAATGAAGGACACAAGGCCCTCGTAAGGCTTGAGCAGCATTTTATCACCGACATCGTTACCCAAAACGTTGACGACCTGCACGAACGCGCCGGATCGGGCCGGGTGTTGCACCTGCACGGTGAACTTAAAAAAGCCAGAAGCACTAAAAACCCGAATTTAGTTTATACCCTGGACAATTGGGAACTTAAATGGGGCGACAAATGCGAAGAAGGCTCACAGCTCAGGCCTCATATCGTGTGGTTTGGCGAGGCAGTGCCTAACATCGGCCTTGCCATTCAGATTGTTCGTCAGGCAGACATTATGATTGTGGTAGGAACCTCGTTGCAGGTTTACCCAGCAGCCGGCCTGCTCGATTATGCCAAAAATAGTATTCCGGTCTATTTAGTCGACCCAAAGGCCGAGGCACCCTATTACATGAAAAACGTCGTCACCATCAGGGAAAAGGCAGGAATTGGTTTGCCCAAACTGGTTGATGAGCTCATCGAAAAGTATGGATGACATGAAAAAGAGCCTCTTATTTTTTCTAATTATACCAATTCTGCTGATTGCTTCCTGCAAGAAAGAAGACGATAATCATCAGTTGCACAACGATATAGCCCTTATCGAGCAGTATCTGGCCAACAACAATATTCAGGCGAGCCATCTGGAGAGCGGTTTGTACTACTATGTGCATCGACAGGGATCGGAACAAAGGCCTAAGCTGAGTTCCACGGTTACAGTGAGCTATACCGGCAAGCTGCTCAATGGAAATACTTTCGATAGTGGAGAGTTTGTGTCGTTTCAACTTGCCGGATTGATCAAAGGCTGGCAGCAGGGATTGCCACTCATTGGCAGCGGAGGCCGAATCAGCCTCTATGTTCCGTCGCCTTTAGGCTATGGCAACCAATCCATGCCAGGAATACCCGCCAATTCAGTGCTGGTCTTTGATCTGACGCTGCACTATTTTTCCAATTAATCCGAAACTTGCATTTCAGGTCTAAATCACTTACCTTGCAAGGTTTAAGCGATTTATGTCTATGGCTCCCGAAAACGAATACCTCCTGCAGAAGGCCCGTCATTTTTGCGACTATCAGGAGCGCTGCATCCAGGAAGTAAGAGAAAAGCTGTTTAGCTGGAAAGCCCGTCCCGAAGTGATCGAGCAAATCATTGTTAAGCTTGAAAATGAAGGATATATTGACGAAGATCGGTTTGTTCGCTCTTTTGCGCTGGGAAAGCTGCGGCACAACAAATGGGGCAGAAACAAGATCATCTTTGCCCTGCGACAGAAAAAAATACCAGAGCTCATCATCCAGATCGGCCTGCAGGAAATTGACTCGGAAGAATACATGAATGTGCTTCGCAGCGTATTGTCGGAAAAACGCATCGACGAATCAGACCCCTACAAGTACAAGGCAAAGCTGGCGCAATATGCCATTCAGAAAGGCTTTCAGCCTTCGCTGGTATGGCAGGTGATCAAAGAAGAGGATTAAAGCATTGGGCCGATTGTTTATCTTTGCCGGCTGCAATTGCTTAACGCAGCTCAAATTATCCGAATATGATTACTACCGAACAAATTAAAGAAATCGGTAAGAGGCTTGAAGCCTTGAGGAGGTATCTTTGACGTTGACCGAAAACGTGTAGAGGCCGAAGAACTGGAAGAGCGCACCCTGGCGCCCGATTTTTGGGACGATCCCAAAGCCGCCGAGCAACTGCTCAAACAAATCAGGGAAAGAAAAAAATGGATTGAAGGCTACCAAACAGCCGAACAGCTGTTCGAGGAACTAGGTATGGCCCGCGAGTTCTTTGACAGCGGCGACGCCACCGAAAACGACCTTGACAAAGCATATCAGGCTTGCCTGACCCAGATTGAAGCCCTCGAATTTAAAAACATGCTTGGCGGAGAGGAAGACAAACTTTCGGCCATTGTGAACATCAACAGCGGCGCCGGTGGCACCGAAAGTCAGGACTGGGCGCAGATGCTCATGCGCATGTATGTGATGTGGGCCGAAAAAAACGGGTACAAGGTGAACGAACTTGACCTGCAGGAAGGCGATGTGGCCGGCATTAAAAGCTGCTCGCTCGAAATTGAAGGCGAGTACGCCTTTGGATATCTTAAAGGCGAAAACGGCGTTCACCGTCTGGTTCGCATCTCTCCTTTCGATTCCAACAGCCGGCGTCATACGAGCTTTGCCTCGGTTTACGTGTATCCCGTGGTGGACGAAAATATCGAAATCGTCATCAATCCGGCCGACATCAGCTGGGACACTTTCCGGTCCAGCGGTCCTGGCGGACAAAACGTGAACAAAGTAGAAACTGCTGTTCGGCTCAAACATGCGCCTACCGGCATTGTCATCGAATGTCAGGTAACCCGTTCGCAGCTGCAGAACCGCGAAAAAGCCATGCAGATGCTCAAATCGCAGCTTTACGAAATGGAACTTCGCAAAAAACAGGAAGCCAGAGACAAAATAGAAAGCGGCAAGAAAAAAATTGAGTGGGGCTCGCAAATTCGCTCCTATGTGCTTCACCCTTACAAGCTGATCAAAGACGTAAGAACAGGTTTCGAAACCTCCAATGTTCAGGCCGTACTGGATGGCGAACTGGAAGATTTTATTAAGGCCTATCTGATGGAATTTGGCGGAACACAGAACGAAAACTAAGCTTATGGAGAGGATTTACCACAATCCGCGCTGCAAGAAATCGCGCGAAGGACTGGAAGCATTGAAACAGTATGTGTCCGATTATGAAGTAGTTGAATATTTAAAGAATCCTCTGTCAGCCAACGACCTGCGCCGCCTTTCGGTCAAGCTGGAATTGCCTTTTGCGCTTATGGTGCGCAAACAGGAAGACTACTACAAGCATCATATCAAAGGCAAACAGCTCAGCGAGGAGGAGTGGATTGAGGTATTGCTGGCTCAGCCGCAACTTCTTCAGCGACCGATAGTCGAAACGACAGATAAAGCCACAATTGCCAATCCGCCTGAAAATATTTTATCAATTTTGTAAAAAACAAAAAGATGTACACCGACAACCATTTTGAGCAGCTTCCGGTATGGAAACAGACCATGGATTTTGTGCGGCTGATTTATGCTGCCACCAATACTTTTCCTGCTGAAGAGAAGGACGGACTGGGACGCAGGCTCCGCAACAAAGCCATCGACCTGGCCGTGATGGTTTCGTCGGTGCCGCAATCGGGCATCAGTGCCGGCGCAGCGCGCAACCTCACCGATGCCGGCAATGCAGTGCGCGAGCTGGAGGCGCTGCTTTACATCTGCACTCAACTTGGTTTCCTTAAGCCCTCCGAATACGAAAAATATACGGAAGAAACTTCCACCATCGGACGCGAATTGCACCGAATGGCCAGCCGTATGTCGAAGAAAATCTCCTAAGCCCGACCAAAAGCAACAAAATCATGAAATACCGCATCGAAAAAGACACCATGGGGCCTGTTGAGGTTCCCGCCGACAAGTATTGGGGTGCACAAACCGAGCGCTCGCGCAATAATTTTCGTATCGGACCTGAAGGCAGTATGCCGCGCGAAATCATTTACGCCTTTGCCTATCTGAAGAAGGCCGCCGCCATCACCAATTATGAGCTGGGTGTATTGGCCGAAGATAAAAAAGACTTGATAAGCAAGGTTTGCGACGAAATCCTGGCCGGACAGCACGACGATCAGTTTCCGCTGGTCATCTGGCAAACCGGATCGGGCACCCAAAGCAATATGAACGTCAATGAGGTGGTGGCCAACAGAGCCCACGTACTGGCCGGCGGCAAGCTCGACGATGCCAAAAAAACCATTCACCCCAACGATGATGTGAACAAGTCGCAATCATCGAACGACACTTTCCCGACAGCCATGCACATTGCAGCTTACAAGCTGATTGTGGAAGTGACCATTCCAGGCGTTGAAATGCTGCGCAACGCACTGAACGAAAAGGCCGAAGCATTCAATAACATCGTCAAGATCGGACGCACACACCTGATGGATGCTACACCCCTGACCCTGGGACAGGAATTTTCCGGTTATGTGGCCCAGCTGGACTATGGATTGTATGCCCTGCGCAACACCATGGACCACCTCAGCGAACTGGCTTTGGGCGGCACCGCAGTGGGTACGGGCATCAATACCCCCGAAGGATACAGCGAAAAAGTTGCCCACCACATTGCACAGCTTACCGGCCTTCCCTTCCGCACTGCACCCAACAAATTTGAAGCCCTTTCGGCCCACGATGCCATTGTTGAAACCCATGGCGCGCTAAAGCAGCTGGCCGTGAGTCTGATGCATATTGCCAACAATACCCGGTTGCTTGCTTCCGGCCCACGCTGTGGCATAGGCGAAATTATACTTCCGGCCAACGAACCCGGTTCGAGCATCATGCCTGGTAAGGTAAACCCCACGCAGAACGAATCGCTGAGCATGGTATGCGCTCAGGTGATTGGCAACGATGCAGCCATTACGGTGGCCGGCACACATGGTCACTTCCAGCTCAATGTTTTCAAGCCGGTGATGATTGCCAACCTGTTGCAATCGGCGCGTTTGCTGGGCGAAGCCTGCGTAAGCTTTACAGAGCACGCCGCCATAGGCATCGAAGCCAACATTGCCCGCATAAAACAGAACCTCGAAAACTCGCTGATGTTGGTCACGGCTCTCAACACACACATCGGCTACGACAATGCTGCAAAAATTGCCAAGAAAGCCTATGCCGAAAACACCACGCTCCGGCAGGCCGCTATTGAGCTGGGTTTGCTCACCGACGAGCAGTTTACCGCATGGGTTGACCCAGAAAAGATGATTTAAGCATCAGAATATCAGAAAAAAAGCCGGCGAAATCGCCGGTTTTTTTTGCTTTTGGAGCATTTTCAAGTGAACTTTGAGAAAAAAATGAAAACGCATCTGGTAAACTCAATTCGAACCCCTTTCATAAAATTATTAATTACCATGTTTTTCATCTTACCCGGCCTTTTCTCCTGCTCCACAAGCTGGTCGGCAAAAATGAAGCCTCACATTCAGCCTGTTGAGCTTCAAAAATACACGGGAGTTTGGTACGAGATAGCCCGTTTTCCGCATCGTTTTGAACGCGATTTGGCTGGCGTTACGGCTACCTATACCCTGCTGCCTGATGGTAAAATCAGGGTTGAAAATAAAGGGTTTAAGGGAGGATTGGATGGTGAAATGTCAAACGTTACCGGCAAGGCAAAACCAGCCGGTGATCCGGGTATCGGGCACCTCAAGGTATCGTTTTTCTGGATTTTTTACGCCGATTACTACATTCTTGCCTTAGATCAGGCCAACTATTCGTGGGCACTTATCGGGAGCAGCTCACCAAATTTTTTGTGGATACTGAGCCGCAAGCCTCAAATGGAAAAACCCTTGCTCGATAGCCTGATCAACAGGGCATCGGAATTGGGATATGATATTTCAAAACTGGAGCTCGTGCCTCAGCCGGCCCTATAAAATCCCCATTTTATCGGCTATCCAGGTCATGGTGAGCGCCATACCAAACGCTAACAATGGTGCAATAATCCAAATAAGCCAGAATTTGTGTACCTGATAATTTCGGAAAACGTTTTTCCAGCCCGAGCGTGCACAACCAATGGCAAGGATTGCTCCGGTATTGAGCTGAACCAATGAGGTCGGGATGCCTTTGGCAGCCGATGCGATGAGTAACAAACTGGCGGTAATAAGGGAGATAACCATAGCTGAAACAGGGCCTAGCTCAACCAGTTTGCTACCCGTGGCGCGCATAACCTTTGTACCCATGAGCGAGCTGCCAATGCCAAAAGCAGGGGCGATTATCAAAACAAGAATTACGATAACCAGCTTGAAATCCTTGTCGGTGGCCATGATTCCCAATTCGTTGAGGATCATGGAGGCAAGCGGACCGGTGGCGTTGGCAACATTGTTTGCCCCGATGGAAAGCGCCACATAAAGCGATGAGATGATCACCATGGCCTGAAGGATAGGTTGCTGTTTCAGTGTCTGAAACTCATACTTGGCAATGTTGCTTCCCGGTTTATAAATGAATTTACCAACAAGGTAGGTAAGCGCAAAAGCGATGACAGGAAGAATAAACCAGGTTGGGATGATCTCAAAAAACAACTTATCCGTCTGAAGCACATCGAAATACAAGGCTGGTCCTGCCAGCGCAAACACCGTTGACTGGCTGGTTGACTGTGGCACGCCGAGCAGATTGGCAAAAAAAAGCGACAATGCTATCGACAGCATGATAATGGAAGTGAGTATAACCGACATTTCATCGACAGGCAATATGCTGCCGCCCAGAGTTTTGGCTACATTTTTTCCAAATAGAAGCGCCCCTACGAGCACCATTACGCCAAAAAGACCCGGAATCAGGTTACGCGGAATCAGGTTGGCGCCCCAGGCCGCAGCAAAGCTTGGAGCAGTACCGCTGGCGCCCATATTAATAGCAAGAAAGATGGCAATGATCAGTGGCAGAATAAATTGGCTATATATCGGATCGATCATTGGGTTGTCCTGAAGAGTAGGTGCAAGTTAGCAAATTGTGGGCAGCCCATGACCTAGAATGGTTTTTTGTGGTAGTCCCAGGTTTGACTATCGCGGAAAAACCTGATTCGGCCGGCGATATGCAGGAAAATCTGCAAATCTCGTTCGCCAAGCCATGCAACAGCCTCGGGACGATTGTTTACCGCACCGGCAAGGGCAATGAGCAATTGGAAATTATATTGTCTGAGCCATTCGGAAGCTTTTGCCTGATTATCGATTGCGCCATCGAGTGCGGCCAGATGGTAAAACTTATGTTTCATCAGCCAATCGAAGGCTTCTTCGCTTCCGCGTATGGCACTGCTCAGGGCGGCAAGTTCGGGATAACCGTTGTGGAGCAACCAGTTGAGAAAATTTCCTTCCGTGTCGTCGAAGGTTTGGGCAAAAGCCAACAGCACCTGTACAGGGTAGTTTTCCATTTCGCTCAACTATAAACCTCAGCATCAATATGATGCGTCCTGAGGCGGCTTGCGATGTGCTCAAGTTCGTGGGCCGGAACTTTGACAAGACCTTCCTGGGCTGTGTCGCGTTCGATGGAATAAATCATCACATAGCGCGGGTTTACCTGCCTCACCTTCTCAATCCAGGCCTCAATATGCTCAGGCGTTGTATTATCAATAATTTTCCCATTGTGCACTCCACGCACAAAAAGCGTCTGCAAAATAAGGTTGCCGTTAAATCCGGCAAGCTTTTGCAGATAGTCGTCAAGCTTGAAGGCCTTCAGCGGCATATTGATTTCCCTGATGATGTCTTCACTTCCCCCGTCGAGCTTTAAAATATTGTTATCCACCTTTTGCAAAGCAGCCGCTATGTTTGGCTGATGGATCATGCTACCGTTCGAAAGTACACTCACTTTTGCGTTGGGCAAAATGGCATCACGGAGCTGAATGGTAAGATCCACTATTTCCGGAAAATCGGGGTGCATGGTAGGTTCGCCATTTCCGGCGAAGGTGAGACTATCGGGCTGCAGGGCAGTGCCCCGTAGCAGTGTTAGCTTGCTTTGGAGCATCTCGCTAAACTCGGCAACCGTAGGCAGATGCGTTCGCAGGCTGCTGCGGTTTTTGGTCCAGCCGCACTCGCAGTAAATACAATTGAAAGTACAGAGCTTGCGGTGGGTTGGCAGCAGATTGATACCCAGCGACATACCAAGTCGTCGGCTGCGCACCGGACCAAAAATCAGCTCATCGAACAGGAAAACAGACATCGCTTAAGCTTTCAGGCAAAGTTAGGGGTTTTGGTATGATGCTGTCTAAAAGACTGAAGGCACTGCATTTGACCCCCTAAAAAATGTAAATTTGCCCTTTTCCATCCGTTGCTACGGAAAGACCAGTAATTCAAGGCGCATGCAGCACATCGATATCATCAGGGCCCCTATCAGAGAAGAGCTCAAAGCATTCGAAAAAGTGTTCAATGCCAGTATGCGGTCGTCGGCACCACTGCTCGACAAGGTGATGCAATACATCGTGCGCACCAAAGGCAAAAAGCTCAGGCCTATGTTTGTGCTGCTCACGGCCTCTGTCAATGGAGGCATCAATGAATCCACCTACAGGGCTGCCTCGCTCATAGAGCTGCTTCATACGGCAACCCTTGTGCACGACGACGTAGTGGACGACTCGAACCAGCGCCGCGGTTTCTTCTCGGTGAACGCCCTTTGGAAAAATAAGATTGCTGTACTGGCCGGCGACTATCTTCTTTCGCGCGGCATGTTGCTGGCCGTGGAAAACAACGATTATCACCTGTTGCGCATCGTTTCGAAGGCGGTGAAAGAAATGAGCGAGGGCGAACTGCTTCAGATTGAAAAAGCCAGGAGATTGGATGTTCAGGAGGATGTTTATTTCGACATCATTCGGAAAAAAACCGCAAGCCTCATTGCAGCCTGCTGCGCAGTAGGAGCAGCCTCCGCGGGAGCGGAGGAGGATGCCGTGCAACGGATGAGCCTCTTTGGCACCCTGGTTGGTACTGCTTTCCAGATCAAGGACGACATACTCGACTTTCAGGATACTTCCGTCACGGGCAAACCCTCAGGCATCGACATCAAAGAGCGCAAAATGACCCTGCCGCTCATTTACCTGCTCAATCGAAGCAACCGTATTGAAAAACGCAGGATTATCAATCTTGTGAAAAACCATAACAACGAGCCTGACAAGGTGAACGAACTAATGAGCAAGGTGCGCGCATCGGGCGGACTTGACTACGCTTCGCAAAAAATGAACGAAATTGTGGGTGAAGCAATGAACCTTCTGGAGGGTTATCCTCAAAGTGAAGCCCTTAACTCGCTCAAGGCCCTTGTGGAATACAGCATACAACGCAAAAATTAAAGGCTATGAAGTTTAAGATCAAACCCCTGGCAGCATTAATGACGGTGCTCGCATCATTGACCATGATTTCCTGCAGCAAACAATACACCTTCGTAAAATCGCCCGATGGAAACATCAGCCTTCGATTTGCCACCAACGATGAGGGCAAACCGCTTTATTCAGTGGAATACAAGGGACAGATGCTGGTTGTTCCCTCGGAGCTTGGACTCGAATTATACGGTGCTCCTGCGCTTTCCGGTGGCTTTAGCGTAAAAAATGTGCTGAAAAACACTTTTGACGAAACCTGGGAAATGCCCTGGGGTGAACAGCGAAAAGTCAGAAACTATCATAACGAGATGACCGTGGTGCTCCGGGAAAAGTCCGATCCTCACAGGGAGATGCATCTCATTTTCAGGGCCTACAATGACGGTGTTGCTTTCCGTTATCATATTCCGCATATGGCAGGAAGCGACTCGCTGTTCGTTGCCGAAGAACACAGTCATTTCCGTTTGGCCGGCGATCACACCTGCTGGTGGGTGCCAGGCGATTGGGACATAAACGAACACCTCTACAACAAAACCCTTTTCAGCCAGATCGACGCCATCAGCAAGCGCAATCATCCCAATCTTGCTCAAACCTATATCCCTCATAATGCGGTAAATACGCCCATCACCATGCGTACAGCCGAGGGGCTGCATCTAAGTTTTCACGAAGCCGGCCTGATGGACTACGCCGCCATGACCCTTGAGGTTAAGCCTGAAGACCAGTCCATGAAGACAATTCTTGTGGGCAGTGAAAACCGTCCGTACAAGGTGAGCCATGCCCTGCCCTTCAGCAGCCCGTGGCGCATGATTCAAATCAGTCCTGATGCTGCCGGCCTCATTGCCTCGCGACTTATCCTGAACCTGAACGAGCCTAACCAACTGGGTGACGTTTCGTGGGTTAAACCTACTAAATATGTTGGTATCTGGTGGGAGATGCATCTTGGCAAATCGGAATGGAGCTATTCGCGTACAGCAGGAGGCCCACCCCATGGCCGGCACGGTGCCACCACCAAAAATGCAAAGCACTACATCGACTTTGCTGCTTCAAATAACATCGGCGCATTACTCATCGAAGGCTGGAATACCGGTTGGGAAAACTGGATTGGCACTGCCAACCGCGAAGGCATCTTCGACTTTGTGACACCATACCCCGACTTCGATATGGCCGAAGTTGTACGCTATGCCCAAGAGAAAGGTGTGCAACTGATTATGCACCACGAAACATCCGCCGCTGTGAGTACCTATGAAAAACAAATCGACACAGCTTTCCGCCTCATGGAACACTTTGGTTATCAAATGCTTAAAACCGGCTATGTGGGTACTATCATCCCCAAAGGCGAGTATCACCACAACCAGCGCATGATCAGGCACTATGTTAATGTTTTGAAAAAGGCTGCCATGCACAAGGTGGCTGTGAACAGCCACGAAAGCATGATGCCCACCGGCCTGAGGCGTACCCTTCCTAACGATATTTCGTGCGAGAACCTGCGCGGCCAGGAATTCAATGCCTGGGCCAGCGATGGCGGCAATCCGCCTTCGCACCTGCCCACCATTGCCTTTACGCGAATGCTTGCCGGCCCAATCGACTACACTCCTGGTATTTTCAATATCAAATTCAACGAATACAAACCCAACAATCAGGTGAACACTACAATGGCCCAACAACTGGCGCTTTATGTGGTGATATACAGCCCAATACAAATGGCGGCCGACCTGCCCGAACACTACGAAGGGCATCCGGCTTTCCAGTTTATCCGTGATGTGGGCGTTGATTGGGAGCAATCGCTGGTGCTCAACGGCGAAGTGGGCGAATTTGTAACCATTGCGCGTCAGGAAAGAGGCAGCGGAAACTGGTTTTTGGGCAGCATTACCAACGAAGAGGCCCGCCAGCTAAGCATCAACACCTCATTCCTGGAGCCAGGCAATAAATGGCAGGCCATCATCTATGCCGATGGCCCCAATGCTCACTGGAACGATAACCCAACCTCAATTGTAATAGACACCCTTGAGGTTGACAATAGTTCAACTATAACACTCGATCTGAAACCCGGCGGCGGTGCCGCCATAAGCTTTAAGCCGATCTAAGGCTTTTCAACCTCGCTTTAGTCAAGAATATAGGTTTCTTTTCGCTCGCGGCAGGCTGCAAAAACGCCCAGCCCGCCCACAACATTGGTGTAAACGGGTGTAGGCTCGCCAAAAGGATTATCGCCGGCAAAAAAGCGCACACTCTGATGATAGCGGAAAAAATGCTCGTCGGTGAGTGCACTGTAAAGAATCAGGGTATCGCGCGGAGGCCAAAGGTCGAAACGGAAGGTACGAAACAGGAAAAACGCACCGTCCTTGTTGGCATCGGTAATGTATTGCTCACCCGATTCGAAGCCTATCATATCATATCCGCCGGAAGGTCCGCCAGGAATGACCGGGCGGAATCGACGGGCTAAGTCAACGTAGTAAAAGTGGCCGGCACCTGGAATATCGCCCAGACGCATGCTCACTGCCCGCCCCTCGAACCAGCCGTCGCTGGCATATTTATCCACCTTGGTCACCTCAAGTGCATTGGGCAAAGTGGCAGGAACGGTGCACTCAGCCCACACCTGAAATCCTCCGGGAGCGCTCACCTCCAGACGATAAGTACCGCCGGCAACAACGGGAAAATCTGCAACTGCAATACGATAGGCCAGTTTTCTGAACTGATAGGGCAGCGTCACTTCGGTAGTGCTGCTTTTGAGTTTTACCGTTGCATTTTCAACCGGCTGATAGGTTGCATACATGCCAGGCCGGGGAGTGTTGAGCGGGATGCTTTTGTTTACCCTAACCTCTATGGTGTCCATTTCGGGCGAAATGATGCTGAACAACACAAGCTTGGGATCGACCTGCGGGCCTTCGACATCCGAGATAAGGTTGCGGCAGCCGCTTAATAAAAGTATCAATATGTAAACGAAAAATATGTTGGTTTTCATGGCTTCAGAATTTAATGTTATACGATACCGAAGGAATGATAGGGAAGATGGAAACCTGTTTCAGCTTGTTGTAGCTGTTGCCGTCGGACATATATTCAGTGGTAATGTAGTAAAAATAAGGGTTGCGGCGACTGTAGGCGTTGTAAAGACCCACCTCCCAGGTGCGGGAATACTTTGCTTTTTGTGCCGTAAACCTTGCCGCCACATCAAGCCGATGGTAGGCCTTCATCCTGTAGGCATTGAGCTCGCCATAGTCGGACACCTCGAATGGAAAATATGGAAACCCAAATTCCGGAGGACTGGGGAAAGGCTGGAAAGTGAAAGCGGGAAACGACGCCAGCGGCAGGCTAACGGCATTGCCCGTGCCATATACCCAGCTGGCTGATAAGCTGACGCGCTTGTTAAGCTCGTGCATCACCACCACCGACACATCGTGACGGCGGTCGTATCGCGCAAAGAATTTCTTACCGAAGTTTACCTCGTCGAACTGCAATTGTGTCCATGAAAGGGTATAACCCACCCAGCCGTTGGTTTTGCCTGTTTTCTTGTGCAGCAGCAGCTCGGCCCCGCACGACCAGCCCTGACCGGCGGTTACGTTATCCTGCCACGTAAAGTTCTGTGCTTCAGTTGGATCGTCAATCAGTAGAAAGCTTGCTCCAGGCTTATAACCCAGGATATTGCTGCTCTTTTTGTAATAGGCTTCGAGCGTGGCCGAAAACCCGCGCTCGGTAAAGTCCTTGGCCGCCCCAATCGAAAGCTGTCGGGCGTTTTGCGGCGCTACTCTGTCGGTGGAGGGCACCCAAAGGTCGGTGGGTAATCCCAGACCGGTATTGCTCAGCAAGTGTACAAATTGGTTCATATCGGCATAAGCGGCCTTGAGCGAGAGGTCGGGGCGAAGCACATAGTTGGCCGAGAGGCGTGGTTCGGCAGCAAAACGATGCTTGCTTTCGGCCACAAAATGCGTTAAACGCAAACCTGCATTCAGGCTAAGCCGCTCACCAACAATGAGGTGATTTTCAGCGTAAGCAGCCGATTCAAAAGAGTTGTAAGCGGTTTTCGAATTAAAATCGAAAGCAGTCTGTGAATCTACTTCAACGATAGCATTGGGCAAAAAGTGGTGATTGGTGGTTTGAAGCCCCGCACGAAGCTTGTAGTTTGGCGAAGCATGGTATTCAAGGTCAAACTTACCTGAAATGTCGCGTATGCCGGAATTATAATTAAGCCTGTATTTTCGGCCCGACTCTTCAAGCTTGTTATAAACCGTAAAGTCGTAATCGCTGAAAATGAATGAGGTATTGCTAAAAACCTTATTGTTAAACAAATGGTTCCACCGAACGGTGGCTGTGCGGTTTTGCCAATAGAGTCCTCCCTCGAAAAGCATATCGCGCGACTCGCGGCTGCGCACAAAGAATTTATCCCGGCCAAAATATCCGCTGACGTAAAGCTTATTCTTTATGCCAAAATCGTAGTTAAGCTTGGCATTGAGGTCATAAAAGAAGTAGCCGGCCCTGCCTTCCTGAGTGAAGAATGGTGAAATGAGTGCGTCCAGATAGGTCCTTCGGCCGGAGACCAGAAATGAAGCTTTGGTCTTTTGGATGGGACCTTCGAGTGTCAGCCTTGAAGAAATGAGTCCGATGCCGGCCTCGCCGCTCAGTTTTTCTTTATTACCGTCTTTCATGGTCATTTCGACCACGGAGGACAAACGACCCCCGAAACGTGCAGGGAACCCTCCTTTTGTCAGCTCAATGCTTTTGAGCGCATCTCCGTTGAAAATGGAAAAGAAACCAAAAAGGTGGAAAGCATTGTAAACTGTGGCATCGTCGAGAATGATCAGGTTTTGGTCGGGGCCTCCCCCGCGCACGTATAGTCCGCTGCTGCCTTCGTTACCCTTTTGCACCCCGGGCATCAGCTGCAAAGCTTTGAACACGTCCTTTTCGCCCAAAAGGGCAGGCACCTCGCGCACCTGACTGACGGGCAACGAGATGATACTCATCTGATTGCTCTCGCTGGCACGCTCAATCCGGCTCGAAACCACTTCTACCTCCCCCAGCGTTACGGTGGGATCAAGCTCAATGTCGGCAGTCAGATTTTTACTTAGCTCAGTGGTCAGCATCACAGGCTGGTAGCCCACATAGGAGAACTGCACTTCATATTTTCCCTCAGGCAGCGTATGTGAATAGAACCCATAGTTATTTGTAATGGTGCCGGTGCGCAAAGAGGCAATATAGACATTAACCCCGGGAAGCAATTCGCGACTGCCTTTTTCGCGCACAAAACCGCTCAGGGTATAACGGCTTTGGGCGGGGAGAAAATTTGTCGTGACGAGCAATAAGATCGTCAGCATCAAGGCTTTCCGTTGCATACTGTGGTGTTTATTGTTTACCTGAACTCATAAAAATTATAACAAAGATAATCATGCACAAGGCCATTACAGCATTGCGACAAACTTTATGATTTACAGATACTTGAAAATGAAAAAGCCACTCAGGCTGGGGAGTGGCTTTTATTTGAGTTGCCCGACTAGGGGTCGAACCTAGACTTTTCTGATCCAGAGTCAGACGTGTTGCCAATTACACCATCGGGCAATGAGGTTGCAAATTTACGTAATGTGAAAAAAACGGCAACATTTTTTTCACAATTTCTTTTTGTTTTAAAGGTCGGGGAGCTGAAAATCAGCTGTGTTTTTCCTTGATTTTCGACCATTCGTCCTTGAGGGCCACTGTTCGGTTGAACACAGGTAAGCCCGGAGTACTGTCGGGGTCAACACAGAAATAGCCCACACGCTGAAACTGGAATTTATCGCCTGGCATCACGGAGCTCAACGAAGGTTCTATTTTGCACCCTTTCAGCACCTTCAACGAATCCGGATTGAGAAACTCCAGAAAGTCGCGGTCCTTGTGGCCGGCCGGGTCTTCGTCCATAAAAAGCCTGTCGTAGAGCCTAACTTCGGCATCCAGTGCGCTTGCCGCGTCAACCCAATGGAGTGTTCCTTTTACCTTTGGCTGCTTGGTTCCGGTGCCGCTGCGGGTGTCGGCATCGTAAGTGCAGAGGATGCGACTGACCCTGCCATCAGCGTCGGTTTCGTAGCTTTCGCATTTAACGATATAAGCTCCTTTTAGCCTTACTTCACGGCCAGGTCCCAGCCTGAAAAACTTGGCAGGAGGGTCGGTCATAAAATCGTCGCGTTCAATGTAAAGACGACGGCTGAAAGGCACTTCGCGGGAGCCTGCTTCAGGGTCTTCGGGATTGTTTTCGAGGCTCACCATCTCGGTAACAGCTTCGGGATAATTGGTAATCACGAGTTCAACCGGATCGAGTACAGCCATCACGCGGGGAGCTATTTTGTTCAAGTCCTCGCGCACGCTGAATTCAAGCAGGCTCACGTCGATTACATTGTCGCGTTTGGCCACCCCGATGCGGTCGGCAAAGTTGCGAATAGACGCCGGTGTGTACCCCCTGCGGCGCATTCCTGCTATGGTGGGCATGCGCGGGTCGTCCCATCCGTTCACCAGCCCCTGCTGCACCAGCTGAAGCAGCTTACGCTTGCTCATCACTGTGTAGGACAGGTTGAGACGGGCAAATTCAATCTGGCGGGGGCGATAGTCGCTTTCGATGATTTGGTCGAGAAACCAGTCGTAAAGCGGCCTGTGCACTTCGAACTCGAGTGTGCACAGCGAATGGGTGATGCCCTCAAGATAATCGCTTTGGCCATGGGCATAATCGTACATTGGATATATAACCCACTTATTGCCAGTGCGATGGTGTTCCTTCTTCAGGATACGGTACAAAATGGGATCGCGCATGTGCATATTGGGCGAGCTCATATCAATCTTTGCCCTGAGCACGCGACTTCCTTCTTCGTATTCGCCATTTTTCATCCCTTCGAACAAACGAAGGTTTTCTTCCACCGTGCGGTTACGGAACGGGCTTTCTGTGCCAGGTCGTGTTGGTACGCCCCGCTGCTGGCTGATGGCTTCCTGAGGCTGATCGTCAACATAGGCCAGTCCTTTTTTGATGAGCATAACAGCCCATTCGTAGAGCTGGCCAAAATAATCGCTGGCATAATAAGGCTCCTTATCCCACTGGAAACCTAACCAGCGAACGTCTTCCATGATCGATTCCACATACTCGGTGTCTTCCGTCTCGGGATTGGTATCGTCGAAACGAAGATTGCACTTGCCGGCATATTGCTGGGCAATGCCAAAGTTTAGGCAGATCGATTTGGCATGACCGATATGCAGATAACCATTGGGTTCGGGAGGGAAGCGGGTGTGCACCCTGCCTTCGTTTTTCCCGTTGCGCAGGTCTTCTTCAATAATGCTTTCGATAAAGTTGAGTGAACGTTTTTCGTCTTCAGGCAACAGTATTTCGCCGGTATTTTCCATTGCTCGGATGATTTGGCTTAAAACAGAATCTTAACAAAGGTGCAAAAGTAGTGTTTTTTGACCTTTTAGGATTTGTCGCACCCCGGCTGTTCAGACAAACCGTTCGAGAACAAAGCGCACTTGACTCACATAGCCCCCTCCGAAAAGATTGACGTGCACCAGGAGCGGATAGAGGTTGCATAAATCCATGCGCGTGCGCCAGCCCTTTTCCAGTGGCCAGGCCTCGTTGTAGGCATCATAGAAGCGCTTGTCGAACCCGCCAAAAAGCAAACTCATGGCCATATCCATTTCGCGGTGGCCATAATAAACTGCCGGATCTATCAGGCAGGCCTCACCAATGGAGGAAAAAAGATAATTTCCGCTCCAGAGGTCGCCATGCAGCAGTGAAGGCGGTTCAACTGGAAAAAACTGATCCATTTTTTGAAAAAGGCGCTCAAATTGCTTTTGCATATTAAAACTGACAAGTCCCAGCTGCATCGCCATCTTCAGCTGAGGTTTAAGACGGTTTTCGATAAAAAACTCCGGCCATGAAGATAGATGGGGGCTGTTGACCTGTGGCAGCGAGCCGATATAATTATCCCTGTCAAGACCACAGTGTTCATTCGTGTTTCTATGTAGTTCCGCCAGTTTTTGCCCAAACCTCTCCCATCCGTCTGCTGCCGGACGTCCACCTTCGATGTACTCGAGCAGCAAAAATGCATAGTCGCCGCAGCTCCCGCTACCAACAACTGCCGGAATTCGAAGGCTATTTGCTGATGCAAGCAATTGTAAGCCATAAGCTTCGGCTTCGAACATGCCCGGATACCGGCTTTTGCTGTTCCATTTCACAAAATAAGGGCAACCTGATAATTCGACCATGCAGGCCTCATTGATCGAACCACCGCCCAGTGGCCTGATACGACCAGGTTGCATATCCGAACCTTCGATGCTGCCTGCCAGTTGCCTTATGGCTTCGGTCAACACTCGGGGAATCATCGTTGTTTTTCGTTCAGCTTACGAAAATAAGGAAAACCGAGGCCTCAGTCCTAACAAGACGAAGCGGAAAAACGCTGAGTCCAAATCTCATTTTTCGTGGGTTTATCTGTCGCAAATGCCGGAATTTCTTAATTTTGCGGCTGTATTTGTTAAATTTGTAACAACAAAATTTCCCTTAAACCAAAACCGCAAGCCATGATAATCAGCCGTCTCGACCAAATGTTTGATGTGCTAAAAAGCAGCCCGAAAAAACGCCTTGTTTGTGCCTATGCCAACGATGACCATTCTATCAGTGCAGTAAGTCAGGCCATTGATATGGGCTTGCTCGAAGGCACACTGGTGGGCGATGAGAAACAGATCCTCAAGGTTTGCGAACATTTGGGTGTTGATGCAGGAAAGTTCACTATTGTGCACGAGGCTGACGAAATGAAAGCCGCCGTGAAGGCCGTTGACCTGATCAACGAAGGCAAAGGCAATCTGCTGATGAAAGGCCTTGTGAGCACCGATAAATACATGAGGGCCATTCTCGACAAGGAGCGCGGACTCATGAACAAGGGCGCCGTGCTGAGCCATGTTACGGTGATGGAAAACCCCAACTACCACAAGCTGCTCATCGTGGGTGACGTGGCTATTTTGCCCGCACCCGAACTGCCCGAGAAAATGGCGATTGCCAACTACCTGATCAACACTGCCCATGCCCTTGGCATCGAAAAACCAAAGCTTGCCGTGATTGCCGCCTCAGAACAGGTTTCGGCCAAGATGCAGGCCAGTGTCGATGCAGCGCTGCTTTCGAAAATGGCCGACCGTGGCCAGATCAAGGGCGCCTATGTGGACGGCCCCATGGCGTTGGATGTTGCAATTGATAAGGAAAGCGCTGAAATCAAAAAAGTTGGAGGCCCGGTTGCCGGCGATGCCGACTGCCTGCTTTTCCCCAATATTGAGGCCGGCAACGTATTTTACAAAATGAACACTAAACTGGCCAAAGGCGAGCAGGGCGCATTTGTGGTTGGCGCCAGAGTGCCAGCTGTTCTTTCATCACGGGGCGACAGCACCCTGACTAAGCTTTACAGCATCGCCCTCGCAGCCCTTACTGCCCGCTAAAACCAAATGCCTGGCAAATCACCATGGGCAACAACGACAATATCCACATCCTCACCATCAATCCCGGCTCAACCTCCACCAAGTTTGGCCTTTTTCAGGGATTGAATCCGGTTTATATCAAAAATATTCGCCACAGTAATGAGGAGCTCGAACCCTTCGAGAAAATAACAGATCAGTTTTCATTTCGCAAAGAGCTTATTCTGAACGAATTGCGCGAGGCAGAAATTCCCCTCGACAATATTCGGGTGGTGATGGGTCGCGGAGGGTTGCTCAAACCTATTGAGTCGGGCGTTTACGAAGTGAACGAAACTATGATGCGCGATCTGCGCAACAGCCCGCTGGGCGAGCATGCCAGCAACTTAGGCGGGCTTATAGCTCACGATATTGCCAAATCGCTGCCCGATGCACGAGCTTTTATAGCCAATCCGGTTGTAGTGGACGAGCTGGACGATATTGCACGAATTTCCGGGCATCCGCTTATGCCTCGTTATTCAATTTTTCATGCCCTCAACCAGAAAGCCATCGCCAGGCAACACGCCAAATCCATCATGAAGCCCTACGAAAGCCTCAACCTGATTGTTGTGCATCTGGGAGGCGGAATTACCGTCGGCGCTCACAAACAGGGTCGGGTAGTGGATGTAAATCAGGGTCTCGACGGCGACGGGCCTTTTTCGCCCGAACGAACCGGAAGCCTGCCGGTCGGATCGCTGGTAAGACTCTGTTTTAGCGGCAAATACACCGAAAAAGAGGTGATGAAAATGATTAAAGGCGAGGGCGGACTCGTGGCTTATCTGGGTACCAATAGCGCCTACGAAGTTGAACAGCGTGTGGCAGCCGGTGATGCCTATGCCAAACTCATTTACGATGCGA
Organism: Bacteroidia bacterium; assembly: GCA_021287165.1. Classification (GTDB taxonomy): domain Bacteria; phylum Bacteroidota; class Bacteroidia; order Bacteroidales; family F082; genus JALNZU01. The sequence continues at coordinate 143,289 of JAJTAY010000039.1, read as the reverse complement.
TGGCTTATCAGGTAGCCAAAGAAATCGGTGCCATGGCCACTGTTATGCATTTTTATGTGGATGGTATACTGATTACCGGAGGCATTGCCCACGACAAGTATTTTGTAAACCAGATCATTGAGCGCGTTCACCGCATTGCACCCGTACACGTGTATCCCGGAGAAGATGAGCTGAAGGCCCTGGCCTTCAATGGGCTAAGGGTTGTGAGCGGCGAAACGGAGGCAAAGCTCTACGCTTGATTCGTTGCAGTAGTTTGTAGTTTCAGCGCATAATTTTACATTTTACCCTCATTTTATATTTTCCGTGACACAAGGCCAAAAGTAAAATACCTACTTTTGGCACTTTCATTTTAATTGCTCAACCAAATTCCGATGAAGAAAACCTTACGCACAATTACCATCGTGCTGGCCATCATGCTTTTGGCCGGTATGCGGTGGCTCATCAGTTCCGACGCCAAAACCGAGCGCGAACGCAGAAACATGGTAGATACCCGTGTGGACAACAACGGCTACTACAAACGTCTGGCTCAGCAAGGGCTTTATACCTTAAATCCTGACATTCGCACTGAACCAGCAATTTATACAGGATCAGCAATCAAGGCGTTTTCGGTGGTCACCAACGACTCGCCCGACGTTCCCCTGATTACAGGATCGACAACTCAGAGCGAAAACTCCATTTTTGTGCATCCCCTGAACAGCGATGTCGTCCTAGCCTCGAACAATAGCACCAACCAAAGCGCATCTACGCTTTACGGTGCAAACAACCTGCACTCTTTCACAGCCGGAGAAACATGGCAGGGCAAGATACAGGGTGTCGCCGGCAGCAACTCTGGCGACCCGGCCACTGCCGTTGGCCGAAACAACCGCTGGTATATAAACTATATATCCAACGCCAGTGGACAAGGCATTGCTTATTCTGACAACGAAGGAGTTACCTGGACAGCACGTACCGTAGCCCCCAATCCGGGTCAGCTGGCCGACAAAAACCATTTCTGGATCGACAACAGCCCCAGCAGTCTGTTTGGTGGCAACCTTTATATTTCCTGGACCGATTTTGGCGGCGCCAACAATAACCAGATTGTCGTTTCGCGTTCCACCAACCACGGCGACACCTGGAGCACCAGAGTACCTATCAGCAATGCGGTGAGCGCAGGAAGCCATAATCAGGGTGTCAATCTGCAAACGGGCCCCAACGGAGAGGTATATGCAGTCTGGTCCATCTATAACAGTTGGCCAAGCGATGAAGGCGCAATTGGTTTTGCCCGCTCGCTCGATGGCGGCGCTACCTGGCAGCCGGCAACACGTATCATAAACAATATTAGGGGCATACGAAACACCCAAACCAAAAAGAATCATCGTGTAAACAGTTTCCCTGTGATGGCCGCCGACATATCCGACGGACCAGGACGCGGAAACCTTTACGTAGTTTGGGCCAATATTGGCGTTCCCGGTATCAACCAAAACAATGGTATTGATGTTTACATGATTCGTTCTTCCGACCGGGGAGCAACATGGTCGCAGCCCATAAGGGTTAATCAGAACCCTATCGGTCAGGGCAAAGAACATTATTTTCCATGGATAACCTGCGACCCCGAGAATGGCGCACTCAGCGTAATTTTCTATGGTGACCGCAATGTCAATCAAAATCAGGTGGAGGTATTTTGCGCCAACAGCTTCGACGGCGGTGATACATGGGAAGACTTCAAAGTTTCTGACGTAGCCTTTACGCCTGCTCCTATTCCAGGGCTGGCCGGCGGTTATATGGGTGACTACCTTGGCATTTCGGCAAGAGGTGGCAAAGTTTACCCCATCTGGACCGACAATCGCACCGGCGTAACCCTTTCATATACATCGCCTTACATGACTAATCCGCTGAGCCGCCCATTCAACCTTCAGGCCTCGGTTGATTTCCCTACCGGCAATGCCAATTTGCAATGGAACTACACTGAAGCGCCGGATTTTGTAGGATTCAAGGTCTATCGCAACAATGTTCTTGTAGGCACAACCACCGACACAACTTTTGTTGATCCCCTGCCGGATTACGGGGTTTACGTTTATCAGGTTACGGCTGCATACACCGGAGAAGCCGAGAGTGGAGCAGCACGAATCTCCGTCCAATGGGGCGATGCGCGTATCGCTGCAGAGCCTGCCAGCTTAGCGCAAGTTCTTTTACCTGGCACTCAGGCTTCACAAACCCTGACCATTGCCAACATCGGCCAATTGCCAATGAATTGGCAAATGAGCGCTCAGATTATTAATACAACTCGCGAAACCAATGCTTATTGTGCGGCTTCGGGTGGTGGTGATGAGTACATTTCCAGGGTTCAGATCGGAAATATAGACAATGCCACGGGCAGCAACAACTACGCTGATTATACGAGCCTCTCGACCGAAGTTAGACCGGGTGAGCCAATCACCCTCACCGTAACCAATGGCAATCCGTACAGCGCTGACCAGTGTGGTGTTTGGATTGACTGGAACCAAAACGAAATTTTCGACGATGCTCCAGTTGTTGTAACCGGAACACCCGGTCAGGGACCATATACTGCAGTAATCAATCCTCCGGCAAATGCCCTACCTGGCCCAACGCGCATGCGCATTCGCATCACTTGGACAGGCGCCGTAAATCCCTGTGGATCTACTACTTATGGAGAGGTTGAGGACTATACCCTGAACGTGGTCAATTGGCTGAATTATACTCCGACCTCCGGAACAATTGCCGCCGGACAGAACACCCCTGTAACCGTTACCTTTAAAGCCACAGATCTGCAGCCCGGCAACTACCGGGCCAATCTGCGCATCGCCAACAACGACCCAGATAACCCGGTATTTATTGTACCTGTTCATCTCAGGGTATCCACCTTCCTGGTCAGCGCATCGGCCTCAGCTGAACAAATTTGCCGCGGCGACTCTGTCCAGCTTTCGGCCGAACTGCAAGGCAATATCGACAATTTGCAATTCCTTTGGAAGAACGGCGCCGGAGAAGTCATCGGACAAACACAGAACCTTAAAATAGCACCAGAGGACACTGATAATTACAGCATTACCGCCTATCGGCAAAACGACTCTCTCACAAGCAATATCGTCAACGTTGTAGTTCACCCGCTACCTGAAGTTGCGCTTGGCGACGACATAGAATATTGCGGACATCAAACGCTTGAATTCGATGTACTTAACGAAGGCGCTTCTTATCTCTGGTCAACCGGCGATACTACAGCACAAATCACCTTAGCGACCGAAGCCATGGGCTGGGGAACGCATCAGCTTTGGGTTCAGGTAACCAGCCCCAACGGCTGTGTGGTGAGCGATTCAATAATGATTACAGTGAAGGAACCGCCGACAGTCGCCTTAGCAGGCCCACTAACCGCCTGTGGCAGCGATATCCTCACCTTCGACGCCGGCAATGCCGGAGCAAATTACCTTTGGTCGACGGGCGATACTACACAAACTGTGCAGATCAGCTCGGGACAGCTTGGATTTGGCAATCATCAGATTAAGGTACTCGTTACCAAGCCCAATGGATGCTCGGCAGCCGATAGCGTTCTGGTAAGCTTGTTCGAAGCACCTCCACAGATCAGCCTGGGCGCCGACACCGTGATGTGCGCCGGGGCTATCAAAACACTCAGGACCAATGTCCAGGGATACACCTACAATTGGTCAACGGGAGCTACTACCTCACAAATCACAGCCGACACTACAGGACATGGCATAGGGTTCAGAACTTATTGGGTGGAGCTGATCAGCCCCAACGGTTGCGTTACACGTTCCCAAAATATGGTTATAGAGTTTCGCGACTGCACTGGTTTGGCCGAAAGTAGCCTGCAAAGCCTGCAGGTGCTACCCAACCCGGCCGACGGAAGGTTTAGCCTTGTCTTTGCCTCAGGTGCCAGAGAAAAGGTGAATATCATGGTATTCAATGCCAACGGCAAACTGGTTTACAACCAACGAGGATTGCAGCTCGACGGAAGAAGCGCTTACCCGATCGACCTTACCAACCAGCCTCCGGGCAACTACAACCTGGTAGTCGAAGGGCAAACCAGGGTAAGCAGAAAGCTAATAATCAGCAGATAACAAGATGAACTTTAGAACAGGGAGGCCAGTCAAGCCTCCCTGTTTGCTTGTATGAGTCTCCATCTTGACAGGATTGGATATCTTTGCAAAAATTTTCAGAAACCCATGATACTCAGCGAGCAGGAAATTGTACGGCGCAATGCGCTAACCGAACTATATCAGCTTGGCATTAATCCCTATCCTCAGGAAGGATATCCGGTGAATGCCACTACCAACAGAATTCTTGAACATTTTGACCATAAACCCGAAGAATTTCAGAGTGTTAGCATTGCTGGCCGCATCATGAGCCGCCGCATCATGGGGGCAGCATCTTTTATGGAGTTGCAGGATTCTGCCGGTCGCATTCAGGTATATTTCAAGCGCGATGACATTTGCCCCGGCGAAGACAAGACGCTGTATAATACTGTCGTAAAACGCCTGCTCGATATTGGCGACATCATTGGTGTTAGTGGTTTTGTTTTCCGTACGCAGATGGGCGAAATCACCATCCACGTTCAAAGCATGAAAGTGCTTGCCAAATCGTTGCGCCCCTTGCCTATTGTAAAAGAAAAAGAAGGTCAGGTGTATGACGCATTCACCGACCCGGAGCAGCGTTATCGCATGCGATATGTTGACCTTATCGTTAACCCTCAGGTGCGCGAAACCTTTGTCAAGCGCACTAAAACCATCAACGCCATGCGGCAGTTTTTCAATGTGCAGGGCTATCTCGAGGTCGAAACGCCGATATTGCAACCCATTCCCGGAGGCGCGGCAGCCCGGCCGTTCATCACACACCACAATGCACTCGATATCCCACTCTATTTGCGCATTGCCAACGAGCTTTACCTCAAGCGGCTGATTGTCGGCGGTTTCGACGGGGTTTACGAATTTGCAAAAGACTTCCGCAACGAAGGCATGGACCGCACTCATAACCCTGAATTCACGGTTATGGAGATTTACGTAGCCTACAAGGACTACAAATGGATGATGGATTTTACCGAGGAAATGCTCGAACGCGTGGTGAAGGAAGTTACAGGGGGAACCTCTGTAACAGTAAATGGAATTGAAATCGATTTCAAGCGTCCTTTCAAGCGCATTGCAATCCTCGACGCCATCAAAGAACACACCGGTTTCGATCTCCATGGCATGGATGAAAAAGAATTGGCCGACGTTTGCCGCAAACTCGAAATCGAGGTTGACGCAAGCATGGGTAAAGGCAAACTGATCGACGCAATCTTTGGAGAAAAGTGCGAGCATCATTACATCCAACCTACTTTTATCATCGATTACCCTGTAGAAATGTCGCCGCTTTGCAAGAGACATCGCGACAACCCCGAGCTTACCGAACGTTTCGAGCTGATGATCAACGGAAAAGAAATCGCAAACGCTTACACCGAGCTCAACGACCCAATTGATCAGCGCAACCGTTTTGAAGAACAGCTCAGGCTATCCGAAAGGGGCGACGACGAAGCCATGTTTATCGATTACGATTTCCTCAGGGCATTGGAGTTTGGCATGCCCCCCACTTCAGGCATGGGTATCGGCATCGACCGATTGGTGATGCTGCTCACCAATCAGGCATCAATACAGGAGGTGCTGTTTTTTCCGCAAATGCGCCCCGAAAAGTTTCGTAAGCCTTTCAGCCCTCAGGAATTGATCGAAAAAGGCGTAAGCGAGGCATGGGCCGAGCATCTTGTAAAAGCGGGTTACAGCTCAGCCGAAGAGGTATTGAACGAAAAGCCCCAGCTGCTGCAGCAAAAAATGAATGGGTACAGAAAAAAGAACAAACTTGAGCTCCCCGCCCTCCAAATGGAGGAAATAGAACTGTGGCAAAGCAGCCTGAAGACCCATCTTGGCGGCGAGTAAAGATCTGTTCAATACAAGCCAGAAACCCCAGCACGGTTATTCAAAACCATGCCGACTGAAACCTGGGAGGATTTTTTGAGTATAACCGAAACAATACTTCAAGGATCAGCTCAATTCCTTAAGTGTTTCATAAAATACACACAATTTGTCCATTTTTTAGCTTATCGACTTGATTTATTTGGTGTTGAGTGTTTAATTTAGCAGCCTGACATTGTAAAACAACAACCATTATGAAACATCGCCGTTTTTTTGCCATCACTTTATTATTCCTGATTGTGACAGCCATTAACGGAAAATTATTGGCTCAGGAAGGCATTGACCTTATGGAGGGCAATGGCGACAACCGGGGCTGGAATGCTTCAGCAGCCGTGGGAACCTCAGTTTTTATGGGCGATATCAAAACCAATCCCCTGCTGCCGGCACTCAAAGATTTGAGCGAGCTGCGCTATGTGGCACAACTGGGGGGCGAGCGTCGTTTTAACCCCTGGATTGCAGCAAGGCTTCATTTTGCCTACTCCCATGTATTGGGAACCCGTAAACCCTGGGATGTTCATTTTCAGTCTTTTGTATGGGAAGGCGGACTAACAGGACTTTTCTATCCTGTTAATTTGATTGCCGGCTACGATGACTCTCGATTTGCCGACTTTTTCATTGTGGCCGGAATTGGCGCCTTGAATTATAACACCACACTCTACCAATATTCAACCGGAAACGTTCTTGCAAAAAGAGGATATGGCAATGGACGTGGTATTAGCGGTACAACGCTCGCCGGTGCAGCTTTCGGGGGAATTGGTGCTGATTTCCGTCTGTCGGACAAGCTCGATATTCGTTTTGAGATAACAAATAAGGGCATTGATAACGATTTGCTCGATACCTGGAAGTCGAAGTTCCGTTTCGACGTTTACAATCATATGACATTTGGAATCGTTTACAAATTTGGTCAGCGTGGCGGAGGCGACGATATCCCTGTGCCTCAACCAGGCAATCAGGGTGGTGGCGACTTCTGGTCGAATATGCCTCAAAAACCCCAGGAAAAGAAAGATGTAACCGACAATATTCAGTTTACCCCGGTTATTGAAGTGCCAACCGAAGCTGAAAAACCCGCTTCAGAACCGGAAACCAAAATAGTTGAAACTCCCGTAATTACCCCGGAACCCGTGGCCAAGCCTCAGACAGGCACGCCTGCAAATGAGTTCAGGGTTCAGATTTTTGCAGCAAATAAACCCTTCAGCAAGTCCGCCCTGGCCAAGAGATTCAGACTCAGCGAAAGTGAAATTGTTGAAGACCGTTTTCAGCAATTTTACATCTACTCTGTCGGGTCGTTTTCGACTATGGATGAGGCCATGGCCATGCGCGACAAACTCCGTCGCGATAATGGGGTAAGCGACGCTTTTGTCACAATTTGGGAAAATGGCCAGCGTGTTGGTCCTCGTTTTAAATAAACTAATGTTATGCGCAACACTGATTTCGATTATCAACCCGATAAAGACGATTTACCCAGAACCCTTACGTTTTGGTTGATTATCGCAGCGCTTGCCGTTGCGGTTTACCTATCGCAGATACTTGTTTAAAAACACAATGGTTTTAAAATAAAAGACCGTCCGGGAAAATCCTGAACGGTCTTTTTTCATGCTTTATAGCTCGTTAATCCCTATTGCCTGATAATTTTACCGGTAATTACGCCCGATGTACTGTTAATTCGGTACACATAAACACCAGCCGGCAGGGAACCAGAGTCCGGACTCCAAACATAGTTATTGCCCTCCCTTTCCGTAGCAATGACCTTACTATGCAGCTTCAGTCCTTTAGTATCAAAAATCTGCAGAACTGCACTACCTGAAATCCCGGCAAAAGAGAATGTTACCGCGTTGGAAAAAGGATTCGGAAAAACATTTACTCTGCCGCCGTTTTGGTCAGAAACGTCAGAAACTAAGTCCTGTTTTACCTTTATGATCACCTGATAATCGCCGTTGGACGAGCTGATGTCCAGCGAGCCGTAATAATAGCCCGTGGGGTTTGCAGCTGTTACAGGAACCAGAAGTTGCACATTGATCAGCAGCGAGTCGCGATGCGCCAGATTTACCGGAGCTACGGGGCTCTCAAGGTAGGTGAAAGTGAAATTGTTTTCTACTGAAGTTATGTTAACTGCAGCTCCGGTCAGATTCTTTATCCTTACCGTCTTGTAAGGTTCAAAAACTTCCCAGACCAGAGTATCAGGTTGAACAATCAGGTTAGCAAAAAGCTGCTCTCCCATGACGAATTTATGTGTGTCTAAAGCACCCATATAAGGATGTTTGATGCGGCGTCCCGATGCGTCGGCAGCGGAAATATAGTAGCGAATGGTATCAAAACTACTGTAGTTTTTGATATAACCGGTGTACATATCGCCAATGCCTGGCTTTAGCAGAGCGGTGTAATTGCCGGAACCATTAATGGTGTATCGAATATAGAGGGAGTCGGAGATTGCAGGCTGACCGGAATAAGGTATTATGCGCGCTGCAATAGCCACGGAGTCCTGCCAGCTCAGGGTGCCATATTTAGGACGGTGATCGACGAACAACATTCCCTTATCAGCCAGTTCGTGCGTGCGGCAATGCAACGCATCAGTATTTTGCCAGCTGTTGTATTGTATTGGAATAATCTGATAACCGGGCATGGCTTGCTGATAAACCTGCAAGGCCTGTGCATCGTATTGGTTGCCGGCCGTGGGGACAAAGACTTTGTTATTCAAAATGAGCGAATTGGTGTAAGGAGTGATCAAACTGCCACCCGGTGTCATAACCCTGTAAACCTTGTAAGGATAGCCCCATGAACTAGGGGTTGTTGCAAAATAATTGGCTATTGCCTCATATGCATTGTAGCGCGGGTCAGAGGCTGGCACCTGTCCAATAAGCACTTTATCAGGTGCGAGATATTTTCCCCAGCAATCGATGTGTTTAATGTAATCGCCGAGCGGATCGGGAAGCACGTCATAGCGGTAAATACCCAGGTAGTCGAGAAACTTTTGTCTGATCTGAGCCTGTGTTTGGTTGGTGTTTTCTTCCCAAACCAGGTCGGTGCTGGCGCCAATGCCTAATCCGTCGGCCATCATATTACCTCCGGTGTGCTTCACATTCATGCCAAAAAGGTTGATTCCCATGTGAGTGGCAACCGCCGGCGGAATATTGTTATCGTTGGGCCTTGGGCGATTGTAAGGAAAGTCCACGATCCCGGGCTGGTTGTTTCCGTCGAAAACAAACCACGGACCATAGTCCCGCGTCCAGTAACTATCGGTGGGTGCTATCAGGAAAGTGCAGTTCATGGTGTTTACATTATTCTGCTGATAGAGGCCCAGCACCGTATTGGCCTGGCTCTGACTGGAAACAATGGTAACCACCTGAATACCGGCGGCCATTTCCCGTATGAGGCTGTATGGGATGCCGAAAGGATAACGTATCAATACACCCTGAGCCGGCTCGAACTCGGCCACCATACGCACCGGTCCGACAGGCGGAGGGGTTTCAACAAAGTTGATATTTGTGGTAACCGGCATATCCATCTCTTCCTGAGAGAGGTAGTGCAGGGCACGATAATCTTTTTTAACGGCATAAGGAACCTGCGCTTCCGCAAACAGCGGCATAATCAGGCACAAAACAAAAAGTGAACGTAAATTCATTGTGCGAAAAAGTTAACAAAGCTTAATTAATACGCCTCAAAGGTAAACAATGCCCTCCTACCCGGGACTTATTTTATTGTATATTTGCCCATAAATCAAGCGTATGTTATCATCCATTCTTCTTGGAATGCTCGGACCTACCGAAATCATCCTGATTGTGCTGGTGGTTCTTCTTCTTTTTGGCGGTCGCAAAATACCCGAACTCATGCGAGGTCTTGGCCGGGGTATAAAAGAGTTTAAAGACGGCATGAACAGTGAAGATTCCGGGAAAGCTGATAAAACCAAACCCGATCAATGAGGCATCTGCCGCAGCGACAGTTCCATCACAAAAATGTTAATTATTGTCGTTCGTGGCCCGACCATGCAACAATTGCACCCCTGTTGCCGTTAGTCGCTTACCGCATTTTTAATGCTGATATTACTGATAAACCATTTATCCTGATTCCGAGGGAGGTTTCGGGGCCTTAAGTTTTGTAGAATGATGAGGAAAAAACTACTCGTTTTTTATCTTATTTTGAGCTGGATTACAGCCATTTATGCCCAGTCGGAGTTTGAAGAAATGGAGCCCGACACCTCCAATTTTATCGTAGGCGATACGGTCATCAACATTTCCGACAGTTTCATTGAAGAACAGGCCAAGGTCATCTTTCTCGACGAATCGCCCATAGTGCGAATGCTCGACAGCCTCTACCGCATAAGATATTTTAATGATAGTTTGCACTGGGTAGATCCGGCTTCACTCAACAAGTATGGATATGCCCCCAACGAAGTGCCCGTATTTTCCGACAGCATCTATCGCGCGCGCATCGAGGCACTTAATCGTCAAACCCCCATACCGCTTACCTATAACCAGCATATTCGTGGCTTCATCGACCTCTATGCCGTTCGTAAGAGAGGATTGACAAGCCGAATGCTCGGACTGTCGTATGTGTATTTCCCGATGTTTGAGGAAATGCTCGATCGCTACAATATTCCACTGGAAATGAAGTATCTGGCCATGGTGGAATCAGCCTTGAACCCCACAGCCGGCTCGCCTATGGGCGCCAAGGGCTTGTGGCAATTTATGTATGGCACCGGTAAAGTCTATGGCTTAAAAGTTACTTCGCTGGTCGACGACCGTTTCGATCCCCTCAAATCGACCGAAGCCGCCTGTCAGCATATGGTGGACTTATATAACATTTACGAGGACTGGCTGCTCGTTATGGCAGCTTACAATGCTGGTGCGGGCAATGTTAACAGGGCCATCCGAAGGGCCGGAGGTGTAAAGGATTACTGGGCAATATGGCCATATCTTCCACGTGAAACCAGAGGCTATGTGCCTGCTTTCATTGCAGTGGCATATGTTATAAATCATGCCTCCGAGCACAATCTTTACCCTGCCCATCCGGGTATGATGATGTATGGCACCGATACCGTAACCGTGCGCGACCTCATTTCGTTTGAGCAGCTCAACGAATTGCTTGGGGTACCCATGGCCGACCTTCGGTTTTTTAACCCGCAATTCAAACAGGGTATTATTCCGGCCACGCCTGATCAGCCTCATATTCTGCGCATTCCTTCGCAATATGTGGGAGCCTTCCTCGACAATGAAAAAGAACTTTATGCCTACGTTACCCGCAGGGGCGTAAAACAGCAGACGCTTATCGAAGAAGTGAAAAAAGTGAGCGAGCAAAGGACACATACCGTTAAAAGCGGCGAAACCCTTGGCTCAATAGCAAAAAAATATGGTGTTACGGTGAAGCAGCTCCAAACCTGGAACCACTTGAAATCGACCAACCTGAAAATCGGTCAAAGGCTCGCCATCTACACCAGTGGCGCTCCGGCTTCAAGTCCGGGCGAAGCGCCGGTGGCAAGGGCAACACGCACCACTACCCATACAGTTCAGAAGGGTGAAACCCTTGGCAGCCTTGCAAACAAATACAAATGCAGCGTTACAGACCTTAAGGAATGGAATAATCTTAAGTCGACTTCGCTTCAGGTTGGCCAAAAACTTCGTGTTTATCCACCAGAGCAGGCACAGGCCAGCACTGTAAAAAGCAACGGGAAAGTAGTTTATTATACAGTAAAACAGGGCGACACCCTTTGGGATATTGCACGACGCTTCGATGGTGTAACGGTTGAGCAAATCAAAAAACTCAATAATCTGGGTGTAAACGCCCGTATTGTACCAGGTCAGCGACTGAAAATCAGCTCTGTAACATAGATATCATGAAATCCGGAATTAAACTGCAAAGAGCCTTTTATGCGTTGTTGTTGGCAATTTTCACTTTGTCGGCAATAAGCGGCTGCAAGCGCAACGAAAACCGGGAGCGCATTGCCCGCTCGGTAGGCGCCGGAAGCGAAATCCTGGTCGTTACCCAGAATACAGAACAGTGGCAGGGGCTGATAGGCGAAACTTTGCGTACTTACTTCGGTCAGCCACAGTACGGATTACCCCAGGACGAGCCCATCTACAGGCTTTCGAATATCAACCTCGACAAGCTCTCGGATATGTTTAAAAAACACCGCAACATCCTTGCGGTTGAACTTAACCCCTCAATATCGGAAGCTGTTGTCGAAACAAGAAGCGATTTGTGGGCCAAGCCCCAGAGGGTTGTTAAAATAATAGCTCCCGATCCGCAAAGCTGGATTAGTGCTTTCGAGCAAAATCAGGAAGGAATTAAACTGCTTTACGATAAGGCCGAGCGCGAAAGACTGCTCAACATCTTGCGGCCCACTGCCAACGCCTCAGTGGTGGAGCAAATTGCCCGCAACTTTGGATTAAAACTTATCGTACCCGACGGTTTCTTTGTTGCCAAGCAAGAGCCGGGCTTTATGTGGCTAAGGCGCGAAACCTCCGAGCTAAGCTATGGCATTGTTATATACAGCCTTCCCTATCGCGACACCCTCGACCTCGACCCCCGATTTCTTATTGGTAGGCGCGACTCGGTGATGCAAAGAAACATCCCCGGTCCGGTTCAGGGATCGTTTATGTCGACCGAAAAAGAATTTGTACCAGCACGTGTGATCAACACTACCAATTACGTTACTCCTTTTGCCGCCGAAATGCGCGGAATGTGGAATGTGGTGGGCGATTTTATGGCCGGCCCGTTTCTTTCCTACACTTTTCCCGATCCACGAAACGGCCGGCTCGTCACAATCGAAGGCTTCGTTTATCTTCCCAATAAGCCCAAACGCGACCATCTCAGGCAGTTGGAAGCTATCTTGTACAGCATGAGCTTTGTTGACCCCGAGGCGGCTACCCGCTGATCAGCGGTTTTGCCGCTCAAAAACAAGTTCAATCCTACCCACCGGCGACTTTTCATAGGTTCGCAACCGGCCTTCGTAAAGCATAAGGGGAGCAATTCCGAGGCTTTCGTTGTCCAATACGATTTTACCGTTACCAGGATCTTTATGCCAACCAGATTTCACCGCTACTCCTCCCCTTGCAAAGATTATTGTGGAGTCGTTCAGGAATTCTAGTTTTGTGTCGCGCAGGTACGAAACAATTTCGTTAAATGTGGAAGGATTGACCCTGCGCTCGTCGAAATCGGCCTTGATGTCGGCTACAAGCCAGGTGCCTTCGAGCGAATAGCCATCGTGTGTTTTGCAGGACGGAACCGTAAACAAAAGAAAAAACACCAGGGGAAAGGCAATCAGTCGCATAACCGGTTGGGTTTACCATTTCAAAGCAGAAAGCTGTTTTGCAATTTCATGATGACCCATGGAGGGTGTAAGTGTGAGCACCGGGCGCAGAAATTTTAGTTCAATCCCACGTTTGAACAACTTTTCACCGCCCCCTGTTATGTTAAGCATAATGGTAGCTGTTGGGTCAATCAGCTCCTGATGAACAGCGTTGATTAAAGAGGCGGTGGCAACTGCTGCAGCGGGGTGAATATCAATGCCTTCAAATTTTTCGAACAAAGCGGAGGCAGCATGGGCTTCCTGATTTGAAACAGAAAAAATTTCCCCATTGGTATCCATCAGCGCATCATAAAGACCTCCGGCCAAACTGTAGGGTGGCTTCCGGTTCGAAAGCACTGCTGCCATTATGGCCAAAGCATCCCTTCGCATCGTATCATCGTCTGAGACCGGCAAATGTCGCGACCTTTCTTTCCATGCCTGGCACATGGGAACAAACGGTTTGTTTTGCGATAGCATCAGTCTGGTTTTGTTGCCGCCAAACCTGCCATCGGCCAATAGTCGAAGGTTTGCCTCCCAGGCTGCAATGGCGCCAGTTCCGCTCCCCACGGCCTGAAAATAATAATCGGGTATGTGGCCCAAATAGGTAGTTGCAGAAAGAAAAGTTGTACCCATCCCGTCGCGGCGGGCCACATTGCGCGCACCGCCTTCGGGAAAAAATCCTTCCAGCCCGGCAATGATGTTCGACAAGTGAATGGCATCAAAATAGTCCGATCCGGGTGGAGTGGAAATGAGTTTCACGCAGGGATTTATTTCATGGTCAAACCAAAGCGCGTTGATATTATCGTGTGGCACACAAAGCAGCAGAGGGATATTGTTGTCGGAGCATACCTGAGCAAACGAACGGGCCGTATTTCCTGCAGAAGCCACAACCAGGACGCCCTCATCGGGTTCACCCCTCAATCGGCCTCCAACCACATAAGCTTCCGTTTCCTTAAAGGAGCAGGTGCGCATAAAAGCTCCTCTTTCGGGCCACCAACCACTGAATGTAATGTAAAGATTCTCAAGGCCAAGATGTTGACCAAGCGCCTTGCTGTGCCAGCTTACCGGAGCAGATGAGCCTTTGAGCATCCTACTGATCGGAAGCCAATCCGAAAAGGTGTAAAGACCAAATTCTTCCCCCTTAAGATTCAAGACCGAAGACTCGTAAACAGCTCTTAGCAGAGCGGGTTGATGTTCGCCAGGCGGGTCGAGTAACCAGCCTGTATCGTCATAGATTGCTCCTGTGGCCTGCGATTGAAGTCGGTATCGGGTGGGCAAAAACTCCTTTGTCATCAGCAATGTTTTAAGTTTGCAAAGATAGGGAGCCGCCCTCAATAAAGCTTCATGCGCCAAAAGCTGTCAATTGTGGTAAATTTGCCCAAAGCCTAAAACAGACCATCAATGCAAGACTTCTTTCATTCCGAATTATACAACTGGGTAGTGTTGCCACTGCTCATAGCCTTGGCCCGTATCGTTGACGTTACTGTTGGTACGATCCGCGTGATAATGGTTTCGCGCGGTTACAAAAACATCGCACCCATCCTTGGATTTGGCGAGGTTATCATCTGGCTGTTGGCCATTGGTCAGATCATGCAGCAACTCGACAATGTGATGAGCTACATTGGCTACGGAGCGGGATTTGCCGCCGGCAACTACATCGGCATTCATCTTGTTGAAAAAATGAGCCTCGGAACTGTAGTCATCCGCCTCATTCCGCGAATAGATACTACCCGGCTTATTGCTGCACTGCGTGAAGCAGGCTATGGCGTAACAACGGTAAATGCCGAAGGCAGAGACGGGCCGGTACAGATTATCTTCAGCATTGTGAAAAAGAAAAACCTCGAGGGCGCTCTGGGTATCATCAACGAGCACAATCCCAATGCTTTCTATACCATCGAAGAAGTGCAGCGGGTGAACGAAGGCTATTTCAAACAACAGGAAAAGAAACACGGCTTTTTTGGCGGGATATTTGCAACAGCCCATTTGCGAAAATAAATGGCACGAATTGTGACATATTGACGTTATTATATTGATTGACAATAAGCACTATGGATAACAACGAATTCCGCAAACAAATAGATGAGCTCTTCAGGCTTTTCAACAAGCTGATGGAGCGATATCCCATGGAAGATATGCCGGGAATGAACCGTATGCAGCTCGAACAGATGAAGATGTTCCTGAAAAATTACGAGCAGATGAAAGACCAGATCTCTTTCGAAATGATGGGACAGGTGAACGAACCCATGCGACAAATGATAGGCCTGTTTATCAAGCAGTTGAGAGATGAGCTCGGCGAAGAAGAACCTTTACAGGAAGAGCAGCCACAGATCGTTGCTACTGGCTTGAGTATCGAAGAAATTGATGCCCGGCTCAGCATGGGAGGACTAAGCGAAGAAGAAATTGACAGATTGCTCGACGAAAGAGCCAAATTGCAACAAAACGGCAAATGAGCAATCTGAAGAGATACCTTGTCAAACGCTGGACTAACTGGAAAGCAAAGAGCTGGTTTACGCGCATCAGCGACATATTTTTTGTGCTACTCCTGATTGGCATGCTGATTCCTGCCTCTCGTAAAGAAATTGCTGCCTTCGTAAACAAGATCATGGCCTCTGGCCCCAGTGTGCTCTCTTCCGACAAGCAGTTTGTTGTGCCAGATGATGCCTGGAACTGGAGTGTTCAGGATGATGATGGTCATTGGATTCCCCTATCGGCACACAAAGGTAAACCTGTCTTACTAAACTTTTGGGCCACATGGTGTCCGCCATGCATTGCCGAAATGCCTGATATTCAGAATCTTTACAATGATTATGGCGATAGAGTAGCCTTTTTGCTCATCACCGACGAATCGCCGCAGGTGGTAGCATCGTTCATGCAAAGAAAGGGATTCAATATGCCCATTCACTTTCACAAATATGCCGTTCCGCCTTCATTTTCCACCAACAGCATCCCAACCACCTGGCTGATTAGTCCGGAAGGTAAGGTGTTGATTCACAAGACTGGTGCTGCTAAATGGAACGGCTCAAAAATGAGAAGAATACTTGACGATTTGCTTGCCCGAAAACCATAATGGCCACGAAAGGCTCAATTCAGTACCTTTGAACCCGAAAAATCACATAAAAGCATTACAATGAAAAAAGCCCTCGTTATAGCGCTAAGTCTGATGCTGGCCGCACCCTCATTTGCACAGGTAGTGGTAACCGGAAAAAGTGCCAAAGTGTCAGCTGGTTTTGACCTGTTCACGGATTTTGCAACCAAAACCCCTGCAAACATGAAGAGCCGGTCAATTAATCAGGGCATTAACGCATATCTGACCTACAACTTTAAAATTGGTGAAGGTCCGCACGTTTTTGCCATTGGCGCCGGACTTCGCAGCCATAATTTCTACACCAATACGCGTATTGTTAATGCCAATGCCGATACCATCGTATTCAGGCCGATCGACAGCAAACTCAACTACAAGCGTAGCAAACTCAACGTAACTTATATCGATATTCCTGCTGAATTCCGCTTCCGCTTTGATGATAAATGGAAGATCGGAGTTGGTTTCAAGATTGGTATGCTGGTGGACGGGAAGGAAAAATATATTGGCCAATTGGCTGAAAATGGACCAACAGTGCATCTCAAGACAAAGAAAATCAACTCGTTGGAGAAATATACCTTTGGCCCCACCTTGCGTGTTGGCTACAAAGTCGTCAGTGTATTTGGATATTTCCAGCCCGCTCCGGTGTTTCGCAACGAGCTGGGACCTGAGTTTATGCCGGTATCCGTTGGCATTACCCTCACGCCCTTCTAAAAGCTCCTGATTCTTTTATCTGATCAGGGCAAAAAGGACGTACATCCACGCAAAGCCAGTTAAAAAACCAAGATAAATCTCCCTTTGGCGGTGTGCATTCAGCGTCAGACGAGCGGCACCGGTTAAGCCGGCGGCCAGTATTGTCATGAGCGCCACAAAAAGGTATTGTTCACCAAAAAGTTTTGCAAACACTGCCATTGATCCGGCCAAAGCACCCAGCGCCACCATGTGCAGACTGATTTTCATCCAAAGGTTGATGCCCAGGGCAACAAGAGAGAGCATTGAGGCTGCCAGCATGTAAAAGCCAAATAAAGGGGCAACGCCAAATTTGCTGAGCAGCTGATAAGTAAGGTAGAAACTGAGTGCCGTAATGAGTATGGGCACGTTTCTTTCCTGGCGAAACGGCATCTGAAGCGAGGATATCATCCTCATCCTGAGCATTATATAGAATATTAACGAAGGCACAACTGCTGTTAGCGCAAATACCGCTACAGCAATGATCAATTGTGCATGTTCGGGTATCTGTAGCCTGTAGTGACCAGTAATACTCAGGGTGATGAGAAATGCATAAAGCGGAACAAAAAGTGGATGCAAGAAAACAGAAACAATGCGTGCGGCAATCGTCAGGGAATTCGACATGGGATTATTAAAGTTCTTTACGCAACCTGGCAACGGGAACATTGAGCTGTTCGCGGTATTTGGCCACGGTGCGCCGGGCTATGTTGTAGCCTTTGTCGTTCAGTATTTTGGTAAGTTGTTCGTCGGTGAGCGGCTTGTCCTTCGATTCGGCTTCTATGCAATCGCTGAGAATTTTTTTGATCTCACGGGTCGAAACTTCCTCTCCGTCATCAGTTTGCATCGATTCGCTGAAGAAGCTCTTGAGAAGGAAAGTGCCAAACGGGGTTTGCACATATTTGCTGTTGGCTACACGTGAAACCGTGGAAATATCAAGGTTGACCATTTCGGCTATATCCTTGAGTATCATGGGCCTGAGGCGGGTTTCATCACCAGTCAGAAAATACTCGCGCTGGTATTCCATAATCGCCCTCATGGTGTTGTAGAGCGTGTTTTGGCGCTGATTGATGGCGTCGATAAACCAACGTGCCGAGTCTATCTTTTGCTTGACAAACATCAGGGCTTCCTTTTCCGACCTGCTTTTCTTGCTGTCGCTAAACATCTGTAACATCTCGATGTAGTTGCGCGAAACCCTGAGCTCGGGCATATTGCGGCTGGTGAGGCTGAGCTCCAGCTCACCATCGTTATTGGTTATGATAAAGTCAGGTATAACGTAATGTCCCGCCGTTGCTGCTTCGGTGATCGAGTCGCCGGGCTTGGGGTTGAGCTTCAAAATCAGGTTGATGGCATCCTTGAGCTGATCTTCGCTCATATTACCCCGTTTGAGAATCTTTTCGTAATGCTTTTTTGTAAACTCTTCAAAAAAGCGATCGACAATCATAATCGGCAAACGGTAATCGTTGTCGGGGTCTTCGGCCTCGAGACGGCGAAGCTGAATGAGCAAACACTCCTGCAGATTGCGGGCTCCTACGCCGGGAGGATCGAACTCCTGAATCAACTGAAGCACTTCCTGCACTTCCTTGCGTGAGGTTTTAATATTCTGTGTAAAGAGCAGATCGTCAACAATAGCATCTACAGGCCGCGCTAAATATCCTGCATCATCCAGATTTCCAATAATATACAGGCCAATCTTTTGTTTCTGTGCATCGAGCTTACGATAACCCAGTTGCTCGATGAGCAATTCCTGAAAACTAACGGCGCTTGCATAGGGTATTTCTACGGCCTTATCGTCCGGACTGCTGTTGTTTACACTGGTGCGGTAGTCCGGAAAGTCGTCCTCGTCGATATAATCATCAAAGGTAAACTCATCATCCCGGCTGTCGTATTCATCCTGCTCATCACCGTCAAACTCTTCATCATCACCCGCTTCGGAATCATATTCCATTTCTTCTTCCCGTTCAAAATCCTCCGCATCTTCCTCCATCTCTAAAGCAGGATTTTCCTCAATTTCCTGTTTAATACGCTGTTCCAGAGCAGTGGTAGGAATCTGCAATAGCTTCATCAGCAGTATTTGCTGAGGCGATAGCTTTTGAAGCAGCTTCTGTTGTAATCTCTGGTTAAGCATAATGTTTTTGAGGGGCAGCTGCCTGCACCCTGTTTGTTGCACGAATTTACAACAAAAAACGGGATGCTTTCAAGCCCCCTTTTTTGTGTTTTTTAAAGAATCGCTGAATTTTTTGTTCCCTTTCTGCGATTAAAACTCGCAATTCAGCGGTGTACGTGGGAAAGGAATCACATCGCGGATATTGGTCATGCCGCTAACAAAAAGCATAAGTCGCTCAAATCCAAGCCCATATCCGGCATGAGGCACCGTGCCGAACTTTCTGGTTTCGAGAAACCACCACATGCTTTCGAGCGGTATATGCATTTCCTCCATGCGCTGAAGCAGTTTCTCGTAAACCTCTTCGCGCTGAGAGCCGCCGATGATTTCGCCAATTCCCGGAAAAAGAACATCCATTGCCCTCACTGTTTTGCCGTCGTCGTTCTGCTTCATATAGAACGCCTTGATTTCGCGCGGATAGTCGGTGAGGATGACAGGCTTCTTGAAATGCTTTTCTACAAGATAACGCTCATGCTCCGACTGCAGATCGGCACCCCATTTTTCGATGGGATAGGCGAATTTACCCTTCTTATTATAATTCGAATTGCGCAGAATATCAATGGCTTCGGTATAAGTAATTCGTTCGAACGGATGAGCCAGCACAAACTGAAGCTTTTCGATAAGCTCCATCGAACGGTCTTCGGGTTTCTTGTTTTTCTCTTCCTCCTGCTGACGTTTGCTTAAAAACTGCAGTTCGTCGGAACAGTTTTCCAGGGCATAGCTGATGAGGTATTTCAACATCTCCTCAGCCAGATCCATATTGTCATTGATGTCGTTGAAAGCGACTTCGGGCTCTATCATCCAAAACTCGGCCAGATGTCGGCTGGTGTTGGAGTTCTCGGCCCTGAAAGTCGGCCCAAAGGTGTAAACCTTGCTCATGGCCAGGGCGGCAAGCTCGGCTTCGAGCTGACCCGAAACAGTGAGGTTGGCTTTGCGACCAAAAAAGTCTTGTTTGTAGTCAATTTCTCCGTTTTCGTCAAAAGGAAGCTTTTCAAGTTTAAGTGTGGTTACCTGAAACATCTCACCGGCTCCCTCGGCGTCTGATGCCGTAATAATCGGAGAATGAATATTGTAGAAGCCACGATCGTTGAAAAACTTGTGGATGGCAAAAATCATGGCATGCCTCAGCCGGGTGATAGCACTGAAGGTGCGGGTGCGAAAACGCAGATGCGCTTTTTCGCGCAAAAATTCCAGAGAGTGCTTTTTTGGCTGGAGAGGATACTCGTCGGGGTTGGCTTCGCCCAGCAATTCTATACTGCTCACTGCCAGCTCAACACGCTGACCGCTGCCCGGCGAGGGGATCAGTTTGCCAAACGCTGCCACCGATGCTCCTGTGTGCATCAGCGCAAGCGATTCCTCGGGAATCTTCTCCAGGTCAACTACCAGCTGCAAATCGTGCATCACCGAGCCGTCGTTGAGGGCAATGAAGGCAACATTTTTACTGGTGCGCTTTGTACGCACCCAACCCATTACTTTTATCTCCTGTTCAAAATCCTCGCTGAGCAAGGCATGCTTGATTTCTGTACGTTTCACTTCAATAGAAATTTGATCGAAAAAGAAGTGCAAAAAAACGAAAAATCCCGGCCTGACCGGAAGAAAGTGCAATAATTAATTAATATTTATCTGATTTTCAAACTTTTATATTTGGGTCGCCTGACCAGAAACAATATTCCGGCTTCGGTTGTTATGCTTGTGTTAATTTTGCGGTGAAAATTATGACACCCGAACCACAGTTGCTGCTTCACAACGAATGGTGGCCCGTTAGCGGCCAGCCACTCATCATTTCGGGGCCATGCAGTGCCGAAACGGAACATCAGGTACTCGAAACAGCGCGCCTTTTGGCAGCCACCGGCAAGGTTCGTGTATTTCGCTCCGGCGTATGGAAGCCCCGCACAAGACCTGGTGGTTTTGAAGGCATGGGCGAAAAGGCGCTTCCCTGGCTTAAAAAAGTAAAAGAACAAACGGGCCTGCTCACCACAGTGGAAGTAGCCAGTCCAGGCCATATCGAACAGGCCCTTAGCTACAATGTTGATATTCTGTGGATTGGCGCCCGCACGGTGGTCAACCCTTTCTCGATGGAAGAACTGGCACAGGCACTACAAGGCGTTGATATTCCGGTGCTGGTAAAAAATCCACTAACCCCCGACCTGAAACTTTGGATGGGCGCCCTGGAACGCATCAACAAGGCGGGCATTGCCAAAATAGCTGCCATACACCGCGGCTTTCATTATTTTCAAAAATCGCCATACCGCAATGCCCCCATGTGGGAAATTCCCATAGAATTGAAAAGGCTTGTTCCAAGCCTTCCCA
The DNA here is from genome assembly GCA_021287165.1 of Bacteroidia bacterium. Taxonomy (GTDB): domain Bacteria; phylum Bacteroidota; class Bacteroidia; order Bacteroidales; family F082; genus JALNZU01. The sequence continues at coordinate 121,777 of JAJTAY010000039.1, read as the reverse complement.
TCATCACCGATATAAGTCACATTTGTGGTCGTCGCGACATCCTTCAGGAAATAGCCCAAAAAGCCATCGACCTCGAAACCAATGGCTTAATGATTGAAAGCCATATCGATCCCGACAATGCCAAAACTGATTCGGCCCAGCAAATCACGCCTACCGAACTGGATCTGTTGCTTTCGGGTTTGGTTTTTCGCGTCCCGACAGGATCGCCGATTTTTGAGCATCTGCTCGAGAAGCTTCGCACCGAGATTGACAAGATTGATGGCGAACTGTTGCAACTGCTCGCACGACGCATGGACATTGTTGACGAAATCGGGCGGTATAAGCTGGAAAACAATATCACCATTTTGCAGCTTAAACGCTGGAAGCACATTATCGACGACCGCGTTTCAATCGGCTCTTACCTCGGGCTCGACGACAAATTCCTGATCCAACTACTCGAACTGGTTCACGAAGCTTCCATTCGTCGTCAACAGCAAATTTTCAGCAGCGAAGGTCAGGTTGCCCCAAAGGCAGACATATAAAAAAGCACCGGTTTTCACCAGTGCTTTTTCATTAACTTTAATAATCAGCTATTTAATAACGATACGGGTCCTTAATCCGGCTTCGCTACCCACGATCTGATAGAAACCGGAGCGAACGTTCGACAGATCAATCATCATAGTTTGAACGCCGGTTTCAAGATGCCAGGTCCGGATGATTTGCCCCGATTGACCGATCAAATACAATTCAGTGGGATGCAGGGTTGGCTTATCAAGCATCAACGTGGCACTTTCGCCGGCCGGGCTTGGGTACACACTCATGCCATAACTGCTAAACCTTGACGCAACTCCCGTTTCAACATCAAGTACAGTAATCTTAACATCGTCGAAATAGAAACCATCTGCATTCACAGCACCATCACTCTTGAATGTGAATCTCAGAAAGATACTTTTACCAGCATAGGCAGTGAGGTCGATGTCCTCGAGCACCCAGTCCGAAACGCCGTCGTAGAGCGGCTGTCCTGGCAGCTGATTCGATCCGCCCGGCTTTGTGTATTTGCCTTCCAGCGGAATCCAGTTAAACGAATTTGTTGGTCTGACAAGTACCTGAACATAGTCCCAGCCAGCTTCAATATTCCATTTAGCCCAGAAATTGAGCCGAGCGTAGGTGGTATTTGGAATACTCACGGGCTGGGTAAGGGTGATATTGGTGTTGGCGTTACTCTGATAATTGCCTCCTGGTGAATCTGTTATAGATGATGGTGCACTGACAAAACTTTGCGTCGTGAGGCCCCAGGTACCGGTGGGGGTCCAGTTCTGCAAACTACTGCAATTGTCATTAAACACAATGCTTGTAACGCCATAACGCTTTGTAATGGTGTCGGTTTTCGTGTAAAGACCGTTGTTGACACTGAGCAGGAACTTAAACACTGTGCCACTGGTTACACCCTGATCAAGACTTATTGCAATGCTGTCAGTAAGGGTTTGCATTTGGGCCAAACCCTGATAAACCTTCTCCGGTCCGTGCTGAACGATCGCATTTCCAATTGGTTGAATACTTACGGTAAACTGGCTGGGATTGCTTAGCCCGATGCGCTGAATGTCGTATTTGAAATAGAAATTTTTTGAGCCGACGAGTGGATCGGTGCGATCGGTCACGCTGGCGTATGGTCCGCTGAGCAGAGCTGCATAAACGTTTTGAATCATGTTCTCCTGACAGAGGGGGATAATGCGGTTGATTGCAGGCCAAAAGCCATCTACCGAACTGCCAACCTCAGGGGTATAGGAGAAAATGGCATTCTTTCCCTGTGTATCACCATACATATAATCGTCAGAACTTCCGTTGGTTGCGTATATGGTGGTGTTGGCAGGTCCGATGGTGTATTTGCTATCGCGGGTCATCAAGTTGGCAAAAGCAGCAAAAATGTCGTTATCGGGTGTCAGCTGCGAGGTGTAGCCCCAGGGCCAGAGCAAAAGGTTGCTATAGGAGTGATAGTTTAGTGCAATCTTGAAATCGTGTGTTTCGCAGAAAGTTTTCAGATTGGTAGTTTCCGGTTCGCTGAACGGGCCTGTTCCGCGGTAGGTTTCGCTGCTTGGTGTGGGCGATGAGCCTGAGTTGTCGATGCCCCATTTATAGCCAAAATTTCGGTTCAGGTCAACGCCAAAAGTACCACCGCCATTATTGCGACGGTTTTTGCGCCACATTCCTCCGCCCTGCGGGGAGCTTGTCTGATTGAAAAGATAACCGTCGGGGTTGACTACGGGTACAAAATAGAGCTGAAAGTTGTTTACGATGAGCGCTGCCGTTGGATTTGTCTGGTAGTTCTCGAGCAGCCAAAGCATAAAATAAATCATTTGCTGAACGCCGATACCTTCCCTGGCATGTATAAGCGAAGTATAAAGAACTTTTGGTTCATCCTCGTTCACATTCGGGTTGTCGCTTATTTTAACCCACCAGATGGGATTCCCTTCGATAGAAGGCTGAAAAGGACTGATGGCTTGTTTGGTTGTGATCAGGTTGGGCCATGTGGCAGCCATAAAATCGAGCTTATCGAGCACCTGCTGATAAGTGTAAAATCCACCCATGCTGCCATAACCCCAGTTTTGGGGCACCGGAAATTCAGCTCCGGGGTCGCGTGTGATAGGCAGGTCGGCTTCGGCAAGGGCGCGCTCAAGGTAAAATGCCGAAACATCGGCGATGAGGGTTTGAATCATGAAACCCGCAGCTTCAACCGCCTGTATTTCGCTGCTGCTCAAGTCGGTTTCGAGATAGGCGTCCTTGCGCAGGACCCCTTCTGTTACATCAATGCCGGTTTGAGCAAGCGTTTCTATCGATTTGCCCCTCAGGTCGATGCGAACCCTCGACCATGTTTCGCTGAACTCCTGGCCAAAAGATAAAACCGGAAGCAGGAGCAATAATATTCGTACAATAAATTTCATAATACTTTGGTAATTAGTTCTGCGCCCGTAAAGGTAGGTATTGCTTATTTACGCAGCCTGCGGAAGTTCGTATTAAAAAACAGCCAGGGCAATAATATCCTGATATACAGATGTTTATACTATTAGCCGAAATGTGTCAGTTTATTTCCAGCCGAAAGTTTCGATCATATGAAGAAGATCCCTGCGTAAAAAGCCTATCACGGGCTCTATGGAATCGTTGTTGGGCCTGAAATTGAAATAGAGCGATGCCCGCATGAAGTGCTTTGTGGAATCGGTCAGATAAAACTGTACAGGCGAAGCCACTCCCCTTCCGCCGATTTCGTAAATCAGTCCGTAAACGTCTTTTTCAGGATTGATAATCAGGCTGTCTCGAATCATATTGGCCTTCGGAAGATGTTTCATGGCCATGGCATGGGCGTCGTCGATGTATTCGCGAAGGTCATTCTTCACAGGCTTGTAGCTAATGTGCAGGGTGGCGTTGAGCGAGGGAAACTGCATATTCACCCAATCGGTCTGTCCTGGCCAGTCGCTGTCGGGCTCTATGGCAGCATAGGTCGGTTTCTCGAAGCTGAAATGTACGAGCGAGTCGTATAGTCGGTATTCCCTGGCAGGAAGCGCAATCCTCATCCAGCCTTTCGGTTTGGGGCTCTGATAGGGTTGTGTACAGCCAAATGCCAGAGGCATAAGCAACACTACATATAGTATTGAATTTAAATTACTCTTGTACACTTCGCGGATTCACCTTTATTTGTTTTATCCGACGGTTGTCGGCCTCAATGACTTCGAAGGTATAGTCCTTGCAATTGATGCTGGTACCGGCAGCCGGTATTTGCCCCTGAAGTTCGAGAAGAAGTCCTGCCAGGGTATCTGAATCGCCCTGAACATCTTCGAAATAATGACTGTCGAGCTCCATCACCTTGCAAAAATCGAGCAGGCTCACGCGTCCGTCAAACATCCATGTATTGATGTCGATCCTACGGAATTGACTGTTTTCGGGTTCTTTGTCAAATTCATCGGAGATGTCGCCTACAATTTCCTCGATGATATCCTCAAGCGTAAGAAGACCGGCCGTTCCACCGTACTCATCAACCACTATAGCCATGTGGATTTTCTTTTCACGAAATTCCTGCATAAGATCGTTGATGCGTTTGCTCTCGGGAACGAAAAAGGCCGGACGGATGAGGCTTTCCCATGATATGGAGCTGCTGCCTAGATATGGGAGTAAATCTTTGATATACAATATCCCCAATACCTTATCAAGACTTTCTTCATACACCGGAATGCGCGAGTAGCCCGACTTCAGGATAAGACCAATAAGTTCTTCGAAAGGGGTATTAACCTCAACGGCAGTAATATCCATGCGCGATTTCATGATGCTGCGCACATCCTTCTCGCCAAAGGTGGCAATGCCTTTGAGCATCTTTTTTTCCTCGGGCGGTGTGGTTTCGTCGGTGGTAATGTCGATGGCAGCCGACAACTCGCTCATGTTTATCTGCATATGCCTTTGCGTCAGGCGTTTATCAATAACTCCGGTTGTGTTGACCAATACAGACGATAGCGGATGCAGCACCGAAACAGCGACCCGCATTGGTTTGGCCATGAGGTTGGCAACAGCGAGCGGCCGCAGATTGGCATAAATTTTCGGCACAATTTCGCCAAACATCAGTATCACTGAGGTAGTTATGACCACCTGCACAACAAACTGTACTACTGCATTGCTGCCGAAATCGAAGAGCGCCGACATGAAATAGGTGCTCACGATAACAATGGCCACATTGATCAGGTTGTTAAGAATGAGAATGGTAGCCAGCAGTTGTTTGTGTCCTTCCCTCAGCTTCAGTATAAGGTCGGAAACTGGGTTGTCGAGGCTTTTTAAATGACTGATATCAAATGGCTTAAGCGAAAAGAAAGCCGTTTCGCTTGCCGAAACCAAGCCCGATAGCAACAGCAGCAGTAGCAGGACAATGAGTGTGCCGAGTGCCTGCAGGTCGAATCCGTGAAAGGAGAAGGAAAGCAAATTATAAATAGCCAATATTCCCGCAGAAGGGTCAGGGTCAGGGGTTTCCAAAACTCAATTGTTTAGAATTTCGCGGCAAAAATAGCATAAAAAGGCTTATGTCGGTCAAACTGGCCCGAAGAGCATTCAGAAAGGCAGATCGTCGGTTCCGGGGGGCTGGTGATACTCGGGATACTCTCCTGGATCAGCAGGGGATGCTGCGGATGTATCTGGCTGAACAGCAGGGCTTTGTCGCGCACCAGGGTCGGCCAGGTATTGACCCGGACCTCCGCTTTTGGAAATGAGGTTCATCTTTTCGGCTACTACCTCTGTTATCGATCTGTTGACGCCTTGTCCGTCGGTATATTGGCGGGTTTTGATTCTGCCTTCGACGAACAGGAGGTCGCCCTTTACGTAATTTCTTCGCTTTTCGGCTATATCCACTGCCAGATTGCCCCAGGCTACCACATTATGCCACTCGGTCTGGTCCTGCCAATTGCCATCACGATCACGGTATCTTTCGCTTGTGGCAAGGGTTACCGTCATTTTTTTCCCACCATTATCAAAATGGATGATTTCAGGGTCGCGGCCCAGCCGCCCAATCAGCATTACTTTGTTCAATCCTGCCATGTTTTCAAGTTATTTATTTATTAATCAAGCGTTTGCATATTGTTTTCATAGAGGTACCACTCAATAAGCCTTGGAAAGGGCTTTTGATTGAGCTGCTCCGTGTTTGCCAAAGATAAGCCATTTGGAAGTCGAATGTCAACACCGGGATGTAGCGTAAACTCGTGAAAAGAGGCCATAATTCGCTGATGGGTGAGCTGATGCGGACGTGCCTGCAATCTTGGCCCTGCCTTCCATTGCCCCAGCACATCGAGCAATGGAGTGGCGAGTTTGGTCAACTCGGCGGAAGAAAGTTCCGCTTCACTTTCGATGAGCGGAAACTGATACATCCCGTTCCAGATATCGTCGCCGTGGCGCTTTTCGATCAACACCGATTCAGGCTTTCCTTCACTTTGCATCCTGATTACGAGGTAATTGAACCATCGCACTCTCACCGGTTTTTTAGGTTTTTTGGAAGGCAGCAATTTTTGAATATCCAGTTTGTGCGCATGACAGTGCTGATAAACAACACATTCATTACATTTTGGACTGCGGGGAAGGCACACCAGCGCCCCGAACTCCATCATTGCCTGGTTGTGCCGGCCTGGGTTGTGCGTATCGAGCAAATCCCTGGCCACTGCATGCACCTGACGTTCCCCTTCCGGGCTATTCACCGGTTCTTTGATGGCAAACAAACGGGATAGCACGCGGGCGACATTTCCGTCAACAACAGTAACCGGATTGTTGAATGCTATGGAAGCGATGGCGGCGGCGGTATATTTTCCTATTCCTTTGATTTTTAATAGTTTAACATAGTCGGAGGGCACAGCGCCATCGTATTCCTTAACAACCTGCCTTGCACCCGCCAGAAGATTTCTCGCCCTGGAATAGTAGCCTAAACCCTGCCACATTTTCATTACTTCGTCATCGTCAGCATTTGCCAGCGAATGAACGTCGGGCCATTTTGAAACAAATCTGAGGAAATATTCAAGGCCCTGATCAACACGGGTTTGCTGAAGAATTACCTCGGACACCCAGATAGTGTAGGGGTCGGAGGTTTCGCGCCAGGGAAGAGGGCGGTGATGTAGCTGGTACCAGTCGGCGAGTTGGGATGAGATCGGATTCATGTGCAATGAAATGGTTTACTTTGAGCGCTTTAGGTTAAAAAAAGTTTTTTAGGGTCGATTTGATATTGAAATTGTTGTTACTTTTGCAAGCTCAACAAAATACCACAGTATTAACAATTTAAACAATAAAGGTATGACGAAAGCTGAAATCGTAGCAGATGTTGCTAACAAAACAGGAGTAGAAAAAGTTGCCGTACAGGCCGTGGTTGAATCCTTCATGGAAGTTGTAAAATCGTCGCTTGTAAACGGTGAAAACGTTTACCTGAGGGGTTTTGGTAGCTTCACCATTAAGCGCAGGGCTGAAAAAACCGGTAGGAACATTTCGAAGAACACCACCATTATCATCCCCGCCCACAATATCCCGGCTTTCAAACCCGCCAAGACGTTTGTAAACCAGGTAAAGAGCGGTAAATAATCTCACTTGTAAAAACGCCTCAAAAAATTTAGCCATGCCCAGCGGAAAGAAGAGAAAGAGACATAAAATGGCAACCCACAAGCGCAAAAAACGCTTGAGAAAAAACAGGCATAAGAAGAAATAAATCTATTGCATGTTGGCACGGATAACACAATGCCGCGACGATGGCATTGTGTTATTCCGTTTAATAAACCGGGCAAACCTCCAGCCCTTTCATCTCAAGCCCGCTTACCCCCTATCAACTAAAAGAACCAATGTCGGAAAACATCAACAGAGAACTCATCATCGATTCTCGTGCTTCGGAGGTTGACATTGCGCTGCTGGAAGACAAACTTCTGGTTGAACTTCATAAGGAAAAGACCAACAATAACTTTGCCGTTGGAGACATTCACCTTGGCAAAGTCAAAAAAATTATGCCGGGACTCAATGCGGCATTTGTTGACGTTGGCTATGAGAAAGACGCTTTTCTGCACTATCTCGACCTGGGGCCTCAGATCCGTTCGCTGAACAAGTATGTGAAGCTTGCCCTCAACGGGAAGCCGGAAAACATTACGATGGAGAATTTCAGAAATGAGCCCGACATCGAGAAAACCGGCAAAATAACCCAGGTACTTGCCACAGGTGCACAAATCATGGTGCAGATAGCCAAAGAGCCCATCTCCACCAAAGGCCCGCGAATATCGTCGGAAGTATCCCTTGCCGGTCGATATCTTGTTTTGGTACCATTTTCGAACCGTATCTCGGTTTCGCAGAAAATCAGGACCAACGAAGAGCGAAATCGCCTTAAGCGTCTGATACAGAGCATTAAACCAAACAATTTTGGCGTAATTATCCGTACCGTTGCCGAAAACAAAAAAGTGGCCGAGCTCGATGCCGACCTTCGTCAGCTCATCGAGAAATGGGAAAAAGTGACGGCAAAGCTCAACGGAGCCAAGGCTCCCATGAAACTGCTCAGCGAGCTCGATCGCACTTCGGCCATTTTGCGCGACCTGCTCAACGAATCGTTCAACAATGTGCATGTGAACGAGCCGGGTCTGTTCGACGAAGTACGCAGCTTCATTCAGACCATCGCACCCCAGAAAGCCGATATCGTTAAGCTTTACAAAGGCAAAGCGCCGATCTTTGAGCATTTCGGCGTCGACAAACAAATCAAAGGTCTTTTCGGAAGAACAGTAACCATTCGCAGCGGTGTTTACCTTATTATCGAACACACCGAAGCCATGCACGTGATCGACGTGAACAGCGGTCATCGCGTGAACAAAGAGAATAGCCAGGAAGAAAACGCCCTGGAAGTAAACCTGGAAGCCGCCGCCGAGATAGCCCGTCAGCTCAGGCTGCGCGATATGGGCGGCATCATTGTGGTCGATTTCATCGATATGCACGACAGCAAGCATAAACGTGACCTCTTTCAACGCCTGAAAGAGGAGATGAGCAAAGACCACGCAAAACACACCATACTCCCTCCAAGTAAGTTCGGCCTGGTACAAATCACCCGACAGAGGGTGAGGCCCGAAATGAATGTGGAAATACTCGAAAAGTGCCCCGCCTGCGAGGGAACAGGAAAGATAAAACCCAGCATACTTTTCATCGACGAAATCGAGAGCAACCTGAAATACCTGCTGCTCGAACAGAACGAAAAAAACATTACCCTGGTTGTACACCCATACCTGCACGCATACCTGACAAAAGGCTTATGGCCAGTGCACTGGAAATGGATGCTCAAATACAAACGCGTGTTCAAGATCAGGGCCAACAAAAGTTTTCATATGCTGGAATATAAGTTTCTGAATCGCAACAACAGCGAGCTGAGCACATAAACCCAAAGCCAAGGCCCTGTTGCAAGGGCTTTGGCGCTTTTTGGCAATTGCCTATTTTTGCAACCATGGAAATCGTACTTAGTGGAATACGCCCTACGGGCAACCTGCATCTGGGGAACTACTTCGGTGCAGTGCGCAATTTTGTGCGCATGCAGGAGCAAAACCAATGCTTCTTCTTTATAGCTGATTATCATTCACTTACTACCCACCCCAAGCCTACCGACCTTCACGGCAATGTGAAGCAGGTGTTGGCCGAATACCTCGCCGCGGGTCTCGACCCTGAAAAATCGACCCTTTATGTGCAGAGCGACCTGCCCGAAGTGGCCGAACTTTACCTGATTCTCAATATGAATGCCTATGTGGGAGAATTGGAAAGGGTGACCACCTTTAAGGAAAAAGTGCGCAAGCAGCCCGACAATGTGAACGCCGGCTTGCTCACCTACCCTTCCCTTATGGCAGCCGACATCCTTATACACAAGGCGCATAAAGTTCCCGTAGGTAAAGATCAGGAACAACACCTCGAAATGACCCGTACCTTTGCCCGCAGGTTCAACAGGATGTATCAGGAAGACTTCTTCCCCATCCCTCAGGCTTATAACTTTGGCGCCGAGCTGGTGAAAATACCCGGACTTGACGGTAGCGGAAAAATGGGCAAATCGGAAGGTGAAGGCAACGCTATCTTCCTGATCGACGACCCCAAAACCATCCGGAAAAAAGTAATGCGCGCCGTGACTGATACCGGACCAACCCAAATGAATCAGCCCAAAACAGATGGCGTTGAAAACCTGTTTACCCTGCTTAAAGTGGTATCGACCCCTGATGTGGTTGAGCATTTTGAAGTGCAGTATAACAATTGCATCATACGCTATGGCGACCTTAAAAAGCAGCTCGCCGAAGACATTATCGCCTTCACCGAACCCATCAGGCAGCGTATTCTGGAGATTTCGTCCGACGATAACTATATTAGCCGTGTAGCCCGTATGGGTGCCGAGAAAGCGCGCGAAAGCGGAGCGGCAACCGTAAGAGAAGTGCGCGAAATCATCGGATTCAGACATTTCTGAGCTATGAGCAGTGCAGAATCATTTTTCCATAAACTAATCACCTTATTGCTGAAACTTTCAGTAATAGCCTATTTGTTTGCAACCATCTTCCCATTTATCTCCGATCCAGGCTTCGAAAGCACTTTTGGTGTTTGGTCGGTCCGGTGGCTGCTCATCGTACTTCTTGGTGCCATAACGCTTGGCGTATTCGTGATCAATCGTTCGTATTTTTATCTGTACGGATTTTTGCTTGTTGCAATAGCTGCTGTTTATCAGCTATTTAACGTCCTGCTGACACCGGATGTAATCGTAGAGGTATTGCTACACTTTTATGTGCTTTCTACAGCCATCTATTTTCTGACGCGCGATCTGCGACATCAACGCAGTTACAGAAGGCACCGTTCAAAAAAACCTTCCGAGTGGTAGGCACTTCATAACATGCCAAAAAATATCACAACAGCGCTGAAACCCGAAAGGGCGGTGGTTGTGGGCATTATAACGCCCGAACAACCCCGCAGCAAGGTGGACGATTACCTTACCGAGCTGGAATTTCTCATCGATACGGCGGGAGGAGTTCCTGTTAAGCGTTTCACCCAAATATTGCCCGCTCCAAACAGTAAAACTTACGTTGGTTCGGGCAAGCTCGACGAGATTGCGCAATACGTTAAAGCCGAAAGCATCGATATGGTGGTATTCGACGATGAGCTTGGCGCCTCTCAGATACGAAACCTGGAAAAAGCCCTTGGTTGCAAAATCCTCGACCGCACCACCCTCATACTCGATATTTTTGCCAAAAGAGCCCGAACCTCTCACGCAAAAACCCAGGTAGAACTTGCTCAATATCAGTACCTTTTGCCGCGCCTGACCCGCATGTGGACTCACCTTGAACGTCAGCGAGGAGGCATTGGGATGCGTGGCCCGGGTGAAACGGAAATAGAAACCGACCGTCGTGTAATCCGCGACAAGATCGCCCTGCTCAAGCAGAGGCTGCGCGAAATTGACACCCAGCAGGCCGTTCAGCGCAAAAACAGAGGAAAACTCATTCGTGTAGCGCTCGTCGGATATACCAATGTCGGAAAATCGACCCTGATGAACATGCTCAGCAAGAGCGATGTGTTCGCCGAGAATAAACTTTTTGCCACGCTGGACACCACGGTGCGAAAAGTAGTGGTGGACAATTTACCATTCCTGCTTTCCGATACTGTTGGTTTTATTCGCAAACTACCGCACGACCTCATCGAATCGTTCAAATCGACCCTCGACGAGGTGCGTGAGTCCGACATCCTGCTCCATGTGGTAGATGTTTCGCATCCCGAATATGAAGAGCAAATCGGCATTGTAAATCAGACCCTTACGGAAATAGAAGCAGCCGACAAAAAAACCATACTGATCTTCAACAAGATCGATGCCTACGAACATCCTCAGCTGGCCGAAGACGAGTTTGACCTCACGCTGACCGAGCGACCAGGTCTGGAATTCGTGAAAAAATATTGGGAGGAAAAAACAAATCAGCCCGTTCTGTTCATTTCGGCCCTTCACCGCGAAAACTATGCTGAACTGCGCGAATTGTTGTACAAGGAAATCCGCGATATGCACGCCATACGCTATCCTTACGACAACTTCCTTTATTAAAAGATTAAACCCGGCTAAACTTGAGGCCGGCATTCCCGCATAAGGATTTCATTTGGTTAATTTTGCGGCTGCCCAACAGCAAGCACACTATGAAGAAAATTCACCTGATTGCCCTGGCCGTTCTCAGCGGACTGTTGCTGAGTGCAGCATGGCCTGCCCGGGGGCTCAGCCTGCTCATTTTTGTAGCCTGGGTTCCGCTTCTCTTTGTTCAGCAATACCTTGGCGACCACAAGCAAAAAGGCATGTTCAGGCTGGCCTGGCTCAGCTTTTTGATTTGGAACACCCTGACTACCTGGTGGATATGGAACTCAACCGATATTGGATCGATCGCTGCCATCGGGCTCAACAGCCTATTCATGGCCATAGTTTTCAAACTTTTTCATTTCAGCAAATCAAGGCTGTACGAAAACAGGAAAGGTAATCTTATCCTTGTTTTTGTTTGGCTGGCCTGGGAATGGTATCATCTGCACTGGGACCTCAGCTGGCCATGGCTCAATCTGGGCAATGTTTTCGGAGCAAATACCCGTTGGGTGCAATGGTACGAATATACTGGTGTTGCCGGTGGTTCGGCCTGGATCTTACTCGTGAACATTTTGATATTTAATGCCTTGCGCAATAAACCCGCTCAAGGATGGTCGTTCGTTAGTTTTTCGCGCCAAATGAGTCCGGCCTTGCTTCTGGTACTCGTACCCATCGTTCTCTCGCAGGCAATCTACAGCAGCTATGCAGAAAAGGAAGATCCTGTGGATGTGGTAGTTGTGCAACCAAACCTCGATCCATATACAGAGCAATACACCGTGCCTCCAGCCGAAGTGATCGATCGAAACCTTGGTCTTGCCCTTCGGGCTATGAATGGTAAACCAGATTATATTGTTTCGCCGGAATCGGCCATACAAGATGAGATTTGGGAAGAACAGCTCGGGCAGTCGCCAAGCCTGAGTCAGTTGCAGGCCTTTATCGGACAACATCCCGAAACATCGATCGTCATTGGCGCCAGCACCTTCAGCTTTGTCCCTCCCGGCATGGAAGAGGACCCTGCAGCACGCAAGTTTCGCACCTTCGAAGGATATTATTATGCCCACAACACTGCCTTTCATCTTGATAGCACAGGAAGCAGACAGATGTACCACAAATCGAAACTGACCCCTGGCGTCGAAATGATGCCTTCGTGGCGAATTCTGAAACCTTTGCGCAACTATGCCATCGATCTGGGTGGTACGGTGGGAACCTTAAAAACCGATGCGGTACGCAAAGTGTTCGAACATCCGGGAGGTCGGTTCAAACCTGCACCAGTGATTTGCTACGAAAGCGTTTACGGTGAGTTTGTCGGAGGTTATGTACGCAACGGCGCCAATGTGATTTTCATAATCACCAACGACGGCTGGTGGGGCAATACCCCGGGCCACCGGCAGCACCTGCTCTTTGCCCCGCTTCGGGCCATCGAAACGCGAAGGAGCATAGCCCGCTCGGCCAATACGGGTATTTCGGCTTTCATCGATCAGCGGGGCGACATTTATCAGGCCACACCCTATGACGAGGAAGCCGTGATCAGGCAAAAGATTAACCTGAACGATAAACTTACGTTTTATGTGCGCTACGGCGACTATATCTCCCGCATATCAGCCTTTCTGGCAGTGGTTTTCCTGATTTACGCCCTTGTCCGGTCCTATCTCAGGAAAACAAGCTATTTCAAGCTCCGCCAAACCCGACCCTGACCAATGCAGCTCCATCTTGGTCCGTTTCAGGGGATTACTGATGTTTGGTTCCGAAAGGCTTACCAGCAGTATTTTACGGGCCTCGACAAGCTCTACACCCCGTTTTTCGGCGGCATTCACAACCTTAACAGCAAACATTTCAGATCGGACGAGCTAAGTCCGTTGCTTAATGATGCAGGCATTTTAGTGCCGCAACTGCTTACCAACAGCGCCATCGAACTTGAACGTTTTGCGCTGCAGTGCCATGGGCTTGGATATTCCGAAGTGAATATTAATATGGGTTGCCCCTGGCCGCAGGTTACCTCAAAAAAACGCGGTTGCGGATTGATGCCTTATCCCGGGATGGTGGAAAGCCTTTTGAGTGTTGTTAAAGATCTGCCGGTAAAAGTATCGGTTAAATGCCGGCTTGGGATGTATGATGTTTCGGAGCTTTCTACGCTTTTGCCCATCTTTGAAAAGACTGGGGTCAGCGAGCTCATTGTTCATGCCAGAACAGGAAAGCAACTATACAAAGGCCATGCACAAGCGGATGCACTTGCCCCGCTTATTGCAAATTGCGTTATTCCAATCGTTTACAACGGCGACCTTTTTGAAAGCGCAGATAGCGGACGCTTAGGCAACAAACTGCCGCGCATAGCCGGAATGATGCTGGGAAGGGGCTTGCTTGCCGATCCTTTTCTGGCTGCGGATATCAAGGGTCTGGCCTGCGAACTCGATAATAAAGAAAGGGCTGAGGTTGTGAAAAAATTCATCACAACGCTCACTGGGCAAAGACTAAAAGGCAGAAGGCAGGTAAAAGCTGTTCCCGGCCCCATGAAGGAGCTTTGGTGGTATTTGAGCAGCTCGTTTGATCAACCGGTCAGGGTTTGGCGGCAAATTCGCAAAGCCGCCCTGCTGGAGGAGTTTCTTGATGTTCAGGCAGAGGTTTTCAGTCAATATGAATGGATTGGAAGCGGCTTTGCAAGAAAGTTCCTCCAAAATGAAGAGGAATTTAGTTTGGATTAAGGCTCCGTTGAATGAGGTTGTGAAAATTCTCCTTTAACCTTACATTTGTGCCTTACCTTCAAGGCATTCGAAGATGATGTTCCCGCGGTTCAGGTTTCACCTTAGTTACAATATGATCATCTGGTCGTTGGTGAGCATCGCACTGGTGCTGGGTGCCGGCTTCCTGATCGTTTCCTACATCTATCAGCTTCAGGATAATACCAAACAGCTTATTCGCGAGAATGCGCTCAGCACCGACGACGCCCGCGAACTCCGGCTTGCCCTCTACAGGGTTAGGGCTGCTTCGCTTTCCAACGTCTTCGACCGGAGCGAGGAAAAGATTCAACTGCTTGAAATTGAGCAACGAAACTATCTTGCCTTACTCAATAAAGCAGGCAACTCGGCCACTACACCTGATCAGATAAGGCTTGTCCAGCAAATTTCGGCACTCTTCTCCAACTATCAGCAAACCCTGCTCAACACCAACCAGATGCAACGGCAGGGCAAGCTCACCCAACCGGCGAGTGTGATTGTGATGTCGAGCCACGACCTGATCAACACCATCGAAGAGAAAACCAACCAGCTCATTGCCGCCAAGGAAGAAGAACAAAAACAACTGGAAAAAAGCATCAACTACAACGAAAGCATCATAACTACGGCCATTTATGCCTTAGGCATCAGTGGCATTATCATGGGGCTCATTCTGGGCTGGCTGGTGGCGCGCATTGTATTAAATCCCATTTACCGGCTTGTGCTCAAGGTGCGTGATGCCGCAGGGGGCGAGGTGGTTGAGCATATTCAGATGCATCCCGGTAAGGAGCTGGAGGAACTCGACATGCACATCAACCGGCTCATCAGCCGTATCAACAAAGCCAACGAAGACCTGCGCAAAAACCGCGAGCTGCTGGAACAGTCTATCCGGCTTGCTGCCATTGGCAAGATAGCCCCTGCTCTGGCACACGAAATACGCAACCCGCTTACTTCCATAAAGATACTGGTACACAGCATGCTCAACGATTTTCCGGAAGACAGCGAGCATAGGCACGACCTGCAGATCATACAAACTGAAGTGGTCCGCATGGAAGAATTCCTGCAAAACTTCATGAAGTATGCCCGTCCGCCAAGGCCAAAAATGGAAATCATCAGTCCGGCCGAAGTGATCGATCAGGTGCTGCAGCTTATGGAAGCCCGGTTCAAAATGCAACAGATTGCGGCGGCCACCACACACCAAAATCCCGGTTTGAGGCTTAAAGCCGATCAATCGATGATCAGGCAGGTGATTATCAACCTGTTGAACAACGCCATCGAAGCCATGCCCGAGGGTGGCCGCATAACCATCGAAACAGGGCTTCAGACAGCTGAAGGCACTGAGTACTATTATATTAGTATCGCCGACAGCGGACCGGGTATTCCGGCCGATATTATCGACACCATGTGGGAGCCTTTTGTCAAGGGTCGTGAGCAAGGCACAGGACTCGGTCTTTCCATTTCGCAGCGCATTGCCGAGATACACCATGGAAAGTTGAATGCCGTGAATGGCAGCAGCGGCGGCGCAGTTTTTACACTTTATCTTCCGCTTGAAGCATAAAATGGACGAGGTAAAACAAATACTTATTGTTGACGACGAGGAGCATGTACGCTATTCGCTGCGCAAGCTTCTGAAAAAACCAGGATTCGACATTATTGAAGCTTCCAATGGTCTGGAAGCGCTCAGAAAACTAGAGACAGGCGAGCCGCACCTGATGCTGATGGACATAGAAATGCCCGGCATGAATGGTTTGGAAGCCATTCAAAAAGTAAAGGAGCGTTATCCATCCCTGCCCGTAATCATCATCACTGCCTATGGCACCACCGAGCGCGTGATTGCCGCCATGAAGCACGGCGCCTTCGAATACCTCGAAAAGCCGTTCGACATTGACCGTCTGCAGTATATCGTCGGTGAAGCCCTCGAAATACGGCGTTTGTCGAAAGAGAGCGCCACTACAAATGTGCTTGCAGGAATTGGCCCCGCCGACACCATGATTGGCGAAAGCCCGGCCATGAAAGAAGTGTTTAAAATGATTGGCCGCGTTGCCGCCAGCGATGTAAGTGTGCTGATAACCGGAGAGAGCGGCACGGGTAAAGAATTGGTCGCCAAGGCCATACATCAGTTTAGCGATCGTTCGTCAAAACCTTTTGTGGCCATAAACTGCGCCGCCATACCCGAAAATTTGCTTGAAAGCGAATTGTTTGGCCACGAAAAGGGAGCCTTTACCGATGCCCACCAGCCAAAGTCGGGTAAGTTTGAACAGGCAGAGGGCGGTACCTTGTTTTTGGACGAAATCGGCGACATGAGTCTGGCGCTGCAGGCCAAACTGCTCAGGGTGCTGCAGGACAATACGTTTCAGCGCCTGGGGAGCAACAAAACGATGCGCTCCACAGCCCGAATCATTTCCGCCACCAATAAAAATCTCGACAGCGCCATATCGGAGGGTAAATTTCGGGAGGATCTATATTATCGTCTCAAGGTCATCGCCATCAACATCCCTCCGCTCAGGGTAAGGCGAGAGGACATTCCTGTGCTTACAACCTATTTTCTCAAGCGCTATAGCCTTGAGATGAAGAAAAACCTTCCGGCGCTGCCCTCCGAAAGCATGGATTTGCTTTTGGGACACAACTGGCCGGGCAATGTTCGCGAACTTGAGAACCTCATCAAACGATTGATTCTGCTCAGTAAGGCCAACGTGATCACACCCGACCAGATTGCCGCCGAACTGGATTCAGGCCAAAAAGAGGTTGCTCCACCAGCACTTGAAAGACAACCGGAAGCGTTTAATCCGGGTGAAGCTGAAGGCCGTCTTTACGAGCTTGTCATCGGCAAGGCCGAAGAGGAACTGATTCGAAAAACCATTGCCTGGTGCAAGGGCAACCTTTCCAAAACCTCCAAAGTTCTTGGCATTTCGAGGGCTATGCTTTATGAACGGATGAATAAGTACGGATTGCACACTACGGAAGAGCAGGGACAGGATTGAGTTATTTTTTTACAACTTGTCGGAAAAACGAACAAATTTCAGCTTTTCATTAATGAGTTATACGGGGCGGAATTTATATATCTCTGTTTAACAGCTATTTACGTGAGCTTTTTTGAGTTTGGCACGCTATTTGACAAACAGATGTTCAAAATGATCCATTAATTAATTTAAAATCAAAAAAGCCATGAAAAACATCGTAAAAGCCTTTCTTGGAGTAGCCGTTGCAGCCGTTATGTTTACCAGCTGCGCAAAAGCCCCTGAGGTAGAAATCAACAATGCAAAAGCTGCTGTTGAAGCTGTTAAAGCTATCGAAGCTGCCCGTTATGTACCCGCAGAATTCAATGCACTGCAGGATTCGCTCAACGCCGCTCTTCTGGAAGTTGAAAACCAGAATGCAAAGTTTGCTCTCTTCAGAAGCTACAAGAAAGCCAATGCTACCCTTGCTAACGTTATGACAATGTCGGAGCAGGTAAAGGCCAACACCGAAACCCGCAAGGAAGAAGTTAAGGCTGAAGCTCAGCAGGCACTTGCTGAAGTTACTACCCTTGTTAACGAAGTAAAAGAACTGATCACCAGAGCTCCTAAAGGAAAAGAAGGCAAGGAAGCTCTCGAAGCCATTCAGGGGGATGTGGTTTTGGTTGAGTCTTTCCTTGCCGAAGTTTCCACCCTCATCAACAATGGCGACTTCCTGACCGCTCTTGATAAGGTTAAGGCTGCCGGCGAAAAAGCCAACGGTCTGAAAACCGAACTCGAAGCTGCCATCGCCAAGACGAAGCGCAGGTAAAATACTGCTGTACTTAAAACCCAACCTTCGTCAGTAAGGTAAAAGGGCTGAACCCCGGCGCGCAAACCACGCCGGGGTTTTTGTTGTCAGGCCTACATTCAACGAATTGCACTATTTTTGCCCGCAAATCCGTAGCACAACCGCAGTTTCACCAAATGAAACCCCGCAGAAAATCTCGCATGAAAAAAGCACTCATTCTCTTATCAGCACTCCTTTTCGTTACGCTTTCAACTTTAGCAGCACTTCATTTCCTTTCAGCCAAACCACCAGTGGGCCTGCTCGAGCAAACACACCGTGATCTTACTGCCGCGCGCGACTCGGAAGCTGGGGAGTATGAAGCGGCAACAATTGCCGAAGCCGAGAAACTTTACGAGCTCGCACAGGAAGAACTGAAAAAAGAGAATGAAAAAGTGTTCTTCCTTCGCGACTACAATCCGGTAATAAACACCGCAAAAAGGGCTTCGGATAAAGCGGCCGAAGCAGTGGACAAGACAAACGCCAGAAAAACTGAACTGAGCAACAGCCAAAAACAAAAAATTGAAGAAGTGCGCAATAAGCTTGATCACTTCGAAGAATATTATGCCAACCTGCCGCTCAACAAAAGAGCCCGTCAGGATTACACAACCGCAAAACTAAAGTTTCTGGAGTCGGAAAAAGCTTATGAGCGTCAGGCCTACCTTGTTGTGGAAAATAATCTAAATGAAGCCAAAAGACTTATCAGCAAATCTGTTACTGCTGCGCACAACCACCTGAGCGACTACTTTTCGAGCCTTCCAAGCTGGAAGCGATGGGTAGATGAAACAATCAGCTGGTCCAGAGTAAACGACGCTTCAGCCATTATTGTGGATAAGTTTGCTCACAAATGCTACGTTTACAACAATGGCAAGCTTGTTCGTGAATTTGAAGCCGAGCTTGGCCCCAATTGGATTGGTGATAAAAACTACCGTGGCGATAAAGCTACACCCGAAGGCAAATACCACGTTACAAAACTGAAAACTGGTAAAAATACCATCTACTATAAGGCCTTGCTTATCAACTATCCCAACGAAGAAGACAAAGAACGTTACCGTCAGAATGTGCGCAGCGGCCGTATCCCAAACCGGGGACCGGGCAACCTCATTGAAATTCATGGCGGCGGAGGAAAAGGAGTGAATTGGACCGACGGTTGCGTGGCTCTTACTAACGACGATATGGACAAGCTATGGAGATATGTTTCTGTTGGAACTCCCGTAACCATTGTAGGTTCAACCAAAAGTCTTCAGGAAATTAACGGTCACTGACAAGATATAATCCTATGAATCAGATCAGTGAGAAGATATTGAGCTACAAAAAGCGCGTTTGGCTATCCTTCATAATGCTTAGCCTGCTGCTTAGCATTTTTGCAGGCTGGTGGATGATTAACCGCCTGGAGCAGCTTCAGGAAGTCGCAACCGGTTTGCTCCGCAGCAAAAACTACGATCTGCTTGCCGACAGACTCAATCAGACCAATCCGGAAGACTATCTGGTACAGCTGGACAAAAGCATCAAAGAAAGCAAAAAGAAGCTCAACGGTTTTCTGCCGAATCAGTCTTATATCCTGATAAACACCACATTGAATCAGTTCAGACTGTTCGACAAAGATGGTTCGCTGCTGCGTCAGGGCCTTGTTTCTACCGGCAGTTATACCTTATTGAGGGGTAACAACCGCACCTGGATGTTCAAAACACCCCGCGGCCAACTTAAGGTGCTCGGCAAAACCAAAGACCCCGTTTGGGTACGTCCCGACTGGGCGTTCATCGAGGAAGGACTTAAAGTGCCACCGGCAGGCCACCCATCGCGCTACGAATACGGAACACTTGGCGACTATTCGCTAAACCTTGGCGACGGTTACCTGATACACGGCACACTTTACAAGCGTTTTCTTGGTCTTCCGGTCACCCACGGTTGTGTGCGTATGGGTGACGAAGATCTTGAAGTTACTTTCAAAACCCTCCAGCTCGGATCGAGGGTTTATATCTACTAAAGCAAAGCAGATGAGTGAGTTGGAAATAAAAAACAACAGCAAAACTGAAAACCCGGGTTTCTTTTCCTGGCTTTTGGGTTGGTTGCCACGACAAAGAGGTTTGTTTCTGGTTTTCTTTATCCTGCTAATCAGCATTCCGCTGACGATCACCGTGCTTCTTGTTGTTCTGCCGGTGCTAAGCACACCTCTGCTGCCTACAGAGGCTATGCTGAAAGAACAAAATGCCGACAGCACCCGGCTAAACAGCGCTTCGAATTGGGACAAAACATCACTTCGACTTGTTGCAGCAAGAGAAATAGAACAGAAAACACAAAAAAACAGATTGAGTCTGGCCTCAAAAGACTCCATTTATCTGTTGCTCAATCTCAACGACAGTACGCTTTCGGTAGAAATCAAGGGATTGACGGTACATGTGGCACGTGCTAACGATATTTTCATCAGCCGCAGGATAACCAAAGCAAGTCATGATGCTTTACTCAACTGGATCGAGCAACCATTTACCTTCCAGCAAGAGCTTTCGACCATTGCAAAAACTCCGGTGCTCGTTATCGATGCACCAAAAGACACCACAGAGGCAGCACAATTGCCCCGCAAACCATTGGAACCGGAAAAAGACTACGTCCAGTACAGCCTGCTTTTCGACCGCCAACTGTTGCTCGAAGTGAAGCAATCCGAAGAAGCTTTGCCCGAAGATGCTGAGCTCATTTCGAATTACCGATACCGCTACGATACTACAATCAGCACGAGCTTTTTAAATAAGATAACCGACCCGCTGCCATCGCACAGGCCTGTAAAGATAAGTCTGACGATGCCGCAGGCCGATGCCCGCACCATTTTCAGGGCTATGCCGCATTCGGTTTACGCCAGGCTCATTCTTATTCCTCCCTACAAGCAATAACATTATAAAATCTTAGCACCATGATCCTCGTAACCGGCGGAACAGGAATGTTGGGAGCCCAACTCCTTGTTCAGCTTACCGCTAAGGGTCATAAGGTTAAAGCCCTGCGCAGAGCTTCGTCGGATATGACGCTGCTCAGGAAAACATTCAATTGGTATAGCAGTGATCCAGAGCAACACCTCAGCCAGATTGATTGGGTTGAAGGAGATCTGCTTGATAATTTTTTCATTGAAGATCTACTCGAAGGCATCAGTCAGGTATATCACTGTGCCGCAATGGTTTCGTTCGATCCGGCCGATCGCATGAAGCTCAAGCAGGTAAACGAGCAAGGAACGGCAGTTTTGGTTAATGCCATGCTGCGGTTTCCCTCCATCAGGCTGTGTCATGTAAGCTCGATTGCTGCCATAGGCTCAAACGATGACGGGAGCCCTGCCGACGAAACCACGCCATGGAAATACGATGCGCGCACTTCGGCTTATTCGATTTCAAAATACAATGCCGAGCGCGAGGTGTGGAGGGCCATAGCCGAAGGCTTGAATGCTGTGATTGTTAACCCATCCGTTATTTTGGGTCCCGGCAATTGGCAATCAGGTAGCAGCGCGTTGTTTTCGCTGGCGCACAAAGGCATGCCGTTTTACACCAACGGGACGACCGGTTATGTGGATGTTCGCGATGTCGCAAAAGCCATGATACTACTCATGGAAAATGAAGTACGCGGAGAGCGCTTTATTGTTTCTGCCGCCAACCTGAGTTATCGGGAGTTTTTCACCATGGCGGCAAATGCGCTTGGCAGCCATCCTCCGCGCTACGAGGTCAGGCCCTGGATGGGCGAACTTGCCTGGAGGTTCTACGCATTGAAAGGATTAATATCAGGAAAACGACCTGCCATCACCCGCGAAACTTCGCGTAACGCGCAGAAAATGAGAAGTTATACCTCGGCAAAACTGGTGAATCTGAGCAACTTCAATTTCATCCCGACAGAAGAAAGCATCAGGCACTTTTCTTCGCTCTATCTTGGTGAACTTTCGTAAACAAAGGTCACAGCAATTTATACTCTTTCTAAACAGCGCAGCACCATACAGGCTGCCGTCTTTTTTTGGCTACTTTTACCCTCTGGAAAACCCTTGCCCGTATGAAAAAGACCCTGATTATTTACTGGGCACCGGGCGGTAGCGTGGAAAAAGCTGCCCGGATGCTGCACGAAACCATCGGTATCGATAAAGCCGAGCTTTGCGACCTTGCCGCTTTCGAGGTTTCGCGAATGCCGGAATTCGAAAACCTGATCATCGGCACAGCTACCATTGGCGCCGAAACCTGGCGCGATGCCAACGACAACAATAAGTGGATGGAATTTTTTGAGAAAACGCGCAGCTACGATTTCTCGAAAATGAAGGTTGCCAGTTTTGCCCTTGGAAATCAGATCTTCTACCCTGATCATTTTGTCGATAGTCTTGGCATCATCAGGCAGGAAATTGAGCAGAGAGGTGGAAAGCTCACTGGCGCGTGGCCGGTGAAAGGTTATGATTTCACCGATTCGATTGGCTACGACGGCGATTTCTTCTTTGGTCTGGCACTCGACGAAGACACACAGCCCGAGCTCACTCAGCCGCGCATCAGCGCATGGGTGGAACAGCTTGCTTCGGAAATGAAGTTCTGATTTAACCGTTCAAAATCAGCGCTTCTTCTTTTCGGGCAACAAATTCTTGTAGTGCTCAAATCGTTCCATGATTTGCTCCACAAACAAGAAGGTTTCCTCGCCGCGCACATAGCCATAATACGAAACGGGGTCGTTAAAGAAAGCGGGCCTCGATTTGTTTCGCATAAAAAAGTCAACATTCCCGGTCCACAGATCGGGATTTTTATTGTACTTCGAGGCCAGACGTCTCGCATCGAGCACATGACCAACGCTGCTGTTGTAAGATGCCAGAACAAACCTTATTCGCTCATCAGGGTCGGTAATGCTCTCTGGAATTTGCCTGTCAAGGTATAAAATGTATTTTCCCCCAACCCTGATCTGTTGTTCAGGGGTGGCCGACTGGTCGATACCGTAAAGCTCCATCACCGGCGGCATCAGTTGCATGAGACCAAAAGCCCCCGCCCAGCTGACTACCGAGGGTTTAAATTCCGACTCCTGATAAATAAGCGAGGCAAGCAATCTCCAGTCCCACCCAATTTCCTGAGCCACTTCGCGTATGATATCGTCATAAGGCGACAACTTGCCTTCGTTGAAAGAGTGGTATTCGCTGCGAAGCTTTTGCCGGAGTCCTGGTCCGAAATATTTATCGTAAAGCATGCGCGATTCGGTGCTTGCCATAAACGATCTGAGCCATTTGTTCAGTTCGTCGAGCAGCTCCTTGTCGGTCTCTTTCCTGACAGCCCAGGCTACTTTTTGCTGAAAACTAATAGGCGTTTTAATGTCGAGATTGGGATAATCGCGAATAAAGGCCATGGCAATATGTTCGTCAACCACTGCCAGCGGAATATCGCCCTTCGACACGGCTTTCAGCAATGCCTCCGGCTCGCGCTCGTCATCAACTATATAAATGGTATCGCCAATCTCATTGGCCAGCACCTCAAGGCGTTTCCGATGCACCGTTCCGCTTTGCACATGAACGGTTTTACCGGCCAGTTCAAGGCTTGAACGTATCATTGTGTTTTCGAGCTCATTGCGCGTCTGCATCAATTGCCAGTTGCGGGGCAAACGTTGAACAAGCACCTGACGGGTAATAAAGATGGGATCGGTAAAATCGAATTCCTTCATTCTTTCGCCCGTTACGGTCAGATCCATGGCCAACAGATGCGCCTTGCCTTCGGCAAGCTTAAGGAAAGCCTCATCGATGTTGCGCTCAACGCTCAACTCGAGCTTAACACCTAGCGAAGAAGCCAGCGAACGGAGCATCTCGTATTGGTATCCAACGGGCTCACCCCGGTAGATGTAGTAGTTGATTGCACTATAACTGGTTAACACCCTGATTCTTCCCTCGGCAGCAATGCGGTCGAATGCAGGCATCAGACTGTCGGATTCCGGGCTTGTAATAGTCTCGTCCGTAGCCTGACGACAAGAAGTCATCAGCAATGCGAAAAGCAGCATGGATAACAAAAGATGCAACTTTTTGCCCATGTTTTTGCTCTTATAAACGTCAAATGTAGGTTTTTCATTGCAACTAAATTCAGAGGGGATTATTTCTGCTCATCACCAATAAACCTCTAAAACCATGATTTCGTGTATCTTACGAGATATTCACTTTTAGATCAAAAGCATTGCTGATGAAACCAACCAACGTTTGCGGTAGAAATTAACAGATAATTATCTGTATTTGTATTTGAATTATGATACATTTGTCCGACAACCACATCAATACCAAACAGTTATTCATGAAAAGAATGAATTTACTGATTTTGCTGTCAATGCTGACCATATCGTCGGTATTTGGGCAGGAGGCCGGACAGCAAACCGCTGAAGGAGAGCCATCGGCGAACAATAAGATAGGTCTGAGCCTTGGCGCCAAAGCCGGCACTATGGGTTTTGGAGGCGAGCTGGGCCTGGCCCTTACGCCAGGCATCCATCTTCGGCTTGGAGGCTCCTACTTTCGTTATGAGATTGATCTGGAGGCATTTCAAAGCGAAGTAAAAGGCTCAAGCTATGCGCAGGTTGGCTCAGTGAGCCTGTTGGCAAATTTTCACCCAGCGAGATATTTCTACCTCAGCGCCGGCGTATTGTACAATATGCTCGAAGCTGGCATTTATGGCCTGCCGGCCAAACCCATTACCATAGGAGCGGTAACAGCCAACCCCGATGAAGTTGGTTATCTGGAAGTTACCATGAAACCTGGTATGACTATTAATCCCTATGCCGGTATTGGTTTTGGCCGGGCCGTTTCGAAAAACAAAGTGGTTTCGTTCAACATCGACCTTGGCGCTGCTTTTATGGACTCCCCAAAAGCTGATCTAACCAGTACAGGCATGCTGACTCCAACCTCGAGCGAGGAGCAAAAAAGACAGCTCAATGAAAATATTGCATGGGTACAATTTTATCCCATGATAAACTTTCAGTTGAACTTCAGACTATTTTAAATCAGAAAACAATGAAAGTCATGAATATCAGAAGATTTGGCAGCTTGACCTTATTGCTCGCCCTGCTAACCATTGCCCCCTCGGCCTGCAAAAAAGTCACCAACCCACTCGACAACCTCAAATTGATTATTGATTACAACCTGATAAAAACCACGGTTGATTTTCACATCAAGGATGCTACAACAGGGCAATACCTAGGCTCTGAGGTGAGTCGCGATGCCCTCATCATCATATCCGGCAAGGATGCCCAGGGTGTGGTTGACCCTGTTGGGGGAAGGCTGAAAGATAATTCCGTAAAGGTGACGCGTGGACTTGCCTCGGTTGGAATCTCTCCTGCCCCGGCATACGTGCCAAGTGCTACTAAGCCGGTTGAATTTTCAGTTGTGGTGATGGCCCCCGGCTACCTGACCACAACACGTCAGGTGAGCCTCACGCAAACTGGTCGACATTTTGTCGAAGTCACAATGGTTAGCCTGAACAACACCCCCAACGGGGTAAATGCCACCCAACAAAGTGGTGCCGCCAATCTAAATAATGGTTCGGTAACAGCCGGTACAACAGTGACTATTCCGGCAGCAGGAACCAGCCTCAACATACCTCAGGGGCTGATTATGAAGGATGCCAACGGCAATCTGCTTCAGGGACAAATCGATATCACGATGGTGCATTTCGATCCCACCAATTCACAAGCGCTCAACGCCTTCCCCGGAGGAATGCTGCCAACCGTAAAACGTGCCAATGGTTCGACGCAAAAGGGTATGTTTTATACAGCAGGTTTTGTGGCTATTGATATCATTGATCAGAATGGACGAGTAGCTGCAACCTTCGAAAACGGAACACTTGAATTAACCACCGAAGTGAGCAATCAGGTTTATAATCCGAACAACGGAGGACCGGTTGCTGCCGGCAACGCTGTGGGTATCTGGAGCGTGAACGAAAATACCGGCCAATGGCAGGAAGAGGGCAGCACTACAATTTTCAGCCAGGAGGGCAAATTGAAAGTCACAGCCCAGCTTAGCCACCTTTCTTATTACGGCTTCAACTGGTTTGGTGGCAACATTTGCGAGCAGGGCCGGCCCTTTGTTTTCAACATCAATCCTTCGCTTCAGGGCTCTTTCCTGATTAAAGCCAAGGTCTTCCGTCAAGCCGACAATGCGCTGCTGACCACCTCGCTGATGTGGATCACAAACGGCCAGCCGGTGTTTATAACGGGAATGCCTACAAATACTCCCATCCGGATTGAGTGGAGCACCGAGAACTCACCATTCCTTTTGGTAGACCCTGGTTCACAAAATATGCTAATGAATGAGCTTTGTGGAAACGACCCGGCGCAAGTCAATCTAATAGTAAACAGCAATAACAATTACACAAACATTACATTTCAGGTATCAGTCTATTGTGCCGATCGTCCTGAGCTGGTTATATACCCCTCGTTTACGGCATATTGCCAATTGCTATCCGGAGGCCCTGTCATACCGATTGAGATGATTCAGGGACAAGCCGTAGTACCGGGCATTCTGCTTGGCGAGGTGTATTATGTCTGGGTAATTTATGAAGGAAACGAATACGGCGCCGAAGCAACGCCTACTCAGACCGAATATTCGCTGATCGACTTTGAGATACCCGCCGACGTTTGTAACGAAGTTTTCGGCGGAAGCAAGTAAAAATTAGTAGCCTGAGCATTGCATTCCTATCCTTCAAAGCCTTAAATTTGAGGGATAGGATTGTTTTATGAAAACTGGTTTTGCAGGGTGGCTATTTACGCTCTTGATAATTTCTGCCTCACCGCTGTTGGGGCAGCATACATCGAAGGCAGATAGTCTTCGTAAGGTTCTCATTTCTGCAAAACCTACAGAAAAAAACAGCTCAGCCTTACGGCTGGTCAGAGAATTGATGCCCGACAGTCTTTCGTCTGCTAAGACACTGCTTGACATGGTGCGAAAGGTGGAGAATGAATTGAAGCCCGACGAAACAGCCGAGCTCAACAACCTCACCGGATTATATTATTGGTATAACCGAAATTATGACAGTGCGTTGCTTCAAATGAAAAAAACAACGCAGATGGACACCAATGCAGTCCCAACTGGACTCAGAGTAGAAGCTTTCAACAATGTTGGCACCCTATACAGCATTATTGGCGTATTGGACTCTTCCATCAATTATGCTTTAACTGCGCTCAAAATGGACGAGCAAAGGGGTAATCTTGCCGGCATGGCAAAATCGCATTACGATTTGGCTTATCGCTACAAAAACATCAATAAGTTTGAGCTGGCGGCCCGACATGGGATTCAGAGCGTAAAACTTCACGAAGAGCTTGGAAACGAAAAGCGCCTTTTTGGGAGCCTCAATGTGCTTGCAAGTCTGTACAACGAGATTAAAGATACAGCAAATTCCATTAAAACCTATTACCGGGCAATTAAGCTGGCCAATAAACTCGGCGATACCGCCAAACTGGCAATGATTCATAATAATTTGTCCGTAGTAATGCTGGAAAATGGCAATCCGCGAAACGCCCTGATGAATGCAATGAGGGCCATAGAGCTCCTTCAAAAAAACGAATTCGACAAAACCCTGCCATCAGCCTATCTTAACGCAGCCACTGCAGGTATTAACCTTGGTTTCAAATCGGAATCTAAGCGAAACCTGGATAAGGCCTGGAAATACAGTCATCTGTTTAACCCAGTAGATATGGTTAATACCTATTTAATGAGGGCCAATATTTTATTCAAATTAAACCAGATCGATTCGGCGGATTATTATGCTAAAAAAAGCGAAGCTGGAGCAAGGCAATTTGATCTCGATAACTTTCTATCCAATGTTCTTTATTTAAGAGCCAGCATCGACAGCCTTAAAGGGAACTATTTCGATGCACTGAAGAATTATCAGCTTGCAACTATCCTGAAAAACGAAACACTGAACAATAGCCACCTGTCGCGCATAGAAGAATTGCGGCTGATCTACGAGACCGAGAAAAAAGAGTCCGAAAACCGATATCTTGCTGTTGAAAGCAAGATGAAATCGGATGTAATTTTTAATCAACGGATTGTCATCTTCATCATTGTTCTGCTGCTGTTGCTTCTTGTCTTGTTTGCGTGGCAACTCAACCGTATGCGCCGTAAAGTGGAGCACCAAAACGAAGTGATCAGTATCACAAATACGCAGCTGGTTGAGCTCAATAAGACCAAGGACAAATTCTTGTCCATTATTGCGCACGACCTTAAAGGCCCGTTTAATTCGCTGCTTGGCCTGCTCGAGAATCTCACTACGGATTTCTACAATTTCACCGATGCTGAAAAACTGGAACTCCTTAAAAGCCTCGAAAAGACCAGCAGCAACACCTATGCCTTGCTGGTCAACCTGCTCGATTGGGCGAGGGCACAGCGACAGGGATTTTCGAATAAACCCGTCGAAGTTGAAGTGAAGAAGCTTGTGGAGGAGGTTTTTCTGATCCTCAACACCAGAGCATCACAAAAGCAACACCAGTTGATAAACGCGATACCGGAGGAGGCCATCTGCTTCATAGACAGGAACATCCTTATGAGCGTGCTTATCAATCTGATAAACAATGCCATAAAATTCACTCCAAGGGGGGGCACCATCACTCTGAATTGGAAGACCGACCCCAACCACAAAGGCGTAATTTGTGTGGAGGATAACGGCATTGGCATTCCCGAAGATAAAATCGACCATATTTTCGAATTGGATAACCAGCTCAAGCGAAGGGGAACGGAGCAGGAATCAGGTACTGGTTTAGGGTTGTTGCTGGTTAAAGAATTCCTTGAGGTTTCGGGGGGCAATATTCATGTGCAGAGCATTGAGGGCCAGGGGAGCACTTTTTGCGTGATTCTGCCATAAAAAAAGCCGGACGTTTTGGCCCGGCTTTGTACTCCGTTACTATTTTTATTTAACTCTGGTCCACGTATTTGTACGGCCAATCAGCGAAATGCCGATGTAGCCCCTCAGCTTGAGCACATCTTTGTTACTGCCATCAAAATTCATATAGCTGCTATAGGTTTTGCCGCTTTTGGGGTCGTAAATTTCGCCGCCCGACCATTCGGTTTTGCCATTAAACGTAAAACCTTTAAGAATCTCCAAACCAAGTGATGGGCGCGAACGCAGTGCAGGATCAGGATTGTGCTTGTCAACCTTTGGCTTGCCGGTGTCGGGATCAATGGGATCTTTGAGCCAGACAATCTTGCCATAAACCTTATCTCCGCGCTTGAAAAGTTCAATGTGGGCGTCCTTATCCTGATTGAGCCAAACACCGAGAATGTCATCGGCCTTGAATTGCGCCTTGATGGACGAACCGGGCACCAACAGCAATGCACCCAGCATGATGAGCAGAATGGAAATGGTTTTCCTGTTCATAATTGATGTTTTTTTGGTTGAGTGGAATTTTTTTTGAAACTGACGGCTAAAATAGTTTTTTTCGATAATTGAGGCTTTCTTTTTTGGAATTGAAGACCTTTTCAGTGTCCGAGTCGATATTTTAAAGCAAAAAGCGCAAAAATCATCAATACCGACAATGCCGTCCATCGAATTAGGTTCATCACCCAACAAGCCCATTCCGTATTGTGTGTTGCAAAAACCTCACCAATAATAAGCCCTTGTTGTTCGTATTCAGCAGGATAAATCACCTCCCCTTCCGGACTGATAAGGCATGAAACGCCTGTGTTGGCAGCCCTTGCAATCCATTGGCGGCGCTCGATAGCCCTGAGGCGGGCCAGGTTGAGGTGTTGCAGGTAGCCACCCGACGATGACCACCACCCGTCGTTGGTAATCAACACCATAAACGATGGAATCTCCCCTGGCTTAGGGTGACAGGCAAAAGCCGACTCGAAACAGATGAGCGGTGCGGCGGCGACACTCTTGCCCAGCAAGAAGTATTCCCGTTCGTTGTGTGTTCCATAACTACCAAAAAAACCGCCTCTGCTCTCTACAAATCTCCTTAATGGCCTCATTAACCACAAGAAAGGTTGCTTTTCGACAAGCGGGACGAGCTTCTGCTTATGGTAAACTTCAACACCGCCTTCCGTTAGATATAACATGCTGTTGTACAGCACATAAGGATTAGTTGTGTTGGTCACTTTATCGTTGTCGGACGGATGCCAGCCGCTGCTTCTTTTGGTAAATGCCCCGGTAAAAATACCTTTCAACCCGAATATCGCTGCTTTTTCCCTAATGAGCTGGATATTGGGGCTTTTGTCAAGCAGCGCCTCTTCGATTGGTTCAACAATCATGGTTTCGGGAAAAATGGCATAATCTATTGAGCCCGGCACAATGCCATCGAGCAGGCTTATTGCCTTGTTAAGCTGTTCAGAAGCATCCATAGTCCCGAACTTTTCGCGCTGGGGGTGAATATTGGGTTGAACCACAGCCAATGAAATCTTGTTCCCGTAACTGCCCGGCTTGGTTATAAGTTTGTTCAATGCAAACGGCATGGCAAATGCTAAAGCTATCAACACAAAAGCGCTGATTTTAAGTGTTGGGGCTCGCCATATAAACCTAAACATTAAATAGTTGACCACTAATACCCATACCGTTCCACCTGCAGAGGAAGTGAGGCTAAACCACTGTACCCATTTCGGCTGGCTGCCAAACACATGCCCTAGCTGAAACCAGGGCCATGCCAGCGGCCAAACCGCATTAAGCCATTCCATTGAAATCCAAAGCGTTATAAGCAATAGTCCTTCTTTAAATGGTTTAGAAGGTCTGGCCTTGGAAGCAGCCCAAATTGACAAGGTAGCAGCGGGAAGAAATGCATTAAGCAGGTGAGCCAGCAAACTGCCTGCTATGGTGGAACTGTACATCCACCAGGCCGCACTCACGTGAAAAACTAAAAAGCCGGAAAATAATGCGGCAAAAACTATGGTTGGTTTTTCGCTGAAGTTTGAGGCTACAAACAAAAAAGGCACCAAGGCGATAAAAACAAGAAAAGTAAAAGGATGTGGCGCCCAGGCAAGATTGAGCAGGATTCCGCCCAGCAAAGCAATAGCGAACAGCATCAAAAAATTTGGCGGATAACCTTTTGCTAATCTCATCGGGCAAATTTACGGGCAAACCATGGCAAGAAGCATGTTTGTATCTTTGCAGCCAAACGAATTTGATAGTCATGCCCAAAAATTTTGTGGAAGAATTGCGCTGGAGGGGAATGATACACGACCTTACCCCGGGCACCGAAGAACAGTTGAACAAAGAGATGACCGCTGCCTATGTAGGCATCGACCCTACTGCCGACTCGCTACACATAGGCCATCTTGTGAGCATCATGATGCTGAAGCATTTTCAGTTGTGCGGACACAAACCGATTGCCCTCATAGGAGGAGCAACCGGTATGATCGGCGACCCTTCGGGCAAGTCGCAGGAACGTAATTTGCTCGACGAAAGCACCTTGCGACACAATCAGGAATGTCTGAAAAAGCAGCTCGCACTGTTTCTCGACTTCGAAAGCGATGCTTCCAACAAGGCCGAACTGGTGAACAATTACGACTGGATGAAGGATTACGGATTTCTGGCCTTTATCCGCGACATCGGCAAGCACATCACCGTAAACTATATGATGTCGAAAGACTCGGTGAAAAAACGCCTTTCGGCCGAAAGCGGCAGCGGCATGTCGTTTACCGAGTTCACCTATCAATTGGTACAAGGTTATGATTTTCTGCATCTTTTTCAGCACCACAGCTGTAAGTTGCAGATGGGAGGCGCCGATCAATGGGGAAATATCACCACGGGTACCGAGTTGATCCGTCGCAAGCTGGGTCATGAGAATGAGGCCTTTGCACTCACTTGTCCGCTGATTACCAAGGCCGACGGAGGCAAATTTGGCAAAACGGAAACCGGTAATGTTTGGCTCGATCCTGCCAAAACCACACCTTATGCCTTTTATCAGTTTTGGCTCAATTGTTCGGATGAAGATGCCGAAAAATACATCAGGATATTTACGCTGCTCGACCGGACAACCATCGAAAGCCTCATAGAGGCTCACCGCAGCGAGCCTCACCTGAGACAATTACAAAAAACCTTAGCTTCCGAGGTAACCCGAATGGTGCATGGGGAAGCTGAGCTGCAAAAGGCCGAAGACGCCAGCCAGATTCTTTTTGGTAAAGGCACCACCGAAATGCTTCGCAAGCTCGACGAAGCCACCTTGCTCAGTGTTTTCGCCGGAGTACCGCAAAGCCAGATCAGCAAGGAAATATTTCAGGCTGAGAAGGACATTGTTGAGCTGCTCACCACCCATGGCGGGGTGTTTGCTTCCAAAAGCGAAGCGCGAAGGCTGATGAAAGAAAACGCAGTGTCCGTCAACAAAGAAAAGGTAAGCGAGCAAACAAGACCCGACAGCCAAATGCTGCTCAACGGAAAGTATGTGCTGGTACAGAAGGGAAAAAAACACTATCACCTTTTGGTTGTTGCATAAACTTATCCTTTTGAACTGAATATAAAACACCCCTGATAGTCTGTCAGGGGTGTTTTGTTATTTTTGGAAAAACATCTTTATGCTCAGGGCTTTGACTTTCTTGATGCTGACGGTGGTAAGCGGACTGGTGTACGCGCAGCCTTTCGGCGGAGGCATGCGCAGCGGCCTCAATGCCTCGCAAATTGCCGGCGATGGCATGTCGGGCTACCACAAGGCCGGTTTTGCAGGGGCTTTCTCGGTTTACTACTACACCAGCGAAAATTTTCGGCTGCAGTTCGAGCTGGGCTACAGCCGCAAAGGCTCAGCCCGCCGTCCCGATACGGAAGACCCTACGGTGACTCAATTTCTCAGAAGGCTTAATTACCTGGAACTACCGGTTCTGGCGCAGTTTGAGCTGGGTCTGCTTCGCCTGGAGGCAGGATTTTCGGCCGACCTGCTGACAACAGCAAGCGAAAAAATCGACGGCTACCCCAACAACAATTTCAACCGGGCCGAGTGGAAGAATCTCACCTTCAATGGCCTCATCGGCGCACACTATAAACTTACGGAAAGACTAAGTTTGATCGTGCGGTCGACCAACGCGCTCCATTCCATACGCAACAATAGTGTGGCCGGGAACGTGAGGCGATTCAGCCGAAAGAAGTACGGAGAATATAATGATGTGCTCTTTTTCGGGCTTGGCTGGGAGATGAATGCCAGTGGTAAAAAGTAGCCCACAGACTACTTCCACTTGATATTACAGCCCATGGAGGGCGCCTGATCGACAGGAATAGGTATTCCTGCCAAGAGTTGATCAAGGGCGCGGCGCATGTCATCGCCCGTTACAGGCACATCGTTGCCCGGTCGTGCCCCATCGAGTCTGCCGCGATAGACACAGCGATCGCTGGCATCGAAAAGGTCGAAATCGGGCGTACAAACCGCATCATAGGCTTTGGCCACCGCCTGAGTTTCGTCGTAAAGATAAGGAAATGGGAACCGGTTTTCTGCAGCGAAAATCTTCATCTTTTCCGGCGAATCTTCAGGATATTTCACCGCATCGTTGGAATTGATGGCCACAAAACCAATGCCTTTGGGAAGGTAATCGTTGGCAAGGCGAACCAGCTCGTACACAACATGTTTCACATAAGGACAGTGGTTGCATATAAACATGACCAGAGTGCCTTTCTCACCTTTGATATCGGCAAAACCAAGCTGGCGTCCTGAGATCGTATCGGGCAGCTTGAAGCCAGGAGCCTCAAAGCCGAGAGGAATCTGTTTGGTGGGAGTGAGTGCCATATTGCGATTCGTTTTGTGTTTTTTATTGCTTTTCTGTGCTTTCGGACAAAAAATGGATGTTTCTTTTTAGTCCGGTATAACCTGTACGCTCAACAGCAGAATCGGAGAAAAGTTCATTAAAACGCTGTTCATCGAGGTTCAGCCAGTCGGTTCGGCGCATGTTTTTCAGCTCATCGCGCAAGGCGAAAAGTGGTTCCTGATGGGGCTTTGCAAACCGATTCCATGGGCAAACATCCTGGCAGATATCGCAGCCAAAGATGTAGCCCGAAAACTTATCGCGCAGGTTTTCAGGTAGTCGGCCGCGATATTCGATAGTAAGGTAGGAAATACATTGGTTTGCATCGAGTTGGTGCGGGGCAGCAAGGGCTCCCGTCGGGCAGGCATCAATGCATCGACGGCAGGTGCCACAATAATCGCTGACCGTTTCTTTCTTCTCCTCGAGTTCAATTGGAAGAAACAGATGTCCAATGAAAAAATAAGAGCCTTTGCGGGGATGAATGAGGCAGGTATTTTTTCCGATAAATCCCAACCCGCACAACTCGGCCCAGGCACGGTCGAGCACAGGAGCCGAATCGCTGAAAGCTCTTGCTTTGAGCGGCCCGGTTTCAGCTTCTATGGCCTTAAGCATTAAGCGCAATTTTTGGCGGATCACCTGGTGATAATCTTTCCCCAGGGCATATTTTGCTATGCGGAAATTATCGTCTGGAGGGAGTTGCTCAGCAGGATAATAATTCTGCAGCACCGTGACCACGCTCTTTGTTCCTTCGAGTAGCTGTCGTGGGTCGTAGCGTTTTTCGCGATTGCGCTCCAGATAGCCCATGGTGCCCTGATAGCCCTTAGCAAGCCAGGCTTCCATGTATTGCGCATGTTCGGTCAGAAAGTCGGCTTTGGCGATACCTACCTCTTCAAAGCCAAGCTTTTGAGCCTGACTGATAATGAGTTGTCGGATTTGCTGATTGCTGCCCTCCATCCGGTTGGCAATTCTTTAAAAAAGTGTGGGTTGATCAGGTCTGCGCATTTTTCCCAAATGCTTGTAGGCCAGGTCGGTGGCTTCGCGTCCGCGTGGTGTGCGCATGATGTAGCCTTCTTTGATAAGGAAGGGCTCATAAACCTCTTCGATGGTGCCTGCCTCTTCGCCCACAGCCGTGGCAATAGTGTTGATACCCACCGGTCCTCCTTTAAACTTTTCGACGATGGCCTGTAGAATCCGGTTGTCCATTTCGTCAAGGCCGTGCTGGTCAACATTGAGTGCCTTGAGTGCATACTGGGCAATGGGCATATCGATGCTGCCATTGCCCTTGATCTGGGCAAAATCGCGCACCCGCCTCAGGAGCAGGTTGGCAATACGCGGCGTACCCCTGCTGCGGCGAGCAATTTCGAACGAAGCTTCCTCATTGATCGGGACATTAAGGATGGAAGCCGAGCGCCGGATGATACCTGACAGGGTGGGAGCATCATAATATTCGAGACGCGACGAAATTCCGAAACGGCTGCGCAAAGGGCTTGTTAGCAAGCCACTGCGTGTAGTGGCCCCGATGAGGGTGAAGCGGTTTAGTCCTATTTGCACACTTCGGGCATTGGGGCCGGTTTCGATCATGATGTCGATGCGGAAATCCTCCATAGCGGAATAGAGGTACTCTTCCACTATTGGACTAAGGCGGTGAATCTCGTCGATAAACAGCACATCGTTTTCTTCGAGATTGGTGAGCAGTCCGGCCAGATCGCCCGGCTTGTCGAGCACCGGACCTGAGGTGATTTTGATGTTCACACCCAGCTCATTGGCAATAATGTGCGAAAGAGTAGTTTTGCCAAGACCGGGCGGGCCGTGGAGCAACACATGGTCGAGGGCCTCGCCGCGCTGACGGGCCGCCTGAACAAAAACCCTCAAATTGTCGGTAACCTTCTCCTGACCCACAAAACTTGCAAAAGCATCGGGCCTAAGGGCTTTCTCAAGCTCGCGCTCGGCCTGACTCAGCGAGCCTCCTTCGGCATCGAGGTTGTGGTTTCGCGGGTTTTTGTTCATTTTCGGAAAAGTATCGCGACTAAAGGTAAAGGGCAAAAGTACGAAAATGGGTACAATAAGACCTTTTGGGTTTGTATTGACTGGCTTTTCTCACTAACTTAGCTCCACGTTAACGCAAGGAAAGGCCTTGGACGTTAACACAGCAGTCAACGATGGTCTAACCCATTGAAAACCTGTGGTTATGAAACAGTTGCTCGTAGCTTTCGACTTTTCGAAAAACGCCCTGAAGACTCTGGAATATGCGCTTCAGGTGGCAAACAAAACCGGGGCATCGCTCAATCTGGTCTGGGTCGACAGCAGCAGCACCCCCGACAATGTGCTCAATATCGACCAGGAGCTGCGCATCGAAACCCGCAAACTACTCGATGAAATCATCCCTTCGTTTGAGGAGAGGCTGCACAATGGCCGCATCAACACCATGCTGCGCAAAGGCAAGGTTTATCAGGAGGTGGCCAATGCTGCCCGTTTGGTGGAAGCCGATATCGTGTTTGCCGGCACCCACGGGGTGAGTGGTTTCGAACAGTTCTGGATAGGCAGCAATGCCTACCGGATTGTTACAGGATCGCCATGTCCGGTGGTAACACTTAGGGGTGATTATGAAATCAAACCCGATGTAATCAAACGCATCGTACTGCCCCTCGACAGCACGCCCGAAACCAGACAAAAGCTGCCCTATGCGGCAAAAATTGCCTCCCTGTTTGGTGCAGAGGTGCTCCCGCTGCTCATCTACAACACCCCGCTGAACGTCATCAGACGGAGAATGCGCTCCTATGGCGACGAAGCCGTTAAATGCCTTTCGGAGAAAAATATCCCCCACCGTCTTACGGAAATTGAGGCCGATCAGTTAGTGAGTACCATCATCGAATTTGCCAAGAACGAAAACGCCGACCTCATCTCGATCATGACAGAACAAAGCTCAACTTCCGGAAGCATGTTCCTCGGCCCATACGCACAACAAATTATCAATTACTCAGTTATCCCGGTGCTCAGCATTCAATCGCAAACCGTCTGAAAAAACTCATGCACAAAACTGCACTGCTGCTTATCATGCTTCTTGCAGGGGTAAACCTCTTCGCCCAGCAGGGCTATGTCAAGGTATCGGCCCCTCCACAGCTCGATACATTGCTGAAAATTAGCCGAAACAACCCACAGCTTCAACCAATAGAAGGTTTTAGGATTCAAATCTTCATGGAGTCGGGCAACGCCGCCGTAGAACGAGCTCAGGCGGCTATCGCCCGCTATCAGGAAGCTTTTCCCGAAGACAAAACATATCTGAGTTTTGGGCAACCCTATTATCGCGTAAGGGTGGGCGATTTTCGCACACGACTGGAAGCGGAGGGCCGGCTTCAGCAAGTGATTCGTCTGTTCAGTCAGGCTTTTGTGATTAAAGATATCATAGAGCCTCCACCTTTGCCAGCATTCACCAACCAAAACCAACAGCCATGAAAAAAGTTATCGTTGTAGGCATCGATTTTTCCGATTGTTCCATTAACGCCCTCGACCATGCCATCGATATCGCCAACCGTGCCCAGGCTGACGTGATGATGGTGTGGGTGAACCGCCCCGAAACAGGTAAAGAAATTTACAAGGTCGATCCGGGACAGATAATCAACGAGGCCAGTAAGCGCTTCGAAGACCTTAAGCAATCGCGTCAGGGAGGTCTTAGCGGAGGAAAAATAAGCTATCAGATACGTAAAGGGAAGGTTTACAAAGAAATCGTGCAGGCAGCTGAAGAAGTAGACGCCTTCCTGATTGTTGTAGGTACGCATGGCGCTTCGGGTTTCGAGGAGTTCTGGATTGGCAGCAACGCCAACCGCATTGTTTCGGCCGCCGAACGACCCATTATCACCATACGCGGTGGAATCGACATGAATATCCCCATTTCCCGGATTGTGATGCCCATCGACAGCACGGTCGAAAGCAGGCAAAAAGTTCCATTCACCACCCTGCTTGCAAAATATTACAAGGCTGAAATTCATGTGCTTACTTTGTTTTCGTCGCCACTCGAAGAATTACGCGACGTGGTGAGGGAGTATGTCAATCAGGTTAAACTCTATCTCACCGAAAACCAGATCAAGCATACTGTGGTTGAGCTCGAGGCTGATAACCTTACTGATATTACAATCGATTACGCAATAAAAATAGATGCCAACCTGATCAGCATCATGGACGAACAGGAAACCACCACGGCCAATATCTGGCTGGGACCATATGCCCAACAAATGGTTAACCATTCGCCCATTCCGGTGCTTTGTATTCATGCCAAAGACCTTATTGCAGGGGCTGAAAACTGAAATTGATCTTCTCCGGTATCGGGAGATGCATAAATCGACTGCCGAAAGTCAGCTGCAACCGGCCGAAAGCTTAAAAACATTCGCCCGCAAGGGTTTATTCTTTATTTTCCCGCTCAAATTTCAATGCCTTATGACGAAAATCTTTAAAAGCTTAGCTGCGCTTGCGGCGTTTTTTATCCCGATGCTGCTGATGGCCGGCGAGGATGCCCGTCTGATGCGTCATCCCGATATCAGCAATAATATTGTAGCTTTTGTTTATGCCGGCGACATCTGGACGGTGCCGGCCGGTGGAGGCGAAGCCCGCAGGTTAACCTCGCACGAGGGTTTCGAACTGTTTCCCAAAATATCGCCCGACGGACGCTGGATCGCCTTTTCGGCAGAGTATTCGGGCAGTCGTCAGATTTGGGTCATGCCCTCCGAGGGCGGTCAGGCCCGACAGCTGACATTTTACAATTCGGTAGGTGTGATGCCTCCGCGCGGCGGCTTCGACAACGCGGTGCTGGGCTGGACTTCGGACAGCAAAAACATTCTTTTTAGATCGAACCGGACTTCGTTTGGC
The DNA here is from genome assembly GCA_021287165.1 of Bacteroidia bacterium. GTDB lineage: Bacteria > Bacteroidota > Bacteroidia > Bacteroidales > F082 > JALNZU01. The sequence continues at coordinate 83,193 of JAJTAY010000039.1, read as the reverse complement.
GACCGCAATGGACGTTACTACCTCGTCGGGGTTGATGGCACCCCCGAAAAGCCTCTGCCCATCGTTAACGGCGGTTTTGCTGCACTCTCGCCCGATGACAGTAAGATATGCTTCACTCCCGTTGACCGCGAATTCCGTACCTGGAAACGTTACAAAGGCGGCCGGGCCACCGAATTGTGGGTTTATGACCTCAGCAACAATACCTCCGAACAAATTACCAGCTGGGCCGGCAGCGACCAGTGGCCCATTTGGTATGGCGACAAAATATTCTTTGCCAGCGACCGCGACCTGCGTCTAAACATCTACAGCTACGACACCAAAACCAAAGCCCTCAACCAGCTCACATTTCACAAGGACTATGACGTGATGTGGCCCTCGGGTAAAAACGGTAAGATCGTTTACGAAAAAGGAGGGCAGCTCTGGATTCTCGATCTGACAAACGGTCAAAACCAACCCATTAAGGTAAATATCCGTTACGACAACCCCAACCTAAGGCCATATTTCAAAAATGTAAAAGACAACATCCACAGCTTCAGCCTCTCCCCCACTGGTAAAAGAGCGCTATTCGACGCTCGCGGCGACATTTTCAGCGTACCTGCTGAAAACGGACAAATCGATAACCTGACCAATACACAGGGTATCAGGGAAATTTATCCTGTTTGGTCGCCTGATGGCCGTTACATTGCTTATTACTCAGATGCCACTGGTGAATACGAAGTGTATTTGCTTGAAAATAAAAAAGGCGCCAAACCCCGTCAGCTCACCTCCGGCTCGAAAGCCTGGAAATATGAAGCCACCTGGTCGCCCGACAGTAAATATCTGGTTTACAGCGATCGTACCATGCAGCTGCTCTTGCTGGATGTAAACACCGGAAAACAGACCACCATCGACCGTGCCACTTTCAACGAGATACGTTCCTACGCCTTCTCGCCCGACTCGGAGTGGATAACCTACAACAAAGAATCTGACAACGGCAATGCAGCCATCTGGGTTTATCATATCCCAACGGCCAAAGCCACTCAACTGACTGACGACCAGTTTGCCGACCGCAGCCCCGTGTTCAGCCGCGATGGCAAATTCATTTTCTTTGTCAGCAACCGCGACTTCAATCTGGCCTTTTCCAGCTTCGAGTTCGATTACCTCTACAACAATGCCACCCGCATCTATGCCCTGCCACTGCGCAACGACGGCACCCGACTGGCACCCAGAAAAGTGGATACCGAACCCGTGAAAGCTGCCGTTGAAAACAAAGAAAACAAGGAAACTGGCAAAAAACCTCAGGAAAAAGGTAAATCACAGGCAGCAGAACCCAAGGCCGAAACACCACTGCCAAAAACGGTGATTGACTTGTCGGGTGCAAACAACCGCATTGAAGTGCTGCCCATGCCCGCTGGCAACTATCGCATCATCGATGCTGTTGAAGGCGGTCTGCTCTATGCTGCGGATGGCAAGATCATGCGCTACAACATTCAGGATCAGAAAACCGAAGAAATCCTCGACCGGGGCATGAACGCCCAACCTTCGGCCGATGGCAAAACCATGCTCTACCGTTCGGGTAATGATTACGGCATTGTCAAGATTGCCCCCAACCAGAAATCCGGCAGCGGGAAGCTCAACCTCGACGCCATGGAAATGAAGATTGACCCGCGCAGCGAGTGGGAACAGCTTTATGCCGACGGATGGCGAATTTTCCGCGACTTCTTCTACGTTGACAATATGCATGGTTTGGATTGGGATGCTGCGCGCAAACAGTACAGCGTGTTGTTGCCCTTTGTCGGAAGCCGTTTCGATCTCGATTACCTGCTCAACGAAATGGTTTCGGAGGTGAACGCCGGTCATGCCTATGTGGACTGGGGCGACATCGCCTGGCCCAAACGCACCGAAGGAGGCCTGCTGGGTGCCGTGCTCGAAGCTGACAATAAAGCCGGACGACACCGTATCATGAAAATCTTTGAAGGTGAAAACTGGAACCCTTCGCGCCGCTCACCCCTGACCGAAGCCGGAGTGAATGTTAAAGAGGGCGATTACCTGATTGCCATCAACGGACAGGATATTACCGCAGCAGATAATCCATACAGATTCCTTGAAAATTTGGCCGATAAGTATGTCGAAATTACCGTGAGTTCCGATCCCACCGGCCGCAACCAGCGCACCAGCACCGTGAAAACTATCAGCAGCGAACTTGAACTGATGTATTACAACTGGGTGCTCGAGCGCAGGGCCATGGTGGATAAGCTTTCTGGCGGCCGCATCGGCTATATCCACGTTCCCAATACGGCCCAGGACGGCAACCGCGAACTGTTCCGTGGAATGTATTCGTTCCATAACAAAGAGGCCCTGATCATCGACGACCGCTACAACGGCGGAGGTTTTATCCCCGACCGCATGGCCGACTTGCTCGACCGCCGCACCCTCACCTGGTGGCACCGTAACGGACTTATGCCCAGCAAAGCCCCCGGCATAGCCCACGACGGACCGAAGGTGATGCTTATTAATGGCTATTCAAGCTCGGGCGGTGATGCCTTCCCTTATTTCTTTAAAAAGCTCGGACTTGGCAAACTCATCGGCACACGCACCTGGGGCGGCCTCATTGGAATCTCGGGCAATGCACGGCTGGCCGACGGCGGTTACATCTCGGTGCCCCGCTTTGGCATCTTCGACGAAAACGAAAAGTGGATCATAGAAGGCGTAGGCGTTTATCCCGACATCGAAGTGGTTGACCGCCCTGAAAAACTTGCCAAAGGCGAAGACCCCGGCATCGAAATGGCTGTTAAAGTACTTCTCGAAGAGCTCGAACGCAATCCGGTGAAACGCATCAACCCGCCCACTCCGCCCGACCGGAGCAAATGGATCGAAATAGAGATCAAATAGTTCTTGCTTGTCAATAAACAAAAACACGCGTCCGGACCTGCCTGACGCGTGTTTTTTATTTTGTCCGTCTGACCTAATATTTCGTTTTGAACCACTCCATCAGCTGCACCGTCATGAGGAACATCATCAGGTTGTAAATGGTATCTTCAATGGGAATGGTGAAAATACGTATGCCCAGGTTGTGGCTGTTATCGTACCAGACAATGGGCTCCTCGAGCCAGCTGCCTGTGAGCACCCCGTTGACCAGCAAAAACGGAATAAGCGAAACAAAATAAGCCAGCATAAACATGCTGAGCCAGGGCTGCCGGCGATATACATTGTAAAGAAGCAACAACGCTGTCAGGATGAAAATTATCGAGGTGTAAAGCCTGTCAAAGTAAATCAGCCCAAGCACGATGAGCAACACGCTCAAGCCGATGGCAAGTGGGCGGTGCACGCTGATCAGCGGGTCGGTTTTTAGGTAGGCCTTAAGGCAGGCGTAGATGAACACTATGGCATAGGGTACTACTACAAAAAACATCCATTCTTCGATGGGGAGGCCCAACCAACGAACGCCCAGAAGATACCGATCGTTGAAGCCCCAGATTTGCATGGCTGCATACCAGACGTCTTTTCCAATAAAAAATACTGCCATGATAAGGATGGCCGGAAACAGGTATTTCCATTCCTTGTAAAAGGCTACTTTCCGGTCGAAGCTCAGCACAAACGGGAAAAAGACAGTGAAAATGTCAAGATACAGGTAGATGGGGTTCATGGTCGATTTGTTTTAAAATACCCTGAGATTTTCAGTATAAATGAGCAAAGCAAAAAATGCCGCTTGTATAATAATGATATAAAGGGCTATTTTGTTTGCAAGCGGTTTGACAAACCTGTTCACCCCCAATTGCATCAGCAGTGCGATGACAAACCATGCAAGATAATTTTGGAGAGGTACAACTCCTCCGTCCCAGTCCCAGAAATCGAAACGCATGGCCACCGGTTCGAGCAGCACATCGTAGGCCACCATCATGAGCGAGCCGGCCACTGCCCTGAGTATCCAGTGCCATCCAAGCGGAAGTAAAATGGCTGAAGTGGCAAAAACCAATACCGGCCAGTTGATGCCAATCATCAACGGAACTTCGAGAGCTTTGATTCCCAAACCATTACCATAGTGGTATGTGCCAAAAATAAGTCCAGTTGCAGTTCCAATGGCTTCGAGAAAGAAGCCGGCCAGTGCACTGATAAGAAACCAGATGGTATAGTTTCGGTCGGGGTTTTCTGCGTTGTAGATGAGCAGGGCCGTTGCAAAAAGCAGGTTGTAAGGCGTTAAACGCATCAGGCTATCAGTGTGGCTAAGCAGTATGGTGATGAAACCCACTGCATAAACAGCCGATAATAAAAAAAGACTGAGCTTGAATTTGCTGGTAAAAAGATCTTTCATGGGTTTGGGATTAATTCGGAAACAATGCTGGCCGAAAGCAGGCAAAGCGGTATACCACCTCCGGGATGCACACTTCCGCCGCAGAAAAAGAGGTTTTTAAGGCGGCTGCTGTTGTTGGTATGTCTAAGAAAAGCCGCAAAGCGGTTATTTGAGCTGTTGCCATAGAGCGAGCCTCCAAATGAGCTGGTACGTATTTCGATATCCAGAGGGCTAAGGGTGTCTTCCACCTCCACCAGCGGTTCGAGCTCGGAGCCCAATATCCGGCCAAGCTTAGTGAGCACAATCTTGCGATATTGCGGGATGAGCTTTTCCCAGTCGAAAGATTTGCGATGCGGCGGAACGTTGAGCATCACAAACCAGTTTTCGCAGCCAGAAGGGGCATCCGCGGGTATGCGCTTGGCCGTAATGCTCACGTAAACAGTGGGGTCGGGGTCGGGCACGATTCCTTTGAACAGCCTTTCGAATTCGCCGCGGTAATCATCCCCAAAAAACACATTATGCAAGCCGAGCTCTGGAAAAGATTTTCTGATGCCCCAATAGAAGATCAGTGCTGAAGTGGAACGCTCCTGCGACAGGATAAACTCCGGTGCCTTGAAATCGCTCAGCAGACGGCGATAGGTAAGCAGTACATCCATGTCCGAAACCACAATTTCGGCTTCGTAGGTATTTCGGCTTGTGACAACTCCATTAACTTTTTTGCCGTCATGAGCTATACGCTCCACTTTTTCGCCAAAGCGAAACTCAACACCCAGCTCCAGCGCAAGGGCATACAAACTCTCGGTGATCTGGTGCATGCCTTTTTGTGGAATATAGGTGCCAAGGCTGTGCTCGAGATGAGGAATAACGTTGAGTGCTGCCGGGGCTTTATAAGGACTTGACCCATTGTATGTTGCATATCGGTCGAACAGCTGCACCAGCTTGGGATTTTTCAGAATTCTTCTGTTTTCGGCATGCATTGTACTAAAGATACCAAGCTGGTGAATACGGGTGAGGGCTTTGGCTACATCACCATTAAGCCAGGTTGACCATCGGTTGAGGGGTTTGTGCAGAAAAATCCTGCCGGCCAGATTATACATCGTTTCGCTCCGCTTCAGACGCTGAAGGGTATGGCGTGCTTCAGCTCCAAGCACGGCCTCCACTTCCCTTACAAACACCTTGGTATCGGCATGGGCAACAAGCCTTGTGCCGTCATTCCAGAAATACCGACCCGACTCATCTTCTTTACTGTAAGTGAAGTAGTTTGTGATGTCGCGACCTGTCAGTCTGAACAAATCTTCAACATACTCAGGCATGGTAAAAAGCGAGGGGCCTGCATCGAAACGATAGCCTCCATGCCTGATTTGCGTGAGCTTTCCTCCCGGATAAGGGTTCGACTCAAAAACCATCACTTTATAGCCCTTGTGCGCCAGACGTATGGCACTGCCAAGTCCGCCCACTCCGGAACCAATAATCACCACTTTTCCCTTTTCCGACATCTATAATTCTGATTTCCAGGCATATTTTACCAACTCTTCCAAGGGCACGAAATCCAGTGTTTTTTCATGCGTTGCTTCGAGCACCACCAGAGGAGCCTTGCCGGCCCGCCATGCCTCAACCCAGCGCAGCGCGCAAAGGCACCAGCGATCGCCGGCTTTGAGACCGGGAAAACGGAAAATCGGCTGCGGAGTGATCAAATCATTGCCCGCTGCACGACTGAACTCAAGAAACTCGTCAGTCATTACTGCACAAACTGTATGCAAGCCCCTGTCCTCTTCTCCGGTATTGCAGCAACCATCGCGGTAAAAACCGGTAAGTGGCTTTTGACTGCAGTCTGCAAGCGGCTCACCAAAAACATTATTTGCCATAAGTTATTTTTATGCCTAACAAAGATGCGGCAAAGTTGTTTCCTTTTTACCGCCAATCAGCTACAGCAACCTTCTATCAGTGGGGATTTATCGCAACAAGGACTTCCCGGCTTAAAGTTTACTTAAAATTAACTTTGATTTGCTCCGGAACCCGTACTTTTGGCACGGGTTTAATTCCTTATTATTCAATCAGATGGATTTTTCCAAATACCGCATTCTTCTCGTTGACGACGAGACCGACGTTCTGGAGTTTCTTTCCTACAACCTAAAACGCGAAGGGTTTCAGGTGAGTCAGGCCACCAACGGCCGCGAGGCCATCAGCAAAGCCAAGGCCGAAGTACCTCACCTGATAGTACTCGACGTGATGATGCCCGGCATGGACGGTATCGAAACCTGCGAGGAGCTGAAAAAAATTAACGCGCTAAAAAACACCTTTATCGTTTTTCTGACCGCCCGCGGTGAAGATTATTCACAGATTTCAGGCTTTGAGGCAGGGGCCGACGACTATATTACAAAACCCATCAAGCCAAAGCTGTTTATCAGCCGCATCAAAGCCTTGCTCAGGCGCTTGCAGGATTCGCAGGCCGAATCGACCCACGAAACCCTGCAGGTTAAAGACTTTATTATTGATTCTGAGCGTTTTGTTGTCATTAACCATGGCGAGGAAATCGTACTTCCCAAAAAGGAATTCGAACTTCTGCGCCTGCTGGCCTCGAAGCCAAACAAGGTATTCACCCGCGAAGAAATTTTTAGTAAGGTGTGGGGCGACAATGTGATAGTTGGCGACCGCACCATCGACGTTCATATCCGCAAAATCAGGGAAAAAATCGGTCTTGAAAACATTCGCACCGTTAAGGGCGTTGGTTATAAATTTGAGGACTGATTATAGTAAATGCCCGGCAGTTATCACGAAACACGAAAAGTTGCCCTGACAACATCGTCAACGGTAGCGCTTACGCTGCTCGTAGTGCTGGTTGTTGTTGCCTTAACAGGTTTTAAAATTACCATCTGGCTCGCTCTTGTAATTGCATTCTTCATCTTTGGCCTCGCCTATGGGGTGAGTTTCAGGTTTATCGACAATTTCATATACAAGAAGATCAGGTTGATCTACAAAGCCATACCGGGTTTCAAATCGCGCATCGAACGAAAGGGCAACGAAAACGGCAGTCAGTCGGGCTCCATCGAAGGCATCAAAGAAGCCGTGATTGAGTGGAGCGCCCGTCAAAACATGGAGATCGAAGAGCTGCGCAAAATGGCTGCATACCGCCGTGAGTTTCTGGGAAACATTTCGCATGAGCTCAAAACACCGATTTTTAACATACAAGGGTATGTGCTCACCCTGCTCGATGGCGGATTGGAAGACCCGGGCATCAACAAGGAGTATTTGCTGCGCACGGAAAAAAGCATCAATCGTCTCATTGCCATTGTTGAAGATCTGGAAGAAATCTCCAAACTTGAGTCGGGCGAGCTAAAGCTTAATCTTACTTTTTTCGATATCTGCGAGCTGGCGCGCGATGTGGCCGACTTTCTCGAAATGAAGGCACGTAAAAACAATGCCGTCATCAGCATCGCCAACGAATTGCAACGGCCCCTGCTGGTCAATGCCGACAAAAAACGTATTCGTCAGGTGCTGATCAACCTGATGGAAAACGCTATAAAATATGGCGATAAGGATCAGAATCAGATTCTGGTGCGTTTTTTCGATATGGACGAGCACTACCTGATTGAAATTAAGGACAATGGCCCCGGTATAGCCGAAGAAAGCCTCCCGCGTATTTTCGAGCGCTTTTACCGCACTGATAAAGGTCGGTCGCGCGATAACGGCGGCAGCGGACTGGGTCTGGCTATTGTAAAACACATTATCGAAGCCCACGGACAAAGCATTCGTGTGCGAAGCAAACTTGGTAAAGGAACTGTTTTCGCATTTACCCTGACTAAAAAAAGTTGAAATCCCGGTTTTTGAAACAATAATCGCATTATAATCCTTAATTCGCGACAGATCTGTATTGTTAAAAACAGCTTTCTCCAAAGCACAGCCTTGAAAAAGCCTCCAATTTTGGCAACAAAAAAGGCCTGGCAAACCGATAACTTAACAGAATATCCTGTGTAACGCTCCCGCAAAAGTCCGTTTTCCTGAGATTACATACTTTTGAAAAAAATTTCCAATGCGGGCTTTTTACTTTTTGCTTGCCTTACTGCTTTCCTCACAAATCCTCAAATCGCAGGATACACTAACAGTGATGCAATACAACCTCCTTTATTACGGCGAGGTTACCGGATTTTGCAACAACAGCAACAACAGCCTGCAGATGAAAGACCCTCATCTGCGCACTATTCTCAACCACGTCAATCCGGACATCTTTACTGTGAACGAACTGTCGAAAGACGCCCCTGTGCACGAACACCTGCTCACCAACGTGCTGAATGCTAATGGAGGAAACCGCTACAGCAAGGCTCAGCTGCGCAATACTGCCGGTTCGAACATCGTGAACATGATCTTCTACGATAATCGAAAGCTTGCACTCAAGGCACAATACACCGCTCAAAACGTACTGCGCGATATCGACGTCTACGAACTTTACTACAAATCGAACGATCTGGCTCAGGGCGATACGGCTTTCATCGTATGCATTGTTGCCCACCTTAAGGCGGGCAACACCACCTCCGACGCCAATTCGCGTAAAATTATGGCCGAAAACGTGATGCGGTTTGTCGAAACGCGCTTTGCCACTTCGAACGTAATGTTCATGGGCGATTTCAACCTCTATACAGATACCGAGCCGGCTTTTCAGACGATGATCAATTATAGCAACGCTCAGGCCCGTTTCCTCGATCCTATAGGCCAGATGGGCAGTTGGAGCAATAATTCGTTTTACGCCCCTGTGCATACCCAAAGCACAAACGTAAGCTCAGGCGATTGCAAATCCGGCGGAGGCCTCGACGACCGTTTCGACTTCATCCTGATTTCGGACGAAATACGTTTTGGCACCAAAAAAGTGCGCTACATACAGAACTCCTACAGGGCGGTTGGTCAGGATGGACAACGGTTCAACAATGCCGTGAATGCCGCTCCTCAAAACCTTTCGGTGCCCGCCGAGGTGGCCAATGCCTTGTTCAATTTTTCGGATCACCTCCCCGTAAGCCTGAAACTTCGGGTGGACAAAGTGCTCGATATCAAGGAGAACGATCCAAATCCTTATTTCGCATCACTGAGTCCAAATCCCTCAACCCACGACGCACTGATCTCCTTTTACCTCGATGCAGGCGAATCGGTTGTAGTGGATGTGATCAACACTTCAGGACAGCTGTTGTGGCAGTCGCGACCCCTAAGCGAACCCGGAAAAAACAACTTAAGGCTCGAAACCGGACATCTTCAGCCAGGGCTTTATCTTGTGCGCTTGTCGGGCAATAGGAAAGTGCAGACGCTTAAGCTGTTAAAACGTTGATTGGGACTGCTGATCACTGTTGACAGTATGCCTAATCGAAAAGCGATGAGGTGGGCAGCTCAGGACGAATGAGCCTTTCGTCGTCGTTTCGCACATTATTTACCGCCCGCGAAACGGGGTACATATCCATTTCGTTTTCAGGATAAGGGCTTAACAATACCTCCAGCTCATTTTCATCAAACGACTTCAGCCAGATCTGTTCCTTTTCGCGCGGCAAAATAACTGGCATGCGGTGATGAACGCCTCTCATTAGCCCGTTGGCTTCTGTAGTGAGGATGGAAAACGTCCGGATGATTTCGCCTGTGGGTGAAATCCATTGCTCCCATAAGCCGGCCATGGCAAACAACTTTTCGTTTCGCAGGAAAATGCGGTATGGCTGGCCGGTCTCCTTCTTCCATTCATAGAAACCGTTGGAAGGCACCAAACAGCGTCGGCTGGCAAAGGCCTTTCTGAATGAAGGTTTTTCACGGACGGTTTCGGCTCTGCTGTTTATCATTATTGCGGCAGCGGAAGCATCTTTTGCCCATGAAGGCACAAGACCCCAACGTAAATGACTGATTTTATGCGGCTCAACATTGGTAATCACCGGCAGCCACTGCATGGGAGCGCAGTTGAAGCCAAGCGGTGGTTTTGCCCCCTCGGCCGGAGGACGGTGAAGCTCGTCGAAAAGCTCGGTGAGGAAGCGCTCCGAGATTTCCTTGCCTTTAACAGAAAGTTGAAACCTGCCGCACATCAGTCCTAAAATTTAAGTTCGTTGATGATTTCCTTCAAAATCACTCCATGATCGAAGGCCATCTCGGGGAGCTTATTCAGGTTAAACCATTCGGCTTCCGCAGCATCATCGCCCGATTTCAGTTGTAGTTCGTTCTCAGAAAAAGCAACAAAAACGATCGTAATGGTTCGGTGGCGCGGGTCGCGTTGCGGATCGCTATAAGCCTTAAACTGTCTGAAATTGAGCTTCTCAACTCCGGCCTCTTCAAAAGTCTCACGGCTTACAGCCTGCTCAAGCGTTTCATCCTCATCCACAAATCCGCCCGGAAAAGCCCAGCTCCCTGCAAAGGGAGGATTCCTGCGCCGAATGAGCAGCACTTTTACGCCTTCAACTACATGACAAAATATTACAGCATCCACCGTTACGGCAGGCCTTGGATAGGGATAGCAATATTTTTCCGGCAATTGATCCACCTGATCCAGCAAATTGGTTTTAACAAACAAACTCCAAAAATGATATCCGATTCGGACTTATCAAAAATAGCACTCTTAGGGTCATTATCAATAAAAGGAAAAAGCCTCCTTTTTGTCGGGAGGCTTTAAAGTTTTTCTTTTTCATTTGGGCTTATTTGGGATCGTAGGCCCATTTAATCCAGACAGAACCCCAGGTAAATCCACCGCCAAAGGCTGCAAGAATTACATTGTCGCCTTTGCGAAGCTTATTTTCCCATTCGTAGAGGCAAATCGGAATGGTACCATTGGTCGTATTGCCATATCGCTCAATGTTGACCATCACCTTCTCGGGTGGCAGCCCTACCCTGCGCGCGGTAGCATCGATGATACGGAGATTGGCCTGATGAGGCACCAGCCATGCAACATCGTCGGCCGACAGATTGTTGCGTTCAACAACGGCAGCAGCCACATCGGCCATATTGGTTACGGCAAATTTGAAAACGGCCTGACCCTCCTGATATACATAATGCTCACGGGCATCGATGGTGCTGTGCGAAGGTGGTTTTACCGATCCTCCGGCCTTCATATGCAGATGGGTCATTCCCGATCCGTCGGATTGCAGGATGGCGTCCATCACCCCAAGCGGCTCTGTTGAAGGCTCGAGAAGGACAGCTCCACCGCCATCGCCAAAAATTACGCAGGTAGCGCGATCGGAATAATCCACTATAGACGACATTTTATCTGCCCCCACAACGACAACCTTCTTGTATAAACCGCTCTCTATGAACTTCGAAGCGGTAACAAGTGCATAGATGAACCCTGAACAGGCAGCGTTGAGGTCGTAGCTGAAAGCGTTTTTAATGCCGCAATTATGGCTGATAATATTGGCCGTGGCCGGAAATAACATATCAGGCGTAACCGTGGCGCAAATCAACATATCAACCTCTTCGGGCTTTGTACCGGTTTTTTCGAGCAAGCCTTTTACAGCGGCTGTTCCGATAACCGAAGTGCCCTGCCCCTCTCCTTTCAGAATATGTCTTTCCCTGATTCCGGTTCGGGTAATTATCCATTCGTCGGTGGTGTCAACCATTTTTTCAAGGTCGGCATTCGTCAGGAGGTCGTCCGGTACCCAAGCATGAATACCCGTTATGGCTGCGTATAACTTCTTCTCCATCGTCAAAAACTTGTCCATTCAAACTTCTGGATACCAAAATTCTCCATGGCATCCTTTATTTTTTCATCAAGATGCGACTCAGCCACTTCCCTTCCCAGCAACATCATATTCTTGATGGCTAGCGGACTGCTGATGCCGTGGCCGATTATTACATTGCCATTTATACCGATGATGGGCGTTCCGCCGTAGTTCTCGTAATTAAACCTTGAGAAGTAATCGTCGAGCAATCCCTTTTTCTCCATGATGCGGTAGATGGCCTGAAGCTGTTTGATAACAATATTGCCTGTAAATCCATCGCAAACTACCACATCGGCCTTGTCGTTAAAAAGGTCGCGTCCTTCAACATTGCCCACAAAGTTGAAGTCGGAGGTATCCTTCATCATCTGGTATGCCGATTGCACCAAAAGGTTGCCCTTTTTTTCTTCCTCACCGATGTTGAGCAGTGCAACCCTTGGCTTTTCGATGCCCATAACAACAGATGCATAAATCGAACCCAGAAAACCATATTGATACAACACATCGGCCCGGGCATCGGGATTGGTGCCGACATCAAGTATGATTTTATAGGTGCCATTGAGTTTAGGCAGAGGTACGAGGCTTGCCGGACGGATAATGCCCGGTATGGTGCCCATGACACTTGTGGCGCCAACAAACATGGCACCGCTGTTGCCCGCACTCGCGAAAACGTCGATTTTGCCGCTTTTCAGCCATTCGAAGCCCTTAACAATGCCCGATTGTGTTTTGGCTTTGAAAGCCTTAATGGGCTTATCGGCCATGGTAATCACCTCGGGGCAATGCACGATTTCGATGCTACCCTTGTGTGGAGGCATATCCGAAAGTCCGGAAGAAATCTGTTGCTCGTCGCCGAACAGGACGAGCGTACAACCGTCGCGCAGTTCAGGCGCAAGCAGTTTGAGACCTTCAAGCGGTGATGCCGGGGCTAAATCGCCCCCAAACACATCGAGGCCCAGTCGCATCTGACTAGTTTGTCACCTTATAAATCAAAATGCTGATCATCAGGCTTTAGCGCCTTCCATCACCTGTTTGCCCTTGTAGTAAAGGTCGCCATCAACGTAGTATGCACGATGATATACGTGAATGGTGCCAGTGCTGGGGCATTTGGCGAGCTGGGGAAGCTGAGCCTTGTCGTGAGTTCTGCGTTTATCTCTCCTTGTTGAGGAATGTCTCCGTTTTGGATGTGGCATGGCTTTAAGTTTAGATGTTTATATTCTTTGAAAAGTTAGTCGTTTGAAGGATCAATCAGCGACTGCAGCGCTCCCCAACGGGGATCGGGCTCTTCGGCAGGTTTAAACCTTTCGAGGAGGGCTATGGTCTCCGGGTTGCAGGTGGCATTGCCCTGTTCATCAGGCAAATGCACCTTCCGAAGAGGAATGAGCAGCATCAGGTATTCGTAAACCAGCTGAAAGACATCGAATTCGTGAAGGTCGGCGGGTATCAGCATCACCTCTTCCGACTCCTCCTCAATATGATCGCCATATTTGAGGATATACCGAAAACTGCCATTCACCTGCTGATCGTAGTCTTCGGCACAACGGTCGCAATTGAGCCTTAGCCAGCCGTCGAAAACAAACTGCAAAGTAAGGAATGCAGGATGCTTGTCAACAATCAGATCGAGATGCACCTTGCCGGTATTAGCCTCCGGAAACTGACTGAAAGCAAGGAACTCGTCCCCAAGCTCGAAACCGTATTGTTTCGGTCCCAGGGCGGTTCCTGTAAGCGGCAATATGAATTCTCTCTCGTATTTCACCTGAGTTTTGCTCTGGAAATTTGGGCGGCAAAGATAGTTATTTCTGCCATTATCTCAAAATGCATCGAACTGACTGAGAGCGTGTCGCTTATTTGTTTTTTTGCAAACTTCTTTTCTTACGTGACTAAAACATTGCGTCCTCCTTGATTCAAACCCACCGGAAATGCGTTGGTCATGTTAAAAAATATTGTTTGGCAAAGCAAAGCAGAGGTCTGCAAACGATGGAAATTTTCTTTTGTTAAAGTTGTAACAGTAGGGATGCAATTGCTAATTTCGCAAGCTGAAACAAGAAATAAGATACCGTTATGATGTGGTTAAATAAAATTATCGCCTCGATGCTGCCCTATATGCCACGCGATCTGGTGTGGTTGTTTTCAAAGCGTTATATAGCCGGTCGCCGAATTGAAGATGCCATCAGGGTTTGTAAGGAGCTTAATGCCAAAGGCATGATGGTTACGGTGGACCTTCTCGGCGAGTTTATCACCGAACTCAGTCAGGCTGAGGAAAATAAAAAGGAATACCTTCAGATCATCGATACTATTCAGGCCGAAAACATCAATGGCAACTACTCGCTAAAGCCTACCATGTTCGGTTTGCTTATCGATAAAGATGTTTGCTATGCCAACATCCGCGAGATCGTTGCCAAGGCCGCATCCTACGACAACTTTATCCGCATCGACATGGAGGACTCGCAGTGTGTGGATCTTGAAATTGAATTGTTCCGCAAGCTGAAAGCCGAGTTTCCGAAAAATGTGGGTCTTGTAGTGCAGGCCTATCTCAAGCGTACACTTTCCGATCTGGAAAACATGCTCGATATGCACACTCCCGAAGTGCCGCTCAACTATCGTCTGTGCAAGGGCATTTATGTTGAACCTGAGAGCATTGCCTATAAAAACTATCATGAGATCAACGCCCATTTCCTCGAAGACCTGGAGTTCATGTTTAAGCACGGTATTTATCCGGGCATTGCAACCCACGACAAACCGCTGGTAGATGGCGCTTTCAAGCTTATCGAAAAATATCAGGTGCCCCGCGAACGATATGAATTTCAGATGCTTTACGGTGTAACGCCGCAACTGCGCAACAGCATTCTCGAAGCAGGCCACCGGATGCGCATTTACGTTCCATTCGGCGAACAATGGTTTGCCTACTCCACCCGTAGGCTGAAAGAAAACCCAAGAATGGCCTGGGACATCATCAAGGCACTCTTCGTAAGAGGCTAAAAAAGGTGTAAAAAAAACGGTCTGCCTTTATTTCCATCGTTTAAAGGTAATTTCCGCACTGAGGTCAAGAATTATTGCATTTGGTGCAGGCATGTTTTTATATTACCTTTGTAGTTTGTATTCAGGGCATACTTAAACGAAACGAATGGAAAAACCAAGAGTTCTTTTTGTCGCGCAATATATTACTCCATTTGTGAAGGAATGCCAGATCAGCACTATCGGACGGCGCCTTCCACAGGGAATTCAGGAGCGGGGCAAGGAAATCAGAACCTTCATGCCCCGTTTTGGCAACATAAACGAACGCCGCAACCAGTTGCATGAGGTTATCCGCCTGTCGGGCATGAATCTTATCATTAACGACACCGACCATCCGCTCATCATCAAGGTGGCTTCCATTCAGCAGGCAAGAATGCAGGTTTACTTCATCGACAACGAAGACTTTTTCCACCGCAAATACACTATCAGCGATAAAAACGGTCAATTCTTCGAAGATAACGACGACCGAACCATCTTTTTTTCGCGCGGAGTGCTCGAAACGGTGAAAAAACTCGGTTGGCAGCCCAACTTAGTACATTGCCACGGCTGGATGTCGGCCCTGGTGCCCATTTACATTAAAAAAGCCTACAAGGACAATCCGTTGTTCAGCGATGTTAAGGTGGTCTTCTCGTTATACGACGATCACTTTAACGAAAGTTTCCGTCAAAATTTTGATAAAAAACTTAAGCTTCCGGGTATCGGCCCTAAAGACCTCAAATACTTTAAGGAGCCCAATTACGTTAACCTGACCAAAGCCGCTATCGACTTCTCCGATGCAGTTGTCGTTGCCGGTGAGCATGTGCTGCCCGAATTGATTGATTTTGCCATCGAAAAGAAAAAGCCCATACTTTATCACACCGAAGAGGGTTATATCGATGCCTACAACCAGTTTTACGACAGCTTGCTTGGTTTGAAGAAGTAAAACGAATCACTACATGCCAAACAAATTCTTTTTCAGTAAACCTGCCTTTATAGCCGGTCCGTTCTTCCTGTGCCTGCTAACGTTGTTTTCATGTACTAAAAGACCAGGTGAAATCGGCGCCGACCTGCTTCCCGACGATGGGCTGATTAGCCCCATGTTTACCGATACCATTGCCGTGGTTGGCTACAGCATCAGGGAAGATTCGCTGCGTACCGACAAGCCAGAGACCGCGCTGCTGGGCAGCATTTACGATCCTGTGTTCGGCACTTCCACAGCAAGTTTTTTCACACAAATCAGCCTTTCGACTGCCAGTCACAATTTTGGCAACAACCCGCAGCTCGACTCTCTGGTGCTCCAACTGGCCTATGCAGGTTATTACGGCGATACCACCACAACCCAAACCCTCAGGGTATATGAGGTAATGGAAAGGCTTTACTACGACTCGGCCTATTATTCTAACCAGCTGATGGAATTCAACACCTTTGATTTTGCCAACTTTAACTTTACTCCACGACCCAAGTCGCGCGTAGTATGGCAGGGCGATACCCTCGCACCAATTGTCCGAATCAGGCTTAGCGATGTTTCGCCAGCTCTGGGCAATAAGCTGCTGAATGCAGGCGAAAATAACCTTTCTACGGTAAGCCGTTTTCAGAATTTTTTCAGAGGACTCTATGTAACTGCCGAGCCACGCACTTCGGGCGGTGCCATCCTAGGCTTCGACCTGCCAAGCAATCTGTCGCGCCTTACCATTTATTACCACAACGACGAGCAGGACTCATTACGCTACGAGTTTCTGATTACCAGCGACGAAGCACGATACAACCATTTCAATCACAACAACTACGCCAATGCCTCGCCCGAGTTCAGGCAGCAGGTAATCGAAGGCGACACTACACTCGGTAGCCAAACGCTTTACCTTCAGGGAATGGGTGGCGTTAAAACCAGGCTTCGCTTCCCCACCCTGGCCAAGTTAAAAACCAGCCCCGACAAAAAAATCATCATCAACGAAGCCCGCCTGATGATTTATGGCAAAACACTGGATACCACACTGTTTTATGCCCCGTCAAACTTCGCACTAGTAAAGGCCAATGGCGATGGCACCTATTCTATTTTAAAGGATCAGCTCGAGGGAAACAACTATTTTGGCGGTTCTTACGTCAATAAGGCCAACAGGGTACAGTTCAGGCTCACGCGCTATGTGCAGGACATGATACTCAGGGGGGCCGGCCGCGAAGACCACGGTTTGTATCTGTTCTCCATCGGTGCCTCTTCCAGGCCTCACCGATGGGTAATCAACGGCACAAACCCTGGAAATGACACCCTGCAACCACTGAAACTTTTACTGCACTATAGTGTTGTAAACGAATAAGATATATCTTGACCAACCAAATATTGAAAGAATTATGTGCGGCATTGTAGCTTACATTGGCCCGCGTCAGGCATATCCCATCCTGATAAACGGACTCAAACGTCTGGAATATCGTGGATACGACAGTGCCGGTCTTGCGCTATACAACAACGGCCTCAACATCTATAAAACCAAGGGCAAGGTCTCGGATCTCGAACGTCATGCCAAGGATAAACATATTCACGGGAGTATAGGTATCGCACACACCCGTTGGGCCACCCATGGCGAGCCAAACGATACCAATGCGCACCCTCATGCATCGCAGTCTTACAGCATCGCTTTGATTCACAATGGAATCATAGAGAATTATGCACTGCTCAGACGCGAGCTCGAAAACAGAGGCTATTCTTTTCGCTCCACCACCGACACTGAAGTGCTGACCAATCTGATCGAAGACATCAAAATCAACGAGGACGTTAATCTGTTCGAAGCCGTCCGTATTGCGCTGAATCAGGTGGTTGGCGCTTATGCCATCGTGGTTATGGAATCGGGCAACCCTGATATGCTGGTTGCTGCGCGAAAAGGCAGCCCGCTGGTGATTGGCATTGGCAACGGCGAATTTTTTGTTGCCTCAGATGCCACGCCAATCATTGAATACACGAAAAACGTGGTCTATCTCGACGATGAGGAAGTAGCCCTGGTCCATCGGAATAACGAGCTCAAGATCAAAACAATAAGAAACAAGGAGAAAACTCCTTATATACACCAGCTCGAAATGAGCCTCGTTGCATTGGAGAAAGGCGGCTACGAGCATTTTATGCTGAAAGAAATTTACGAGCAGCCCATTTCCATACGCGACAGCATGCGCGGACGCATTCATCCTGAATCGGGAACGGTGACCTTGGGTGGTATCATAGATTACGAACAAAAGATTCTCAACGCCGATAGGATAATCATTGTAGCCTGCGGCACATCATGGCATGCAGGCCTGGTTGGCGAATACCTTATTGAAGATCTTGCCCGGATTCCGGTGGAAGTGGAGTACGCCTCCGAATTTCGCTATCGCAACCCCATCATCAGCGAGAAAGATGTGGTGTTGGCCATCAGCCAGTCGGGCGAAACCGCCGATACTTTGGCCGCAATAGAACTTGCCAAGAGCAAAGGTGCCACCATACTGGGCATTTGCAATGTGGTAGGTTCGTCGATTGCCCGTGCCACCCACGCTGGCAGCTACACCCATGCCGGACCTGAGATTGGTGTGGCTTCAACCAAAGCCTTCACCGCACAGGTCACCCTGCTTACCTTATTTGCACTGAGGTTTGCCCAACTCAAAGGCACCATCAGCCGCTCGCGCTTCAATCAGATTATTACTGAGCTGACACTCATACCGAACAAGGTAGAGCGGACACTGAAAACCTGCAAAAACGTAGTGCTTGAAACCGCCGAACAATTCAGGGATGTTCGCAACTTCCTCTACCTTGGCCGGGGCTACAACTTCCCGGTAGCGCTCGAAGGCGCCCTAAAATTGAAGGAAATTTCCTACATCCATGCCGAAGGTTATCCGGCCGCCGAAATGAAGCACGGCCCCATTGCGCTGATTGACGAAGATATGCCCGTTGTTTTTATTGCGCCAAAACAGGGCATCTACGACAAGGTTGTGAGTAATATTCAGGAAGTGAAAGCCCGCAAGGGAAAAGTCATTGCCGTGGTCACCGAAGGCGATACCGTGGTAAAGAACCTGGCCGATTATGTAATTGAAATACCAGATACCGAAGAAATTTTGGTGCCGCTGCTGGCTACCATCCCCCTGCAAAAGCTGGCTTATCACATAGCCGTAATGCGTGGCTGCAATGTTGACCAGCCTCGTAACCTGGCCAAATCGGTTACGGTGGAATAAAAAAACAAGCGCCTTCGGGCGCTTTTTTTATGTGCTTATCTTTAAAAAACCATCGTTTTGAGAAAGGTTTGAAGACGATGCCCATTTTCTTAATGAAAAGCAATTTTTTGCCTTCTTTTGTTACAAAAGTGTTGCAAGAAAAAAAATCAAGGGGCTGCCATTATGCAACCCCTTGATTTTGAGGTGGGCCCACCAGGACTTGAACCTGGGACCGTCTGATTATGAGTCAGATGCTCTGACCGACTGAGCTATAGGCCCGATTTACGTTTTTTTAACACGAAAAAAACGGTCCGTTTTTTGTTTTGGGAGTGCAAAGTTACAACTTTGCCTGTTTATTTCACAAGTTTTATTGCAAACATATGAAAACAGACACAACCATTACCGACATCATTTTCGACTTTGGCGGCGTTATACTCGACATCGACCCCCAGCTTACCATAAAGGAGCTTATCAATCTGGGAATTAGCGATGTTGGCATTTTCGCATCGCCCGCATTTCAGGAAGGCGTTGTCGGTAAACTTGAGCGGGGCATCATTACCCCCGAAGTGTTTCGCGATAAGGTGCGCGAGTTTGCTAAAAAGAACCTGAGCGATCAGGATATCGACGATGCCTGGAACGCCTTATTGCTCGATATTCCGAAAGAGCGTATCAGGGTAATAGAAGATGTAAAACAGCATTACGGCATATATCTGTTGAGCAATTCGAACGAGATACATTATGAGCTGTATGTGCGCGACTTGCAGCTTCGCTTTGGGTATCGCGAATTCGACCAGCTTTTTCACAAATCCTATTTTTCGTTCGATCTGCACCTGAGCAAACCAAACCCCGAAATTTTTGAGTTTGTCATCAATCAGCACCGTCTGAATCCCTCAACTACCTTGTTTATTGACGACACGCCCGAGCATATTGCTGCAGCCCAAAAGGTTGGGTTGAAGACCTATCACCTTCAAAAGCCCGAGCGGTTGCGCGATTTATTTACAAACGGCATTCTGAGGGAAGACCTTCCGGTTCGTTAGCCCCGCCTTGTAGCTTATCATGTACTGATGCGGGTTCGATGCCATGAAAATGCGCTTCGATTTCTCCCAACAATTCAAGCATATCAGAAAATGTTTCCACTTCCATCAGTCTGATGCGAAAGGGCTTGAAATGCGGATATCCCTTAAAGTAATAGCTCCAATGTTTGCGCATTTCCAGAATAGCCAGCCTTTCGCCTTTCCAGTCGACGGATTTTTCGAGGTGAATGCGGCTAATGCGCACCCGCTCGTGAATGTCGGGCATGGGTGGCAATGTGCCATCGGCCAGATACTGCTTCACTTCCCTGAATACCCAGGGATTGCCGTATGATCCGCGGGCGATCATTAATCCATCTACGCCGTAGGTATCTTTGAAGTGTCTGGCCGATGGACCATCGATCACATCGCCATTACCAAAAACCGGAATGTGCATTCGGGGATTCTTCTTAACCTCGCCAATCAGCGTCCAGTCGGCCGGAACGCTCGAACGGGTGGTGCGCAGCCGACCATGTATGGTAATGGCTTGTATGCCTACGTCTTGAAGCTTTTCTGCTATCTCAACAATGTTCTTGTTTTGCTCATCATAACCAAGTCGGGTCTTGACGGTCACAGGCAGCTTGACAGCCTTAACTACCGCAGCCGTCATGGCAACCATTTTGGGGACATTATTCATAATGCCCGAGCCTGCACCCTTTGAAGCCACTTTTTTTACCGGGCAACCATAGTTAATGTCGATGATATCAGGCTTCACCGACTCGGCAAAACGGGCCGCCTCGACCATGGAGTCGATATCGTGACCATAAATCTGAATGCCGATAGGCCTCTCAAAGTCGGTGAACTCTAGCTTCTTGATGCTTTTGGCCGCTTCGCGGATGAGGCCTTCCGAAGAGATGAACTCAGTGTAGGTGATGTCAGCGCCAAACATCTTGCACACATGGCGAAAAGGCGGATCGCTCACATCCTCCATGGGCGCCAGCAATATGGGGAATTCACCAACCTCTATGCTTCCAATTTTAACCATTTGTTGTTCTGATTCTTAGCTTGCCCGGACCAAACCGGAGTAAAGGCGGCAAAATTAGTAATTTTGCCGGTTTCAGTAACTCCACATTCAGCACCATGTCTCATACGCTGCTGTTTGCGCACACCGGTAACGGTTTTAGGTTGATCACCCTGCTCTTTCTCATGCTCATGGGTGCGCTCGTGGGAATGCTTGCCGGTTATGCCATCATGGCAATATTTTCGGTAACAGATACTGAATCGCTCACCGCAATGCGCATTATGCAGCTCAGCACACAAATAGGCTTGTTTTTCCTTCCTCCGGCTTCATGGGTCTTGCTGTTCGAAACACAACCCAGAACTGCCCTGGGACTGGAGGCAACTGCCCCGGTCATCATGTTTGGGCTTGGTGTGCTGTTGATGCTTGCAGCGCTTCCACTGGTACATGGTCTGTCGGAATGGAATCAGTCATTCCGCTTGCCGGAAAGTTTCGCTGCCATAGAGCAGCAGCTCAGGGCAATGGAAGACAAGGCCGAGGCACTGACAAAGACTTTTCTTTCTGTCAGCACTATCGGCGGTTTGCTGTTCAATCTGTTTATGATTGCCGTGGTTCCGGCTGTTGGAGAAGAGCTGTTATTCAGGGGCGTAATTCAAAATCTGCTGATTCGCTCAATGCGCAATCTGCATCTCGCAGTTATTCTTGGCGCATTGATTTTCAGTTTATTGCATTTTCAGTTCTATGGGTTGATCCCCCGCTTTTTGCTTGGTCTTTTTCTTGGCTACTTTTTTTTGTGGAGTGGCAGTTTGTGGGTACCAATACTCATGCATTTTGTTAACAACGGTCTTGCCGTAGTGGCGTTCTACCTTCACTACACCGGAGCCTCAGACGTTCCAATGGAAGATTTTGGGTCGGTAACTTCCTGGTGGCAATGGGTGATCAGTGCGGTGCTGAGCCTGTCGATACTTTTGGCGGCATATAAAAGGCAAATTAAAGAGTTATAATTGCTTCATGGGCCAAGGATCGAAACATTATACCCCGAAGTTTCCACCCAATAGTAATTCCAGCTTACTTTTTCGGCATATATAAAACAAAGAGGCCGCCCCGAATCATCAGGGCAGCCTCTAAAATTTTATTGCAAGAATTGCTTAATTGCTTGCCGTTTGTCCTCTCAGGGTGGAGTAGTTGATACGGAATGCACTGGCTTTGCGCAGCTCCTGCTTCACGTCGGTAACAACGCCCATCTTGGTTTCCTTATGCACCTTCAATGATGTAGTGATAAGGCCGCGGTCGGCTTCGTTACGTGCTTCGCGTTCGCGGGCAACAAATTCCTGTATGTCGCGTACGCGGGCAAACTGGTCGTTGAGCTGAATTCGCGATTCGGTACCGAGCGCTGCATTGGTGGGAGGCCCGATGTAGATATAACTTACCAGCGACTTCTTTTCGAGCTTCTGCACTTCTGTGGCCTGAGGCAGTTTTACCTTGACCTTCAGGGTTACCTCACGCATAACTGTGGTTACCATGAAGAAGAAAAGAAGCATAAAAATAATGTCGGGCAATGAGGAGGTATTGATTGCCGGAGAGCCTTTGGTCTTTTTTGTTTTAAACTTTGACATATCAGTTTCCTCCTATGTTTTCGGGTTCAGCTTCGCTGATACGCATTGGCACAGCTTCGTTGATGGCTTTAATCTGTTCTTCGTCGGTGAGCTGGTTGTATTTCAGGCCAAACCGGCGTGACGCCAATTCATCGCGCAGTTCGTTGAAAGCGCGCGCCAGTTCGTTTTGCACCCTGATGTACATATCGTAGGAAGTACCGCGGTCATTTTTGAGCGAGATAACTCCTTTTGAGATGTGCACATCACCAAGGCCGGGAACATTAACCAGTTCGGTTTCCGGGTAATTGGGATCATCCGGAAACACCGGAGTCATAAAGCGCTTGGCCACATCCTTAAGTGTGCGGATATCGCCGGGTTTGCCATCTACGAGCAGCCTGTCGTTTTTATTCACCAGAACATTCAGCACGTTGCGTTCCTTGATTTTGATATCCTCCGGTGTTTCAATGGGGGGTGGAAGACGACGGGTAATACCCGAGTCAACGTCCATTGTGGTGGTCACCAGGAAGAAAATCAGCAGCAGAAAGGCGATGTCGGCCATCGATCCTGCATTGATTTCCGGTGTTGCTCGTCGTGCCATGTTGAATTATTTGAAGATTTTAATCACACTGGAATAGAGAATGGTAATGAGCGACAGAACTGCCAGAATGTATGTAAAGTTCAGTCCCATTCCAACCCATTTGGAGGTTTCGGCGGTTACATTGAGGGTTTGCAGCTTCACTTCGCTGAAAGTGTTCCCCGACAGGGAATACGATATGATAGCGATGATAGCTACTACACCAAGGCTTACCAGCAGTTTTACCACTCCCTTCGGATTGCTGATGAATCCGATTACCGGTGAAGCCAGGGCAACAATTACTCCGGCGATGAGCAAAATGTATCCCCACCGGAGCAAGGTGTCCGATTCGATGGTGCCAACATAGAACAGAATGGCCAATAGTGCCGAAACTGCCATGAGGGCATACAGAACCAGACTCGCATATTTCGAGATCTTGTCCGTCATGGTATATTACTTTTTGCTGTATTTGTTGATCATGTCGATGAAGCTGATCGAGCTGTCTTCCATGTCATTGACAAGGTTGTCGATCTTGGAAATGATGTAGTTGTAGAAAATCTGCAGAACAATAGCCACGATAAGACCGAATACGGTGGTAAGAAGGGCCACTTTAATACCGGTTGCAACGATCTGGGGGCTGATGTCGCCGGCAGCAGCGATATCGTCGAAGGCCTGGATCATACCGATAACCGTACCCATAAACCCTAGCATAGGTGCAAGTGCGATGAAGAGCGAAATCCAGCTAACGCCGCTTTCCAGACGACCGGTAATCACCGAACCATAGGAAACGATCGATTTCTCAACTTCTTCAACGCCCTGGTCGTAGCGCAGCAGACCCTGATAGAAGATGCTGGCAACAGGTCCGCGGGTATCGCGGCAGATGTCCTTTGCTTTTTCAACACCACCATTCTCGAGGGCATCACCAAGCTGGCTAAGCAGCTTTTTGGTGTTGGTCGAGCTCAGGGTGAGGTAAATAATCCTTTCGATAGCGATAGCCAAACCAAAGATCAGGGTGAGCAATACAATGCCCATAAACTCGGCACCGCCTTCGATGAATTTTTCCTTAATGGTTTCGTGGAAAGTGAGGGGCTCATCAGCTTCAGCCTGCATGTCGAGCGTGGCAGCTTCCCCGGCGGGAGCTACGGCCTGTTCGGTTTGCGGTTCTGCGGCGGCAGCCGTATCCTGGGCAAGAACTGCTTGGCTTACACCAAATAACATCAAGCCGGCAATGGCCCAAAAAGCAATTAATTTTTTCATAGTTTGTTGATGTTGATTACTACTTTGAACTCTGTTTGTGTTGATTATCGATTTTATTTGACAGCAGCAAATGTATTAAAATTCCTTTGCGGAGAGAGCGGGATTCGAACCCGCGATACCCTTTTGAGGTATACACACTTTCCAGGCGTGCGCCTTCAACCACTCGGCCATCTCTCCCTTACTTCAGCGTGTACGCACGCTTTGAGAAGTTGCGGCCAAAAGTACAAAAATATTTTTTCGTCTGTCAGGTTTTTTTGGTTTGTCAATAGTTTTGAAACGTTCTAAACAGTTCGTAATCAGCTGCTAATTTACAGCCACTCACAGCTCTATTTCCTGAGAACCAGCTTTTCGACATGTACCTTTTCACCACTTCTCAAAATGATAACATAATTACCCTCCTGCAGGAATCGCAGGTCAAGCCGGCCATCGTTCAATTGAATATCAGACACTACCTGCCTTCCCCGAAGGTCGTAAACCATTGCTGTTGTGCCTTTACTGATCCCGTGAATGTGCAAAAGTCCGTTCGTTGGGTTAGGGTAGATACGGATATCGCTTTTCTGTTCCGTCAAACCCAAAACCAGATTGAGGCTCGTTACCTTGCTCAGCCCCTGATGCGTGTAGGTTGATGTTTGAGGCAAAGAAGGGTCGAAGGTAGCTTCCAAAACTCCGATTTCACTGCCGCGAAGCCTTTTCAGCACAAATGTCTCTCCGGGCGTAAACCCCTGTATTACAGGACTTATGCTGTCGCGACCAAATACTGTCAGCGTCAATGGCTGTTGTGTTGATCCAACCTCTGCCATACCGGCAAGGGTACCGGTGGCATTGAATGCCATGATGAAATCGCCCGTCTGGGTAGCTTGAGATAAAACCGGTGAAGGGAAAAGAATTAAATGGCTGTCGCCGGTAGGGTTAACGCCTCCGTTGCGCAAGTCGGCACCTCCCACATTTCCGCCAGCAAATGATTTGCACTGCGGGAAGCTGAGCTGAGAGGCTTGTGAAGCATAAATGTAATAGGATTTCCCCGGTTCGAGTTGGGTAAGTGCGTTGATTCCGGCATCGGCCCAGTAAACGCGGTTGCCGGCTACTTCTTTGACAATCATACCCTGAGGCAACCAGCCAGACAGGGCAACCGGACAGTTGACCGGAACAGGAATGAGATTCCATCCAGCCTGAAGGCTGAGGGTTGTTGGGGATGCATTGGGCCCGGCAAGCGTGAGAACGGCCGGAGCAGCCATTTTTATCTTATAACCTCTGGCTGGCTGCCAGTTTCCAAGATTATTCAGGCCCCCGGCTGGATAATAGAGTCCGTCGGACGACTGTACTGCTATCAGATCGTTGCCCAGCGGGCCAAACAACTGCTCGGGACTGGTTTGCGCAGGGATGACCGCACTGCCGAGACTGCTCCATCCCGGAAATAGCAAGGCGTGCTGAATCTGATATCCTCCTGTTGTAAGCAATTGAAAATCATCGATGTACATGCCATCTTTGACCACCGATCCATCACTTGTGAATTTAAACCGGATTTGCATCCAGGGCTGTCCCAGGTATTGTGCAATGCTGAAGGTGCGTTTTTGCCAGGTGTTTTGCACTCCGTTGAACTGTGCCAGCTGAGTCCATGCAGTGCCGTTGTTGCTAGCCTCCAGATAAACATAGTCGTAATTGGTTTCGAGGTCGTAGCGCGTCCAGAACGAAAGTTCGGCAGAGGTGTAGCCAAGGCTCAGGTCGATGGGCCTGAGGTAAGCATAGCTTGTGGTATTGTTGGTATAGTTGCCGACCGGACTTTCGCTGATCGAATGGGTGGGCGAATAGGCCTGAGTCGTGGTGAGGCCCCATTGCTGGGTAAACTGCCAATATCCCGCACCATCTTCGAAGGTCATTGTGATGGGCAGCGACATTGGGGGCATGGGAACGATGTTGACCTCGTTTGATGGCGGAGACTCCTGCAGCGTCTGCTGATAAACAGCAGTTATTTTATAGGTGTAGTTTGTACCATTGTTCACCTGAAGGTCGAAATATTTGTTGCTGGCTGTGGAATCTATTACGACACCGTTGCGATAAATCTTGAAATAAGCAGCATCGGGAAGCGTCGCCCAATTGAGCTTCACGAAGTTGCTACCGGCGGTGGCTACGAGATTCTGAGGCGGGTTGAGTCGGTTGGCCAGCGTTGCCATAGCCGCAAGCGATGCCCTGGTAAATACGGCAGCCTGAGCGGCATTGTTATAGCTGGGACCTACGCGGTCGTTGGCGGTGTGAATGAAGGGGCTGTAGTCGGGCACTGCTTCAAAGGGGAAGATCCCCATGAAACCATTGTTGTTGAACGAAGTGTGGTCGCTGTCGCCGCCGCTGAGGCTTCCAGGGGCAACAACAAAATCGGGCAAATATGTGGCGCAAACCTGGGTATAGAACTGCGCCAGCGGTGCCGCCGACTGCGGATAGATCAGGGTGGATTTAATGGTGGTATTGCCCGGTTTGAGGTAGCCGATCATATCGAGGTTGAAATAGCCGTGGATATTCATGCCCTGGTTCTTTGCCCTCTGGGCATAGGCTGCACTGCCGTACAGGCCGTATTCCTCTCCTGAAAAAGCACAGAAAATAATGGTGCGGTCGAAGGTGTAGTTGCTCATGATGCGTGCAATCTCGAGCACCCCGGCAGTGCCGCTTGCATTGTCATCGGCTCCCGGTGCTGTCGAACCGTTGCTGTAGCTATCATAATGCGCGCCGCAGATTACGTATTCGTTGGGGTATTTGGTTCCTGTAAGCGTGGCAATTACGTTATCGCTGGCTGCACCGCTCGGCATGGCAAAGTCCATCACCTCCACGCTCAGGCCGTAGCTCAGGAATTTGTCCTTAATCCAGTTCTGTGCAGCAACACTCTGGGGTTGATAAGCATTGCGGGTGCCATAGTCTTCGAGTTGCTGCGTAGAAGCCGTAATGTTGAGCGGATTAACCTGAGCAATAAGCTGTTGCACAAAGGGATCAGGCGTGATGTTGCGCGGCAGGCTAACAGTGGCCTCATGAGGCAGTTTTACGGCCTCGGGCAGAAGGCGTACTATTCCATTGTGATGATAGGGTGTGATGGCCACGGAAAGTTCAGTGACTGCAACAACAGCCCAACCATTCCCGGAGTGCAATATTTTGGCCTTTGCGGCAAGATCAGCCAGAGCATCCTGCTTTTTCACTTCTGGGATATGAAGGAAATAATAACGTTTGCCGTTTGCCCACGCATCAATATCCAGCACTATATGGAATTCCTTGGGTGTAAAATCCACCGTGGCAATTACAAAATCATCACCCGTGTAATGGACTTTGATAGCCGGATTTTCGATGAGATGCCTGATGTGATCGTTCTGGCCGCTTTTGATGAGGACAAGTTGACCGGCATTTAGCCAATGAAAACAAATTAATAAGAACGAGAATAGTAAAACACGCTTCATAAGTCTTGGTATAAAAAAACGAACCAAAAGTAGGTAAATGCCCGGTGGGGAAGGTTAAATAGAGTGCATTATTGGCATCGGCATGCTTTATCCCGCAAAAAACGATTTATCTCAAATTCAAACCGACGGAAGCTATTCGATGGTCATCTCGCCTCTGAGCGGGGTTTGCAGCAAACGCACCAAAGCATCGCCGTAATAACCCTCACCCAGCAGATACATCAGTTTAGTCAGGGCCGACTCGGTGGTGATGTCGTGGCCACCTACAAGGCCAATTCTGCTCAACATAACGCTGGTTTCGTATTTGCCCAGCTCGACCGAGCCAGCCTTGCACTGGGTTACATTGAATATGAGCAGACCACTTTGGATAGCTTCTTCCAGGGCATTGATAAACCATTCGTCGGTGGGGGCATTGCCCGAACCGAATGTTTCGAGAATAAGCGCTTTCAGGCCCGGAATGCTGAGGGTACTTTGCACTACGCTTGGGCTGATGCCGGGAAAAAGCTTGAGAATGCTTACGTTGTTGTCAAGTTTTTTGTGGGTGCGCAAACGTTTGAAGTTCGGCCTCAGGATATTGCTGCGATTGTAGCGGATGTGCACGCCCACTTCGGCAAGGAGGGGATAGTTGCCCGAAACAAAGGCGTTGAAACCCTCTGCGTTAAACTTCGTTGTGCGGTTGCCGCGCATCAGGCGATTCTCGAAATAGATGGCTACCTCGGGAACCAAGGCCACGCCGTCTTCCTTGGCGGCCGCAATCTCAATCGCCGTGAGGAAATTTTCCCTTCCGTCGGTTCTTATCTCACCCATGGGCAGCTGAGAGCCGGTTAGGATCACAGGCTTGTTCAGGTTTTCGAGCATAAAACTCAGGGCCGAGGCTGTATAAGCCATGGTGTCGGAGCCATGCAGTACTACAAAACCATCGTATTTCTCGTAGTTGAGCTCGATGGTTTCCACCAGCCTCACCCAGAAATCGGGCTTCACATTGCTGCTGTCGATGAGCGGCTCGAAGCCAATGAAGTCGATCTGATAGCCAAAACTACCGAGCATTGGAAGATGCTCGTACATATTGCTGAAGTCGAAAGGCACCAGAGCGCCCGATGCGGCGTCTTTTACCATTCCGATGGTTCCTCCGGTGTAGATCACCAGCAAAGCTTTGGTTTCGTCGGTCATTGCACTTCTATTTTGAAAAGTCTGGATGCATTTTGTGTTGTGATTTGCGCCATGGACTCCACGTTGGTGCTGTAAATTTCGGCAAGTCTGGCGTTAATCTCCGTGATAAAGGCACTCTCGTTGCGCTTTCCGCGGTGGGGAACCGGTGGCAGATAAGGCGAGTCGGTTTCAAGGACGATGCGGTCGACGGGAATTTGCTGAAGGACTTCCGGCAGGGTCGATTTTTTGTACGTAACCACCCCGCCAATGCCAAAATAAAACCCCAGGTCAAGAATTCGGCTGGCCTCATTCGCTCCTCCCGTAAAACAGTGAAAAACACCGCTCAGGCGTCCGTCCTGGGTTTTTTCGACCAAATCGAGTATCACGTGAAAAGCCTCGCGGGTATGGATGGCAACGGGCAAACCAAGATGCGCTGCCCAGCCAAGCTGTTCCAGGAAAGCCTCCTCCTGCTGCCGGGCAAAGCTTGTATCCCAGTAAAGGTCGATTCCTATTTCGCCAATGGCGTAGTAGTTGCCACTAAACAACTCATTACCAATGCGATCCAACTGAACCTTATAATCCTCTTTCACATAGGTGGGATGTAGCCCCATCATTGGAAAGCAGTTTTCGGGCCATCGGCGGCGCATATCGAGCATCGGACTTATGCTGGAAACATCAATATTCGGCAGCAAAAAGGCCTTCACTCCGGCATCCATGGCCCTTTGCATCATATCAGCACGATCGTTGTCGAATTCTTCAAGATAAAGATGGGCGTGGGTGTCGATGAGTTTCATGGCGCGAAATTACGCTTTTTGGCCGGCCTGCTTTGTTTGTACTTTTGCCGGCATGAGGGTCGTAAAAAAAATCCTGCTTATCCGCTTAAGCTCCATTGGCGACATTGTGCTCACAAGTCCGGTGGTTCGTTGCATAAAAAATCAACTTCCTGATGTTGAGCTGCATGTGCTCACTAAAAGGCAAAACCATTTGCTTTTTAGCAACAATCCGCACGTCAGCAAGGTGCATTTGCTCGACAAAAGCATGGCCGAGGTCATAAAAGCATTGAAAAGCGAGCAGTTCGATTTTGTGGCCGACCTGCACAATAACCTGCGTTCGCACCGCGTGAGGCAGGCACTTGGCATCCCCTCGGCCGGATTTCCCAAACTCAACCTGAAAAAGTACTTGCTTGTCAGGTTCAAATGGAATCTTATGCCCGAGCTTCATGTGGTTGACCGCTACTTTGAGGCAGTTAAGCCGCTTGGTGTTGTCAATGATGGTGAGGGCCTCGACTTTTATTCCGGCGATGCCGTTTTGCCATCAAATGCTCCTTACTGGATTGGCAAACCCTTCGTGGCCGTAGTGATTGGCGGGCAACACAACACCAAAATACTTCCCGCGCTTAAAGTTGCAGAGGTTATCAAAAAGCTCGACATTCCGGTGGTATTGCTCGGAGGCCCTTCCGATGCTGAGCGCGCAGAAAGCGTTGTAAACAAGGTTTTTGACAGTAAAATCATCTGGAATGCCTGCGGCAGGCTCAGCCTTATGGAGTCGGCGCTGGTAATCAAACAATCGGCGGTAGTGCTCAGCAACGATACCGGCTTGATGCACATTGCCGCCGCTTACCGCAAACCGGTGGTTTCCGTTTGGGGAAACACAGTACCAGCTTTAGGCATGTGGCCCTATATGCCCGGCGAGGAATCGAAATCGGTAATTGTTGAAAATTCAGCACTAAAATGCCGGCCCTGCTCAAAGATTGGGTTCGACCGATGCCCTAAAGGACATTTCGATTGCATGAACAGCCTCGGCGAAGCAAACATTGCCGGTGAAGTACTCCGCCTTGTAAAGAATTTCGGAGGCTAAGCCCCGATTGCCACAAAAGGATTGGTTACCTTTTCGGTGCCGATGGTGGTTTCAGGCCCGTGTCCCGGATAAACCACGGTGGAATCGGGCAAGACAAAAAGCTTCAGCCAGATATTGCTTTTCAAAACGTCGTAATCGCCTCCGGGCAGGTCGGTTCGACCGATACTCTGATGAAAGAGTACATCGCCGGCAAATAAGCTTTCAGTGGGCTCGTGATAGAAACATACACTGCCGAGGGCATGACCGGGCGTATGCAGCACTTTCAGACGAGTGTTTCCAAAAACAACATCCTCCGTTTCGTTAAGCATCAATCCCGGAGAGAAAGTTCCACTCAATTTTAAACCAAAAAGCTCGGCCTGATCGGGAGCATTGTGCAAATAGACCTCGCTGTCGGGGTGGGCGCTCACCTCGAGCCCAAAAGTTTGTTTGGCCCATGCCACTCCCAAAATATGATCGATGTGCGTATGGGTTAGCAAAAGCAAAACTGGTGTAAGCTTATGCTGTTGAATGAAGTTAATGAGTGTCTGTTGCTCGGCCGGCGAAGAGCAGGCAGGATCGATGATGGCGCATTGGCCGGTTTCGTCGAACAGCAGGTAGGTGTTTACCTGGAATGGATTGAAAACGAATTTTTTAATCTGCATGAGGCGGGTTATTTCGCTTTGGGCATTTTGCAAATTAACAAATTTCGGCCCAAAGTGTTATGAATTCCGGGCTACAATTTGGTAACCGCCCCTTGCCGGGCAAACGCGCAAAAGGACGAATTGTATTACTTTAGTCCCGTCGATTTTGTTGGTTAACAATGACCCTGCTATTGCGAAAATCCGTTGCAAACACCTGCCTTAATACCCGCCTGGCCCTTGCATTATGGCTTGGGCTTATTTGGGCTTGGCCTGCAAGTGCACAGTTTTACAGCGGCTCGCAGATGGATTTCGGGAAAAACCGCATTCAGTGGGGCGAAACCATTTGGTCGTACTATCAGTTCGATAAGTTCGATACCTATTTTTACCTCAACGGCAGCGAGCTGGCACTCTATACTGCCCGCTATGCCGACAAGCAGCTGCAGACCATGGAACGCAGGCTGCAAACCACACTGAGCGATAAGATACAGTTTATCGTATTCAACAATCTGGGCGATCTGAAGCAAAGCAATATCGGACTGGCATCGGAACAGCAGTACAACGTAGGGGGTATAACACATATCGTTGGCACCAAGGTGATCCTCTATTTCGACGGCAATTATGTGAACTTCGAAAAGCAAATCAGGGCCGGCATTGCCGATGTGCTGGTCAATCAGCTGATGTTTGGCGGCAGCCTCGGCTCTCAGATTCGTAATGCCACCCTCTTGCGATTGCCGGGCTGGTATATGAAAGGCCTGCTATCCTACCTTTCGGAAGACTGGAATACCCAATACGACGGCATTATGCTTCAGGGTATTGCCTCGGGCAGGTTCAGGAAACTCAGCCGCATGGAAGGTAATGATGCCCTGGTAGCCGGTCACTCGTTCTGGCGCTTTATCGAAAAAACCTACGGCGTATCGGCCATACCCGATGTGATCCACCTGACACAGTCGGGCAGGAGTATTCAGAGTGGTTTTCAGGCAGTTACTGGTGTAAAGTTCAGGCAACTGGCCAAAGACTGGTTCGAATATTATCAGCAATCGTATAAAGACATCAGCCTGCGCAAGCCGCAAGAGCAGCTCCCATTGAAATACCGCACTTACAGGACTTTCATCAGGCCCAACTACAGCCCCGATGGTAACTATCTGAGCTACGTGAGCAGCGACGAGGGCCGCATCAGGATGTATCTGCAGGATTTACGCACAGGCAAACGCAGGGTAATGTACCGGGCAGGCTACAGCACCGACGAAAAGATCGACGACTCCTTTCCATTGACTGCCTGGCATCCATCGGGACAAATATTTGCTTTCGTTTTGGAAGAAAAAGGCCGCATTCATCTTTACCTGTACAACCTCGGGGATCGAAGCTTAGACAAGCGAAACCTATACGAATTTCAGAAGGTTACACACATCAGCTACTCCACGGATGGCCGCCAGTTGGCCATGTCGGCGGTGCGGCAGGGAAAACCGGATATTTATGTCTTCGATTTGGCTTCCAATTCCTGGACACAGATCACCGATGATTATTACACCGATCTTTACCCTGTTTTCACCGAACAAAACCGCCGCATCGTATTCAGTTCCAACAGGCCAGAGCCTTCGTTGCAAAAAGAACGCAGCCCCGAAAACATCAGTCGTCCCTCAACATTTGATTTATTCTCATACGACTACATACGCCGTACACCGCAACTTATTCGATTGACCGATACCCCCCTGGCCAACGAAACCCATGCCAGCCTTGCCGCAGCTGGTTTGATTTATTACCTGAGCGACGAAAGCGGGTTTAACAACATTTTTGCCGGTCGCTTCGACAGCGCCATTGCCTATGTGGACACTACGGTTCATTACCGCTATTTCATGGAGGCAAACAGGCTTACAAATTTTACATCCAATATCGCCTATTTTACCGGCTCGCCGCTCAACGGAGAATATATCGCAGCTTCGCGCGACGGTCGCTACGATAAACTGTTCAGGCTCAGGCCGGGAGAGCTGGAGCCCACCACCGAGGCCATGACACGCTCGGCCTTTATGAACAACCTCATTGAGCAGCAACAACGCGAGGCGGTATCTTCGGTGGCAGCCCAAAAAAGCCGAAAGCACTTTCGATCGGTGTTCAGGCCTGCAGAACTCTTACCCGACACCCTCGAGGGGCCTGCACCGGTGCGACAGGGCACCTTTGGCATTTCGGGCAGCCAGCGGCTCTCGCTGCTCAACCAGGGCAACGAAGAACAGCGAACCGATCAGTTCACGCAGCCAAAACGACGCATTTATCTGGTGGAATATTTCTACGATGCTCTGACTACACAAATCGATTTCAGCTACATTAACCGTAGTTATCAACCTTTTACCGGAGGAGGCTCTCCAATTTTTCTCAATCCGGGCTTTAATGTGCTCACCGGAATCAACCTCACCGATCTGCTTGAGGATTATCGCATCAGCGGAGGCGTACGCCTCAACTCGAGCCTTATCAACAACGAATATGTGTTTATTTTCAACAACCTGAAGCACAGGCTCGACAGAACGATTGTGCTGCACCGCAACACCCTCGAAAATTTCGACAACGAACAAAGCCAGTTCACCCGAACCCATGTGCATCAGGGCGTGTACTCGGCCACCTGGCCTTTCAGCGAAATCCTCTCCCTCAGAGGAAGCGCCTTTTACCGAAACGATATGAAAGTGTGGCTGGCAACAGACGCCAACTCGCTCAAGCAAAAAAACCAATACGACCATTGGGCCGGATTAAGAGCTGAACTAACCTTTGACAACACCCGGCAGCTGGGCATGAATCTTTATACAGGAAGACGGTGGAAAATTTTCGGCGAATTTTATCAGATGGTGCTGCCCGATCAGCGTAATTTCAGTGTTGTTGGTTTCGATTTCAGAAATTATCAGCGCATCCACCGCAACTTTATCTGGGCCGGCCGTCTTGCAGGGAGCACATCCTTCGGTCAGGACAAACTCATTTATTACATGGGAGGTGTTGATAACTGGCTCATACCGCGATTTGACCAAACAACGCCCATCGATCGTACACAGAATTACCGCTATCAGACTCTGGCCACCAATATGCGCGGCTTTAACCAGAACATCCGTAATGGCAACAACTTCATCTTAGCCAACACCGAGCTGCGCTTTCCCGTGTTCAGCTATCTGCTCAACAATCCCATCAGT
The DNA here is from genome assembly GCA_021287165.1 of Bacteroidia bacterium. Classification (GTDB taxonomy): domain Bacteria; phylum Bacteroidota; class Bacteroidia; order Bacteroidales; family F082; genus JALNZU01. The sequence goes on along the minus strand of JAJTAY010000039.1, from coordinate 48,423 downwards.
TCCGACTTTGTGCGCAATTTCCAGATCGTTGCCTTTGGCGATGTGGGCATGGCCTGGTCAGGGCTTAATCCGTATGATCCGGCCAATTCGCTCTATACCAGTTATGTGAGTAGTGGCCCCCTGAACATTTCGGTCGAAATTCAAAAAGAACCACTCATAGGAGGTTTGGGTTTCGGTGCCCGCACTACATTGCTGGGTTATTTCGTACGGGGCGATCTGGCATGGGGAATCGAAGACCGTAAATTGGGCAAACCACTGTTCTATCTTTCGTTTAGCCTTGATTTTTAACAAAATACCGTCATGACCCTTACTACAGCTGTAATACTCGTTGCCATCGGGCTTTTTGCCGGTGTGTTTAGCGGAATGATCGGACTCGGAGGAGGCCTTGTTATCATACCGGCACTCATTTACCTTCTTCATCTCGATCAACATACGGCACAGGGCACCTCACTGGCCATCATGCTTCCACCCATCGGGCTTATGGCCGCTATGAACTATTATAAAGCCGGAGCATTAAACATAAAATATGCTGCAATAATCGCCGCCGCGTTTTTTATCGGAGGATGGTTTGGTTCGAAAATGGCGCTTGGTATTCCCGATGATGTTTTGCGTAAAGTGTTTGCAATCAGCCTTCTGGCTGTTGCTATCCGGATGCTCTTTGATTAGTCACTTTCAATTAACGGCCGTGCCAAAATAGCCGAAAAAAATTTAACATGCCGTTTCAAATTGCGGCTTTCCCCTGAATGTCCTGAAATAGCTGAGTTATCAACAAAACTCTGTTAAAATTTTGCTCCTGATCCGGCGATAAAACTACTTTATATTGCGCTTCCTTTCGGGCAACAACAACTGAACGAAAAATTCTACTCAACTTGCTGAAATACAGCGTAATCAAAAAGTAAACCTACTTCTGCCATGGAACGAAACTTATTTTCGGATTTGGAAACTTCTGATATTCAGCAAAAAGAACAAACCTTCTACGACAAGCTAAAAGAACTGCGTATGAGAACTGAACTCACTGAGGCCTCAGAGCCGATTGTGGAGCAAGCACCCGCTCCGGCCATTAAAACAGCCCCTATTTCACCACCCAAGCCAACGTATACCCACGAGGAAGTACTTAAGGCCGCAACAGAGTATTTCAAGGGCGACGTACTCGCGGCCAATGTGTGGATGAACAAATATGCCCTGAAAGACAGCATGGGCAAGCTCTACGAGCTTACCCCCGACGATATGCACCGTCGTCTTGCGTCGGAAATTCACCGCATAGAAAAAAAATATCCAAAGCCCGTTTCGGAAGAAGAGATTTTCGAGGTACTCAAGGACTTCCGCTATATCGTTCCGCAGGGAAGTCCTATGGCCGGCATTGGCAATGATTATCAGATTTCTTCGCTTTCCAACTGTTTCGTTATTGGCAACGACGGACCTTCTGACTCCTATGGCGGCATCATGAAGATCGATCAGGAGCAGGTGCAACTGATGAAACGCCGCGGCGGCGTGGGTCACGATTTGTCGCACATTCGTCCAACAGGAAGCCCTGTAAAAAACAGTGCCCTTACCTCCACAGGCGTGGTGCCTTTCATGGAGCGCTACTCCAACAGCACACGCGAAGTGGCTCAGGACGGAAGACGTGGTGCCCTAATGCTCACTATCAGCGTAAAACATCCTGATGCAGAGCGTTTTATCGACGCCAAAATGGAAGCCGGAAAAGTAACCGGTGCCAATGTTTCGGTTCGAATTACGGATGAGTTTATGTGGGCCGTTGTGGAAAACAAACCCTTCAGGCAACAATATCCCATCGACTCGGACAATCCGATGTTTGTACAGGATATCGACGCCCGCAAGCTGTGGAACAAAATCATCCACAACGCATGGGCCTCAGCCGAGCCCGGCATTTTGTTCTGGGATACCGTGATACGCGAAAGCATACCCGACAGCTATGCCGATCTGGGCTTTCGCACGCTCAGCACCAACCCCTGCGGCGAAATCCCGCTTTGCGCTTACGACAGCTGCCGCCTGCTGGCCATCAACCTCTATAGCTACGTAGATAAGCCTTTTACCTCAGAAGCGTATTTTAACGCAGAGCTGTTTGCCAAACATGCCCGCTTGGCCCAGCGTATAATGGACGACATTGTAGATCTGGAGGTTGAAAAAGTTGATGCGATCATCCAAAAAATTCTCGACGACCCGGAGACCATTGAAGTAAAAGGAGTTGAACTTCGTCTTTGGGAAAATATCCGCAAGAAAGCCCTGCAAGGACGCCGCACCGGAATCGGTATAACAGCCGAAGGCGACATGCTGGCCGCGCTTGGCCTGCGCTACGGTTCGCCCGAAGCCATAAGCTTCAGCACTGAGGTGCACAAGCTGCTTGCCCTTGAAGTGTATCGTTCGTCGGTCGATATGGCTGAAGAGCGCGGTGCTTTCGAAATTTTTGACGCCAAGCGCGAAAAAGACAACCCCTTCATTCAGCGTATAGCAGAAAATGCACCCCGCCTTTATGAAAAAATGACCAGGGTGGGCCGTCGCAACATCTCCATGCTTACCATAGCTCCTACGGGAAGCGTGAGCATCCTCACGCAAACCACATCGGGCATCGAGCCGGTGTTCATGGTGAGTTACAGGCGTCGTCGCAAGGTGAACCCCAACGACCGCAACGTGACCGTAAGCTTTGTTGACGAAGTAGGCGACTCGTGGGAAGAATACAATGTTTTCCATCCCCGCTTTGAGACCTGGCTTGAGGTGAATGGCTACGATGTGGAAGCCGTGAAAGCCTATCCGGATGACAAGCTAAAGGACGTCATTGCAAAATCGCCTTACTACAAAGCCACCTCCAACGATATCGACTGGGTGAGCAAGGTAAAAATGCAGGGCGACATACAGAAGTGGGTAGACCACTCCATCAGTGTTACCGTAAACGTTCCGAGCGATGTGACCGAGGAGCTGGTAAGCAAGATCTACCAGACGGCATGGGAGAGTGGCTGCAAGGGCATGACCATCTACCGCGACGGATCGCGCTCCGGAGTGCTGATCAGCGCCGAAGACAAGAAAAAGAAAAAGGACGACGAGCCGGAGTTTCGCGAAACCAATGCCCCGCCACGTCCAAAAAAGCTGGAAGCCGACGTGGTTCGTTTCCAGAACAACTACGAAAAATGGATTGCCGTGGTTGGCAAGCTCAACGGCCGACCTTACGAAATCTTCACCGGAAAGGCCGACGATTTCTATCTGCCACCGTGGGTAGAAACAGGATGGGTGAACCGTGAGAAAAACAAAGGCGAAAAAGCCCGCTACGACTTCCAGTTCGAAGACAAACAGGGCTACAAGGTTACCATCGAAGGTCTTTCGCGTTCGTTTAACAAGGAGTTCTGGAACTATGCCAAGCTGATTTCAGGCATTCTGCGCCACGGCATGCCCATGCCCTATGTGATTGAACTGGTGGAAAACCTCACCCTCGATGCCGATAATATCAACACGTGGAAAAATGGGGTGGTCAGGGCACTCAAACGCTACATCCCCGACGGAACGCGCGCCGACGGTAAGATTTGCCCCGAGTGCAACGATACCGACAGCCTTGTTTACGCCGATGGCTGCCTCACCTGCAAGTCGTGCGGTTATTCAAAATGCGGATAAAAGAATCGGTTCTTAATAAAAAACCCGGCGCAGTCCGGGTTTTTTATTGCCCAAAGGGATCGGGAGGCAGCTGTTGCAAGTCCTTGAGGATGAATATAAAATGACGCTTCGCTGGTTTTCCTGCACGATAAACAGTCACCGTGTCAGCGGCAATGATGTCGGCAAAAAATTCCCCGTAGATTTCTTTCGGATGCTTGTAATCGCGGCTGTTGGTGATGTACCAGTAACCGGCACCCCGTTGCAATCCTCCCCTTATCTTGTTGATCCAAAGGTATTTGTGAAGTCGTTCGGGCTTACCAAGCCCATAGGCATCGATGCCTAAAGACCTGGCAATGTAATAATCATAGTTGGCCAGTGGAAACCAGTTTTCGCCTACCATTCCCGCTTCGGGCGCAATTGTACCCTCTGAAATATGTTTTTGTCTGATTTTGGCGAACTCCGGAAGTAAATCGCGATAGCCGAACATATCGAGTCCGGGATCGTCTTTTCCCAAGCGGTGATAGGGTTGATTACTGCCAACAGGTAACAGTCCGTATTTCACATGAACTGCGCCCAGTGCAACGGTCGCGAAAAGCAACACCAGTGCGGCTACAACAGAGCGGGGAATGAATGATTTGCTTGTCCGGATGTCGAGCCATACGGCCGCAAGAGGGATAAGGCTTACGTAGGCCGGCCCTGTCCAGTGGGGCAAAGTGGCCCTGAAAAGCCCGATAACAAGAAATATCAAAATGGGAGGCAATGCCACAAACTGCAGCATGCGCACTCCTGGGTCTAGCGCCAGTTTCTTTCGCGCCGTTGCCAATAAAGCCGCCCATATCAGCCACACGTTGATGGGATTGTTGTATAGCCATTGCCCGGCAAGCTCTTGCAAAAAGTAATCGGGACGCAGGCCTGATTGCGGAGTGACTCTGGCACCGTGAAAACTGAAACTGATGAAGTTGTTTTGCACATTCCACCAGATTACAGGAGAGAAAACCAGCAAAGTGATCAGGGCAGCCAGCCATGGCCAGGGTGAGCGCAGCCAGTTAATTCGGTAAAAAAGCACGAAAACCGCCACCCCGAGCCATAAAAACACGGAAGTGTATTTCGAGAGCATCCCCAGGCCTGCAACAATCCCAAAACAAATCCAAAGCACTGAAAAATATCTGCTATCAGGTTCGGCGCCCGATAGACGGACCAATAAATAAAGTCCGGTTAACCAAAAGAAATTCTGAGGCGTATCGGGTAGGATGAATATTCCGGTGATGACAAAGGCGTAGATAGAGGCGTTATAGAGAAAAACCGCAATCAGCCCAGTACGGGTGTTGCGAAGCTGCCTTCCTGTTTCGAAGATTATGAAGCTGTTGGCCGACATAAGCACAACCGAAGAGAGCCGGATGAAAAGTTCACTGTCAAAAAGCAGATTCAGGCTGAAGAGTTGGATCATCCAACCCACCATAGGGGGATGATCGAAATGGCTGAGGTCGGGAAACATGGCATAAGTCCAGTAGTAAACCTCGTCGTTGCCCAATTCGAGCCACCAGGCCAGAAAACCCCTTAAAAGAGTGCTTATCCCGACAAGCCACCAAAGCATTATGGGCAATCCGCTGAAGTAGGTAACCGTCTTTCGATTGTTCATTTCCCTGATGGATTGAGTATTTTCCAACCAGCAGCAAAGTTGGGAATTTCCCTTTTACAAAGCCCAGACGAAGTGTCGATTGCGGCCGGAGGATCAAGTGGTAAAGGGGTCGGTTTGCGTAAACTACTGTTTTACAAAGATTAGCGAAAAATAAATTTGAAAAAATTTGCATTTGGGAGAAAATGACCTTATTTTTGTGAAAATTCTCAATTCGAGAAAACCCACAGAAAATCTCTGTAAACACCAATCAACCAAGATTAGTAGAGATGGATCCGTTCAAAATTTTTGTGATCGAAGACGACCCGCTTTTTGGCGAAATGCTCCGTCATCATCTGGCCCTGAATCCCGAAAATGAGGTTCATTTGTTTCGCAGTGGCAGCGATTGCCTAAAAAACATCTACCACCTTCCCAACCTCGTTTCGCTCGACTATAGCCTTCCCGACATGTCGGGGCTTGAAGTGATGCGCAGCATCAAGAAAGAAAATCCTGAAATTCCGGTAGTAATTGTTTCGGGACAACGGGACGTTTCCACTGCGGTGCAGCTGCTGCGCGAAGGCGCCTACGACTATCTCGAAAAGGATGATGATGTAAAAGAGCGTCTGTGGAACATCATCAATAAGGTACGGGAAAATCTGGAGCTGAAAAGTGAGATCACTTACCTGAAGGAGGAAATCGGTAAAAAATATGAGTTTCGCAACGTCATTAAAGGCAATAGCGCAGCGCTCAATTCAATCTTCAGCCTTATCGAAAAAGCCATTAAAACCAGTATAACGGTATCAATAACCGGCGAAACCGGAACAGGTAAAGAGTTGGTGGCCAAAGCTATACACTACAATTCAGCACGCAATAAAAAACCATTTGTTGCCATAAACGTTTCGGCAATACCCGGCGAGCTTATCGAAAGCGAAATGTTTGGACATGAGCGCGGAGCATTTACCGGTGCTGTGACGCGTAAAATCGGCAAGTTTGAACAAGCTCAGGGCGGAACGCTTTTTCTTGACGAGATTGCCGATATGGACCTCCATATGCAGGCCAAATTGCTCCGCGTACTGCAGGAACGGGAACTTACACGCATCGGAGGAAACGAAACCATAAAAATTGATGTTCGCCTCATTGTGGCCTCAAACCGCAACCTGGCCGAGGAAGTGCAGAAAGGCAAATTTCGCGAAGACCTTTACTACCGACTTCTCGGCCTTCCCATTGAACTACCCCCGTTGCGCTACCGCGGAAACGACATCATCCTGCTGGCCAAATACTTTGTAGACGAATTTTGTCGCGAAAACAAGTTAGGCAAGATTACCGTTACAGAAAGCGCACAGAAAAAACTTATGGAGTACCCTTTTCCGGGCAATGTGCGTGAGCTGAAAGCTGTAGTGGAGCTTGCCGCAGTGCTCACCGACAGCAACAAGATCGAAGCCCATCACATCTCGTTCAATGCCACTAATATCTCTACTAACTTCCTCTTCGAAGAAAGCACGCTCGACGAATACAACCGTAAAATCATCCGCTACTATCTAGATAAATATAGCAACAATGTGATGCTGGTGGCGCAAAAGCTCGATATCGGCAAAAGCACAATCTACCGGCTTCTCAAGGAAAACAAGCTGTGATGCAAAACTCCGGCCACCCCGACAACCAATACTACGACCTGACAAGGCTTTTCGACTATGTAGGCACTGAGCCCGAAGTAGTCAGAGAAATGGTGGCCATATTCATCAGTGCAACATCCGAAAGCCTGGCCAGAATGGAGGCTTGTATCGCCCTCGCCGATTGTGCCAGCCTTTCGAGGGAATCGCATAAAATCAAAACCTCGCTGCAGATTTTTGGCTTTGATGATCAGCTGGAAACCATCAGGGTGTTTGAGCAAGCTACAGAAGCTTTGCCTGCAGACTCCATCGAACGTTTTAATCTTTTGAAGATCCGTCTTTTGAATGGAATTGAGGCCCTGCGTGAAGATTATGGACTTAGGTAAGGGTGATTCAGAAATTCAAAATTCAAGATTCGAGATTCGAGGATTATTCAACTCTTATTTCTTTGGCTGCGGGTCTTTTTTGCACAGCAGTGTTAAGCGTCAAGATCCGACCTTAGTGGAGTCGCGTATTTTTTAATCATTCTTTTTTCATCATAAACACAAAACGGAGGAATTTTTGAGCCTTTTATGGGCTATCCTTATTGTGTTGGCGCAAAACACATTACTGAAACATCAAACTTTTTTTGTTTCTTGCCGCCCCAAACGCATCCATCTATCCATGAAAATTGACAAGGCAAAAAAATCGGGTTTCGGCTCATTTACAAAGAATTACTGGGTTGCCATCCTGATGGAGTTTTTCGAGCGAGGCTCTTACTACGGCGTCATGTCGGTTCTATCGGTATATCTGGTGATGAACACGGCCGATGGAGGACTCGGTTTCAGCAAGGAAAGTGTAGGTGTAATCAAGAGCACCATTACTCCCCTGCTCTACCTGCTACCCATTTTGGCCGGGGCTTTGGCCGACCGTTTTGGCTACCGTCGTTTGCTCATGCTGGCCTTTGCCCTGATGAGCCTTGGCTATCTGCTTACCAGTCAGGTAACCAGCTACACCGCTGTTTTTGCCAGCCTGTTGCTGATGGCTGTAGGAGCGGGCATTTTTAAACCCATCATTTCGGGTACCATTGCCCGCGAAACCGACGAAAGCAACAGCAGCCTGGGATTTGGCATCTTTTACTGGTCGATTAACCTTGGCGCTTTCATCTTCCCGCTCATCCTTGTGCCTTATCTCAAAGGCATCGGCTGGTCCTGGATTTTCATCATGGCGGCCATAGGTACAGGCTGGCTGTTACTGCTTAACCTGTTGGCCTACAAAGAACCTCCCCGTCCTGAAAACACCCGCTCGCTCGGCGAGGTGCTCCAAGGCATCGTGCTGGTGCTCAAAGACTATCGCTTTGTAATCATGATTGTCATTTACTCCATGTTCTGGATCTTGTACTTCCAGATGTTCGACACCGTGCTGTGGTATCTGACCGAAAAAGTGGATATGTCGCCGGTGAACAATGCCGTTAATGGACTATTGGGCCTTTTTGGCGCCCAAACCAACTGGCAGTTTGATGCTGAGCATGTTACGGTGGTCAATGCAGGAACAATTATTGCCTTGCAGCTGGTGGTGTCTTCAATTGTCAAAAATACCCGTGCACTCCCAACGATGATATTTGGTATAGCTTTGGGCACTGCAGGCATGGCCATGCTGGCCGTGAGCATGCATGCATGGGTGTTTGTGGCCGGACTGGTGCTCTTTTCCATTGGCGAAATGACCGCTCATCCCAAATTCATCTCCTATGTTGGACTGATTGCGCCACCCGACAAAAAAGCCCTCTACCTGGGCTATTCATTCCTCTACGGGGTGATCGGCAGCGGAGTGGGTGGCATCCTGGGCGCTTACCTTTACGTGTTTTTTGTGGAACAACGCAATCAACCCGCACAGTTGTGGCTGGTTTTCAGCATGATCGGGGTGCTAACCATCGTCGGGCTTTATCTCTACGACAAGTTCCTCGCTCCCGAGCGGAAAACAGCTTAAAATAGCATTGCAAAGGACATTTGTAAAGTCGTCCGCCAATCGAAAACGATAATGCTCAGGGCGTAATGATCACCTTTTTCCAGATTTCACCGGCATCGTAAACGACCCTAACGAAATAAATGCCGGCCGACCTGACACCCAACTGAACAAATGAACCCTTTCCCGGACCGTCCGGCTGTATTTCAGCTAACTTTCGTCCGTTAGCATCCCAAACACCTAATGAAATTTTGCCGGTCACGGTGCTTTCAAGTTCCCAGCCAATCTGATCTGCCCTTCCCGGAACGGGATAAATTCTTATAACATCCTCATTATCTGTTGACTGTAAACCACTTATAACAAAATGTACGGAATTAGAAGGCTGCGACTCGAAGCTGCCCCATGCCGAGGTAATGTGATACAAGCCTCCGCCAGGGCCGGCATCATCGCCATAGGTTGTTACCCCGGTTTCGGATGAGCCGATGAAATCACCATTTCGATAAACTTTGTAGTGTGTGAAAGGAGGAATTCTTGTGGGTGGCTGTGGAAATGGATTCAACTGAGGATGTCCGGTATTCGACAAGGCAAAAGATGACTCAAGCAGCTCGGGCTGAATGCCCGGACTTTGTGCGCTTACAACCATTCCCTTGAGGTTCCAGTTGATGTTCCAGCCGAAGTAATCCGACATGCTCACCCAATTGGCGCCGTATAGCAGCATATCGCCTTTATAAGGTACTGCAGGGCCGTTGTCCACGCCTGCCGGATAAGCTCCTGCAGTGTTAATAACCCTGTAGCCCAGCCAGAGTTCCTGCGTAGCATCTATCTGCACCGGGTTGATGAGCTCAAACTCGTTCCAGCTGTTGGGCACCCAGTTCGTAACTGGTTGTTCTCGAACAAGATTACCGGCATAATATTGATTGCCTCCCTGCCAGACACGCAGAAAGATCTGACAATTATCGCTTGCAATAAAGGCGGCTATGCGGGTGAGGTACTTTCCGTGATGAACCTGGAGGTCAGCAGGCGTAAAACGTATGGCGGCATCGAAAATCTGCACATTGGCACCGCCCACAGCACTAAAGTTCTGGTCGTTGCCCCACTGCATCCAGCTGCCGCTACTGGCCGGTGGCTGCCAGTTGAGCCTGATGGTGGAAGGAAGTTCCATTTGTGCCGTGAGGTTGAGTGGCGGAAAGAGCAAGGGCTGGGGCACGTCGATTTGCAATGTGGCCTGCGGTGACTCGCCAGCGGGGTAAACGGCGCTCACACCAAAAGTATGTACCTGACCAACAGACAATACTTCAAACTGATAATTGGTTTGGGTTACGAGTCCGCCCACTTCCTGCCCATTATGGTAAACCTTATAACCCGAAGGCTCAAGCAGTATCTCTCGCCCCGATTCGTCGGCCACACCGGCCCTGATCATCAGGTCGGCATTGGGTATGGCAGTCCAGGCTGCTGCAAGGCCAGATTTCACATACGAAAAACCATCAGGCTGATTGAGGTCGCCGGCCAAACGATAGCTGTTGCCGCTGTTCCACTGGCATGCGATATAAAAACGTGCACCGGCTGGAATGGGAATGTTGACCGTTAGCCGCTGCCAGCCAGGGGTTTGAATATTCATCAGGAAAGGACCACCCAAAACAGTATTCAGGTCGGGCAGGCCGTTGTAATCGCCAAGCACCCAAAAGAGCATCGGCTCGTTACCTTGTGTGGTACTCAGGTAAGCCTTCAACTGCCGCAGTGCACGGTTCTGACCCACCTGAAACGCCACGGCCATCCACTCGTTGCCGCTGGCCTGACCGGGCCAGTAATAGCCGTTGGGTTCGCCATCGTCGTATTTCAGCTCCTGCGAGTTAAAGCCTATCGGAGGTTCCCATTGCAAGCTCAGCTGGTTGACATTTTGCAATGAAGCACTGAGCAGGTGAGGTGGATAATTGCCCGGCACCATGGGCTGCAGCGTGATTTGCTGCACCGTGTTCTGATTGAGCACAAAAGACGGATTGCCGTAGGTTTGATAGCCTGCAGCCATCACCTGGAGGTTGTAGGTTCCGGCAGGTACCTCGGCCGAAAAGCTTCCGTCGGGAAGGGTAAAGGTGAGATAGCCACTCAGCGAAACTGTTGCTCCCGCTATGGGTGTTCCCAGAGGGTCTTTGACAGTGCCGCTGAATGTGACAATTTGCGAGAGGGTGTTTTCGGCCCTTCGACCCCAGACCTCGTAAACAAAAGTGCCATCGTTGGGCCTGTTCCATGCCAGATAAAGCCTGTCTTTCTGACCCTCGTTGCGCACGGCAATTACCGGCCAGGCAGCATCCTCGGTATCCTGCGAGAATTGATACAGTTGCGACCAACTGCTACCATGATCGTTGGAAAAACGAAGGTAAGCCCGCTCGTTGGCCGAATAGGTGTTGTCGGACCAAACCACATAAATGCGGTGATTGCCGGGGCTGTTGCGTTCCACCCACAGTTCGGGACGCGACGAATTGCCGCTGTTCTGGCTCAGATTAAGCGGACTTTCCCAGGTTTGGCCGAGGTTGTGGGAGCGATAAAGAAAAATATCCGATTGCAGGGGATCGGCCTTGGCCTGCACCGCCACATAAATCGAATTGTCGATGACCCTGGCCTTAAGACGGGCATTGTAAGCCTGATTGTTCGAAATATTGACGGCCGGGCTGAAGGTTTGCCCGAAGTTGGTGCTTTTTGCGAACATCAGGTCCAGATGATCGTAATTGCTCCCTGTCTGCTCGTTCCAGAAAAGGTAGATTTCCTGACCACGCATGGCCAATGTCACCCATCGTGCCGCCGAAGTGGTATTGGTAACCTGTACGGGGGCCGACCAGCTCAAGCCGCCATTTACCGAACGGATCAGAAAAATCTGGTATTTGTAGTTGATGTCGCGGTCCTCGTAGGCAATCACCACCGTATCGCCGCTGGCTGCTATCTGAGGCACAATGGCGCCGCGTATAGCGTTGGTTACCTGTATTTCGTTTCCAAAGCTCTGCCCGTTATTCGTGCTTCGCACCATAAAAATCTGGCTGTTGCCGGAGGTATTGCGGTAATAAGCCACATATACCTTACCCTGCGAAGCAGCCACCACGGGATAGTTTGCTCCGTAGTCTGTGCCCGTGTACAAGGTGAGCTTTCCGGCCCAGTTGAGCCCACCATTGTCGCTTTTGCGAAAACGGATGTCGCCCCAGTTGTTCCAAACCAGGTAAAGACTGTTGTCGTCCTGAGCCAGCTGCTGCTCGCGCGAAGGACCATATTCGTTTGAGAGGTTTAACGACTCAAACAGCTGAAGTTGAGCAGATAAGGTCTGAACAGACAATGAAAAAACGAGGATTAACAGTGCTCTTTTCATGACTCAAAGTATTTGAAACACCCTGCAGGCAGGAAATACCTCACCAGCAGGCATGTGCCATTTGAACAAAAATAATAATCACGGCAAATGATACAGGTAATTGTTTTACTTAAATTCGAAAAATGCTTTGCTCACCTGTCACTTAATCAAACAAAAAAATTCGTTGTATGAAAGTGATTTACCTGTCCCTGCTGATGTTGGTCCTTATCAATTTCTCGAAGGCCCAGCAAGACCATGGCCTTAGTTTTGGCGGCGGCATCGGCATTTTTCATGTAACGGATTATTTCGAACATTTTACTTCCAGCGGTGGAGAGCATGTATATGTAAATCCAGGTCCCAGTTTTCGCGCGGGGTATTACCTGCTTTTCGACACACCTGCGAAAAGGCTCAAGCTGGAGTCAGGACTCCATATGAAGATTATGAGCTCGAATTACTACTTTCATGACGTAGTAATCAATTGCAATACAGGACAATGGACCGAGCAAACCTTTTCGGGAGGCGGCGACTGGATGCTTTATTTTCAGGTGCCGGCCGAATTGCGTTGGCAACAACACGACAATTGGTATCTGAAGGCAGGGCCTGTGGTGGGTTATGCCCGCCCGCTTGGTTCGATCACCAGCAATCCGCCGGGCTATTTTGCCCGGCTTTGGGATGTGGGTGCTACGGCAGCCATAGGTGGTAAGCTCAGCCAGCGCTGGGGCGTGGAAATGGCTTTATATCAGGGCTTTGTGAATACCAACAAATTCGAAGGCGTTTACGATTATTATAAGTTGAACATGTTCAACCGCTCCGCCAGCATATATTTGTATTACAGCCTTAGGAAACCAAAACCGCTTAATGAAAAATGATTTGATGGCTTGACAAAGTCTGTTCTTGATTACATACTAGGTGTTTGGCGTAGTCTGCAGACTACGCCAAACACCTAGTAAAAATTACAATTCCGCCGATTTGCTGTTGAAATAATCCTTCACCAGCCTGGCTTTAGCCTGACCAATCACTTCGGCAATTTCGTCCAAACCTGCCTGACCGATGTTTTTGGTCGATTTAAAATAGGCGAGCAGTTTGTGTGCCGTTTGTTCGCCTATGCCCTTGATCTGGCTTAGTTCCGATTGCAGGAAGCCTTTCTGAAACTTTTTGCGGTGGTGGGTAATGCCAAAACGGTGGGCTTCGTCGCGCAGCTGCTGGATGAGCTTGAGCGATTCGGAACGTTTGTCTATATAGATGGGTACCTGATCGCCCGGGAAGTAAATTTCTTCGAGCCGCTTGGCAATACCAATCACCGTGATTTTCCTCCTCAAACCAAGGGCCTCGAGGGATTCCATGGCCGCGGCCAGCTGTCCCTTGCCTCCGTCAATCACAATGAGCTGTGGCAGAGGCTTTTCTTCGGCAATAAGCCTGCTGTAGCGCCTGGTCACAATCTCGCGCATCGAGGCAAAGTCGTCGGGCCCTTCAACGGTTTTGATGTTGAAGTGGCGGTATTCGGCCTTGTTGGGTTTGGCATTTTTAAACTGCACCATGGCAGCCACCGCATAATCGCCCTGAAAGTTGGAGTTGTCGAAACATTCAATCACTTCCGGCGTGACAGGCATACGAAGGTCTTTCTGCAGTTGCTGGAGGATGCGCTTTTGGTGCCGTTCGGGGTCGACGAGGCTGCGCTGCTGTTCCACTTCCATTTTATAATGCCGCGCATTTTTTTCCGAAAGTTCGAGCAGGTCTTTTTTCTCGCCCCTTTGCGGAACGGTAATTTTGGCGCCTTCAGGTGCAAAAGTGGGACTGAAAGGCAGGATGATTTCGGTGGCATCGGAATTGAGACGCGCACGCAACTCAGTGATGGCCAGGCTGAGCAAGTCGTCGGGACTTTCGTCGAGTTTCTTTTTTATCTCAACCGTATGCGACTGAATTACAGCACCTTCCACCACGCGCAGGTAATTTATCCATGCGGTCTCTGGCTCGTCAACAATCGAAAAAACGTCCACATTGCTGATGTTGCGGCTCACCACGGTGGAACGGCTCTGGTAGTTTTCGAGCAGCTGCAGCTTTTCCTTGATGGCCTGGGCTTTTTCAAATTCCATCTTATCGGCATAATCCATCATGCGCGCCTTCATATCGCGAAGAATTTGGCTGAGGTTGCCCCGTATGATTTGCCTGATTTCGCGTATCATGGCATCGTATTCCGCTTCGTTTTGCCTTCCTTCACAGGGCCCCAGGCAGTTGCCAATGTGAAATTCGAGGCAAACCTTATATTGACCTTTGGCGATAGCCTTTTCCGAAAGGTTGAGACTGCAGCTGCGGATGGGATAAAGCTGCCGTATGAGCTCGAGCAAGGCGTTTTTGGTACGGCCCGAAGCGTAAGGGCCAAAGTACTCCGAGCCGTCCTTCACCGGATTGCGGGTGGAAAAAATGCGCGGAAAGGGTTCGTTTTTAATGCAAATCCATGGATAAGTCTTATCGTCGCGCAACAGCACATTGTAGCGGGGCTGAAGCGTTTTGATCAGGTTGTTTTCCAGCAAAAGGGCATCTGCCTCGGTTTCGACTACAATGATTTTAATATCGCGGATGCGACGCACAAGCACCCTCAGTTTGCCCGTCTGTTCCTTTGTGAAATAGCTCGACACCCTTTTGCGCAGGTCTTTGGCCTTGCCTACATAAATAATTTTCCCTTGTTCGTCAAGATATTGATACACACCCGGTTGGTGGGGCAGCGAGGCAATGAGGGCCTGCAGTGGGCTTGGGTTGGCAGCCGTGCTGTCCGTCATATTTTTTCAACGCATTTTGAGGGCATCCCATCCCTGAGCGGTGATGGGAATCAGTTGTTCGTCGTTGGTAATCAGATGTGCCTGCCCCGACTCGGCCGTCATGTGTCCGATGATCGATACATCTTTAATGGCCAATATTTTCTGATAATCTTCCTGTTTAATGGTAAACAGCAGCTCGTAGTCTTCGCCCCCATTGAGCGCGGCTACCGCCGGAACGAGTTTAAAATCCTGACAAAGGCTGATCATGGTATGATCGAGCGGCAACTTATTCTCGTAAATTCTGCAACCAACGGATGAGGCCTTGCAGAGGTGAAGCGTTTCGGAGGCCAGACCGTCGGAAATGTCGATCATGGAAGTGGGTGTAATGCCCGAATGACGCAAGGCCTCCACGATATCGGTGCGCGGCTCGGGTTTAAGCTGCCGCTGCAGCACATAATCGTAGCCTTCGAGGTCGGGTTGCATATTGGGATTGGCCTTAAACTCTGCTTTTTCGCGTTCGAGCAAAAGCAGTCCCATATAAGCAGCGCCAAGATCGCCGCTCACGCAAAGCAGATCGCCGGCACGGGCTCCGGAACGGTAGGTAATATCGGCTTCGGCTGCCTGACCAATCACCGTAACCGACAGCACCAATCCAGAAGTACTCGAAGTAGTGTCACCGCCCACAAGATCAACTTTATAACGCTCGCAGGCCAGGCGAATGCCGGCATACAGCTCTTCGAGCGCCTCCACCGAAAAACGGTTGGAAACCGCCAGACCAACAACGATTTGCGTGGCCTTGCCATTCATCGCTGCTATGTCGCTCACATTCACCGCTATGGCTTTATAACCGAGATGCCTGAGCGGTGTGTAGGTGAGATCGAAATGAACGCCCTCCACCAAAAGATCGACCGACAGTAGAATGCGCTGCTCTCCAAAGCCGAGCACGGCTGCATCGTCGCCCACCGCTCTCAGGGTCGACTCGTTATATACCGGCAAACCGCTCGTGAGACGTTCGATGAGGCCAAATTCGCCAAGGCTGGATATTTCGGTTCGCGGCACGTCGTGTCCAGTTGTCATAATGCTTTGATTGATAATTAAAAATGCAGGCTTTTCAGCCTGCAAAGTTACGTTTTTGTCGCCCTTAAAACCTATCCTACCTCTGGTCGGGATTTCGGTAGTAGGTCTTGGACACAATTTTCCAGCCTTCTTCAAACTTATATAAAGCCATATAGTCGGTAAAGGTGTGTTTTCCGTCGCGGAAAAGCTCCACCCTTGCCATGGCGGCATTACCGGCCACGTCAACCAGAGGAATTTCGGCAGTGGTTACAGCTGTTGGCTTTTGCCCACTTTCCATGGATTTTTTTATGTTCTCGATCCATGAGTAAATGGGAAACTTAACAAGGAGGTTGTTGTTGATACTCAGCATTTCGAAACCCGGATGAAATCCTTTTTCGATGTTTTCGGTATGTTGCCGGTTGTGAATACCCTGCACATACGACTGCATAATTACCTGTCGAATAGCTTCCTCGTCGGATTGCTGAGCATTGACGGTAATACTGATCAGGGTGAGGATGAGAAGTAGCGTTATTGGCATAATGTATTGTTTTATAGTCACTTGATGTTTGTTTATTTACTGGTATTTGATGGCCTCTACCGGGTTGAGTTTTGAGGCTCTGGCAGATTGAAACACAACGCTCAGAAAAGCCACTCCCCAGGTGAGCACCGTAGCCAGCAAAAACTCGTTCAAACTGAGGTGAATATGATAAGCAAAACCTTCGAGCCAACGGTTCATCATCCACCAGGCAAGAGGCCAGGCAATGAGAGCCGCATAAAGCACCCAACGCGTAAATTCGAGCAGGAGCATGCGAACGATGTAGCCGTCGCTGGCGCCCAGTATTTTACGAATACCCAACTCTCGTGTGCGACTCTCTATGGTGTGGGTGGCAAGGCCAAAAAGGCCCAGGGCTGCAATAATTAAGGCCAAAGCGCTGAAAGTGGTATAGATTGTACTCGTCGTTACTTCGTTTGAATAAAAACTGCCTATTTGACTGTCGAGGGTTGTAAACTCAAATGGCTGACCCGTTTCCATTCCATCCCATAGGCGTCGTGCCTGCTCGAGCACATATGGCATCTGGCCCCGCTCGACGTTTACAGCCATTCGGTTCATCCAATAGTTTGTGCGAAGCAAAATACCTATAGGCTTTACGGTTTTGTGGAGCGACTCAAAATGAAAATCTTCAACAACACCTATTATGCGAAATACATTAGGTTTTGGTCCATGCGTAACAACTTTTGCATTCCGCCAGTCGTCAATTCGCAGCTGACGCAGAGCAGCCATGTTCACTACAATGGCAGTGGAGTCGGAAGGCTCTTCAGCACTGAACCACCTTCCATGGACAATTCTTAGCTTTAGTGCCTCAGCCAGATGATGGTCGGCCATCATGAGCGCCATCAGATTAACCTGATCTACAGGCCTTCCTTCAACGCCTACACTATTGGTTGAAAGCTCATCACCGGGCAGGTTGAGTGCATAACCTGCCTGCCGCACACCATCAACTTTCATCACTTTGTCTCTGTAGGCATCAAGATTTTGGCCAAGACCATGTACCCTTTTCACCACCAGCACATCGTGCAGCTGAAATCCCATATCCTTATTTCGGATAAATTCGATCTGCCGGTAAACCACAAGCGTTGAAATGATCAAAACAATGGCCGCCGTAAACTGAAAAACCACAAGCATGCGCCGCAATCCGGCCTTCCCGCTTCGCGGAAGCAGCTGGCCTTTGAGCACCTGAGCCGGTTCGAATGCCGAAAGGTAAACAGAAGGATAAAAACCGGCAGTAACAGTGCAAAGCACAACCATAACCAGGATAAGGAACGGGAAATACCCTTTAAACATCATTGCAATGGTGAGCTGCTTGGCTGCAACGCTATTGAACCAGGGCATAGCCAGCTCCACCATAAGCAGTGCCAAAGCTAAAGCAATCAAAACATAAAGCAGGGTTTCGAACAGAAACTGCAAAACCAGTTCGGTGCGATACGAACCTAAAACCTTGCGCATGCCCACTTCCCGGGAGCGGGCGGCAGCTTTTGCTGTTGAGAGATTCATAAAATTGATGCATGCCAGCAAAAGAATAATTAACGCTATGGCCGAAAATAACCACACACGCGTTATATTGCCGTTGGGTGCAAGTTCGCCGTCGAGGTTGGAATGCAGATGAATATCGGTAAGTTTCTGGAGCTCATATCGATAATCTTGTCCCGATGCTTTGAATTGTTCGAGATCAAGTCCCAAACTCCTTTGTATCTCCTCTTCGATATGCCTCATCAGAAACGACTGAAGGCTATCGTTCACGGGTTCGATGGATTGATTTGGTTTTAATTTGAAGTATGTCAACGAACCCTGCATCAGCCAGCTGGTTTCGCTGTGATAGGGAATACTTACAAACGAGGCCACCATATTGAAATGCATATGGCTGTTTTTTGGAACATCGTCCATAACCCCTGTCACGGTATAATGATGCATCTCGTTCTCTACCAGCACCTTGCCCATCGGGTTTTCGTTGCCGAACCATCGCCGCGCGGCCGATTGCGTAAGCACAATACTTTTTGGTTTTGAGAGTGCGGTTCGGGGGTCGCCCTCGAGCATACGGAAGCTAAAAACATCGAAAAACGAGGAATCGGCATAGGCAAAATAGTCTTCAATCAGGCTTTCGCCACCTTCCTGACGACGCAAGCTGTGTTGCGGACGAATGATGAGTCTAGTGGCATAACCAATTTGCGGAAACTCCTCGAGTAAGGCCTTCGGCAGGGGCGCAGGCGTGTAAACAGTCTTGAAATTGAGTTTTTCGAATTTACCGAATACTGTTACCCTGTAGATACTGTCGCTGCCCTTGTGAAAACGGTCGTAGCTCAACTCGTCACTCACCCAGAGCATGATGATCAGGCATGAAGCCAGCCCTATGGCGAGGCCGAAAATATTGATCAGGGTAAATACCCTGCGTCTGAGCATCAGGCGGTTGCCTATCATGAGAAAGTGCTTCAGCATAACCGACCCCGTTTTAAAGCCATGTCCCTATTTCCTCTTTTCATAGCGGAATTTCATTTTCGGCTCAGGCCGGCACTTTGCGAAAATGTTCGTTGATGACCTTGCCGTCGAACAGCCTGACCAAGCGTCGGGCATAATCGGCATCGCGCTGCGAGTGGGTAACCATAACAATTGTAGTGCCATTGGTATTGAGCTCTTCGAGAAGGCTCATCACCTCTTCCCCGTTCACCGAGTCGAGGTTTCCGGTAGGTTCGTCGGCCAGCAGAAGCATCGGATTACCAACCATTGCTCTTGCAACAGCTACACGTTGCTGCTGACCGCCCGAAAGCTGTTGTGGAAAAAGCCCGTGCTTGTATGCAATTCCCAACTGACCCAGCACCTGCATAACGCGCTCCTTGCGCATCTTGGCCGGCACACCCTGATAAACCAATGGCAGCTCCACATTCTCGAAAATGGTAAGCTCGTCAATCAGGTTGAAATTTTGAAAAACAAAGCCTATGCTATGTTTTCGTATGGCCGCCCGCTGTCGCTCAGAAAGCGGTGTAACATCCTGTCCCTGAAATATGTATGTGCCTTGTGTAGGATTATCCAGCAGCCCGAGTATGTTGAGCAATGTGGTTTTTCCACAGCCGGAGGGCCCCATGATGGCCACAAACTCACCTTTCTCGATGCTGAGGCTCACTCCATTTAGCGCTGTCGTTTCCACCTCGCCGGCACTAAACACCCGGCTGATATCTATGGTTTGAATTAGTGACATAAACCTTACTTCAAATATCCTTTTTCCACATGCGTAAAAGTACCCATTCCCCACGACACGGCAAAAACAGCATCAAATCCACTGTTTGCACAAAAATTTCAATAACTATCACCAGACTGCACCACAAAAATGCCATGTATTGTAAATAATTCATTTAAAGCTACTTGAAAAATATTCTCCGAAAAATGTAACCTTTTGTGTTCAAAAACGTCCATCTTAGCGTACAGTTTCGTACAGACCAGTTAATTTTATCGATTCCCAAACCACACAGTTATGGATAAAATAAAGGCCCGCATCCTGATTGTTGACGACGACAACGACGTTTTGCTTGCTGCCCGGCTATTTCTGAGGCAACATATCGAAACGGTTTACACCGAGAAAAATCCGGCCAACATACCCGACCTGCTCCGCAACGAAAACTACGACCTCATCCTGCTCGATATGAACTTCACCCGCGACGCCACCAGCGGACAGGAAGGATTTTACTGGCTCAATAAAATTCTGGAAATAGACCCTGCCGCCGCGGTCATCCTCATCACAGGCTACGGCGATATTGAGCTTGCTGTTCAGGGTATCAAGGAAGGCGCTACCAACTTTCTGCTCAAACCCTGGGAAAACAAAAAACTGCTGGCCACCATCAGCGCCACCCTCGAAGTGCGTAAATCGAAAGTGGAACTGCAGGACTTGAAGGGTCGTCAGAAATTGCTTATTGCTGATCAGGATGCCGCCTATAACCAGATTATCGGCAGCAGTCCGGCCATGATGAAAGTACTGGCTACTGTGAGCAAGGTGGCCCGCACCGATGCCAATGTATTGCTACTTGGCGAAAACGGAACAGGCAAAGAGGTGATAGCCAGGGCCATACACCGTGCCTCGGCACGTGCCGGCGAGGTATTCATCAGTGTCGATCTGGGCGCAATAACCGAAAGTTTGTTCGAGAGCGAACTGTTTGGATATAAAAAGGGCGCTTTCACCGATGCACGCGAAGACCGTGCCGGACGCTTCGAAGCCGCCAACAAAGGCACCATCTTTCTCGACGAGATAGGAAACCTCTCGCCCAGCCTGCAGTCGAAATTGCTCACCGTTTTGCAAAACCGCACAGTGGTGCGTCTTGGAACAAACAAGGAAACCCCCATTGATGTGCGCGTGGTGTGCGCTACCAATATGCCGCTCTATCAGATGGTGAGTGAAGGCAAGTTCCGTCAGGACCTCCTCTACCGCATCAATACGGTTGAGTTGAACATACCTCCGCTGCGCGAACGCACCGAAGACATCGAAGCCCTGGCCGAGCACTTTATCGAGATGTATTGCAAACGCTACAAAATGCCCCGCAAACGCCTCAACGCCAGTACCCTGAAGCGACTACAGATGCACAACTGGCCGGGCAACATACGCGAACTGCAACATGCCGTGGAACGCGCCATCATCATGAGCGAAGGCAACATCCTCGAACCCCACGACTTTTTCCTTTCGGAAAAGCGCGAAACGGCCGAACCAACCCTATCTACCACTAACCTGGAAGAAACAGAAAAGATACTGGTACGCAAAGTGATTGAAAAACACGGCGGAAACATCAGCCGGGCCGCCCGCGAACTGGGCCTCACCCGTGCCTCGCTCTACCGCAGAATGGAAAAATATGGTTTTTAGACACTTCCGTCTGCAGATCATCCTCAGGGTATTGCTCCTGCTGGCCAGCCTTATCGCCATATCGCTCATCTGGAGCAGGGAAGGCTATATGATCAGCACCATCGTGCTCCTGCTTTTCGTATTGCTCCAAACTGCATCCCTCATCCTCTACCTCGAAAAAACCAACAACAGACTTGCCCGCTTCTTTGCCAGTATAAGGCATTCCGATTTTTCGGCCAACTTTACCGACGAAGGTCTTGGAAAAAGCTTTGCCGAACTCAATCATGAATTCAATCAGGTGATCGAGGCCTTCAAAACCAACCGCGCCGAAAAGGAAGAACATTTCAACTACCTGCTTACCGTGGTGCAGCATGTTAGCATAGGCATCATTGTTTTCAGGCGCGACGGCAAAGTGGATGTGTTCAACAACGCCATAAAAAAAATGCTGAGGCTGAGCCATTTGCGCAGCATTCAGGAACTATCTGCGGTTAAGGACGACCTGCCCGAAATGCTGCTTCGGATGCAGGCGGGCGACAAGTTGCTCGTAAAAGTGTTTCTCGAAGACGAGCTGATACAGCTATCCATCAACGCCACTGAGTTCAGAATGAGGGGAGAAACCTATGTGCTGGTTTCGCTTCAGAATATTCATCCCGAACTGGAAGACAAGGAGATTGAAAGCTGGCAACGACTGATAAGGGTGCTCACCCACGAAATCATGAACTCTATCACACCCATAAGCTCGCTCACTTCCACCATTCAGGAAATGATTACCGACCCCGAAACCGGCGAAAGCCGGCTGCAGGAGCTCGACAGCGAAGACCTCGAGAGCATCAGCGCCGCCGTGACCACCATCGGTTCGCGCAGCCGCGGCCTGCTCAATTTTGTGGAAGTGTACCGAAATTTGACCCGAATACCCAAACCCAATTTCCGCTACTTCCCTGTAAAAGATCTCTTTGTGCGGGCTTCCGAGCTGCTTCGACCAAAGCTTGAGACCCACAACATACAATGCAAATGGCAGGTGTTTCCTGACGAGCTGATGGTGCTGGCCGATCCCGATCTGGTGGATCAGGTAATTATTAATCTGATGCTCAACGCCATAGATGCAGTTAAATTACGCGAAAACCCGCACATTTCCATCGTGGCCAGTCAGAACGTGAACAACCGCATCACCATCGACATCGCCGACAATGGCCATGGCATCAAACCCGACCTGATGGATAAAATCTTCATGCCGTTCTTTACCAGTAAAAAAGAAGGCTCGGGCATAGGCCTAAGCCTCTCGCGCCAGATAATGCAAATGCACAAAGGCGCCATTTCGGTGAAATCGAAACCCGAAGAAGGAACGGTTTTTACGCTGATGTTCTGAGCCAAAAGGAGAAGCTCAAGCAGCCATTACTTATAAGTGCATTGATAAAGAACGTACAAGAATGCCCGGCCTGAAGTGGAAAGCTGCACAATATTTCGAGTCGCGATGGTGGCGTTGGTATCTGCGCAAAAAAGAGTCCGAAGAATACCTGCAGTGGAAACTAAACTACTGGAAAACCTTCCTTGACACTATCGGCGAAAACATTTCCCTTAAACCTGATGGCAATTACCTTGATCTTGGCTGTGGTCCTGCGGGCATTTTCATGGCTCTGCCCGGTAATGTTGTTGCCGTCGACCCACTGATTGAGAAATACCAGCAGGATTTCCCCTCTTTCTTTCAGAAATATGAAGGTAAAATGCTTTTCTTGCAGGCCAAAGCTGAGGAATTCTCTTCCACCTACCCTTACGACATTGTTTTTTGTCTTAATGTGATCAATCATGTGGACGACATCGTTAGGGCTATGGGCAACCTCCGCAGCCTCTGCAAACAGGGTGGCACAATCGTTGTTTCAGTTGACGAACACCGTTGGCAGATGCTTCATCACATTTTCCGCTGGCTTCCTTTCGATGTGCTCCATCCCCATCAGCTCAGTCGCAGCGGATTCGAAAAACTTCTCATTTCCAACGGTTTTGAGATTGTTTACACCACCATTCTAAAAACCGAATTGATTTTTCGCTACCGCGTTTGGGTGGCCCGATGCAGCTAATTTCAAGGGTTGTAAAACGTATGTTATTAATTACCAATGTAATATAGTTTTATAAGGAGTCGGTTGCAGTAAAGGAATTTATCAATTACATTGGTAATAAATAATCGTCAGTTATAATTATTGGATTATTAAGGTTCAGCAGGACTGAGGGAAATTATTAACCATAACACACTCTTTATCTGTACTTTAATAAGCATACCCTGCCATTCACTATTTACCACTGACCATTCACCGAACCGAGTTTCGTATCTTCGCGCCCCGAAAGCAATACATTCAACACAATGCACTTCCGTTCACACACCTGCGGCGAACTCCGTATAGCCGATACCGGCAAAAAAGTAACCCTCAGCGGCTGGGTACAGCGCCTGCGCGACAAAGGCTCGCTCATCTGGATCGACCTGCGCGACCGTTACGGCATCACCCAGATCATCCTCGAAGAGGGTATTTCGAGCCCCGAACTCATGCAAGCAGCACGCAGCCTGGGCCGCGAATATGTGATCCGCGTGGAAGGCACCGTTCTGGAGCGCTCATCCAAAAATCCACAACTGCCCACAGGCGACATCGAAGTGCTTCCCACCAGCATCGAGGTGCTAAACGCCAGCATAACGCCACCCTTCACCATTGAAGACAAAAGCGACGGGGGCGACGAACTGCGCATGAAATACCGCTACCTCGACCTGCGCCGCAACCCCTTGCGCCAAAACCTCGAGCTGCGTCACCGCCTGGCTTTCGAAACACGCCGCTACATGGACAGCCAGGGTTTCCTCGAAATAGAAACACCTTACCTCATCAAATCGACCCCCGAAGGTGCACGCGACTTTGTGGTGCCCTCGCGCATGAACCCTGGCGAGTTTTACGCCCTGCCGCAATCGCCCCAAACCTTCAAACAAATCCTGATGGTGGCCGGCTACGACCGCTACTTCCAGATTGTGCGCTGCTTCCGCGACGAAGACCTGCGCGCCGACCGTCAGCCCGAATTCACCCAGATCGACTGCGAAATGGCCTTCGTGACTCAGGAAGACGTGCTTAACACCTTCGAAGGACTCACCCGCCACCTCTTCCGTCAGGTGAAAGGCTTCGATCCCGGCCCGTTTGAACGTATGGACTACGCCACCGCCACGAAACTGTACGGCTCCGATAAACCCGACCTGCGCTTCGGTATGCCCTTTGTCGAACTCAACCATCTGGCCAAAAACAAAGGCTTTGCCGTGTTCGACCAGGCCGAACTGGTCGTGGGCATCAATGCCGAAGGCTGCGCCGAATACAGCCGCAAACAGCTCGACGAACTCACCGAGTTTGTCAAAAAACCCCAGATTGGCGCCAAAGGCCTGGTGTATGTGAAATACAACCACGACGGCAGCCTTAAATCCTCAGTAGATAAATTCTTCAACGAAGAACAGCTTAAATCCTGGGCCGAAACCTTCGGCGCCAAACCCGGCGACCTCATGCTCATCCTTTCAGGCGATACCAATAAGGTGCGCAAACAACTCAACGAACTCCGCCTCGAAATGGGCAACCGCCTTGGTCTGCGAAATCCCGACCATTACAAAACATTGTGGGTAACTGACTTCCCCTTGCTCGAATGGGATGAAACAAGTGGTCGCTATTTTGCCATGCACCATCCTTTTACCTCGCCAAAACCCGAAGACATCCACCTGCTCGACAGCAATCCCAGCCAAGTGCGCGCCAATGCCT
Organism: Bacteroidia bacterium; assembly: GCA_021287165.1. Classification (GTDB taxonomy): domain Bacteria; phylum Bacteroidota; class Bacteroidia; order Bacteroidales; family F082; genus JALNZU01. Next base: position 23,372 of record JAJTAY010000039.1, on the reverse strand, counting down.
ACGACCTGGTTATCAATGGCGTAGAAATTGGCGGTGGTTCAATTCGTATTCACGACCGCAGCCTGCAGAACAAAATGTTTGCGCTGCTGGGCTTCACCCCAGAAGAAGCCCTCAGCCAGTTCGGCTTCCTGCTCAACGCCTTCGAATATGGCGCACCACCCCATGGCGGCATCGCCTTCGGCTTCGACCGCCTATCAGCCCTGATGGCCGGCTACGACTCCATTCGCGACTTTATCGCCTTCCCAAAAAACAACGCAGGCCGCGATACCATGATCGACGCCCCCTCGCCCATCGCCCAACACCAGCTCGACGAACTGTTTCTGGAGATAAAGCCCTTCAATAAGGATTGATTTTCAATCTTTAACCTTCAAACAGGCTCGCCTAACTCAACTGCGAGGCCACTTTTCCTGGAACCATCTATAGCTGAAGGGCGTTGTCTTTTTCCTTTTGAACGACTCATGGTTCGTAAAAAACATTAAATTATATCGCGTACGATATTTTTCATATTATTTTTGTATCGTGTACGATATAATCTTATGTGACATGAACACTCCTTCTCACTTTCACAACTTTTCTGCCTTAGCAATCGACGGTAAGGAAATCAAGATGAACCTGTTTGAAGGCAAGACAATTCTTGTTGTCAACACAGCAAGCAAATGCGGCCTCACGCCACAGTTCGAGGGCCTTGAAAAACTTCACCGGAAGTATCGCGATAAGGGACTGATAATTTTGGGCTTCCCTTGTAATCAGTTTGCCAATCAGGACCCTGATGATGAGCATGAGATTGCCGAATTCTGCCAGATCAATTATGGCGTGACCTTCCCTATGTTTGCCAAAGTAGAGGTGAATGGTCCTGATGCCCACCCGATTTTTAAGTACCTGAAAAAAGAACTTCCCGGGCTTTTTGGCAGCAAAATCAAATGGAATTTTACAAAATTCCTCATCGACGCAAAGGGAAGGCCTGTAAAACGTTTTTCTCCGGCCACCACACCGGAAAAAATTGAATCATATTTGCAAAAGTATCTTCCCTCAAAATGATATCAATTATATGGAATATGAACAATTGAAGCTTGACAACCAAATATGCTTTCCGGTTTATGCGGCATCGCGTCTGATTATCAGACAATACCAGCCTTTGCTCGAAAAATTGGGCGTCACCTATCCTCAATATCTGGTGCTGATGGTGCTTTGGGAACATGGTACTCAGCCTGTCGGCGACATCAGCCGTCGACTAATTCTAAACACCAATACCCTCACCCCTTTGCTTAAGCGACTCGAGGCACAAGGGCTAATCAGGCGGCGACGCGACGAAAGCGATGAGCGTAAGGTAGTTGTGAGCCTGACTGAGCATGGGGATCAACTTAGGCATAAAGCCGCCCTTATTCCGGAAAACCTTGCTAAGGGCCTAATGGATTTCGACTTTGAACCCGCATCTCTGATCGAGCTAAAACGGTTGCTTGAGGCTCTTATTGATAAAATGGTGAAGCATTATCCGGAGGAAGAATAAGGCTATGCTATCTCCCTAATCGTTGAATTGTTTTAACTTTGCAGGCCTCAGGCCTTCTTAGCTCAGCCGGTAGAGCAGCTCACTCGTAATGAGCAGGTCGCGGGTTCGAGTCCCGTGGAAGGCTCAAAAAACAAAAAACCAGCGCATCAAGAGGTGTGCTGGTTTCTTTTTTGGAGGTCCCGAGCGGAGTCGAACCGCTGTAGACGGTTTTGCAGACCGGTGCCTAGCCCCTCGGCCACGGGACCGTTTGGGTGCGCAAAGTTACGACTTTTCGCTCAAAGGACAAATGTGAAATCGTATTGCATGCATTAATGACATTTAGCACTGATTTGATGTTACTTAGCACTTATCGCAAAACATTTCTTTTGGCGTAATTAGCGTGTCTGCTTTACATTATACGTTTGGCATAGTCTGCAGACTACGCCAAACCGTTAAAAAAACACGCCATACGCCATATAATTTTTTATGCAAGCTCTGATCCGGTTGCATTGCCCCTGGCCTTCGAAACCTCTGCAAGACAGGCCGGACATAGGCATTTTTCCCAGCGTTGCTGCACATATTCAAGCACCTCGGGCGTGGTTTGCACCTCAAAGCACCAGCATCGGGCCGACTTACTGCAGTGAAAAGCCCCGCCGCAGCGCGGGCATACATCGGGCTCGGTAAGCAAACGCTTTTCCATCAGCTTAGCTTTCGAGGGTAAGGCTTACAAAATCCATCTTGCCTCCCAGCGGGGGGTTCATCTTGCGCACTTTCACCCTGGCATGCTGCACCTGCGGAAAAGCCTGATGCACAGCAACCAGAATGCGCCTTCCCACATGCTCCAGCAGTTTGGCGTTGATTTCCATTTCCTTCTTAACTAGCTGATAAACCTCCAGATAGTTCACAGTGTCATGAAGATTATCAGTTTGCTCGGCCATGGTGGTATCCACCTCCAGAAACAAATCCACCACAAACCAGGTACCTATGAGTTGCTCCTCGGCAAAACAGCCATGGTAGGCATAAAACTCCATTCCTTCGATTGAAATCACCGACATTGTCTTAGTTTTGTGTGATTTGAGATAAATGTGCTATGCCAGCAGAAATACGTTTTAGCGTTTCCTCCCTTCCAATGATCCACATGATTTCCGACAGGTGTGGTCCTTTTGATGTCCCCACCAGCAACAGGCGCAGGGCATTCATCACCGCACCGGTGTTAAGGCCGTTATCGGCGATGAATTGCTGTAGCAGGGCATCAAGGGCCACAGGTTCGAATTCCGCTACTTTCTCCAGCACAGCTGCAAGCTGTAGCATCTGGGTCGCACTTTCCTCCTTCCAGCGTTTCTTTACCACCTGCTCATCGTAGCTTTGGGGCGCTTCGAAAAAGAACCTGCCTTCATCATAGATTTCGTGCACAAAAGGCACCCTCTCCTTCATCAGGCGACAAATGGGCACGAGCTTGTCATCCGCAGCTTTTATTCCCTTGTTGTTCAGCACTATTCTGAGCTCCTCTGCCAGTTGCTCTTCGCTGCGTTTGAGCAAATACTGCTGGTTGAACCAGCGCGTTTTGGCCGGGTCGAACCTTGCCCCCGATTTGCTCACCCGCTCCAGGCTGAAGGCTTTCACCAGCTCGTCCATGCTGAAAATCTCCTGCTCGGTGCCGGCGTTCCAGCCCAACAAGGCCAACATGTTCACAAAGGCCACAGGATAATAACCCGCCTCGCGGTAGCCCGACGACTTTTCGCCAGTGAAGGGATCGGTCCAGGCCAGCGGAAACACCGGAAAACCCAGTCTGTCGCCATCGCGCTTGCTCAGCTTGCCGTTGCCGTCGGGCCTCAGCAGCAGAGGCAGGTGGGCAAACTGGGGAGCTTCCCATCCAAAGGCCTGATACAAAAGTACATGCAAGGGCAACGAGGGCAGCCACTCCTCGCCTCGGATCACGTGGGTAATTTCCATGAGGTGATCATCCACAATATTGGCCAGGTGGTAGGTTGGCATGCCGTCCGACTTGAACAGCACCTTGTCGTCTAAGGTTTCTGTTTTCACCACCACCCTGCCCCTGATCAGGTCGTCCATTTCCACCACACTGTGCTCCGGTATTTTGAAACGCACCACAAAAGGCGTTCCTTCGGCTATGAGGGCTCCAACCTCTTCAGCGCTCATATTGAGGCTGTTGCGAAGCGTTTTTCGGGTTGCGGCATTGTAGATAAAGGTTTCTTTTCGGGCTTCTGCGGCTTTGCGCAAGGCCTCCAGCTCCTCGGGCGTGTCGAAGGCATAATAGGCATGTCCGCTTTGAATCAGCCGATCGCTGAATTGCTTGTACAAGGCTTTGCGCTCGCTCTGGCGGTATGGGGCGTGCGGACCACCATTGGCCGGGCTTTCGTCGAAATGTATGCCGCACCAGGCTAAAGCTTCCATAATATAGTCCTCAGCTCCGGGCACATAGCGCGTCTGGTCGGTGTCTTCGATGCGCAAAATCATGGTGCCGCCATGCTGACGGGCAAAAAGGTAGTTGTATAGAGCAGTGCGCACCCCGCCCATGTGCAGCGGGCCGGTTGGACTGGGCGCAAAGCGTACCCTGACGGTCGGAGTCATAAAGTCTTTATTTTGGGCTGCAAAGGTAAGCAATGACGGGCAAGCTGAACCTGAGACCGGCAGCTTTTAACCCATCAGCCAGGCAATGAGCGCATTGAAGTTGTAGAGTCCCAAAAGCTGGGCCGAGGTAATGGCAATGACCACAATGATCACCCAACGCACAAAATTGACACCCTTGTGCACCGCCAGATGCGTGGCCAGCACCGCACCGCCTATATTGCCAAGGCCGTGCATCAGGCCGTAGGCCCAGTGCACTGCCCCGTTGGCCATGAAAACGGCCAGCGCCACCGGCGAGTACAGCAACACAATCCACACCTTTATGGCATTGGCTTTCACCAGATCGAGGCCTGCCCCCATCACCAGCGCGGCAAGCAGAAAATAACCCACTCCCACCTGAATGAAACCACCATAAAGCCCGATAAGGAAAAATAAAAAGATGCTCAGCGGACTGACTTTCTGATTTTGTTTGCCGGGCTGGCCGTGCAGGTAATGCTTTGGATTGATGAACATAAAAGCGGCTACTACTACGAGCATCACAGCGAAGATCCGCTCAACGAGGGCTTTGTCGATGTCCACAGCCAGCTGCGCTCCGGCAATGGAACCAATTACGGCCGGGATGGCAAGCTTGTTGGCATACTTGAAATCGATGAGCTTGTTGCGCCTGAATGTGCCCACCGAGCTGAGGTTTTGCAGCACAATGGCAATGCGGTTTGTGCCATTGGCCACATCCACCGGCAGTCCAAGAAAAATGAACAAGGAAAGCGAAATAACCGAACCGCCTCCGGCCAGGGTGTTGATGAAACCCACAATCACCCCCGAAATCAGCAATGCTATTGCAACTGAAACACTCATGATTGTTCGTTTGTGGGTTGAGGCAGTTTTTTCCCAAACAATATTACAAGTAGGTAAAGCACTATGCCTGCCAGCAGCATGAGCCACCAGGGCGAAACAAAACCATAGGCTGCAGGAATGGTTCCCACCAGCAGCGATATCAGGCCCACTGTCAATGCATAGGGCATTTGCGTTCGCACATGCTCGATATGGTTGCAACCGCTTGAGATGGAGCTGAGGATGGTGGTATCGGATATGGGCGAAACATGGTCACCCAGAATCGAACCGGCCAGCACGGCCGACACTACGCTATAGAATATGGTAAGCCCGTGGGCGGTATCAATCTCCGGATGGGCTTCGGTGAGCATCCAGCTGGCCGGTAGGATGAGCGGATACAAAATAGCCATAGTGCCCCATGAAGTACCTGTGCTGAAAGCCACCAGCGCTGCCATCACGAAAGTGAAAGCCGGTATCAGGTAGGGCGAAAACGAAACCCGCATCAAGGTATGGGCAATGAAGTCGGCCGTGTGCAGGTGCTCGGCCACCAAAGCCACCGACCATGCCAGGGTGAGGATGAGGATGGCGGTGAGCATGATACGGAAACCGTCAACAATATGCTCTACAGCCGTTTTGAGGTTCATGATGCGCTGTGCCAGTGTGAGCAGCAAAGCTGTGAACAGGGCTGAAATGGACGACCAGAGGAGTGCCGTGTACGAATCGCCGCGACCAATGATGTCCGACAGCTTTTCCATGGTGTTCAGGTCGGTGCGCGCCCACTCTTCGGCGCTCCAGCCGGTGTAGAGCAGCCCAGCCAGGGTGCCGAAGATGATTACCGCCACCGGAAGCACGGCATTGATTGCTCTGGGCTTTTCGTATTGTTTTTGCTCAGCAGCGGTTTCGATGTTTTTATGCCGGCTCAGTCGGGCAGCCCTTTCAGCAGCCAGCATGGGGCCGTATTCCCTGCCAGAAAATACAATCATAAGCAGAAAAGCCAGCGTAAGAAAAGGATAAAAGCTGTATGCCAGCGAGTTGAAAAAAACGCTGTAGGCCGACATTTTCAGGCCTATGGCATCGAGGCCGGCCTGTATGTAGCTCAGCTCCGCCCCAATCCAGGTGGTAACAAAGGCAATGGCTGCCACTGGTGCAGCCGTGGAATCGACCAGATAGGCCAGCTTGGCCCGCGAAATGCCCAGCCGGTCGGCCACAGGCCTCATAGTGTTGCCCACCACCAAAGTGTTGGCATAATCGTCAAAAAAAATCACCACACCCAGCAGCCAGGCCGTAAACTGACCCATGCGCGCATTGCGCGCCAGGCCCGAAAGCCGGTTGACTACCCCCTGCATACCACCGTTTTTCGAAATGAGGTGCACCATGCCCCCGATAACCATCGAAAAAACGATGATGGACATATGACCGCGGTCGAGCAGCGAGGCCATCACATACACATCCATCACCGCAAGGAATCCTTTGCCTATGGCCGCAAAAAAGCCATTGCCCTGATAAAGCGCCATAATGAAGGTGCCTGTGAGTATGCCGGTAAACAGGGCAAAAAACACCTCGCGCAGCAACAACGCCAGCACTATGGCCACCAATGGCGGAAGCACCGACATCCACAAGGGTATGGGATTCACTGCTTTTTGCCATCGAAAATCGTCAACCCTGAGGCTGAGGGTTTCTCTGCGCGGAAAATCGTACCTAAGCACCGCCTTGTTGCGCTCAAACACGACACTTCTCGGCGTTTCGTTGACCCATACCGTGATTTCCCTTCCCTCGAACCGGCCAAATGCCGAGTCGGAAACCAACTGCAGAGTGATGGGCTGGTCAAGCTGACGCATGATCACGGCAGGCAGTTCCACTTCAACGCAATGGCTGCCTATGCGCTGCGCCTGCGCAGCAAAAAACGCGGCAAGGAAAAGCAGAATGAGCAGATTCTTTTTCAATGACGAGCAGATTACGAAGCAGCGAATTTAAAAGGAATTATTTCCGCCTGCGCGAAGGTTTATGCCCGCCGGAATCAAATTGCAGGCTCAGAAAAACTGAAACGCTAATTTATATCGTTTCTAAATTAAGGCAGGGATCAAACCGGTCTTTTTTCTGTTGTGAAAATTTTTCTTTTTTTGCTGTGCGAACTTGACCAATTCGATGAAAAACAAACAAACACACTCCCCTTGCCACTTTTTTTCCTGTTGCCCGAAGGGATGTCCCGTTGCATCGCTGACGTCCGCACGGCATTTCCTTCAATACGATGTGCGGGGGGGGTAGTAGTTACTATTCGGACAAATAACTTTTTACCTTGTGGTAAGTACGATTATGGCTAACCGGGCAGGGCCCGGGTGCTGAGCAAAACAATGTTGACGATTTCAGACTACACTTTCAAACAAACAATTCGATTTAAGAAATTCACAATTATGAAATCAACATTTTTCAAACTTCTCACTATTTTATTAATCATGCTGGCATCCTCCTGCCAGAAGCACGAAGTTGCATCGGATGAGGGAGGAAAATACAACAAAACCATTTTGAAGTTCAAAAGCTTCAGCGAGTTCAGGGCGGCATTCGAGGAGCACAGGCATCTGCAAAACAACGAATTGAATGCAAGGCTCAAAAGCCATTTCAACTTTAGCTCCTTTGCCGAAGAGGCTGATGCATTTTACGAAAACATAAGCATTGAGTCGTTCAGCAATCAGGAAGAAGCCGAGGCATTCATCAACCAGAACCGTAAATACCTGCATGTGTACCTCGACACCGAAAACGTGATGCACGTTGAGCCTTTGCTGACCGACAACCCCATGCGCATTTACATCAACGAAGACCGTCTGTTTCAGTTTGGCGATACCATTTTGCGCGTTTTTGAAGATGTGGTGCTTGGCACTGAATCCAAAAACTTTGAATTGTTTTTGAACACCGGCGAGAGCGATATTTACCCACTGCTGCAAAATGAAAATGTTTTTGTGTTGTATTCCCACAACGTAGAAGTTAACATGAAGGATGGCGCTCACAACTGCGGTGTGGCAGCAGGCGCCAACAATATTGTTGACAACGAAAAGATTGAACTTGGGATCTGGGTTGCATATCTTCATGTAGGCGGTGGCTCACTTATGCCCGCAACCAACCAATGGACTTTTTTTTCAGCAAAACCTTACAAAAAATGGGCAGGCATATGGTGGAATGTAAAACGTACGATAAAATGCAATGTTAAAGTTGCAACAGGTTATTATGTATATGACAATTACAACAATTGGCTGCGAAGAACAGGAAGCTTCAGTTCTGACGGGACCCTGACCAATAACCTAAACAAAATCCTGACACAGGAATGGATTAGTACAGGATATTATGCGCTTCCCATTGCCCACATGGATGGTATAAACGCATGGGCAAAGCAAACCAACACAGGTAGTGCAAGCATCAGCTGCAACAGTCATTTAGTCCCCTGACCACATATTGCATAGCCCTTGCATCATGCGCAGGGGCTATGTTTTTCATAAAACAGGATATGCGTTTTACATTACTATTGCTGCTTGCGCTTCAGTTGTTATTTTCCTGCAGGGAAAAGGTAACCGACAATTTTGGAGCGTACCCCAAAAAACCGGTAATCAACGGATTCATTTCCGACGAAGGCATTGTTGCCGTTCATGTATCATGGTCAGCCTCGGTGAGCAGGGATACCATTCCGGCAATAAACAACGCCGTGGTGACCATCAGCGAAGAAAACACCCCCCTGATGCTTATTGATGAAGCCGAAAAAGGGTGGTATGTGGCTGAAATACTCCCAAAGCCCGGACGACGCTACACTTGTCGCGTTCAAGTGCCGGGAGTAAACAATGAAGTGGTTGCCAGCACCGTAATGCCGGCTAATCCGATAATAACGAGCATTCAGCACAAAACTTTGGCCGGCAGGGATTCGGACAACCTGATATACAGCGCATTCAAATTCACTCTTCAAAACAATCCTTCATCCAGAGCCTACTATCAGGCATCTGTCATCTACCGTGTAAATGATTCAACGGAAAAACCCGCAAGAATCGTTGAGATGAACGATCCGGTGCTGGCCTACGAAGGAATGCCCTATCCACTTTTCAGTAATGTAATGATGAACGGTGCTCAACACACCCTTACCATCAACTACAGCCGCGACACCAGAGACTTGACTCAAGGAAACAACTGGTCTTCGATGCTGGAAATTAAAGCTGTTTCTGAGGAGTACTACAAATACGCAAAGAGTATTGAAATGTACTACAATGGCCTGTATCCAATCTTCGGCATAACAGGATATCATGCGGCCCCGGTTTATTCAAATACGAGCAATGGCCTCGGCATCTTCAGGGCTTATACTACCTGGCGTTCAAACATTTACCTGCCATGAAAAGAATTCGTTTTCTGGCGCTCCTGCTTCTGAGTCTTACACAATGCTTAGAGCCTTATGCCCAAAGCATCAGGGTTTCGGGTGTAGTGCGCAATGAAGCCGACGGGGAGCGCCTTGTTGGGGCCAACGTGTATATCGAAAAAACCCTGAAAGGCACAACTACCGATGCCAATGGTTATTTCTCAATTTTTGCCGAACCTCTATCCACGCTCGTTATTTCTTTCGTCGGATTCGAGTCTCAGCATATCAAGCTGAATGCCTGGCACCGCGACACCACCATCAGCATCATGCTCAAACCGGGCTATTTGCTGGATGAAATCACTGTAAAAGCCGAAAAGTACAACAAAACTGACATCGCCATGGTCGGAAGTGTTCAACTGAACCATCAACTGAGCATTTTCGGTAAACCTGATGTTATTAAAACTTTGCACCAACAGCCTGGCATAAGCACGACAGGTGAAGGCTCGAGCCTTATTCTGGTGAGAGGTGGCAATGCAGGAGAAAATGCCTACCTTATAGACCAGGCTCCATTGATATACGTAAATCACGTGGGTGGTCTGGTTTCAGTTTTTAATCCCGATATCATCAATCACCTTGAATTGTACAAAGGCAATTTCCCTCCACAATATGGCGGTAAGCTGTCATCAATACTTAATGTAACACACCGGGAGGGAAACAAAAGCTATTGGAAGGGCAGTGCTCATATTGGGTTGCTTGATGCTTCAGTAAGCCTGGAAGGCCCGTTGGGGAAAAAAAGCACTTTGATTGTTGCCGGCCGCAAAAGCCTTTACGATTTATTGATGTACGGCTTCACCTCGGTTAGCAACCTGACTGAGACCAAGGGTGCCTTTGGCTTTTATGATATCAACACAAAATACTCACGGTCAATTTCAAAACGCACCAGCTTCCATGCCACCATTTATCTGGGCGATGATTATTTTGCCACAATCTCAAAAACCGACCCATACAGGCCCTTCAACAAGTACAGCTATCGAAGCCGTTGGGGTAATAAAATGGCTGCATTTAACCTGAAACATCATTTTAAGTCAGGAATTTTTACGGAAAATATACTATCGCTAAATCATTACAGCGTACGTGAAAACCTTTTCAGCAAACAGAAGTTTAATCAGCACACTGAGTTGTTCGAAAGCTTTTATCGAAGCGAAACTTTTTCACTCTTTTATGGTTCCGATTGGTCGTGGAAAATGTTTGATAACCTGAAAATATCCACAGGTTTGTCGGGCAGTTACGACATGTTTAATCCCGGGGAATTTGATACCAGTGAGGGAGAGTCGTATGGTTCGCCAACAATCTTCACAAACGAAACATCCATTTATGCCAACGCTCAACAGGAAGTCTTCGGCAAAATAAAACTTTCGGTCGGCGCTCGTGCAACCATATTTACCAATGGCAACTTTACTGATTTACATGCAGAACCCCGACTTTCACTCTCATTTTTACCAGGCAAGCAAAACCAAATCAGTGTAGCCTGGATGCGCGTGCATCAATACCGACATCTGCTTTTTGCAAGCGGAAATATCCTTGCAAACGAAATCTGGATTCCCTCAGATCAAATTGTTAAACCAGCTGAATCCGGCCAGATCTCTGCAACCTGGATTTATCACCGGCCCGATTGGGGCTTTCGTTCCGAACTGGGGGTTTACAGCAAAAACGCTACCAACCTCATTACCTACAAAGACGGTTTAAGTCATTTAAAAGGAAGCCCTTTTTATTACTCCAAAATCGCTACAGGCGGTGAGGGAAGGTCAAAAGGAGTGGAAATAATGTTGAGTAAGAAGTCCGTTCGCTGGGAAACCAACATCAGCTACACTTTCAGCAAAACTACCCGGAAATTTTCCGATATCAACCAAGGCAAAATTTACCCTTTCGAGTTTGACCGCCCCCACGACCTCAACATTTGGGTGCTTTACGACCTGAGCCCCAATTGGAAATTCACTGCAAACTGGCTATATCAGTCAGGACTGCCTTTCACACCCATCATCGGCAGGCACCTCGGTCCAGCCGAAAATCCTGAAATACTCACGGAAATTTTAATCTATGGGCCAAAAAACAGCTCGAGGATGAAAGATCATCACCGACTGGATATCGCATTTGTTCGCGAAAAGATTGATGCATCAGGTCAAATCAGGTCGTCCTGGACATTTGGTCTGTATAACGCATACAACCGCCGGAATCCATCCTATTACTTCTATCTTGATGATAATACTGTCGGAATTGTTTATCCAAATTACAATGGAAAGCGCCCAATAAAACCAGCCATATGGCAAATGAGCATTTTCCCGATCATGCCCGTTATTTCGTTTAAATACAATTTTAACCTATCAAAACCTCAATTAAATACATCAAAACCATGAAAAACCTCATCAAGTCATCTCTTTTGATGTTGATTCTTCTCTTCACCACCGCAACCGGCACCTTGGCCCAGCAACCATCAGCCGGCTACTGGACTTTGAAAATCGGTGGCAAACCTACTTACACCAACAAAAACCATCATCGCATGAATGGTTTTGTGGGCCTGGACATTACACGTCGCCTGGGCTCCCTCTGGGAAGTCGGCCTGGGCTATGCGGCAATCAGCGTCATCTATCCAAAGCCTGACGGACAAGGCTGGTATGTGTCGGATACCATCTTTTCGCACCGCTTCGATGCCATTGCCAACTTCCACTTTCTGCCACTTATGCTGAACGAAAAACCCGAACGCCTCGATTTGTATGTGGCTACACGGGTGGGCGTAACCAATTTCTTCACCGATTTCGACAAAAAAGCTGATTTCTTTGGCGGGCTTGGGGCTGCTTACTATTTCACCAAAAATATTGGTGCTTATGGCGAGTTTGGCTGGCAACCCCTATTCAAAGGAAATATTGATGGCGTGGACCTTAAAAACTGGCGCCTGGGGGTGGCCATCAGGTTTTAGCCCTCCGCGCAGAAGACCATTGTCTGTATTTGTCAAAAAACAAATGCCTCATATCCGGTCTGGTATGAGGCATTTGTTTTTCGGTTTATTTATCAGTGAGTTGCTTATTGGGCCAAGATGTCATTACCACTGCAATCCCAGTCTAAGGCCCGCTACGCCGATTACCCCGCTGTAGTCCTGGTCGAGGGTGGAGGGCTGGGGGTCGTTGTAGATGAAGCCCGACGGACGGCTTGTAGAGGCAAAGCGTATGCCCAGCCCAAGGTAGGCATCTATCAGAAAATTGCGGTCTTCGTATATGTGTCTCCCTGCGGCCACCCTGAGGGCAAAGGCGTGGGTGGTGGTGTTCCAGTACGATTCGTCGTAGCGGTAGAACAACAGTCCGTCTTCCAGATAGCCCTGCCAGCGCTCGGCAAATCGTTTGCGCTGCGAAAGGGTGTAGCCTCCTCCGGCCATGATGTAGTTGCGCTTGCGGCTTTGCTGCTCAGGGTACCACTTGAGCCATGCCTCGGCCGAAATGCCTTTGCGGCCGTAAATATTCGAGTTGCCGTAAAGCCAGTTGTCCGGATTGTCCTTGTAGTAAATGGTAGGCGAAGCCACAATCCACAGCTCATCGTTCAGCTTTCGGTCCACCTCAAAACGCATTCCGCTGTTGAAGAGGTATTGCGGCACCCACATCAGTCGGGTTTTAGCACCTTGATCTTCCGGCATTTGTGATCGCGAAATCAGCGGAAAAGCCAGGGTCGCCATCAGGATAAGTGCTGATATTTTCGTTTTCATCGTTTATTCTTTTTGATCATCACCCCTACCCTTACACCGGCCACAAACAACACCCCCGAATAGCCAAAATCGAGAAAAGTGTCGTTAAATTGCTCACCCGAGTCTTTGTCGCCCGACAGGAAAGCCTGCCGTATGCCGGCCCCGGCATAGCAATCGAAAAACAAGGCACTGCCCTGTGAAACAAAACCCATTGTAAGGTCAGCCCCGATGCGGTTGATATTGGTGTGTTTGCTCACCCGGACGTTTCCATTATAAACCTTGTAATCAATGGCATAGTGCTGAAAACCAGGTCCCCAGGCCACATAGGGCTGAAAACGGTCGCGCTCAGCATCGGGATAATAGCGGTGATAGGCATGCAAGGCAAGCCCGCCCAGCTTGTCGGCAGTGGTGATGCTCATCTCCACATTATTGCCGGCAAAAAATATCGGTGCGAGCTGAATCCAGTGTCTTTCATTGAGTGGCAGGTCGAAATCCATCCGGAAGCCGCTCTGAAAAGCATATTGCGGCACCAGCGAAATCATCACGACAGGTTTGTCGGCCACCGGCACTTCCTGAGCCTTCATCACAACAGGCAACAGGACGATAAGTAATAAGCCTGCAACTTTTCTCATTTGCGCATCATATTGGTGCCCATTCCCAGCTGGCTGAGCAGGATAAGGTTGTTGTTTTCATATTTATATTGCGCCAGGCCCTGCTCGGTAACCACATACAAGTAAGGGTTATCGGGGATTACATCGATGGCGGGGATGTTAAAGGTTTGCAGCAAGGTGAGATCAACCCCGTTGCTCACCTGAAATACCTTGAGGCCGGCATCGCACACAAAGAGCAGGTTACCGTCGATGCCCAGTCCGCGCGGATTGGTCATGGCGTATTCCTTCACGCGCTGGGGATTGTAGATATTGCTGATATTGAAGATATAAAGTGCATTCACGCCCGAGCTGAGACCTTCGCCGGTGCGAAGGGTTACATAAGCATAATTGCCCTGAACCACCACAGGATCGTAGCTGCGGAAATGCGGGGTGAAGCTCTTTTTCTCGGGCCGTTCCGGGTTGGCAATGCTGTAGATGTGCATGCCGTTCTGATCGCCGATGAAAAGATTGTCGCCCTCGGGGTAAATGGTCTCAACGCCAAAACCCAAATACTGCACATTGAGGCGGTTTACATCCTGGGGATTATCGATTTTGAACGTACTTAGCTTTTCTATATCAACCGCGTACAGGTAATTACCCTTAACGGTAAATCGGGCCATCGAGCCGCCGCGTCCGGATTCCACGCTTTCGCTATCCTTACGGCAGGAAGTGAGGCTTAGCAGCAGAGCCGCAACCCATAATGTCCTGTGTACTAATGTTGCTTTCATGGCTTTCCGGTTTTTTTGTTCCAACCTACAACCACCGTTCCTTCGGGTTTGCGAAAGCCCCACCACCACATCATATCGGGAGCCACAGGCTCAGGAAACACATCTTCCACACGGTCGAGCACCTGAACCTGTGGCAGGCTGCGCATACTGACGGCCAACAGATCGATGGCATTGTCGGCAAAGATTACACTGTCGCGCACGGCTATGTCGAGCACGCCGGGAATGAGCAGAAAGCCTGTTTTTTGGGGATTGGTGCGGTCGCTGTTGTTGATTACATGGATACCTTTATAAACATCTACGATGAAAATAGTACTTCCGTAGATGTAGATCTTACCGGGCCTTTCGAAGGGGCGTGCGCCCTGCCAGGCGATGCTGTTGCGCAAATCTTCCTTACGCATCAGCACGGGCGCGTAACCGGATGCCGAACGCCAGTCGGGCTCCCAGTCGAAGGCGGTAAAGAGCACAATCAGCGCCAATGGCAGTGCTGCCAGTGCATATTTTCTCATAATACAGGATATTGGTAAAAGCGGTTTTCTGGTAGTGCTTTGTGAATTCAGGCTTTAGACTGTCTAAGTTGCCATGGCGTTGCAAATCTCCGGAAATTTTACATCTCAGGCAGTCGGACGGTTGCCTTTGCCCGCAAATACCCTACTCTTCTCTGCTCATCTCGAGCTTGATGGCGCCTTGCTTAAGATGCAACTTACCGTCTTTAAATATAATGCTTAAGCCTGCATTGTCGAACACAAAGGTATCGTCCGTTCGGGCTTCGAGCGGAAATTCGGGTTGTCCTGTTCCCTGGCCGTAGAGCTTGCCTTCGCGCTGCCGTATGGTGAGCTTCAGCGGAAAACCCTCGGCGGCGTAAGTGCCAACATATGATGCCAGTAAGGCCACATCAACCTTTGCCTCGTCAATATCCGGCAGCTTCCAGTCTTTTCCAAATGCCTCATTTAGTGTTGCTATGAGAATGTCGTTCTGATTATAATTCAACGCATTCGCACAGATAGCAGCACCCACCTTTTCCTCCGGGTAATATACCGCTACCGACCTGAAGCCGTCAATGCCGCCCGTATGCCCAAGGCCTTTATGCTCGTAAAAGGGCATGTGAAATACGCCAAAGCCAAACATATCCCTGATCTCGGTCATTTGTTTCAGGCTTGCATCACTGAGCAGTTTACCGCTGAAGAGTGCGTGATAAAATTGCAATAGATCTTCAGGGGTAGAGTATATGTTTCCAGCTCCGCCCGGCACACTCATATCGGTGAACGATTCGGCCACCCATTGCTTTCCATCCCAGTTGTATGATGTGGCGGCAAAACCATGCTCCGGCTTTGTTGCAAACGTATGTTTCAGACCCAATGGCAAGACAATCTTTTCCCGTAGCAGCTGGGCGTACGACTTTCTGCTAAGGTCTTCAAGTATCCATCCCAGCAAAATGTAATTGGTATTGCTGTACTCCAGTTTTGCATCCGGTTCGAATTTCAGTTTGTGTTGCAACATCCTGTCGAGCAATGCTTTCCGGGTTTGTGGTGTGGTGTGAAAAGCCATATAGGTGCTGTCGCTGGTGAGGCTGAACAGGCCGGAGCGATGCCTGAGCATGTGGGCAAGGCTTATCTTCTCAGCGCCGTCGATGCCGGGAAAGTATTTTGCCAGCTTGTCGTCAACCGAAAGCTTACCCTCCTCTGCCATCTGAAGCACCATTACGGCCGTGAAGGTTTTGGTTACCGAGCCGATGCGGTAAACCGTGTTTGGTCCTGCCGGAACTTTGCCTTCAACATCGGCATGGCCGTAGGTATTGGAGTGAATAATGACTCCATCCCGCATCAGTGCCGCTGAGCCCATGAACTTGTGATGGTTTTCGAGCAGCACAAATAGGCTGTCTAACTTGGTCTGCCCGGGTAATGCCTGAGCCAGCAGCGTTGCGGCCGAAAGCCCCCAGAGCAGCATCATCAGCGATATTTTCTTCATATTTCGAAATTGTATTGTTCAAAGATATAGACAGGCTTCGTTGGTGAAGGTCGCATACCGGTTTTTGCAATTTTTTTAAATAATTGGTTTACTGTCATTTATTTACGAATTGAACAGCTTAATTACTTTTAACACTCACCTGGGGAGCCTTTTTCGGGCAAAGCACCTTATTTTTGCATTCCCCGACGTGCTGCTTAATAAAGAGCTAATGGATTTCAGATTTTCAGTTGCGGTTTTGCTTGTATTGCTTTTCGCTGTTGCCAACAGCCGTTCGGTTTTCGGGCAGCATGTTACGTTGCAGCCCGACACACTACAAATTCTGAGGTATCTTGAAGAACCAGTAAAAACGATCCAGCCCGTGCGCAACGATGTGGTTTTTCTTCCCAACGGATTACCGCTCGACAGCCTGATCAATTATTCCCGCACCTACATTGGCACGCCGTATCGTTACGGCGGGCGCACTGAGAGAGGCTTCGACTGCTCTGGTTTTGTAAAGCATGTATATGGCAAGTTTGGTCTGGAATTGCCTCCATCGAGCCGCACCCAGGCCCTTGTAGGCGAACACGTTCCTGTGGAATCGGTGCGTAAAGGTGATCTCATCTTCTTCAAGGGCCGCAGCACCAAAAGCAAAAACATAGGCCATGTGGGTATTGTGGTCGATGTAGCACCGGAGTCAAAAGATATTCTCTTCATCCACAGCTCCACTCATGGCGGATTGCGCCTCGATTGGCTCAATAAGGAGGACTATTACCGCAAACGTTTTGTAACCACCCGCAGGCCCTTTGCAGAGTTGGCCAACCCATAATTCCTTTTTTTCAATTTTCAAATCTGGTTTCTTCAATGCTTATGCATTGCAAAGTGCCCCTCCACTAATAAATCTTGTTCAATATGTCTGGGGTTCTGGGATTTTAGCAATCAGTCTTGTGATGAACATTTGCCTCCTCTTCAGGGCTATTTTAACACGCCTGAAAATGTCGAAGCCAAGCTGTCATTGATCGATCCTTGCTGCTTACTCATTTGACACATGAACGCTATTGCCCTGAAAATTATAGTGATCTGTACCACATATACCAGGCCACTTTTCTGAATTTGGGGTTTGCGCGCCTTTCAAGCTTCTCCGATTCCTGAATATTCGCCGGACTTTTCATCAGTACCTCGCTGCCCGGAACCCAGTTTGCCGGAGTTTTTACATCATGTCTGTCGCTGGTTTGCAAGGCGATAAGCGTTCGCTTTATTTCTTCCATATTGCGGCCAACATTGTCGGGATAATGAAAAAATGCCCTGATCTTGTCGCTCGGATCTATAAAGAAAACGCCCCGGATATCCGTTTCCTTTCCTTGTTGAAGTATCCCGAATGATCTGGAAATCCTCAAATCATTATCTGAAACCAAAGGAAACCTTATTTTAACGGGCGTATTTTGTTCTTCCGCAATTTTCTCAATCGATTTTACCCATTCGATATGGCTATTCAGACGATCGGTCGAAACGACAACCAATGAAGTTTTTAGTTGGGCAAACTCGTCCTGTATTAAAGCTAAAGCGAGCATTTCGGAGGTACACACAGGTGTGAAGCTGGCCGGGTGACTGAATAATATTTTCCATTTCCCAAAGTAATCATCCGGAAAGTTGACTTCGCCCAGGGTGGAAATTGCCTTGAAAGCCGGAGCAGTGCCTGATAACAGTGGGCCTTGAAGCTGGCCCTCATTTTGGGTATATGACTTCAGAGAAAGCAGCAATATAGAAATAATGATTAGGGTAAATGACCTTTTCATTGGAAAACGTTTTTGGTGTTTATGATTAAAAAGTGGTGGTTGGCAGGATATTGGGCGAAGAAACCACAAAACGGCGCAAAAGTCAATGATTTAATGATCATTAACCAAACTTTAACACCAGGTTTGTTGACTTGCCTTTGCCGGATGAGCAACAAAAACCCATTGAACGGGCACGATCAAACGATTATTGGCAATTAAAATGGAAATGTCACAATTGCCAGCATGCCTGTTAACCCCCTATTGAAAGTAAGAAACGCTGCTGTTTGACCACGGGGGTGTCAGATTAGTGTCAGTTTAGGTCCGAATTAATGATTTCCTTTGCCCTCAGGATAGCGGCGTTTATGTCGCTGCACAAATTTTCTTTTCCCACCATATCGGTAATTCCCGACTTTTCGAGGGCTTCCTTCACTTTTACGTTTGCGCCGCTGAGCAGCACAACCACATTCTTTTTCAGGTTCATCCTGATGAAATTGCGCAGGTTGTTCACACCTGTAGCGTCCATAAAAGGCACACGCCACAGCCTGACAATACGAACCCTGGGCGTGCGGGTGATGTTGCGCTCGGCCTCTTCGAAACGGCTGGCCACCCCAAAAAAGAAGGGACCGTTCACCTCAAACACATCTACGCCCTCCGGGATAATGAGTTTCGAGGTCTCATCAGCCACCTCAGCATCTTCTTCTGAAATTTCTTTTTCGATTACTTCAACGCCCGATGTTTCGATAATTCGCCTCAGGAAGAGCAGCACAGCCAGCAACAGGCCAAACTGAATGGCCACGGTGAGGTCAATGAGTACGGTGAGGAAGAAAGTCACCAAAAGCACAGCCACATCGAAGCGATGATTACCCAACAGCGCGCGGAATGAGCGCCATTCGCTCATGTTGTAGGCCACCATTACCAAAATGCCGGCAAGCGTGCTCATAGGCACGAGTTTGGCCCATTTGCCAAAAAACAGCATGATAAGCAGCAAGGTAATGCTGTGAATGATACCGGCAACAGGAGTCTTACCTCCGTTGCGGATATTTGTCATGGTACGGGCAATGGCCCCGGTAGCAGGAATTCCGCCAAAAATCGGAGTAACGATGTTGGCCACGCCCTGCCCGATGAGCTCGGTGTTTGAGCGGTGACGCCCTCCGGTTGCACCATCGGCCACCATAGCTGAAAGCAACGACTCAATGGCACCCAGAATGGCAATGGTAAAAGCAGGAGCCAAAAGCATGCGGAATGTTTCGAAGTTCACTATTGGCAAGGTTGGCGCCGGAATACCCGCCTTTATTTCGCCGAAGCGGCTGCCAATTGTTTCCACGGGCAATTCGAAAAGGCTCACAGCAATCGTTGTTAAAATCAAAGCAATAAGCGTTCCGGGTATGGTTTTGTTCACCTTAGGCCAAAGGGCAACTACCAGAATGGTAAAAAGAGCAATACCTGCAGACCAATAATTCACATCGCTAATGTGCTTTGCATAAAAAGTCCATTTTTCTATGAAATCGGCCGGCACTGCTTCCGTGACCTTAAGTCCCAGCAAATCTCTAATCTGATTCGAAAAGATCACCACGGCGATGCCACTGGTAAAACCCACCACTATAGGATATGGCATAAACTTGATGATCGAACCCAGTCTGAGCAAACCCATGGCCACCAGCATCAGGCCGGCCATAATCGTAGCAACCATCAATCCGTCAACACCATACTGCTGAACTATGCCGTAAATAATGACAATAAAGGCTCCGGTCGGGCCGCCGATCTGCACCCGCGAACCTCCTAAAAACGAGATAAGAAATCCTGCAATTATAGCCGTAATGAGCCCGTGCTCAGGCGTTACTCCTGAGGCAATGCCAAATGCGATGGCCAGCGGGAGCGCCACCACGCCGACGATCAAACCGGCAACCAGATCGCTGTAGAAGGTTTGGCGGTCATAGGTTTTAAGTGTTGTAAATAATTTAGGATGAAACACCTCTTTGATGTTCAGCTTTATTTTTTCAGTAAGGGCTAGCATTGTGTCAAACGGTTTCGGGCTGCAAAGTTAATTATGTTGAACAAGTAATATCATGATTGTGGCATTAAACCTCTGCTCAGGTTTGGAAGCATCAGGATTCGGGCCGCTTATGAACATATCCGCTAACTTTGCGTTTTGAAAGCATTGCTCAAAAGGCAAAATTGAGACAACATATTGGTATGAAGAAAAATCTTGCAATATTTCTCCCGCTATTATTTTCGCTGGTTCTGGCGGGCGGCATATATATCGGATTCAGTATCTCGGCAGGCCGTAGCGAAGGCGAAATGCCTGCTATTCAGTTGGGAAGTTCGCGCTCTGGCAAACTGGATATGATCCTCAACTATATCGAACGCGACTATGTGGACACCGTCAATCGCCGACGGCTCGAAAACACCGCCATTACCGGTATGCTCGAAAAGCTCGACCCCCACAGTTCGTATATTACCCCCGAGATGTTTCACGAGATGAACGACCCGTTATTGGGCAGTTTTGAGGGCATCGGCGTCTCCTTCCGCATCGAAAAAGACACCATTATGGTTATTAATCCCGTGAAGGGCGGCCCTTCGGAGCGTGTGGGCATCATGGCCGGTGACCGCATTGTGATGATTGACGATACACTTGTAGCCGGCAACGGTATCTCAAACCGCGATGCCATGCGCAGGCTCAAAGGTCCCAAAGGAACAGAAGTGAAAGTGGGAGTTTATCGCCGTGGCGTGAAAGGACTAAAAGACTATACCATCACACGCGATGTCATTCCTACCTACAGCCTCGATATCGCCTATATGATTGACAATCAGACCGGTTTTATCCGTCTGAACAAATTCTCGGCCACCACCTACAAAGAATTTCTCGAAGGTGCGCGCAAGCTCAGACGCGAAGGCATGAAGCAGCTTATCGTCGACCTCCGGGGCAATGCCGGAGGCTACCTCAAAGCGGCCACCGATATTGCAGATGAATTTCTCCCCAAAGGAAAGCTCATCGTTTACACCGAAGGTAAAAACCGGCCACGGTCCTACACCTTTGCCACAAATACGGGCATGCTCGAAGACATTCCCGTGGTTGTGCTTATCGACGAGGGATCGGCCAGCGCCAGCGAGATTGTTGCCGGTGCCCTGCAGGACAACGACCGGGGCACCATCATCGGTCGCCGTTCGTTCGGCAAAGGACTGGTACAGGAACAGATGACCCTGCGAGACGGTTCGGCCATCCGTCTCACGGTAGCGCGTTATTATACTCCAACCGGACGCAGCATTCAGCGGCCTTACGATGGTGATTTCGAAAAATACCACCACGAACCCATGGATCGTTTCCTCAATGGCGAGGTGAGCAACCCCGACAGCCTGCATTTTGCCGACACGGTAAAGTTTGTCACCCCAGGAGGAAAAGTCGTTTATGGTGGAGGTGGCATTTTGCCTGATGTTTATGTGCCCCTGCGGCCCGACTCGGCCCTGTTTTACTACAACAGACTGGCCAACAGCGGTCTGATCTTCCAGTATGCCTTTGATTATGCCGACGCCAACCGCCAGACGCTACGGCAATATAAAAATGTGAAAGAATTTATCGATCGCTTTCAGGTGAGCAACGCCATGCTCGAAACCCTCTATCGTCAGGCTGCCGAGAAGGGCATCACCGCCACAAGAGCCGAACAAAGCTCAGCCGTCCGCCATGTGAGCACACTCCTGAAGGCTTATGTTGGCCGCAACCTCTTCGACGACGAAGGCTTTTATCCTGTATATCAGCAGATTGACGATATACTCCAACAGGCAATAAAGCATATCGAAAAACCCAAATCCTAAAGCCGGATGGCCAGCATCTTGCTCATCTCCGCCTCTATGCTGCTCAGGCTGGCCACCTTTGCGGTGGTGATGAATTACTATAAGGACTCGCGGCATCGCTTTGCCTGGCTGCTCATTGCCGCCGCCATGGTGCTGCTGGCTCTCGAAAACCTCTTTCAACTGCTGGCGATAGCCCGAGTGTCGAATCTGGCACAACAACAGTTCATTCCACATTCGGCTGGCTTTGCCGTTTCGGTGCTCATGCTCACCGGTACGGCCATGATTAATACAATTCTGAAAAGGCTGGCCGCCGCCGAACGGCGAAAAGAAAGTATTGAAAAACGATATCAGCAACTGTTCGACACCACCAGCGACCTGCTCTTTGTACTCATGCCCGACGGCAAAATCATCGAAGTAAACCACGCTGCATGCGACCGCCTTAAAATGAGCCGCGAACATCTGCTTACAAAACGTTTTGCCGACATCAAAGCCGGTGCCGCAGCCGAAGGCGTAATGGACCACCTGAACGATATACGCAAAAAAGGCTACCACATCTTCGAAACCGAACTGCTCACCGGACAAGGCGTTCGCTTTCCGGTTGAGTTAAATTGCCGTCTGGTAGATACCGAAGAGAATCAACACATTACCTGCATTGGTCGGTCAACGGCCCAGCGTCGCGAGCTCGATAAAAAAGTACGAATCGCCATCATCGAAACAGAAGAGCGCGAACGCCGGCGTTTTGCCAAAGAAATACACGACGGATTGGGGCCACTGTTGTCCACTGTGAAGCTGTATGTGAACGAACTCGAGACGACACAGCCGGGAACAGCCGAACACAACGAATACATCGGACAGGTGAATCATCTGCTCGACGAAGCCATCCACAATGCCCGAAACATTGCCAACAACATCACTCCGCGCATTCTGGCCGACTATGGCCTTCAGAAAGCCGTCGAAAACTTCACCGAAGCCATCAATGCCACCCGTCTGCTTGCCATCAGCACCCATTTCGAAAACATCGACCGGAGCATCGGTTCCACCCTCGAGCTGATCTATTTCCGCATCATCAGCGAGCTGATCAACAACACTATAAAACACGCCAATGCTTCGCAAATTGAGATCAGGCTATGGCTTAAAGAGGGAAAACTTTGCCTCGATTACCGCGACAATGGTCAGGGCTTCGACTTGCAGGAGGCCATCGAAAAAGGTGACAACCACATGGGCGTGAAAAACATCATCAGCCGCGTGCGCTCGCTCAACGGTGTGTTCAACTTCCGCAACACCATGCCCGGCATTGAAATCCAGATTGTGGTGGATGTGCAGCCTGTAAGCCAGCATAGCGATTAATGGGACGGAGGACAAGGAACAGGAACTTGGTTGCTGGTTGTCTTGTCCTGATATAGGTTTACAGCATTAGTAAACTAAAAACAGGATTATGAGAAAAAGAGCAAATCAATTTCCGGACGAACTCAAGCTTAGGATCGTCAAGCAGTATCTGCAAACTGAACTTAGTGTAAGAGACCTCA
>JAJTAY010000033.1 GCA_021287165.1 Bacteroidia bacterium | reverse complement strand
CAAGGGCCATCATGGCCACCTGCAGGGCATCGGTACCGTTTGCGCAGGGTATCACGTGCTTAACGCCCAGGTATTGTTCCAGGTTGGCTTGAAATTTCTTTACTGCCGGACCGTTGATAAAGGCCGTTGTAGTGAGTATCTCCTGAAAGGCAGTATCAACTTCTGCCTTGATTTTAAGGTATTGACCGGCAAGGTCAACCATGGGGACGTTTTTCATTGGGCGATGGTGTTTTGTGTCTTTTTATGCGCCGGCAAAGCTACTGATAATTTATTCACAATAGCCTTGATGGCAGCCTGCCGTGTTTATCTGATTAGGTTACATTTGGTTTACCATTGGTATAAAACGCTCTGTCGAATGTCAGATTGTTTTACATTTGTGAAAAAATTAACAATAAATCTCAACAATACCAAAGCATATGGAACTGGCGGATAAGATTCACTTTATCAGTGCGATAGAGTTGTTCAAAGGATTGAGCGGAGAGGAAATCCGGGTAATTGCCGAGGAGGCTAAAGTGCGTGAGTATCAACCCGGGGAGTTGCTGTTTGCTGAAAACGCTCCAAGGCGCGAGATCTTTCTTATTGCCGAAGGCAAGGTGGAGTTGTTTAAGACAACCGCTTATGGCGACGAGCAGCGAATTACCTTTTTCGCCCGTTTCGACTTCCTCGGCGAGGGTTCGCTTATGGACGACGCTCCACACAGCACCTCGGCCCGTGCCGTGGAAAAGAGCACTATACTCACCCTCGACCGTGAGCTTTTCCGTTCGTCGGGCTCCATTGCGCTGGTAATCCTTTCAAATATCACCAAGGTGGTTTCGCGACGCATGCGCTACGCCAATGCCCGACTGATGAATGCCACCAGCCAGTACGAAAGCGGCAAAACACGACAGGAGCACGACCTGCTGGGCTATCGCGATGTTCCCTACGAATATTACTACGGCATACAGACCCTTCGCGCCCTCGAAAACTTCAACATCAGCGGCGTAACGCTCAACTTTTACCCCGACTTTATCAACGCACTGGCTATGGTGAAAATGGCTGCAGCACGCGCCAACAATGAGCTGGGCCTGTTGCCGGCTGAGCTTGCCAACGCCATTATTCAGGCCTGCCAGGAAATCCTCGACAACCGCTGGCACACATTTTTTGTGGTGGATATGATACAGGGCGGGGCAGGCACGAGCACCAATATGAATGCCAACGAGGTGATTGCCAATCGTGCGCTCGAAATCATGGGTTACGAAAAGGGACAATACGAATATTGCCATCCCAACAACCACGTCAACCTTTCGCAAAGCACCAACGATGCTTATCCCACAGCCATTAAAATTGCGGTGATAAAGGCCAACGACAGGCTGGTGAATGTATTGCAGGATCTCATTAAATCACTGCACGACAAGGCACGCGAGTTTGCGGGCATTATCAAAATGGGTCGTACCCAGCTGCAGGATGCTGTGCCAATGACACTGGGGCAGACCTTCTCGGCCTTTGCCGTAACGCTTGAAGAAGAGGTGCATAACCTGAACAAGGCTGCCGCACTGTTTTTGGAGGTCAATATGGGAGGCACGGCCATTGGCACAGGCATCAATGCCGAACCAAAGTATCGCGAAAAAGTGATTCCTTATCTGCGCATCATCACCGGATTGGATATCCGCCTGGCCCGAAACCTTATCGAAGCCACCCAGGACACAGGCGATTTTGTGAGCTATTCGGCGGCCCTCAAGCGCCTTGCTGTAAAACTCTCAAAAATGTCGAACGACCTGCGCCTGCTTTCCTCAGGCCCTCGCGCCGGCATCAGCGAAATCAACCTTCCGCCCATGCAGCCCGGATCGACCATCATGCCCGGCAAGGTAAATCCGGTTATCCCGGAAGTCGTCAACCAGATTGCCTTTAAAGTGATCGGCAATGACCTGACTGTGGCATTAGCCGCCGAGGCCGGTCAGCTGGAGCTCAATGTGATGGAGCCTGTGATGGTGCAGAGCCTGTTCGAATCGATGGAAATGCTGCGCAATGGCATGAAGGTGCTCCGCGAACGCTGCATCACCGGCATCACAGCCAATGCCGACCGCTGTCGCGAAATGGTGCACAACTCAATTGGCCTTGTAACGGCGCTCAACCCCTACATCGGCTACGATGCTTCCACGCAAATAGCCAAAGAAGCCCTCGAAGGCAATAGAAGCGTTTACGACTTAGTGCTCGAGAAAGGCCTGCTTTCGAAAGAAATGCTCGATAAGATTCTGGCGCCGGAGAATATGATTTGATTTCCGGCAGATTGTATTTTTATAGACTTATTAATCAATAATATAGATGAAAAATTACATCTGATGTATTAGTCTCTCAAATGTCTTAAAGACCTGATTGGAATAACAACTATATAAGTCGATGAGGATTTCCGTAAATTATATTTGTTCTCCCGAAAATCCATTCAGGCTTATTACATCACAACAAACTGCCTGAAATTTTCCCGATCAATTATATGAGAGGCGGCCTGATAGGTTTCAGTAAAGGTTCTCGGAAGTTTCAGGCCCTTTCGGGCTAACCATTTAAATTCATAACCAGTCAGCTGTCCGGCTTTGTACTCCACATAATCGACTTCCTGCTGTTGGCTGCTACGCCAGAAATAGCTTCGCGCAAGGCTTTCTTTATATTCCAGTTGCTTGATCCTTTCCGAAATAAGAAAATTCTCCCACAGTGCCCCTTTGTCGCTTCGTAGCGACAGGGGGTTAAAGTTGCCGATTACCATGTTTCGGATACCATTGTCGAAGAAATAGATTTTTTTGCTTGTTTTTATTTCATTGCGAAGATTGCGGCTAAAACTGCCAAGCTTGAATATTATAAAACCTTTCTCGAGCAAATCTATGTACCTGCTCACCGTATTTTTGTCAACATTCACGATTTGGGCCAATTCGGAATAATTTACCTCACTGCCAATTTGAAGGGCCAAAGCCTGAACCAGTTTATCCAATACTTCAGGTCTGCGTATGCCACCCATGGCAAGAATGTCTTGATACAAATAACTGTTCACAAGATTTTTAAGAACAATCACCTCATCGCCCGGATGGTTCAGCACATCGGGATAAAAACCAAACAGAAGTCGGTTTTCCAGTTGCTGCTCCGCATTTAGAAAACCATAATGATGTTCAAACTCCTCCCATGATATCGGGTAGAGCCGAAATTCCCACTTTCGACCCGTGAGCGGTTCGTTGATTTCCTGAGATAGATCAAAGGATGACGATCCGCTTACAAACAGGTTGACATTTTTAAATCTGTCGGTTATGATCTTCATTGTCAGGCCGATGCCTTCAATCCTTTGAGCCTCATCGATGAAGACGTTTTCGTATTTCCCCAGAATGGTGCGTAAACGCTCTGTGGTAGGAAATCTCAGTAATGCACGCGTGGCAGGATCATCACCGTCCAGCAAAAGATATTCCGCTGATTGAAGGACTTTTTCAATCAGTGTTGTTTTGCCCACCTGTCTGGGACCTGTCAGTACAATGGCCTTGCCAGATCCGATGCGGTTTTGAAGTGGCTCAAATAAGTATCTTGGGATCATCTTTTTTGTTCAAAGATATGATTATAAACGATCACGTTCACCAAAAAATATAATAAACGGTGAATATATTAATTCTTTTGCTTCAGCTATTTTTGATTGCCAGTAATAATTAGTGTACCTGATTGGTCAGTCTGCAAGCTTTGAGGTTTTGCACATAGATGCTGCTTTCAGAGTTGTAACTCATTTATGTGGTTGAAAATCAGCTAATCTAATGTGGGAAGCATTTTTATTTGACAGTGTTTATCGGGAAAACTGAAAAGTGATTGAAAAAAACCTGCACCAGCCGGGCAGCATTGTTACCCAACCGGTGCAGGTCATCACCTAACGAATTAATATAGAGCCTTCAGAATCTGCTAATCCTGGAATTTTGAATCCTTGAACCTTGGCTCTTTTTCCTTGTCCCTTGGCTCTTACTACTAAACCAGGCCCTGAGCCAGCATAGCATCGGCCACTTTCACGAAGCCGCCGATATTGGCGCCGTTCACGTAGTTGATGAAGCCGTCGTCCTGTTTGCCAAACTTGACGCAGGTTTTGTGGATGTTGATCATGATTTCGTGCAGGCGCGAGTCAACTTCTTCGCGCGACCAGCTCAGGCGGAGCGAGTTTTGACTCATTTCGAGGCCCGATGTGGCCACACCGCCGGCATTGGCCGCTTTTCCGGGGCCGTAGAGGATTTTAGCATTCAGGAATACTTCTACTGCTTCTGGCGTGGAGGGCATATTAGCGCCTTCCGAAACCACAAAGCATCCATTACCGACCAAAGTGCGGGCATCTTCCTCGTTCACTTCGTTTTGTGTGGCACAAGGCATGGCCACCTGGCAGGGAACGCCCCATGGACGTTTGCCGTCGTGGTAGCTGGCTTTGGGATATTTCTCGACATATTCCGAGATGCGACCACGTTTTACGTTTTTGAGGTACATGACGAAAGCCAGTTTATCGGCATCGATGCCGTCGGGATCGTGGATAAAGCCGTTGGAGTCGCTCAATGTGACAACCTTTCCGCCCATCTGGGTTACTTTCTCAGTGGCGTACTGTGCAACATTGCCTGAGCCCGAAACGGTGACAACCTTTCCTTTCAGACTGTCGCCGCGGGTTTTAAGCATTTCTTCGGCAAAATAGGTTGCACCATAGCCGGTGGCTTCCGGACGTATGAGCGAGCCGCCCCATTCGAGGCCTTTGCCGGTGAGCACTCCTGTGAATTCGTTGCGCAGGCGCTTGTATTGCCCGAACATATAACCGATTTCACGGCCGCCTACGCCGATATCGCCCGCCGGCACGTCGGTATTGGGGCCGATGTGGCGTGCAAGCTCGGTCATAAAGCTCTGGCAGAAGCGCATCACTTCGTTGTCCGATTTGCCTTTGGGGTCGAAGTCGGAGCCGCCTTTACCTCCACCCATAGGCAGTGTAGTGAGCGAGTTTTTATACACCTGTTCGAAGGCAAGGAATTTGAGGATGCCGAGGTTTACAGTGGGGTGGAAACGCAGCCCGCCTTTGTATGGGCCAATGGCGCTGTTCATTTCAATGCGGTAACCGCGGTTCACCTGAACCTCGCCGCGATCGTCCACCCAGGGTACCCGGAAAAGGATCACCCTTTCAGGCTCAACCATTCGTTCCAGAATCTTGTTTTCGCTGTAGATGGGGTGTTCTTCGATGTAGGGAATCAGCGATTCGACCACTTCGTGTACGGCCTGGTGAAACTCAATTTCGCCTGGATTGCGGGCGATGACCTTGGCCATGAATTCGTTCAGTTTTTTCTCATAAAGGCTTGCCATAACAGTATTTTTTGGGGTTTTGGATTATGGCGCCAAACTTACTCACGCCATTGTGATTATTTGATTAACGGGCAGTGTGTTCGGAAAATGACCTGAAACATTCAGTAAAACACTTAGGCGGCTGCCCGAAAATTATCTGGGTTTACAAAGCCGTAAGGTTATTGCGTAGGGCAAACTTCACCATATCTACGCTGGTGCGCAGGTTGAGCTTGCGCATAATGTTGTTTTTATGTGTTTCGACCGTGCGGATGCTGATGAACAGTTTTTCGGCTATTTCGCTGTTGGTCATGCTTTGGGCGAACAGTTTGAGCACCTCCAGCTCGCGCGAGGAGAGATTTTGGTCGGCGCCGGCATCGCCTTTTTCGTTCAGGTAATCCATGAGCACCATATTACTGATGGTTTTCGAAACAAAATCGTAGCCATGCCGGAGGCTAAAGATGGCCTCGATAATTTCTTCGCGTGTGGTTTCGCCGGTCAAATGTCCGCGGGCGCCGGCCCTGATGAGGCTGAATATAAAATTCTCAATGCTGAAAAGTGAGAGTATGAGCAGGGGGGCCTTCGAAAAACGCTCCGAGAGCAGTTTCACTTGTTGTACATGGTCAGGATCGGGACGATAAAGCATCATCATCACCACATTGGCAGGCTGCAGGCTGAGCTGATGTATGGCGTGTTCGAAACTTCTTGAATGATGAACAACCTGTATTTCAGCAACATCCGACAGCAAAGCGATGATGCCTTCGCTCACAACAGGTTGCTCGTCGATGATTGCCAGCCGGATGTAGTCCATAGTAAATTAAGGAAGCGAAGTTAAGGATTAAGGCCCATCGTCGGTCATGAAACCGACGGGATAATGAGGTTTAAAAAAGACTGAGGCCGTCGAACAGCTGCGTTATTCAAAACAGTAAATTTGAGCATAAAACCAGGCTGTCATGGCAAAGGAACCCAACATCATCGACCGTTACGAACTGCTCAGGGCGCAAAATCTCGAACGACTCAAAGAGCTGGCCATACTTAACCGCACTTCGCATATCATCCGCGAAAACCGCAGCCCCGACGAAACCCTGCAGTACATTGCCATGATCCTGCCCGATGGCTGGCAATACCCCGAGTTTACAGGTGCCCGCATCATGTACGACGACAAGTACTACCTCTCGCCGCGCTTTGAGCTTAGCGCATGGCGGCAGTCGCAGGCCTTCAAAACCTTCGACGGTGTGGATGGATTTATAGAGATATCATATAGCAAAGAGTTTCCGGAAGCCAACGAAGGCCCTTTCCTTACTGAGGAACGCGACCTGCTCATCAACCTTGCCAATATGATCAGTGGTTACCTGAACACCTACAGGGGCCTGCAGATCATTGAACGACGCATTGGGCACGAACCATCGGCAGTAGAAAAAGGCGAACCGCGCCAGGCCGTGCAAAGCCGCAAACTGCTTCAGCGATTTCTCAATAAAAACAATGCCGATCGCGATATTTACCACGATCTGATGACCTTTAAGGTAAAGGAGATACTGCTGATTTCCAATCTTTACGATGCATTCTCCATCGAGCGCGAAGGACGCTTTTCGGAGCATGTTCTGGGGCATTATCATCAGCTCAACCTTACTGCAGTTCCGCGTATTACCGGAGTAACCACCGAAGATGAGGCCTTCGAAGTGCTTCACGCCAAGTTTTTCGATCTGGTCATATTTATGGTTAGCGTGGACAAGAAAACACCTGTTGACCTGAGTCGAAAGATTAAAAAACAGTTTCCGAACCTTCCGGTGTTTTTCCTGCTCAACAGCAATGCCGATGTGGCCTGGTTTGGCAGGGTGATGCGCGAAGTGCCCTCCATCGACAGGCTATTTACCTGGAACGGCGATTCGAGTGTGTTTTTCAGCATGATAAAAATGGTGGAAGACCGCGTAAATGTGATCAATGATACCCGCGTGGGCATGGTAAGGGTGATCCTGCTGGTCGAAGACTCGCCCATGTACTATTCGCGCTATCTGCCACTCCTCTATAAAACACTCATGGAGCAAACGCGACGCATCATCGACGATGTGAGCACCGACGAATTGTATAAAGTGCTGCGCATGAGGGCTCGTCCGAAAATATTGCTTGCCTCCAACTACGAAGAAGCCTGCCGCATTATCGAAAAGTACCGCGACTACCTGCTTTGCCTTATAACCGACATCCGTTTTGAGAAAGAGGGTCAGACTGACGAACAGGCAGGCGAAGACCTGGTACAGTTTGCGAAGCATCTGCTGCCCGACCTTCCGGTGATCATCCAATCGTCGGAGCAGTCGAACGCCGCCATCGCCTACAAATACAAAGCCACCTTCATCGATAAAAACAGCGACACGCTATCGCAGGACTTCCAGAGTTTTATCACGCATTTTCTCGGTTTTGGCAACTTCGTTTACCGCGACCAGTTTGGCAATCAGATCACACAGGCGAGGTCGTTGCGGGAGTTCGAGGCCAAATTGCGAACCATTCCCGATGAATCGCTGCTCTATCATGCCCAGCGCAATCACTTCTCGCTTTGGCTGATGGCCCGCGGCGAGATAAGGGTGGCCAAAATCCTTCATCCCAAAAAAGTTTCGGACTACAACAGCCCCGACGAGCTGCGCAAAGACCTGCTGTTGATGATTCAGCAGTTTCGCAACGAGCAGGACAGCGGTAAGGTTGTACCCTTTGACGAAGACGCCATCGACAACGAAAAAAACATTGTCAGCCTGGCTGAGGGAAGCCTGGGCGGCAAGGGCAGAGGTCTGTCGTTCATCAGTACCCTTATCAGCAACTACGATTTCAGCCAGCACGTTCCTGATATCCTCATCCGAACGCCCAAAACTTCGCTCATTGGCACGGAGGAATTCAGTCTTTTTCTGGAGCGCAATAAACTCCAGGACTATGTGTTGACCGAGCTTGATTACGAAAAAATAAAGCGTGCGTTTGAGGCTGGCAAACTTACGCCCACGCTCATGCGCCGGCTTCGCACCCTGCTCAAGGTGATTACCAAACCACTTGCCGTGCGTTCGTCGGGCCTGTTCGAGGATAGCCTTGCACAGCCTTTTGCGGGTATTTTCGAAACCTATATCCTGCCCAACAGCCACCCCAATATCGACGTGCGCCTCGAACAGCTGGCCACAGCCATCAAACTGGTTTTTGCTTCGGTTTATTCAAACACGGCAAGGGGATATGTGCATGCCATCAATTACAAAATTGAACAGGAAAAAATGGCCGTGGTGATTCAGGAGCTCGTGGGTAAGCAATACGGTCAATACTATTACCCGCATGTGAGCGGTGTGGCACAGTCGTACAACTATTACCCCTTCGCCCATATGAAACCGGAGGAAGGCTTTGCCGTAGCGGCGCTTGGGCTTGGGAAATATGTGGTTGAAGGACAAAAGGCCTATCGCTTTTCGCCCCGTTATCCTGCCCTTGAGATCAGCTCACCAAAGGATCAGGTGAAAAATTCGCAAACCACTTTTCTGGCCGTTGATCTCGACTGCACTGAGCCCAATTTGCTTGAAGGCGATATGGCCGGACTGGTGAATCTCGATCTGCGTGTGGCCGAACAACACGGCTCGCTGCGCCACTGCGCCTCGGTTTACGACCCCGACAACAACACCATCTATCCCGGAATCAGCAGACCCGGCACGCGTATCGTCAATTTCGCCAACATCCTGAAATACAATTATACCCCACTTGCCCCTACTATTGAGATTGTGCTCGATGTAGTGAAGGAAGCCCTCGGCTCGGCGGTGGAAATAGAATGGGCGCTCGACCTCGATCGCGATGCACAGGGCCGTTGCTCGTTTTATCTCCTGCAAATTAAGCCCTTGCTCGGCAGCACCGACGATTATACCATCAACACCGAAGAAGTGTCGGGCGAGGATGTTATGCTCTACAGCGAAAAATGCATGGGCAACGGCATGATACGCGACATTCAGGATGTGATTTATGTGGACAGGGAAAAATTCGACAAGCGCTATACCGAAGAGATGGCCCGCGAGATCGACCAGCTCAACAGCCTGATGATGAACGAGAAACGTCCTTATATCCTGATTGGTCCCGGCCGCTGGGGCACGCGCGACCGTTGGATAGGTATTCCGGTTACCTGGCCTCAGATCAGTCAGGCAAAGGTGATTGTGGAAACCAGCCTCGACGACTTTCCTCTTGACGCCAGCTCAGGTTCGCATTTTTTCCACAACGTAACTTCGATGAATGTGGGCTATTTCACTGTTCAGCCCGAACGCTCAGGCTCTTTCATCCGCTACGATGTGCTCGAAAATCAGCCGGTCATTCGCAAAACACAGTACTTCAGGCATGTGCGCTTCCCTGACTATCTGAATGTGCGTATGGATGGCAAAAAAAACATTGCCATTATTACAAGAAAGCCGGAATTCTAGCTTCTTTCGATGATCGGCAGCAAACAGCGCTACACAAAAGTTATAGGCAACCATAGAAAAAAACCACTACAAATTAGATATACTTCATGACTCAAAAGTTCGTATTAGAAAGAATTCATCGGAATACGTCAGAAAAGGAATTATTGGAAGATTTAATTCGTGTTTCTCAAAAAGTGGGAAGAAATCAAATATCCACCAAAGAATATAATCAACTTGGGGTTTTCACTTCTTCGACCTATAAAAATAGATTTGGCTCATTTATTTTGGCTCTCGAAAAAGCAGGATTGTCGCCTTTGAACAATAGGAACGTAACTAAAGAAGAATTAATTGATGATTTGGAAAGGGTAATAGCAGAAACTGGCCACAAGCAGATTTCAAGAGAAGAATATATTAAAAGAGGTAAATACTCTTTTGAACCGTTTAGACGAGTTTTTAAGACTTGGTCAAATGCAGTAAAGGAAGTTGGCTTAAATCCTAGGAATTATAACATATCTGATGAAGATTGTTTTAAAAATATCGAGGATATTTGGGTTCAATTAGGCAGACAACCTAGATATTCAGAAATGATTAAACCATTTTCAAAATACAGTGGTCGTTTATATGTAAACAGATTTGGGACTTGGACTAAGGCACTTGAAGCATTTGTAGAAAATATTAACTCTGGAGTTCAAACCGAAAATGTTTTCGATGAGGAAGAAAATATTGAGTGCGAAACAAAAGAAAAATTTATAACAGTACAAAGACATAAGACAAAAAGGGAAATTGGCTGGCGATTAAGATTTCTTGTCTTACGTAGAGATAATTTTAAGTGTGTTTCTTGTGGAAAGTCTCCTGCAACGAATGTAAATACAGAACTTCATGTTGATCATATCATTCCGTGGAATAAATTTGGTGAAACAGTAATTGAAAATCTTCAAACATTATGTGTTGAATGTAATATAGGTAAAAGCAATCTTGATTGGAAAGAATGAATGGCTGCCTATAACAGCACTTATGTGTACAACTTATGCCCAATAGCCTATGAAAGAGCTATTTGAAACAGCGTGCCATGCAGAAACATTGTGCCTTTGGACAGAGACGAAGCCCGCACAACGGCTGTTGGGCATAGCTGCGGAACGTTAACTTCCGAAACACCTCAGGCAGAAATCTCTGATCACAGGAGCAATGATATCGCGAGCTTCGTCAAAGCCCATATGACCTACATTGCTAAGAAGGAGCACTTCTGCATGGGGCGCCAGGGCCGCCTGCGCCAGAATATTTGCCTCAGGCATGCGGCTGTCTTCCTTGCCGAGGACAAATAGCAGAGGAATGTTTGCCTCAGTCAGCCAATGAATATGGCTTTGACGGTCGCGCAGCCCTGCCATGGCCGAGGCTACCGTGTCCGGGTTTTGCGAGAGGGCGATGGCATGGTGCTCGACGGCAGATGCGGGCTTTGTTTTGCCATAAAGTCCCGGCACAAATCCGTTGACGAATGTGGGCATATCATTGTTAATGAGCCTGATGCTATCGTCGCGCTTTGTTCGGGCAGCGTCATCGTCGGCCGCCGCCTGCGAGTGGAATAATACCATTCCTTTGAGGTTGGAAAGCAAATTTTGGCTGGCCATGGCCAAGGCAATATAGCCACCCATGGAATGACCAATAATGGTGCATCGACCAAAATTTAGCTGTTCAGCCAATGCTGCCACGGCTTCGCCCATCAGGTGCATATCGAGTTGTTTTTCAGGGCGTTCCGATTTGCCAAAGCCGGGAAGGTCGGGGATAATCAGGCGCAGCTGACCCGAAAGTTCCTTTGCAAATGGCAGCCAAAGACGGCCGTCGAAAGGGAAACCATGGAGGAGCAGGACAGCAGGTCCTGCTCCTATGTCCCTGTAAAACAACTTCTTATTTTCGTAGGTGATATAACCTTCTTTCATTTTCACTTACCATCAGAACACTCCGGGAACCCTGATCCATTCGCGCGTCTGTGCGCAGGTGGCCTCCACCTCGGCTACGGTTTTTGGGATGGGCTTGCCGAGGATGCGATGCCCATCGGGTGTAACCAACACATCGTCTTCTATGCGAATGCCGCCAAAGTCTTTATAGGTTTCCACTTTGTTGTAGTTCACAAAAGCTTCGAACTTACCTTCGGCCCTGAACTTATCGATGAGTGCCGGAATGAAATATATGCCTGGTTCATTGGTAAGCACATGTCCCGGCCTGAGTTTCTTGCCCATGCGCAGATAGGCAGTGCCAAATTCCTTTGCCCTGTGGGTATGTTCGTCATAGCCAACATAATTTTCGCCCAGGCCTTCCATGTCGTGCACGTCCATTCCCAGCATATGGCCTAATCCGTGAGGGAAAAAGAGGGTATGGGCGCCGGCGGCCACTGCTTCATCCACATCGCCTTTCATCAGGCCAAGATCTTTGAGGCCTGAGGCAATGATGCGTGCAGCCAGGAAGTGCGCTTCGCGGTATTCCATGCCCGGCTTCATGGCGGCAATGCTTTCGGTTTCGGCCTTCAGCACTATTTCGTAGATCTCGCGCTGGCGGGTGTCGAATTTGCCACCAACAGGCACCGTGCGGGTGATGTCGCTCGAATAGAGCGAAGCCAGTTCGCAGCCGGCGTCGATCACCAGCATCCGTCCCAAACTGAGGGTGTTGTGATGGTTGTGGTTGTGAAGCGTCTGGCCGTCAACGCTCAGGATGACGGGAAAGGATACCGGGCCGGCCAGCGACAGTGCTATGCCTTCGATGGTGCCGGCAATCTCCTGCTCGATTATGCCGGGCTTTGCCATCTTCATGGCAGTGGTGTGCATCAGCCATGCAATGTCAACGGCTTTTTCTATTTCTTTGATTTCCAGCTCGTCTTTTATTTCTTTAAGACTTACCACTGCTTTTATCAGCTCAACACTGGCGGAGTTGCGCACCTCGTGGGCGGGTATGTCGAGCAGCTGGCCAAGGTGCATCATCACTTTGGCGCGGTAGGGCGGCAAAAAATGAATTTTTCTTCCCTGACTTCGGGCCTTGTTCACAAAAGCTTCCAGCTTGTCGTAGGGCTGTGTCTGACCAATACCGGCCGAAGCGCCCAGCTCTGTCATGGCCGGCTGAGGCCCCATCCAGATGATATCGTCTATATCCACATCATTGCCAAAGAGAATTTCTTCGCCCGAATCGAAGTCGATCCAGCCGGCCAATCCGGGCATATTGAGCCCAAAGAAATAGCTGAAGTGGCTGTCCTGACGGTAATGATAGGTGTTTGCCGGGTAGTTGAAGGCGGCTTCGGGGTTAGCCGGAAACAGCGCTATGCCGCTGAGGCCCGCTTGTTTTAGTGCTGTGCGACGGTTGATGTAAACGCTCTTGTCAAAAGGTAATGCTTTCATATCATTGATTTTAATGTTGTTGCATAATAGCCTCTATTTCGTTAGGCTCAATTGGAATGCCGTGCATAAGATCGATGGGCTCGTCATCTGTAATCAGCAGGTCGTTCTCAATGCGTATGCCGATGTTTTCCTCACGTATGTACAAGCCGGGTTCGAATGTCAGTACCATGCCCGGTTCGAGCGGTTTGTGGCGAAGTCCGGGGTCGTGCACGTCGAGGCCCAGGTGATGCGTCACCCCATGCATGAGGTATTTGCGAAACAGCGGAGCATCGGCAGGCTGGGCGAGAACCTCATTTTTGGTGAAAAGGCCCAGGCCGATCATTTCGGTTTCCATCATGGCCCATACACGACGATTGATCTCGTCGATGGTTTGTCCCGGCCTGAAAAGTTTCTTTCCTTCCTTAAAAACCCTCAGCACGGCTTCGTAGCACTGCCGCTGACGCGGGCTGAATCGTCCGCTTACTGGAATAGTGCGGCTGAGGTCGGCCGAGTAATTGCCATATTCGGCCCCGAAGTCGAGCAGCAGAAGGTCGCCTTCATTGAGCCGGCAGTTGTTGTCATTATAATGCAAGGTGCAGGTATTGCTTCCGCCGGCAACAATTGGGGCATAACCCATGGCATCACAACCTTGTGAGGCAAAGCTGTTCCGAATGGTCATTTCCGCTATGGCTTCGCTGCTGCCCGGTTTTACAGTTTGTAGTAAATCATTGAATGCTTGTCCGGTAATGCGGCAAGCCTGACGTATAAGTTCCTGCTCTTGGGGTAGTTTAACATTGCGCAGCTGAAGCAGCAGCGGATAGAGCCTTTCGTAGCGCTGAAGCGGATAGGTTTTCCTGATGTGGTTCACAAAACGTATGTCCTGGGTTTCGTCTTCAGGCCTGAATTTGGTGTATTCGTTGCTGAGCAGATAAACGCCTTCGGCATAGGCCATACATTCGTGAAGCATCATTTCAAATTCGCCGGTATGATGCACTTTTTCGATGCCCGTTATGGCTCTGGCTTCCTCACGGGTGAGCATATGTCCTTCCCATGTGGCTTTCACCGGGTCGTAGGGCGGGATAAAAAGCAGCTCCTTCATTGCGGGATTTGGGCAATCAGGATATAGTAAAAGGTATCCTGTGTCGTGTGCCAGGCCAGTAAGCCAGAAGAAATTCGACTCCTGACGGAAAGGATAATATTGGTCGCCGTTGCGCTGAACGGGCAGTGCCGAGCGCATAAGCACCATAGCACCAGCTGGTAACAGGGCCGTGAGTCGTTGACGATTGGCTGTAAAAAGTGAAGATGGTATTTGGGGAAAAAGTTTCATGCCTGATGAAGAAATCCCTTGCAGGGAATTCGTAACTAATTTTTTACATTTGTTAACCCATTCATGACAAAAATACGACTTCGGTTTTACCAAAATGATGCTTCGTTTGTTTATTAACAAAATCCAACACATATGAGCAACCTCAGGCTTAAGTACGCCTCAATTACCAAGAAAATCATCATGGGTGTGATGGGCTTGTTCCTTTCCAGTTTTCTGGTGGTGCATCTGTCCATCAATCTGCTTGTGCTTTTCGACAACGATCAGTACCTCTTCAATCAGGCGGCGCATTTTATGGCCACCAACCCACTCATTCAAACCTTTCAATGGGTGCTTTTCCTCGCTTTTGTGGTGCATATCATCCTGGGTATCGTGCTGCAGATACAAAACTGGCTTGCTCGACCCATTGGTTACAAGGTGAAAGGATACTCAGAGCAGTCGTTTTTTTCCAAGTATATGATTCACACAGGTATGGTGGTTTTCATCTTCCTGATCATTCACTTTGCCAACTTTTTTGTGAAGGCCAAATTTGGCATGGTTGACGAAATCACCTACCCTGACGGTAAAACGGTTGACAACCTGGGCATTTTGATTGTCAACCTGTTCAAGGATGGATATTACGTTGCTTTTTACGTGGTTTCCATTCTTTTGCTGGGTTTCCACCTCGAGCACGGCTTTCAGTCGGCTTTTCAGTCGCTGGGTTTGCATCACCCGGTCTATACCCGCTGGATCAAGGCGCTGGGAACGCTGTTTTCGGTGGTGATCACCCTGGGCTTCATCACTATTCCAATTGTGATTTACTTCTTCCGTTAAGAAAATTATACGCCATATGACCAAACTCGACGCCAAAATTCCCAAAGGCCCCCTGTCGGAAAAGTGGACTAATTATAAGACACATCAGAATCTGGTAAACCCTGCCAACAAACGCAGGCTCGACATCATTGTTGTGGGCACTGGTCTGGCCGGTGCGGCAGCTGCCGCCAGTCTAGGCGAACTGGGCTTCAACGTGATGTGCTTCGGCATCCACGACAGCCCGCGCCGCGCACACAGTATTGCCGCCCAGGGGGGTATCAACGCCGCCAAAAACTACCCCAACGACGGCGACAGTATCTACCGTCTTTTTTACGATACCATCAAGGGGGGCGACTATCGTTCGCGCGAGGCCAACGTTTACCGTCTGGCCGAGGTGAGCAACAACATCATCGACCAATGTGTGGCCCAGGGCGTACCCTTTGCCCGAGAATACGGCGGACTGCTCGACAACCGTTCGTTTGGAGGCGCACAGGTGTCGCGGACCTTTTATGCCCGCGGGCAAACAGGACAACAATTATTGCTTGGTGCCTACAGTGCTTTGAGTAAAGAAGTCGGCAAAGGGACCGTGAAAATGTATACCCGCCACGAACTTGTCGATATTGTAATTATCGACGGTCGGGCGCGCGGGGTCATTATGCGCGACCTCGTTACTGGCGCCATCGAACGCTACGCCGCTCATGCCGTTGTGCTGGCTACAGGGGGATATGGCAATGTCTTCTTCCTGAGTACCAACGCCATGAACTCCAATGGCAGCGCTGCATGGAAGGCCTATCGCCGCGGAGCATTTTTTGCCAATCCCTGTTTTACACAGATTCACCCAACCTGTATTCCGGTGCATGGCGAATACCAATCGAAACTGACGCTGATGAGCGAGAGCCTCCGCAATGACGGACGCATTTGGGTGCCGAAAGAAAAAGAAGATGCCGAAAAGATCCGTAAAGGACAGCTAAAGCCAACCGACCTGCCCGAGGAAAAGCGCGATTACTTCCTCGAACGTCGTTATCCGGCTTTCGGAAACCTTGTGCCCCGCGACGTAGCTTCGCGGGCAGCCAAAGAACGCTGCGACGCAGGGTTTGGCGTGGGCAATACCGGTTTGGCCGTTTATCTCGACTTTGCAGACGCTATCAAACGTCTTGGCAAAAAAGTCATCGAAGCCCGCTACGGTAACCTCTTCCAGATGTACGAAAAGATTGTGGACGAGAACCCCTACGAAACGCCCATGATGATTTACCCTGCCGTGCATTATACCATGGGTGGTCTTTGGGTCGATTACGAGCTGCAAACTACCATTCCCGGTCTGTTTGCCGCCGGCGAAGCCAATTTCTCCGATCATGGTGCAAACCGCCTGGGCGCCTCGGCACTCATGCAGGGCCTTGCCGACGGCTACTTTGTACTCCCATACACCCTGCAGAACTATCTTGCCGATCAGATCAGGGTGCCCCGCATTAGCACACAACTGCCTGAATTTGAGGCTGCTGAAAAGGAGGCACGGGCGGTGATCAACAAGCTTTTGTCCATCCAGGGCAAAAATACCGTGGACAGCTACCACAAAAAGCTGGGCCTCATCATGTGGGATTATGTGGGCATGGCGCGCAACCGAGAAGGCCTGCGGAAAGCCATCGACATGATTCAGGAGCTCAGGGCCGATTTTTGGAAAAATGTCAAGGTGCCAGGCACCAACGAAATGCTCAATCCCGAGTTGGAAAAAGCCATGCGCGTGGCCGACTATCTCGAGCTGGGCGAGCTGATGGCCCGCGATGCCCTGATGCGCGAAGAATCGTGTGGAGGTCACTTCCGCGAGGAATACCAGACACCCGATGGTGAAGCCCTTCGCGACGATGCCAACTTTTTCTTCGTTGGCGCATGGGAGTTTACCGGCGACAACAAAGAGCCTGCCCTGCACAAGGAAACGCTGGTTTACGAGTATGCCGAGATCAAACAACGAAACTACAAATAGCTAACACTCACTACCTCAACCCCTAACCCGGAAAATTCACCACTATGGACCTCACACTGAAAGTTTGGAGACAAGCCAATGCCAAAGAGAATGGCCGGTTTGTGGAATATAAAGTAAAAGGTATTTCGAGCGACGCCTCCTTCCTCGAAATGATGGATATCCTCAACGAACAGTTGGTAACCGAAGGCCAGGACCCTGTCGCATTCGACCACGACTGTCGGGAAGGGATCTGCGGTGCCTGCTCGATGTATATCAACGGCCGACCGCATGGCCCGGACAAAGGCACTACCACCTGCCAGCTGCATATGCGTCGGTTTAAAGACGGCGATACCATCACTGTTGAACCCTGGCGAGCCAAGCCTTTCCCGGTCATTAAAGACCTGGTTGTCGATCGTTCGGCTTTCGACGACATCATTCAGGCTGGGGGCTTTGTTTCAGTTTCAACCGGCGGTGTCCCCGATGCCAACGCTATACCTATACCAAAGCGTAAAGCCGACCTGGCAATGGATGCCGCCGCCTGCATCGGTTGCGGTGCCTGTGTGGCAGCCTGTAAAAATGCTTCAGCTATGCTCTTTGTTTCGGCCAAGGTATCGCAGTTTGCCCTTCTGCCTCAGGGTAGGGTGGAAGCCCGCGAAAGGGTGCAAAATATGGTGGCAAAAATGGACGAGCTGGGTTTTGGCAATTGCACTAACACCTATGCCTGCGAAGCGGCATGCCCTAAGGAAATTTCCGTTGCCAACATTGCCCGAATGAACAGGGAATATCTTGCTGCAAGGGTGATAGCGCCAAACGATTAATCATTGATTTTTGAAGAAACCGGCAAACCAGGCCGGTTTTTTTATTTCCACAAAGGACTTTGCAATCAAACCCAATCAAACCTAGTTCGCTTTTGCTTGTTAATGTGCTATGATATATCTGCTCTCACACAACGATCATAAACTAAAGGCCGAGATCACGGGGCTGGTTGGCAATCCCTACTCATTCCGACAGCGCTGGCAGATGGGTGGCAATGGTTCGGGTGGTCTTATGGTTA
Source organism: Bacteroidia bacterium (assembly GCA_021287165.1). Classification (GTDB taxonomy): domain Bacteria; phylum Bacteroidota; class Bacteroidia; order Bacteroidales; family F082; genus JALNZU01. The sequence goes on along the minus strand of JAJTAY010000033.1, from coordinate 196,108 downwards.
TTGGCGGCGATGAACACCTGATGGCATGCCTGCCCGACGATGGTACTATCCGCAAATGCAATATAGAGCTTAGGCCTGCCGGAATTATTGTTGGATTTCACAGGGGTTTGGAAACCTATGGCTGGGTTGTGCCTTACTACATGCTCACTATATACGGACAAGACAATACCTTAAGCCTCTATGCCGGTCCTAACAAACTTATCCTGCGCTGGCCTTCCAACATCAAAGCCAATGAGCGTTTTTTGGATAAGCTGATGAAGCTGCGTGCCGAAAAGCTCGCATCTGGCAGCCTTCCTTGATTCAGGAACCTGTAGCAGGCTTGCCAAATTGCGCTAACTTTGTCCACCTAAAATTGCAACACATGGACACCCATTTGCAACGCGAAACGGAGCAACTTTTGAGGGTAGGCATCACACACGGCGACTTTAATGGAGTCGGTTATGAAGTAATGCTGAAATCGCTGGCCGACCCGCGTATCACTGAACTTTTTACACCTGTTATATACGGTCATGCAAGGGTAGCGGCCTTCTATCGCAAGAACCTGGCCCTTAACGAATTGAATTTTAATCCAGTGCGTGATGCCTCTCAAATCAATGCCAAACGCGTCAACTTGATCAATTGCACCGAGGCTGAGCTGCGGGTCGAGATGGGTGTGCAGTCGGTCGAGGCAGGTCAGGTAGCACTCATGGCGCTCGAAATGGCAGTTGAAGACCTGAAAAAGGGTTTGATTGACGTTGTGGTAACAGCTCCCATCAACAAAGAGAACATTCAGTCCGATCATTTCCGTTTTCCGGGACATACCGAGTTTTTGGCTTCACACTTTAAGGGTGAGCCTCTTATGCTTATGGTATGGCGCGATTTGCGTGTTGGACTCGTTACCAGTCATATTCCGGTGGCCGAAGTGAGCACGACGCTGAGCAAGGAGACTATAGTTAAAAAGCTTAATATACTCAATAGCAGTCTGATAAAGGATTTTGGTATTCGCAGACCGCGTATAGCAGTGCTCGGGCTGAACCCACATGCCGGCGACGGCGGTTTGCTAGGCAATGAAGAGAATGATATTATCCTCCCTGCCATAAACGAAGCACGCGAAAAAGACGAGCTGCTCGTTTACGGTCCTTATGGGGCTGACGGCTTTTTTGGTGCCGGCGAATGGAAAAAGTACGACGGCGTGCTCGCCATGTATCACGATCAGGGACTGATACCTTTCAAGACTCTTGCCGCCGGCGAAGGGGTCAACTACACAGCAGGTTTGACCGTTGTTCGAACCTCGCCGGCTCACGGTACGGCATACGATATTGTCGGGAAGAACCTTTCGAACGAAGACTCTTTCAGGCAGGCGCTTTATCTGGCTATTGACATTGAGCGCAAAAGGCGTATGCAGCATCAACTGGAAGAAAAACAACTCGATACCGATAAATACAGCATCTGAGCGTGGTCGCCGACCGGCTTCAATATTCCCTTAGCCAGATTGCCGCAATTGTCAAAGGACGCCTGGTACAACAGTACGACAACGAGCTGTTTATCAATGAATTGCTCATTGATAGCCGCTTAATCATTCAACCTGAGGGGACGCTTTTCTTTGCCCTGAAAACAAGGCGTAACGACGGACACAAATACATCCCCGAACTCATCGCCAAGGGTGTTAAAGCGTTTGTGGTGAGCCGGTTACCGGACGAAGAAGTGCCCGAAATGCCGGCAGACGTGGCCTTCATCGTCACCGAGAATCCATTGAGAGCCTTGCAAATGCTCGCCATTGCTCACCGGAAGCGTTTTTATATCCCGGTGATTGGCATTACGGGCAGCAATGGGAAAACAGTGATCAAAGAATGGCTTCATCAGCTGCTGGCAGATGATTATTCCATCGTTCGGAGCCCAAAAAGCTATAATTCGCAAATCGGTGTGCCTTTGTCCGTCTGGCAAATGCATCCTGGCCATCAGCTGGCAGTTTTTGAAGCAGGGATATCCGAACCCGGCGAAATGGATCGCCTACAGGAGATCATCCAGCCTACCATTGGCATTTTCACTAATATCGGGCCGGCGCACAGCGAAAACTATATCAATGATCAACAAAAGGCCGGCGAGAAGCTTAAGCTTTTCACCAAGGTGGAAACCCTGATTTATTGTTCCGATCATGCTGAGGTGCAAACGGCCATCATCAGGGCTAAACTTCAGCAAAGCATCCACACTTTCACCTGGAGCAGGCACCAGCAGGCCGACCTCCGCATCCAGGGCATTGAAAAACATGGCCGGCAAACGCGCATCAGCGCTGTTTATCAGAACAAAGTTATGGAGGCCGTCATTCCTTTTTCTGATGAGGCTTCCATCGAAAACAGCATCCACTGTTGGAGTTTGATGCTCCTGTTGGGTTATCACGAAGAAACTATCGCCCAACGCCTGATGCATCTCAGTCCCGTGGCCATGCGCCTCGAACTCAAGGACGGAATAAATCAGTGCACTATAATCAACGATAGCTATAACAGCGATGTACAATCGCTGGCCATTGCACTCGATTTCCTGAACCAGCAAAATCAGGATCGCCGCAAAACCCTTATCCTTTCCGACATTTTTCAAAGCGGCGTGAGCGAGCCGGAGCTCTACAGCTCCATTGCGAGGCTGCTCGAGGCCAAAGGAATACATCATCTCATCGGGATTGGACCTGCCATCAGCCGGCAAAGCCACCAGTTCGCCATTCAAAAGGATTTTTTCCTTTCGACGAGTGAGTTTCTGTCTTCCTATCCCATCAGCAGTTTTCGCAATACCACAATTCTGCTTAAAGGAGCTCGATATTTCGGATTTGAGAAGATCAGTGCCATGCTGCAGCAAAAGCTGCACGAAACAGTGTTGGAGATCAACCTTAACCATCTGATTCACAACCTGAACTACTACCGTTCGCTGCTTCAGCCCGGCACTAAGGTGATGCTCATGGTCAAAGCCTTTGGCTATGGTAGTGGTGGTTACGAGATAGCAGGTGCCTTGCAGTTTCATCAGGCCGATTATCTGGCAGTGGCTTATGCCGACGAGGGTATTGAGCTTCGAAAAGCGGGCATCACCATGCCCATCATGGTGATGAGCCCCGAAGAACTAAGCCTCGATGCCCTTTTGCTCTACGACCTCGAGCCGGAAATCTACAGTTTCAGGGTACTAACGTTGCTCGAAGAAGCCATTGCAAGGCTCGATCAACCGGCAAGGGTGGTGCGCGTTCACCTCAAGTTCGACACCGGGATGCACCGGCTGGGCTTCAGTCCCGACGATGTGCTGACACTTGGAAATAGACTTGCCCGACACCCAAATATCAAAGTGGTGTCGATCTTCTCGCACCTATCGGCCAGCGACGATCCAAAACACGACGAGTTTACACGTTCCCAGATCGCCTCTTTTAACAGCATTCATGCGCAGCTTTCGGGCATTTTGCCGTATAAATACGACAGGCACATCCTTAATTCGGCGGGCATCAGCCGTTTTCCCGAGGCACACTACGAAATGGTGCGTCTCGGAATAGGTGTTTATGGGATACCGGTGAGCAAAACCAATCCCGAACCGCTCATCAATGTGATTTCCCTCCGCTCAGTCCTTTCACAAATCCGGCAGGTGCCTGCCGGCGAAAGCATTGGTTACAACCGTAGCAGCTTTACCACGCAGGATAGCATAATCGGAGTAGTCCCGATAGGTTATGCCGATGGACTTCCGCGCACACTTTCCAATGGAAGGGGAAGGCTGTACGTCAAGGGCAAAGAAGCACCAATCATCGGCGATGTGTGCATGGATATGTGTATGATCGACCTGACAGGACATCAGGCAGCCGAAGGCGATGAGGTCATCGTTTTTAATGCCGAATTTCCGGTAACCGGTCTGGCAACCGACGCCGGTACTATACCTTACGAAATTCTTACCCGAATCTCCCGAAGGGTAAAGCGAATCTACTTCCAGGAATAGCGTATTAGCCCGAGAATTGTGCAATCGATGCAGATTCTGTATCGAAAAACTTTGCACAAAGGCATTTGGCGTTTTGCCCCATTTTTTACGAACTTTATGCATTCGTTATGCAAAGCAATCAAATACCTTTCCGATGAAAGTGCAATTCACCATACAATTCCAGAGCCAGTGGGGGCAAACAATATGCCTCTGCGGATCTGAACCTGAACTCGGTTCATGGGATATCGCCAGCGCCATCGAACTTGCCTATCTGGGCAACGACCTGTGGAGTGGCGAGTTGGAGCTTCCCGAGGGCAAATATCTGGAATACAAATATTTACTGCGTGAGGCCACAGGCATTATGCAGTGGGAGGGCGGAGAAAACCGCTCGCTGCTCACTTCCAGCTATTCGGCCATCACCATCCGCGACTACTGGCATCCCGTGATCGATCCCGAAAGGGTGCTGTTTACCAAGGTTTTCACCGAGGTAATCATGAAACCGGAAAGCAGCATTAAACAGGAATCGGTGCCTGAATCGGGCCCTGTTGTTCGCCTAACGCTTTCAGCTCCACGTGTTGGTCCGGGCTACGGCATGGCTGTTATTGGCAGTGTTTCATCGCTGGGTAGCTGGACCAGGCCTCGGTTGATGTCGAATCACAATTATCCGAAATGGGAGATTGAGCTCAGTGCCAATGAATTCAACCAGCCGATAAATTATAAATATGTCATTGTAAAGCTCGACAATCATAATATTGCTACCTGGGAAGAAGGCGAAAATCGCCTGCTCATGCCATTTGTGCCTCCGGTTGAGGATTCAGTTTTCATTGTGAATGATGAAAAGTTTCGTTATCCAGTGGGCAATTTCAAAGGCGCTGGCGTTGCAGTGCCGGTGTTTTCGCTCCGCACAAACGAAAGTTTTGGCGTCGGCGAGTTCAACGATATCAGGAAACTTGTCGACTGGTGCACGCTTACCGGACTCAAGATGATTCAGGTGTTGCCCATCAACGAAACGGTGGCCACACACTCATGGCTCGATAGCTATCCCTACAAGTCCATCACCGTAATGGCCCTGCATCCCATGTACCTCCACCTTCCCGGGCTGGGTGCGCTCAAGGATGCTGCTCTTATGGAAGAATTTGAAAAAGCCCGTCAGGAGCTTAACGCCAGGCCACATGTGGATTATGTTGGGGTGAACCGCAGCAAAGCGCGCTATTTCAAGCTTATTTTCGATCAAAACTGGCCTGAGGTCTCAAAACTTGAAAGCTATCAGCAGTTTTTCGAAGCAAACAAGGAGTGGCTTAAACCCTATGCGGCCTTCTGTTACCTTCGCGACCGATTCAAAACCAGCGACTTCCGTCAATGGGAGGAATATGCTACCTACAATCCGGAGCTCATCGACCAGCTCACCGACCCGGCTCAGGATTTCCACGAGCACATTGCTGTTCATTATTATCAGCAGTACTACCTCGACAAGCAATTGCGCGAAGTGGTCGAATACGCGCATTCGAAGGGCGTGGCATTGAAGGGAGATATCCCCATTGGCATAAGCCCCAATAGTATAGAGGCGTGGACCGAGCCGCATTTGTTCAACCTCGACGGGCAGGCCGGTGCTCCGCCCGACGATTTTGCGGTCATGGGCCAGAACTGGGGATTTCCCACCTATAACTGGGATGTAATGGCTGCCGACGGTTTTGCCTGGTGGAAAAAGCGCCTCGGCATGATGGAGAAATATTTCGACGCTTACCGCATCGACCACATTCTTGGCTTTTTCCGCATTTGGGAGATACCAAAAGAATCGCTGCATGGTTTGTTGGGTTATTTCAAACCCGGCCTGCCTATGACGCCTTCCGAAATTGAAGACTGGGGTCTTTGGTTCGACTATGACCGCTTTACAAAGCCCTATATAAGAAGCTATTTACTGCATGATTTCTTTGGCGAATACGCCGACGAGGTCCGCCGAAAATACCTCATCGAAACCGAGTTTGATCATTTTACCATCAAACCCGAATTCGACACACAACGAAAAATCTACGACCACTTTACGCCCGATGGCATCACTTCGGGGGTAAGCGCCAAAGATATCATCATTCGCGATGGCCTTATGAGCCTGCTCAACGAGGTGCTGTTTATCAAAGACCCCTATAGCGAATATCCGGCCTATCACCCCCGTATAGTACTTCATTTTACCTACAGCTATCGCGACCTTGAAGACTATAAGCGATCGATAATCAACGAATTGTATATTCACTATTTCTATCGTCGTCACGAGGAGTTCTGGAAACAGCATGCGCTGGCAAAACTGCCAGCCATTGTTTCGGCCAGCAATATGCTGGTTTGCGGCGAGGACCTCGGCATGGTTCCCGACAATGTGCCTGAAGTGATGCGGACGCTAAACATACTGAGTCTTGAGATACAGCGTATGCCCAAAAACCCGCGTATCGAGTTCGGTCATCCCGCCGATGCTCCCTACCTGAGTGTTTGCACCACATCGACACACGATATGTCGACCATCAGGGGATGGTGGGAGGAAGACCGTGCCCGCACCGAGCGATTCTACAAACACATTCTGGGTCATAACGATATCGCACCCTATTTTGCCGAACCCTGGGTTTGTCAGGAAATTATCAGGCAACATCTTCATTCGCCAGCCATGTGGACCATTTTCCCTATACAGGATCTGATAGCAGTGGATGGCAGCCTGCGATGGGATCAAACCGACAAAGAGCGCATCAATGTGCCCAGCGACCCTGAAAATAAATGGCAATACCGCATGATTATTTCATTGGAAGAGCTGATCGAGGCTGACGAGTTCAACCGGATGATACGCAATATGGTGCATTTGGCCGGAAGAGATGCTGCTTATTGATTGTTAATCTGTTGTTTGGCAATGTAAAAAGAAAAACCCCGTGGCGGGAGCCTTGGGGTTTTTTCTGGTTAGCGGGCTGCTTGCACAAAAATCAGCTCCCTGGGCTGTAGGGAGCATCGAGGAAAAGGATTAAAGAAAAAAAGACCGTTTGTTGATTATAGAATACAAACGATATGCTTGCTGGTTGTCAATAAGTTCGAAGAAATAAACTTTTTCGCCGTTCAGATAAACTTTGGCGTTAATCTCACGGGCCGGATGCTCCGTCAATCCCTGCGACTGAATCTGCTGAAGGGTATAAACCTCATTGATCTGCATGCTCATACTTCTCTCATTTTTAGGTTAAAACCGTCCTTTACGCAAATCGGACACTCGGTGTTCCTGACAATGGAAATGTAGCCACAACGTGTGCATTTGTAGTACTTGTGATTGCGTGTCTGCTTTTTCGCTATGCTGAGTCCAAACATTGTTGTGAGTATTTTCACCCCTTTTAAGGCAAAACCTGTGCCGAATCACAGGTGAATGAGTCGGCGGTATTCTAACCAACTATATATCAAATAAATAATATTTTAAAGCGCTTTACAAATCATTAGGCAAATTCTGATTTATCCGAAAACGGATATCCGTTTTTAAATATCATCTACGTTTCCGGATAACCGGAGGCCTTGGGCGGCCCGACGAAAAGCGTAATTTTGCACAAAACCGAAAAAATGAAATTTTCAGCGTATCATCAAACTACGGAGACCTTGTCGGCGCGCATTGGGCAGTTAACAGGAATTTCGCTCACTGACGAGGAATTAGCCCAAGCCTGGAAAACCATATTTTCCTGTATCGACCTGACTACCCTCGAGGCCACCGACAATGACGAACGCATCCGGTTGCTTTGCAATCAGGCACTTGATTTTGCCCGCTCAGGAAAGAATGTAAGTGTTGCAGCAATCTGTGTGTATATGCCGTTTGTGGCGCTTGGAATTAGTTTGCTGAAAAACACTGGTATACAGGTAGCCACCGTTTCGTGTTCATTTCCTTCAGGTCAATTACCCTTACACCTCAAGCTGGCCGAAACCTCGTGGGCAGCTGAACAGGGTGCCGACGAAATTGACATGGTTATTTCGCGAGGGCTGATGCTCGCAGGCGATCATGATGCAATCTTTGAGGAGGTTAAAGCGGTGAAGGCGGCATGCGGAAAAGCGCATCTAAAGGTTATTCTCGAGACCGGTGAGCTGGCAAAGCCTGAAATCATCCGAAAAGCCTCGGAAATGGCATTGCTTGCCGGAGCTGATTTTCTGAAAACATCAACCGGAAAGGTTCAGCCCGCAGCCACACCCGAAGCTGCCGTGGTGATGCTCGAAACAATCGGCGAGTATCACCAGCTGACCGGCCGAAAAGTTGGGTTTAAACCTGCAGGAGGCATAGCTGAGCCCGAAACGGCGCTAATTTATTACAAGCTTGTAAAAGGTATTCTTGGCGAGCAATGGCTCAATCCCAAGCTTTTCCGCATCGGTGCAAGCCGGCTCGCTTCCAGGGTATTTGATCTTATTCGCTGATTATCAGTGTTTATTTGATAGTGCTTAACAGCTGTCATTGGGCCGGCTTGACGGACTTCAACGAATACATATATATTTGTAGATATTTACCATCCTGATCAGGCATGAAAAGACTATTACCTTTACTGTTCCTATTCTCAGTCTTCGCACAATACGCAAAAGCCCAGACTCCATTAACCGTTGCACCCAACTTTAATGTTAAAACCATTGATGGCACGGTAGTTGAGCTTTATCCGCTGCTCGACCAGGGTAAAATTGTGGTGCTCGACTTTTTTTCTGTTTCCTGTGGCCCCTGTCAACTCTATGCTCCTCATTTTCAGGGAGCTTTTGAGGCCTTTGGGCGCAACCTTGGCAATGTATTTTTCATGGGGATCAACTACAACGGAACCAACCCTGATGTCATCTTTTTCGATTCAGTTTTCAACCTCACATTTCCAACAGCCAGCGGCCTCGACGGCGGAGGCAATGCGGCCTTTCACCTTTTTCAGCTCTCAGCCTACCCGACGGTAATCGTTATCAAGCCCGACAAATCGATTTCCAATCCTTATATCTGGCCTCCAACCACCGACAACATCATTGATGCCGTAATATTGGCCGGAGGAGCATTGGTTGGCCTCGACCCCCGACAGAAGGACGATGAACTGAGCATTTTCCCGAATCCTGTAAATGGGCAATCCGCCATTCGTTTTTCACTGAAACAGGCCTCTGCAGTATCCATCGACCTGCTGGACATTAGTGGCAGAAAGATCGATCAGTTGCTTCCAACGAAACGTCTTGAGGCGGGAAATCACAGCTTAAATATTTCTTCGTCAGCCTTGCCAAACGGCATCTTTTTTGTAGCTTTTACCACTGAAAAGGAAAGGATTCTGAAAAAGATATTCGTGGTAAACAATTGAGTATGAAAACGATAAAAAAATTCAGCGCAGTGATTTTTTGGGTTACTGCGCTTTTTTTGTCTTTAATGCTCCCATCCTGCAATCTCGACGAGGAAATCGGTCCTGATACCGATCCCATAGAGAAATACCTTGGGAGCTGGAGCGTTCGCGACAATGAGCTCAAGGTGAACTACACCGTAAGCATCTCGCGCAACCCGTCGAACTCCACCGAAGTGCGCATTCAGAATTTTGCCGCCTCAGGCGGAACGGCTACGGCCCTTGTGGTAGGCAATACACTTACGCTCACCAGTTCGGTAATCGGCAATGGATGGCAGGTGTCGGGAACAGGAATTTACAAGAATTCCTCAAGGCTGGAGTTTACTTATAACCTTGTAGTGAGCGGCAGTGCCGAAAACCGCTTTGCCCTTTTCACCCGTTAGCGGGGCATTCCGTCGTCGAGACGCAGGTTTTTCTGCAGGCTCATCAGGCTATCGATGACGTCCTGATAAACCTTTTCCATGATTTGGGGCTGCTGATTGTAGTATAGCAGATTATCTTCCAGAATCTGGGGTGTGATCGAGTAGTGCACGAAAACCGAGTCGAAAATCGCATTCTTTTGGCTCTCAAATTCCTGACCATTATTTCGACGCATATTCATCGCAGCCTCTACAAGGTGAACATCGGTGAGCACCTGGGTTAGTGTGTTTTGGCTGATGAGCACTTTCGGCTTCGCTTGCCGTGCTTTCGGCGTCCCGCAGGCAGTAATTAGTATTGCCGCAAAAACAACTAAAAGTCCGATTCTGGTCAGGGCGTTTGGTTCGGGCATGCGATGGAAGGAGTGATTAATTACCTACCTCCGAAATGAATTTAATACGCATCAGTCTGATTTCCTCTTCGGTATATTCCGAATCGCCCAGGGTACGGAGGGCTACTTCCACCGAATCGGTTTCCGCTTCGCGGAAGTAGTCAATAATTTCTTCCTGATGGTATTCATCCACAAATTCGTCGATATAGTATCGGATATCGATGCGCGAACCGCTTGAAACGATGCTTTCCATTTCGGTGAGCAGTTCGTCGAAAGTCAGGTTCTTTGCATAAGCGATGTCTTCAAGCTGCATTTTGCGGTCGATGGCCTTGATGATTTCCACTTTAAGACCTGCTTTGCTGGGCACCGACTTAACCACCATGTCATTAGGCCGGATAATCTCGTTTTCTTCCACATATTGCCTGATGAGCTTAATGAAAGGTTCGCCGTATTTGGTGGCTTTTCCCGTTCCAACGCCGACAATTTGTGTAAGTTCATCAATAGTAATAGGATACTGTATGGCCATATCCTCGAGCGAGGGGTCCTGGAATATAACGAAAGGAGGCAGATTTTCCTTCTTCGAAATGGCTTTGCGCAAGTCCTTCAGCATCGAAAACAAGGTGGTATCGGTGCCGCTGCCCTTTGGGCCGCCGGCTTTGGCAGCTTCAAGCTCGTCGTCTTCCTGGCCGTCGTATTTATGGTCTTTGGCCAGCATGATGGTGAAGGGCTTTTTCAGGTAGTCTTTGCCTTCTTTAGTCACCTTTAGAATGCCATAATTTTCAATTTCCTTGCTCAGCAACTTATGAATAAGTGCCTGACGGATAACGGCATTCCAATAACGCTCGTCTTCTTCTTCGCCAGCACCGAAAAACTCGTTGTTGTCGAGCTTAAGGCTTTTGATATCGCCCGACTTTTTCCCGGTAATGAGTTCAACAATCTGCTTGGCCTTGAATTGTTGCTTCAAGCTAAGCACCGCTTCAATAACTAATTTTACGTCTTCCTGGCCGTCAACTTTTTCCTTGGGGTTGAGGCAGTTGTCGCATGCCCCGCAGTTATCCTGCTCATAGGTCTCGCCAAAATAGTGCAGCAGCAGCTTATGCCGGCAAACTGTCGATTCGGCATAGTTGACAACTTCGTTGAGGAGTTCGCGGGCTATTTCCTGCTCGGCTACCGACTTATCTTTATTAAACTTGTCGAGTTTAGTAATGTCATTTTCGCTGAAGAAAGCCAGACAGTTGCCTTCGCCATCGTCGCGACCTGCTCTTCCAGTTTCCTGATAATAACCTTCGAGGCTTTTTGGCATATCGTGATGTATCACAAATCGGATATCCGGCTTATCGATACCCATGCCGAAGGCAATGGTAGCCACAATTACCTCCGCTTCTTCCATCAAAAACTTATCCTGGTTTGCGGTGCGTGTTCCGCTGTCGAGTCCGGCATGGTAGGGCAATGCCCTGATGCCGTTTACTTCAAGCGTTTCGGCTATCTCCTCAACTTTTTTGCGGCTCAGGCAATAAACAATACCCGATTTTCCAGGATTGTTTTTGATATACCTGATAATATCCTTCATTACATCGTCCGTCTTTGGCTTCACCTCATAATAAAGGTTTGGCCTGTCGAACGACGATTTGAATATTTTGGCGTTGGTGATTTCCAGATTTTTAAGGATGTCCTGCTGAACTTTTACGGTGGCCGTTGCCGTTAGGGCTATCACGGGCAGCTTCGGATTGATGGCGTTGATGATGGGCCTTAACCTGCGGTATTCGGGCCTGAAATCGTGACCCCATTCCGAGATACAGTGGGCCTCGTCGATGGCTATAAACGAGATGGTAAGCGATTTGAGGAAATCAACAGTTTCATCCTTGGTGAGCGATTCGGGCGCTACATACAAAAGCTTGGTTTTCTTTGCTATCAGATCTTCGCGAACCTGATTGAGTTCGGTTCTTGAAAGCGATGAGTTCATCACATGCGCAATGCCATACTCAGTGCCAAAATTGCGGATAGTATCCACCTGATTTTTCATCAGGGCAATAAGCGGTGAAACAACGATTGCTGTGCCTTCGCTCATGAGCGCCGGCAACTGATAGCAAAGCGATTTGCCTCCGCCGGTCGGCATAACCACAAAGGTATGGTTGCCTTCGAGAACGCTTTTAATAATAGCTTCCTGATTGCCCTTGAAATGGTCGAATCCGAATATCTTCTTCAGAAGTTCGTGAAGTCCGTATTCATCCTTCCTCACCATGTATAATAATCTTGTGTTCTATTAATCTTTTGCCTTTGGCCAGGGGGACGGTCGGAATCGGCTATCATCTCCAGCCCTTTATACAAATATACGCAATAATGATTTTTTTTGGATGCAAAAAAAATTCAAAAAAAACCAAGATTCGACGTCGGCTTGAATACCGGCATCCGTATGGTTTTACCTAAACGGATATCTGATCCCCCCCTCAGCCCACGGGCAGCAACAATGATTACTGCCAGTTAAGGGGCGGCAAAATTACTTTCTTTTCTCCATATATAATACTCTGACTTTTTTTTGATTCTGTCGTCTCAAAGATGTCCATGCAGCGCTTAGATCCGAATTTTCTAACTTTGCCTCAATTATCCCCTTATGGAGTCCGAATCAAGAGAAATTTCCAACCTATCGCAGGAAGCGCTTTTGGCGCTGGCAAGCGATGTTATCCGTCAGGAAAGGGATGCGTTGGATGGGCTGATTCCGCAGCTTACGCCCCATTTCGGTCTGGTGGTTGATTGCATTTTTCGTTCCTCAGGAAAAGTCATCGTAAGCGGTATTGGCAAAAGTGCCATTGTGGCTCAGAAGATAGTAGCCACCTTAAACAGTACCGGCACCAATGCTGTGTTTTTGCATGCAGCCGACGCCATTCACGGCGACCTTGGCGTAGTGCGCGACGAGGATGTGGTGCTGCTCATCTCAAAAAGCGGCGAAACGCCTGAAATCAAGGTGCTTGTGCCGCTGCTTAAGGCAAGGCCCAACATATTGGTGGCCATGGTAGGAAACCCGGAGTCGTATCTTGCCCTTCAGGCCAATTATGTATTGATGACTGCCGTGGAACATGAAGCTTGTCCAAACAACCTTGCACCCACCTCAAGCACCACAGCCCAGATGGTTATGGGCGATGCGCTGGCTATAGCACTGTTGCATTGCAGAGGCTTTAGTCCTGAGGATTTTGCCCGCATTCATCCGGGAGGAGCATTGGGCAAAAAGCTCTATATGAGGGTGGAAGATGTTTATATTCGGAACGAGGTGCCTGAGGTAAACCTCGACGACGACCTCAGAAAAGTAATTGTTGAAATTTCGGCTAAACGTCTCGGAGCCACAGCCGTAATCGGCAATGGCCGACTGGAAGGAATTATTACTGACGGCGACCTCCGGCGCATGTTGATGAATAATGAAAGTTTTGATCACCTCAGGGCACGCGATATCATGACACGTAATCCTAAAAGCATTGGCCCGGGCGAACACCTTGCCAATGCGCTGGCTTTGATGCGCCAGTACAATATCACTCAGTTACCCGTCGTGGAAAACGATACCTATAAAGGGGTTATTCATTTGCACGATATCCTGAAGGAAGGCGTTGTATAAACTTAACGAATCAGCAAACGATATGAATAAGGTTGAGCAGTTTAATGCTTACAGGGCCATGATGAATGAGCGCCTTATGGCGGCTCCCAACAATAAAATCATGAAGCGCATCTATAGTCTCGACACACTCACCTATGAGGACGGAGCTTTGGATGCCCGCACCAAAGAAATGCTCGGTCTTGTGGCCTCGATGGTGCTGCGCTGCGACGATTGCATTGCCTATCATTTGCAGAAATGCTTCGAACTTGGCCTCACAACCGAAGAAATTATGGAGATATTCGGCGTAGCCAACCTTGTCGGAGGCACCATCGTAATTCCACATACCCGCAGAGCGCTGGAATTTTGGGAATCCCTCCGGGAAAACCGTTAACGCTGTTAGTTGGATAGCCAAACAGCATATACCTGATGATTCATGATGATACTTCGCACCGAGCACCTGTTTAAAAAGTATAAGCAACGCACCGTTGTAAAGGACGTTTCAGTGTATGTCAAACAGGGCGAAATTGTAGGTTTGCTGGGGCCAAATGGTGCTGGAAAAACGACCACATTCTATATGATTGTGGGACTGATAAAGCCATTGTCGGGAAAGGTTTTTCTCGATGAAACCGAGATCACTACTGAACCGATGTATCGCAGGGCGCAGCTTGGCATTGGCTATTTGGCTCAGGAGGCAAGTGTTTTTCGCGACATGAGTGTTGAGGACAACCTTCTGTCAGTAATGGAATTCAAACCGGGTATGAGTCGCGACCAGCGATACCAGCGATTGGAGCAATTGCTCGACGAGTTTGGCCTTCAGACTATTAGAAAAAACAAAGGCATTCAGCTGTCGGGTGGCGAACGCCGGCGCACCGAAATAGCCCGCGCTTTGGCCGTTAGCCCAAGCTTTATCTTGCTCGACGAACCTTTTGCCGGAGTTGACCCTATCGCGGTTGAAGACATACAAAACATTGTCTGGCGGTTGAAAGAGAAAAACATCGGTATCCTCATTACCGACCACAATGTGCACGAAACTTTGTCAATCACCGACAGGTCCTATTTGCTTTTCGAGGGTGCCATCCTGAAATCCGGAACGTCGGAAGAGTTGGCAGCCGACGAGCAGGTGCGCAAAGTTTATTTGGGTCAAAATTTTGAATTGAGGCGCCGCGAAAGCGGAATGCCTGAATCAGCCCTGAATCTCGGCCAGATAAACAAAGAGGGAGAGCAGGAGATAGATGGCGATGATAAAAGGAATGGCAAGGAAATGAAGGAATAAAGCCAGAACTGCAGCAATAGCCAGAAATAGATAACGAATTTCGTTGCCGCGCAAAGCAAAGTTTTTGAATTTCAACCCGAAAAGCGGTAGGTTGCTCACCATCAGCAGGCTAAGCAAAACGGCTGTTCCCATCAGAAAATAAGCATTGGTGAAAACCATATAGGTAAGGCTCTGGCCTTCGTAGAGTTGCTGCCTTATCAGTGGAAGCGATGCAATGAATAAACCGGAAGCCGGACTTGGCAAACCTCGGAAATAATCGGTCTGAAGCGGGTCGTTATTGAATTTGGCGAGTCTAAGTGCTGCAAATGCCGGAATAAGGAGAGCTGTAAGCGGCACAAGATCAAAGCTTCCAAGGTGAGCAACCGGTCGGCCGTGGCTGATGCTGATCAGATGATAAAGAATCATGCCCGGTGCCACGCCGAAAGAAACAACGTCGGCCAGGGAGTCAAGATCGGCACCAATGGATGAATAGGCTTTAAGCAAACGCGCGGCAAAACCATCCAGAAAATCAAATGCCGCTGCAACGAAAACAAAAATCCCTGCAATTTCGATTTTTCCCTGTGCAAAACTGAGGATTGCAAGCGTTCCGCAAAGCAGATTGAAAAGGGTGAGCAGATTGGGAATATGCCTGGTAATTGCCATATTTTAATTACTTAGCATGCAAAGATAGACTGCAATGCCCGTTGAGGCAAGGAAATGCCGCTATTTCCCTTTTTTACGAACTTTGGGGCATGAAAGCAAAAAACTCCACAATCATAATTGCATGCCTGCTGCTGGCATCTGCCGAGGCAATTGCTCAGCTTGAAATAAGTGCCGAAATCAGGCCACGGTTCGAACTGAATCACGGTTTCGGACAAGTGCCGCTCATAACCGATGTGCCAACAGCTTACGTAACCCAGCGATCGAGGATAAACGTATCGCACAATGGCGAATTTGCTGACTTCTTTTTCGGACTGCAGGACATACGCGTTTGGGGCGACGAAAACCTTGCCAGCAGAACATCGACGCAGCTCAATACCTCAAGCCTTGGAATCCATCAGGCTTGGTTGGGATTTAAGCTCGGACAAAATGATTACCTTAAGGTTGGCCGACAGGAATTTGCATACGATGATCAGCGTTTGCTCTCGGCACGCAACTGGCCGCAATACGGACAGGCTTACGACGCCCTGCTTTTCAGCCGTTCAAAAAATAAATGGCAAATCAACCTTGCATTGTCTTATAACAACGATGCCTCAAAACAAGGATCGGGTTTTGGCAACAACTTCTTTCTGGCCGATCCGATCGAAAACAGAATACGAACGCTCAACTTCCTTTATCTCAAGCGCAACCTGGGAAAGAACGCCTATCTGAGCGGGCTGGCCATCTTTAGCGGTTACCAGAAAGAAAGGCAATCGAATACCATTTATATGATGGCAACGCTTGGCGGACACTTCAGCATGCAAAAACGATTCTCCGATTTTAAAGCCAACTATTACATTCAGCGGGGAAAAAGCCAGAAAGGCAAGGATATGCACAGCTATTTTGCCACCGCCGAAGCAGGGTGGAAGCTTGCACGTCTTCGTCCGGGCATCGGAATTGACCTGATTAGCGGCAATGATGGAACAAATACGAACCCCGATTATCTGAACAAGGAACACTCATTCGATCTGCTTTACGGTGTGCGCTATCTGCGTCACGGACGCCTCAATCAATATGTTTTGCCTTCGAGCACTGCAGGCGGAGGATGGGTTAACCTGTATCCTTCCCTTTCGCGGCAAACCAAAAAGTATGGCACGGTTACTGCCGAGTGGCATTTCTTTTGGCTTCACCGGCCGGTGATCAATCCATTAAACAGCAACCAGGTGCTTGAGGGCAGTTTAGGCAGCGAGATTGATCTGGTCTGGAATTACAATATTCGTAACAATCTCAGCCTCAATGCCGGATTTGCCTGGTATATGGCTAACGACAATTTCGCATATGTTAAAAGGGTCGAACCCGAAAAATTGGCTGTTCCATGGTTTGGCTGGCTCATGCTCACCTATAAGCCCGTGTTGTTCAAATCGGAAAAATAGGATTGTAAGCCGGATATGACAATTAAGGCAATTCCCATAGAGCATTACGACTATCCGCTTCCCGATTATCGTATTGCTCACTACCCGCTCGAGCAGCGCGATGCTTCAAAATTGCTCGTGATGAAAGGCGAGGCTTTGCAACAGGATGTTTTTCGAAACATAGGAGATCATCTGCCCGGAAAATCCTTGCTCATCACGAACAAAACACGTGTGGTCAATGCCCGCTTGCATTTTGCAAAGCCCGGAGGCGCGCAAATCGAGATATTTTGCCTCGAACCGGCCAGAAATAAAGGCGACTTTGAAAAAGTGTTTGCAACCCCATCGCCTGTGGAATGGAAGTGCCTGGTAGGCAATTCAAAGCGTTGGAAATCGGGATTGCTGAGCCTTGAGCTGAATGTGCCGGGAAGATTGTTCAGGCTTAATGCTGAACGCATTGAGCGTCATGATGACCACTCGGTTATCCGCTTTAGCTGGGACGAGCCCTCGGTAGGTTTTGGACATATTTTGGAACTGGCCGGCGAGCTGCCCTTGCCGCCCTATCTAAACCGAAAGGCCGAAGGGCTTGATTATGAGCGCTATCAGACCGTTTTCGCTGTGGCAGAGGGCTCTGTGGCTGCGCCCACGGCAGGGCTGCACTTTACGTCGGAACTGATCGGCAATTTATCCAAAAACCATCGATTTGCCGAAGTTACGCTCCATGTGGGTGCAGGCACTTTTAAGCCTGTTTCGTCAGCTACCATTGGCGACCATCAGATGCATGCGGAGCGAATCGTTGTGCACAAGTCACTGATCAAAGAACTTCTGCAGCACAAAGGACCGGTAATAGCTGTCGGAACAACAAGTATGCGAACGCTCGAAAGCCTTTACTGGCTTGGCCTGCAGCTGCCGGAATCTTCGACGGACAGATCGTTGTTCGTCGGACAATGGGAACCTTACGCGGAGAGGCAGCATATTTTATCTACCGAAGAGTCGATGAGGGCAATACTCCATTATCTGGAAACTAACGGTATGGATTCTATTTCGGCGCAAACCGCTCTGATGATTGCCCCCGGCTACAATTTCAGGATTGTTAACGGTCTGATTACCAATTTCCATCAGCCAAAAAGCACCTTGTTATTGCTCGTTTCGGCTTTTGTTGGCGAAAAGTGGCGCGATGCTTATCATTTTGCCCTGCAAAACAACTTCCGGTTTTTAAGCTATGGCGACAGCTGTCTTTTTCTTCCCTGATCTACTGAGAATTAGTCGTAAAAATTCTATTGATGGAGATGCCTATGACGCCTGATCAGGAAAGATAACCCATACAATTGTGCCTTGGCCCTTATTGCTCTCGACGCGTAGCTTTGCATCGATAATTCTGGCAAACTCGCGAACCATCTGAAAACCAAGTCCCGTTCCTTTTTCGTTTCGTGTGCCTTTCTCCGACTCAGTAAATTCTTCGTTAAACAGCTGCACTATTTTCTCATTGCTCATGCCGACGCCTTCGTCGCGGATCAAAAGAGCAATTTTCCCATCAATAACGCAGTCTTCAATCGTTACCTTTTTACCGGAATTGCTAAATTTAATGGAATTGTTTACGAGGTTCCTCACAATGTTGCTTACCAGCTGGGGGTCGCTGTAAATTTTTATTTCCGGGTTTACCTTGTTTTCCAGTATGATGCCTTTTTCGCCCGAACGACCTGATAAGAACTCCAGCTCTACGCTCACTGCGTCCAACAGTAGCATTTCCTGTTTGTTGGCGGTAATTAGGTTGCGCTTACTCATTGCCCATTGTAGCAGGTTCTCAAGCGTTCCGTATGTGTAATTCGTCTGATTGTACAGCTTGTTCAGCAAGTCTTTCTTTTCTTCCTCACTTAAATCGTGACCATCCTTTATCAATAGCTCGAGTAAGCCCATCAAGGCATTGAATGGCGATTTGAGGTCGTGCGCTATGACAGAGAAAAGCTTGTCTTTGGTTTGATTGGCAATGAGAAGCTCCATGTTCTTTAGGTTGATCTCACTGTTGAGTCTGCTGAGCTGTGTGTTATATTTTTTAAGTTGCCGACGGTTGCGCAATTGAAGAAAAATGAGCAATAGCGTTACAATAAAAGCTACTCCAATAGTAATACTTGTAATGTTTAACAGCCTTACCCTTTGCAGCTGCGATTGGTTTTCGATGCGCAACTGTTTGTTTTCCAGCTCTTTTTTCTCAGTCTCATATCGTGTCTGAAGTTCAGCCACCAGGTTGGTGTTTGCAATTTGACGAAGGCTATCCGAAAGCTTCTGATGCGCAATCAGATAGTCATATGCTTTTTTGTATTGTGCTGATGCATAATACGATTCGGCATACATTTGGAGTAGCTCTGATTTCATGGATTTGTCGTCCAACTGATTGACGACTTCATTTGCCCGATTCAGATATTCGATAGCAGCAGGATAGTTGGCCAGTTCCCTTTCGATCTTGTATAGTCCTGTATTTGTGAAAAAAAGCCCGAATACAATGCCGTGTTTACGGCATAAATCGTCGGCCTCCAGAAGATATTCCCTGGCTTTTTGGAAATTGCCTTTTTTCCCGTACGACATTGAACCATTGACAAGTGCTCTTGCCAAATCGCGGATGAATCCTTTTTCCCTTGCCAGTGCAATCGTTTTGTTGTTATAGACTATGGCACTGTCGTCCTGATTTGTATTTTCAAACACAATGGCCAGATTACCATAATTCATGGCCAAATCAAAATACCGGTTATTAGCCTTATTAATGCTGATGGCCTCCCTGTATCGTTGTTCGGCCAGTTCAAATTTTTTCATTTCGGCATCAATAAGGGCAAGGTTATTGAGTACCACAGCTTTGTTTCTGTTGTCGTTGAGTTCCTCGGCATACCGGAGCGACTCGAGATACTGATTATAGGCTTCTCCTTTGTTGCCAACATCGCTAAGCACATTGGCAAGGTTGTTGGCAGCCGACATTTTGAGCTTGGAATCTTCGAGCTGGTTAGCCAGTTTCGCAGCAAGCTCGAAGTAGAATACTGTGCTGTCTGAATTGTTGAGCAAACGATAAGTCTTGCCAAATTCGATGATTATTTGCGTCCACAAAAACTGGTCACTGATCTCCTTTTTCAGCGTATTGGCCTGATAAAGATAATGAAGCGATGAATCTGGCTTTTCAAGGGCAAAATAAGCTGCAGCAATGAGATGGAGAGCTTTCCCGATTTTATTCCAATCGCCAATGGTTTCAGCTTTATTTACCATTCGCTTACCAACCCTGATAACCCCTTGTGGATCGGTATGCATCAACGAGTCGCCCGTTTTGATGAGATCGTTGAAAATTTCGGCCTCGGTGGCATCCATCATAGCCGGTTTACTCTTTTTATTGCATGAGGATAGCGCAGCTAAAACTATCACCAACGCCACCAATCCAATAAGAATAAAACCGGCGCAAAATTTTTTCTCCCGAGCCATCTTCGGAACATTTATCCGATATTCCATGAGGTTTTGATTCGCTAAGCAATATTAATCATAAAATGCCGTAAAACGCTTTCCAATCGGTGATATGTTGCTATTTTTGTTTCATAACAGCCGAAAAACATAACGCTAATCCATCAACGAAGAAGCCATGAAAGCAGCAAACCTTAAGTTTTTATTTTCTGCAATTGCCGTTATGGCCATGCTTGTTTATTCCTGCAGCAAAGTGCCCATTACCGGACGCAGACAAATCAATCTGATTCCCGGCCAGCAGATGATGGCCATGAGCTTTCAGCAATATTCCCAATTCTTAAGCGAAAACAAGATGTCAACCGATGCCAATGCAACAGCTATGGTAAAGAGGGTTGGGGGTAAGATACAAAAGGCTGTGGAACAGTATTTTGCCGAAAAGGGAATGTCGAAGCAGCTGCAGGGCTATGCCTGGGAATTCAACCTTGTTGATAGCCCTGAAGCCAATGCATGGTGCATGCCCGGCGGCAAGGTGGTGTTTTACACCGGTATTTTGCCCATAACCCAAAACGAAACGGGGATGGCTGTGGTGATGGGACACGAGGTGGCACATGCTATAGCCGAACACGGCAACGAGCGCATGAGCCAGCAAATGATGACGCAGATGGGCGGTATGGCGCTTGCAGTAGCCATGCAGGACAAACCCGAGCAAACGCAGGCATTGTGGATGACGGCGTTCGGCCTGGGCTCACAATTGGGAGTTTTGCTGCCCTATAGCCGACTTCATGAGAGCGAAGCCGACAGACTCGGCCTCATTTTTATGGCCATGGCCGGGTACGATCCCAACGAGGCTGTGGCCTTCTGGCAGCGTATGGCTGCCATGAAAGGTGGGCAGGCACCACCCGAATTCCTGAGCACACACCCTTCCGATGAAACACGCATCGCTCAAATTCAGAAGTGGCTTCCCGAGGCTATGAAATATTATTCGAAAGATCGTTAATAAAGATGAGCGCTTCAGGGCGCTTATTTTTTTGTTGTTTCCTCAACCCACCCTGCTGTTTTCATCACCCTGGCATAGGTGCGGTTGAGCGTGGCCAGTGTGGATGCATGAACCTGGGCTGCCGGTACCTCAATACCATCGTACTTCAGATTCCTTGTTGCACAGGCATCGGCAAGAACAGTGCACCGAAATCCGTAATCCTTGGCTGCCCTGACTGCGGCTTCGAGACACATATGGGTTTGCATGCCCGCAAAAACAAGCTCAGCAGGCTTTAATTCATGTAAAACTTCCAAAAGGTCGGTTCCCGAAAAAGCGTTCACCTCTTTTTTAGTAATAACCACTTCACCCTCAAGCGGAGCAACCAAGTTGTGAATTGCGCCTCCCGGCCCAAATTCATGTTGTACATGTACCACCGGCCAGCCAAGTTCCCTGAACAGCGTAAGCGCCTGGGCGGCATGTTTGGCCGCTTCCTCAGGTTCATGCAGGGGTTGCGCACCCCCTGGGAAGTAAAACTCCTGTATATCTATCAGTATTAAAACCTTTCTGTCCTGCCCGGCAAGCTGCAGCGCGATCAATGCAGCTATGAACATAAGCGTAATCTTTCTCATTGATTTTTTTTACCAAAAATAGTAACAGATTGCAACCTTTAGGTTCATTGTCTGTCAATGTACTGTGAAAACAAAAATAATATAAATAAATATGTACTATGTATTGCAAAGTACTGAAAAAATTATAAATTTGCCGCATGAATACAGAAAGCAACTTATCACAAATGCGTCGCGGGGTGCTCGAGATGTGCATCCTGGCCATCATCCGGCGAATGGGAGAGGCTTACGCCTCCGACATTCTCGACGAGCTGAAGCAGGCAAGGCTGTTGGTGGTGGAGGGTACCTTGTATCCTTTGCTGACTCGACTAAAAAACGAAGACTTGCTCACCTACCGTTGGGAGGAGAGCCGGTCAGGCCCTCCACGAAAATATTATCAGATCACGGAAGCCGGTGTGGCCTCGCTGGAAGAGCTGCGTGCAGGCTGGCAAATGCTTTCGGAATCGGTAGAATCGGTATTAAAGAATAGTGCAAACGAATCAAATCCAAATAGCCATGAATAAAACAGTAAGTGTTAACATCAGCGGACTTATGTTTGTCCTCGACGAGGAAGCATTCAGCCGCCTAAGTCTTTACCTGCGCGACCTGCGTTCTCATTTTGCCGGACGAGAGGGAGAAGGCGAAATCGTGTCGGACATTGAAAGCAGGATAGCCGAGTTGCTCCAATCGAGGCTTAATGACCAAAAAGAAGTGATCGGCATTCAGGACGTGGATTGGGTTATCGGAGTACTGGGCCAGCCCTGGCAGATGGAAGAGGAACCCGCCGAGGCTCAGGAAGAAAAAGCTGAAGAGCCGAAAGCTACGACCCGCAGACTTTACAGGGATTTAGCCCGTGCCAAGGTTGGCGGCGTAGCTGCTGGACTGGGCCACTATTTCCGCGTCGATCCTATTGTGTTTCGAATCATTTTTGTGGCGCTTCTGTTTCTCAAAGGAGTCGGTTCGCTGGTCTATATTTTGCTTTGGGCGTTCATTCCTGCTGCTCCAAGTCACAAGGTGTTTGATGACGGAGGCGAGAAACGGAAAACCGCCGATGGAAGACCTCACCGCCAGTTATTCCGCGACCCGGATAATAAAAAGGTAGCAGGTGTTGCCGCCGGGCTCGGGCATTTCTTCAATGTCGATCCGCTAATTTTCAGGCTTTTATTTGTTATCCTGACTTTCGCTTCTGGTATAGGTGCTATCGCATACATTGTTTTATGGGTTGTTGCACCGGTTGCGCGAACCACTTCCGATAAACTGCGCATGAAAGGTCAGCCGGTGAATGTGGAAAACATTGAACGTACAATACAGGAAGAGGTGGACAGATTAGGCCGTAAAATGAGCGAAATGGGCGCAGAGGCAGGTCAGGGGCTTCGCAATGCCGGCCGGCAGGCCGGTCCGGCGCTTGGTAGCCTTGTCAAGGTATTTGCACGCATTGTCTCTATCATTGTTGGTATCCTGTTTTTTATCATTGGATTTGCCCTTCTCGTTGTTTTTTCGGCTTTCGTTTCAGGCTGGGAGGGTTTCACCTTTTTTGAGGATTTCGAGATTCCTTTCGCTTTGTCCGATGCCTTGAGCCTGGTGTTTACCGATCCGGGACTCGCTCAGCTTGCAGTCATCTCGCTTGGTGCTTTTCTGCTCATCCCGGTTATTATGCTTCTTTACGTATCCCTAAGACTGATAATTGGCAATTCGTTTCAGCTGCCCGGACTGGGAAATATTGCCGGTGTTTTGTGGGTGCTTTCAATCATTGGACTGGGATTTTCGGGCTATAAACTTGGTTCCGATTTCCGCGAAACCGGCAAGACTGAGCTTGTAAACAACGAGATAGTGAACAAAGGAAAACTGGTGATTATTGCCCGGGATACGAACAGTGGAAAAGGCGATCCTGTGCTGGTGTTTGATAATCAGCGCTTTATGCTTGAGAAGAAGAACGGTTGGACAAATTTCCTTATTATGCCCCACTTGTATATTGAGAAAGCTCCGGCAGGCGAGATGCCATCGATGAAGGTTGAAGCTATCGCCAAAGGCGAGGAGGAGGACATTGCCCGCGAGCGCAGCAGGGGAATTGAATACCCGGTGGAGTATCGCAACGACACCCTGTTCCTGCCCGTTTGGCTGAGGTTCGATGCTTCCGAAGGTCTTCGTGCACAGCGGATAAATGTCAGGATAAACCTGCCTGATAGCTCTCTGGTGACTTTCGATCCTGCTCTGGCCGATTACTTCGACAACAATCCGAGGAGCTTCTGGCGCTCGCGAGAGTTTGCAGGACGCAGTTATATGCTCACCGCCAATGGTTTCGAAAAAAATCCCTGATGATTCTATTTTTTTAGAATAAAATATACGGCCTGAAAAAAACAGGCCGTTTTTTTTGGGTTAGTTTGGAACTTGGGCTTAGCACTCATAACTTTACCCAATATTACAAAAAGAACGACAAACCATGAGCACAACGGTCAACCGCAAGCCCATCCGATTTTACAGCGATCCGCGCAGGGTCATTGTCAGGTTTTTCTTTCCCGGTCCCGAAACCAGGGTGCAGAGCATCATCGGAAAAGTGAGGGATATGCCCGAGGAAGCCGCACGGCTTACCCTCAATCAATCGCTGCGCGATTTCTCTGCCCGACATCGAAATATCTCGAAAATCTACCGCAGACATTTTGAACGCGTCCGAGAAATCATGAATGGCAGGGCAGGCGACCTCGATTCGCTCAGCCAGTCCAAGCAGCTGCTCATAGGGGCCTATTTCACTTCGGAATACAGCATCGAGTCGGCTGCCTTTTTCAATCCTTCGATGGTTGAAGACCCCGATCAGACCGGCCTTATGGAAGGGCAGAAGCGCGTAATCATAAGTTTTCGCGCCACGGGTGAAGGACACATCAGCTCGGTGGTGTTCAGGGGTGGTGTACTCGATAAGGACAACAACCTTGAGCTTATCCCCACCGGGAGGTTGATTGATGAAGCCGAAACCGTGAAAAACTTC
This sequence comes from Bacteroidia bacterium, assembly GCA_021287165.1. Lineage (GTDB taxonomy): Bacteria > Bacteroidota > Bacteroidia > Bacteroidales > F082 > JALNZU01. The sequence goes on along the minus strand of JAJTAY010000033.1, from coordinate 171,224 downwards.
ATCTACCACAAAAGCGAGTTCATGTCGAAACTCTCCGAGATGCACGCCGACGACGAAACAGTGAAGCATGTGATGAATAAGCTGCGCGATGAGTTTGATTACAACGAGCTTTACAGGGCCATTGACGAAACTAAACGTGAACTTCGACCCAGCGATGCGCAGATAAAAATCCTTCAAACGATCAGTTGGTTAGGCGATTCGCACTATGAGATTTCATTCTCACTCGATACCGGCATTTCCGACCGCGTAATATTTCCTATTGCAGCTGCTGAAAGTAATGGTATTGAAGATGCGCGCTTTGTAAAGTTTACGGACAACGACGGACGCGTGCGATATTACGCCACTTACACAGCCTACAATGGTTTCAGCATCATGCCAAAACTGATCGAAACGCGCGACTTCTACAACTTCAAGGTGATGCCCATTCATGGTGAGAATGCGCAAAACAAAGGTATGGCCCTGTTTCCCAGAAAGGTGAACGGAAAATATGTGATGCTGGCGCGCATTGATGGGGTGAATAACTACATCATGTTTTCCGACGACATCAACCGCTGGGGCGAGGCCATAAAGCTGCAGGGGCCGATGTTCCCCTGGGAGTTTATTCAGGTGGGCAATTGCGGTTCACCAATCGAAACAGAGTATGGCTGGCTGGTAATCACACACGGGGTTGGTACCATGAGAAAATATGTAATCAGCGCCATGCTGCTCGATCTTGACGATCCCACCAAAGTTATTGGTTGCCTTTCCGAGCCGCTCATTTCGCCCAACGAAGAGGAGCGCGAAGGCTATGTGCCCAATGTGGTGTATTCGTGCGGCAGTATCATCAACAACGACGAGCTTGTTATTCCCTATGCCATGAGCGATACGGCTTCCACCTATTGCACTGTTCCGCTGAAGGAACTGCTAACGGCCTTAGTGCCATCCGATTTGCAAAGAGGCCGAAAAGCCGCCGAAAAAGCCAAGGCAAGGGTGCTGGTGGTTGAAGACGAGGTGATTAACCAGAAAGTCATCGCCGGTATTCTGAAGGGCGACGGCTATGATGTTGAAATAGCACCCGACGGCATCATTGCACTGATGCAGATCAGCAAAGGAAAGTTCGATGTGGTGCTCTCGGATATCGCCATGCCCAATCTCGACGGGTATCAGATGCTCGAGTTTATAAAGGCCAACCATATTGATGTTCCAGTGATATTTCTCTCCGGACATACCAGTCCGGAAGACGAAGCCAGAGGGCTTAGCCTTGGTGCCGCCGACTACATTCGCAAACCCATCGACCGCAACCTTTTGCTGCTGCGTTTGCAACGATTACTCAACCGGCAGTAAACAAACCATTGCGTCTCACCATGACGGTAGCCAACAGGTATGCTATCGTGCTTTCTGCACCCTGATTGCGGTTGATGTTGCGAGGCTCAATGCCATCGTTGCAGCCTTTTGTCTCTGGGTCGAAAACGTTAATATTCAGATCGTTCTCGCCATAGAACCAGATATAAGCCCTACCCATCTTTTCGAGAAGTTCTGTATTGTTGGTTGCTGCGAAGGCTTGTTCATACATGGCCACCATGGCAAAGGCGTCGATGGGCTGCTGGGCAAAGAGCTCGTAATTGCTGTCGAAGCGCAGCCAGCGGTGGTTACCAATGAGGCTTAGCCAGGGGTTTACAAAACACTTGCTTTCGAGAAATTTTCGGGTTGTTTCGGCCACCGTGAGGTAGTTTTCGTCGCGCAACAGCTGATAGGATGCATAAAGTGAGGCTGGAATCAGCCCGTTGTCATAAGTGAGGGCATCTTCGAACCAGTGCCACCAATCGCGTTTGTGCTGGTGATAGCGCAGGCACAGGCTATCGGCAAGATTTTTAATGGCATGAATGATGCGCTCCTGATCAGGGAATTTTCGGTGATACTCAAGCAATCCAAAGATGACATTGGCATAGCCGCGGGCATATTTCAACTTACCGACATGGGGAAGCGAGCGGTGAAACATTTCGTGGGCAGTTTGAAACAAGGCATCGCAGGGAGCATGGCTGATAAGATATCCCAGGAGCCACATAGCGCGTCCGTAGGCATCGTCCGAAAAATCCTGATCGTATTTTTTTCGGTCGAAAGAGAAATAGTTTGAAAAAGCTCCAGACTCCTCCTGCATGTGCGCTACAAAAGCCAAATAAGTAGATAGGAGGTTGTTATCCAGTTTTTCAATGCCGGCTTCTTCAGCCATCAGCAAACAAAGTGCCGCTCTGGCATTGTCGTCGAGGCAGTAGCCGTGTTCGAAGGATGGGATTATTCCCTTGGCGTGCTGCAACAGACCTGTGCTGGTGGTGAGCCGGCGCAGGTGAGAAGTGGCATATTCGGCTGGAATATCAGGGGACAAAACCGACCTGTGCTGGCTGACAGCCAGGCGTAGCGTGTCGAGGTAACGCAGTCCTGATTTAGGCCAGGTGATGGTTGTTCCGTATTCAAAAGCTTTCTTTTGAAGCGTTTCTAAATCTTCAGGCATTTCCAACAGCGCATTCACTTTTTGTGCCAGCATATCACTGCGCTGGAAGTCGAACAAAATGCCCAGACCCTGCTGGAGCAGTTCTTCCGCATGCCAGTATGGCGTGCTGAATACGGCACAGCCACCGCTAACGGCATAGCTTAACGTGCCGCTGGTGATTTGTGCGCGGTTGAGGTAGGGGGTCACATACAAATCGGCATGATAAAGCAACGACATCAGCTCCAATTCATCAACATATCTGTTGTCGAATAGCACATGATTGCTCAGGTTTAGTTTTACGACGAGGTCCTGAAGCATATTTCGGTACTCCTCACCGGCCAGCCGAATAACGTGAGGATGCGTTTTTCCAAGTACAACATACAGAATGTCAGGATTCTTCTCAACAATTGCAGGCAAAGCCCTGATGACGGTTTCGATGCCCTTGCTTCGGCCAATAAGACCGAAAGTCAGCATTACCTTACGGCTTTTCCAGCTGTCGGGTCTTGTTCCAAGATTTTCGAAACAGGCCTCGAAATCAGGCACACCGTGAGGGATGTGCACAATTTTTTCGGCAGGCACGCCAAACACTTCTTTCAGAAAACCGATTGCCAGACTGTTCATAATAATCACATAGTCGGAATAAGTGGCTATGCGTCTGAGTACTTCACGTTGATGAAAACTTGGTTTTTCGAGCACAGTGTGAAATGTGCTGACCAAAGGAATTTTAAGTCGTCTGAGCAGATTGAGCAACATCACCCCGCTTTCGCCGCCAAAAATGCCATATTCGTGCTGAAGCAGAAGCAGATCGGCGCCGCTTTGGTTTATGTAATCGGCTGCATCGGCATAGGCAGCTGCGTCATCATCGCGAATGGTTTTTTCAACGATTGAAGGGTATGGATAAGTCATATCCTTATCATTCATTGCTATAACGCCAATTTCTATTTTTCGGCGGTGATGAGATGCAGCCGTTTTGATCGACTCTACCAGATTGTGGGTGAAGGTGGCAATGCCGCATTGCCTTGGAGGGTAGTTTCCCAGAACGAGTATTTTCATCGCACAACAGAACTTTAGGGTGGAAATTTATAAAGGAAATCTGCCCGATAAAAATAAAACTTTGATTTTCACTTCAATACAGAGATTAAATTTTACTGATCAAAATATCGAGCTAATCTATGATGCAGAATACCAATTGGATACCAGTTAAGTTAATGGAAACCGAATTTGTCATTTCCGTAGCTTTGCGCCCAAAACATCGCTTATGAACTATGCTTATCTGCTCTGGGGACTTGTTATTCTGCTGATGGTTGTTTTAATATACAGACGTGTCAAACAGTTTAAAGAATTGATGAAAGGATCGGATCAGGTAGATGACTCTAATGTTATTCATCTGGACGATAAAAACTTTTCAAATACAGTGAAATCCGGTTTGATCCTTGTTGATTTTTGGGCGCCCTGGTGCGGGCCATGCAAAGTGGTTGGGCCAATTGTAGCCGACCTTGCAAATAAATACGAGGGCAAGGCAAAGGTAGGTAAGCTAAATGTGGACGAGAATCAGGCAACGGCAACAAAATATGGCATCCGGAGCATACCTACCTTAATGATTTTCAAGGATGGAAAGCCTGTTGAACAGCTGGTGGGCGTCAGGCCAAAACAGGCTTTGGAGAAACTGATTGATAAGCACTTAGCTTAAGAATCATAGATTTAGCGAAGCCCTGATCTTTTTGGGCAGGCTTTCCACGATAAGATTATAAGACCTGTCAATCCATTCACGTAACAGGTTTTCATTGGTTTGGGTTTCGAAGTGCACAAAATGCCAGTGTCGCTTATCGAAATAACGTGGTGGCCGCGCCTCGGGGTAATGTTCCAATCGGAACAACACTTCGTCCGGACTGGCCTTCACGGCCAGTGTGGGCTCGTCGAGACTAAGCACAGCAAAGATTTTATCGCCCACTTTAAAAACAAGGGTTTGGTCGTCAAATGGCAGGCTTTCAGTTACGTGGGGCTTCGAAAGGCAGTGCTGCCTGATTTCATCGTGATACATGGAGTTGATTTTCAGTCCGAAAGTAAATAAAAAATGCGGTAAACAGTTTTGCTGAATACCGCATTTATTTCAGGTTGCCGGCTAACAACTAAAGACCAAAAGCGACCTTGATGTCATCGACGGCATCGGTCTTCTCCCAACCGAAAAACTGCACTTTTTTGAAGTAGCGTTTTTTACCGTTTCCGTTTGTGTCGACACGATCGGCTCCGTTTTCGTAATAAACTTCCACTTCATCTACAAAGGGATCACGGCCAAAATGACCATAGGCTGCCGTTTTTTTGAAGATGGGCTGCTTCAGCCCGAAGCGTTTTACAATATGATAAGGCCTCAGGTTGAATTTTTCAATCTTTTGGATTCTGGCAGCTATTTCGCTGTCGCTCAATATGCTGCCACTGGCGTCCTTGACTTTGGCAGTGCCAAATGTGTTCACATAAAAGCCCACGGGATCGGCTACACCAATGGCATAGGCCACCTGCACAAGCACTTCGTCGGCTAGGCCCGCTGCAACAATGTTCTTGGCAATATGCCTTGCCGCATAGGCTGCGGAGCGGTCCACTTTTGAAGAGTCTTTGCCCGAAAAAGCGCCTCCGCCATGTGCGCCGCGTCCGCCATAGGTGTCCACGATAATTTTGCGTCCGGTGAGGCCTGAATCTCCGTGAGGTCCGCCGATCACAAATTTTCCTGTCGGGTTTACGAAAAGCTTAAGGTGTTCGCTTTCCATCAGCTTGCGATATTTTTCGGGAAGTTTGGCCTTGGCTCTGGGAAGTAAAATATTCTTTACATCTTCATTAATAACCCTAAGCATTGCTTCGTCGTCGGTCATGAACTGGTCATGCTGTGTCGAAACAACGATGGTATCGATGCGAATAGGTTTCCAGCCGTTTTCGTATTCGATGGTAACCTGCGATTTGGCGTCAGGCCCCAAATAGGTCATCTGTTTTCCTTCTTTGCGAATAGCTGCAAGCTCCTGCAGCAACAAATGGGCAAGTTCGGTGCTCAGGGGCATAAAATTGTCCATTTCGCGGCAGGCATAACCAAACATCATACCCTGATCGCCCGCACCCTGATCTTCGGCTTTCTGCCGTTCAACGCCCTGATTGATATCCGGCGACTGCCCGTGAATGGCCGAAATAACGCCGCAGGAGTTGCCATCAAAACGGTAGGTGTCCTTGGTATAGCCTATTTCGTTGATGGTGTTGCGAATCACATGGTGCAGGTCAACATAGCCCGTAGTTTTTACCTCACCGGCAACAACCACCAAACCTGTTGTGACCATAGTTTCGACAGCCACCTTTGATTCGGGATCAAACCGGAGCATCTCGTCGAGTATGGCATCAGAAATCTGGTCGGCAACTTTATCCGGATGGCCTTCCGATACCGACTCGGATGTGAAAAAAAAGCCCATAACAATTGTGTTTAACTGTTAGACAATCAAGTAAATGCGGGAAGGTGTGATTGAAAGGCCAAACTATTGTTTTAGCATTTTTTTACGTGGTTGCAATCAATCAAATCTTTCCACACTGCGTTCCGCAAAGGGCGGATTGCAATTGGCGGCAAAAGTAAGGCAAATATGTTTATGCCTGAAATATCTCAGCGCTTATTTTGCCCGGTAAGCTGATGGAAGGATTCCTCCATGCTCCGGCTCGTGCTTTTCATCGACAGTATGGTTATGCCACGTTCGGCCGCCCAGCGCATCAGGCCCGGACGCACATCTGCGCCTTGTTTTGCTTCGAGTTGCCAGATATTGTCTTTTACACGTCTTGCATTTTTGAGGCCATCGATGAGGGTAAGCAACTGTTTGTCAACTGGTTTGCCAAATTCGACCTCTACAATATCGGTTCCGGCTCCACGGGTGATGTTTTCGGTGGTATCGTCGGCTACTATGCGGCCTTTGTTGATGATAACAACGCGATTGCAAACGGCTTCAACCTCCTGCATGATGTGCGTGGACAGAATAACGGTTTTTTCTTTACCGATATCTTTTATCAACTGCCTGATTTCGAGCAATTGATTGGGGTCAAGCCCGGCTGTTGGCTCGTCGAGAATGAGCACCTCGGGTTCGTGCATCATGGCCTGCGCCAGGCCCACGCGTTGCCGGTAGCCTTTCGACAACATGCCTATCTTCTTGTGGATCTCAACTTCAAGCCCTGTTAATGCAATCAGCTCTTCGATGCGTTTTTCGGCATTTTTACCTTTTAAACCGTGCAATCCGGCAACGAACGACAGGTATTCGCGGATGTACATATCCGTGTAGAGGGGATTGGTTTCGGGCAGGTAGCCTACAGCACGTTGAACTGCAAGCGGCTCATCCTGAACATCGTGACCCATCACCGAGGCTTTTCCCATAGTGGGCGGTATAAAACAGGTCAGGATTTTCATGAGGGTCGATTTGCCGGCTCCGTTCGGACCAAGCAGACCCACTATTTCCCCTTTGCTGATGCTCAGGCTTACCGCGTCGAGGGCGCGCTGCTCGCCATAAAGTTTGCTTACTTTTTCTACAATAACCGACATGCCTCTTTTCGTTCCAACACGGCAAAGATAATGATTGCCGCATTAGCCGGTTTCGGTCACTTTGGGCATTGGGTTGAAAGTGTTAAATTTGCATGTTTTCAGCAGTGCCATTATAGGATCTGCGTAGTTTGCAATTTAGGCATATCGTTGAAGATGAGCTGATTAAGTGTAGTGACCATTCATTTCAAAAAGCAATAATAACCCAGATGGAAACAAAACAACGTATTACCATTGCACGCGGCGACGGCATCGGCCCGGAAATCATGGATGCCACTATGGAGATTTTAATGGCTGCCGGAGCGCGCATCGAAGCCGATTATATTGAAGTTGGCGAAAAGGTTTATCTGGCCGGAAACAGCTCGGGCATCAGTCCGGAGTCGATGGAGATACTCAGGCGAAACAAGATTTTCCTCAAGGCGCCGATCACCACTCCGCAGGGCGGTGGTTACAAGAGCCTCAATGTGAATGTGCGCAAAACTTTTGGGCTTTATTCCAACGTAAGGCCGGCCGTAAGCTATCATCCTTTTGTGCCATCGGCACACCCCAAGATGAATCTGGTGATTGTGCGCGAAAATGAAGAGGACCTCTACGCCGGCATCGAACACCAGCAAACGCCGGAGGTATTTCAGTGTCTGAAAATCCTCACACGTCCTGGTACAGAAAAGATTATCCGCTATGCCTTTGAGTTTACCCGCAGCCAGGGGCGAAAAAAACTCACCTGCATGACCAAGGACAACATCATGAAATTGACCGATGGCATGTTTCACAAGGTGTTCGACGAGGTGGGCAAAGAATATCCGGATATTGAACAGGAACACTGGATCATTGATATTGGCATGGCCAAAATAGCCGACAGTCCGGCCGATTTTGACGTAATAGTAATGCCAAACCTTTATGGCGATATTGCCTCCGACGTGGCCGCCCAGGTGGCCGGTTCGGTAGGACTTGCAGGAAGTGCCAACATTGGCGACGAGTATGCCATGTTCGAGGCTATCCACGGATCGGCTCCCCGCAGGGCAGGTCAAAACCTTGCAAATCCATCAGGCTTGTTGCACGGCGCCATCCTTATGCTGCTGCATATTGGTCAGAACGATGTGGCCGAAAAAATCCACAATGCCTGGCTCAAAACCATCGAAGATCGTGTTGTGACCTACGACCTTGCAAGAAAAATCAAGGAAACCGGCGAAACCAATTACACCGAGGTAGGGACGCGCGAGTTTGCACAGGCCGTTATTGAGCGTCTGGGACAGAAACCCTCGACCCTTAAGGTTGCCGATTATGGCAATCCGGTTTCGGTACAGGCCAAGAAGCCGACCTTTAAAAATGTTCGTGACCAGAAAACCGAGCTCGTAGGCTCGGACGTGTTTATCCACGACGGCGTGATCGACGCACAGACGCTTGGTCACAAGCTTGAGGCCATTGCCGGCGAGCATCTGAAGCTGGTAATGATCAGCAACCGCGGTCAGTTGGTGTATCCCGGTCATCATCCCGAAACATTTTGCACCGACCACTGGCGCTGCCGTTTCGAACGCCGCGACAACAACAGCCCTGCCACCCATGCTCATATACGCGAACTGCTCAGCAGGGTTGAAGCAGAAGGCTTGAAGTGGATCAAGCTCGAAAACCTGTACTATATCGACGGTCAAAGAGCCTACAGCCTCAGTGGAGGACAGTAAAAGTTTGATCACTTCAGGTTATAAGTCCAATTTAATTAAAAGCTGCCTCAATAAGAGGTGGCTTTTTTGTTGGATTTCAAAATAGCCCCGTTTTGTTAAATGCCAATTTTGAGATGCGCATGGGTAATCTATTGTATTACATTTGCGGCCGTTTTAGCTTTTAAATTAAAGCACTATGTTTAGCCAGGCCGTCATAGCTAAGGTGCTGCATACCAACCTGCTTGTTGTTTCGGCTTTCATGGTTTTGTGCATCCCTGTGGCCTGGATTTATGGAGAGGGTTGGCTCTACTTCCTTTACAGTGCGGCCATCACCGCAATGCTATCCGGTGCGGCGCTCTATTTTGCAAGGCAGGCCAATCAGGAGACAGTTTTTTCGAAAAGAGATGCATATCTCGCTGTCTCTTTATCATGGGTTGGGATGGGGCTTGCGGGCGCCTTGCCGTATCTGATTTCGGGGCAAATTTCGAATCCGGTGGATGCGTTATTCGAATCGCTTTCAGGTTTTACCACCACTGGTTCTTCCATTCTCACCGATATTGAGGCCCTGCCAAAGGCATTACTTTTCTGGCGAAGCCTGACACATTGGGTTGGTGGTATTGGAATTGTGCTGCTTGTGGTGGTGCTTCTTCCTTCGCTCAAAATTGGGAGTTACCACTTGTTTTCGTCGGAGTCTTCATTTCACGAGCGCATTCAGCCGCGCATCAGCAGGGTGGGGCTGATCCTTGTTATCATCTACCTTTCGCTCACTATCGCTCAGGTAGTATTTCTGCTCCTGGGAGGAATGAATCTGTTCGAAAGCCTGTGCCATGCGTTTGGCACTGTTGCCACCGGTGGTTTTTCGCCCAAAAACGACAGCATCGCAGGTTACTCTCCATATATTCAGTACGTTATTACAATTTTCATGTTTCTTGCGGCCACCAATTATTTGGTTTTTTATCTGCTTGCAACAGGAAAGCCACGAAAAATTCTTCAGAACAATGAGTTTTGGTTTTACCTCAAAACCACCTTGACGATTAGTATAGTAATAGCCATCATGCTTTATCTTGAATCGGACAAAGGGGTTGAAGGCGCTTTCAGGGATGCTGCATTTCAGACCGTTTCGATTATAAGCTGCACCGGCTTTGCCACAGATGATTATTTGCAGTGGCCTGTTTATGCCTGGTATCTGATTTTTTTGGCCATGTTTCTGGGTGGGAGCACGGGTTCCACCTCCGGCGGCATTAAGATGGTCCGTCACCTGATTTTCTGGAGATCGCTGCGGGCGTACTTTAAAAGGATAATGCATCCTCAAAGCTATATTCCGGTAAGGCTTCACGATAAAACGCTGGGCATCGAAACGCAGGTTAACGTGGCCAACTTTATCGTTACCTATCTTTTCATTTTCGCCGCTGGTACGGTGCTTTTAGTTTTCCTTGGCAACGACGGCCTCACCTCTGCCGGATCAGTGGCCACCTGCATGGCAGGGATAGGACCGGGACTCGGCACTACAGGCCCTGTTTCGAATTTTGCCCACCTGTCCGATCCAACCAAGTTGACGCTAATGTTGATGATGCTTCTTGGCCGCCTTGAGTTCTATACCGTTTTGGCCTTGATGCGCCCGAGCTTCTGGAAGCCCTGAAAAGTAAAGGGCTCATTTACAGGATAATTAGAAATCTTTACTAGTCTGATGTTAAAACACTTGATGAATGTCCCAATTTGGGAGTCTTGCTGTTTTATTGGGATGTCCAATCCCCGAGCCATTTATTTAAACAATTGAATATGAATTAGATAATGCCTGAGCACGATTTTTGTTAAAGAGTTGTTAACACGGCTATAGGTGTCGTATCTTTGATATACATTAATAATACAGCCTTATGTTTCTGTCTGAAAATCAGGCATATTGCTGCCGGAAAAAGACGAAGCGAAGGCTGTAAAAACCGGTTGAGCCATGAAACGGATTGTGCTTAGCTTTATCCTTGTGGTTGTTGCCCTCAGTGCGATGGCACAGCCCACCTGGACCAGTATTGCCAGCGGCGACTGGTCGAATCCTGCAATCTGGGCTACCAGCGGAGGGGCGAGCGGGGCGCCATCGCCCTATATTGGCAGTAATTATGTAGTGCGGATCACCAACGGTAATCTGGTGAATGCCTATGCCCTGGCAATACAACTGTCTTCCAGTGCCTCGTTGATTATTGATAATGGCGGGAGCCTCAGGGCATCAAGCAATTCTTCTTTTACAATGAATAGCCCCAGTGCCACATTCAAGATACAAAATGGCAGCTTTGAGGTGTTTGGAACATCTTACACAACTACCTACTACAGCCTATACTCGGGAAATATACTGTGGGAGGATGCCATTGTCAGGGTTGGAGGGTATATGATTATGTATCCTACATCGCTGCTTATCAGTAATTCTTGTGTTTCGACAGCAGGACGCATGCATTGGCAAACTGTGGGGACAAGCTCCAACTATGCCACTATTACAAATACTGGACTTTTTGCGGGCAGTCATACCAGCGGCGATCTCAATTTAGGTAATTCCTTTATAAACGCCGATAATCTGAGGCTTTTTACCAATAACCCCGGAAGTATCTATCTATCAGGCTCCACGATTACAGGCTCAATCTATTCCATTTATGTTGCAAACGGACAAATCTACACGAGCGGTTTCTCGGGTACCCCGGAACTGGGTTATTGGTATGCTTCTGTAACGCCCAATCTGTCTCTATTTTCAGGACCACGCATTAATAGTGCCAGTATTGCATATTCCCAACCCTGCGGTCCACAACTTCCTCCATGCGATGTCATGGTGACCAAACTACCCAGTCATCCCAACCCAGGCGTAGGCCAGCAAATCAGCTTCTTAATTAAGGTGGTAAACAACAGCCCATTCTTGGCAAGAAGCATCCGTGTGCAGGATTTGCTGCCTTCCGGTTATGAGTTTCTTAGTATCAACCTGCAGGCGGGCAACTGGACCAATCCTTATTGGAATATCGGGGATCTTAGCCCTTACCAGGAAGTGCAGGCAATTCTTTACGCACGCGTGAAAAGCGGCGGCAATTATGCAAATACGGCCAGCCTTGCACCCATGGGCAATTATTACACCGACCCGGTGACGGCCAACAACCAATCTACGGCAACCGTTAACCCTCAGACGACAAGCGACCTTCAGATCACCAAAGTGGTTGATAACCTATATCCTGTGGTCAACCAAAATGTAACCTATACCATTCAGGTAAAAAACAACGGTCCTGCGGCGCCCGCCAACATCACGGTCACCGATTTTCTACCCTCAGGATTGCAGTATGTGAGCCACACAAACAGCATGGGGACTTTCTCGACAAACATCTGGACTATCACCGGTTATCAGTTAAATCCCGGGCAAACAGCAACTTTAAACCTTGTGGCGCGGGTGCTCCCCACAGGCAGTTATATAAACTCGGCCACGGTGCAAAGCGAACTCACCGACCCCAATACTTCCAACAACACGGCCTCGGTGTCAATTTATCCCCAGATAGCGGATCTGGCATTAAGTATCACACCTTCAAATCTGAATCCGCTGTACGGTGAGAATGTTACGCTGGACGTTCAGCTGACAAACAACGGGCCATCGACATCAAACCAGGCAAACGTTAACCTTGTATATTACCCAGGCTTCCAGTTTGTACAGGCTACAACACAGATGGGGACGTTCAGCGGTTCTACATGGTCCGTTGGCAATCTGGGAGCGAACCAGACGACCTCAATGAGCTTAATATTAAAAGTAAATTCCAACACTCCCCAACAGATCACTGGTTCCGCAGGCCAACAAAACTTTGACCCTAATGGCTCTAACAACTATATATCTATCCTATTTCAGCCTACATCAGCCTACGACCTGGCAGTTCAGAAAACCGTTGACGTTGCCAATCCTTACTATGATCAGGTGGTTACATTCACCATCAACGCCTTGAATACAACTCCGGGTACAGCTACGGGTGTGGTGGTAACCGACCTTTTGCCCGATGGTTACACATTGATCAACGCAACGCCAAACGCCGGAACCTGGGAGGCGCCCAACTGGAACATCGGCAGCCTGCCCAATGGCGCCTGGCGCACAATGCTGTTAACGGCTAAGGTGCTCACTACCGGCAGTTATGCCAATACAGCCACTATTTCCGGTGCCCAGCCCGATCTGAATACGGCCAACAACAGCGCAACAGCTAGTGTAAGCCCGAGGCAAACCAGCGATCTCGAAGTGCAGATGGAAGTTTCAAACACTACACCAATCGTTGGCTCTGAAATAAGCTGTACCGTTCGCGTAATCAATCATGGCCCACATACAGCCCTGGCTACGCGCGGCCCTGTTACGTTACACCCTGGCTTGCAGGTTATTTCATTCAATGCCAGTGGTGGAAACTTTTTGAGTCCAGCCAACTATTGGGAAATTGGAAACATGGCCTCAGGAGATGAAAAAACGCTTTCGCTTCAGTTAAAAGTCAATCAAGGTGGAACTTTGCCCATTTCCCCCAGTTTTTTCTGCGACAACTACGATCATAACACCTCGAACAACAGTAAATATATTCAGATAATACCTATCAATGCCATTGATCTAAAGGTTGAGAAGACTGTGAACAACGCCAACCCTGATGTGGGTACAAATGTGGTGTTCACAATCAAGGTGTTTAATCTGGGAAATATACAGGCTACAAATGTGGTGGTTGAGGATCAGTTACCCAACGGATACCAACTTGTTTCGGTAAATGTACCTTACGGGAGCTGGAATGCACCAAACTGGACTTTGCCCGCTATTACACCGGGAATGATGTTTCCCATGACCATTACAGCCAAAGTTCTCCCAACGGGTCAGTACAACAATACAGCCACAGCCTCGGCCGATCAGACCGATCCCAACCCTTCAAACAATTCGGCAACTGTGGCAGTGATTGTAGTGCCGCTCAACGGGCCAACGGCTGTGGATGATGTTGCAACAGGAATTAAGAACGAAGTGCTCAGCATCAATGCATTGGCCAACGACTTGCCCGGCGATGCCCCCATCAACCCGGCCAGTGTGCAGCTCGTTGCCGGCACTGCTCCCAATCCTGCCACCCAGGGCAGCCTGACCATCGACCCGGCCACCGGCCTGATGACTTTCACTCCGGTTGCCAATTTCACCGGCACGGTGGTTACGCAATATTCCATTAATGACATGAATTCCCTCGCCGCTCAGGCGCAGCTCACCATCAACATCATCGAACCGCTCACCAATCTTTATCCCGCCACCGGACCTGGCACATTGGCCTTTGAAGACTTGTGGCCCGGCAAAGGCGACTACGATTTCAACGACCTTGTGATTGACTATCAGTTCGAAATGCGGGGCGACTTAACCAACCATGTAGTAAACGCCGTTGGAACATTTACAATTAAAGCCTTTGGGGCAGCCCTGGAAAACGGTTTTGGTTTCCAACTTCCGGCCACAGTAGATCAAACTAAATTAACTGTGAGTGGTTCGAGACTTACCGAGGGATTTATCCAGCTCAACAGCAGGGGATTGGAAGAAGGTCAGGATAAGGCCACGATCATCGTATTCGATAATACCTTTACCCAGATGCAGCATCCCGGCATAGGCATAGGCGTGAACACCGAGCCCGATGCGCCTTATGTTGAGCCGGTTACGATTGTCATCAACATGAATTTTGAACCGGGCAGTACCACCCTTAACGACCTCAATATCGGGAATTTCAACCCCTTCCTTATTGTCAACAAGGTGCGCGGACACGAAATTCACCTGCCCAATTATCTTCCGACGATCAAGGCCGATGCTTCATTGTTCGGCAAATGGGAAGACGCCAGCCGGCCTCAGCAGGGCAAATTCTATGTTACAGCAAACAATCTGCCCTGGGGCATAAACCTCTATCAAAGTTTCGATTATCCTAAGGAAAAGCGCGACATCACACAGGCCTATCAAAAATTTGTGCCTTGGGCGGTAAGCGGTGGCGTTCAATTCCCCGATTGGTATCGCAACCTGCCGGGCTACCGGAATGAACAACTGATTTACCAAAAAAGGGAATAAAATTGACATCGGACTGTTTTTTTCCTAATATTGGAAATTAAAAACAGTCTAAATTAAAATATTCATTGTAAATCAAGTAGTTATGATGATGGCATAATTATTGACGTTGTGTTTTGCATAAAACTTTTTAGATATGAAAAAGATCGTATTCTTTCTGATGATAGCAGTTCTTGCCTCACTTTATTCCTGTCGCAAGGATCGCTTCGAACCAAATGCACCAGGATCTATGGAAGAGTTAAAGGTGCCGGCCAATTTTGACTGGAAGACTACCAAAGATTACACCTTTACGTTTCAGGCTGGTTCAGCTGGTTTGGTTGCTGTGAATTCCAAAAGTGGAGCTACATACCACCGGGCTTATCTGGTGCAGGGAAGTCCTTACACCATTAAGCTTACGCTGCCCACTTACGAGAAAAGGGTGGTGCTGGTGTTTAAAGACCAAACTGCCGAGGTTGAGCTTACCGGATCGGTCATCAGCAGGCAGTTCAACTAAGTATTTATGTCAGCGGTGCTAAAACATATCGTGTTTAACCCGGGCAAAAGGTTTATCGGTTTGATGCTTTTGCTATTGGCGGGATTTGGCCAGCTTGCGGCGCAAACCCTTCATCATGGGCACAAGTTTGACGCACAGAAAAGAAGCGAATGGATAATAAATACAGTCACATATCTTGAAAACTCAGGCGGCCCGGATATGCTTCAAAAAGTTGTTGTTAATGAATACGAGCAGGAAGACGGCTTAATAGCCTTTCGTGTCAGGGTTATCAGGGAAGCCTGGGTTGACTTTGAAAATGGGGATCGTATTCATTTTGTCTGCAATTCAGCGCATGATGACGAAGCAGTAGGTGATGTTTGTGTGGCGATGGATCAGAAAGGAAAAGTGTTTGTAAATGAGGGACATGTATGTGGAGGCTTAATAAATTTTGAGTATAAAGGAAAGAATGCGCCTGCCTCTGCCGCCCTTTTTTTTCAAAATTTCAAAAGCGATACGGACAAAAAGATTTGGAAAACATACCGAAAGTAACAACATATAGATCAGTAAAGAATAAGTAAAAATCAAATAACCAAAATTAGCGATGAAACCATTGAGATTAAAATTAAGCCTCCTGATGCTGATTATGGCATTTGGTGCTGCCACCTACGGCCAAAACGAAACGTTCAGCCCGGGTGCCTACATCATCGACATGGGTGCTGGCACACCCACCGTAAACAACAGCCTCAAGCCTTATGGGCTTGTTTATCAGTTGATCGTAACCCATTCGATTCCTGTGCGCTGGGTTATTAATCCCGCCAAGGTAAAGGATGGAACTGATGTTACGGTGAACTCAAAAAATTATCGTGGCGGACCATTCGTAATTCCGGCGAGCTATATTACCCCCGCGGTGCTTGCCACCATTAACACCTGGAAGTCAAAAGGTGTTATAGTGGACGGGCCAATCAATGTTTCGTTTACTGCACCGGTGCACAAACGTCTGACCAGCTGGCCAAGGGCAGTACTGGATGACAAAAATGACGGTATTGTTGCGGCTTACTATGGCCGCGCAGAGGTGCCAACCACATCGTATGTGCTGAATGGCAACCCAACCATGCTGACCGGTTGCGATGATATCTATGTATTGCCACACGCCGACCCCCGGAACTGGGTTGCATCATGGAAAACCGCTTTGAACGATTATGTTACTAATGGTGGTTGGCTCTGGGCCGCCTGTCGTGCAGTAAGTGCCCTCGAAGCCAACACTCCAACCTATCTTGGTTATCGTTTTCTCAGTACCAATGGCCTTACGCCATGGGGAAGTCATTCCGATGGCAGTCCTGCAACTTATGTCTATAATCCAGCCTACAACTCTGATCCGGTGATGCAATTCATCGGCACACTGAATGCAGCTACTACCAATGGTTCGGAACAGATTTACATTCCCTACAAGAACGTCAGCTCATGGAGGCCAACAACAAGGGTTGCCATCTATCAGCCAACGCACACCAATGCCAATCCCAACGAAGCTTCGGTTTTGGTTTACGGGCCGGCCTATGGCAATCCGAATTCCGGATGGGTTGCCTATCTTGCAGGTCACGATCATGATGGTACTGCTGCTGCCAATATTGCAGCCATGCGCTCCTATTTCAATTTCATCCTCGAAGCTGGTATCAAAAAGCAACCTCAGCTCACGGTTTCAATTCCCAATACCGTTGTTTCTGGATCGTCGATCAGCCTGAGCGTTAACCCTACAACCGGCAACCCTCCATACACTTATCTGTGGTCAAGCTCTTGCACGGGTGGTAGCTTTAGCTCGCCCACATCGGCAACAACAACTTACAACGCTCCAACAGTGACCTCCAATACCGAATGTACAATTTCGGTAAGAGTTACTGATAATTGCGGCAGGGTTACCTATAGCTCGGAAATTGTCATCGTAAGGCCCCCAATCGGCCCAACAGCCAATCCCGACAATGCTTCCACGGCATTCAACACACCGGTTACCATTAATGTGCTTACCAACGATACCCCCGGTGATACGCCACTCGTTCCCTCGACCGTTACCCTTGTGCCGGGATCAATTCCTCCCGCTTCGCAGGGCGTTTTCAGCGTAAACAACGTTACAGGACAGATAACCTTTACTCCAGCACCGCTATTCAGTGGAACAAGCACCGTACAGTATCAGGTTTGCGACCAGAATAACCTTTGCAGCACAACATTGGTAACCGTTACTGTTGGCGCTCCCGGAGGACCAACAGCTGTTAATGACAATGCCTCGACTCCTTATCTTACGCCAGTTAACATCACTGTGCTGGCCAACGATATTGCAGGCAGCACGCCACTGGTTCCTTCATCGGTTACCCTTGTAGCTGGCACTACTCCTCCCGCCTCACAGGGAGTATTCACCGTAAACAACACTACAGGAGTTGTAACCTTCACACCGGCAGTTGGTTTTAGCGGTACAAGCACCGTTCAGTATCAGGTTTGCGACCAGGTTAACCTATGCGCCACAGCGCTGGTGACCGTTATTGTTGGGCCTCCGACAGGACCTACGGCTAATAACGACAATGCCACAACCCCTTACAATACACCTGTTACGCTTAATCCTCTTGCCAACGATGTGGCCGGAAGCCATCCGCTTGTGCCTTCGACGGTTACACTTGTTGCAGGAACCACACCACCCGCTTCACAAGGGGTTTTCTCAGTAAACAATGTAACCGGACAGATCACATTCACGCCTGCAGTTGGATTTTTTGGCACCTCAACAGTTCAGTATCAGGTTTGCGACCAGATCAACCTTTGTACACAGGCTACGGTAACTGTATTGGTGCAAAATCCGGCCGGCCCAACTGCCAATAACGATAATGCAACCACGCCCTACAACACCCCGGTTACGATCAATGTGCTTGCAAATGATACCCCCGGCGACAGTCCTTTGGTGCCTTCAACAGTAAGTCTGGTCGCCGGAACGACTCCTCCGGCCTCTGAAGGCGTGTTTAGTGTAAACAACGTTACAGGACAGGTAACCTTTACTCCTGCCGTTGGATTCAGCGGCACCTCCACAGTGCAGTATCAGGTTTGCGACCAGCTTGGCTTCTGCGATGATGCTACTATTACAGTTGTCGTTGGTCCTCCCACCGGCCCGACTGCTAACAACGATAACGCTTCAACACCTTATAACACACCAGTTACGGTCAATGTGCTGGCAAACGACACGCCCGGCAGCAGTCCGCTTGTGCCATCATCGGTTACCCTTGTTCCGGGTACAATACCGCCTGCCTCGACAGGAGTTTTCACGGTGAACAATGTTACCGGTCAGATCACTTTCACTCCAGCTGTGGGATTCAGTGGACCTGCCACTGTAAGCTATCAGGTTTGCGACCAGCTCAATCTTTGCGCCCAGGCTGTTGTAACAGTCACGGTTGGCTCCCCATCAGGACCTACAGCTGTAGATGACAATGCTACTACACCCTATAACACGCCGGTTCAGATCACTGTGCTTGCCAACGATATTCCCGGCAATTCGCCGCTTGTGCCTTCATCGGTAACACTGGTTGCAGGCACAACTCCTCCGGCTTCACAAGGTGTGTTTATTGTAAACAATACAACCGGTGTGATAACCTTTGTTCCTGCAGCGGGTTTCAGCGGTGTTTCCACTGTTCAGTATCAGGTTTGCGACCAGATTAATCTCTGCGACATTGCTCTTGTAACAGTTACGGTTGGTGCTCCTTCGGGTCCCACTGCCGTTGACGACAACGCCACTACTCCCTACAATACCCCTGTTACAATCAATGTTTTGTCAAACGATACTCCGGGTAATACACCTCTGGTACCTTCGTCGGTAACACTCGTTGCCGGAACAACTCCACCTGCATCTCAGGGCGTATTTACCGTCAACGGCACCACCGGACAAATTACCTTTACCCCGGCTGCCGGATTCAGCGGTGTTTCGACTGTTCAATATCAGGTGTGCGACGAGCTTAACCTCTGCGACATTGCCCTTGTTACCGTTACGGTTGGCCCACCTGCCGGCCCAACAGCCAATCCCGACAATGCCTCAACCCCATACAATACACCGGTTACGATCGATGTTCTTGCCAATGATACCCCCGGCAGCACACCGCTGGTGCCTGGTTCGGTAACTCTGGTACCCGGAACTACACCTCCTGCATCGCAGGGCGTATTTACTGTAAATCCAGTTACTGGCCAGATTACTTTCACCCCTGCTCCAGGCTTTAGCGGACCGGCTACAGTCCAGTATCAGGTTTGCGACCAGAACAACCTTTGCAGCACGGCTCTCGTTACAGTAACAGTTGGTTCGGCCACTGGCCCGACAGCTGTTGACGACAATGCAACAACACCATACAATACTCCTGTTACGGTCAACGTACTTGCCAACGATGTTGCCGGAAGCACTCCCATTGTACCGAGTTCGGTGACCCTGGTGACTGGCACCACACCACCGGCAAGCCAGGGCGTATTCAGCGTTAACAACGTTACTGGTCAGATCACTTTCACCCCTGCGAGTGGTTTCAGCGGAACAACTACTGTAGAGTATCAGGTTTGCGACCAGAATAACCTTTGCGACCAGGCCCTTGTTACTGTGGTCGTAGGAGCCCCAGCAGGCCCTACTGCCAATAACGATACGGGTACTTCGCTTCAGGGCAACCCTGTGACCATTGACGTACTTGCCAATGATACTCCTGGAAGCACACCCCTCGACCCGACCACTGTTACTTTGGTCCCAGGCACACTTCCCAATCCGGCAACAGAAGGAACCTTCACGGTTAATCCTGTTACGGGTGTGGTTACCTTCACTCCCGTTCCCACATTCTCAGGTGTTGTAACCGTTCAATATCAGGTATGCGACCAAAATAATCTCTGCTCTATCGCAACCATTACCGTAACGGTGATCGAGGGCACCTCGAACCTGTTCCCGGCCACCGGTCCCGGCACACTGGCCTATGAAGACCTCTGGCCTGCAAAGGGCGACTACGACTTCAACGACATGGTGATCGACTATCAGTTTGAGATCATCGCCAATACTTCCAATAAGGTTGAGCAGCTCATCGGAACCTTTACCATCAAAGCATTTGGTGCTTCGTATGAAAACGGGTTTGGATTCCAGCTTCAGAGCAACATCAGCCCCACCAGCATCACCTCGGTAACGGGACATCAACTCACCGATAACGTCGTTACGCTGCTGAGCAATGGAACCGAAGCCGGACAGAGCAAACCAACCTTTATTCTCTTCGACAACGCCTTTGCACACATGCCGCATCCCGGAATGGGAATCGGTGTGAACACAACGCCAGGCGCGCCTTACGTTACACCCGTTACAATGGTGATGACCATAAACTTCGAGCCGAATGTGGTTGGCATCAATGATCTCAACATAGGTAATTTCAATCCCTTCATCATTGTAAACAAAGTGCGTAGCCACGAGGTGCACTTGCCTTACTATCCACCCACCGACCTGGCAAACATGAGTTTGTTCGGTCAGGATGACGACAACAGCAATCCATCAACGAATCGCTGGTATGTGACTTCGAACAACCTGCCCTGGGCCATCAATATTTATGAGTCCTTTGATTATCCTATTGAAAAGCAGGATATTATCGGAGCTCACCTAAAATTTGCAGCCTGGGCCATGAGCGGTGGCATTCAGTTCCCCGATTGGTACAAAAACCTGCCGGGCTATCGCAACAGCTCCCTTATCTATCAGATACCGTAGGATAATAGAACTATCCTGATACGAAATTTCCAAACCGGGCAGCCTTTGGCTGCCCGGTTTTTTATTCTAAAATTTGGAAAAAAGTTTTCTTTCAAGACAGATAAAGAATTATTTGAAGATATAAATATTCAGATAATCAAACTGTTAGAAAATATTTTACATTTGGCATATCATTTGCCAAATTGCATTTATAAAATAGCACCACAATGAAAAAGCTAGTATTATTTAGTGTCCTTCTGTCAGTGATAGCCTTGACTTCCTGCCGTAAGGACCGCTTTGAGCCAACAACCCCTGGCTCGATGGAAGAACTGAAAGTGCCTGCCAACTTCGACTGGAAAACTACAAAAGACTATACAATCACTTTTACAGCAGCCTCAGCAGGTATGATCGAAGTGGCCAACAGCAACGGCATTGCCTATCAAAGGGCTTTTCTGGCTGCAGGCACTCCCTACGCCATGAAGCTCACGCTTCCCACCTTTGAGAAATCGGTAAAGCTGAAGTTTCAGGGTAAGACTGTAGATCTGAACCTGACGGGGACGAACTTGTCCTATCAGTTTAACTAACAGGAAATCAGATTGTAACATTAACCAAAATCATTCCTGTATATGAAAAGAGATTTAATATCAATCGTGCTTGTGGCTTTGCTAAGCCTGCTTGGCACAACAGTTAAGGCACAGCAATCGTTCATCCTGAACATTCAGGGGCAAACAATGAGCTTCACCAACGCCCAGCGAACGGTTCTCGTAAACACGGGCAGCAGTGGAACTAATGCAGGCTCGAAACATCGCTATGCTAATGTGATTACAAAAGACGGTATAACGGTTTACGCCATCATGACCATCAAGGAGAAAGTAAACATAAACGTTACGAACTTCGATGATGACGCCATCACGGGTGAACAAACCAGATTTCAGCCTCGTCTTGGATCTACAAGTTCTTCAGGAGGTTATATCGTTTATGAGCTTGAATTTTTTAATACGGCTAATGATGCTACGGTTTATCTCTACAACTACAATATTACCGGCATTGATATCGACGGAGAAGGCAGTCTGAGGGAATATGTTGAAGTTGGTGGCTATACGAGTTACACGGTAAACAACCCTACAGGTCTTACGATTTCTACAAATAACACATCCGGTCGCACCCGCTTTCTGGGCATTTCAACAAGCCTTCCCGGGGTAACCTTCGATAACAGTGCGGCCTTTATTGCCAATTATGTTAACCCCAACAACAAAATCTCCTTCGCACTTGGATTAACAGGTCAGGTTACGGAACGATTCTTCTCAGTGCAGATTGGTGTAGCCGGTGGAGTTTTCACAACACCCAATACAACCCCCAACCCTCTTCCACTTGCAGTAGATGACGTGGGCACCCCCGTGCAGAGCAATACAGGCGGTGTGGCCGTTCAAAATGTGCTATCAAATGATATCTTTAATGGTAATCCCATTACTATTTCTCAGGTAAGCCTCACGCTTGCCACGCCCCCATCTCATTCAGGAATAACCCTCAACACAAGCACAGGTCAGGTGAATGTGGCTCCCGGAACACCCGGAGGTACTTATACCTTTATTTATCAGATCTGTATGAAAAATGCGCCAAACAACTGCGATATTGCCACAGTTACGGTGAAAGTGCTTTCGGCAGATCTGGCGGTTACCAAAACAGCCAATCCGAATCCTATCAGTTCGGGACAGCAAGTGACCTTTACCATTACTGTTTCGAACAACGGTCCGACCGAGGCCAACAGTGTTGTAGTGAATGACGTATTGCACAGCGCCCTGACAGTTCAGAACGTTAATCCTTCGGTGGGTACATGGTCGGCACCAAATTGGAATGTAGGCACCCTGAATAGTGGTGCGAGCGCTACTCTTGCCATCACCGGCACCGTAAGCAGTTCGTTTCACGGAACACTGCCGAACACAGCAACAGTTAGCTCTACAACCTTTGACCCGGTTTCGACCAATAACAGCGCTACGGTAAACCTTACCGTTAATCCGGTGCCTCCTACTGCCAATCCTGATAATGCAACTACACCTTTTCGCACACCAGTAACAATCAATGTACTGACAAACGACGTAGCCGGCAGCTCGCCAATCGTGCCCACTTCGGTTACTTTGGTCAGCGGCACCACTCCTCCTGCATCGCAGGGAGTTTTCACGGTTAACAGCTCCACAGGCCAGATCAATTTTACTCCCGGACTCAACTTCAGTGGGACCACCACCGTACAGTACCGTGTTTGCGACCAAAACAATCTTTGTTCGCAGGCGCTTGTAACAGTGGTAGTTACGCCGCCGGTTGGCCCAACTGCGGTTGATGATAACGCCAGTACGCCTTACAACACCCCTGTAACGGTAAATGTTCTTGCAAACGACCAGCCCGGAAGCACCCCGCTTGTTCCTACCTCTGTTACCCTTATACCGGGTACAACACCTCCAGCTTCGCAAGGTGTTTTTAGCGTAAACAACACAACAGGTCAGATCACATTTACTCCTGCGGTAGGATTTAGTGGCAATAGTACAGTTCAATATCAGGTATGCGATGAGGCAGGGCTGTGCGATCAGGCAGTGCTTACTGTTACAGTAGGATCGGCAACCGGACCTACTGCAGTAAACGACAACGCCACTACGCCTTTCAACACACCCGTTACACTGGATGTTTTGGCTAATGATATTGCCGGGAATTCGCCGCTCGTACCTTCTACCGTAGCGTTCATTCCTGGTACAATTCCACCGGCTTCGCAAGGCGTATTTTCCGTAAACAGCGCCGGTCAGGTTACTTTCACACCAGCCAATGGATTTAGCGGTACCAGCACTGTTCAATACAAGGTTTGTGATGAAATTAACCTTTGCTCACAGGCCACCATCACTGTGGTTGTTGGTGCTCCCGCCGGCCCCACTGCAAATAACGATCAGGCAAGCACCCCTTATGGTACGCCGGTAACCGTTGACGTTCTGGCCAACGATACCCCCGGCGACAGCCCGCTGGTGCCTTCAACCGTTCAGCTTGTTCCCGGAACGACACCTCCTGCATCACAGGGTGTGTTTACAGTTGATCCCGTTACCGGCAAAATTACCTTTACTCCTGCACCGGGCTTTAGTGGTTCTGCAACGGTTCAATACAAGGTTTGTGATCAGAACAATTTGTGTGCACAAGCTACGCTTACGGTTGTTGTAGGCTCGGCCACCGGCCCGACTGCTAATGATGATAACGCCTCAACCAATTACAATACCCCGGTAACCATAAGTGTACTAGCTAACGATGTTGCCGGTAGTACACCCATTGTTCCGACTACAGTTACTTTGGTAGCCGGAACAACTCCTCCTGCATCGCAGGGTGTATTCACAGTGAACAATACCACTGGTGCGATTACATTTACTCCGGCCTCTGGCTTTAGCGGAACAAGCACCGTTAAATATCAGGTTTGCGACCAAAACAACCTCTGTGATGACGCACTTGTTACAGTTGTTGTTGGCGCCCCGAATGGGCCAACTGCTACAAATGATTTTGCATCGACGCTAAAGAACAATCCGGTAACCATCGATGTTACACTCAATGACATTCCCGGCAGCGAACCCCTTAATCCTTCATCAGTAACACTTGTTCCCGGAACAGGGCCAAATCCAACTACACAAGGGGTGTTCTCTGTTCATCCTTCCTCCGGTCTTGTAACTTTTGCCCCCGTACAGGACTTTCTGGGGACTGTGACGGTTGATTACCAGGTTTGTGATATGAATAACCTGTGTGCCGTTGCCACCATAACCGTAACAGTTTATGAAGGAGCTTCCAACCTGTTTCCTGCCAACGGCCCCGGAACACTGGCATTCGAAGACCTCTGGCCAGGCAAAGGCGACTACGACTTCAATGACATGGTGATCGACTACCAGTTTGAAATCGTAGGTAACACATTCAACAAGGTTGATAAACTCATTGGGACATTTACCCTCAAGGCCTTCGGTGCATCCTACGAAAACGGATTCGGATTCCAGTTGATGGGGAATGTATCGCCTTCGGATATTCTTTCAGTAGAGGGTTATAGTCTTACTGAGAACTTTGTAAACCTGAACAGCAACGGGGTTGAAGCCGGACAATCGAAACCCACTTTCATCCTGTTCGACAATGCTTATACACAGATGCCTCATCCAGGAATGGGGATCGGTGTAAACACTACCCCCGGAGCGCCTTATGTAACACCCAAGACTTTTGTTCTTACCATCAATTTCAAACCCAACGAAATTTCGGTCAACGACCTGAATATCGGAAACTTCAACCCCTTCATCATCGTCAATAAGGTGAGAAGCCATGAAGTTCACTTGCCTTACTATTCGCCAACCGACCTTGTTGACATGAGCTTGTTCGGGCAATGGGAAGACGACAGCAATCCTTCAGCAAACCGCTGGTATGTAACCGACAAAAACCTGCCCTGGGCCATCAACATTTACGAGAGCTTTGCGTATCCCGTTGAAAAACAGGATATCCTGGGCGCTCACCTTAAATTTGCAGATTGGGCCATGAGCGGTGGCGTACAGTTCCCCGACTGGTACAAAAACCTGCCGGGTTATCGCAACAGTTCGGTCATCTATCAGATACCCACGAATAAATAGTTGACTTCAGATACTAAATTCCAAACCGGGCAGCCCCAAACTGTCCGGTTTTTCTTTTTTCGTCGATAACCCATAATTTTATATGCCATTTCCAAGAGCTGGTGCCGTCAATCTTCAGCCACCGGCAGGCGAGCTGCAATGGGTGGGTGCTTCACGCACACCTGAGTTCAGGAAGTGGAAGGATTTGTGGAAGTTAATCTTAGTGTGGAAGTGCTATTCGGACCGCCCGGGATTTTGCAGCATCGAGTGCACCTTTTCAAACACATACTTCATCTCCGCAGCAATCTGCAGGCTCCGTTCGGTGTAAACCTTGTCCATCTCCGGACTGCCATCGGCAATTTTGGGGTCGAGATAGAGCACCGCAAACCGGGTATCGGCTCCAAAAACCACCGGACAAGCCTCGTTGGCCGAATCGCAGGTCATCACTGCCGTGTAGCCTGAACCTGGATTGAAAGCGTGATCGTAGGCTTTGGAAAAAGCCACTACCGGCAAATGTTCGTTACTGTATCGGATGGCATATACCGGATTGTTTTCCTGGCTGAGCTTAAGCACCACAAAACCTTGTTTTTCAAGCGTTTCTGCAACCTTTGGAAATAAAGCCGTTGCCTCTGTTCCACCACTGTAACAATCAATGCGATCCAGGTCGTAATAAGTAGCCATGGTTTGTGCCCAGATTTGCGATAAATGGCTGCGACGCGAGTTGTGGGTACAGATGAAGTTGATCGAAACACGACCTGTTCGGAGTTTCCGGGCTAATTGCATTGCCAGGCCGTCGAGCACCAGCATGCGTTCGGGCTCAATGGTGCTTGTTTGCAGACTGTCAATCAGGCTTCTGAGCGCTTCAAGCATTGCGGTAATATTTTTTCCTGAGGAACAAACTGGCTTTTACGAGTAATATGAGCACAGGCACTTCTACCAATGGACCTATTACGCCGGCAAAGGCTTGAGGCGAGTAGATTCCAAAAACGGCAATGGCCACAGCAATGGCCAGCTCAAAATTGTTTCCGGTGGCGGTGAAGGCCACCGAAGCATTGGTTTCGTAAGGTACCTTCATGGCTTTGCCTACGAAAAAGCTTACAAAAAACATCAGCACAAAATACAACACCAATGGCACAGCCACGCGAACCACGTCGAGAGGCAACTCCACGATCTTGTCGCCTTTCAGGCTGAACATCACCACTATGGTAAAGAGAAGTGCATACAACGTAATGGGAGAGATCACGGGAACGTACTTTCTGTTGAACCACTCTTTTCCTTTCCATTTGATAAGGTAGTGTCTGCTTAAGAAGCCTGCGGCGAATGGTATGCCCAGGTAAATTGCCACGCTTTTTGCTACTTCATCCATGGGCACATGGATATCGAATTCGCCAATGCCCATGGCTTTCGGCAATACATTGATAAACAACCAGGCGTAAAAACTGTAGGTAATCACCTGAAAAATGCTATTGAGCGCAACGAGCATGGCGCCGTATTCGCGGCTGCCCCCTGCCAGATCGTTCCAAACAATCACCATGGCAATGCAACGGGCAAGCCCAATCAGGATCAGTCCACTCATATAGCCCGGATGGTCGCGGAGAAAGACGACAGCCAGTATAAACATCAGAATCGGACCGGCTACCCAGTTCAGGAAAAGAGACAAAGACATCACCCTGACATTTTTAAAGGCCATCGGAAGCAGTGAGTAATCCACTTTAGCCAGTGGCGGATACATCATCAGGATAAGCCCTATGGCCAGAGGAATATTTGTTGCTCCAACTGACAGAGAGTCCGTAAAACCTGCGATTCCGGGGAATAGCTTTCCCAGAAGTACTCCTGCAGCCATGGCCAGAAATATCCAAAGCGTGAGGTATCGGTCGAGAAGTTTTAAGCGCACTTTCATGCAAAGGTATTTTGTTTAAATTAATGAATATCAACAGTTTTCGACTCCTCCCTGAAGTGCATACTCCAGAAAAATGTCGAACAACTCCTTTATTTCTTTGATTTTTGCGGTGTTGAGACAATATCTCACGCGGGGCGGGTCAATCTCTCCTTTAATTAATCCGGCATCTTTGAGTACTTTCAAATGCTGCGAGAGTGTGCTGGGCGCCACAGGCAGCACAGCCGCCATATTGCCGTGGAAACAAACACTTTGCTCGGCCAGCCTTCGAATGATGGCCAGCCTCACCGGATGCGAAAGTGCTTGTGCATAGGTGGCTAATGCTTGGTTTTCATCTAACGCTTCGGGCATAAAATTAATCTTATTCGCAAAAATACGAACAATAAAGAAATGCGGATAAAGTGATTGTTAATTTTGAACGCAATTCCATAAAATAAGTACTTTTGAGTTAGGAACTTTTTAAATAGTGCTTGCTCGGCATATGAACCTCATCAAAATTGCTTTTTATGGCAGCAGGGCTACAGCTGAAAAAGTTCGGTCTCTGATTGGAAGGCCAGAACAAGGCTTTGAGATCAGGAGTGCAGAGTCATTTGTTGTTAATGATGATTGCGAGGTCTGGTTGTTCGAAGCTGACTTATTCAATGAGCATAGCGACAAAATATTGCAGCATTTGCATTCCGGCAACTTTGTTGTAAATCTTGTGGTTTGGGACGAGCAAGGTTTGTTTACCGAAAAAGAAATACCCTTGGTTGATCTGCTGATTGGTCCTGAATATAATAAGGCTGACCTCTCAGATGCGCTTTTAAATCTTGTAGAAATTCGCAGGCTATTGTGCAAATCCTGTCATGCACGACACAAACACACGGGCGATTTATTTGGGACTGTTTTCGAAAATGCAGGAGTGGCAATACTGGTGTCCGATGTCCGGACAAATATTTTACTGGCAAACAGGAAAATAGCCCAGCTTACAGGCTATACTGTGGAAGAACTTGTCGGACATACATGGCAGCGATTTATTCATCCTGCAAGTTTGCCCAAGATGCTCGAATATCACCATCTGCGAAGAAAAGCGCCCGAGCAGGCCCCTTCAAGCTATGAATCTGTCATAATATGCAAGGATGGTGAAACACGAAATGTGCTTCTCGATGTGAGTCTCATCTCGGATAGCTTGAATAGCGTGATTTCGATAACCGACGTTACTCCAATTCACCAAATCAAGCATAAGCTAAAGGAAAGCGAGCAACAGTATCGGCAACTTTTTCATGACAGCTATTCGGTGATGCTGCTGATTGATCCCGAAACCGGAAAAATACTTGATGCCAACAGGGCTGCTATAGACTTTTACGGCTACACAAGGGATGAAATATTGGATATGTACATCTTCAACATAAACACATTAACTGTTGAAGAGATCAATAACGAGATGACCAGAGCCCGTGAGCAAAAGCGCAATTATTTTCTTTTCAGGCACAGGCTCAAAGATGGCAGAGTTGTTCCCGTTGAAGTTTATTCCGGCCCGATCAGGCATCATGGGAAGCAAGTGCTCTACTCCATAGTTCATGATGTGAGCAGCCGATTGCGCGCCGAAGAAGCGCTCAGGGAAAGCGAAAGCAGGTATCGCTACCTGTTCGACTTTAATCCTTTAAGCATGTGGGTTTATGATCTGGACACTCTGGCATTTTTGGACGTTAATGAAGCCGCAATATCCAATTATGGTTACTCGCGCGAGGAATTTCTTAAAATGACATTGAAGGATATCAGGCCTGCCGAGGATGTGCCATTACTGCTTGATGATGTGCAGCACACAACACGCAGCCTTAATAATGCAGGCATCTGGCGACATAAAACCAAATCCGGGGATATAATTTTTGTAGAGATTATTTCGCACAGAATAATTTTCTCGAACAAGGAAGCCAGACTGGTGGTGGCAAACATTGTTACGGATCGCGTCAAAGCCGAGCAGATTGTTAAAACCCTCGGCAAGGCGATCGAACAAAGCCCGCTCAGCATCATCATCACCGACAAGGACGGTAATATAGAATTCGTAAACCGGCGTTTCGAGGAGCATATGCAATACGAATTAATGGAGCTTTTTGGCCGGAAGCCCAGAATCCTGAATCGTGGTCATATGCCGGAGGAAGACTACCAGCAAATGTGGGAGGCCTTGCACAACCACCAAACCTGGAAAGGAGAATTTAAAAACAGAAAAAAAGACGGGTCAACTGTTCTTGAGCAGGTTACAATTTCTCCCCTTACTGACGAGTTTGGACAACTTTCCAATTACGTACTGATACTCGAAGACATCACGCAAAAACGCCACAATGAGCTGATGATTCAGCTGCTCAGCCGCTCGGTTGAGCAAAGCCCTAACGCTGTCATTATTACCAATCCGGAAGGAACCATCGAATACATCAATCCTTCGTTCACCAACCTATCGGGCTATCAGCCCGATGAAGCCCTTGGGGCCAATCCGCGCATCCTCAAATCGGCTTACCATCCTGTGACTTTTTATACCCAGCTCTGGAACGTAATCACTTCGGGCGAGATCTGGAAAGGCGAAATACTTAACAAACATAAAGACGGGCATGACTACTGGGTTTCAGCCGTTATCTCCCCCATTCTGGACAAGCGGGGTAACATCACCCATTTCATTGGGGTTCAGGAGGATATCACAGAAAAGAAAAGACTGCACCAAAGCTTAATTCTGGCAAAAGAAAAAGCTGAAGAGAGCGACCGGTTGAAAACGGCGTTTATCCACAACATTTCGCATGAGGTGCGCACACCAATGAATGCCATTATTGGATTTTCCTCATTGCTGTCCGATGATAGCTTCGATGCCGAAGAAAAATCGGAGTTTATTTCCAATATTCAGGGCAGTGCGCACGAGCTACTGGGAATCATTACCGACATTATCGCAATTTCTTCGTTAGAAACGGGTCAGGAAAAAGCGTATCCAAGTATATTCGATATCACAGAGATGGCCTCCGAACTGGCTTTACGCTGGCAGCAACGGGCCGAAGCCGCAAAACTTCAATTTATTAAGAATCTGCCACCTCCGGGTAATTTTATCAAAGCTGATCGTGATAAGCTTCAACAAATTCTGAACCACCTGCTCAGCAATGCAGTAAAGTTTACCCCTTCGGGCACTGTAGGGCTGAGCATCGAGCAAAAGGGCGACAACTGGCACTTTAGTGTAAGCGACACAGGGATCGGTATTCCAACGGAATTACACAAAAAAGTCTTTGAGCGCTTTTTCAAAATAGAAGGAGGCAATGTGGAAGTGTACAGAGGTATGGGTCTTGGACTTTCGCTTTCCAAAGCGTATGCTGATTTGCTAGGCATTACGATAAACCTGAGTTCCAAACCTGGAGTGGGCTCCGTTTTTAGTTTCGAGCTTCCGGCACAAGGCCAGGGTGCGGCAGCTAGTTCAATCGCTGATACAACTTTGGTGCAGGCTCCGGAAAAAGATAAACAGTCATCCAAACCTTTAATATTGCTGGCAGAAGACGAGGAATACAATTATGAGCTGCTTCATCACGTGCTCAGGCGCAATGGCTATGAACTCCATTGGGTTCGCAACGGACAGGATGCAGTGGAATTTTGCCGCGATAAGCCGGAGCTCGCTCTGGTTTTGATGGATCTAAGGATGCCCGTTGTGGATGGTGTTGAAGCCACGCGGCGCATCAAGCAAATGAGGCCCGAACTACCTGTGATTGCTTACACCGCTTACGCCGGTGAATCGGAACACAAAATGGCTATCGATGCCGGATGCAGCGATCTACTGGCCAAGCCGGTCAGGTTGAGTCTGGTAATTGAAACGATAGGGCGATATGTAACCAAATAATAAACAATCAGTTAATTCTGAAAAAATTGTACCCCTATGACAATTCAATCGCTCAAGTTGCTCATGATCGATGCCTCGAATGGCTTTTACCGGCTCAACCGCTATCGTCTTGGCGATTTCTTCGGGCCAGTGGATTTGGGGATACATCTGGCCTTCAAACACAACAGCCTGAATATTGGGGCCGGTTTGCTGGCAGGCTCCATATTTCCCGGATCTAACCGGCTGATATTTACAGGAATATCACCCTCATGGCACGGTTTTTTTATCTCCTCGATGGGTGGGGCAGCTCTGGTGTTCGACAATCTGGGGATCAATATGCTCAGTATTATCGGCAAAGCCAATCAGCCTTCGATACTTTACCTGAACCGTAATCACGGGGAAGAAATAGAGGTGGAGATGCATCCTGTTGATTTGAACGAGATTTGGTCGCACGGCAGGGGAGGGGTTTACGGTGTGATGCAATACGCCCTCGATAAATTCGGCCACCGCTATGAGAATGAACCTAGGGTGCTGGCTACAGGCCAGGCTTCGCTTTACACTGATTTTGGCGCCATTGCCTCAGCACCGGTGAAGAAGGGCAACGAACTCACCTTTGTGGACTGCTGGGCCGGAAGAGGAGGATTCGGCACAAAACTTTTACAGCAACATGGTATTGTTGGCGTAATTTATGGTGGAACGGTGGTTGACGACGACTTTCGCGACCGCAAGGTGGCCGACGAATGGTTTCAGGCCAAATACGACCAAAAGCTGGCCGCCAAAGACCTCGAAGCCACTACCAAATACCGCTACGACCCCAAGTTCAACACCGGAGGCACTTTTGGCGTCAACTTTGCAACCCTCGACGAGCGCATTATCGCTTTCAACTACAGAACCTTGTTCATGACTAAGGAGCAGCGCCTGGAGATACACAAGAACTTCATTCTCGATCATTATCTCAGGCAATTCAATGAGGAAACTATCGTAACAAAGCAGCAGAAAAATTGTGGTGAACCATGCGTTGCGGTCTGCAAAAAGATGCACAACCACTTCAAGAAAGACTACGAGCCTTATCAGACCATGGGGCCCTTGAGCGGGGTCTTCGACCAGCGGGCCGCCGAACTGCTCAATCAAAAAGCCGATACCTACGGTTTCGACGCCATTTCGGTGGGAGGGGTGGTTTCGTGGTTGATGGACTGCATGCACGACGGGCTTATCCCGCCCGAAGCACTGGGCATCGAAGAAATTCCCTATTTCACCCCCGATAATTTCGATGTAGTGCACCACTCCATGCACAACGCCCGTATTGGTGCCGCCCTGCTAGATGAGATGGTAAAGGAAAACAGCCGCATCGACCTTTCGGCAGGGGCTCGCAAATTTGCGCGCAGAATGGCCCGCGAAAAAGGACATGAAGTCATGGACCGTTTTGTTCATGTGGGCTTTGCCCGACAGGGGTGGATCGTTCCAAACCAATACTGGAGCCCGGGCGTACTGTCGCCCATGGCCATCATGGGAAAGTACTACATGAACTACGGCAAGGACTTTTTTTCGCCCCGCGAACTGGGACGCGAAAATGCGCGAAGGATGATTAGCGAATTGCTCATGGACAATATGGGCATCTGCCGTTTTCACCGTGGCTGGGCCGAAGACATTATGCCCGAGATTGTCGAGAAATTGTTTGGCATGAAGGAAGAATTTAAGCGAAATCTGCGCCTGACCGCCTCACGCATCAACAGCCGAAATGCTGCCATTTTCTGGGAATCGCGCCGTAACATCGATTTTGTGCATCAGTTCCTCCTCAAAAAAAAGCATGAGGACGGTGTCAACAACCCTGAACTGGAACGATGGATCGACAGATTTGACGAAAACCCGCACGAAGCAGCACTAAGCTTTTGGTACGAAGTGCACAAAGGCATACACGAGATGTTCAGGGAGTTTCAATAGGCACAAACTCCTAATTAATTGTTATTTCGCATCTTGCCATTTGCATTTCTCTGCCATTGGTCTATCTTTGACGCCAGTCGCTAACCATAAGAATGCCACATGCGTTATTTAATAATCTGGTTTACAGCTATTTTGCTATTTGCCTCTGGTTGTTCCAACTATCAGTTTCGTTCATCCTACCGTTCGGCCAACGCCTTGCTCCACGATATGAAAAAAATCAATGAGCAGCCCTTTCTAAAGGCCCACCACGCCTCAGGAAAGGTTTATGTGCTGGGCCAGGACTGGACAATCGATACCCTTTCAGGCATGATCAGCGGCAAGGGGACGCTTTACGACTTTAATCGTGCCCTGGTCAGCCGAGGCAATCAGGAGTTTTCCATCGACAGTATATTGATTTTCGAAACCAATCGAAAAATAGTAAATCCCGAGGCGGGAAGGGTTACTGCATTGGGTATTCTCACAGGCGTCAACCTGGCCATTGGCGTCATTTGCTGGACCAATCCCAAGGCTTGCTTTGGTTCTTGCCCCACATTTTATATGGATGGTCACAGTAATATCCATCAGGCCGATGCCGAGGGCTTTTCAAACGCTATCAGTCCGTCGCTTGAGTACGCCGATATAGATGCGCTCAACAACCCCGCCTTGAGCGGCAGCTTTGCGCTTACCATGAAAAATGAGGCCCTCGAGACCCATGTGGTCAGGCAGGCCAATTTGCTGGCCATTCCCCGAAAAGAAAATCAAACTATTCTCCACAGCCGAAAAGACAAGTTTTATTCGGCTGATGCGATCATTAATCCCTCCGTTGTTTTTGATCAGGAAAAGGATTTAACCCCGCACTTCTCGCATGCCGATGGAAACGAATGGTTTTCGTTGGCCGACGAAAAAAATATGAGCAGCAAGCAGGAACTTGTTGTAGAGTTTGATGCGCCGGCCGCAGCAGGTCAAAATGGCCTTTATATACATTTCCGGCAAACCCTCATGACCACCTATCTAATATACAGCGCATTGCAATATATGGGCGACGAGATCAGCGATGTGTTTGCTAAAATCGAAGGTCAGCCCGAGCTGCGAAAACAGTTGAACAGTGGCATTCATGGCGAGCTGGGCGAGATAGAGGTGTGGCTCTGGGACAGGCAAAATCAACAATGGCTGCTTCAGGGAAGCGTTTACGAAACCGGACCGATAGCCATCAACAAACAGGTGGTGCCTTTCAGCGCAACAACTAATGGTAAAACCAGGGTGAAGCTCCGCCTCAACAGAGGACTTTGGCGCATTGACCATTTGAGTCTGACCACCGGACTTCGGGAAGTAGCTCCAATTGAGATTCAACCGTCAAAAGTGCTTTACAAGGGTCATGAGGATGCAAAAGCATTGCAGCTGCTTACCAGTCCCGAGCAGCAATTGCTTTCCATGCCCGGCGACGAGTTTCGCCTGATTTACGATATGCCCGATGCATCCGATTATGCACTATTCCTGAAAAGTAAGGGTTATTACATTCAATGGATGCGCGACAACTGGCTCGGAATGAAGGATATGCGAAAGTTAAGAACAATGATTACCCAACCGGCCAAATACCTGCTCAACGAAGCCTCATCCTACAAGGCCTACGAATCGGCTATGGAAGATGCTTTCTGGAGCTCGCGTATCGATACCAAATCAACCCATTACTATGAAAACTAAACTGATCATAGCGATAGCATTGATGGCTCTTTTTGCCTCATGCGCCAAAATACCAAGATATTTACCGCGTCTCGAAAATATGGGTAGCAGCCCCAACGGCGCTTTTGTTACGCTGGATCAACGTGGAGATATCACAATTTATGGTGAACTTATTGCGGCCGATTCGGCTTCGGTTTATGTGCTGACGGACAGCGATTACCACAATTTCTCCCGATGTATAAAAGTTCCCAAGGAACGGATTGCCGATTTCAAACTGCGGTATGCCGCCCCGGCAAGCTATGGGTGGTCAATGCCCGTATTCGGATTGCTGGTGGCTCCGGTTACGTCAGGATTGCTCTCAATAGTCACCATTCCGCTCAACCTGATCGTCACAGGTTCAGTTGTAGCGGGCAGCTATCAGGCTACAAAATATACAGCCGTTGATATCAGAAAGGACGATTTTTGGAAATTTGCGCGCTATCCTCAGGGCTTACCTCCTGGTACCGACCTCGCATCAATAAAGTAGAAGGTTGTTTCCTATGTGTTGCGCTCAAAGCACTGAAAAGAAAAAATTCATCGGTTAACCTTTTCTTGTTTACAGTTATTCACAACAGCTTTTCAACAAAATGTTGTCAGCAAAATTGTTGGATTGAAAAATACTTTCTATCTTTGCACCCCCTTTTGGGAGAAATACGTGCATACATAAGGTTGAAAAACAGAATTAGATGAATACTCTGAGTTACAGAACGGTCAGCGTTAATAAAGAGCAGGCCAACAAAGAGTGGGTGGTGGTTGATGCCGAGGGTATGGTGCTTGGTCGCCTTGCTTCGGAAATAGCCAAGATCCTGCGTGGCAAGCACAAGCCATCTTATACTCCCCACAGTGATTGTGGCGATAATGTGATTGTCGTAAATGCCGAGAAGGTTAAGTTGACCGGCAACAAACTTGACGACAAAGTTTACGTGTGGCACACCGGTTATCCCGGCGGTCAACGTTTCCGCACCGTACGCGAGCAGCTTAAGCATAAGCCCATTGCCGTTGTGGAGCACGCCGTAAAAGGTATGCTTCCCAAAAACAAGTTGGGTGCCGAGCTCTTCCGCAACCTGCATGTATATACCGGCCCCACACACAAACATGAGGCCCAGCAACCCAAGACCATCACCTTTTAATCAGCATACACCACATGGAAGTAGTGAACGCTTTAGGCAGGAGAAAAACAGCCGTAGCACGCGTATATGTTAAACCCGGAAACGGAAACATCACCGTAAATAAAAGAGATTTCAAGGAATATTTCCCCACCCAGATGCTGCACTACAAAGTGGAGCAGCCCCTGGCGCTTACCGATAACCTTGGAAAATACGACATCAAAGTGAACCTCGACGGTGGCGGGTTCAACGGACAAGCCGAAGCCCTCAGCCTTGGCCTCAGCCGTGCACTCTGTGCCATCAACCCCGAGTTTCGCCCCGTTTTGAAGGCTAAAGGCCTGCTGCGCCGCGACCCCCGCATGGTTGAGCGCAAAAAGCCCGGTCGCCCGAAAGCTCGTAAGAGGTTCCAGTTCAGCAAACGCTAATGCTGCAGCTTCTGAAAAGTGTTTAGTATCCAAATTGGTGAGATGTCTGAAAAAGATCTACTCACCAATTGTTTTTAGTGAATGTAAACATCAACAAACAAATTATGTCAAGAGTATCTTTCGACGAATTACTGGATGCAGGCGTACACTTTGGTCACCTGCGCCGCAAATGGAATCCCAACATGGCTCCCTACATCTTCATGGAGCGCAATGGAATCCACATCATCGACCTTTACAAAACCCAGGCTAAGATTGAGGAAGCTGCCAATGCACTTCGTCAGCTTGCCCGTTCGGGTAAAAAAATCCTCTTCGTAGCCACCAAGAAACAGGCTAAGGCCATCGTTTCCGACGAGGTAAACAAAATTGGTATGCCTTTCGTAACCGAGCGTTGGCCCGGCGGTATGCTCACCAATTTTGCCACTATCCGCAAGGCAGTGCGCAAGATGGCCAATATCGACAAACTGATGGCCAGCGATTCGTATCAAAACCTTTCGAAACGCGAGCGTCTTCAGCTCGAGCGTGAGCGCGCCAAACTTGAGAAAAACCTTGGTTCCATCGCCGACATGAGCCGTCTTCCTTCGGCCCTTTTTGTTGTCGATATCCTCAAGGAACACATCGCTGTGGCCGAGGCCCGTCGTTTGGGCATTCCCACATTCGCAATTGTTGATACCAACTGCAACCCCAATCTCATCGACTTCCCCATCCCGGGTAATGACGATGCCACCAAGTCAATTGCACTCATCGTAAAGACTATGGTTCAGGCGATTGAGGAAGGACTCAACGAGCGCAAGCTGAACAAGGACAAAGGCGCCGACGACCATATGGACGAGGAAGATGCCGAAGAGGCAGCAGCTCGTCGTCTGGAAGCTGAAGAAGAAGAAGCAAAAGAAGGTGGAGAAGCCAAGAGCGACAAGCCAAGGCGCCCACGTCGTCCCGTTGCAAAGAAGTAATTTAAACACATACATACAATGAGCATTACTGCTGCACAAGTAAATGAACTGCGCAAGATTACCGGCGCCGGCATGATGGACTGCAAAAATGCCCTCGTGGAAAGCAATGGCGATATGGAACAAGCTATCGACATTCTCCGCAAAAAGGGCCAAAAAGTTGCCGCCAAACGTGCCGACAGGGAAGCCAACGAAGGCGTGGTCGTATCAAAAACCTCCGACGATCATAGCTATGCCGGCCTTGTTATGGTAAACTGCGAAACGGATTTTGTTGCCAAGAATCAAGACTTTATCAAGTATGCCCACAACATTCTTGATC
Source organism: Bacteroidia bacterium (assembly GCA_021287165.1). GTDB lineage: Bacteria > Bacteroidota > Bacteroidia > Bacteroidales > F082 > JALNZU01. Next base: position 133,559 of record JAJTAY010000033.1, on the reverse strand, counting down.
TGGCCATCGCCAATAAAAGCCAGGACGCAGAAGCAGTTAAGCATCTGGAGCTAAACGGTCGCACTGTTGCCGACACCCTTACCGATCAAACCGGTATCATCGGTGAAAAAATCGACATGGGAGCCTTCCACAAGATTGAGGCCGCATTCACCTCCGCTTACATACACCCAGGAAACCGTCTGGCTACGATCGTAGGCTTCAACAAAAAAGTTGATGGCCTGGATCAGATTGGGCGTGAAATTGCCATGCAGATCGCTGCCATGGACCCTGTAGCCATTGATCAGGCCGATGTGCCGGAAGATATCATCAGGCGCGAAATTGAGATTGGCATGGAACAGGCCCGCAACGAAGGCAAGCCAGAAGCTATGCTCGAAAAAATCGCTCAGGGTAAGCTGGGTAAGTTCTATCGCGAAAGCACCCTGTTGAATCAGGAATTCATTCGCGACAATAAGAAAACCGTTCGTCAGTACCTTGTTGAAACTGATAAGGATCTTACCGTAGTTGCTTTTAAACGCGTTATGCTTGGCGCTTAAAAGCCTGTAAAATTACAGAATAAGCCCGGTCAAAAGCCGGGCTTATTTATTTGATCCCGGCAGCAACTGCAAAGATTATTTGCAAAAAAAAATGCCGGAACATTTACGTTCCGGCGATTAGGAATATCCACCCCCGGGATATTCATGACCAAATAATTATTGGTCAGCTTAAGACAGCATTTCTTTTACAAGGGTTGCAATCAGGCTGTTGTCGGCCCGTCCGGCTACCTGCTTGCTCACCAGCCCCATCACCTTGCCCATCTCCTTGATACCCGATGCCCCAGTGGTTTTTATAGCCTCGGCGATCATATTGCGCAGCTCTTCTTCCGAAAGCTTTGCTGGCAAATAGGCTTCGATGATTGTGGCCTGATAAGTTTCTTCCTCGGCCAGATCGGGGCGGTTCTGCTGAACGTAGATAGCAGCTGCTTCGCGACGCTGTTTGACGAGTTTTTGAAGCATTTTCAGCTCGACTTCATCAGGAATAACACCTGCAGTCACGTCCTTTCCGGTCTTTTCGAGCAGCAGGGCAGCCTTGATAGCCCGCAGGGCAGCCAGTTTTCGGCTGTCCTTGCTGAGCATGGCCTGCTTGATGTCGTTGTTGATTTTCTTTTCCAGTTCCATCAGCACATCAATTAGTCAACATTATCGTGCAGGAATGGATTGTCCTGACGCAGGCTGAGCTTTCCTGCTTCGCTATTAACGCTGTAACGTGAGAGCGTTTCGTTTTCGCTTGCGTCGAGGCTGATGCCTTTGCGCATAAAGGCCGGTTGTTTTTCAAGCTGCTCGATACCTTCGTTTGTGCGAAGCAATGCCGAACGTGCTTTGAGCTTTGCCTGCCTTTCCGACGATTTGCGTTCTATCTCGGCACGCTCGGAATCGGGGTCGGCGAACTTAAACGAAATTACTTCCTGAGGCTGCGCATCGCGAATTTTTACCGTGGTGTCATCGTTGGTAACCTCGAGAGGAAGTTCGCTTGCATCTTTAATCTTGATCGTCAGGGGTTCTTCTGCTTCGGCTTCAGGTGAGCTAAATGCTTCGCTGTCAATACTTATAAAATCCTGAGCGGGCAACTCAGCCGGATCGTCAAAAAGCCGGTGGATGATGATGTCCTTGTTGCTTTGCTTTGGTGTTTCGGCCGGAGCCACTGTTTCTGTGCTGCGGGTATCGGCTACAGGCATATCGGGTTCGAGGATATGCCTCACAGGTGTGCGGTTTTCTGCAGGTCCTGCTGATACCAATGTGTTTTGAGGTTTTGCCTGGTTGGTAATTTCATTGCCGTTGATATCAACCACGCGCGTATGTCTTTTTTGCTCGGGCAATATCGGTTCGCCGCTGTCGAAGCCGGTGGCGATGATCGTAATTGCAATGCTTTTACCCAAATTTTCGTCGTCGCCATTACCCCAGATAACCTCGGCAGCATCGCCGCAAATACTCTGGATATAATCGGTAATTTCATGTACTTCGTCAAGCGTAACTTCTTCGCTGCCAGAGGTAATGTAGAGAAGGATGTTTTTGGCGCCTGCAATATTTGAGTCGTTGAGCAGGGGAGAGCGCATGGCTTCTTCGATGGCTTTGATGGCGCGGTTTTCGCCTTCGGCCCGGGCCGAACCCATGATCGCTTTACCGCTGTTCTTCATAACGGTTTTAACGTCCTCGAAATCAACGTTGATGTAGCCGGTAACGGTGATGATTTCGGCAATACTCTTGGAGGCAATGGTGAGCACGTCGTCTGCCTTTTTGAAGGCATCGGTGAGTTTCATATCTCCGTATTCCTCGCGGAGTTTGTCGTTGCTTATGATAAGCAGCGTGTCAACGTATTTGCGAAGCTCATCAATTCCTTCCAGAGCCTGCTGGCGGCGTTTGCGCCCTTCGAAGCTGAAAGGAAGGGTAACAATGCCCACGGTAAGAATGTCGAGCTCATTGGCCACGGAGGCTACTACAGGAGCGGCGCCCGTGCCGGTGCCTCCGCCCATTCCCGCGGTGATAAAGAGCATCTTGGTGTGCGGCTCGAGCAGGTCGCGTATTTCAGACATGGTTTCGAGGGCCGCCTCCCTGCCTACCGAAGGGATATTGCCTGCGCCCAGCTGACGTTTTCCGAGATGGATTTTATTGGGCACAGGACTCACATCAAGTGCCTGAGCATCAGTGTTGCACAGCACAAAGTCCACGCCTTTGATACCTTGGCGGTACATATGCGTTACGGCATTGCTTCCGCCACCGCCTACACCGATTACTTTTATGATGTTTGACTGCTCCTTGGGGTGCTCGAATTTCAACATTTCTGGCATGATTTCGCGATTTAAAATTAGTTTCTTGGTTGATTAGGTATTGTTTTGCGCAATAATGATTTGCTAACAGAATGCGGTTAATAACTATGTTTATTCCTGTGCTTCGCGCTCGAACAAGCGGATGATTTTTTCGAGGTAGGAATCGCGCCGTGGCGGTGCAGGCTTTGGTTCTTCGTCAGTTACCTCTGGTTTATCTTCCTGCATTTTCCGCTTGGGGGCTGTTATGTTTTTCATTTCCTCTTCATAGTCATAGCGTTTTATGCCTTCGATAACCAGACCGATACCAGTGGAATACATTGGACTGGCCAGCTCCTCGGTTGTGGTCGATGCAAGGTGTTCGTTGGGATAACCAATCTTTACTTCCATGCCGGTGATGAAAGAAGCGAGCTGGTCGATATGCTTAAGTTGTGCACCGCCACCGGTGAGTACGATGCCGGCAATGAGTTTTCTTTCCAGACCGGAGTTCTTGATTTCGTAATACACATGCTCGAAAATCTCTTCCATTCGTGCCTGTATGATGGAGGCCAGATTGCGGAAGGATATTTCGCGCGGCTGACGACCCCTGATACCCGGAATGGAGACGACTTCGTCGTCGCGGGTGAAGCTGGCCATGGCAGAGCCGAATTTGACTTTTACCTCCTCGGCATGCCGCTTGATTATGGAGCAGCCTTCACGGATATCCTCGGTGATGATGTCGCCTCCAAAAGGTATTACCGCGGTATGGCGAATAATGTTGTCGTGGAATATGGCGATATCGGTGGTGCCACCGCCGATATCAACCAGCACAACTCCGGCTTCCTTTTCTTCCTGACTAAGCACGGCTTCGGCCGATGCAATAGGCTCTAGTACAAGATCAGCCATGTGCAGCCCGGCACGCTCAACGCATTTAAGAATGTTTTTGGCAGCGGCGGTCTGACCGATAATCACGTGAAAGTTGGCCTCAAGCTTGCTGCCGGTCATGCCCACAGGCTGCTTTATGCCCTGTTCGCCGTCGACAATAAATTCCTGAGGAATAACATCAATAATCTCCTCTCCGGCAGCCATATTCAGGCGGTACATATCGTTGATGAGCTTGTCCACCTCGGCCCGGCTGATATCGTCCTCCGGTTTTTCGCGAATAAGGCTGCCTTTGTGCTGAAGGCTCTTGATGTGCTGACCGGCAATGCCTACTATCACATTGCGGATGTTGACCTTCGAGCGTTGAGAGGCTTCTTCGACGGCATGGCTGATAGAGCGCACGGTATCTTCTATATTCGATACCATGCCCCGCTTGACCCCAAGCGACTCGGTCTTGCCATGGCCGAGTATTTCGATCTTGCCGTACTCATTGCGCCTACCCACGATGCAGGCAATTTTAGTAGTTCCGATGTCGAGGCCGACGATGATTTCTGATGCTTTCATATACTGTCCCTTTTTATTGTGCATACTATCTGGTTTTCAAAACTTGCATTGATCCGGGCATAGCGGCCAAACTCCTCTGTTGTGCTTTTTGCCTTATAAAAAGCGGCAATATTGGCCAGTTTCCTATCTAAGTTGGATGAGTTGCCCAGCACAATACCCGCCCTGCCCAGTACCGGGATTAATTCAATCTGCTGTTGCTCATCAACATAAATATGATCGATGAGCAGACGGGTAAATTCATCTTTGTTGATAAGCTGAGCCAGCTGGAGTAAGGTGCCGTAGGTTTTATTGTGGAGGGTATCTGTAGCAAGTGCAATCTGAGAATCGGGAAGCTTTACCGGTACTTGTATGTAACCTACTGCCGGAAGGAGCCGGAAAAGACGTTCGGGCATATCAGGAAAAATAACACCTGCCGAATCCAGATAATACCATTGACCGCTAATGTCGATTACCCGCATAAAAGGAACTCTTTCCGAGAACCGGATCACAAGAACCCGATCGAGCGTGGTATAGGCCTGTGCGCTACTGATGTAGGGGTTTTTCGAAAGAGTGGCTTCTATGAGTCTGTTGTTCAGTGTATTGAGGTTTAGTACCACCGGACTTTGATTGCGTATTTCCCTGATGATATCGTCGGCCGGCACAAAATCGGCAAGGTGTTTATTGAGGGGTTTTACTTCGATTTGCCTTACAGGGCGCTGATAATGAACCGACCGGGCAAAGCCTAACAACAACGGTATGCCCGCAGCAGTAGCAATCCAGACGAGGTAGGTTAATATGTTCAATATCAGTCGTTTCATCCTTCAAACATGATTTTCAGGGGTGCTACCATCCTGTCGATGTCGCCGGCGCCGAGGGTCATCAGAACATCAGTTGGGTGGGTTCTAACAAAATCGATAGCCTCATCCATGCTCAGCAACATTTTGTCTTTAAGCGCTACCTTATCGAGCAGCTTGGATGAACTAATGCCATCGATGGGAAGCTCACGTGCGGGGTAAATGTCGAGAAGAATCAACCGGTCAACCAGGGCAAGGCTTTGCGCAAAACCATCCATAAAATCGCGTGTCCGACTGTAGAGATGCGGCTGGAAGATGCCGGTCAGGTGCTTTCCGGGTCTCAGCTTGCGTGCAGTGGTGATGGCCGCCCTCAGCTCTTCGGGATGATGAGCGTAATCGTCGATGTAGATGAAGTCGGGCCGCCTGACAATGATGTCGAAGCGCCTCCATACACCTTTGTATCGCGGCAAAGCTTCTGCGGTGGCTAAGGGCTCAACGCCAGCCGCATAGCAAGCGGCAGTGGCTGCAAGCGCATTGAGCACATTGTGGTGACCTGGTACAACGATGTGCGTAGTATAGATTCCGTCCGGGGTTTGCATCGAGAATTCGAAACAGTCGTTTTCCACACGAATGTCATGAGCCGAAAAATCAGCTACTTTTTCAAGCGCAAAAGTCAGCGTATCGGTTTTGGTTTTTTCAAGGGGAAGTCCAAGTCTGTGAATGAGTGTTCCCTCCTGCTTTATTTTGGCAGCAAAGCTCCGGTAAGTGTCTTCCATCGCTTCCCTGCTGCCGTAGATATCAAGGTGGTCGGGGTCCATAGAGGTTACAACCGATATTTGCGGATGAAGCTGAAGAAAGCTGCGGTCGTATTCATCGGCCTCTACCACGAGCCATTCGCTGGACGGATTTAAAACCAGATTGCTTCCGAAATTGTTGGCTATACCGCCAATGAATGCGGTGAATGAAACGCCTGCTTCTTTAAGAATGTGCGCAATCATCGACGAAACGGTGGTCTTGCCGTGGGTGCCGGCCACGGCAATGGTCGGAATAGTCCTGCTGATGGCGCCCAGCACCTCGGCACGCTTCATCATAGGCCTTCCGGAGGCTGAAAGAAAACCAAATTCTTTAAGTGTTTTAGGAACGGCAGGCGTGTAAACGATCAACGCTATTTTGGCAGGGATGAGATCGGGACGATCGTCGTAATGAATGTGCATCCCTTCCTGCTCAAGACTTTCTGTAAGCGCTGTGGGAGTTTTATCATAGCCGTAAATTTCAGCGCCGGCTGCTTTAAAATACCGCGCCAGTGCGCTCATGCCTATGCCGCCAATCCCCAGAAAATACACGATGTCGCCTTTGCCGATGTTCATGCTTTCATAAGTTTTAGTGCTTCATCTACAATGCGTTGTGTGGCGTCGATACGAGCAAACCTGCTAACATTCTGGCTCATCGTTTTTCGTCTTTCAGCATCATTGGCAAGTGTTATGATAGCGCTGATCAACTGTTCCTTGGCCAAATTGTCGGGCTGAAGGATCGCTGCACCGGCTTCTTCCAGCTTACGCGCATTACTGGTTTGGTGATCTTCGGCAGCGGTGGGCAGTGGTACAAGTATAGCCGGTTTGGCTGTGGCTGCCAATTCGGCAACAGTCATCGCTCCTGCGCGCGCCACAACAAGATCGGCAGCGGCATAAGCCAGATCCATACGGCTTATGAATGATGTTAGGTGAAGATTGGCATAGTTTCTTTTCGTAATTGCCTCTTTAGCAATAGTGTAGAAGGCCTCACCGCATTGCCAGATAAGTTGTGTGCCCGACCCGGTCAGCACATCCAATCCTGCAAGAATAGCATTGTTGATGGAGCGAGCTCCCTGACTTCCTCCGGTAATGAGCACAACAGGTTTTGTGCCCTCCAGACCGAAGTAGGAAAGCGCCTCGTCGCGTTTGCCGGCTATATCAATGGCTTTGGGTCTTAACGGATTACCTGTAAGTATGGTTTTCCCTGCGGGGAACCATTTTTCCATGCCTTCGAATGCAACGCAGATGCATTGCACCTTATTGGCTAACAATCGGTTGGTTATACCTGGATATGAATTCTGTTCCTGAATCAGGGAGGGAACTCCTGCCCTTGTTGCAGCCCACAACAGCGGCCCGCTGGCATAACCTCCTACGCCTATTGCAAGATCGGGTTTGAAGCGCTTCACAATTCGTCGTGCCCTCAACAGGCTCGATATCAGTTTGAAAGGAAATGCCAGGTTTTTTTTGCTTAGCGAACGCTGAATGCCGCTAATCCATAATCCTTCGATAGGATAACCTGCTTCGGGAACGCGTTTCATTTCCATACGGCCTTTCGCCCCGACAAACAGAATCTTTGCGTCGGGCAAACGCTCCTTCAGGCCGTCGGCAATTGCCACTGCCGGAAAGATATGGCCGCCGGTGCCTCCTCCGCTAATCAGTATGTGCTTCGGGCGCTTTGTCATCCGCAGTAATCTCCGTCGTTTCTGTTTGTTGGTTATTTTTTTCTTTTCGCTCCACTTCCTTGCTCACACTTAAAATAATGCCGATCGAAAGACTGGTGAACCAGATCGAAGTTCCTCCCATACTCACAAGCGGGAGCGGTTGACCTGTTACCGGAAGCACATCCACATTTACCGCCATGTTGATCATGGCCTGCAAAACGAGGCTGAATGCTACGCCAATGGTCAGGAATGCCCCGAACGTCTGGGGGATTTTTGTAACGATTACTACAGCCCTGTGCAACAAAATGACGTAGAGCAACAGCACGAAAACCCCGCCAAGGTATCCATACTCTTCGATGATGATTGAATAAATAAAATCCGAATAGGGGTGAGGCAGAAAGTTTCGCTGGGTGCTGTTGCCCGGTCCTTTGCCTAAAAGACCACCTGTTGCCACGGCAATTTTGGCTTGCTCCACCTGATAGCTGTCGCCTTCGTCTTTGATATGGTTTTCAATGCGGTTCTTCCAAGTCTCCATTCTTCCTTGCTGATTTTCAGGTAGTTGAAGAACGATAAGGACAAACAGCGCAAAGGCAACTATGCCTGAAACCACCAGGGCTGCAATATATTTGAAGTCAACACCTCCAATGAACAGCAAAACCAGACTGGTGGTAAACAGCATAAGCGCTGTGGAAAGGTTGGCCGGCATGATCAGGAATACTACTGCGAGCACCGGGAGTATTAGCGGCACAAAAGCTGTGCGGAAGTCTTTGATGGTGTCCTGCTTTTTGGTGAGTAATCGCGCCAGATAAATAATCAGGGTGAGTTTGGCCAGATCGCTCGTTTGGAATGTTAGGTTGAATGGCAGGGGTAAAACGCGTTTTGCATCGTTGAGGTCGAGGCCAAATATCAACGTCAGCGCAAGCAGTGGAATGCTGATCCAAAGTGCTGCGGCGAAAAGGGGAGAATAGTAAACGTATTTTATTTTGTGCGCCAGATACATCAACACCAATCCAACCAAAAGGATAATCAGGTGTTTCATCATATAATACTCCGTATTACCGCCCTGATTTTTATAGGCAAGTGTGCCGGTGGAGCTGTATACGGCAAGCAGTGAGAATACCGACAACAGCACCACAATGGCCCAAATGATTTTATCTCCTTTTATGCTTCTGGCCAACATCTTCTTTCAGTTTATAAGGCTTTTACAGCGGCTTTAAAACGGTCGCCCCGCTCTTCGTAGTTCTGATAGCGATCGAAGCTGGCACAAGCCGGCGAAAGCAATACAACATCATCTTTCACCGCGATGAGCGAAGCCATTGTTACTGCCTGCTCAACAGTTTCGGCAGTAAGAATTCGGGAAACGATTTCGCCAAAAGCATTGAGCAGCTTGGTATTGTCGGCCCCAATACATATCATTGCCCTCACACGCTGCCTCACCAAAGAGGCCAATTGACCGTAGTCGTTGCCTTTGTCCTGACCGCCGGCAATCCACACCACCGGACGCTGGAAACTTTCCAAAGCATACCATGTGGAGTTCACATTGGTTGCTTTCGAGTCGTTGATGTAGGTCACGCCATGAACGTTGGCAACAAACTCGAGCCTGTGCGGCACGTTTTGATAGTTCGACAGGCTTTGCTTGAGGCTTTCCTTTCTGATCTGGATAAGCCTTGAAGCAATTCCCGCTGCCAGCGAATTGGCTGCATTGTGTTTTCCCTGAAGGGCAAGTTCTTCGATGGTCATGGTGAACAAATCTTGATTGGTATTGATAACAAAATGATTTCCGGTTAAGTAGCCTCCTTCGGCGAACAAATTGCCTTCGGTGGAGAAGGGTATGCGTTTAGCTTTGCTTTCGGAGCTTTCCACCCTCCGACGCGTTTCCGGATCGTCGTAATAGTAAATGAGGTAGTCGTCTTCCTTCTGATTCATAGCGATCCGCATCTTGGATTGGGCGTAATTCTCGAAACTGTATCCATAGCGGTCCAGATGATCGGGAGTAATGTTGAGCAGAATGGCGATGTCGGGCCTGAAAGTTTTAATGCCATCGAGCTGAAAACTGCTGATCTCCAGCACAAAATGGGCATGGTCGGCTTCGGCTAATATGCGTGCAAAGCTTTTACCGACATTGCCTCCAACCGCTACATCTAATCCGGCTGATTGCATGATATGACCCGTGAGCAGGGTGGTAGTCGTTTTGCCGTTGCTGCCGGTAATGGCCGTGATGTGAGCTTTCGTGTACCAGCTGGCAAATTCAATCTCTGAAACAACAGGTATTTTAATGGCAAGCTGTTTTACGATGGGTGCTTCATCTGGAATGCCCGGACTCTTCACCACTAAATCGCAACTTCTCAGGGCTTCAGCATTATGACCGTTTTCTTCAAAACCGATTCCGGCCGTTTCCAACTCCTGACGGAATGTGGGCTTGATTTTTCCTGCATCCGAAACCAGCACATCAAGACCATGCCTGCGTGCGAGCAGAGCAGCACCCACGCCGCTTTCGCCTGCACCCAGGATGGCTATTTTTTTATATGTGCCAGTCGTTGATGTCATATCTATCTTAGTTTCAATGTGATGATTGAGAGCACCGCGAGAAAAATGCCAACGATCTGAAAGCGAAGCACTATCTTAGGCTCGGGATAACCCAACTTTTGAAAATGATGATGCAGCGGTGCCATTTTGAAGATTCTTCTACCGGCTCCGTATTTGCGTTTGGTGTATTTGAACCACGATACCTGCATCATCACCGAGAGACTTTCGGCCAGAAAAATGCCGCACAAAATGGGGATGAGCAGCTCCTTGCGGATCAGTATGGCAAAAACGGCTATGATGCCGCCCAATGCAAGGCTGCCGGTATCGCCCATAAAAACCTGAGCCGGATAGGAATTGTACCACAGGAAGCCGATGTTGGCGCCAACAAAGGCGCTGATGAAAATAGTAAGCTCGCCAGTATCAGGTAGATACATGATATTGAGGTAGTCGGCAAAGATGATGTTGCCCGATACCCATGCCAGAATGCCCAGGGTGGCTCCAATGATGGCCGATGTGCCCACGGCTAACCCGTCCATGCCGTCGGTCAGATTGGCACCATTCGAAACCCCCGTAATAATCAGGATAACGATTGGAATAAATACGAGGAATGCCCAACTGCGGAAATCAGGTCCTATCCATTTCAGCAGCACGGCGTAGTCAAATTCGTTGTTCTTGACAAAGGGGATGGTGGTTTTTGTGCTGCGCGTCTCTGTGGTGCTGAAGCGGCTCATAGGGCCGGTGGCATCGATGGTTTGTACAATCTCACGGGCTGGCACATTCTTTTCGCGCACCTGAACGCTGGGGTCGAAATACATGGTCAGGGCTACCACTATGCCCAAAAGGGTTTGTCCGAGAATTTTCGTTTTTCCGGGCAAACCGCGTTTATCCTTTTTGAAAACCTTGATGTAATCGTCAATAAAACCCAATCCTCCCAGCCAAACCGTGGTGAACAGCATGAGCACGATATAGGTGTTGGTCAGTTCGGTAAATAAAAGTGTCGGAATAAGAATAGATGCCAGAATGATAAGGCCACCCATTGTTGGGGTGCCTTGTTTCTCCACCTGGCCTTCGAGACCCAGGTCGCGGATGGTTTCGCCTACTTGCTTGCGGTTGAGGTAATTGATCCAGCGTTTGCCAAAAACGAGGCTGATAAAAAGAGAGGTGAGTACTGCTGCGGCTGCCCTGAACGAAATATACTGGAATACCTGGGCGCCCGGTATGTCGAATGTTTTATCAAGATATGTGAATAAATAATACAGCATGTTTTCAGGTGTTTAGCAGTCTTCCGAATAATTCTTCCTTATCGTCGAAGTGGTGTTTTTTTCCCTGTATTTCCTGATAGTTTTCGTGTCCCTTTCCGGCCAGAAGAATGATGTCGCCTTTGGTGGCCATGTTTACTGCGGCCTGAATAGCTTCGCGGCGGTCGGGGATGACGATGGTTTTTTTATAATGCTCACCTGGTACACCTGCACGCATATCGTTGAGAATCTCGTTTGGGTCTTCCCAACGCGGATTATCCGAAGTAAGGATGACAATATCGCTCTGAATGCAGGCAATGCGGGCCATCTCCGGACGTTTGGCTTTGTCGCGGTTGCCTCCGGCCCCGGCAATGGTGATCAGTTTTTCGTTGCGCGTTCTTATTTCATTGATTGTACTGAGCACATTTTCCAGGGCATCGGGCGTGTGGGCATAATCGACAATGCCGATGATTCCGCTCTCCGATTTTACGTATTCAAATCTGCCCGACGCGCTTTCGAGCCTGCTCAGCCCCGTTAAGGCTTCTTCCTCCGACATGCCCAGCAATGTGGCTGCTGCATATATGGCCAATAGGTTATAGGCGTTGAACCGACCGATAAGTCTCGTCAACACCTCTTTTCCCATAATGTTGAGCAATAGCCCTTCGAACTGATTTTCAAGCACTCTGGCCTTAAAATCGGCATCCGTTCTCAATGCATAGCTATAGATGCCTGCGCGGGTATTTTGCACCATGAAGCGTCCGTTGCGGTCGTCGGCATTGATCAGTGCAAAGGCTTCCTTTGGCAAAATGTCGAAGAAGAGCTTCTTGGCATCGCGGTATGCGGCAAAACTGCCGTGGTAGTCGAGATGGTCGTGCGTGAGGTTGGTGAATATCCCTCCGGTAAAATGCAGACCAAACGTCCGCATTTGAGCCATGGCGTGCGAGCTTACTTCCATGAACGCATGAGAGCAGCCCCTGCTTACCATTTCCGACAACAACTTGTTGATTGTCAGTGGATCGGGAGTGGTGTGGGTTGCGGGATACTCCTGTTTTCCCACCAGATAACGTATGGTAGAAATTAGCCCGGAGGGATACCCTGCTTGCGAGAAAAGGTTGTAGAGCAAGGTGGCAATGGTTGTTTTGCCATTGGTTCCCGTTACGCCAACCAGCTTCAGCTGCCTTGAAGGGTGTCCGTAGAAGGCCGAAGCTGACATGGCAAGGCAATAAGCTGTACTTTCGGCCTGAACCCATGTAATCTCGGGACTGGGGTTTTCAGGTATTTTTTCGCAAACAACAGCAACGGCACCCTGGGCAATGGCCTGTCCGATGAATTGGTGTCCGTCGGCCTGCGTGCCACTCAATGCAAAGAATACACTGCCCGGCCCGACGAGGCGCGAATCGGAGGCTAATGCGCTAACCGTCCGGTGCTCATTGCCAATAATCTGTTTAACAGGACATTCGGCAAGCAATGATCTTAAATCGTGCACTTTCATAGGCCTGATAGTTGAAGTTCGATCACTTGTCCTTCCCTGATGGTGTCGCCCGCCGCCACTGACTGCGCAGCCACAATACCTTTGCCTTTTACCTTCGAGTGCAAACCGTGACTGTTAAGCACAAAAAGGGCATCCTTGAGTTGTAATCCGGTGAGGTCGGGCATGCGGTTGTGTGCTATGGTATCGGGTACCGCGGCCATTTCAAGCAGCGTACCATTTGGTATCACATTTACCCATTGAATGCCGGGAGCTTGTTTGAGGGCTGGTACTTTCAGCATCTGGAAAAGCTTCTCGGCTTCGGGCTGGTAATATTTTTTGCCGGCATTCACCATTGCGGCCAGCTGTACTTTATCGTCGGGCTTATTGCTGGCATCGTGCAAATTGGGTCGTGTTGCATACACCTTGTCCGCGATTTCCCTGAAGACAGGCGCGGCAACAGCTCCGCCGTAAATCTTGCCTGCACGCGGACGGCTGATGACTACGATGCAGGAATATTTGGGATTCTCGGCCGGAAAATATCCGACGAAGGTGGCGTTGTAGTTTTGTTTGTCATAGCCTTTTTTCCCGGCGGCAATCTGTGCAGTTCCGGTTTTACCGGCCACTTTGTAGGCATCGTTGTTGAGCACCTTGCCTGTTCCGCGCTCTACCACACCTTCCAGCAGTTTGCGCAATGTGTCGATGGTAGCCTGGGATGCAATCCGCTCGTTGAGCACCACCGGATCGTGCCGCTCAATAACCGTATTACCCTGAAGTATCTCCTTCACAAACAATGGCTTTACCATCTTTCCGTTGTTGGCCACGGCATTGTAGAGGGTGAGCATCTGAAGCGGAGTCATTTGCAGTTCGTATCCTATTGACATCCAGGCCAGAGAGGTGCCATACCAGTATTGTTTGTTCGACGGATGTTTGATATAGGGTCTGCGCTCACCGGCAATTTCGATACCCAGCGGAGTATTGATGCCCAATTCGTAAAGCCTGTCGATATATCGCTCCGGTTTGCCCGAATAGCTGTTCCAGATGAGTTTGGCTATGCCAACATTCGACGATTTCTCAAATATTTCCCGGACGTTTGTGTGTCCGTCGCGAATGGGATGCACATCTTTCATCACACGGTTGTGAAACTGCATCTGGCCGTTGCCTACAAATACCGGATCGGAGGGCTTTACTTTTTTATCCTCCAGCAATACAAGCATCGAAGCCAGCTTGAACGTCGAACCTGGCTCGACGCTCTCTGCGATTGCGTAATTGTAGCTTTCGCTGTATTTCCCGGTTTTGTCGTCTTTTGTAAGGTTGGCTATAGCAATGATGTGTCCTGTTTGCACTTCCATGAGGATAGCGCAGCCCTGATGGGCCTGATTCTCTTCAAGGTTGCGCCTGAGCGCCTGCTGGGCCACATCCTGAATGTTAACGTCTATGGTGCTGACCACGTCTTTGCCATTCTGAGGCTCAACCATGTTTTCGTCGAACAGCGGCATCCAGTCGCCATTGTTGATGCGGCGCTTCACCTGTTTGCCATCATATCCTTTAAGCTGCTCGTGATAGGCTCCCTCTATACCCACAAATACGTTCACGTGCTCCATCGTGTAGCCTATAGTTCTGAGCGCTAAGTCTTTGTATGGTCTTTCCCGTCTTGTTTCGGGTACTAAAATCAATCCGCCCTTGAATTTGCCCATATTGAGAATGGGCAGTTTGCGCAGCTCTTTAACCTCAGCATAGGTAACACGGTTTTTAAGCAGGAGGTAGCGGTTTCCTTTTTGCCGTGCTTCGCGCAGATCGTTGTAAAACTGCAGTTTAGTCTTGTTGCCAAGCACCGATGCCAAACCTGTGGCTAATGAGTCGAGTGCCGAAAAAAAGCGCTGGTCCGTGATGTGGGGTGATGATACATCCATACGAACCTCAAAAACAGGTACTGTCGTGGCCAGCAGGGTGCCATCGGTTGCCAGTATATTGCCCCGCAATGCCTCAATGGGAAAAACCCTGATCTCCTGCTGTTCGGCCTTCTCCTTGAGGGCTTCGCCATATACAAACTGTATCCTGCCGATCTTAATAATCACAATCGCGGAGAACAGCAATACGGATGCGTAAACCATGTACACCCGGATCAGTATGTTTTTCTTCGGGTCGGTCATGGCATAGTATTGCTTTTGACTACAATCTTCTGAACCGGCTCAATCGACTCGGTAATTCCGGTTTTCTTGAGCTTGCGCACAAGTTCCGACTGACGACTTTCGAACATCACCTGCGATTTCACCGAAACGTATTCAAAATGAAGCTCTTTCATTTCGCGATTCAGCTTGTCAATCTCGCGGGCAAGTTTTTCGATGTAATAGCTGTTGCCGATGTAGAAAAAGGCGATGACAACCAAAAAGAGCAGGTACTTGGTCTGATCCCAGCTGAAGTAACGCGCCAGAAATCCTCCGCCCAGCACTTCGTAGAAAAAGCGCCTGAAGGGATTGAAAACCACCCTGCCTTTTTTTCTGGATTTTGCCTTTGTTTGTTTAACAGCTTCACTCATGGCATCATCACTTTTTCGGCCACGCGCAATCGGGCGCTGCGGGAACGGTTATTCAACTGCAATTCTTCGTCCGATGGGGTCAATGCCTTGCGGCTTACCGGTCGCAGGCTGCTTTTGGAGTTGCCGAAGAAATCTTTTTCGGATTCCCCGCTGGCATTGCCGGCCTTCATATAGTTCTTGACCAGACGGTCTTCGAGCGAGTGGTATGCAATCACAACCAGCCGACCCCCGTTGTCGAGCATTTCAATGCTTTGCTGAAGGAATTCCTCCAACACCTCCAACTCCTGATTCACTTCGATTCGAAGGGCCTGAAAAAGCTGGGCCAGCGGCTTGTGCTCCTTGCCTTTTGGCAACAGCTTTTCAACCGATTTGCGCAGTTCGCCGGTCGTATGGATTGGTCTTGCCCTGAGCACGGCTTCGGCAAACCGGCGGGCTTGCGGCAGCTCGCCGTAAAGGTTGAAAATACGGGTCAGATCTTCGAGACTATAAGTGTTGACTACCGTGGCGGCATCGAGCGGATTGCTGCGGTCCATGCGCATATCGAGCACACCCTCAAACCGGGTTGAGAAACCTCTTTGCGGTGCATCAATCTGAAACGACGAAACACCCAGATCGGCCAATATGCCATCAACACGGTCGAAGCCGTAGTAACGAAGAAAATTGCGGAGATACCTGAAATTGTTCGAAACAAAGATGAAGCGCTCGTCCTGAGGTACATTGGCTGCTGCATCCTCATCCTGATCGAAACCTATGAGCCTGCCGTTGCCAAGCTTTTCAAGAATGGCTCTGCTGTGGCCGCCTCCGCCAAAGGTGGCGTCCACATAAACCCCTCCCGGCCTTATGTTGAGGGCCTCTACACTTTCGTGCAACATTACCGGATTGTGGTACATGCGATGCAGCTATCGGATTACTGTTGTCCAAATTTTTCCTGTAACAACTGCTCCAGTGTAGCCTGATCCATTTCCATATTGGCCTTGTGGTAAGCTCCCTTATCCCAGATTTCCATGTATTCGGGCAAGGCGATGATCACCACCTCCTTGTCCAGATCGCTCTGTTCGATCAGGGGTTTGGGAATAAGCAGCCTTCCTGTACTGTCGAGCTTTACCAGTCTGGCGCCGGCATTGTATTTGCGCATCAGATCAACATTCACCTTGACGAAAGGACTCAGCTGCTTCAGCTTTTCCTGCTTCTGCTGCCACTCCTTCATGGTGTACATCTCGATGCACTTGCGAAACAATCCCGGACGCAACACAAAGCCCTCGCCCGACAAATCGCCCAGCTGCTCCTGAAAATCGGCAGGAAACATCAGGCGGCCTTTGCCGTCGAGCTTGCATTGGTAATCACCAACAGGATATGGTAGTTTCGTTTCCAGAATAGTTGTTGTTACACCCGTAAAAGTACTGCAAATTTTACCACTTTTCTCCACTTTTTACCACTTATATGGTCAAATGGTTTCAATGTTATGTGAAAAAATTCATTAGCATTGTGGTAATAAGTTGATTAACAGATAGATGTATTTAAATAAAAGTTATCAACAATACGAAGGTCTTCGTCAAGTGTTAATAATTAATACGCAAGCTGCATGAATACAGATAGTTGTGTAAGGCTAACAAGCCTAATAAAGCCTTTTTGGAAAAAAGCCTGATTTTTGGCTAACTTTGTGATGGAAAAGGAAAAAATGATGGAAAATCCTAACCAGGCCGAACTAAACCGGCAGGTTATGCTGATTGATGTGCAGAAGGTGCTTGCCGATAAAAATCCTGCCCTTGCCAGGATAATCCCAGGATTTATTGTTCGCTACCTCAAGCGCATCATCCACCAGGAAGAGATTAATACTTTCCTCAAACAGCACGGCCATCTGGATGGCCTCGCTTTCGTTGACGAAGTCGTGAATATGTTTCGGCCAAAAGTAACGCTCCGGGGACTTGAAAACCTGAGTTCCGACGGACGTTTTGTTGTAGCAAGCAATCATCCGCTGGGCGGCCTCGATGGTATTGTACTCATGCAGGCAATTGGCAAGGTGCGCCCCGACATTCAATTTCCGGTTAACGATATCCTGCTGAACATTAAAAACCTGCAACCGCTTTTTGTTCCTATCAACAAGCACGGAAGCAATGCCGAGAACATCCGCATACTCAACGAAACTTTCGAGGGTAATGCGGTGGTGTGCTACTTTCCTTTTGGACTTGTGTCGCGTAAGCGAAAGGGTATCATCCGCGACCTCGACTGGAAAAAAACCTTCCTTACAAAAGCCAGGCGCTACAAACGTGATGTGATCCCTACGCACATCAGCGGCCGCAATTCCGACTTCTTTTACCGTCTGGCCAACCTTCGAAAAACACTTGGAATAAAGGCAAACCTTGAAATGCTTTATCTGGTGGATGAGTTCTTTAAGCAACAGGATCAGGACATTTGCATCACCTTTGGTAAGCCCATCCCATGGGAGTTTTTCGATCGCAGGTTTAACGAAAACCAATGGGCCGAGAAACTGCGTGGTTTTGTTTATTATCTTGCCCAATATCCTGATGCCGATTTTGATGCCGGGAAGGACTATTTTTCAATGATTTAAAAAAAACCAATATGCATATCGAGCCTATTATCGAAGCTATTCCGAGAGAAGCCCTTTTGGACGAACTTACCCGCGAAAGGTTTATGCGGAAAACCAATTTTGGCAATAACGAACTGTACGTTATTCATGCTTCCGAAGCTCCAGCCGTGATGCAGGAAATTGGGAGGCTGCGCGAGCTTTCGTTTCGCGATTCGGGCGGCGGCACAGGCAGCGCTGTCGATATCGATGAGTTCGACTTGCAGGAAGACGGATTTAAACAGCTTATCGTCTGGAGCCCCGAGGATAAAGAGATTGTCGGCGGCTATCGCTTTCTCGATTGCAGCCTGCTCAAGCCCGACAAGGATGGCCACATACACACACCCACGGCGCACCTCTTTCACTACACCCCAAAGTTTATCACCGATTTTCTGCCTTACACTATCGAGCTCGGCAGGTCGTTTGTACAGCCGGCCTATCAGCCTTCGAAGAATCTTCGTAAGGGAATGTATTCGCTTGATAATCTGTGGGATGGCCTTGGTGCACTCATCATCGATTATCCACATATGCGCTATTTCTTTGGCAAAGTGACGATGTACGAACATTTCGAAGCCTTTGCCCGCGATCTGATTCTCCATTTCATGCATACCTATTTCCCGGATCGGGACAACCTTGTTTATCCGCATCATCCGCTGCCTTACAAAACCGACCAATCTAAACTTCGGGAAACAATTAAAGGCGGAAATTATGCCGAGGATTATAAAACCCTTGTTCAGATTGTTAGGCAACAGGGCGAAAACATACCGCCCTTAGTGAATGCTTATATGAACCTTTCGCCCACCATGCGCACTTTTGGTACGGCCCTCAATGCCGAATTTGGTGAGGTGGAAGAAACCGGCATACTGGTAACTATCAACGACATCTTTCCAGAAAAGAAAGACCGGCACACCAATTCTTACATCAAGGGCGATATTCCATTTCATCTCCGATGAGCATCAAAAGCGCAGTTTTTATTTCGAGTGTTGCCAGTCTCGACAAATTGCCTGGCACCAATATGCCTGAATATGCCTTCATTGGCCGCTCCAATGTGGGCAAGTCCTCGCTTATCAATGCCCTCACGGGCGTTAAAGGCCTTGCCAAAACCTCTTCAAAACCTGGTAAAACAATCACAATCAACCACTTTCTTATCGACAACAGCTGGTATCTTGTGGATTTGCCGGGATATGGATATGCCAAACGATCACAGACTGAACGCCTCAAATGGCGGAAGCTCATGCATCAGTATCTCGAAAAGCGTGAAAACCTCAGGTATGTTTTTATTCTTATCGACAGCCGTTTACCCGCTCAGCAGAACGACCTCGAAATAATTAACCGGATGGGGGCAAACGGCATTCCATTTGTCATCCTTTTCACCAAAGCCGATAAAGTCAGCGAGAATCAGCTTCGAAGCAATATTGCTAACTACAGGAAGGTGCTTGGAGAATCATGGGAAGAATTGCCGCTGATGATGATTACATCTGCCGAAAAAAAACGTGGTATGGATGATGTGCTTGCTTTTATAACCTCCGAAAACCAGCAGGAGGGAATTCAGGCAAGTTCAATAAGCGGCTGATTTTTGGTCACCCTATCACCTTTCTGAACCATAATCGACTTGATCTCGCCATCAAATGGAGCCATAATCTCGTTGAGCATTTTCATGGCCTCAAGGATGAGTAGTTTGTCGCCTTTCTTCACTTGCTGGCCTTCGCTTACAAAGACATCGGTTATGGTACCGGGTATGAAAGCACTCATAAGCCCTGCAGGTAGTGGCGCATAGGGCTTTCGGGTAGCATATTTTTTTGTATAAAGCGTTTGATAGGCAAAGTTGTCGATGCTCAGCTCGTCCATCGAAACGGGCTTACCGGCTTTTTCTTTAACTTTTTTGCTGGGCATGATTTACGTTCGAAATTAATGAGTGAAAAATACCATCGCAGATCCAGACATATAAAAAATATCAGAAAGGCGGAATGCCATGCTTTTTCATGGGTACTTCCACAATCTTGTCTTTCGAAATTTCGAGCGAGTGCATCAGCATCCTGCGGGTTTCACCAGGTTCGATCACGGCGTCGATATAACCGTAAGCTGCTGCTACATAAGGATTTGCAAATTTGGTTTTGTATTCTTCCACCTTCTGGCGGCGCATTTCGTCGGGATTTTCGGCCGACATAATTTCTTTACGGAAGATGATATTGGCGGCGCCTTCAGGTCCCATCACGGCAATTTCGGCCGTTGGCCATGCAAACACAAAGTCGGCCCTCAGGTGGTGCGAGCACATGGCAATGTAACCTCCGCCGTAGGCTTTGCGCATGATGACGGTGATTTTTGGCACTGTTGCTTCCGAATAGGCATAAAGTACCTTGGCACCGTGTCTGATAACGCCGGCATGCTCCTGATCGATGCCGGGAAGGTAACCTGGAAGGTCAACAAGGGTGATCAGCGGCACATTGAACGAATCGCAGAAACGTATAAAGCGGGCGGCTTTGTCCGACGAGTCAACATCGAGCACACCGGCCAGCACCAGTGGCTGATTGGCCACAAAACCAACGGTATCGCCATTGATACGGCCAAAACCTATAACGATATTGGCGGCAAATAGCTCCTGAACCTCAAGGAATTCCGAGTTGTCGGCTATTGCTCTTATCACGTGACGTACGTCGTAGGGCATACGCGGATCGGCAGGCAGAAGATTTTCGATTTTGTACTCTTTCGTTTTTGGAGCTTTTTTGGGGAAGCGCTCTGCCTTCTTCATGTTGTTCCATGGGATGTAGGAACAAAGCTGCTTAATCTGGTCGAAGCACTCTTCTTCGCTCTGGGCGTAGAAGTGGGCGTTGCCGGTAATTTCGGCATGAACCCTTGCACCGCCCAGCTCTTCCATGGATATTTCTTCGCCGAGCACGGTCTTGATTACTTCAGGACCGGTGATGAACATCTTGGAGATGTTTTCCACTACAAAAACAAAGTCGGTGAGGGCAGGCGAGTAAACGGCGCCACCGGCGCAGGGACCAAGAATTACCGATATTTGCGGAATAACGCCTGAAGCCTGGGTGTTTCGATAGAAGATTTCACCATAACCGGCCAGCGAGTTGACCCCTTCCTGGATGCGGGCTCCACCGGAGTCGTTGATACCAATAATCGGCACCTTGAGTTTCATGGCGTGATCCATGATTTTGGTAATCTTTTTGGCATGCATCCAGCCAAGCGATCCTCCGGCAACGGTAAAGTCCTGTGCATAAATACACACTGGGTGGCCGCTCAGTGTGCCTGTTCCGGTAATTACGCCATCGCCGGGCAGGTATTTTTTATCCATGTCAAAGTCCTTAGCGGCGTGCTCCACGAAAAGGTCGTATTCGTGAAACGATTTTGGATCGAGCAGGGCGATGATACGTTCGCGTGCCGTGAGTTTGCCGGTGGCTTTCTGGCGCTCGATGGCTTGCTGGCCTCCTCCCATTAATGCATCGCGCATACGACGCTGAAGGTCGGAAGTCTTTTGTTTAATACTCATAGGTTGCCGATTTAATATTGGTTTTCCAAATAAATAGCCTGTACAATTAAGTAGTTTTCAATGGTTTATGTGCAATGCACATGTATTGCAAGCTATCCCCCCTGATGCAAAAATAAGTGAATTGTTTTGCAATGCAACCGACAATTTTATTCAAAAAAATACCCTGCGTACGTAAAGCACACAGGGTGAATGTTATAGATCGCAATTACCGCAATTATCTGCGGATGATTAGTTTTCGGGTGCTGCTTACCTGATTGTCGACAACAAGGCTGTAGAAATATACGCCTTCCTGAAGTCCTGAGAGCGAAAGCTGAATGATGCCGCTCATGGATGTCAATGGCCGCTCAAGCACGGTTTGTCCCATGAGGTTCGAAATCCGTATGCTGGCGTTTTGGGTTGTAGGTTGCAGTTGATAATCAATTTTGACTGATTCGCGGGCAGGATTAGGGGCGGCATTGCCCATCCGACTATTGTTTTCAAAAATCGATGAGGGTTGAACTAAAAACTCAACGGTGAAAAATGCTTTATCCTCGGGCGAGCCTTCTACCCAAAACTCGTATTTGATAATGGTTTTACCAGGTCGGCCTTTTGGCACATAGTGTCCTCCAAAGATGTCATTGGCCGTGGTGTCGTTGGCTCCTATGGTGTGCACCTGTTGCGAAACATCGATGTTGGGCGGGAAGCACTGAACCCAGCAAAGGTAATTCTCAGTGCCTGCAACGGTATCGATGATAATTCGTTTAGCGCGCACATCAACCGATCTGTTGGTCAGATTCAGCACACGGGCATGAGCCACCACTTCATAGAAGGGGTCGTTATTGTGCTGACCATTAATCAATACCACAGTGCCGTTGTTGATGCGCTGATTGTTGTAGATGATGGCAAGGCTCTGACTTCGGGCGCTTGTTATGGCTGCTGTAGCTACTAATAATATAAGTATTAGTCTTTTCATGCCTTATGGTTTATATTGCAAATATCAGCAAAAATCGTGCTAAAAGCATAAATTGTCAATCAAATCCCTTGTTATTCATTTTGTGGGCCGAAAAATTGTCCGATGAGCGCATCATCAGTTAGTTCGGGCATCGTGACTTTTAGAAGGGGTTCTTTTTCCATAGCTCTCTGTATGGCAAACATGGCTTCGGGGTTTCTGGCCCAGCTGCGTCGGGCTATGCCGTTGTTCACGTCCCAATGCAGCATGCTGCGCAGTTTGCGGTCGGCATCGTGGCTTCCGTCGAGCAGCATCCCGAAGCCGCCGTTGATTACCTCGCCCCAGCCCACGCCGCCGCCGTTGTGTATTGATACCCAGGTTGCCCCCCTGAAGGCGTCGCCAATAACATTATGTATGGACATGTCGGCCGTGAAACGCGATCCGTCGTAGATGTTGGATGTTTCGCGCCAGGGCGAATCGGTGCCGCTTACATCGTGATGGTCGCGACCCAGCACCACCGGGCCTTTGAGTTTCCCATCTCGAATGGCTTTGTTGAAGGCTGCAGCTATGCGGATGCGACCTTCCGCATCGGCGTATAGGATGCGGGCCTGAGAGCCAACGACCAAACGGTTTGGACCTGCCTGCCTGATCCACAGGATATTGTCGGCGAGCTGCTGACGGATTTCTGCCGGAGCTTTCTTTTCCATTTCCAAAAGCACATCCAGCGCAATCTGGTCGGTGGCGTCAAGATCGGAGGGATCGGACGAGGTGCATACCCAACGAAAGGGGCCAAAGCCGTAGTCGAAGCACATTGGTCCCATGATGTCCTGAACATAGGAAGGATATATGAAATTTCCATCCTGTGCAAAGATGTCGGCACCAGCGCGACCGCTTTCGAGCAGGAAGGCATTGCCATAATCAAAAAAGTACATGCCCTGTGCAGCGAGCTTGTTGATGGCAGCAACCTGTCGTCGCAGCGATTCCTGAACCTTTTGCCTGAACAGTTCGGGCTGGCTGGCCATCATTTGATTGGCCTCCTCGAAAGTCAGCCCGGCGGGATAATAGCCCCCGGCCCAGGGGTTATGCAGTGAAGTTTGGTCCGAACCCAAATCCACATTGATATTTCGCTCTACCAGTGCCTCCCATAGGTCGACAATATTTCCGAGATAGGCTATGCTTCTTGCTTTTCCCTGTTGTTGCCAGTAAAGTGCCGCATCAATGGCCTGATCAAGGTCCTGAACAATTTCGTCGACCCAGCCCTGACTGTGTCGTTTGTAGGCGGCTTTTGGGTTTATTTCGGCGGTTATGCTCACCACACCGGCAATGTTGCCTGCTTTAGGTTGGGCACCGCTCATGCCACCAAGTCCTGAGGTCACAAATAGCTTGATGCCATTTGGGTTGGCCGGATGGGTCTTCATTCGGGCGGCATTGAGAACAGTTATAGTTGTTCCGTGTACAATGCCCTGTGGCCCAATGTACATGAACGAGCCTGCCGTCATCTGGCCATATTGCGAAACGCCGAGGGCATTGAAACGCTCCCAATCGTCAGGTTTTGAATAGTTTGGGATTACCATGCCATTGGTTACTACCACCCTTGGTGCATCTTTGTGCGAAGGAAACAAGCCAAGCGGATGGCCTGAGTAAAGCACAAGGGTTTGCTCGTCGGTCATGGTGGCCAGATATTTCATTGTGAGCAGGTATTGCGCCCAGTTTTGAAAAACAGCTCCATTACCGCCATAAGTTATAAGCTCGTGCGGATGTTGTGCAACGGCGTCATCGAGATTATTGCTCAGCATGAGCATAATGGCTGCGGCCTGCTTCGACCGGTGCGGAAAAGCTTCGATGGAGCGCGCGAATATTTTATAGTCGGGCCTGTACCGGTACATATAAATGCGGCCATATGTGCGCAATTCTTCAGCGAATTCGGAGGCTAAAGCTGCATGGTGCTTTTGAGGAAAATAGCGCAGTGCATTTTTCAGCGCAAGGCGTTTCTCCTCTGGTGTAAGTATGTCTTTCCTTTTCGGTGCATGGCTGATACCCGGGTCAAATGGTTTTTGGCGGGGCAACTCGTCAGGTATTCCTTGAAGAATGGCTTGCTGAAAGGCATTATGTGAAGCGTTCATGCTAAGGGTAATTTGTTTGCAAAGTTAAGGTTTTGACCCGCCTGATTGTGGGGATTCCGTTCTAGGAAGAGCGTTTCTGAGCCGCAGAAACTCAATAATTGCCAATCGAATCGCGCATGAATTGGCTGAGGAATTCTCTTGCCCTGAAAAGTTGAGCTTTCACCGTTCCAAGCGGAAGACCGAGACGCTGGGAGATCTCTTCGTAGCTGAGTTCATCGAAATACCTCAGCTCGATCAAGCTGCGGTAGCGGGGCCTGAGTTTTTCCACAAGCTGACGCATCAGCTTAACCTGCTGTTCGATGATGAGCTTGTTTTCGGGATCAGGTTCCTTGTCGACCATATTTTTCAGAGAACCTGATGATCCATTCGCCGGGCCTTCCATGCTTACCTGCTTAATTCGCATTCTCCGCTTGAAGTCGATGGCATTGTTGGCGGCAATACGAAAAAGCCAGGTGCTGAAGCCGTATTCGGGTGAGTATTGATGCAATTTGCTGAAGGCTTTTCCGAACGCTTCAATCGTCAGATCCTCTGCATCGTCATGGTTGCCTGTCATGCGCAGCATGAGGAAGTAAACGGCGTCGCGGTACTGATTCAACAGGCATTCATAGGCCTGCTGATCGTTGTGGTTCAGCGCCCTTTGTATGTAAATATAATCTCGTTGACCTTTAGGAGTTAGGTTCTGGGCTACATCCATTTCTCGGGTTTTACAAACCGGTTGACTACAAGCAGCATGGGTGTAAAGATACTAAAAAACAGTTCGGCGAATGGCAGCAGGACCAGTGGATAACCATCGCTCAGCTTTTTGCCCGCTTGGTGAAAAACGACAAACTGGCTGATTATCCTTAACATAAGGGCGGCAGTGGCAAAGTAAAACGGTAATAACCAAAATGCTGCCGCAACGGCCAGATAAAACAATAAAATAGTAGCCGAATAAGTGCCCAGAAAAAACTTTACTCCTGTTTTGTAATACTTTCCGGTACTAAGGTGACGACGCTTTTGTCTTACCCAGCTCTCAAATGTTGTTTTGGGCCTGGAAACCATTTGCGCTTCGGCGCCAAACTCGACAACTGTGTTTTTTTTGCCGGCTACCTGACTGATGAACAGGTCATCGTCGCCTGATGAAACGGTATAGTGCGAAGTGAACCCTTTGTTGCGCATAAACACGGTTCGCAAATAGGATAGATTTCGGCCGACGCCCATATAGGGTTTTCCTGCAAGTGCTCTCGAGATGTAAAGCATACCGGTTTGCAGGGTTTCGAAACGGATCAATAGATTGAGCAAGCCTTTATGCCTCTCGTAGGGCGAATAACCAATAACAACCTCCACGCCAGGCACATATCGGCGCATTATGCTGCTGATCCAATGCTTCCCCACTGGTCTGCAATCGGCATCGGTGAGCAAAAGATGTTCGTGGTGTGCCGACTTAATCCCAACACTCAGCGGAAACTTTTTGCCTTGAAAAAAATTAAGGTTTTGTGTAAGGTTGATTACTTTCAAACGGTTGTCGGCACGGGCCATATCCATGAGTAGTTCATCAGAACCATCGTCGCTGCAGTCGTTCACCACCACAAGCTCGAAGTTGGGATAGTCCTGTGCCAATATCTCAGGAAGGTTTTTCTCTAGATTGAGGTATTCGTTGTGTGCGCAAATGACGACCGAGACAGGCGGCAGGTCGGGATTGCTGTTCAGCTGCACTCTCTGCTTGCGCAGTGCCAGCCGGCCAAACACAACCCATAAATAATACAACTGGATGAGAAGCAAAAGGCCAAGCGCAGACAATATGCTGATTGTAAGTATGTTGAATTCGGGTAAGCTGATCACGGCACGCTTTTTGGAAGCGCAAAATTACCCAATTGCACCACAATACCCTTTATCTTTGCCAAAATTTGGTTGATGAAATTTGACATTGTGGGGAAAGATCCTGGCAGCTCAGCCAGGGCAGGGCTGCTGGCCACTGCACACGGCCTGATTGAGACACCTATTTTTATGCCGGTTGGTACAGCTGGAACTGTTAAAGCGGTACATTTCAGGGAGTTGAAGCAGGATATCGGGGCTCAGATTATTCTTGGAAATACCTATCATCTTTATCTTCGACCGGGCACCGAAGTGCTTCAGTCGGCCGGAGGCCTGCACAAATTTAATGGTTGGGACGGCCCTATTCTTACCGACAGCGGTGGCTATCAGGTGTATTCGCTTACACACAGGCGCAAGCTGAAACCCGAGGGCGTTACCTTTCAGTCGCATATTGACGGAAGTCGTCATTTTTTTTCACCCGAGCGCGTAATGGACATTCAAAGGGCTATTGGTGCGGACATCATCATGGCGTTCGACGAATGCACGCCCTGGCCTTGCGAATACCGCTATGCCAGCCAGTCGATGGAGCTCACCCATCAATGGCTCGGACGATGTATTGATCGTTTGGCCGAAACGGAGCCTTTATATGGTTACGAGCAGACCCTTTTCCCTATTGTTCAAGGCAGCACTTTTACCGAGCTGCGAAAAATATCGGCCGAAACCATTGCAGCCGCCGGTGCCGAAGGCAATGCCATCGGAGGCCTTTCGGTGGGCGAACCGCATGAGCTTATGTACGAAATGACCGAGCTGGTGTGTTCGATATTGCCCTCCGATAAGCCAAGATACCTTATGGGTGTGGGCACCCCGGCAAATATTCTCGAAAGCATTGCGCTGGGTGTAGATATGTTCGATTGTGTTATGCCCACACGCAATGGCCGCAATGGCATGCTTTTCACTTCCAACGGTATCATCAATATCAAAAACGAGAAGTGGAAAAACGATTTTAGCCCCATCGACCCCGAAGGCACTATATTTGCCGACGCGCAATATTCAAAGGCGTATTTGCGTCATTTGTTTGTTGCCGGCGAAATGCTCGGAAGCATGATTGCCAGCCTGCACAATCTGGCTTTCTACCTTTGGCTGGTAAAGGAGGCTCGAAAGCACATTATCGCCGGCGACTTTGCCTCCTGGAAAAACATCATGACTGCCAGAATTATGCAGCGCCTGTAGTATTATGAAGAAGATCGACTGGTACATCTTCCTAAAATATATTGGCACCTTCTTCTATGCCATCAGCCTGCTTATCGTTATTGTAATTGTTTTCGACATCAGCGAAAACATCGACAGTTTCCTGCGCAAAAACGCTCCACTCAGCGAAATCATTTTCAATTACTACCTCAACTTCATTCCCTACTTCATAAATCTCTTTATTTATTTGTTCACCTTTATTTCGGTGGTATTCTTTACCAGCAAAATGGCAGGTAACACCGAAATCATTGCCATTCTGAGCAGTGGCATCAGCTTTGGCCGAATGATGAGACCCTATCTTATTGCTTCCTTATTGCTTGGGCTGATGTCACTTTATCTGGGTAATATACTCATCCCATACACCAATGTGGGTCGGCGGGAATTCAAAAACAAGTACATGGAAGATTTGTACAAGGATCGCGACCGCAACATCCACCTCCAGATTGAAAAAGGAGCCTTTGTTTACGTTGAGAGCTACAACAGCGGATTGGGCATTGGGTACCGCTTTTCGCTCGAGCATTTCGATGGCCCGGTGATGACTTATAAGCTGATGTCCGATCGGATTGAATATGATTCGGTCGACAACAGGTGGGTTTTGTACGGCTATGTTGAGCGCAGGCTCGACAGCCTGAATGAGCAACTCAGGAAAGGCGAAAAAATGGATACAACCCTCAATTTATTGCCTACCGATTTATACCAGATCAAGGAGGATTTTGAGGTAATGAATTTCTGGGAGCTGCGCGATCACATCAGGGCCGAACAGCTCAAAGGCAATGCGGCAGTGATTTATTACGAGGTAGAAATGCAGAAACGTCTCGCGTCGCCCATGGCTATTCTTATTCTTACTTTTATCGGCGTTTCGCTCTCGAGCCGTAAGGTTCGTGGTGGCACAGGCATGCACCTGGGAGCAGGTATTGCCATTGCATTTGCGCATATCCTACTCATGCAGATTTCCACCGTTTTTGCCACATATGGCAATCTGTCGCCCATGCTTTCGGCTTGGATTCCAAATATCATCTTTGCCATTCTTGGAATCATACTTTACATCAAAGCACCAAAATAATCAATTGATAACCCCCCTATGGCACTCATCAATACGCTGATTACCTGGCTGATGAAGAAGCGCATGCATCAGATCGAGCTCTTTATGAAGTATCCGTATGAGGTTCAGGAGGAGTGGTTCAGGCGGTTGATCGAAACAGCGGCGGACACCGAATGGGGCAGAAAGTATGATTACAGATCCATCACTTCGGCCGATCAGTTTGCCGAGCGGATTCCTGTTAGCTCCTACGAGCAGCTTCAACCTTATATTGAGCGCATGCAGAAAGGCGAGCAAAATCTGCTCTGGCCTGAGGAAATACGCTGGTTTGCAAAATCGTCGGGTACTACGGCCAGCAAAAGCAAGTTTATCCCGGTAAGTCAATCGGCGCTTGAAGAATGTCATTTCAAAGGTGGTAAGGACATGCTGGCGCTTTTTGTGCACAACTATCCTGATACAGAAATATTTGAGGGTAGGGGACTCGTGATGGGCGGCAGTCACACCATCACCGAGATCAACAACGAATCCTATTATGTTGGAGATCTTTCGGCCATCCTGATACAGAACCTTCCATTCTGGGTGCAGCTGCTTAAAACGCCAAACATTTCCATTGCATTGATGGACGAATGGGAATCGAAAATCGACCTGATGGCGAGGGAAACGATGACCCACGATGTGCGCAGTATTTCGGGCGTGCCCTCCTGGACGATGGTGCTTCTCCGAAGGGTGCTTGAGCTTACCGGCAAGGAAAACATTAGCCAGGTGTGGCCCAACCTTGAAGTATTCTTTCACGGTGGGGTAAGTTTTGAACCTTACCGGCGAAACTTTACCCAGCTAATTCCCTCACAGGGAATGCATTACATGGAAACCTACAACGCATCCGAGGGTTTCTTTGGCATACAGGACCGGCGCGACGCCAACGACCTGCTTCTGATGTTGGATTACGGAATATATTATGAGTTCATTCCCATCGAGGAGCTCGACAGCGATCATCCTAAAGCTCTCGACATCAGTAAGGTGGAATTGGGTAAAAATTACGCTTTGGTCATTTCGACCAATGCCGGCCTTTGGCGCTATTTGATTGGCGACACGGTGCATTTTACCTGTCTCAATCCTTTTCGCATCAGAATAACCGGCCGCACCAAAAGTTACATCAATGCTTTTGGCGAAGAACTTATGGTCGACAATGCCGAACGTGCACTAGCCATTGCATGCAGCAAATGCAACGCGCATATCACCGACTATACGGCTGCTCCCCGTTTTGCTGAGGATGGAAAGTCAGCCGCGCACGAATGGCTTATTGAATTTGATAAGCCCCCGGAAAACTTAAGTTTTTTTGCTGAGACATTTGACAATGCCCTGAAAAGCCTCAACTCTGACTACGAGGCCAAACGGTATAAAAATATGATCCTGCAACCGCCGGTCATTCATATTCTTGAGAAGGGCGCATTTTACAACTGGCTCAAATCAAAAGGCAAGCTCGGAGGCCAGCACAAAGTGCCACGCCTTTCGAACCAGCGCCAGATTGTTGAAGAAATACTGAGTGAAGCAGGCCGGAGCGGACAAGCAAACCCATAAATTTGCCAAAAATGCCACCCATGCACATCGCCATTGCAGGAAACATCGGATCGGGCAAAACCACCCTGACCAGACTATTAGCCAAGCACTTTGGCTGGACTCCACATTACGAAGACGTGGAGAATAATCCATATCTGCACAGCTTTTATGAGGATATGCAACGCTGGTCGTTCAACCTGCAGGTCTATTTTCTGAATAGCCGTTTCAGGCAGGTGATCGATATACGCAACAGTGGAAAATCGGTGGTGCAGGATCGAACCATCTACGAAGATGCCTACATCTTTGCCCCCAATCTCCACGCCATGAACCTCATGTCATCGCGCGACTTCGATAATTACAGCTCGCTTTTCGAGTTGATGAGCAAATTCATTCAGCCTCCCGACCTGCTTATTTACCTCAGGGCTTCTGTTTCCACTTTGGTAAGTCAGATACAAAAACGCGGTCGCGAATATGAGGCCTCCATCAGGCTCGATTATCTCAAACACCTGAACGACAGGTATGAGGCCTGGATCGGAAAATATACCGAGGGCAAATTGCTCATTGTTGATGTAGATAATATAGATCTTGAGAATCCGGAAGACCTCGCCAGCGTGATAGAGCG
This sequence comes from Bacteroidia bacterium, assembly GCA_021287165.1. GTDB lineage: Bacteria > Bacteroidota > Bacteroidia > Bacteroidales > F082 > JALNZU01. The sequence goes on along the minus strand of JAJTAY010000033.1, from coordinate 102,944 downwards.
CATCAATGCGTCATTGCACGGGCTTTTCCAGGTTTAAGTGCAAATGAGAATAGCAGGCATCATTCCCGCGCGCTGGGCATCCACCCGTTTCCCCGGAAAACCCCTTGCCCTCATCGATGGAAAGTCAATGATACGCAGGGTTTATGAACGAGCGCTGCTGTGTTCTGCCTTACAGAGTGTAATTGTTGCAACCGACGACCAGCGTATTGCCATTGAGGTGCAAAGCTTTGGCGGAAACTTCATTATGACAAGGCCCGATCATCCAAGCGGGACCGACCGCTGTTTGGAAGCGCTGAAGAGATGTGGGGAAGAATTCGATGCAGTAGTCAACATTCAGGGCGACGAGCCTTATGTTAATCCCGAACATATCCGGCTGCTTGCCGATCTGATTTCGCGTCCTGGGAGTCAACTGGCAACCCTCGTTTGTCCAATCGACGATAGTGCCTCACTTTTCAATCCCAATGTCGTAAAAGCAGTGCTGGGCAAGCAGGGCAATGCCTTATACTTCAGCCGTCAACCCGTTCCATACCTGCGTGGTTTAGATCCTGAACTATGGCTAAAGGAACACGTTTTTTATCGTCATCTTGGCATGTATGCCTACACTGCCGATGCTCTCAGGGCTATTGCCCGGCTTGAAGTTTCGCCTCTCGAAAAAGCCGAATCGCTCGAGCAGCTCAGGTGGTTGGAGCATGGATTTACCATTGCTGTTGCCATAGCCGATGGTGCTTCTCCCGGTGTCGATACGCCGGAGGATGTTGATAAACTGCGGAACTTTTTTGAAAAAAGACCGTAAAAGCTGTAAATTCGCGTTCCCCAAACCGGGGTTGCGATCAGAACAGAAAGTCGCTTGATTACTGATTGAAGGAGATGAAGATTGCTGTTTACATAGGTGACTTGCTCTACGATTACGAATGCGTAGTGATACCGGGGCTGGGAGGATTCCTCAGCCGCGATTACCCTGCTTCCGTGCATCCTGTCAAACACTACTTTAGTCCGCCGCACCGCGAAATAGTTTTCAACCCCTGGCTCAGGGCCAACGACGGTTTGCTGCTCAATCACATCGCCCTGAATGAAAAGCTGCCCTATCACGAGGCAAAGTCCAAACTCGACCGGTTCGTACTCAAATGCCTGGCAGCTTTGGGCGAAGGCAAGCGCATCAACTTCCGCAATGTGGGGTCAATTTATTACGACAAGGAGCAACAGCTTGTTTTTGAGCCTGATACGCATCAGAACTATCTTCCGGATGCCTTTGGATTGACAGGTTTTGTATCACCACCTGTTAAACGTGACGAAAGTACCATACCAAGGGAGCCAATATTTTCAAGGCCGGCGCGCAAACCTGCCGAAATCCCGCCGCCTCCCGCTCCATTGCCCAGGACTGAGCCAAAACGTCCGATGGTGGCCTCGCGCCGTCCGTCGAACCTCCGCCGTCAGCTCATTGTAATCGGTACGGCAGCAGCTGCACTTCTTGCCGGAGCTGCCTACATGAACAAAGGTATTGTAAGCGCTTACTATCAGCAGTATGTAGGGCAGGCATCTATTTTGCCGCTTTTCTATGCCAGCCCCGGCGAGTACCTGCTCATGCACATGGATAAGCTGCCAAAAGACATGATCCTGATTAGCAGGGATTTGCCTCAAGAACACAAGGACAACGGCAAGGTTAAAAAGGCTGACGACAACCTGCAGCCTGCCAGGCCATACCGCGCAGAGCCCAACGAAATTTCAGAACCGGAAACCGAGAAGCAAGGCGAAACAGCAGCATCAAACGAAAGTCCTGCTGTTGAAATGGGTTATTCGGCCTCGCTGCCTGCATTAATTTCGCCGCGTCCTTCAAAGCCGGAACCAAAAGCTGAGGCCCCAACGCAAGCAGAACCTAAGTCTGCAGATGTGGCTGAAAATACAGCAAGTCCAGTCCAGCAGCCCGGCAACAGCCTGATCTCGTCCGATCCTCAACGTGGTTTTTACATTGTTGCAGGTGCTTTCCGCGAGAAAGCCAATGCCGAAAAACTGGTAACCGATCTCAGGAAGCGGCAGTTCAATGCTTCGATTACTGGTCGCACCGCAGGAGGCCTCTGGAGGGTTACCTATGAGCGACTCGACAACAGGGCTGCAGCAATGGACAAGCTCAGTCAGATCAAACAGAACGTCGACAACCAGGCCTGGTTGCTCGTTATCTGAACAACAACCCGCATAAATCGTGAGTTCAAAGAATAAGCTTCAGCGTTTCGCCGAAAACGAGACTTTTAGCAATCTCTTTCAGGTAGGTTACGAGCAATTGCAGCTAGGGCCGTTCCCGATGAAAGGCCAATGGAACAAGGATTTTTTCAAAAACGAAAACCCCATAGTGCTTGAACTTGGCTGTGGTAAGGGTGAGTATACAATCGGTCTGGCCCGGCATTACCCCGAAAAAAACTTCATCGGCATGGACATCAAGGGCGCACGTCTCTGGAGAGGCCTGAAGAATGCTGCGGAAGAGGGGCTAACAAACGTGGCTTTCGTTCGTTCGCGCATCGAGATGATTAACTACTTTTTTGGCAAAAATGAAATTTCGGAAGTCTGGATCACTTTTCCCGATCCCCAGCCCCGAAAGGCAAGACAACACAAACGCCTTACTTCTCCCAGGTTTTTAAATCACTACGCTGACCTTTTGAAGCCGGGAGGCCTCATTCATCTGAAAACCGACAGCGAGCTGCTGTACAACTACACCCTCGAAATCATCGAAAGCGGCGGACACAATATGCACTATGCAACAGATGATTTATACGCCACAATAGAAGAAATGGATGTAAAGCGAATCAGGACTTTCTATGAACAAATGTGGCTTGCCCAAGGATTAAGCATCAAGTACATAGTATTCTCTTTAGGCCATGAAGGCTGATGAGTCGTTTTTCGATGCCGTTTACAAGGTTGTTGCCCAGGTCCCTTATGGCAGAGTGACTACTTACGGTGCCATTGCCGCATATCTGGGTGCAAAGTCGTCTTCGAGGATGGTTGGCTGGGCCATGAACGGCAGCCATCACAGCAAGCTAAACATCCCGGCGCACCGGGTAGTAAACCGCAATGGTTTACTTACGGGCAAGCATCATTTTGGCTGGCCCGGGCTTATGCAGGAATTGCTTGAGCAGGAAGGTGTTGAAGTAGAGGACGATAAGGTTGTTCGATTCAAAGCACTTTTCTGGGACCCGTCAAAAGAGCTCAGCCTGTAGGACTAGGTTGAATTGCGGACGACAAGTTTGGTTTTAATAACTTTTTTAACTGGCCGGAAGGGCTCGTCGCCTTTATCGTCCTTCAGTCGGCGTAGCAGTACCTGACAGGCTTCGCGGCCCAGATCGAAACCAAACTGATCGACCGTGGTAAGTTCAGGATCGCTGAACATAGCCGACTTGCTGTTTTCGAAACCTACAACCCTGACGTCTTCGGGCACGCGTTTGCCCAATTCCTTGGCAGCCTTGATGATGGCGATGGCCGACATATCGTTTACGGCAAAAAAACCATCGGGGGCGTTGGGTTTACGCAGGATATCGTGGGCGGCTTTGCGTGCCATTTCATAAGTATCGGCCAGCAGCACAAGGTTATGGTCGAAAGGGATATTGTGTTTCAGCAGCGCATCGTGATAGCCGGCCAAACGTTGTTTGCCAATTTGAAGATTTTGTGGAGCGGCAAAATGGGCAATCCGTCGGCAACCTTTTTCGATAAGGTGATTTACGGCAAGGAATGCTCCCTGATAGTCGTCGGCCAGCACCTGATCGGCCTGCACCAGATCGGTAACCCTATCGAAAAACACCACGGGTATCTCGTTGTCCACCAGTTTCTGAAAGTGGGAAAAGTCGCTCGTTTCCTTGCTGTACGATACAAGCACACCATCTACCCTGTTCGTTAATACGGCCTGACTGTTAAGTACTTCACGCTTGTACGATTCGTTCGATTGGAACACCATCACGCTGTAGTCGTTCTTGTAGGCAATTTCTTCTATGCCGTTGATGATGGCTGAAAAGAAATAGTGTTCGATTTCAGGGATGATCAGGCCGATGGTTCGGGTTGAATTGTTACGAAGGTTGAGGGCGATGCGGTTTGGCCTGTAACCCAGGAGTGCCGCGAGTTCTTTGACGGCCGTACGCGTTTTGGGACTGATGTCCGGGTGATCCTTGAGCGCCCTCGATACCGTGGAAGTGGACAGGCCGAGCTTTTGAGCGATATCTTTAATTGTAATCTGGCGCTTCATACTTTATTTGTTTGATTTAAAAAGAGATATAAGACGAACCCTTTTATTTCAGGGCATAAAGTTAGCACAATTCTGCGATGATTCTGTTGGCATAATTCATAATCGTTAAAATTTCAACCGTTTGCATAGAATTTAACATGCGCTGATAGCTTTGAATCAACAAAGCATTAAAGATTCGTTATTTTTGCAGACTGATTTTCAACCTTTCAATTGTTAACACCTAAACAATTATCGGGTCAAAATAAAATCGTTTAAACTTCAATTCACTAACACAAAAAGTAAAGTTTATGAACAACTCCAAACGATTCCTGCCTTTGCTGCTGGGTTTATTTCTCTCCGCGGCTGTTTTCGGGCAAACAGGAAGCGTGAAGGGTACGGTCAAGGACAAATCGACGGGCGAAACCATGCCTGGCGCAAATGTCATTGTCAAAGGTACTCTTATCGGCGCTTCTACGGATTTTGACGGAGCTTTTACGCTTACTGGTGTTCCAACAGGCGACATCACCATCGAAGCCAGTTTCGTGGGTTATGTTGTCAGTTCACGTCAGCTAAGGGTAGCAGCCAACCAAACGCTCACCGTCAATTTTGAACTTACTCCTGATGCACTCAGTCTGGAAGAATTCGTCGTCATCGGTTACGGCGTTCAGAAGAAAAGCGACCGCACAGGGGCCGTTGCCAGCATCAGTGCCTCGGAAATGAATTCCGGCGTATTGCAGGACCCCGTTCAGGGTATCCAGGGTAAGATTGCCGGGGTGACTGTTACAAAACGCGGTGGCGACCCCAATGCCGGATTTGATGTGAAAATCAGGGGTGCTTCGGCGCTTGCTACAGGTACTTCACCACTTTATGTGGTTGATGGTATCCCGGGCGTCGATCCTACAACCATTGCGCCCGAAGACATCGAGTCGTGGAACGTGCTCAAAGACGCTTCGGCGGCAGCCATCTACGGTTCGCGCGGCGCCAACGGTGTTATCATTATCACTACCAAGCGCGGCAGCAAGGGTGCCGAAACAAGCAGCATCGACTTCAATACTTTTGTATCTGCCGACATGGTTGCCCGCAGGCTCGATTTGCTCAATGCCGACGAAATCAGACAATATGTAAAGGACAACAACCTGAACTTTCAGGATGGCGGTGATAATGTTGACTGGCAGGACGAGATCTACCGTACCGGCTTGTCGCAAAACTACAACCTGAGTTTTACCGGAGGAACTAAAAACAGCGCATTCCGTACTTCGCTATCGCATCAGGATTTTACCGGTGTAGTAAAAGGTACTCAGAAAAAGCGCACCATCGGCCGCATCAATCTTGATCAGAAGGCACTAAACGACAAACTGACTGTTTCGGCAGGATTGTCGGGGACTTTTGAGCGTAACGACTATATCAGCTATAGCGGCAATGGTCCAAACGATATTTTCTATCAGGCTTTCCAGCGCAATCCCACCGATCCGGTGCGCGACGACAAAGGAAATTACTACGACACCCAGCGCAGCTTCAATTACTGGAATCCGCTGGCACTGATCGACAACATTCAAAATGAGCGCGATGCCAAGCGTTTCTTCGGCTTCATGAAGGCTGAGCTTGATGTTTATAAAGGTATAATAATCGGCGCTAACCTTGGCTACACCCGCAATGACGACGAAGCATTCTACTTCGAGCCATCAACCATAAGGCTTGGCACAACTACGGGCTATGGACGCAGGGGTTACAACAACTTTGAATCAAAGATTCTTGAAACAACCGTTCGTTATCAAAAGGGATTTGGCAAGCATGACCTCAACCTTGTTGGCGGCCACTCGTTCCAGCAGGATATGTCCACCGGTTTTTCCGCTCAAGGCAACAAGCCTTTTATTAACTATACCCGCTCGCACGACCTGTCGATGCTGCAAACCGTGAATCCTGGCGACATCCGTTCGTGGAAAAGCACCAACAGGCTGATCTCGTTCTTTGGCCGCGGTATTTACAACTACGACTCAAAATATTTCCTCACTGCAACCCTGCGCCGCGACGGATCGTCAAAGTTTGGAGCGAACAACAAATGGGGATGGTTCCCCTCGGCTTCGGCCATGTGGAACATCACCTCTGAAGGCTTTATGAGCAACCTCGATTTTGTAAATAACCTCCGTCTTCGTGTGGGTTACGGTATCACCGGGAATCAGGAGTTTGGCAACTACAACGCCATCGCTTATTACATTTCGGGAGGAAACTCCATTAATTTCGAAACCGGCGAAGAAACCATCCTCTTCCGTTTTGCCCACAATGCCAACCCCAACCTTAAATGGGAAGAAAACGCTGAGCTAAACATCGGTTTGGACTGGGGAATCTTTAATGACAAGGTTTCAGGAACTTTCGACTTTTTCAAGAAAAACACTTACGACCTGCTGGGCAACTATTCAGTGCCTGTGCCTCCATATCCGGTCGATCGTATCTGGGCTAACGTAGGTAATTTTGAAGTTACTGGTTTCGAAGCTTTTGTTCAGTACTATCCTGTACGTAAGAAGAACTTCGATTGGAAAACCACCTTGGTTTTCACCACTTACAAACAGATGGTAAAATCGCTTTCGAACAACGAGTTTAACTGGTCGGAGCTTCGCGAAGGATGGCTTTCGGGTCGCGGACTTGTTGGCGACCTCAACTGGACGCAGATTGTCGAGCCCGGCAAGCCACTCGGAACCTGGTATATGCCTGAATATGCCGGACTCTCGCAAGACGGAAAGTTCTTGTTCTACACAGCTGCCGGTGGTGTTACCCGCGAACTCTCGATGGCCGAGCGCCGCGTTGTGGGCGATGCACAGCCCGACTTCGAGATTGGCTGGTCGAACTACTTCACCCTGGCCAAAAACTTCGATTTCAGCTTCTCGCTGCGCGGTGTTTACGGTTACCAGATTTTCAACACAACACGACTCATATTCGGCAATCCTATCTGGTTGCCCGATATCAATGTGCTTCGCTCAGCCCTCGACGAAAAAGCCCGCGGGCTCAACGATAACCCCAAACTCAGCAACTATTACCTGGAGGATGGTTCGTTCCTGCGTTTGGACAACCTGACTTTGGGCTACAACCTCAAGAATGTGGGTCAGATCAAGAATATCCGCGTTTATTTTGCTTCAAACAACCTGCTAACACTCACCAACTACACAGGTATCGACCCTGAGATCACCTTCTCCGGTACTTCATTCGGTCTCGATCAGTACAACATCTATCCTAAAACGCGCACTTTCACGTTTGGAGTTAATGTAAACCTTTAAACCTGCCTAAACCATGAAAAAAATATTTTTCGTCTTATTGATTTTGGCCGCCGTTCAGATGGGTTGCACCAAGCTGGATGATGTGCTGTACGACAGGGTGCCGCCGTCAGAGTACGTGGCCGACCCTGTCCTTAAAATGAGCCCCATTTACGCGCCCATGCGCGACTTCTGCGACTGGGGCGGATGGTGGTTTGCCAACGAAATTCCGGGCGATGGCACTGTTGGACCAACTCGTGCCAGCGACTGGGACGACGGCGGCAAATGGCGCGTATTGCACCAGCACACCTGGGACAATAATACAGAAGCCATCAACAGCATGTGGAGCCGTTATTACAATGGTGTCATTGAAGCCAACAAGTTCATCGAGGAAATGCAGTCGCTTGGCGACGCTCAGCCCATAAAGGTTGCCATTGCCAAGGCAAAAGTGCTAAGGGCTTATTATTACTACCTGCTGATTGATAATTATAAAGATGTGCCCTACGTAACAAAATACCTTGACGCTCCGCTGAACCCCAGCCGCAATTTCCGTCAGGATATTTTTGCCAAAATAACTGCCGATATCGAAAAGGAAGCTCCCATCATTCCACCAAGCAATACAAAAACTGGTGTGACCAAAGGCTTTGCCTATTCGCTTCTTTCAAGACTATACCTCAATGCTCAGGTTTATACCGGCACAGCGCAATGGCAAAAGGCCGTTCAGTATGCTGATAGTGTTATCAACCTCGGTCAGTACAGCCTTGAGGAAGATCCGCTCAAGCCGTTTGTGACCAATAACTCCAATTCGCCTGAGTTGATTTTCGTCATTCCTTACGATGAGGATAAGTACACAGGATTCAACCTTCATATGCGTACGCTGCACTACAACAGCAACCTCACTTTCAACATGACCGCCGGTCCGTGGAATGGCTTTGCCGCTATGCATGACCACTATAATAGTTATGCTGACAACGACAAACGCAAGCAGGGGTACTTCCTTGTGGGACAGCAATATACCGCCGACGGACAGCCTATTAAAGACCAGGGTGCGGGCGGTGCAAACCTCATTTTCGACCCGGTTATTCCGGCGCTCAACATGGACGCTTCATTTACTACTGTCCAAATAAGAATGTCGGGTGCCAGGGTAAAGAAGTTTGAGATTAAGCTGGGCGCAAAGGAAAACTTAAGCAACGATTTCCCCTTGTTCCGCTATGCAGACGTTTTGATGATGAAAGGCGAAGCCCTTGTCAGGCTTGGACAGAACGGCGATGCATTCATCAACCCGATTCGTCAGCGTGCCGGTTTGGCACCTCTGACCAATGCCACACTCGACGACTTCCTTGCCGAGCGCGGCCGCGAGTTCTTCTGGGAAGCTCATCGTAGAAGCGATCTTATCCGTTTTGGAAAGTTCAACCAGGCTTGGTGGGAAAAGAGCGTTTCATCGCCCGATCGCAATACGTTCCCCATTCCTCAATGGGCTATCGATGCTAATCCCAAGCTTGCCGAACCGCCCGTAGCCATCGCTCCATGATAATTTAAAATATTTCAAACCTTAATTCACTAATCCTAAATTAAATGCTATGAAAAAAGTAAGTATTTCGAAAATGCTTCAGCTGCTCAGTATTGTGCTGATTGCAGGTGCTGTGTTTACTTCATGTAAAAAAGATGAGAATCCAGATCCGGAACCACAGGTTGAAGATGGTATCTATATTAAAGGTGCCGGAACTGCCCTCACCAACTTCGACATTAAGGGTCTTTTCAAAATTACCCGCAACGAGGTGAACCAACAGGAACGCAATACCCTTCTGGAGATCTTTGTTGCTGTAAAAGCAGGAACTGATGGTTTCCAGATTGTTGAAGTTGCCGGTGCAACCCGCAAAACTTACGGTCCTGGCGCCGACTTTGCAGTGGTTCCTGAAGCAGCGCGTATTGGCGATGAACCGAAGCTTGACTTCTGGCGTGGCTCCTATGCCGAAAACAACAACAAATTTACCGTTCCTCAGGATGGTCTTTATCATGTTGTGATTGAGACTTCGCTTAAGAAAATTGCTGTTATTCCCGTTCAGTATTGGGGACTTATCGGTGCTGCCACTCCAGGAGGATGGAGCGATGATACCCAAATTCCTGCAGGTACTTTCAATCTCGAAGAAATGACTTTCGAGAAGACCAATATCTCGATGACCCGTGCTGACTTCAAATTCCGCTACAGCGGTGGCTGGAAAGTGGTTATCGATGACGAAGTTGACCTTGGTGGCGGCCAGAAGGGTGTTCGCGTAAATACCAACTATGGCGGCTCGGTGGCTCAGCTGGTTCCCGGTGGCGCCAACATCAACAACGAACAGGGTGGCAAGTACACTGCCAAAATGGTCTGGAAGCTTGGACAGGGCTATACAGCAACACTGACCCGCACAGGCGACCTCGACATCTTCAACTACACCAATACCGAGCTTGGTCTTGTTGGTGCCAGCCTTAGCGCTACCGGTAACTGGGACGAGACTATTTTGCTCCACAAACCTGTTGTAACCAACGAAACCAACTACACATGGACCTGGAACAACGTTCAGGTTGTTACTGATGGTGGCGGCTTCAAGATTCGTGAAGGCCAAACCTGGTCAGGAAAGGTAATCGGATACCCACAAGTAACCATGGCCGGTGCTGCAGCTGCCAACTTTACAACCAACAACGACGGAAACTTCGTTCCCACCGTTGCCGGCAACTACGACATGCAGCTCAAGATCAATGCCGTAACTGAACAGTACACATTCACCGTAAATCCTGCCGGTGCAGCTCCTGAAATGTTCATCCTTGGCGATGGAACCACAGCTGGATGGAACAATGCTAACCCGCTACCTATGACGGGTACCGGCGGCGTTTACAGCATTACCCTTCCCCTCACCGGCGGTAAGAACATTAAGTTCCTCACCACCCCCGGTCAATGGGCTCCTCAGTATGGTACAGATGCTACAGGCACAAGCACCGGCGGACCACTGGTTTATCGCCCGGATGAAAACGCTCCTGACCCCGCAGCAATTCCCACCCCCGCACAGGACGGAATTTATACTGTTACAATTAACACCAACACAATGACTTATGTAATCGCCGCACCGCTCTACCTCCTCGGCGACGGTTCGGCAGCCGGCTGGAACAACCAGGATGCTATTCCTATGTTTGCCGCTGCTAATGGTGTTTATTTCCTGAAAACCAATTTGGAAGCCAGCAAGAATATCAAATTTATCCGTGTTCTCGGCCAGTGGGCACCTCAGTATGGAACTGATGCAACAGGCACCAGCTCGGCAGGTCCTCTTGTCCTTCGTCCCGACGAAAGCGCACCAGACCCGGCACCCATTCCAACCCCTGCTACCTCGGGTGCTTATCTTATCACAGCCAATACAACAGCGCTTAACTATACCATTGCTCCGGCAACCAGGTAGTTGTTCTTACTGATATTGATGAAAAGCCGCCCCTTTTTGGGGCGGCTTTTTTTGCTTTTTATGCTTGTTAAACAAGCAATATGCAGGCCATCGTTCCATTAGGCTAAATGCCGTATATTTGCAGCGCAATTTAACAGGCCGATTAATGCGGATGTGGCGTAATTGGTAGCCGCGCCAGACTTAGGATCTGGTGCCGAAAGGCGTGGGGGTTCGAGTCCCTTCATCCGCACGAATGCCTCCAGGCATTAATTATTAAGTAATTTCAATACAGACAAGATGCAGGTTCAGATTGAACACCAGGGCGCGCTCGAAGCGAGTATCGAGCTGCGCCTTACTAAGACGGAAGTAGAAACAGAGGTGAATAAAGCGCTGAAAGATTATCAGCGTAAGGCTGCCATGCCGGGATTCAGGGCCGGAAAAGTACCGTTTGGCATGGTCAAGAAAATGTACGGCAGCGCCATTACTGCTGAACAGATTAATAAAAAAGTTTCTGATGGCCTGAATAGCTATCTCGAAGAGAATAAGATACAATTTTTGGGATATCCTGTTGCCGATTACGAACGCTCCGGAAGGATTGATTTTGACAGCCAGGACGAGTACAATTTCTATTTCCTTCTGGGCTTAAAACCTGTCCTTGATTTTGATCTCTCTTCATTGAAAATGGAATATGCCAAGGTAACAGTTGATGATGGAGAGATTAGCAGAACCATTGAAAAAATGCTTGCTGATTATCCGAGGACAACAAACCCCGAGCAGGTAGCCAAGGGCGACCGTGTTGTTCTTAAGGCTGCGGAAGCCGACGAAAACGGCCGCGAATTGGAGAATGGTTACCAAACGCAACTAACACTCAATCTTGATTCCGAAGAGCATTCGCGTTTGGCGGAAGTGTTTGCAGGTCGTCCGGATGGTGATGAATTCCTGATCAATTTAAGTGAATATCTTCCTTTGGAAAAGGCCGCCGAATTGCTACACCTCGGAGAAGACAACAAGCATTTGGCCAGTAGTCACTTTAACGTGGTGATTGACGAAATCCAGCGCACAGAGCCCTCTGAGCTTAATGAAGAGTTTTTTGGCAGGATGTTTCCCGGCCAGGAAATCAATACCGAAGAAGCCTTCAGGGCAAGAATTGCAGAGGAGATACAGAAGCATTTCGACAGTCAGGCGGACTACCTGCTCTACATTCAGGTACTCAAGCAATTGCTTACGGAAGAGAACATCCCGCTTCCTGATAATTTTTTGAAGCGATGGCTAATCGAAAACGCTTCAGGCCACAACAAAGAAATCGATATCGAAAGGGATTTTGAATCGTACAAGAGAAGTTTCCGCTATCAGCTGTTTACCGAACACCTGCAGCGCGAATTTCCTGAGCTCGTTGTTAGCATGGACGAGGTGAAACAGTTTGCTTTCAACAGGTATTATGGCCCATACTTGTCGGCTTTTGGCAACGATGAGGCTTTCATCAAAAAGCTTATGGATGGTATGGACGACATCCTGCGGAAGAACGGTGAGGGCGAACGCATCCTCAGCCAGCTCGAGGAGAGTAAGATGGTTAATCTTTTCAGGGAAAAAGTGCAGCTTGTCAATCAGCCGATGAGTATCGAGGAGTTTAAGGATTACGCAAAGACTTTGGAAAACATTTCTAACGAACTGACCGATGGACAATAACGAATTTCGCAAATATGCTACCGGCCATCTGGGAATAAGCAGCCTGACGCTGGATCGTTACAGCAAAGTTGCCAGTGGCTACATTTCGCCAACCATTATCGAGGAGCGTCAGCTTAACATTGCCACAATGGACGTGTTTTCACGTCTTATGATGGATCGCATTATCTTTTTGGGTGTGCCAATCGACGATTATGTAGCCAACATCATTCAGGCTCAGCTGCTCTTTCTCGAATCGGTTGACGCAAAACGCGATATACAGATTTATCTGAACACCCCCGGTGGTTCGGTTTATGCAGGTCTTGGCATTTACGATACCATGCAATACATTCGTCCCGACGTTGCCACTATCTGTACCGGAATGGCCGCATCGATGGGCGCAGTTCTTTTGTGTGCCGGCCAAAAAGGCAAGCGTACAGCGCTAAAGCACTCGCGCATCCTGATCCATCAGCCGATGGGCGGAGCACAGGGTCAGGCTTCGGATATTGAGATCACGGCCCGTGAGATTCAAAAGCTGAAGAAAGAGCTTTACGATATTATTGCCCTGCATAGCGGACAGCCTTACAAAAAAATCTGGAAGGATTCCGACCGCGATTACTGGATGACATCGTTCGAAGCCAAGGAATATGGCATGATTGACGAGGTACTGGTTCGCAACGCCTGATCACGATGGCCCGTAAGAAAGACGAATGTTCGTTTTGCGGTAGTCCGCGTTCGGAGGTCAAGCTGCTGATCAGCGGGTTTGATGCTCAGATTTGCGAACGCTGTGTTGAGCAGGCCAATTTGATTCTGGCCGAGGAGCTTTCTTTGCGTAAACCGCGATCGGCAAAATCGGGCTTTAAGGTGCTTCGGCCAGCAGAGATCAAGAACTTTCTTGACCAGTATGTTATTGGGCAGGACGAAGCCAAGCGCATCCTTGCCGTGGCCGTTTACAACCATTACAAACGCATCGATCAGGCTCCTGCCAAAGATGATGTGGAGATAGAAAAGTCCAACATCATTCTCGTTGGCGAAACGGGTACGGGCAAAACCTTGCTGGCCCGTACAATAGCCAAGATGCTCCATGTGCCTTTCGCCATTGCCGATGCCACGGTGCTCACCGAGGCCGGCTATGTGGGTGAAGACGTGGAGAGTATACTCACCCGGCTTCTCCAGGCAGCCGATTATGACGTGGAGGCAGCGGAACGGGGCATTGTTTTCATAGACGAAATTGACAAAATAGCACGCAAGAGCGACAACCCCAGCATCACCCGCGACGTTTCGGGCGAAGGGGTTCAGCAAGCTCTGCTCAAACTGCTTGAGGGAAGCATAGTGAATGTTCCGCCACAAGGTGGCCGCAAACACCCTGAGCAAAAGATGATTCAGGTGGACACGCGCAATATACTCTTCATCGCCGGTGGGGCTTTCGATGGCATTGAGCGCATCATTGCTGCCAGATACCATACCAATGTGGTGGGCTACGGTCGTGATAAAGATGAGTTTATCGATAAGGATAATCTGCTGCAATATATTTCGCCCGCCGACCTCAAGAAGTTTGGCATGATACCCGAAATCGTCGGTCGCTTGCCGATAGTTACCTACCTGCATCCGCTCACCCGCGAAACCCTCAAGCGCATTATAGTTGAGCCTAAAAATGCGCTGGTAAAGCAGTTTGTAAGGCTTTTTGAAATCGACGGCATTAAACTCGTCTTCGAGGAAGATGTATACGACTATATTGTAGAAAAGTCGATCGAACTTAAGCTGGGTGCCAGAGGGCTTCGGTCGATCTTCGAGGCTATTCTTAATGACGATATGTTCGAGCTCCCATCGCGTAAAGGAGTAAAGGAGCTCCGCATTACCCGCGATTACGCCGAATCCAAATTCCGGAAATCCGGACTATCCAAATTAAAAGTAGCCTGAGGCCGCTTCATTCTGGCATGCTTCTTGAATGTTCGTGCCTGATGGTAAAACAATACCGGACATTTTGCAATTTTTTGGAGGTCTGGAAATCAGGTCTTTATTCGCTGTTGCTCATCTTTCTGGCGATTTTTTTTATACCAACTGATGCCAATGCTCAGGAGCCGCACGAACAGATTGTTGTTGCCGCAACCCTTGTCAACCACGATACAGTCCCATTGATACAGCTTCCCGAGGTTATCATCTGGGGTTTTCAGAGTGAGCGCGATCTGCGAAGGTTTCAACGACTCATTTACAATGTAAAAAAGGTTTATCCCTATGCACGTCTTGCCGGTATCAAGCTGCAAGAGTATGAATCGCAACTGGCTGAAGCCGGTTCGGAGCGAGAACGCAGGAAAATAATGCGGAAGGCAGAAGAAGAAATCAAAGGGCAATATAGCGATGAGCTTAGCGAGCTCACATTCACCCAGGGTAAAATTCTCATCAAACTTATTGACCGGCAAACGAGCGAAACCTCATATGCCTTGCTGCAGGAGTTACGGGGCAATGTTGTTGCCTTTTTCTATCAGGGTTTTGCGCGCATCTGGGGGTATAATCTGAAAACGCGCTACGATCCCAATGGTGAGGATGCTGCAATAGAGATGATTGTGAGGATGATCGAAACAGGACAGCTATAAATTATTTTCCGCGACCCTGTAGCACGATGAGCGCCGTATAGATAAGGATCTTGATATCCATGGCGATGCTCATGTTCTCAATATAAAGTATATCGTATTTCAGGCGTTCCACCATTTCGTCAACGGTGGAAGCATAGCCAAATTTCACCTGTCCCCAGCTTGTGATACCAGGCTTCACCTTGAGCAATAAACGGTAATGTGGGGCGCGCTTTACAATCTGATCGATATAGTATTGCCTTTCGGGACGCGGACCTACCAAGGACATATCGCCTTTAAGAACTGTGTAGAATTGAGGAATCTCGTCAAGACGCACTTTCCGGATGAAACGGCCAAAAGGTGTGATACGGGGGTCGTTTTCCGAACTCAACTGGGGGCCATTGGATTCGGCATCAACATACATGCTCCTGAATTTGTGCATCTTGAACGACTTTCCGCGACGGCCAATGCGCTCCTGAGAATACAGCACAGGTCCTTTTGACGAAAGCATTACACCAATGGCCGTAAACAGATAAAGCGGAATAAGAGCCACCATTGCAATAAGCGAAATGACAATATCCATCAACCGTTTAATCGACTGCTGCCAGGCTGGCATCAGATCGGGTGAAATCTGAATGAGTGGTGCATGCCAGATGGCGCTCATTTTCACACTACCGAAGAGGAAGTCCTGCATAATAGGGATAATCTTGATCACTACGGCTGTTTCTTCGAGCAGCGCAATGATGTTGTCGATGGTATCGGTCTCTTTCCGCTCTATCGCAATAATAACCTCTTCCACTTTATTTTCCTCTACGAGCCTTTTAAGCTCAGTGTAATGACCAAGGTGAGGCAGGTATTGCCCGATTTTAAAGTCTTCCTTATCGTAAACGCTGACGAAGCCGATAAAGATGTTTCCTGAGGAAACCTCCTGGTTTTCAATATCCTGATATATTTTCGTTGCGTTACCATTTGAACCCACAACGATTGTATTGAAGCCGATAACCTTGTTATGAATTTTCTTTACAGTAGCGGTAGTCAATGCCAGTCTGGCCGCATAGGTCAGTGTAAAGTGCAGGGTGAAAAGCACCAGAAACGACTGGTAATAAGTTTTATATGTCAGGATAATGTCGTCGAGGATGGCAACAAAGAAAATGATGGTTACCCCAATAAGGGTGATGACCAGCGTTTGCCCGAGCTCACGCAGACGGGCTTTGCGGTAAATCTGCCTGTAGGCGCCCACCATCACATAAAGCAATAACCAGCCTGTGGGGATAAGCGTGATGCCGTACCAGAAGTTAGGGTCGTTAAAAATGAGTTGGAAATGCTCGTGAAATGTCGGGTCTTCGGTTTGTTTTCGGTAAAAATAAAACAACGTCCAGGCCAGCAGCGCCGTGAGCCAGTCCAGGATAACATATTTGGCTACCTGTAAACGTCGGTTCATAGGGTTTGAATACGGTGAATAAGCTTGATGTTGTCGAAATAGAAGCGGGCTTCGGTTTCTGTTCCAAGTTCAGATTCGAAGTAGATTTTGAAATATTCTGCGGTATTGTAGGTGGAGGCAATAGGGGTGAGGTTGATGTAGATTTTGTTCCAGACCGGATTTTTGTTGACCACCAGCAGAGGGAAGGTTTCGATGGTATTGTTGATGCGTGCCAGCACTCCAACGCCAAAGGCTTTATCGCATTTGTAGTCGAGCTCCAGAAATACTGGCGAACCATTACCGGGCAGGTTAAAGCCCTGAAACGACATTACACGGAAAAATTTGCGACTGCCTTCGAGATGCACGAAGCCTGAGTGTGCCGAATTGCCCGAAAGCCAGGCTTCGGGATTATTGGCGGGTTCGGTGCGATAGATGGAGGTATCGCTTTGATTGGTTTTTTCGAGGGTGAGGCTGGTGCGCTCAAAATCTTCTTTCCACAAAAAGCGCAGATTTTCGTAATAAGTGGTTTGTGGGTTGATACGGACAATCGAGTCTTCGAAGAAGTTAAAGTTCTCGACGACAATGGGTTTCATAAACGGATAAGGCACTCTTGTTGCGGCTATGCCATTGAGCTTTATGCCCGGGCGTATTTCGAGGCGCTGCTTACCTCTGACCAGTACAGGAAAAGTGGCCGGAAGTTCAAAAGCTCCTATAAGTTGACCATTGACATAAACCCAGGCATCGGTAATATTGTGCGTACTGCTTCCCTGTGCGGCATAGTCGGTAGTGAAACGAATGGTGTCGATCCGCAGGTATGCCGGAACGGTCTGTTCTCCATCGAATTTGTAACATCCTGCATTGAGCAGACCTATCACAAAAGCGAATAGCATCACCCGGAAGGCAGCACGTAAACTTACCCTCATGCAGCTTGCGTTGGTTAAGGTTTTCAGGTAGGTAAAACGCTCGGAAACGTTTGCATATTGCGAAAAGAGCAGAATTATTTAGTGCCCCGCTTATGGTTCACTGCCTCAAGTATTTGATAGGCTACCAATAGTACCTGATAGCCGTCTTCGATGGTCACCATGGGAGTTTTGTTGTTTACAACAGCCTCGAAAAAGCTTTCCAGTTCAGCCTGAATTGCATTCAGAGGAGCGACTTCGGGCCTTTCGAAAGTGATGTGTCTGAATCCTTTGCCGTTACCTAAATCAATCACCATGGCCATAGGGTCGTCGGGCTCCTTGTCGATGCTGTTCATGCGCACTATTTCCGATTTCTTGTCCAAAAAATCCACAGTAATGTAGGCGTCTTTCTGGAAAAAGCGCGATTTGCGCATGTTTTTCAGCGAGATACGGCTGGCTGTTAAATTGGCCACGCAGCCATTTTCGAAGGCTATTCTGGCATTGGCAATGTCGGGGCTGCTGCTTACCACTGTTACGCCACTGGCGCTGATGCTGGCAATAGGCGATTTGACTACGCTAAGCAGTATATCAATATCGTGCACCATCAAGTCAAGTACGACAGGAACATCCGTTCCGCGGGGATTAAACTGCGCAAGGCGATGTGTTTCGATGAACATCGGATTGCTGATAGAATCTTTTACGGAAAGAAATGCAGGATTGAAGCGCTCCACATGGCCCACCTGCACCTTTACACCGGCCTCTTTGGCCAGATGGATAAGTATTGAGGCCTCTTCCGGAGTGGCAACGATTGGCTTCTCGATAAATACATGTTTCTTGCGGTTAAGTGCCAGACTGGCGCAGCTGAAATGTTCAACCGTTGGCGTAACAATATCCACAACGTCGCAGGCCTCCACAAGGCTTTCAATACTTTCGAAACGCCTGATACCAAATTCGGCCTCAACTTTCGCTGAGGTTGCATCGTCGGGATCAAAAAATCCAAGGAGCTGATATTGCGGAATCTGCCTGATGCAACGCAGGTGAATCTTGCCAAGGTGACCTGCACCCAGCACGCCTATACTAAGCATAGTGATGATCTTTCCGCAAAGGTACCAATTTCGGGCGGGCAATTATTGCTAACTTCGCGCTCCGGTTGATAAATAAAGGGCCGGCATTCATCCGGTGATATCCTGGTTTGCACAATGATTGATACATTCAGGCACAAAGGTTTGAGAAAAAAGCTCGTGGATTCGATCCGCGAAAAGGGAATTACTGACAAACGTGTATTAATGGCGCTGGAAGCAGTGCCAAGGCATTTCTTTATGGACTCGTCGTTCCTTGAGTTTGCCTATCAGGACAAGCCCTTCCCCATTGGCTCGGGCCAAACCATTTCGCAGCCTTATACAGTAGCTTTCCAGACGCAGTTGCTCATGGTTCAGCCAGGTTTAAAAGTGCTTGAAATTGGCACTGGCTCTGGCTATCAGGCGTGTGTGCTTGCGCATCTGGGCGCTAAAGTGTTTTCGGTGGAGCGCCAACGCAAATTGTATCTTAAAACGAAGGCTTTTCTGGATGAGCAGGGTTGGAAAGTGAAAACCTTCCTTGGCGATGGTAATCTGGGCTTGCCCACCTTTGCGCCTTTCGACAGGATTCTTATTACGGCTGCTGCTCCCGAAATTCCTCAGCCACTCATCGATCAGCTTAAACCCGGGGGCATTATCGTGCTTCCTCTTGGGGGCGGAGACGATCAGATAATGCTTCGGCTGATCAAAAACCCCGACGGAACGCTAACCCGGGAGCAACATGGGTATTTCAGATTTGTTCCGCTCCTTGGCGATCTGGGGGACGATTAAACTGAAGTTGGAAGAGCCTAAGCACCTAAAAAACAATTCCATGCGTTTTTTAGGTTTTTTATAACAAACGTTTTCGGCAAAAAGGCTAATTTCGGCAGGTCGTTACTGAATTAACCCAACAACCGCCGGATTATGTTTCACAACGAGGTGATTTCGAAGCTTCCGCGTCATTTAATGCAGCTTGTCATCGATCAGCATTACGAGCGCTACTCATGGCAGGATCATTCAATATGGCGATACGTCATGCGTCAGAATCTTGCTTTTCTGAAAGATAAGGCGCATTCATCTTACCTCGAAGGGCTGGCCCGTACAGGCATTATTTTGGAGCGGATTCCGGACATCAATGAGATGAACAGGATTCTTTCACGCATTGGCTGGGCCGCTGTCACAGTGGACGGCTTTATTCCTCCTGCGGCATTTATGGAGTTTCAGGCATATAATGTACTGGTCATTGCTGCGGATATCCGCCCTATTGACCAGGTGGAATATACTCCGGCACCGGATATAATCCACGAAGCGGCCGGGCATGCACCCATCATAGCCGATCCGGATTATGCTGCTTATCTGAAATATTTCGGCGAAGTAGGTTCGAAGGCTTTTTCTTCGTCTGCCGATTACGAGCTTTATGAAGCCATACGCTATCTTTCAATTCTTAAGGCAGACCCTTTTACATCTCCTGATGTCATTGCAAAAGCTGAATACGATCTGGCTCTAAAAGAGAAAAGCCTGGGCATACCGTCCGAAATGGCACTCATTCGAAACCTACACTGGTGGACAGTTGAATATGGTTTAATTGGTGAGCTGGAAAATCCAAAAATTTACGGTGCCGGTCTTCTTTCATCCATTGGCGAAAGCGCCGGTGCCCTCAGCGATGGTGTGATACGGCTGCCTTATACCGTTGATGCGGTTTATTACAATTTTGACATTACAAAGCTCCAGCCGCAGCTTTTTGTCACTCCCGATTTTGCCTATCTTACCACGGTACTTGATGAATTTGCCCACCGCATGGCATTGCGAAAGGGCGGCATAGAGGGCATTCTAAAGGCCATCGAATCGGGCTCAACAGCCACTTGTGTCTATAGCTCAGGGCTTCAGGTTTCGGGTACTTTCAGCGAGTATATTCTCCATCAAAATCAGCCTGTTTATATCCGCACAAGCGGACCGACAATGCTGAGCTACGATAACAAGCAGCTTGAAGGTCATTCGAAGGATAAACATGCCCACGGGTTTGGATCGCCCATCGGTCGAATAAAAAATACTTTTAAGCCGCCCCGCTATTTAGATGATGGCGATCTAGCAGAAATCGGAATTAGAAAAGGGAAAAATGTACACCTTGAGTTTGAGTCAGGGCTTACTGTCAGCGGAAAATTTCTTGGTACCACCCGTTGCGAAGGTAAGCTGGTGCTCATGCATTTCGATAACTGTACGGTGAGATATGCCGAAAATATCATTTTCGAACCAGGCTGGGGTTTATACGATATGGCCGTCGGCGAGCAGGTGATTTCAGTGTACAGTGGACCGGCCGACCCGGATGCTTTTGGACTTGAATTTCCTATTCCGAAAGAGAAAACGCACCGATTCGAACATACTGAGGATCAGAAAGAATTATTCCGCTATTACAAACAGGTGCGCGATATCAGAGATTCCGGTGCCGATGCCTCCGAGCTCGCTCCAATATGGAAAAAAGTTTCAGCCTCATGGCCCGGCGAATGGCTGCTGCCGCTGGAGATGGCAGAATATTGTCACCAAACGAACAGCCAACCCGAATTGGTAAAATCGCTTTGGAAGAAACTCGAAGATCTTGCCTCGGAAAACGAAGCAGTCAGAAATGTTATTAACCGGGGATTGAATCTGCTCAGGTAAAATTAAAAAAGCGCCTCTCGAGGCGCTTTTTTATCAGGAATCTGTTTTTGCAAGTTATTTCTGGATGTTAATGCGCTGGCTGATAGTGTGTTGGTTGCTTTCAGCCTGGATAAAGTACAGTCCCGAAGGAAGATGACCCAGCTTTAGGCTGCTTCGGTTGTTGGCGGCATCGAGGTTAACTGTTTCGGAGTAAACCACTTCGCCAACCAGGTTGAGCACTCTGATACGCGTGTTGCCCTGTCCAAAACCTTCAAAAGCGAGGGTTATGTTTCCATTGCTGGGGTTGGGGAAGATGCTTAGCGTAGCACGGCTCTGCTCGCCAAGGCCTATTGTGCTCTTTACAACAATGCTTGCAGCCGTCGACCAGGCTCCCTGACCACAATCGTTGGTTCCTGCAATGGCAATGGTAGCGGTGCCAATGAACTGTGCGTTCCAGTTTACCGTAGCGCTAAGTCCGTTTCCGTTAATCGTTCCTGCGGCAGCAGGCTCGAGTTTCCAGATATAACCAGTGGCGGTTGGAACTTCAAGTGCAGTGATATTGCTGCTGGTAACGAATGCGTGGTCAACCTCATTTGGTGCGCTGGGCGCTGAAGGAGCTTCAGGCACATAATTTACGGTAACCTGAGCCTCGACATTAACTTCCTTGTGGCAGGTGTTGGCATCGGTTAGCGCAAGCAGCTGATAAGTCGTGGTTTGCCCAGGGGTTACTTCCATATTCCATGGTGAGCTGGGGATAGTGTGATTACCCAATCCGTTGCCCATTTCAACCACCCACGGTGCTGTGCCGGTAAGCTCGAGGGTAAGTGTTGCGGCTGTGCCATGGCAAACGGCCGTAGTGGCTGTAATAGTTGCATTGGGAAGCGCATGGAAGGCAAGTGTTTTCTGACTGGTAACAGATGCACAGCTGCCCATGCCATTGGCCTGTAAGGTGAGTACAACCTGACCGGCGGCATAGTCCTCAGCGCTTGGGGTGTACACTGGCAGCAATGCTGTGCTATCGCTGAACGATCCTGTTCCCGAACTTGTCCAGAGCAGGCTGCTGTAGTTGGATGCTGTTGCATCGGCTATTTCCAGCTCGGTGCCATGACAGATTGCGGCTTCGATGCCGGCGTTCGCTACTGCAAGTGGGTTAATATTCAGTGTTTTAGAACTGTGGACAGTGCTCGTAGGGCCGATTGCCGAAAGTTTGAGCGATACACTACCTGCGGCAATGTCGGCTTCACTTGGCGTGTAAATGGGGTTGAGAATGGTCGCGTTGCTGAAGGTTCCCGTACCTGTTGTTGTCCAAAGCAGGCTGTTGTAGTGCGTGGCCGTTCCTTCAAGCTGATGGGTTTCGCCGGCGCAGATGGTGGCGTCGAGCCCGGCCCAAGAGCTTGTAACAGGTGTTGGCGGGAAAGTGATGTAATCGATCCAGGCGCAGTCTTCACCGCTCGAAACGATGTAGTCTTTCATATATTCCCACTTGAAAGTGCGGTTTCCAGCCTGTACAGGATAGCTTACGCGCCCCCATGGGATTGTTCCGGCCCATTCGCCAACCTTAACGTTGTCGATGTAGAACCTTAGAAAGTCATAACCTGATTCCGACGAAACCTTACGGTAGAATGAGATGGAGTCGGAAGCACTAACATTGTATTGCAGAATCATCTGCGAAGACTGACTGTGTGTAATGCCTCCGGACTTGGCTGAGAAGCTGCCTTCGTATGGATTTACCAACGTAACAGTCCACGGAAGATTGCCGGCAAATGTCCAGGGATAAGCGTTGAAGTTGCCTGTTTCGAAGTCTTCGAGTATCAGTCCTACCTTGGTTGTGAACGACTTGCTGGCAGTGTAGGCTCCTGAGGTTACATTGAAATCAAATCCAACTGCCTGGCCCACAGGTGCACCGCCAGTTACAGTGATATTGAACTCTGACATTGCAGTCTGACCTACTCCAACAGATTCAACGCTGTGGGTTCCCGAGTTCACGATCACAAACGGGCTATTGAAGCTTACAGTTCCGGTTGTTTGACCAGCTGCGCTCAAACCACTGTTGGTGTAATTTATACGAATCAAGGCAGTTTCACCCGGGTCGAGGCGCCCGTTGCCGTTGCCCTGAAGTTCGGTGATGGAGAAGCTACCTACGGTGAATGCAGGTGCGAGAGCGTTCAGGTTAAATGTGCTCGACCAGGTGCCGTCGGGGCTGGTCATTGTGACGGTAAATTGAATAGGTGTATTATTGGGCACGCTATTGCCTACCGAAAAGTTGAATGCATCGGCAATGGTAAGTGCCTGGTTCGGCAGAAGGGTTCCAAATTCCTGAACACCATCGTTGATTGTTACATGGGGCGAATTGGTTGTCAGTGTTGCAACAATATTATTGGCAGGTTCAACGCCGAGGTTCTTCAGTTGAATACCCAGCTGAACTTCCTGTCCGTAATGCACCTGACCACCGGCAACGCCATTGACCATATTCGACATATAGGCAACGAATGGTCCGGCAGCCGGAATGATGTCAATATCCTGCAGGTAGGTAACTTTATTAAAGCCAAATACAGCGACCTTCATAGTTCCTACATTGTTAAGCGCAGGGAAAGTGACAGTTGCCTGTCCGCCACTGATTACTCCTGTACCGATGATTTCACCATTGACTGTAAGTGCAACCGTTGCGCCTTCGGCATCAGCCATAACAGTTAACTCCGACATTCCAAGGAAAATGGCAGGCATATGCTGAACATTCATTTGAGCTGGGGTGGCAGTTCTCAGGGTCAGCGTGGGATCGCCAAACAGGATCCAGGTGTCGTGGGTGCTGCGGCCCGATGAGCCATGAAGGTCGATCATTTTCATGCTGCCATTGATGGATGTTCCTCCAAAGGTGCGTTTGATGTTGTTCTGATATCCTTCTGCAAGAATGGTAACCATTTCGTCCTGACCGGTCATAGGCGGCTGCCATGGCTGCGAAATCCAAGACATCATGGTTCCGATGGCACCGGTTGGCTGGCCGTTCTTCGAGGCGCGTAGCCAGGTTTCGGCAAAGCATGTGCCATTGGTAAAACGTCCGTTATCGCAGGCCACTGCCCATACTATGGGCCAGCGGTCGGTGTTGTTCAGTGCTTCAACGTGTGAAGTTGAATAGCCAGCAACACTCCAGCCCGTTTGTGAGCCGTGGTTGCAATAGTTGATGATGCTTGAACCGGTATTGATGCGGTTCGAAATCTGAGCTGCGGTAGTATTGGTAAGTCCGGGAACACCACCATCATATTCGCGGTGAACAGTTTGATAGGTGAAGTTTAGCAGGGTATCGCGAATATAGTCCATATGCACATAGTCGGCCTCTCCTCCATTGTGTCCATTGCCAGCACCTTCGTTGCGGGCAACGCCAATTCCGGTGCTGAGCCAGGTGGCATTTTGATCCAGGTCGCGTTCATACGTGATGATTCTCGAAACCATAGTCTGCACGTGAGCTGGTGTTTCGGCTGAAAAACGGCCAACAAATAGCTCATTGTAGGAGTCGTTGCCGGTCAGATAACCAAAATAATTGTCCGAAAATCCACCTGCAGTCGAGTTGTTAAAGCTGGGTACATGCTGGTGGTCGCCTACAAGCAGGAGGTGAGTCAGACCATTGGTGTTGTAGTAGTTCTGGACGAAAGTCTTTATCGCTTCCGGTGTAGAGCCTACAGTGCTTACGTTGACCATTTCTGTCGGGCGTCCGATGGTCTTTTTCCATGCAACAAAAGGCTGCATGGCTTCCATAAAAGGACCATGGCTGATGATGAGCAGCTTGCCTTGCTCCTGCAGCACGGGATAGCGTTGGCGCACCTGCTTAAAATTAATGAATTGGCTTGCATATATATGCTCAAACTCACTGTCTTCGGTCAGCGGTCGGTTCATGGTATATTGATTTGAGCCTCCCGATCCGTTGCGGAACATTTGAACGGTGATGTCGTAATAAACCCGAAGCGTTTTCGTAACAGGGTTATAGACAAAAGGCGTAAGTGTGAGGGCCTGTCCTCTGAAACTGCGGAGGATATAAGGCTCCTGCAGCTCTACGTTTGTGGCAGGGTAGAAAGCATCCTGCTGATACATGGCTCCGTAAGTGTAAGGCACCGTTGCGGGGTCGATTTTGCGTGAAAAGTCGCCTTTGGATGGTGCGATTTCAATATTTGGAAAATCCATGAAACGAGATGCCACAATGCGCGCCTCCATATTGGCATCGTCGCCAATGATGGCCGAAACAGCATATTTTGGCACATCAGGGGCGCCTTTTTCGGCTAGCGAAACCATCTTAGGGACGCTGACTATGGCTGCTTTGCCCTTTGGCGTTTGAACATATTGAGTAAAGAAACCGTCGATACTAAACTGAACGACTGTCTGATCCTGATCGGAATGAATCAATCTGTAGCCGATGGGAGCGGGCTTTTCGGACTGAATAGGCGTCCAGTCGGATGCGAAAGCCGGCAATGCAAACACAACGGCCAGCAAAAAAATGTAAAGATTTCTCATAATGAATGGTTTAAAAAACAAAGCTGCCTCAAAAGTAACAACATTTTACTCCTGAGGCAGCTAAAACGGTTTAAATATTATTGAACCACCACTTTTTTAACAGTGGTTGCGGTGCCCGACTGCAGACGAATGTAGTACACGCCTTTGGCCAGATTTTGAAGATCGATCTGACTGCTATACAATCCGTTAACGTTTACCTGTTCTTTAGAGTAAACCTTTTGACCCTGATAGTTCAGCAGATAGTATGACAGCTTTTCAGCTTGTCCGGTGATCTGAATATTCAGCACATTGACTGCAGGATTTGGGTGAATCATCACCTGCAGCTGGTTGTCATTCTCGCCAATGAACGAGCAAACATCGAAAGTAACGTTCACATTGTCGGTGGTTGTACAGCCGTTAACATCAGTTACCGTTACACTTACGTTGTGCGTGCCTGCACCAAATTGGCTTCCTGCTGCCGTGAATGTGGGGGTAGTGATGTTTCCGGGAGTCCACAGGTAGGAGGCTGCGTTAGGGATAGTGGCATCAAAAGTTACAGACTGCCATACACATAAGGTAGTGTCCTGTCCCAGGTCAACTGGCTGGATGGTATTCACAGTCAGTGTGACCTGACCGTTTGTCTGTACCAAGCCGTCATTCACGGTTACGGTATAGGTGGTTGTTTCTGTTGGTGTGGCAACGGGATTGGCAATAGTTGGGTTGCTAAGACCTGTAGTGGGGCTCCAGGTGTAGGTGTAATTGCCATTACCGCCAGAAGCGTGGGCGTTGAGGAGCGCCGAATTACCAAGGCAGATTTGTGGCGGATAAGCTGCTGGATTGACACCGAGCGGTCCCATCGTTACAAAGTTGGCCACCCAGCCTGCACGTGTAATCGAGTTGTCCGATACAAAGCGGAATGTAACAGCGCCTGTGGAATGAGTGGAGGTGATGGTTCCGGGGCTTACTGTACCCATGAAAGGACTGCCGGGGAACTGAGGTGCGTTAACATCGGGACCATTGTAGATCCACAGTTTGTCGTAGTTGTTTTCAGTGTCAAATGCAGTGAATGTGAACTTGAGCGGCGATCCGGGCTGTGTTGGCATGAAGGTCATGGTCAGGTTTTCATTATTCTGATATTGACCATTGGCTCCGCCTGAATCGTAAAATGTTCCGTTGGAGGCTGTAACTGTGGAATTGGTCATCAGATATTCAGGGCCACCTGTGGTGAACGTCCACACCTGGCAGCCGGTTGCTGGCCCAATTTGGTTCTTTGGCACAACTTTCCAGAAATAGGTGGTGTTTGTCTGGAGATTGGCCTGATATTGATTTACAGTAACATTACCAACAAAAGGAGGTTCAGGAGAGATTCCAAAATAAACATCAAACGAAGTAGCGTCGGCTGCAGTCCAGCTTAAAACTGCTGCAACGCTTACGTTGGTGGCGTTGTTGGTAGGAATGGGATTGGTTGCGCAGTTGGGCGGAGTATTCGGTTCATAACAACTGATGTCGGCATACCAACCTTCTTTAGTCACAGAGCCATCGGAAGTGAATTTGAAGGTGAGAGAGCCGCTTGCATTTTGGGCTGTTACGATTCCGGGGCTGGTAGTTCCTGTAAATGGGCTACCGGGCAGCTGAGGCGCATTAGCATCGGGGCCATTGTAAATGAACAGTTTATCGTAGTTGTTCTCAAGGTCAAAGCTGTTGAAAGTAGCCCTGATCATTGCACCAGGTGAGAATGGATTGAAGGTGAAGGTGAAACTTTCATTATTGCCATACTGGCCGTTCGGACCTCCTGAGTCATAGAATTTACCTACACAAGTAGTGGCCGATCCGTTTGACATATTGTATTCCGGGATGAGGCCGATAACAACAACGCTGTTTTGCGTGGCAGTGTAAAGGTTCTGTGGTCCGCCCTCAGCTGTAAGAGTCAGGTTGGCAGGATTGCCTATTGGAGACGTCGGATCAGCACTTACGGCAAACTCCAATACGGCCTGCGATTGTGCCGCAATGGCCGGATGTGTTGCTGTAGGCGTTGAAATGACGAGCATCGGATTGGCAGAAACCATCGTGACGCTGATGTTCTGAATAGCACTATTACCATTGTTCTTTACGGTAACCTTTAAGACCCCGGACTCACCCGGATCGAGAATGCCATTGCCATTTCCACCTGTGTCGAGCACTTCAATTGCCTGGTTGATAGCGAGCACTGGGGCCTGAAGCGTGATACGCAGATTGGAAGTCCAGGTAGCCGAACCGTCGGTGATGTTGAGTTGGAAAGCAGCAATATGCTGGTCGGGAACAAAATTGGCAATACTGAAGCTGAACGCATTATTTACCGTGGCGGTGGAACCGCTGGCTACGGCCGGGAAGTTCTGAGTTGCGGCGCTGGTGAGTGTGACATACTGGTTGGTACCGGCAACACTAACTGTGAGTGGTCCTGAAGGATCGGCGCCAACATTTTTAACAGTAACATTCAACGAGATATTTTCTCCGTAATCAGCAAGTCCGTTATTATTTCCTGACGCATCGTTGATTACATAAGAATCAAGCACGATATAAGGGCCAACAAGTGCTGCAGCGGGTACCTGAACCATATAAGGACGGTATTGTGGTTTTGTGACAACAATATCAACATCTCCGCCTGAGAGAACTGGCTCAATCGGCACATCAACCACTCCCGAAGCTCCAACCAGTGCTGAACCGTGAAGTACCCCGTCTTTGCTGATGGCAACATAAGAGCCCGGAAGAGCAGTAACCTCGTATGTGGTTAGGCCAATAGGCAGTATGGGCAGGTGAGAAACAGTGTTTTCGCTGCCTTCGCTGTGATAAATTACAACCGATGGGTCGCCCAATACGTTGTAAGCTTGCCAGTAGTACAGTGGGCTCGAATGGCTGGGATAACCCTGAATATGTACCTCGGTTACAGCAAGGTTTCCGATCATGACTGTTCCGCCAGCGCTAACGTAATTGCTCACAAAAGGTCCGTCATACGCTCCCCATGTGGTTTCGGCATAGGTTGGAACATAACCGTTATTGGTGCCAACGATTGGGAAAGCACCAACTGCCCAGTAGAAATCTTCGAACCAATAAGAGCTTGGCGATGAGCCGATATAAACTACTGATCCTTTATTGGGCGCACGCATCCAGGTTTCGCCAATACATTCGGCATAACCAAAGTCGGCGGCAAGGCAGCAGTTGCCAATAGCCAAAGGATATTTATCCTGATTTGAGAAATTGTTTACCATCGATTGGGTCAGCGATGGGTCGCCCCAGGATGTTTCGGAGCAGTGAGCCGTATAGTTGATGAAGCCTACTGCAATGCGGGATGGATCATAGCATCCGGCATAGCTGGTGAGATAAGTGTAGACATCAGTAAAGCCGTGAGCAGCATTGTAATAGTTCTGTGTTGCATAGTGAATGGTGGGCTGTCCAACGCGGGGATTCCAGGTGCCGTCAGCACCAGCAATGAGTGTGGTTTTGTTGAGGTAAGTCGGATCGCTGAACTGGTATTGTTCGTAGTAAAGCGTTTTCTCAATTTGGGGAATCAGCTGAGCTGAATTGCGGGCAGAAAATCGACCGTAATACATTTCGGGGAACATATCGCCGTCAACGCTTCCGTAGTAAAGGTCAGTCATCTTTTGTGATGACGATCCTGTGGTTGCAGGGATTTGAGGGGTGTCGCCCACGAACAAAACGAATGTTGGTGCGGGGTCGGTAGGGGTTCCGGCATTGTATTGGCCATGAACATAACTCTGAATCTGGGTATAGGTAGTGCCAATAACATCGGTGTAAGCCACAATTACCTTGAAGCCCTTTTTCTTCTTCCATTGGATGAAGGGCTGAAGGTCGTTTTCGAACATGCGGTCCGAAACAATTAAATATTTAATGGGATATTTGGTAAGATCAGGATGTGCAGGATAGTCATGTTTGGTAGCGCCGTTCAGAAGTTTTTCTCTGACAGGCTCAAAATAAGGTGAATATGTGGTTGACTTAACATATTCTGTCAGGGCTTCGTCGGCGCCTGTATAAATTACTTCCAGTTCAATGTCGTTGACAACACGAATAGTTCCCTGAACGGGATTGTAGCTAACTGGCGAAACGGTAAGGCGCGCAATGCGATAGCTGCGCAATACTCCCAGCACTTCGATGGTGGCCAGTTCGGGGCTTACAAATTCGTCTTTTTTGTAAGTGGCATGATCAAACTCGAAAGGCACGTCCTCTGGAGACTGGTCTTTGCGGAGCGAAGGCTGGTTGGGCATCAACTGGTTAGTGATACCGTAATCGGAAAGTTTATACTCGCTCACCGTATAGTTGAGCACTTTTACACTCACCTCGGCACCAAAAGGCACTTCCATGAGGTATTTTGAAGCCGGCAGTTTCGGCATGCCGAGCGAACCAGTGGAATATGCGCCAGGAATAACCATTTCGGTAAAGCTTCCTTTCTCTGTTTGTACGTCAAAACTTGCAGCTCCTGAATAGGTTATCGCAATGCGGGTTTTTGACGAATTGTCCTCCAGCACCTGGGCCTTATTATCCGACCGACCGAAATTGATAGTCAGATTTTGGGCATAAGCACTGCGAACGGAAAAGGCTGCAAAAGCAACCATCATCCATAACACGCCGGTTTTGCGTGATGGAAGAAATTGTAATAAACTTTTCATTTTGAGTAGATTAATAAAAACACGCTTTTTGGTTCGGTTAACTAAACACGATTTAGCTGCCAAATTTAAAATTTTTTAACATGTGAGGATTAATCTTAAGCTACCAATGTAAAATAGCCTTTCTAATCCGGAGCCTCTAAAATTTGAACAGCTGTTTTGCGGGATAAACAACTTGTAAAGATTGACCGAATGAAATTTAGAATTGATTTTAATTAAGACATAAAATGCAGTAATTCAGCAAGTAAATTCGAGGATTATTTGTAAAAGGCCAGCAGGTAGGCCAATGCCTCATTCACTTTTCCCTCTGCAAGCAGCAGTTTGGCATGAGCGAAAACGATTGTTTCGCCCATTCTCATTTGCTCTGCTGAAAGGATTTCTTTTCTGTATTGGCTGATTATTTCTTCATCCGGAAACATGCTCAAATTGCCCATCATGCCCAGTTCGTTACCCGTTAGTAGCGGACTGTGACGTATTTCAACCGGCAGGGCGTCAATACCTATTCCGTTGTGAATGTTTGGCTTTGGAACGATAAACCGGGAATTTTCATCCACTCTGACGTAATAATCCCCGCCAAGCCTACCTACATGATTAATTTTCGTAGGATCGACCTCACCCTCTGCCGATAGAATTTTTTCGTCAAGATGTACTAAAAGTATATCACAAACAATAAGGTTTCCGGCGCCAGGACCATCGCCTGTCGGAATAATTTGTCGTACACGGCATTCAAACTGAACAGGTGATTCCTTGACCCTGAAGGGTTTGATCCTTTCGGATGGAAGCGCCGTGAAGCCGGCTTTCTCAAATTCACTCACCCCTTTTGGGAATTCGCAGCTGGCCAGACTCATCTGCTGCACCATTTCATAGGTTACAACATTGATAACCACTTCGGGCACTTCAAGCAGGTTTTCGTAGGTGTGCTTGGTGGTATTGTCGCGTCCGCGGCGCGAAGGAGAAAAGATGAGGGTTCCCGGATTGACCCCAAAGGCATTGAAAAAACTAAAAGGGGCAAGGTTGGGCTGGCCTTGGGCATCGATGGTGCTGGCAAAGGCAATGGGCCTTGGCGCTATGGTGCCTAGCATGATGCGATGCAGATAATTTTGAGCAATGGCGGTAGCGTCGAGCGTTTTCATGCGGTTCTAAACTTTTGCAGGGAGTATGGTGGTGGTGCAATCGCCAAATCCAACCCTAATACCATCTTTCTCAGCATAGGCCTTCATGATGATCGTGTCGTTGTCATTCACGAAAGTCCGTCTGCTCCCGTCGGGCATGATAATGGGCCGGGTACCTTTCCAGCAAAGCTCCAGCATCGAGCCAAACGAATCGGGCTCTGGTCCGCTGATGGTACCGGAGGCAAATAGGTCGCCGGTACGGATATTGCAGCCTGCCACAGTCTGATGCGCAAGCTGCTGGGCCATACTCCAGTAGAGATGTCGCAGGTTGGAGTTGCAGATCAGTTTGCCTTCGCTGTGTTCAGGTATTAAATACACTTCGAGCTTCAGGTCGAAATGATTCCTTCCATTGTGCCTTAAGTAAGGCAGTGGCTCAGGCTCCTGCAAAGGCGACTCGATGCGGAAAGGTTCAAGTGCATCGAGGGTTATTATCCAGGGCGAGATGACCGAGCCGAAACTTTTTGAGAGAAATGGCCCGAGCGGCACGTATTCCCATTTTTGAATGTCGCGTGCCGAAAGATCGTTGAACAGCACGAGTCCGAAAATGTAATCTTCGGCTTTTTCAACCGGTATAGACTCGCCGAGTGCAGTTTCGCCACAAGTGATAAAAGCCATTTCGAGCTCGAAATCGAGCTGACGACTCGGACCGAATACCGGTGGTTGGTTGTCGTCGGGGCGTGTTTGCCCCTTCGGCCTGTGGATGGAAGTGCCTGAAATTACAATGGATGAACTGCGTCCGTGATAACCAACCGGCAAATGCTTCCAGTTGGGCAGCAGGGCGTTAGACGGATCGCGAAACATCTTGCCTACATTGGTGGCATGGTCGATACTCGAGTAAAAATCGGTATAATCGCCAACGCTGACTGGCTTTAGATTTTGCACTGCATTGGCGGGGTGCAACGACATTCGGCAAACATCTTCCTGATTTTTAAGCAACGCACAATTATCGGCAAACAACTCCTGCAGCCTTTGCCTGACCTGACTGGTTTTTTGTCTTCCGAGAGCAATCAAGTCGTTGAGTACCGGCTGATAAAACACACTAAGGTCGGGTATGTCGAGGTCGTCGAAAAAGCCGAAATCGGCCAGTACCGAAAGGTCGGCCACCGTATCGCCTATACGGGTTGCCGGGGCCACCTGATCTCCATACCGGATGATACCAAACGGGATATTTTCCAGCGTGAAATCGCTTCCGCCGGGAATCTCAATCCATGATTTTTTCATAAAATGCTGAATCAGAGTGTTCCGCGGTGTGACTGTTCAAGTTCGATGGCTTCGAAAAGTGCTTTGAAGTTGCCTTTGCCAAAGGATTTGGCGCCCTTACGCTGAATAATTTCGAAGAATACTGTTGGCCTGTCTTCAACGGGTTTGGTGAAAAGCTGCAATAGATAGCCTTCTTCGTCGCGATCGACAAGAATACGCAATTTTTTCAGGGTTTCGAGGTCTTCGTCAATGGCTTTCACGCGATCGAGCACGGTATCGTAATAGGTGTCAGGTACGTGCAGAAATTCTACTCCGCGACTGCGCAGTTGGGTAATGGTTTCGACAATATTGTCGGTGGCCATAGCCACATGCTGGGCGCCTGGACCACGGTAAAACTCAATGTACTCCTCGATTTGCGATTTTTTCTTTCCTTCGGCGGGTTCGTTGATAGGAAATTTTATGCGCATATTCTCGTTGGCCATCACTTTGCTCATCAGGGCAGTATATTCAGTGGATATGTCCTTGTCGTCAAACGAAACCAACTGCTCAAAACCCATCACTTCGCCATAGAACTTTACCCAGCGGTTCATTTCGCCCCAACCAACATTGCCAACAATATGGTCAACATAAAGCAAGCCTACATCGGATGGACGGTATTCGGGCTCCCATTTTCTGAAGCCGGGCATAAAAGGCCCGAAGTAGTTTTTGCGCTCCACGAAAACATGCACGGTTTCGCCATAAGTGTGTATGCCGCTCGTTACCACCTCGCCCCATTCATCCACCAGCGTCTGGGGCTCCATATACGATTTGGCTCCACGGCTGGTAGTCTCTTTCCATGCCTTTCGGGCATCGTCAACCCAAAGGGCGATCACCTTAATGCCATCGCCATGGGTGCGATGATGCTCGGCAATCGAGGAGTCGGGGGTGAGGGCAGTGGTAAGCACAAAGGTTATCTTGCCCTGCCTGAGCACATAGGATGCCCTGTCCTTCAGGCCAGTCTCTAGGCCGGCATAGGCCACCGGCTGAAAGCCAAAAGCGGTTTGATAATAGTGGGCTGCCTGCTTGGCGTTGCCAACGTAAAACTCAACGTAATCGGTGCCGTTGATAGGTAAAAAATCGTTGTGATGCATATTGCTTTTTGGTTTCGGTTCAAATATTACATCCAGCTTTTGTGATAATCTGCACTTTCTATTAGCATGGCCTGTTCAGTGAGCATCAGTGGTTTGAAGGTATCAACCATCACTGCCAGCTCTTCGGTTTTTGTCTGGCCAATGCTCCTTTCAACCGCTCCCGGATGTGGGCCATGTGGAATGCCGATAGGATGCAGCGTAATCATACCGTGTTCGATATGGTTTCGGCTCATGAAGTCGCCGTCAACATAATAAAGCACCTCATCCGAATCTACATTGCTGTGGTTGTAGGGTGCAGGAATGGCCTGAGGATGATAGTCGTAGAGCCTCGGTACAAACGCGCAGGTAACGAAAGCACTGGTTTCGAAAGTCTGATGTACGGGTGGTGGCTGGTGTACCCTGCCGGTAATGGGTTCGAACTGGTGAATCGAAAAGGCATAGGGGTAATGGTTGCCGTCCCATCCTATTGCGTCGAATGGGTGTGTGGCATACACATAAGGGAATATGGTATCGCTGCGCTTTATTTTGACCAGAAAATCTCCCTGCTCATC
Organism: Bacteroidia bacterium; assembly: GCA_021287165.1. GTDB lineage: Bacteria > Bacteroidota > Bacteroidia > Bacteroidales > F082 > JALNZU01. The sequence goes on along the minus strand of JAJTAY010000033.1, from coordinate 68,658 downwards.
AAAGGTTTCAAGTTGTTGTGGTGCCCTGATATCGCGCTCGTGATAGGGAGCGTGTTCCAGCAATTGCCCAAACTTGTTTACATAACGCTTTGGATAGCGCAGCGGATGAAACGATTCGAGGATAAATAACCTGTTGTCTTCGTTGTCGAATTCGATCTTATAAATGGTGCCGCGGGGGATGATCAGGTGATCGCCGTAGGAAAACTCAAGTGTTCCATAAATCGTTTTCAACCTTCCGCTGCCCCTGTGGATAAAAATCATTTCATCGGCCTGGCTGTTTTTGTAAAAGTAATCGGTCATCGATTTGCGGGGTGCAGCCAGCACGATGTAAACATCGTTGTTGACTAAAACCGGAATACGGCTTTCCAGAAAATCGTCTGCCGGATCAACCGCAAATCCACGAAAGGCGCGATGCTGCATGTTTTTTGCTACTGCAATGCGCGGCGCCACGTCCACCGGATCGCCGATACGCTTTACCATGGTGGGCGGATAAACATGATAGATCAGCGAATAAACGTCCGAAAACCCTTCGGTCGAAACCAATTCTTCGGCATAGAGCCTGCCGTCGGGCTGGCGGAATATGGTGTGACGTTTTGGAGGAACCTGGCCTCTGAGTTGATAGTGGGGCATCTTATTTGGAATGGTTTTAAACAACGAATAAACAAAATTAAACAGAAATTTGTTGCTTTCCTGATTAAGTTAACCTCAAATTTCAATAGCTTGACATACAGTAAGATATTAATTCAGCCTTTCGAAAGCGAGTGCTTGAGGCTTCCAAACCGTTTTGTCATGGCACCGCTCACACGTCAACGTGCAGGCAAGGGTTGGGTGCCAACCGCCTCCAATGCTCTTTATTATGCACAGCGAGCTTCGGCCGGCTTAATCATAAGCGAGGCCAGCCAGATATCGCCCAAGGGATTGGGTTATGTCAACACACCGGGAATTTACAACTCGGAGCAGGTAGAAGGCTGGCGCAAGGTTACAGATGCCGTGCACGCCAGGGGCGGTCGCATTTTTATTCAGCTGTGGCATGTGGGCAGGCACTCGCATCCCCTGCTCCAACAGGATGGTTCATTGCCTTATGCACCATCAGCCGTTCCCGAAAATGTGCCGATCACCACTCCTGCAGGAAAAATGGAGCCCGTTGTGCCACATGCCATGACGATTGAAGAAATTGCTTCAACCATAAGCGATTATAAAAATGCCGCACTTCTGGCGATGGATGCAGGATTTGATGGTGTGGAAATTCATGCTGCCAATGGCTATCTGATCGATCAGTTTTTGAACGACAGCAGCAATCTGCGCTCCGATGCCTATGGAGGAAGTATTGCTGCCAAATGCCGGTTTGCGCTCGAGGTAACCGAAGCCATCAGCTCGGCCGTAGGGGCTTGCCGCACCGGCATCCGTCTCTCGCCCAGCGGTACGAATTTTGGCGTACGCAATCAAAAACCAGTTGAAACATTCGAATATCTTCTAAATGAGCTAAATAACTTTGGTCTGGCATACGTCCACCTCATCGAGCCCGACCAGGCCCGCCTTGAAGGTTTGCCGCAATACCTCAGAAGAGTTACTCCGCATTTCAGGCCACTTGTTCGAACAACCCTGATAACCAGTGCCGGCTACAACTTTAGCCGGGCAGAGGCTGTTGTGGAAGAGGGGCTGGCCGATCTTGTCGCTTTTGGTAAGCTTTTCATCTCCAATCCAGATCTTGTAGAGCGCTACCATGCCGATGCGCCTTTGAACCTTTGGGATGAAAAGACTTTTTACGGTGGCGACCAACGCGGATATACCGACTATCCTTTCTACACTTCTTAAACATTATGCATCACCATCATCACCACGAAGACAGCTTTACAAACTTATTCCGCATTGTCGAAGGGTGGTTTAACCAACGCCTGCCCGATGGAGGCCCGCGCTATGCCGAATACCACCCCGATTTGATTATTGTGGAGCCCTGGAATGCAGTGAGTTCCATGTTCATGATGCTTCCGGCCATCATTTTTTTCTTCCATTATCGCCATCAGCTCAACCAGCTGCGTTTTCTTGCCATTGCCATTGCCATGGTTTTTCTCGGAGGGCTTGGCAGTACCCTTTTTCATGCCTTCCGCATGAGTCCGGTTTTCCTCATGCTCGATGTAATACCTTCGGCCTTGCTTACACTGGCCATTGCCATCTATTTCTGGTTCAAGGTTTTGCCTAAGCGTTGGATGGTGTTGTTAATCTTTGTTCCGGTTTTTGGGGTTAGGATAGTTTTTTTCCGCGAGTTGCCCCAGCACCTTTCCATCAATATCTCTTATGCCATTTCAGGATTGCTGGTCATCGTGCCTTTGCTCATGATCTTGTACAAAACCAATTTCAGGCATGTTTTCTGGGTGATTTCTATGATTGCCGCTTTCGGTATTGCACTGTTGTTCAGGCAGCTGGATGCACATCCTATTGCATGGATACCACAAGGCACACATTTTTTATGGCATTTGTTTACCTCTGCCGGCTCGTGGTTTGTGCTGAGTTATCTGAATTTCGTCAGCACCGAGCCCTTGCTAAGGACAGTAAAAAAGGAAGTGGAAAGGTTGTAGAGTTGTCCTATTCAATGCCGCTGAAATGGCGCATAAACTGCACCCTTTCCCATGCAGCAGGATTTTCGAGCTGACGGATGCTCATTTTACCAATGAACTGATCGGTGGTAGCATAGTTGTGCTGATCCATCCACTGGTTGAGTTCGTCGAGCATCACCTGAATTTCGCGGAATCCTTTTTTGTAGAGCACCGAGGCAATCTGCACTGCTTTGGCCCCCGCCAGCAGTTGTTTAATCACGGCTTTTCCGTCGTGAATACCGGTCGAAGCGGCAATGTCGCACTGTACCTTATTGCTGAGCATGGCCACCCAGCGAAGCGAAACCGAAAGTTCGGCCGGAGTGCTGAAGACATTGGAGGCACGCACTTCCATGCGATCGATATCAATGTCGGGCGAAAAGAATCGGTTGAACATTACCAGCCCTTTGATGCCCGTCCACGACAGCTTGAGGGCCATTTTCGACAAGCTGGAGAAATAATAGCTGATTTTGGCCGCCACCGGAATGTTTACGGAACGCGTGATTTTGTCGAGGATTTCGAAATAAACTGCCTCGTTCTGTTCGCTCGACCTAAGCGGATCGGAAGGAAGCACAAAGATGTTGAGTTCGATGGCGTCGGCACCAGCCTCAGCAATTTTCACGGCAAAATCTGTCCATTCAGTAGCCGAAACACAGTTGATGCTTCCGATGATGGGTATGTCAACAGCCTTTTTGGCTTCGCGGATCAGCCTGAGATAGTTTTCGACATCGTTGGCCCGGGTGTATTGTTTGATGTAATCCTCGGCCTCGGGATACAGATTAGCCGTGCTGTCCTGCATCATGGTGTGCTGCGCCAGATGCAGGATTTGCTCTTCGAAGAGGGATTTAAGTACTATTGCCGCTGCTCCGCTGGCTGCCGCTTCCTTGATGTTCTCAACAGAATTTGTAAGTCCCGAACTGCCCACAATAATGGGGTTCTTCAGTTTTAGACCCATATAGCTTGTGCTGAGGTTGGCCATGATTATCAGGGTTTTGGTGTAAAATCAAATGCAGGGCTAAAGTAAAATATTTTAACGCATTTTCGGCTTAGTCAGCCATAATTCAAACGGATTCTAAATAAAGAAGATTGCGGAGGTTGATACCGAATATACAATTTAACGATACGAGCCAACCTATAATCCTTAGCGTTTCCAAGGGTAAGTGGCAATAGTTCTGTCGATCAATGAAAAACTTTGGGATCTCCCGGATTTTCTTGATGATTTTCTATGGGTGATGAGGAAAGCCGGCAAGTCACCACCTTCTTAACATTTTAATGTTGATAATTTAAAATAAATCCCAGGCAGAGGCCGGAGTTGTAAAGCTATTTTTGATTTGGAATTTAGTGTCTGGGATCAACCAATTCATGAATAACTTCGGAACAGGTGAGGTGAGGGTTGTAAAAAGCTCTCTTTAAATGTCTTAGCCAATGTAAACCTCGCGGTGGCCGGGTTAGGACACTGCAGAAGAAATGATAAGATAAATTCGATGTTGATCCTGAGAACGAAGTATTTACTGTTTTTACTTGTCGTAGTTGCCGCATTATTGAGTCCCGAAAGCCTCAAGGCGCAGGCGGTGGTTATTGGTCATCCATCCGATACGGCGGTTTGCGTGGGAGGCCAGGCTCAGTTCAGGGTGCTGGCGCTCAATACGGTTTCGTATCAATGGCAGGAAAACGACGGCGTTGGCTGGTACAACATCACCCAGGCCATGACCTACGCCAGCGGCTACACTACCCAGATACTCACCATTACCGATGCCAATCTTGGCCTTAACGGATACAAGTATCGGTGTGTGGTAACTGACGGACAAGGACTTAGCGATATCAGTCAGGCAGCCAATTTTGGCGTTAACGACCCACCCATAATAATACAACAGCCTGCGGATAGGGTAGTTTGTAAAAGTGATGTGGCGGTTTTCTCAGTTTCAAGCATTTATGGCCAAATCTATCAATGGCAGGAAAGCGTCGGACAGGGGTGGATCGATTTGGTTGATAATGCTTTTTTTCAAGGGACAAAAACACCGCAGCTCAGCATTTACACCACTACCGGGATGAATGGTTTTCGTTACCGGTGTCGCATTCTCAACGGCAACTGCCCGGAAATCAGCAACCCCGCCTTTCTGTTTGTCAATCCTACGCCTGTACTTTTTAATGTGACGGGAGGCGGATCATTTTGTGAGGGCGGTCAGGGGATGAGTGTGGGACTGTCATCGTCGGAGGTGGGAATTTCATATCACCTCTATAGAGATGGCGTTGGCACAGGGGTTGTAGTGCCTGGCACAGGTTCGGGCATCAGCATGGGTGTTTTCAATCAGCCCGGAATCTACGCCATAAAAGGTATAAATGGGGGTACGGGTTGCGGTATTTTCATGCTCAACGAGGTGGAAATCAAGGTTAACCCTTTACCTGCCAATTTCACCGTGCTGGGCGGCGGGAGCTATTGTTCTGGGGCGGCTGCTCCGGAAATTTTCCTGAGCAGTTCAGAGCAAGGGGTGGTTTACGAACTTTACCGAAACGGGAATGCTTTGGGCAACATTCGACAAGGAACAGGGTTTACACTTTCGTTTGGCGCCATACCCGAAACCGGCTATTACACCATCAGGGCAAGCAATGTGCAAACAGGATGCACGCGGCAGATGGCAGGCAATGCACAGGTAATTGAACAAGCTGTTCCACAGGTGTTTGCTGGCGACGACATTAGTATAACCACCGGACAAACTGCACTACTCACTGCTACTGGTGGCGGAGGATCGGGCAGCTATGGCTATCAGTGGCAGCCGGCCTCTTTTGTCGTGAACCCTACCCAGGCCACGACGTCCACCATTCCGCTTTATCAGTCAAGGCTTTTTACAGTGGTGGCCCGCGACCTGAGTTCGCAATGCCTGAGCCAGGCCGACAGTCTATTTGTGGTGGCTGCCGGAGGTCCGCTCACCGTGTCAATCACCACCACTGCCAATATCATTTGTGCTGGCGAACAAGTACAACTTCAGGCATCTGCCGGCGGAGGCAATGGCATTTACACCTACAGCTGGACATCCACGCCCTCGGGTTTTACGTCGAACGAGGCGCAAATCGTTGTTAGTCCCACAGTAACAACTACTTACCACATTCAGATTAATGACGGAAACCAAAGCCTTAGCAGCAGCATCACGATAACCGTAAACCCTTTGCCGACTACGTTCTCCATCACAGGAGGAGGTTCTTATTGTCAGGATGGCAGTGGGAGGGTGCTTGGGCTATCCGGTTCGCAATCAGGAATAATTTATGAGTTGGTGCGACAGGGACTTACACTCGCTTCGGTTGCCGGAACAGGAAATGCGCTCAGCTTCGGGCCTCAGACTCAGGCAGGGGTTTACAGCGTCAGGGCGATCAACAGCAGCACCCAATGTCAGCGGAATATGAGCGATGAGGCCAATGTGAGCATTACACCTCTTCCCATCGCTAATGCCGGAGGCAACCAAACCATCCAAAGCGGGCAAACCGCCCTGCTCAGCGGTTCGGCTTCCGGTGGCTCTGGCATTTACCAGTTCAGCTGGTCACCCGAGAATTTTTTGATTAACCCCAATTCGGCTCAGGCTGCCACCTTACCTCTTACGGCCACTAAACTTTTCAAACTCAGGGTTACCGATCAGCAATCCACTTGTGTGAGCAACGAGAACGAGGCCATTGTTTTTGTGACGGGAGGCAATCAATTAAGTGCTCAGCTGTCAGCTTCGGCCTATTCCATTTGTCCCGGACAGCCCGTTCAGCTCACGGTGCTGGCATCGGGAGGCTCCGGCAATTATACCTACAGCTGGACTTCGAACCCTCCTGGCTTTTCCTCTCAATCGTTTAATCCTGAGGTTAATCCGCAACAAACCACCAGATATCGCGTGAGCATCATGGATGGTTTTGCCACCTTTACCGATTCGGTACTAATCACTGTAAGGCCCGCCCCGCAGGTATTTCAACTCACCGGTGGGGGATCGTTTTGTGCCGGTTCATTGGCTCCGGAGGTTGGTTTGAGCGGCTCTCAGGGCAATGTTATCTACAGCTTGTTTCGCAATGGTGAGGCCACCGGGGTGGTGCGTCAGGGCAGCGGTACGGTACTGAGTTTTGGTCAGCAGTCACAAAGTGGGGTTTACAGCATTCAGGCTTTCGATCTTCAGCAGCTATGCGGCAGGAACTTTCCCGGTCAGGTTTCGGTCGAAGCACGTCCATTACCTGTGGCCAACGCAGGCAGCGATAAAACGATACCATTTGGCACCAGTACCGTACTTCAGGGCTCGGCCACGGCAGGTTCGGGATTGTTTTCCTTTTCATGGTCGCCTGCCTCACTGGTGGTGCAAGCTTCGGCTCAACAAACAGCCACCAAACCCTTGACCCAAACCACAACTTTTGCTTTTCTGGTAACCGACCAGACCACAGGTTGTCAGAGCCTGCCCGATGATGTAACCGTAGTGGTTACCGGAAGTCCGCTTGAGGCTCAGGCCACTGCCTCGCAAACACAGGTTTGCCAGGGCACCATGGTTCAATTATCGGCCTATGCCACAGGAGGAAACGGAAACTACACCTACCACTGGTCATCAATTCCTGCTGGATTTTATTCCTGGGATCAAACCCTGCAAGTTTTGGCTCATCAATCATCAAGCTATGTGCTCACTGTTTCCGACGGGGTAAATTCAGCCAGAGACACCATCGCCATCAACGTTTCGCCAATGCCTCAGGTGTTTTCATTGCAGGGCGGAGGTTTGGCCTGCCAGGGTGGCAGTATGCCCGAAATAAAGCTCAGCGGGTCGCAACCTTCGGTGCGCTATGCCTTAATCAGGGAAGGCAACGAAGTAGCCTCGCTTACGGGCAACGGATCAACATTAGTGTTCGGACAATTTAATCAGCCGGGCAATTATTACGCAAAGGCACGCACTTTGCCCGGAGGCTGTGAGATCAATATGAACGGAACGGCCACGGTTGCGGCCGGAGTTTCGCTTATTGTGAATGCCGGTCCTGACAAAAACATCGCATCAGGCGGACAGGTAACGCTCGAAGGACAGGTGGTTGCCGGAGGCAGTAATTATCAGTTGATGTGGGAGCCTGCCCCGAAGCTGATCAACCCCCAGGCGGTGCAGCCTACTACAGTGCCCCTGAACCAGACAACACTTTTCAGAATGTCCGCCACGGCACAGACTGGAGGCTGTGGAACAGCCGAAGATTACGCCGTTGTATTTGTCGAGAATACAGCTTCAAATCTTGGATTAAACCTTGTTGCAAGCCAGTCGTCCGTTTGTCCGGGAACTGAAGTAAGTCTTTTTGCCCTGGCCTCTGGCGGAAGCGGCACCTATTCATACACATGGCGTTCCGTGCCGGCCGGTTTGAACTTTTTTGGTAACCAGCTGAAAGTAACACCCTTGCAGACAACCCGCTACATAGTCACTGTGAGCGATGGCCAGCTTCAGGTTTCCGATTCGCTCGAGGTGTTAGTCCGCAATGCTCCACAGCTGTTCAGCCTGAGTGGCGGGGGCTATGTTTGCGAAGGCAATCAGGGTTTGGCACTGAGCCTGAGCGGCTCGGAGCCCGACATTACCTATGAACTACTCAGATATGGAGTGCCAACAGGCCAATCGCTTCCTGGCACAGGACAAGTGCTGGCTTTCAGCAACATCAGCCTTCAGGGCGAATACACCATAAGGGCCAGCAGCACTGCTGGATGCAGCCGAATTATGACAGGTTCTGCAGTGGTTCAAACCGCGTTGCGGCCATTAGTATTGGTCAATCCGCTGCAACAGATACAGGCTGGACAGTCGGCTCCACTGGCGGCCAGCGTGGCCGGAAACCAGCAAAACATGCGTTTCCTTTGGACACCTCAAAACCTTGTGGTTGAGCCGGGTAATCTCATTACCAGTACATTACCGCTGCAACAGACCACTTTGTTCTATTTCACAGCCACCGATACGGTTACGGGTTGTGCCAGTCAACCGGCGCAGAGTATGGTGGTGGTTACCGGGCTTCCGCTCACAGCTGGTCTGACCGCATCTTCTTCCAATGTTTGTCAGGGCGATACCATCCGTTTCACGGCAATACCCGGTGGCGGCACCGGCAATTACACCTATGCCTGGCGCAACAGCGCAGGCCAACTGCTTGGCACAGCGGCACAACTGCGCTATCAGGCCGTTCAGCCTGATTTGATTACGCTCACCATATCCGATGGTCAGCAGCAGGCCACGGCACAACAGGCAGTGGATGTTAATCCTTTTCCGCAATTGTTTAGTATGGTGGGCGGGGGCAGTTTTTGTTCACCTTCACCGGGAGGTGTTTTAAGTTTGAGTGGTTCTGAGGTAGGAGTTGTTTATTCGCTCTATCGTAATCAGAACCAGCTGATTATGCAGGCTTCCGGCACGGGTTTACCCCTGGAGTTCGGGCAGTTTGGCATTTCAGGAGTTTATACAGTTATAGCCCAACGGACGGGAACTTCTTGCGTTTTATCCATGGCGGGTTCTGCTTTCATCAATATGCTTCCTGCGCTACAGCTTCAGCTTACGCCGGCCTACACTGTGCCATTTGGCGGCACTGCCCTGCTCACGGCAAGTGTTTCCGGTGGCTCCGGAAGCTTTGCCTACCAGTGGCATCCCTCCAACAAAGTTGTAAACCCCAACCAGCTTCAGACCATGACCGTTGCCCTCGACGCCAGCGTGGTCTTTACACTCACAGTAACCGATTTGATCAGCGGCTGCGCTTCAAGCGCCCAAACGGTGGTTTACATTACCGGTGGGCCACTTAATACCCAGATTATTGCCAATGCTTCGCAGGTGTGTCCCGGCCAGAGTGTGCGCCTAACAGCAATGCCTCAGGGCGGTAGTGGTCAATACAGTTTCCAGTGGTGGTCGGTGCCTGCCGGTTTGCAAAGCATTCAGCCCAGTGTGGAGGTTTATCCTTCGGTCAGCACATGGTATTATCTGCGGGTTACAGATGGAACGCAGCTTCGCACCGACTCAGTTCGTGTAGTCGTCTTTTTGCTGCCTGCCTCTTTTACAATCACGGGCGGAGGTTCGGCCTGTGCCGGTGGTCAGGGTGTCGAAATCGGGCTCAGCGGCTCACAGTCGGGAATCACCTATCATTTGTTGCGCAATGGGTTCGAAACGGGGCAGAGTGTTTTTGGCACCGGCAATCCGCTTAGTTTTGGCAGGCTTCAATCGGCCGGTACCTACACCGTGCGTGCATCCAACCAAAGCGGTTGTGCTCAGCTCATGAGCGGATCGGCCATGATCAGCATTCTGCCTCCGCCTCAGAGCTTTATCCTTTTTGGCGGAGGGGCAGCCTGTGCCAACGACAACAATATTGCACTTTATCTAACAGGCTCGGAGACCAGTGTGACCTATCGCCTAATGCACAACGGAAGCACTATGGTGCAGGAAAAGTTAGGGACAGGTAATCCTATTTCGTTCAATACCCCGGCAGTTGCTGGTACTTATACTGTTGAAGCAGTTAGATCAGGTGCCGGCTGCGCAGCTTTAATGCAGGGCTCGGCTCAGGTGCTGCTCTATACTGTGCCTCAGGCTGCCATTACTGGTGGCGGGGCAATGTGTTTGGGTGAGCATGTAACGCTCACGGCCTCGGGAGGTTTGGACTATCAATGGCTGACCCAGCCGCCGCAAACGGGGACGACGATTCAGGTAAACCCATCGCAAACAACTACTTATGCCGTACGGGTTACCAATGGCTTTGGTTGCAGCGCTCAGGCCTCAGCCATTGTGCAAGTTAACCCCTTGCCAACTTTTGAACTTTTCAATGACAAGCTGACCAAAACCCTTCATGTTCAGCAAGGCATGGCCGGAGCAACATTCATTTTCCGAAGCCGGTCCACTGTGCTTCAGCAAGGAACGGCAACAAGTTTTTATTACGGCGGACTTTCGTTGCCCGGCGATAGCCTCCGTGTGGAAGCTGTTTCAGTTCAGGGCTGCCGGTGGAACGGCTATATTGTTTTAGACCCCGAAGGCGATGAAACACGCATCAACGCATTTTCGCCCAATGGCGACCAGGTGAACGAGCGTTTCATGAAAGGCAGCCAAATCAGGGTGTTCAACCGTTGGGGGGTCGAAATCTATTCAGGCACTGAAGGCTGGGATGGAAAATTCAATGGTGCACCCGTTTCGCCCGGCACCTATTATTATGTGCACGAGATCAAAGACCTTGAGGGCAATACCGTCCGCATTGTCAAAGGATCAGTAACCCTTGTCAGAGAATGAGAACGCTTGTAACACATATCATCATTTCAGTGCTTTTGTTGTTCACTGCGCCAATGGTTCAAGGCCAGGGCAGTCAGGAGCGACAGGGCGACAAGGCCTTTGCAGTGCACAACTTTGCCCGGGCTGCCCGGTTGTATGATGCAGCTTTCCGAAAAGCTACCAGCAAGGAAGAACAACTTGAGCTGGCCTGCAAAGCGGCCAGGGCCTATCACCGCATGAATCAGTTTCAGAAAGCGCTGCAATGGTACAACGATGCTCTGGGTGAGGAGCGCTCGAATGTGGAAGTTTTGGTTGCTGCCGCTGATGCCGCCATGCGGGCCAATGAGGCTGACAAGGCTCAGGCTTATATAAAACGGGCGCTGGTGCTCAACCCCTTGCACGAAAAGGCACGAGCCATGACGGAAACCCTGGCCGTATGGAAAGATCATTCAGGAATTCCACAAGCAAACCTGAGATTTGCAAAAGCAGCAGAGGACATCAATACCATCTTCAGCGATTATGCACCCCGATGGCTGGGCAATGAATTGGTAATCACCTCCTCTCGCCCGTATGATGGACTTGTTCCCAGTTTCGACGGACGAACCATGCAGGATTATTCGCGCCTGTATCTGTTCATTTCCAGGGCCGATGGCAGCTTTAGCGAGGCCATACCACTACCTGTGGCCAAAAACAAAAATGCCGGAGTCTTTGCCTGGGATGCCACCCAAAAAAGGGCTTTTTTTACCTCGTGCAACAACCGCAAACAACGATGTATCATCCTCGAGGCTACCTTCGATCCGGTGAGTTTCAGTTTTTCCAAACCCAGGGTGCCGGCGTTCATCAATAAGAAATTCCATTATGGCCATCCCTTTGTTTCGAATGACGGTAAAATGCTCTATTTCAGCGCCAATTTGCCGGGCGGCTATGGTGGCAACGACATCTACAGCATCAGCCTGAAGCCCGACGGAAGCTATGGAATGCCTGTGAATGCCGGACCACTTGTCAACACAGCCGGCGAGGAATTGTTTCCCGCACTGGCTGGCGACAGCGTTTTATTTTTCAGCAGCAACGGACACAAGGGATATGGCGGACTTGACCTGTTTGCCAGCCGAATTTCAGGGGCTGGCTTTAGCAAAATTGTGTTGTTGCCACCACCTTTCAATTCAATTTCCGATGATTTCGGCATGAGCCTAAAGAATGGCAATCCGGCTTCAGGGGCACTAAGCTCGGGCAGGGAAGGCAGCTGTGCCGACAATGTTTACTTTTTTGAGGGTTGTGCGATGCCCGTGCTGGTGAAAGGCAGGGTGGAAGAGTTCCTCAGTTCCGCACCCATTTCGGGAGCAGAAATTGCACTTAAGCCACAAGGCACGCTCTCGCGTTTGGTTTCGGCTGCCGACGGCAGCTTCTCGTTCTATCATTGTGCACCGGCTAAAATAGAGCTCGAAGCCACGGCCGAAGGATACAAATCAGCCAATATCACCACAACTTTAAAGGCCTTTGCCGAGCCGGATGTCGTCGTGCTCCGATTAAGCCGTATGGCCTGGCCGGTTGGCTTGTCGGGCATCGTGGTTCATCGCGAAACCGGTCAACCCATCCCAGGGCAGCCTGTCCGTCTGGTGCGACCGGGCCTCCCAGAGCGTGTAGCCATCACAAACACTCAGGGGTTCTATCTGTTCGACACAGTGCCCGTCAACAGGATTTATACGCTCAAGGTCGAACGGCAGGGATTCTTCAACGAATCGCGTGTAGTCAATGTGCCTGAAACGGATATGGCCATGCTGCTCAACCGACAAAATGGTTACGACCTTGATTTTGAGCTCACCCCCATCGTGCTGAAAAAGGAGATTGTGATCAACAACATCTATTACGACTTCGACAAGGCTACCTTGCGCGAATCGTCGAAGATGGAGCTGGGCAAGCTGGTAAGCCTGATGCGCGACAACCCGGCTATGCGCATACAGATCAGTTCGCATACCGACGAACGCGGCCGTCCCGACTACAACGAGCGCCTTTCGGCCATGCGTGCCAAATCGGTGGTGGATTATCTGGTGCAAAGTGGCATACATCCATCACGCCTTAGTTCGCAGGGCTATGGAAAGCGTTTCCCTGTAGTGAAAAACGCCCGCACCGAAGAAGAACATCAGGCCAACCGACGCACCACCTTCCAGGTGACTGACCTCAATGCTCCGGTGCAGCACGAGAATACTGCCCTAAAGCGCCCCGAACCGAAAAACAACAGGCTGGTGTACCGGGTACAATTCCTTATCACCTCTACCAGACGAAACCCTGAAACCGACTTTGCTGCCATCAGCAATTTAGGCGGGGGGATTCAGATTCACGAAGAAGTTTCAGGCCTGCTTTACCGTTACGAGGCCGGCGACCGATTCACGCTGGCTCAGGCGGAGGCACTACGCAATCAGATCAGGGCAGCAGGTTTCCCTGATAGCTTTGTGGTTCCTTATATTGATAACCAGCGGGTTAGCCTGCAACAAGCCAAAGAATTCAAGCCATGAAAAAGATACTATTTGCCCTGGGACTGATGATTTTACATTTGCCTGGCTTTGGCCAAACCGATGTGCTTTTCAGCAATCACGGCCAAAACATTCAGGCCTTCAACCCATCGGTGATCGACGACAACGGACGCATCAACCTTACCCTTGGCGGTCGCCAGCAATGGATTGGTTTTCCCGATGCGCCTGAAGTTCAGATGCTTGGACTTGAACACTTTCTGGAAGATTACAATATGGGTCTCCGGCTGACTGCCCTAAACCAGAAGTTTGGCAAAGAAGTGTTTCGCCGGCTTATTGTTGCTTATGCCTATCGGGTGAGACTGGCCGAGGAGGCAACACTGCAGTTTGGTCTGGGGGCAGGGTTTTATCAACGACTTGTGCTGTTTAGCCAGCTGGTTTATCTGGAAAATAATGAACCGCTCGTCCGACCTGATGAACAATACTTCAAACCTGACTTTGAGTTTGGGTTTCACGCTCAGCTCAAAGATCTGGGATTCGGTTATGCGGCCAATCACATCAGCACCCCGGCGCGCGATGCTTCGCTCTCCAAGGTGGCCATTCATCATCACGCCTATGCTTCTTATTTGCTCAAAGCAACGGAAAATCTGGGTGTCAACGGCATGCTGTCTTTTCACAAACAAGGTAAGGTGTCCTACCTTCAGGCCTCTGTTTTGGCCGAAACGGGCATCATCTCCGCCGGTCTGGGCTGGCGCCACCTCGATGCCTTCATTCTTCAGGCAGGTTTGAAAATTACCGAAAGGGCCAGGATTGCTTACAGCTACGATTTTGGCATAGGCCCAACAGCCGGCCTGAGCAGCGGCACCCATGAGGTGGTGTTGCGCCTGGGCTTCGACAAAAAAGGCGGAGCTTACCTATCGCCCCGCTTTATGGATTATGGTAATTGACCGGTTTTATTTGCGCAGGTAGGAGAAAAATCCATCCGAACGCAATACCTCAAGGGCTTTCAGAACGGTTTCGTCAGTTTCGCTGGTAATCTCCCAGTAGGCACTCATATCCCATATATTTCTGGCAATCAGTGCTTTAATCTGCTGACGAATCAAGGATTCCGACAGTTTAAACTGGGCTTCGTTCCACTCAACTTTTTCGTTTCCGGCCAACGCAAGAAAATCGTTCATAATGTTATCAGTTACATTGAATCCGGTTTTAAATTGTTCGAATCGCGGATAGTTTTTCTTGATTTTATTACGCTCCTTGTTGGCATATTCTAGGGTAAAGCGGTTAAAAACACCTTTGCGGATAAGGTTTGAGTAATAATCGGTGTATTGGGTGGAGTCGAAGGGCACAAAAATGTCGGGCATGATGCCGCCTCCGCCATATACGAGTCTTCCGGCTCTGGTAAAATATTTAAGTGAATCAGGGAAGTGAATACTGTCGGCATGCATGTGTTCGCCGCGACGCACGCGTTCCTGCATATCCCTGAAATAGTTTTCGGTGCCATCGTTGTAGGGGCGTTGGATGCTGCGTCCGGTAGGGGTGTGATAGCGGGCAGTGGTTAGCCTGATTACCGAACCATCAGGAAGCTGGAATGGTCTCTGCACCAGTCCTTTGCCAAACGAACGTCGCCCAATCACAAGACCACGGTCGGAGTCTTGTATGGCGCCTGAAACAATCTCGCTTGCTGATGCCGAGGCTTCATTGATGAGGACCACGAGTTTGCCTTTTTCGAAGCTGCCGCTGCTGGTGGCAAAGAAGTCCTGACGCGGACTGTTGCGACCCTCAGTGTACACTACCAGACTTCCGGCAGGCAGAAACTCGTCGGACAGCTCAACGGCGGTATTGAGAAATCCGCCTGAATTGTTGCGTAGGTCGAGTATCAGGTTTTCCATGCCTTGCTGCCTGAGCTGTTCCATCGAAGCTTTGAACTCTTCCATGGAGGTCTTCGAGAAACGGTTCAGCTTGATGAAGCCGGTTTTTCCGGGCAGCATGAAGGTGGCGTCTATGCTGTTGATCGGTATTTTGTCGCGGGTGATGGTGTAGTCGATCAGGTCTTTGCGGCCCTGGCGCAGTATGCTCACCGTTACAGTGGTTCCGCGTTTGCCGCGCAGGCGTTCCATCACAAAGTTGTTGTTCACCTTTGGCCCGAAAGCCTCTTCGCCATTGATGCGGATAATTTTGTCGCCGGCCTGTATGCCGAGCTTGTCGGATGGGCCTCCCGGCACGGGCGAAACAATCAGTATGGTGTCGTTAAACAACTGAAAGGTAACCCCAATGCCCTCGAAACTGCCTTCGAGCGGCTCGTTGGCAGCATCAACTTCTTTCTTTGAAAGATAGGACGAATGCGGATCAAGCTCTTTCAACATGCTGATGATGGCCTGTTCGGTGAGGCGCGGGGTGTTGACGGTATCGAGATAAAAATTTTCGATGAAAAACAGGGTGGCGGCCATCTTTTGCGTCGTCTCCTTCTGGTCGGCACGTTGCTGAGCTACAGCAAAAGCCGGTGCAAGCATTAATCCGATGACAAGTATCAGGAATGATTTACGCATCATTTTTATTCGTTTTAGTCTATAACATCATCATTAGGGCAATTGTTGTGCCAAAGGCGCAAAAGTAGCATAACATTACACTGCCCAATGAGCGCTTCCGTATTGTTAGCGGGATATGGGACGTTAAAAAAACAAAACAGCCAGATAGTTGATACCCGGCTGTTTTCTCAAGATATTCTAAAACATTAGAAATCAATAACATCTAAAGCTGCTGCATAAATTTTTTCAGCATTCGGAAGGATGGCTTTTTCGAGAATGCGGTTGAATCCCACGGGGGTGAAGGTCGAGCCTACGCGCTTCACCGGAGCGTCGAGCCACTGAAAGGCTTTTTCGGTGATGATGGAGGCAATTTCGCCGCCAAAACCGCCGAACACCTTGTCTTCATGCACAACAAGTACACGTGAGGTCTTCTTTACACTATTCAGGATGGCTTCCTCGTCGAGGGGAATAAGCGAGCGGATGTCGATCACTTCCACCTCCAGATTGCGTTCATGCTTGATGCGTTCGGCCACCTGCAGCGCCATATGTGTGGTATTGCCGTAGGTGATGATGCTCAGGTGCTTTCCCTCACGACGGGTGCGGGCTTTGCCAAACGGCACCTCAAAATCGTCGGGCACTATGGCTTCGGCCAGCGGGTCGTTATA
The DNA here is from genome assembly GCA_021287165.1 of Bacteroidia bacterium. Taxonomy (GTDB): domain Bacteria; phylum Bacteroidota; class Bacteroidia; order Bacteroidales; family F082; genus JALNZU01. The sequence goes on along the minus strand of JAJTAY010000033.1, from coordinate 52,214 downwards.
AAGTGCCTTGGGCTCGAGGAAAAGGGTTGGACCTTTTGATCGCATGGCTGTGCGGAGCAATCCGGCGGCGTCGTCGGCAAACGAGGGGTAAACGATTCTTACGCCCGGCAGGCTGGCTAAAGCGCCTTCGATGGTTTGAGAATGGTAGAGTCCTCCTCCGATGTAGCCGCCTGAAGCCAAGCGAATGGTAACGTTAGGTGCAAAGGCTCCGTTGCTGCGCCAGTAGTCATGTGTGGTTTCGAGGTATTGCTCCATGGCCGGCCAGAAATAGTCGGCAAATTCGGCACCTTCAATCACAATGCGGATCTTATCACTAAAGCGGCTCATGCCGTTGGCGGTTCCCATAATGAAGTCCTCGGCTATGGGGGCGTTGAATACGCGCTCCTTGCCAAACTCCTGCTGCATGCCTTTGGTTACGTTGAAAATGCCGCCTTTGTCTTTGTTGGCCACGTCCTGACCCCAGATATACGTATCAGGGTTTTTCCGGAATTCGTCTTTCAGGGTTTCGTTCAGTGCCTGAATGAACTTCATTTTTGTGCCCTGGGTGCCATCGTGCGTGCCATCGGGGTATTTGACGGGATTGTAGGCTTCGGCAAAAACAAAGTTGTGAATGCTGGCCGGATCGGGATCGGGCGCCATGATGGCTTTTTTGTGGGCGGCGGAAATCGTTTTCTTGGCTTCTTCGTCGAGGGTGTTGAGCTCCTGCTCGGTAAACTTTCCCGATCGGATAAGCTGCATACGGAAGCGTTCGAGCGGATCGGAAAGTTTGGTGCAATGACGTTCGTTGTCGTCGCGGTAAAGCTCGTGCCGGTCGGAGTTGGAATGTGAGTGAATGCGCACGCAGTTGGCATGAACAATCACAGGCTCACCAAATTTTTCGATGTGCTCTTTTGCGGCAAACATTGTGTTCATGCTGTCGAACACGTTTTTGCCGTCGCAATACATGATTTTCAGGTTCTTGAGGCCGGCATAATTGGCAGCTGCACGGCGGTTTGCGCTCTGATCGCGCTGAGGCACCGAGATACCATAGCCGTTATCCTGAAACACGAAAATCACCGGCAGTTTCTCGTTGCTGGCCCCGTTGATGGCTTCAAAAACATAGCCCTCGCTGGTGGACGACTCGCCCTGTGAGCTGATAGCAACGCCTTTCGAACCATAGCGCTTGATGGCGCGGGCAACCCCGGTGGCATGCAGGGTGTGGTTGCCTGTTGCCGAAGAAACATTGTGGATGTTCCATTCAGGCTTGGCGAAGTGGTTCGACATGTGGCGGCCACCGCTGGCAATATCTGTGCCTTTTGAGAGGCCGTTGAGGATTATTTCCTCAGCGTTAAGACCAGCCGAAATGGCAGTGAGCATATCGCGGTAATAGGGGAAAAGGTGGTCGTGGTTGCGATCGAACGCCTGCCCAATGGCCAGCTGTATGCCGTCGTGGCCTGCATAGGGTGCATGGTACGACCAGCCCAGTGCCTGCTTCAGGTAGTTGGGCGCCTTATCGTCAATCTGACGGCCCAGCGTCATCAGGCTGTACCATTTTTTCAGGGTTTCCTTGTCGGTGTTTTCGAGCGAAAATTTCTTGTGTGTCATCGTGTTTCCTTATGTTGGAGGGATTCCTCTTTTCGGACGGCAAAATTAGCTAAAAATCCCTTAGTTTAAACTAATTCTAAATAGCAATGCATAGCAAACGAGTGCAGAATTGTTATGCCATAGCAAACAAACGCGTAAAAGAAAGGTTGGTCTGCAGTTGCTTTTTTTCTCAGGGCCTGATGATGGTGAAATTTCCTGCAGGTTCGAGGCGGATAATGGTACTGGCCTTAGGCATGCTGATCACATCCTGGTAGAGGTTGACCACATGATCAACACTTTTGATCAACTCCTGAGATATCTGCTTGAAATATAGCGGCGTAGGCTGTCCGGTAAAGTTTGCCGAGGTAGAGGCAATGGGGCCGCCAAACGCCTGAACCAGCGACTTGCAGAAGCTGCTGTTGGTTACACGTATGCACACCGAACCGTCAGGACCAAGGGCATTCCGGGCAAGATTTTGTCCGGAAGGATAAATAATGCTTAATGGGTTGGCCGAATTTTGTAGCAGGTCGTAGGCCATAGGTGGGACATCCTTAACATATTTTGACAGATTGGCCACATCGTCGATAAGGGTGATCAGGCTTTTGCTGTCGGTGCGGCGCTTGATTTTCAGTAGTCTGTTTATCGCTCTCCGGCTTGTAGCATCGCAGCCGAGTCCCCAAATGGTATCGGTAGGGTAGAGGATAACCAAACCTTTGCGCAGCGCCCTGGCGGCCTTTTCCACCTCTTCCTGATAATGGTTCATAGTACCGCGGTTAGTTGTGATACCTTGATATCATTGGCGCAGCGGAAATGACCCTGTGGACAGCTTTTCCTTCCGTGAAGCCCGCACGGCCTGCATTCCAGATTTTCGGCAATCTGCACAATATTTGAAACATCCGACAACGGTCCAAAGCCGTATTCCGGAACAGTGGAACAAAAAACTGCCGTCACAGGAGCATTTACTGCACTGGCCAGATGCATGGGCGCCGAGTCGTTAGTGTAGTTCATGAGGGCGTGTTTCATCAATGCGGCCGACTGGAGCAGGCTGAGCTGGCCTGCCAGATTGACCAGATAAGGACGACCGGTCACTTTTTTGATCCGTTCGCATAGCACAATGTCGGCTTTCGAACCAAGGAGCAGGATGTTAAGGTTTCGGGGAAGGGCCTCCACCAGTTCAATCCACTTTTCCTCCGGGTATTGTTTTGTAAACCAAAGCGAGGCAGGTGAAATGGTTACAAAAGGCAGTGTTTTGTAACCTGCTGTACGGTCGTAATCTGATTTTGAGGGATAAAGGGCGGGCTTTTCAGAGGCTATTCCGTTTAAAAAGCTGATCAGGGCATGGTTGCGCTCCACTTCGTGTGGTGAACCTTTGGAGGCTTCGATGCGGTGTGGGAAGGCATGGGTAAAAAACCTGCCGAGCGGATTTTTTTTAAAGCCACTTGTGATTTTTGCCCCGCTTAGTAAGGCGAATAAACCACTGCTGAAAAAACGCTGAACATTGATTACCAGGTTGTAACGTTCTTTCCTGATGGCTGTAGCAAGCTTAAGTAGCGAACGATACTTCTGCTTCCGTTTGTCCCAGGACCAGACTTTTGAAATGTAAGGGTGCGCTTCGAACAAGGATTCGTAACCAGCCCTAAGTAAATAATGTATCGTGGCATCCGGAAATCGTTGATGCAAACTTTCGGCGAGTGCAGTAGATAAAACCACATCACCAATCGAAGCGGTTTGGATTATCAGAATTTTTTCGGACTCTGGTTGCATAGGTTCGGGTGCCAAAGTTAATCAGCGCCTGTCAACCGGCAAAATTAAAGCCGATGTAAATTATTCAAAACACTGCACACGATTGTAATTTTTTGCCCTTCAACTCACCTTCAACTGTCTAACCACTCCCAATTTCTGATAGCCTGATAGTGTGCAAAGCATTTCCACCTATCTTTAAAGCTAAAACTAAGATATATGATTCGATACGAACGTTTGCAAATGCTTTCATTGATGCTTCTTGCTTGCTGTTTGGGAGGCATTGTTTCAGCTAATGGACAGACAGTCAGGTCTTTGCTTTCGCATGAAGAAGGCTTTGTGCTTAACAGTCCGATAAAGGAGACATTCGAGCACCGTGCTTCGCCGCGACAGTTTGCAGATACACCGCTCAGCGAAGAAGTCGTTTCATCACTATTGTGGGCGGCCAATGGCATCAACCGCCCGGAATCGGGCAGGCGTACAGCCCCTTCGGCATTGAATGCCCAGGATGTTGATGTTTATCTGGCAGATAATCAGGGTATTTGGTTGTATGAGCCAAAAGAGCACAGGCTTAGAAAGATCGTCGAGGGTGATCATCGGTTGCTGGTAGCAGGCAGTCAGGCCGATTTTGCCACAGCGCCTGTGTTTTTGTTATTGGTGTCGGATATTAGCCGCTTTCGCATGGGCGAGCAGGCACAGCGATTAGAATGGGCGGCCCTCGATGCCGGAATGGTAGCCCAAAATGTGTTGTTGTTTTGTGCCTCGGAGCAATTGGCTTGCCGGCCACGCTCGTGGATGGAAAAAGATAAGCTCCGAAGATTGCTTGAAATGAGCGACAGCCAGCACTTGCTGCTCAACATTCCTGTTGCAAAGGCACCTTGACTGTCAGTAGTTTACCCAATTCAAACGGCCACATCGAACTCCCGCAATGCATCGTTGAGCGAGGTTTTGAGGTCGGTCGAAGGCTTTCGCTTTCCGATAATAAGCGCGCAAGCAACCTGATATTCGCCTGCAGCAAACTTTTTACTTACTGTTCCTGGAATCACAACCGAGCGGGCGGGAATGCGGCCTTTGTATTCGACAGCTTCTGCACCGCTCACATCAATAATTCTGGTACTTTGAGTGAGCACCACATTGGCTCCCAGCACCGCTTCGCGCTCCACATAAACGCCCTCTACCACAATGCAGCGCGAACCAATAAAGCATTCGTCTTCGATGATCACCGGGGAGGCCTGCACCGGTTCGAGCACGCCACCAATGCCAACGCCTCCGCTAAGGTGCACATTGCGGCCAATCTGCGCACACGAGCCAACCGTGGCCCAGGTATCCACCATGGTGCCGCTGCCCACCCATGCACCAATGTTTACATAGGAGGGCATCATGATTACACCTTTTTCTATAAAGCTGCCGTAGCGGGCAATGGCATGAGGCACCACCCTCACGCCCTGAGCCGAATAATTCCTTTTTAGCGGTATTTTATCGTGGAACTCGAAAGGGCCAACTTCAATAGTTTCCATCTGACTGATGGGAAAAAATAAAATGACCGCTTTTTTCACCCATTCGTTCACCAACCACCCACCCTCCGAGGGCTCAGCAACACGCAACAGCCCTCTGTCGAGCTGTCCGATCACTTCATTGATTGCCTTACGATAGTTTTCATGCTGAAGCAGGCTGCGGTCGGTCCAGGCCTCTTCTATCATTCTTTTTAGTGCCGGAAGGTCCATAATTTAAGCAATTTCTGCGCTAAGGTAAAGCATTGCCGGGTTTTGAAGCGCTTTAAAGCCAAAGTGTCGCTTTGCTATTCTTGCTAATTTTGCAGCCTGAATTAGTTGTCAGGCACTTATGGGACGCATCATGGCCATCGATTACGGACAAAAACGCACCGGCATAGCCGTAACCGATCCCTTGCGCATTATCGCCAGTGGTCTGACGACCATTTCGAGCCATAAAGTAATCTCATTTCTGGCTCAATACGTTGAAAATGAACAGGTTGACCTGTTTGTAGTTGGCGAACCCCGCGATATGATGAACAAGCCTTCGGATGCATCGCGATTTACAGAACCTTTTGTCAAACGCCTTTCAAAGGCATTTCCACACATACCTGTTGAACGCTACGACGAGCGTTTTACCTCTCGCATGGCTTTCCAGACCATGATCGATGCAGGGCTTGGAAAGAAAAAACGTCAGGATAAGGCTTTGGTGGACACCATTTCGGCAACGATTATCCTTCAAAGCTATCTCGAACATCACAAAAACGATTAATACTGCGAATCAATGATACTGCCCATTGTAGCATACGGCCATCCGACCCTTAAAAAGGTTGCCGAGGATATCACCCCCGATTATCCGGGCTTGCAACAACTCATCAGCGATATGTGGGAAACCATGTATGCAGCGCATGGTGTGGGCCTGGCTGCGCCTCAGGTGAATAAGTCCATCCGGCTCTTCGTTATCGATGCTTCGCCCTATGGCGAGGAACACCCTGAACTCAAGGACTTTAAGAAGGTATTTATCAATGCCCACATCACCGATGAAAGGGGCGAAGAAGTGACAATGAGCGAAGGCTGTCTGAGCATCCCTGGCCTCAACGAAGACGTAAGTCGTAAGCCGAGTCTTACGATCACCTATCTGGACGAAAACTTCAACCCTCACACGGAAGAATATTCCGGATTTGTGGCAAGAGTTATCCAGCACGAATACGATCATATCGACGGCGTACTTTATGTCGATCGCCTAAGTGCCATGCGTAAGCTGCTGCTAAAGAACAAGTTGAAAGATATTTCGGAAGGGCGTATAGATGTAGATTATAAAATGATTTTTCCGGGACTTTACAAAAGGAGGAAGTAATATGATGCTGAAGATGAGTAGATTAAGAGTTGTTTTCCCAACTTTGATTATGGTTTTTTCCCTTGTTGCATGCAACCCTGGTAAGAAGAAACAAGAACCCGTTGACGATAAGATCAGTCAGCTGGAGAAAGCCTTGTTTGACGAAGGTGGGGCCTATAGTCAGGACACGGCCCGCATGCTGATGGACCTTTATGTTCGTTTTGCCGACTCGCTTCCGCAGGATGAAAGGTCGCCCGAGTACCTATTTAAGGCAGCCGACCTGAGCATGTATTTTTCCGATCCAGGTCGCACTATCTGGCTACTCGACAGGCTCATGGCAAGATATCCTGAGCATGAGAAAGCCGCCATGAGCTTATTCCTCAAGGCTTTTACCTACGACACCCGCTTTGATGATACAGCTTCGGCAAGGCATTTCTACCAACAGTTCATCGAACGTTATCCACAACATGAGTTTGCAGGCGAAGCCGAGGCTGCCATACGCAATCTTGGTAAAAGCCCTGAAGAGCTCATCCGCGAGTTCGAGCAGCGAAACAACAATTGATTTTTCAATCCATCGCGAAAGACTCGCCTCTTTCCGGTATTGCTATGTTCTTAAAATTACGGTCGCTGAGCCATCCTGCATAGTGCTCGGCGGCTTTGGTTTCACCATGAACTAAAAAGACACGCCGCAGTTTTTCCTTGTTTTGGCATTCTAAATAATCACCCATTTCCTGATAGTCGGCATGGCCGCTGAATGCATCGATGCTGAAAATTTCGGCCCTAAGCTTGTGAGGGATACCGAAAATGGAAATCTCATCGGGTTTTTCCTGAATTCTGGCTCCCAGGGTTGAGGGGGCGCAATAACCAACGAACAGAATGCTGTTTTTTGGATTGTCGATATTGTTGGCAAGGTGGTGTTTGATCCGGCCCGCTTCGGCCATACCCGAAGCCGAGATGATGATGGCAGGTTCGTTGAGGTTGTTGAGTCGTTTCGATTCTTCAACATTATTGATGTAGTGCAGGGCATTAAAGCCAAAGGGGTCGGGGTCGCTTTCGAGCACTTCGGCCACATGCTGGTTCATCTCGTCGAGGTGCATTCGGAAAATGTTGGTAGCATTCACGGCAAGCGGACTGTCGACGTAAACTGGTATCTTGGGTAATAATCCCTGGTTGTAGAAGTTGTTCAGCAGGAAAACAATCTCCTGTGCACGGCCGATAGCAAAAGAAGGAATGATAAGTTTTCCTTGTTTATCCAGACAGGTATAGTTTACAATTTCGAGCAGTCGTTTCTCGGCAGCTTCACGTGCTTCGTGCAGTCGGTCGCCATAAGTGCTTTCGGTGATCAGGATGTCGCAATGCGGAAAAGCCTGCGGGGCCTGCAGCAAATAGTTCCCAGGCCGGCCAATGTCGCCGGTATATCCGATGCGTGTCATGGTGCCGAATTCGTCGAGCTCAATGGTCACCACCCCACTGCCGAGCATATGCCCGCTGTTGGTGAATTTCACCTTTATATTATTATCGATGTAAAACTTGCGGTTGTAAGCCACGCCGATAAACAGTTCCAAACAGGCCCGGGCATCTTTTTCGCTGTAAAGTGGTGGTACCGGCGGCAGACCCTGACGCTGGCGCTTTTTGTTGAACCAGACAATATCCTGTTCTTGTATGTGCGCGCTATCGGGCAACATTATGGAGCAAAGGTCGCGGGTGGCATGGGTGCAAATGACCGAACCGCGAAAACCGTTTTTGTAAAAAAATGGGATCAGACCGGAATGGTCGATGTGAGCGTGCGTAAGGATGATGTGGTCGATGCTGGCAGGGTCGACACCCGGATCGCGGTTCATGGCGTCGGTTTCCAGACCTTTACCCTGATACAACCCGCAGTCGAGCAGGATGCGCTTTCCGTGCCGGGTTTCGATCAGGTGCTTGCTTCCGGTAACCTGACGGGCTGCTCCAAGAAAAGTGAGTTTCATTGTTTTTGCCTTTATGAATTCCTAATCAAAGTTAGGCCAATATTGAGGCAATGTATCAAGCTCAGGTTGCCTTTATCTGATTTGGAGGGTTACAAATACGAAAAATTAACACTTTCTCACGGCATGTCATTATTTTTGTATATGATCCACCGCGCTGCAATGATGAGCAGTCCGGCTTTAACACCAAATATTATTCTGATGAAAAAGCTAATTTTGAGCGGCATACTAGCCGCAATGGCATTAAAGGGAGCTTTTGCCCAATATGCCACCCCAGGAAATAACCTCACGCTAACGCCTGCAGATCTTGTGGCAATGTCTGGCGGTGTGGTCACGCAAATAGGCGGAACGTATTTCATCAACAATACTTTGACCATTTCGGCGACTGATACCCTGAAGATTACTAACCCCTTGGTGATCAGGGTGGCACAGAACATCCGAATCGAAGTCAGCGGCACCATCAAAAGCGATCCCATTCAGGGTAAAGTGATTTTTACGGCACAGGACACGACAACTGCCGCAACGAATTTCAGAGGATTCCGATTTGATAATTCGCAGGGGAATGTTTTTCGTAATACGGTGGTCAGTTATGGTGGTGGCATTCAGCTCATCAGCTCCGGTGCGCTGTTCGAATACAGCACTTTCCGGCGCAATGGCTCGTCCAACGTTTCGGGAGCCATCACTTACAGCAGCTGCAGCCCGATCATCCGCTACTGTCTGTTTGAGGAAAACGTTCGTTCGGCCATCAACTCCGGCGCCAATATCACCGGCTCTCCGCAAATTCTGTACAACGTGATGATCCGCAACACTACCGACAATTCCAACCGTCCTCAGATTAATATCGGACCGGGCGCGGCTGATACAATTTATATTGTGGGCAATTATATCGAAGGATTTTACAATATGGCCGGCGGTATCGGCATCAGTAATTTGCTGGGATCGGGTAGCGCCAAGGTGGTGGTGCGCGATAATTATGTGGTAAATAACCGTTACGGATATGCCCAGATCGGCAACAACATCAGTAGTCGCATTGAAGATAACTATTTCATTGATAATGATATACAAGGCCTACCTGCCTCCGGTGGAAGCGGTATCAACTTTCAGGCAAGCGGTGCAGGCAATACCGCCATCGTGCGCCGCAACCTCATCACAGGCAATTTATGGGGAATCACTCTTCAAGGCACAGCTAACCCCAATCTGGGCACCTCATCAAGCCCTGGCGGTAATGTTATCTACAACAACGGCAACGACGGCCAGACGTATGCATTGTACAACAACACCGCTCTGCCGGTTCAGGCTATTGGCAATTACTGGGGCACCAACGATCCGGCACAGGCCGAGCAGTTTATCTTTCATCAGCCCGATCAGGCTTCACTGGGCTTGGTTACATACAATCCCATACAAGAATTGCATCCTGTGATTGAGTCGTTTGCCTTCCTGCAGGCCGACAATCCCGCTCTGGGGCAGGATTATTTTGGAACGATCGATCAAACGAATAAGACCATTGAGCTGGTATTGCCTGAAGGCTCACCGCTGGAGCTGATCCCTCAGATTGGTTTGCCGTTTGGAACGGTAACTGTGCCTCCTGGAGGCGAGATATACGATTTCGCTGATCCGGTTGTGTTTCAGGTGCTCACGCCGCATGGCGAAACGGCAGATTACACGGTAACCGTTGTTATTGAACTAAACACTTACACCGTCAGTTTCAATGTAACGGATCAGGCCGGACAACCCATACCTGATGCTGTGCTGCAATTTGATGGATTTACTTATCCTCCGGGTGTTTATGTGGTTGAAAATGTGTTGCCGGGAGATTACACCTACACGCTGAGCAAAACGGGTTATCAAACCGCTCAGGGTACTGTAAATGTAAGCAATAGCCCTGTTGTGGTTAATGTTAGCATGGTGCTCATCACCCGCGATGTGACATTTGTTGTCACTGGTATAAGTGGTCCACTCGAAGGCGCTGTGGTTCAGGTGGTTGGTCAGCCTGCGGCAAACACCAACACTCAGGGCGTAGCCGTGGTGCCAGGACTACCTTACGGAAACTACTCCTATACCATCACCAGAGATAATTACTTTCCCGTGGAGGGCACTTTTGAGGTAGGCGACAGTCCCGATCCAGTCATCAATGTTTCAATGGTATTGACTGGTTTGGAAGAACCTGCTGCTGCACTGAGGATTTACCCCAATCCGGCAACGGATAAGGTTTGCTTCGATGGCCTGCCGGAAAGCAACATCAAGGCGGAGGTGCTTAGCCTAACGGGCAGGCATATTATGTGGATGAATGAGCAAGAAAGTGGTAAGTGCTTCGATATCATAGGTATGAAACAGGGAGCTTATTTGCTTCGCTTGCACATTGAAGGTCAAAGTCTTGTGAAAACCCTGGTTGTCAAATAATTTCTGACAGCGTCCGTTTAATCATGGTGATAAGGCTCGTTGCGTAAAATCGTGCAGGCGCGATAGAGCTGCTCAATAAAGATGAGCCTGACCAGTTGGTGTGGGAAGGTCATTTCCGACAACGAAAGCATGTGATTGGCACGTTTACGCACGGCCTCGCCAAAACCATAGGGACCGCCAATCACAAATACGAGTCGCTTTACCGACTGAAGCTGCATTTTCTCAATAAAACCGGCAAAAGCTCTGGAAGTGAGTTGCTTGCCATTTTCATCCAGCAGCACCAACTCGTCGGTGGCCTGCAACGCTTGCATAAGCAGCATGGCTTCAGCCTGCTTTTGTTCGGCCTCACTTAGCTGTTTTCGGTTCTTCAGGTCGGGGATCACCTGCAGCTCAAAAGGCATATAGTGCCTGATGCGCTTCTCGTAATGCATCAAGCCTTCGCTCAGCCACGAGGCATCGGTTTTGCCAATCATTAACAGCAGAATTTTCATGATCGTTCAGTCAATCAATGGTTTACCAGCAGGTTGAGCGAGCGCCAGCCGAAAGTTATTTCCCCGACCGGAACATTGCCTGAGGGCTTGAATGTTATAGTTCTAGGTTCGCCGGGGTAAAGGTGGAAAAAGTTGTCCGAAAACCGGCCATCGGTGTCATTGCTTTGCAGCTGAACTGCATAGTGTAAAACCTCGGAACTGAGGTTCGCAAAAATCAGGTCATGTCCTATTTCTTTTTCAATTTCAATAGGCTTGTAGCTCAGCTTCAGGTCTTTTGGTCTTGCCCATGAAAAAAGATTCTCGGCCAGTGTTTGTTCTTTTTGCACAAGCTTTGCCCTGATGAACATTGATTCTTTTGGAAGCGTTACCGGTAAATCTGAGGGAGGAATAATGGCGAGTGATGTCGCTTTTGCCGGGTTTAAGGTTACCGTCGTTTTTCTGGTTTGCAGCGTTTCTCCCTGAGTGTTTAAAAAGCTGATTTCCAGTGTGCCCGTTATTACTTCACTTAAATCTGAAATCCCATAAACTGCAACATTGCCCTCGGTTTCTGCAAAAGACAACAGAACTGGGGCATAAAGCTGCCGTAGGCGGTAGTGCAGACCTTTCCAGCGGCCATAATAATCTATTGATGACCAGCTTGTTACTGGCCAACTGTCGTTGAGTTGCCAGTACAGTGTACCCATTGTGACAGGTTTGTTTCTGCGATGGGCTTCGATGGCCATGCCAATGCCGTGCATCTGGGTGAGCTGACTGGTGTAGATGTAATCTTCCAGTACCCTGGGCACAGGAAAATCCCTGGCCATGTAGTCATGGATGAGTTTTGTGCCCCGGGGATGTTTTTGATGGGCTTCCAAACCGGCCGATCCAACAATGAGTTGGTCCTCTGGCAAAAACTGCCGCACACTTTCGATGGCTGGCATGGCTTGAAAGCCGTATTCCGAGTTGAAGCGGCCAACTTTTTTCCGATAAACCTCAAAAGGCTCTTCGCCCCACCAAACGCCCCAGTAGTGCACATCGCCGCGGCGGAGCGATTCGGCACGTCCCCAGCCCAGCGATGGCGAACTTGGCCAGTAAGGGATGCCCGGGTCATGTTTGGTTAGCACCTCCGGTATAAGTTGTTCAAATAAAGTCAGATAGCCATGCCATACCGAAGCGCTATCGGTTGCCGTCCAGCCAATACTGCGCTGCCAGCCCCAGTTGTGAAATCCTTCCGACACCTCATTGTTGCCGCACCACAAAACCATTGATGGATGGCCGCGCAGTCGTTTCACCTGATGTATCGCTTCCTGGCGAACATTTTCCAGAAAGGCAGTGTCCCATGGATACATGGTGCAGGCAAATATAAAATCCTGCCAGACCATCAATCCAAGGCTGTCGCACAAATCATAAAAATCTTCCGAAGGATAAATGCCGCCACCCCAAACGCGGATCATGTTCATGCCCGCTGCGGCTGCATCGATGAGCAATTTCCGCGTTTTGTGGCGAGACATCCTTGTAATAAAATGATCCTCAGGGATATAATTTGCGCCTTTGGCAAAAATGTCCCTGCCGTTGATGCGAAAAGCAAAACCTTCGCCTATGCTGTCGGCTTCGCGCACCAGCTCTGCTTTGCGGATGCCATTGGTGATGGTTTTATGGTGCAGCTCGCCAAAAGAAGTTCTAATTTCCAGTTCGAAACGGTTGAGGTGTTGAGCACCGCTCCCACTGGGCCACCAGAGCGAAGGATTTTTCAAGCTGAATGGAAGTCGGATATTGTTGAAGCCGGGAAAAAGCTGTAAATCATTTTCAATCAACACCTTATCATCTATTAGCAATCTTACCCGAGCAGAACCAGGTTTTTCCGATTCGATGCCGGCTGCAAGTTCAAGGTTTGCAAGCAGGCTGTCGGCATGATGCGTGAGGATGGCCGCTTCGCGAAGCCAGCTGCCATTCCAGGCCACCAAGCTGACAGGTTTCCAGATGCCCATGGTATGAAACACAGGCCCCCAATCCCAACCAGCCTGAAAAGGCGCCTTGCGGCTGAAAGCCCTGTGTTCGGGCAGTTTGATGCCATAAGATTGTGCCTTGACCAGGCTGATGCTGTCGGGCTGAAAAAAACGAACCTCGAGCCGGTTAGCGCCTTCGAGCAGCAAGGCTTTCACATCCAACTCCCACTGCCTGAACATATTATCAGCCCAGAGCAATGGCTGACCGTTGAGCTTCACCTGAGCATAGGTGTCGAGCCCGTCGAAAACCAAAGCAATATTCCGGTTGTTCAGTATTGACTTATCAATATCAAAATCAAGCGAGTAAACCCATTGCCGGCTGCCTATCCATTGCAATGAGTCTTCGTTGAAGCCATAATAAGGGTCAGGTATCAAACCGGCGCTCAGCAGATCGGTGTGCACCAGTCCGGGTACCGTGGCTTTGATGCTTTGCTGTGAATCAACATGAAGCATCCAGCCTTCGTTTAGCGGACGTATCAGGACGGCATTTTTTTGCTGGCAGGATACGAGCACAACGGCTATAAACAGCATGATGTATCTAATCCTTAAGTATGCTGAAAGTGATCTCCTCATGCAAAGGGTAATTTAGGTTGAAAAGCCAACTCATCGAGCATCAAACGCATTCGTTTCACCTCGGCGTCGTCCACGGCAAACTGCCACCATTCGTTAGATTTTTCGTTTTTCAGATGATAGGTGTGTTCATATGAGCGAAGTGTGATTTTGGCTGAAGAGTGGATCTCGAATATGCTGGTTATGTTCATGATATCCAGGATATTGGATGAGGTGATTCCACGGCCGGCCATGATGTTTATGTAAGCACCATACCGCGCTTGCCATTTGGCTATCTGTGCTGCGCCATTCATTGCTTTAGTGGCCCCACCCGAGGTAAGCAGCCGGTTGATGCCCAGCCTGATAAGGGTTTCGATGGCCGCTTCAGGCAGGGTACACACATCTATGGCCCTGTGAAAGGTAACCGACATTTCACCCGCAGCATCCTTCAGTGCCTCAATAGTTTCGGAGTCGAGGGTACCATCAAGCTTCAGGGCGCCGATTACCACACCGGCGAAGCCCAATTGCCGGACCAGTTCGATGTCGTGCAACATGATTTCGCGTTCGGTTCTGTCGTAAATGTAGTTTCCCCTACGGGGTCTGATGAGCACATGCACAGGAATGTTCAGCTTTTCGGCAGCCATTTTCAGCGTGCCAAAAGATGGGGTCAAACCACCCGATTCGAGGTTCTCGCAAAGCTCTATGCGGTGTGCACCATGCTGTTGGGCAATCAAGGCGTTGTTCAGGCCAACGGCACAAATTTCAAGGGTGTACATCAGTAGCAAGCCAATGTTTGTAAGGCGAAGTTAAAGTTTTAAAACAATGTTGCTAACACTCGTTCCTGACAAGAATCGAGTTAAGCTGGTGAGAAGATTTTATTGGCCTGCACTGATTAACTTTGCGGTCTAATTCAGATCAGTGATTTATCCCGATTCGTTTGAAGAAAAATCAGGCTTTCTGATCATCAGAAAGATGTTGCGTGACTTTTGCGTGAGCCAGATGGGCCTGGAAATGGCCGATGAGCTTGGCTTCATGACAGTGCTTGAAGATATACGGTTGCAACTCGATCGTGTGGCCGAACTCAATAGGTTGATGCAGAGCGGAATGCCTTTTTCGGTGAAGGATTACCTCGATGTGCGTGCCGAGCTACACCGGCTGAGACCCGAAGGAACAGTAATAGAGCTGGATGCCATGTTTGCCTTGCGCCTCGGACTCTTACAGGCCAGAGAAGCTTTGCGGTTTTTATCATCTGAGGCTGCGTCGGTTTACCCGGCTTTGGCCAGTTTGGCTCTAGGATTACACATCAATCCGAAAGTTGTTTCCGAGCTTAGCCGTTTGATGGACGATCGGGGCGAAATTCCTGATAATGCCTCGCCCGTCCTGGCCGAAATAAGGGCCGACATCCGACGCAAGCATGGAACAATGGAGCGCAAGATCCGGCAAATGCTGGGCGAAGCCAAGCAGGCAGGCTATACCGACAGCGATGCGGAGATTACCATCCGCAACGGCCGCATGGTGATTCCGGTAAAGGCCGCCGACAAACGCAAAATCAGGGGTTTTGTGCACGATGCCTCGGCCACAGGACAAACGGTATTCATCGAACCGGCCGAAATTTTCGATACCAACAACGAGATACGCGAGCTGGAATATGCCGAGCGCCGCGAGATACACCGCATTTTGTCAGCTTTCACCCAGCTGATGCGGCCCGAACTACCCATGATGCACCAGATATGGCATTTTATGGGCGAGCTCGATCTGGTTCATGCCAAAACCACGCTGCTTTTGCGCACCGGCGCCCAAATACCTCAATTGGTCAACAAGCCACTCATCAGGTGGAAAAGGGCTGTTCACCCGCTTTTACAGCTCAACCTGAGAGAGCAGGGAAGGGAGGCTGTTCCATTGGATCTGGAAATTGATGAAAATCAACGCATATTGGTTATCTCAGGTCCCAATGCCGGTGGTAAGTCGGTTTGCCTGAAAACCACAGCACTCCTGCAATACATGTTGCAATGCGGATTGCCGGTTCCCATGCATCAGGACTCGGAGTGTGGCATTTTCGAGAAAATGTTCATCGACATTGGCGACGAGCAATCCCTCGAAAACGATTTGAGCACTTATAGCTCGCACCTCACACACATGAAAGCATTTCTGGATTATGCTGATGAACGCAGTCTGTTTCTCGTGGATGAGCTTGGCACAGGCACCGAACCACAGGCAGGAGGCGCAATTGCTGAGGCCGTGCTCAGTGCATTAAACCACAAGAAGGCCTTCGGATTGGTAACCACGCATTACGCCAATCTTAAATTGTTGGCCGACAAGGAAGAAGGCATGATAAACGGTGCCATGCTTTTCGATACCAAGCGAATGCAGCCGTTGTTTGTGTTACAGACAGGAAAACCTGGTAGTTCGTTTGCCTTTGAGATTGCACGGAAAATAGGCCTGCCCGACGATGTTGTAGCTCATGCCGGCGAGTTGACAGGGGTGTCGCAGCTTAATTTCGAACAGCAGCTACAGCAGCTTGAAGCCGACAAACTGGCGCTTGCACAGAAGGAAAGGGAGCTGCGAATGGCCGATGAGATGCTCAACGAGGTGATTACCAAATACAAACGTCTGCTCCGTCAACTTGAAGATCGCAAAAAGGCCATGATCAGCGAGGCCGGACGCGAGGCACGCAATTTGATTGATAAGGCCAATCGTCAGATCGAACTCACCATCAAGGAAATCAGGGAGTCGCAGGCCGAAAAGGAAAAAACAAAGCAACTGCGCGAACAGCTGCAGGCATTCAAGCCTGTGCTCGAACAGGAAGCCGAACAAAAGGCCGAAGCATTACGTGTGGAACAGGAAGACGAAGCGCCGGCCTTTGCCGATCTGAAAGCCGGTGATATGGTGAAGATCGAAGAGATGGACGTAACCGGCGAACTTATTCATATTGATCAGGACACGGCTCTGGTGGCCTTTGGCGGCATCAAGCTGCGCACCTCCCCCGAAAAGCTTACGCCGCTTTCGCGACGGGAGGCACGTAAAGCCGCACAGCCCCGCCGCATGAAGAGTACACCGGGAATAGCCGACGATATCAACGAAAAAGCGGCAACTTTCAGCCTCACCATCGATGTGCGCGGCAAAAGGGCCGAAGAGGCCATTGAGCTGGTAGAAAAATATCTTGACGAGGCTATGTTGTTGAGCATTAAGGAGGTGAGCATTCTTCACGGAAAAGGCAACGGCATCCTCCGAAGGGTTATCCGCGAATTGCTCAGCAAAACTAAAAATGTGGCTTCGTTTGAAGATGCCACCCTCGAAACGGGCGGTCACGGGATCACAAGGGTACGATTGAAATGAGTCAGTGTACAGTTTGTGATGTTGTAGTGTAAAAATCCGTATGCCTGTAATTTCTCCCCTTCTTAACCAGACATGATTTTCCTTTGCAGATGGCAATTTTTGGCTGAAGATCAAATCCGTTGATTTTGTCCAGGATACAGCCGAATCACTATTTTTACTTTCACGAAAAGATTTGGTGATGAGCATGCAATTGTTGCGTTTTTTCCTGATAATGATCATCGTTTCGGGCCGGATATGCGTTTCGGGCCAGCATCATGAAGCCGAATGGCCTTATCAATGGCCAGACGACAGACTTATTTCTGACAAGCTTGAGGAGTGGCAGGACTGGAAGTTTGGGGTGATTATCCATTGGGGGCCCTACAGCCAGTGGGATGTAGTGGAAAGCTGGAGCCTTTGCCCGGAAGATGAGCCATGGTGCAGGCGTACGGGGCCTTATGCCGAAAACTACCATGAATATGTTGAGGCCTATCGGCGTATTCATCACACCTGGTACCCTGCGGCTTTTTCGCCTGAAAAATGGGCCGGGGCCTGCCGCGAAGCAGGGATGCGTTATCTTGTGTTTACGACAAAGCATCATGATGGCTTTTGCATGTACGACAGTCGGCACACCGATTACAGGATTACCCATTCATCAGCTGTTTTTTCGCAGCATCCCCAAGCCGATGTTGCGAAATACGTATTCAACGCCTTCAGGGAAAGAGGCCTTGCCATAGGCGTTTATTTCAGTAAGCCCGACTGGAGCAGTCCCGATTATTGGTGGCCTTATTTTCCGCCTTTCGACCGCAATGTCAACTATAACCCTGATCAGTATCCTGACCGCTGGCAGCGCTTTAAAGAGTTAACATACAATCAGATAGAGGAGCTGATGGCTAACTATGGAAAGGTGGATGTTTTATGGCTCGACGGCGGCTGGGTGCGTCCGGCCGGATCGCTCACCGATGAAACGCGACCCTGGCTGGGCAAGAATCAATGGATTCAGGATGTTGATATTCCGCGCATTGCCAGGATGGCAAGGCAACATCAACCCGGTTTGCTGATTGTGGACCGTACTGTGCACGGCGAATTCGAGAACTATCGCACGCCTGAGCAACAAATACCCAACATTAAGCCTGACTACCCCTGGGAAAGCTGCATTACCTTAGGCAGTTCGTGGTACGCCGTTCCGGGCGAGCATTACAAATCGTTGCAATGGATAATTCACACCTTAGTTAAAATTACTGCCAAAGGTGGCAACTTCTTGCTTGGCATTGGACCTGATAAAACAGGAGATCTTGTGCCAGAGGTGTACCAGCGACTGAAAGAAACCGGCAGGTGGATGCAAACCAATGGCAGGGCGATATACGAAACCCGGCCGCTGGAGCCTTATGTGGATGGAAAGTTTGCCTGGACGCAATCGAAAGATGGGGCTATCCAATACCTTTTTTACCTGCTTGATGAGAATGAGAGTATTCCGTCGGTGATCCAACTCCCGAAGGGATTTGCTGCTGAAAACAAGACAATTCAATTGCTTGGTCATAATCGGGCGCTGCGGATAAGGCAAAATAAAGGAAGCCAAGAGCTGCAAATGCCTTCTGTTATACGAAACAAATTTGCTGGAAGTCCGGCATTGGTATTCAACCTGAGCAGGTACTAAAGCGCTCAAATGAGTGATTTATGCAAGGATGGTAAATCTTGAAAAGTCTTTTTCGATTGTGTTTGTGGTTTTTATTCTGGTCATTCAACCCTGACCAATCGATAAATAATTTCGTTGGTGCGTGACGGAGCACGGCAAATTGCTGTAAAATTGTGATTGATTAATGTTTGGAGCCTTAGTATCGGGGTAGCTCAAAATTATTGTCAACGCCCTACAACGCTTGCGGCAGAAAGTTGTCATTATGCCTGTAAAAAAATCCATCAAGCCATGAATATAGAAAAGCTTGCCGGAAGCGGACGAAAAATCGGTCGGCTGACGATGCCATTCCTGATCGCTGGGGTAATACTCAACATTTACTTCCCTGATTTTTTCAGCGTCAACGGACCGTCTGCTGCAGTTTGGAATGCCTCACTGGGACTAACGCTAACAGGTATTGTAATCTGGATTTGGACTGTTGCCCTAATCCTTATAAAAGTGCCGCGTAATCAGCTTATTACCAGTGGTCCTTATAGGTTGGTGAAACATCCATTGTACACCTGTATCGGATTAATTGTGCTGCCTTTTGCGGGCTTGTTGTTCGATACCTGGCTCGGAATACCGATAGGGATGACTGTTTATCTGGGGTCAAGATTGTATGCTCCGGAGGAAGAGCAAATAATGGCCAAAACATTCGGCAAATCCTGGAGTGAATACGAGAAGAGGGTTTTATTGCCATGGATCTGAAATGCAGAATGTGTGATTTTAGCGATGCTGAACGCAATTTGCAGAGGCCATTTCATAAATAATTGAAAATGAATGTAATATAATGTTCTTTTACGATGAATAAGGCATTCGGCAAAGCTTTACTTTCGACAGGCATGCTCGCTGTTGTTGTGTATGTTGCTCACGTATTAATTGGCGGAGCGTTATGGAAAGAATACCAGCATCTCCACAGGCCAATCAGCGATCTGACAGGAAGCGGGGCTCCTGATCGCGGTTTGCTTCTTTGGTTCACCAATATTTACGGGGTTTTGGCACTGGTTTTTGCCCTATCGTTTACCCTGTTTATTGCCAGCCGGCGATCAGTAATTCTGCTTTGGGGAGGCATTTCGCTCATTATGCTGCATATTGTTTCCATATCCTATTCATTCTTTCCTCAGGATTTACCTGGCAGCGAACCAACCTTCGCGGGCATGATGCATATTGTTGTTACCGTGCTTATTGTGCCATTCACTATTCTATCCCCAATTATTATAGGCATTGGGTTGAAAAAAGAACCTCAATGGCAAAACCTGGGACGTTTTTCGATTTTATGTGGTATGCTCATCCTTGTTTTCGGAGGTCTGACGGGATATTTTTTTGCCAGCAAACTCTCCTATTTTGGCTTACTCGAAAGGCTCAACATAGGAACCTTGCTTCTCTGGACTTTTGTGGTTTCATTTAGCTTTTCAAGAAAATATTAGCATGAAAGGCAGACTGACATTAGTTGTTATTTTCACGCTTTTCGGCGCTGGTGTGCTAAATGCAGCGGTCACAAAGGACCATCGACTTGAAGACCTTTCACTTAAAGGATTCATAACGCTTTATCATCAGCATCACGATTTTTTTGGTAAAGCCTTTTCATTTCAGGGCATTGAGGGAGGAGGTTTAGTCAATCAGCGGTTTTATTTAGGTGCCTACACCTCTTTTTTTGCATCTAATCTTAAGGCCGAAATCAATGGCGTTCAACGTTATGTTTGGATTGGTCAGGCAGGAGTCCTTTCGGGCTATTTATTGAAAGGTGAAAGACGGATCGACCCTGGTTTTCAGATTAATATCGGTTATTTTACGTTACGTTTGGACGAAGAAAGATTTGGATTATTTCAGCTTAATCGGGCCGACGGAAGCGAAAAAGGTTTAGTTGTCGCCCCTCAGCTATTTGGCGAATTGGGACTAAAAACTTGGTTGAAGTTAAGGGCTGGTTTGTCTTATAACTTCTATTTCCCTGGTGACCAATCGGTTATCAATCAATCTGACCTTAACAGGCTTTCGTTCACTTTCGGCATTGTTTTTATCCCATCAAGGTAATTTATTGCAGAATGCCAATGCCGTAAAAGCTCTTTCTTACGCTTAAGCTAATAAGAAACCTGAGTTTTGCCGGATCATTGATAGAAAAGGGAGAGCTTATGTCAATTACTCTTCCAAATACCATCCCGGACGGCCTGTCAGAAAACCCGATGCGAGCAGGTAAAACTGTTCAGGAGCTTCGGCATGCACCCAATGCGAGGCCCCTTCAATGGTGATAATTTCGGCAAAGGGGAAATTTTTGCGGATAAGTGGATAATCGGACGGAAGAATATAGTCGGAATTTCCTCCGCGTATGAACAAGGTGGGTTTAAGAAACTCGAGATCAGTTTCCACCGTGTCGAACATCTGGTGCAGGTTGTCGCGTATGCCTCTGAGGTTCATCTTCCATTCCAGCTGGTCTTTGTCGCGCCAGTGGAGGTTTTTCATGATGAACTGCCTGATGCGCAGGTCGTTGATGCGTCTGTCGAGCACGGACTCCACTTCAGACCGGCTTTTAACCGTTTCAAAATCAACCGACTGCATGGCTTCGATGATGGCCACATGCTGAGGCCGGCTGCCATAGGAGCGGGGGCTTATGTCGGCCACGAGCAGCTTCTTTACTCTTTCAGGTCGTTCCATGGCGTAGCGCATGGCCACCTTGCCACCCATACTGTGACCCAGCAGGGCGGGCTGGTCAAAGCTCAAATCGTCAATCAGCTCATCAAGGTCGGCGGTGAGGGCAATGTAGTTGAAAGTGTCGCTATGGGGCGAGTTGCCGTGATTGCGCTGATCGGGGATCACTACATCGAAACCCTCGTCGGCAATGCGGCGGCCAAAAGTGACCCAATTATCCGAAAGCCCGTAAAGACCATGCAGTATGATGAGCGGTTGTGCACCCGCATCTCCGTAACGGCGGAAAAAGAGCTTCATCGCGTTATTTTGAGTCGGCAAAATTAGAAGAAAACAAGCTATTGCTCGTCGAGGTTAAGCTCGGCGCCATGTCCTTTAAGGCCAAAAAACCGTCGCAGGCCATAAACCCCCAGATAGGCAAAGGGTGTGTCGAGCAGGGCAACGATGGCTTTGAATAAGTAACCGTTGCCCAGAAGCTTGGGAAAAAGTTCCCAATCAATAACCCCAAACGAGCATAGAAGTGTCAGCACCGTTACGGTATCCACAAATTGGCTGGTGAAGGTGCTCAGGTTGTTTCGAATCCATAAGTGTTTACCATTGGTGACGGCTTTCCAGAAATGAAAGACATGAACATCGATAAACTGTGCAGTGAGGTATGCTGCAAGCGATGCGCCAACCGCCAGAAAGGTGAATGCAAAAGCCTTTTTAAACTCGGCATCGCTCAGTGGCGACCACTCGGTAGCCGGCGCAAGGGTTGACACGATGACAATCAGCAAGGCAAAAGCCGAAGCAAAAATCCCTGCAATGACCAGAAAATTGGCCCTTCGTTTGCCATAGACTTCCGACACAATGTCGGTTACCAGAAAAGTTACCGGATAGGCGATGATGCCCACGCTTAGCTCAAAGCGAAATAGCCCAAGCGGATTCCAGAAGAAAAATTTCTGAAAAATAAGGTTACTGGTAACGAGTGCAGTGATAAAGAGTGCGCCGAGTATGAGGTAAAGCATTTCGGCCTGGCTGCGCTGTTTCAGACTCAGTTTGTTTAGTGGTTGCTCGTTCATGTCATTTTTATAAAAAACACCTCCTGAAATCTTATGTTCAGGAGGTATCTGGTTTATCAATCTGGTTTTATTTGTATGCGGCGATTCCCGTGATGTCCTGTCCCGTGATGAGCAGATGCACGTCGTGTGTGCCTTCGTAGGTAATTACCGATTCGAGGTTCATCATATGACGCATCATAGGAAAATCATTGGTAATGCCCATAGCGCCGAGTACTTGCCGCATTTCGCGGGCGATATCGAGGGCCATCGCTACATTATTGCGTTTTGCCATCGAAATTTGTGCTGGTGTTGCGCGTCCTTCGTTGCGCAGGGTGCCTAGCCGCCATGCCAGCAGCTGGGCCTTGGTAATTTCGGTGATGGCTTCGGCCAGTTTTTTCTGCTGTAGCTGGAAAGCGCCAATGGGTTTGCCAAATTGCTGACGTTCAAGGCTATATTGCAGTGCGGTGTCGTAGCAGTCCATAGCGGCGCCAATCACACCCCAGGCAATGCCGTAGCGGGCCGAGCTGAGACAGCTGAGCGGTCCCCGAAGGCCTTTAACGCCAGGAAGCAGGTTCTCTTTCGGAACGCGAACATTGTCAAAAACGAGCTCTCCCGTTACCGAAGCCCTGAGCGACCATTTGCCATGTGTTTCGGGTGCAGTGAAACCTTCCATGCCCTTTTCCACAATAAGACCTCTGATCACGCCTTCGTCGTCTTTGGCCCAAACCACTGCCACATCAGCTATGGAGCTATTGGTGATCCACATTTTTGCGCCATTGAGCAGATAGTGGTCGCCTTTATCCGTAAAACGGGTAAGCATGCTACCCGGATCTGAGCCATGGTTGGGCTCGGTGAGGCCGAAACAGCCCACCATTTCGCCGCTGGCCAGTTTTGGTAGATACTTACTCCTCTGTTCCTCAGTGCCATACGACCAAATGGGATACATTACCAGCGAAGTTTGGACGGATGCCATCGAACGCACGCCCGAATCGCCGCGCTCGAGCTCCTGCATAATCAATCCGTAAGCAATGTAGTCCATGCCAGCTCCGCCAAATTCCTCGGGTATGAAAGGGCCAAAGGCGCCGATTTCGCCCAGCTCCTTGATCAGGTGCCTGGGAAAGACAGCTTTTTCGTAGTTATCTTCGATAAAGGGTTTAACTGAACGATCGACCCAGTCGCGCACGGCCTGACGCACGATTTTGTGTTCGTCGGTGAGTAAATCATCTACATTAAAATAATCGGGGGCATTGAAATTTTTTGCCATTGGTTTTGGTTTTGAATTATTCAATAGTGGTTTTGGAATCGAATATTAGGCTAACGCAACCGTCATTGCCCTTGTTCTCCACTTTCATGCGTCCGCCGTGGGCGTCGAGCACAAGTTTGACAGCTGCCAGCGAAAGTCCGCTGCTTTCGTCAGTAATAATTTGGCCGGTCAACACAAAGTCGTTGATTGCCTGCAGGAGCTCCTCGGGCAGGGGAAAACCGCTCGTTGAAACACTGATGGTTGTTTCGGACTTGTCGTTTTGAAGCGAGAGCGCTATGTTTGCCTCCTGAGGAAGGTTTTGTGCGGCATTTTCAATGAGAATCGTCAGGCAGCGGCGTATCATTTCGGAGTCGATTTGAATCATCAGTTTCTCCTCGGGCATGACCACTGAAAGCCTGATGTTTTTCTCGGCAAGAATATTAACAGCTTCATTGGCAGCCATTTCTACGGGAACATTGGCAAGGGTTGGCATAATTTGCATCATGCCATCACTGGCCCGAAGACTTGTAATAAGCAAAGCCATCTCCGAAAATCGGGCAAGTCGCTGGGCAATGGCGCCGAGCATATCCAGCTGTCGGATTTGCTCATTTTCGTGCATTCCTGCTTTGAGCAGCTGCGTCAGTCCTATAATACCGCTGAGCGGGCCTCTGAGTTCGTGGCTGATGATGGAAAGGAATTCGCTTTTCGATTTTTCGAGCTGGCTCAATTGCCTCATGGCGGCTTCGAGCTTATGGGTGCGCTCAATCACAAGCTGTTCAAGGTTTTGATTGAGATTTTTGAGCAATGATTTTTGCCGGTGGAGCTCAAGGTGAGTATTCACCCTTGCTTTGAGTTCTGCACTATTGAAAGGTTTGGTGACGTAATCGTTGGCTCCGGCCGAGAAGCCCAGGAGTATGCTGGATGGGTCGTTGCGGGCTGTCAGGAAAATAACCGGCGTTTCGCTGTTATGGGCATCTTGTCGAAGTTGCTGACACACCGTATAACCGTCCATTCCGGGCATCATAATATCCAGAAGCACCAGATCAAATTGCTGGGCAGCGGCCAGCTCCAGAGCCCGATGCCCGTTGGTGGCATAAGCAATATCGATATTATCGTGCATGAGAATATTGCCCACAACCTGAATATTTCGGGTGTTGTCGTCAACTATGAGAATACGTGGCTTGCTATTATCCATGTTTAAGTTGTTCTGTGCCAGTTGGGTTTTCGTGTCGCGACTTAAGTTTTCTGCTGAATTCATCCATCAACGAATTCATCATTTCGATATCTATGGCACGGGCTGTCCGTTCCAGATCTTGGCCTAGTTTGACGAAGGGCTTTTCGTTATATTTTTCACCGAACTCGGCAAGTCTGTTCGCAAAATCTACCACATCCTGCACAATCTGACTTTGGGTTGCCTTATTGTATGCGGCCAGAAGTGCGCTCTCGTCCGGACTGAGATCGTCCGATATCGTTACAAAGGATTCAGCTTCAGCTTCTTTAATACTTGAGCCAAAAACCGCTTGCGTAAGCAAGGCTTTGAGTGCAGGCAATTCATCGGGAAACTTTATTATGGCATTTCGAAGGGCGCCGTTAGGATAATCAGAATAATTGGGGATATTCTTTTTTGAAAGCAATACGTGCACACATTCTCCGGCCTCAAGCTCACCGATTGCAGTCAGGTGAGGGTCAGTTATCGCAGCATCCCAAAGCGCAACCCGGCAGGACGGATTGCTGATGTGGTTGCGGAATTCAGCAATTTCTTCGTACAGATCGCAGGTCAACCCTAGCTCGGCCAAAATCTTGTCGATGGGTGCAAGCAGGGTGTTGTCGTTGGTAAGCATTGCCAAAGGCGACGACTGCCTGTCGTTTCGGGCCAGCCTGAATGCCGTTCGGAAAGCTATGGTTTTTACCTCCCTGAAAACCAGCTCAAAAGTGGTGCCTTTGCCAACAGCACTTGTGGCTGTAATCGTTCCGTTGAGCAATTCCACCAGTCTTTTGGTGATTGTTAATCCAAGCCCGGTTCCTTTTTGATGGCCCGGATTGGCCTGCGATTGATAAAAGGCGTCGAAAATATGCGCCAGATCTTCTTTTGCAATGCCGCTGCCCGTATCGCTTACCGAAATCTTAATGTCATAATTTTCACCTTTACGTTGTAAAACCTCCGCGCTCACAATAATTTGTCCGCTTTCGGTAAACTTGAGGGCATTGCCAATCAGATTGACCATTATCTGCCTGAGGCTGCCTTCATGCATGACAATGATTTCAGGAAAGTCGGATGATGTTTCGAATTTGAGTAAAATATTTTTTTGGAATGCCTGCAGCTCAAAAATCCTCCGAAGCTCAAGAAACAGGTTGTTCAGGCTCATC
Source organism: Bacteroidia bacterium (assembly GCA_021287165.1). Lineage (GTDB taxonomy): Bacteria > Bacteroidota > Bacteroidia > Bacteroidales > F082 > JALNZU01. The sequence goes on along the minus strand of JAJTAY010000033.1, from coordinate 26,419 downwards.
GAATGTAGCTCAGGCTTGAGCTTTCCGGCCTCAATCTTCGAAAGGTCGAGAATATCTTCGATGAGGAGCAATAAGCTCCGGCCACTCGACCGAATACTTTCTAGGTAGGATAATTTGACAGAGTCGGTGATTTTTTCGGACAACAGATCGGCAAAGCCGATCACCGAGTTGAGCGGCGTGCGAATCTCGTGGCTCATATTGGCCAAAAACTGGCTCTTGAGCTTATTGTTGAGTTCGGCTTCCTGCTTGGCGGTCAGCAGTTGCTGATTATATTCGGCCAGTTGCAGCCTGGCCTGTTCCACCTCGCGGTTTTTCATTTTAAGAGCCTGAACGGCCCTGTTTTTCGTAAGGAGCAGATAGGCAAGCAATCCCAGCCCGATAACCATGACAAACAGTCCGGCAACCACCACCAGGGTGTAGTCTTTTTGTCTTTTGAAGCGCAGCTCTGCAAGCATTTTTTCGTTTTGAAGCAGGGCAATCTGGCTATTGGAGCGTTCGCGGTTGAAGGTAGCCTGCATCTGCATCACCTTCCGCTGCATGTTTTCGTTTAGTATGCTGTCGTTGAGCGTCCACGCCTTTTCGAGGTATTTGATAGCACCGCTGATATGACCGCGGGCATGCTCGGTTTCGTATTTGATGCGGTAGCTTTTCATCAGGTTCGACCGGTTGTTGGTCAGTTCCGAAAGCCTGATGGCCTCGTCGAGGTGAGCCTGAATGCCATCGAAGTCCTTTCGTTCGAAATATATTTCAGCAATCTTGAGATGATTGATGCCAAGATAGTAGAGGTCGCCGATGAGTTTGTTAAGATTGAGACTCAGCTCAAAATAACTGAGGGCCTTGTCGTTCTCGCCGCGAATGCGGTATATCTCGCCGATATCGTTGTAGCAGATGGCAATTCCGCGTTGTGAGGGTATCTCCTGATTTACCTCCAGCGATAGCATGAAGTATTCCATGGCTCGTTCCAGATCACCCCATTCTCGGTAAACATGGCCTATATTGTTGAGATTGATGGCTATGCCGGTAAGGTTGTTCAGAGCTTGTTCCTGACGCAGACACTCCCTGAAGTTGAGCATGGCCTCGTCAAGATTGCCCAGTTCAAGAAAAATATTACCTAAACCATTGAGGGCAAATACTATACCGCGTGCTTCACCAGTCGACTCGGCCAATACAATTGCCTGCTGATAGGCTTCGATCGCCGCTTCATATTTGTCTGTGCGCCGATAGATCAATCCCAGATTGTTGAGTGCCTGAACCATCCTATTGGTAAGCTTTCCGCGGCTCGCAGCGTCAAACTCGAGCTTATGCCAGAATTCGGCTTCCTTCATGCGAAACCGGTTTCGGTTGGCAACGCCAAGACTTCCTGCGCGCTCCACGATAAACTCAAGGGCCTGGGGATGATCAGCAGCATGCAGAATCTCGTTTCTGAGCACGGTCCTCCAGGAGTCGGAATCTGCTGTTTTTTCCAGCGAAATAACCTCTTCCAAACTAACGAAAAGTTCTCCAAGTCTGGTTGTGTCTGCTGTTTGAGGATTTAAATTGCCGATATCGACGAAACTGGTATCTTTTTGACAGAAAAGAAGACCAAAATTGGGTGCGAGAATTAGCCACAACACAAGCGTTGTCGCACCGATTCCAGCTCTGCCCATAGGTCGCTTTTGTGGTTGATAATTGGACAAATATACGAAAAGCCATATCTGGTTCTGAATTAGACCCGGTAAGCGAACAATGTTGAACAACAGCACTGTTTGCGCTGTTATTTGCTTTTCAACGGATATTATGAAACAGTTATCATTGTTAGTTTTGTTGATAATGTTGCTTTCGGCCTGCAGTCAAAACATGAAGCCTGTTTCAACCGACAGCACACAGCAAACAACAGCGCAAATAAATACGGACATGATTAAGCGTATTGAAAAAACTGAAGCGGAATGGCTTGCCGAACTTGGCCCGGAGCGTTACAAAATCCTGCGCCAGTGCAGCACCGAGCCTCCTTTCACCGGGAAATACTGGAATCATAAGGAAAAAGGCAGTTACCACTGCGCCGGTTGCGGAGCGGTGTTATTTACCTCCGATACAAAATACGATTCCGGATCTGGCTGGCCCAGCTTTTTTGCCGCAGTTGATAAAAAAAGCATCAGGGAGCTGCCCGACACCAGCTATGGCATGTACCGAACCGAGATAAAATGTGCGGCCTGCGATGGCCACCTTGGGCATGTTTTCACCGATGGTCCGAAACCAACGGGCCTGCGGTATTGTGTCAATTCAGCAAGTATTGAATTTCGGCCGGCGCCTTAAGCCTTCATGTCAGGGCGCAACTTTCCCTGTTTCAATTTTACTAAATAAGCCTTCAGGTCGGCTTTCACTTCCGGGGCAAGAATGTAAAGCCCGAGAAGATTTGGCAGCGCCATACACAAAATCATCATGTCCGAAAAGTCCATCACAGGGCCCAGATCGCTGCTCGTGCCCACGACTATGCAAAACAGAAAAAACAAATTGAAAGCCTGACCGGCCACCTGACGCGTGCCAAAATAACGTTGGCTCAATCCACCGAAGAGAAAGTCGAATCCTTTGAGGCCGTAGTAGGACCATGAGATCATGGTGCTGAAGGCAAACAAGGTTACCGCCACCAGCAATACGTATGGAAACCACCAAATCACCGAGCCATAGGCTGCCGTGGTAAGCTGAACGCCCTGCAGTCCGGCCGAGGTATCGACCCCTGAAAAGATAATAACCAGTGCAGTCATAGTGCAAATAATGACCGTATCGACAAATGGTTCGAGTAGCGCCACTATGCCTTCGCTCACCGGCTCGCTTGTGCGCGCGGCCGAATGGGCGATGCTGGCCGAGCCAATGCCGGCTTCGTTCGAAAAGGCGCCGCGCTGGTAGCCATAAATCAGCACGCCAAAAAAACCGCCTTTCATGGCATCGGCATCAAAAGCCCCGTTCCAGATTAGCCTGAGTGCATCGGGTACGAAGTCGAGGTGCATGCCAATAATTACCAGCGATGCCATAACGTAGAGCGCTGCCATGAAAGGCACTATCTTCGAGGTAACACGGGCGATGCTGCGAATGCCGCCAACGATAACCAAACCTACCAAAAGCGCCAATACCAGACCATACCAAAAACCATTGCCCCGCAGGACAGGGAAAAAGATTGCAGTCTGCTCATACGCCTGATTGGCCTGCAGCATATTGCCGCCCCCTACAGCCCCGCCAACGACCATTACTGAAAACATCAAGGCCAGTAAATAACCCAGGTGTTTCATGCCTCTGGCCGCCAAGCCGTCGCGCAGGTAATACATAGCGCCGCCCGACACCCTTCCGAGCCCGTCGATCCGGCGGTATTTTAAGCCCAATGTACACTCGGCAAACTTGAGCGACATGCCCAGCAACCCGGCCAAAATCATCCACACCGTAGCACCTGGTCCGCCAATGGAAACGGCAATGGCAACGCCTGCTATATTCCCCAGCCCCACAGTAGCAGATAAGGCGGTTGTAAGCGCTTGAAAATGTGTTACCTCGCCCTGGTCTGTTTTGTTGGAAAACCGTCCGCGAATCAAGCGCAGTGCATGCCGGAACCCGCGAATATTGATAAACCTCAGAAAAAAGGTGAAGAACAATCCTCCGGCCATCAGCCAGATTACGATGAGCTTCAGGGGCGCCTTGACAATTCGGCCATTTTCATCGGTCACCGGACTTCCATCGGCATTGTATTGCACTGGGTCGTAGATGCCAATGGCTTCGAAGGGGTCCCAGAATAATACCTTCGTAAGTCCTTCGACCAGCGGTGTAAAAGCCCTGTTGATGCGGTCGCCGGGACTATCCTTTTTTACAGCAACACTATCGGCCGAGGCCTGTGCGTGGTTGCAAAGCAGCAACAACAATACCGTGATCAGGCTGGCAAGCGACTTATGGAGCATGCGCGTCATGCCTTTATTTTGTCTTCATCTCCTTCATGGCACTAAAATATGCCTTAGTCTCGCGCACCACAACGCCCGAAAGCAACAGCAGGGCAATGAGGTTGGGGATGGTCATAAAAGTAATCACCATATCCACAAAATGCCATACAATATCGAGGCCCCACACCGATCCAAAGAAAACAAACAGGGCGTAAACATACAGAAAAGGCTTAACTGCATGTTCGCCCACAAGGTAAATGGCAGCTCTTGAGCCGTAGTATGACCAGCTGATAATGGTAGAAAATGCAAATAGCAGGATGCCCAGGGTGATGATGTGACCGCCCATACCGTCGATGCCAAAGCGGTGCAGGCCGGTATTCATGGCCATTACGGTCATGCCCACGCCTTTCACGCCGCTTTGCCAGGCGTCGGTTACGATGATCATCAAAGCAGTCATCGTGCAAATGATGATGGTGTCGATCATAGGTTCGAGCAAGGCCACCACGCCTTCACGGGCAGGATATTTTGTGCGTGCAGCGGCATGGGCTATGGGCGCTGAGCCTTGCCCGGCTTCATTGCTGAACAATCCGCGGCGCACACCCCAGATCATGGTCATGATAAATGTGCTGCCTACAAAGCCTCCTGTAGCGCCGGTTCCGGTGAAAGCACCCTCGAAAATCATGGCAAAGGCACGTGGTATGTGGTCATACTCGGCTATGATAACCACCAATGCAGCGGCAACATAAATGATAGCCATAAAGGGAACCAGCCTCGAAGTGACCTCGCCAAGGCGTTTAATGCCACCGACAATTACGAGGAGCACCAAAGCGGTGATAATACCTCCAGAAAGCCAGACCGGAATGCTGTAGCTGGTTTGAAGCGCATCGGCCATGGAGTTGGATTGAGCCATATTGCCGGTACCCAGCGAACACAGTACGGTGGCCGAAGCAAAAACAAGTGCAAGCACCTTTGCCCAGCGTCCGAGCTTGTGCCGCAGGCCAAACTCCATGTAATACATCGGACCTCCGGTAACGGTGCCATCGCTGTTGAATTTGCGGTACTTCTGTGCCAGCGTCACCTCCGAATACTTCAGCATCATGCCCAGCAGTCCGGTCACCCACATCCAAAACACCGCTCCCGGACCGCCCAGGTAAATGGCCAGTGCTACACCAACGATATTGCCGGTGCCTACCGTAGCCGAGAGGGCTGTGGTGAGCGCCTTGAAATGGTTTACGTCGCCCTCGGCACCTTTTACGTCATATTTCCCCTGAACCACTTTAATGGCATGCCCAATTCTTGTCAGGTTGATAAAGCGCAGCTTAAACATGAACCACAGACCCGTGGGAATGAGCATAGCCAGAATGAGATAGCCGCCGATATAATCGTTATACCACTGTATCGCACTGTCGATAATTCCAAGGAGATTTTGCATGCTTTCAGGATTAGGGGTTTTCAGCTTTGGTTCGCGTGCAGTATTTATTGCACAGCCGGCAAATTTGGAAAAAATGTTCGGGCTTGCCAAGACTAAAGTTCAGGCAATACCCAGATTTCTGTCAATCGGCTGCGATGAGCGTAAATTCCCGGTTCTTTCAGGAGTTCTCTTCCATAGAGCTGTTGCGTATGAGCACATGCCCTATCCGACACTCAAGGCACTTCCGCGGGGCGCAATAATAGCGGTGCAGATGCATGAGCGACTGCGAATGCAAGGCATTTGTTGCCTTTATGCCGGCTTCTTCAAATTGCCTTGTCAGCTTGTTGTTCTCGGGTGGAAGTGCCTCGAGCAGCATCAAGGCCTTGTCTTTCTTTTGCAAATCGTGATGGGCATGACCCCAGGCAAACAGCACTCTCGCCACCGTGTTGATAAGTATCAGGTTTACAGCGTCTTCGCCGAGCTTCTTAGTTTTATTGGGCGAGGGCTCTCCGGGACGATAATGGGTGTTCCAATATTCTCCTGCTTCAACACTGAACATTTCTGATAGCCTTTCAGGCGATTCGTCCATCACTTTCGAAAAAAGTCGGCCATGCCGGTGAACCAACATGGCAGCCTGAGCCATGCGCAGGCTGGGGAAATTGGCCGGGCGCATACGCATAAATTTCCAGCTGCCGGCGGGCATGATACTTAGGTTGTATTTGGATTTCAAAAAGTTGAATTCGCTTTTAAGTCTGGCAGCATAATCGTCATCAAAGCTTCCTTCAAGCAGTCCGGCTGCACCCAGCAAAAGGGCTTCAAGCTGAATGAGCTGGTCTGCATGGCGAAGCATGAGGTTGAAAGGCAGCATTCTGGCAAGCCTTTCGAAGGCTTCCTGATTGACTTTGAAACCCAGGTTCGCCAGTAGTAGCCTCCAAAACGTCTCATCCCAGTCGAAGCCGGTTGCGGCAGCCAGTTCGAGCACCAGCTGTGTCTTATCTTCAAAGCGCTCCGAGGCCATTCGATCGAGCCATGCCAGCCAGGTAAAGCGCTGAACCGTTCCAGCCAGCCGGTGACATGGCAGCCATGCCCGGCTGTCGGCAAACCGTCGGTAATTGAGCAGCAGGTGTTCGTCGAATCTGCCTTTTGCCTCCAGCGTGGCTAGTGGATTTCTGTTTTTATCGAAAACTTTTTTGTCTTCCTGATAAACAACATGCAGCACCACATTTTCGTATGCAGGGTCGGCATCGTGCCTGTGTTTGTACCAGTCGGTTGCGTTGATGTGCATCTCGACACTGCCGGCCCAAAGTGTCTGGCCTATTCGGATGCGTGCCTGTGCAAAGTCGGGGCCTGCATCATGGTTGCGTATGCCCGGAAAAAGAACTTCAACATCTTGTCCGTCAGTCGTCTGCAGTGGCAGGCGAAACAGCTTTTGTTCCCACAGGTAGATCAGGAAAAACTCATTCATAAAGCCGGGGCATCTTTGAGGTTGGCCGAAAAACAATCAGTTCAACCCAAAGCTAAATGGTTTTGATTGATTAGGCATCTTAAAAACAAAATAATTCCGGAAAAAGTCCTGGATAATTTGAAGGTATCCGAAAAACAACTGACAATCAATTATATATAGATTTACTTGCGTATCCGCCCGCGCTTGTGTACATTTGCAGATGTTATTGAATAAAGTTTTTTTGTACGATGGCGCAAACCGGCCTTCTCCTGGCGGGAATCGAGCTGAAGCTGCGAAAGCTGCTGCTAACACACGAGCAGCTAAAAGCCGATAACGAAGCGATGAAAGTTGAGTTGCAGACCCTCAGACAGCAAAACGAACGGTTATTAAACGAAGTTGAACAATTAAAAGCAAAAAACAGCATAAAAGTCATGGCCGATACGTTTGGCTCTGACAAAGAAATTGAAGAAGGAAGAAAGAAGATTCAACAATTGATGCGGGATATTGAACAGTGTATAGCGTTGATAAACAGTTAGATGAATCAAAATAGTGGATGAGCTCTCGATAAATATCAATATTGCCGACCGGCCTTATCGCCTTTCCATCAGTCGCAAGGAGGAGGAAACGGTTCGCCGTGCTGCTGCTGCCATCAACAACAGTGTGCGCACTTATGCGAGCCAGGTAGCCTATAAGGACAGGCAGGATTTGTTGGCCATGGCGGCGCTTCAGTTCGCTGTTTCGGCCATACAGAACGAGACAGAGCTGAAGTTCAGAGACCATCACCTGACCGATAAGCTGATGCAGATCGACCAGCTGCTCAGCGATCAAACGGAATAACAAGACCGCTGCATTGTTCGGCCGTTCTTTGAAAAAGCAAGCACCCGCCTCAACCGATGTGATTGTAAACTCAACATTACAACCAAGCTGGGAACGCTCTGGCGAACAAAAACAGGCCTCAATCCCGAAATTTCGGGATGCCGGCCCACGGGCCGGCCAGTGGAAGTTTGCGTACACAGGCACCCAAAACCTGTCGTAGAGGAGTTTACCAACTCCTGAATTGAGCGGGTGCTTTTTTCTTCCCTTCTTCCATATAATCAATAAATTAACAACGAATCTGAAAAATGGAAGTAGGTATCATCATCAACATTGCGCTTTTTGTACTCGGAGGCGGTTTGGGCATTGGGCTCACAACAACCGTGCTCCGCAAATCGCTTATGCGCAAGAGCGAAGCCCTGCTCGAGGAAGCAAGGGAAAAAGGTGAAGTCATTAAAAAGGAAAAGATTCTTCAGGCCAAGGAAAAATTTCTTCAGCTAAAAGCCGAGCACGACAAAACTATCGCCGAGAAAAATAAGGAAATTCAACGTGGCGAAAACCGATTGCAGCAGCGTGAACAGGGCCTCAACCAGAAAATGGAGGAATTCAACCGCAAACAGCGCGAAGTGCAATTGCAAAAGCAGCAGCTCGACCAACAGGCCGAGCATCTGGCCCGTCGCAACGAAGAAATCGACCGAATGAAAGAAGAGCTCTCGAAAGTTCAGGAGCAACACACCCGTCAGCTCGAACTCATCTCCGGACTATCGGCCGCCGAAGCCAAAGAGCAATTGGTCGAACAGATGAAGGAAGAGGCCAAGGCGGAAGCCATGGTTTACATCAAGGAAATCACCGAGGAGGCCAAACTTACGGCAGCCATGGAAGCCAAAAAAATTGTGGTGGAAACCATCCAACGCACCGCGGCCGAACATACTATCGAAAACACCGTGACGGTGTTTAACATCGAAAACGAAGAAATCAAAGGCCGCATCATCGGCCGCGAAGGTCGCAACATTCGTGCACTCGAGGCTCTCACCGGCGTTGAGATTATTATCGACGACAGCCCCGATGCCATTTTGCTGTCGGGCTTCGACCCGGTAAGGCGCGAAATTGCCCGTCTTTCGCTCCACAAGCTCATTACCGACGGCCGTATCCATCCCGCACGCATCGAAGAGGTGGTGCAAAAAACTGAGAAGCAGATCGAACAGGAGATCATCGAAACCGGTAAACGCACCGTCATCGATCTGGGTATTCACAACATGCCCAGCGAGCTGATTCGAATGGTAGGCCGCATGAAATACCGCTCTTCCTATGGCCAAAACCTGCTTGCGCACTCCATTGAGGTGGCCCGCCTTAGTGCCACTATGGCAGCCGAGCTGGGACTCAATGTAAAAACTGCCAAGAGAGCCGGGCTTTTGCACGATATAGGCAAGATTGCCGAGTCGAATGAGGCCGAACTGCCACATGCCATCCTTGGTATGAAGATCGCCGAGAAATACAAGGAAAAGCCTGAGGTGTGCAATGCCATCGGCGCCCACCACGACGAAATCGAAATGGAAACCCTCATCGCTCCGATTGTGCAGGTGTGCGACGCAATCTCCGGCGCTCGACCGGGTGCACGCCGCGAAGTGGTGGAGGCTTACATTCAACGTCTGAAACGCCTCGAAGAACTGGCCCTGTCGTACGACGGTGTTGTTAAAACCTACGCCATTCAGGCCGGCCGCGAGCTTCGCGTGATCGTAGGTGCCGATCGTATGAGCGATGCCGATGCCGATAAGCTATCGTTTGAATTGTCGAAACGCATCCAAACCGAAATGACTTACCCCGGTCAAATCAAGATCACCGTGATCCGCGAAACCCGTGCAGTAAGTTATGCCAAGTAATAACCAATCACCAGTTAATAACTAAAACCAATCGTTTATGCGCTTGAGAACTTTTCTGATGCTTTCACTCAGCATGCTGATGCTGGCAGCCAACGCCCAAAGTCCTGTTGGTAAGGGCGGAAAACAGATCAACTTTGGTACAGGGATCTCCAGTTGGGGTGTTCCACTCTATTTTGGCATGGACTTCGGTGTTCACCAGGACATCACGGCCGGATTTGTAGTTTCGGCCCGCTCGCACCCAGATGTACTTGTACTGGGCTTTGCCGGCGTGGGTAACTACCATTTCAACCGTATTCTTGAAATTCCCCGGGAGTGGGACCTCTATGCCGGCCTGAGCTTGGGCTTTTTCGTGTGGAACTGGGATAGCAAGTATATCGGTTCCAAAAACTCGCCCCTCGGCCTTGATCTGCAGGTGGGCGGACGTTACTTCTGGTCCGACCGCTGGGGTGTCAACCTAGAGCTTGGCGGCGGCAGCGCCATGTCGGGCGGCCGTATAGGCCTGACGCGCAAACTTTAAACCATTTTTCCCTCAAAAAAAAAGCGCCGCCACTGGCATCCAATGGCGGCGCTTTTCATTTACAAATTCCTCATTTAGCACTGAAAGTCTCAACAGGCACTTTTGCGGCAAGTTTGCCCCGCTGATATTCATCGATAAACGATTGGCTGTCAAGTAGCTGACTGACATCGGCCCAGCGAAAAATACTCATCATGGCAGCATTGCGTACACCGGCAGCAGCCCGCAACGGAAGTTGAATGAGCTTTGCTTTTGTCTCGGGCAGGGGAAGACTTTCGTCGATGAGAACAGTGGCCGAGCTTTCAGCTTGTGCAAGATGTGGCCTCGCATAATCGAGCCCGTCGGCCGAGGTGATGAGCATAAAATCCGGTTTTGTGCCTCCCGAATAGTAAATTGTTCCTGTTGAAAGGATAACCTCAGCCGCCGAAAATCCAACACCTACAGTCACCGGATAATGCCCTTTCTTGCTGGCTTGTAGTCCGTTGCACATGGCAACACGTGCCAGAAACTCAGCTGCCGACTGCGTGCCTTCGCCAGCCGACCCTGCAAGCAGAATGCGTACAGTTGGTTTTGTCATCCGATGTGTAAATAACTGTTCAACAAGCAGTTTATCTGAGATGAGCGACTGATTGTAACCTTCGTATGCCGGGTGGTCGGCATGGATTGGAGTTTTTACTTTTTTTGTTGCCAGATAGCCGGTTTCGTCCATCAGCTGCCGCAACTTCATGCCTGGGTTCGATTTCACCCCGTAGCTGGGGCAGATCTCCATCACTTCAACCAGCGAAAAACCTTCGTAGGCGATGGCTTCGGCCATTTCGGCCGAAAAGTCGCCAATACCGGCCACGCGACTCACATATCCCGCGCCGGCAGCTTCTGCTAGTTGTACAATATCCAGCGATCCAGCCGATGAGCGGTTTGGAGCGGTTGGGGTATTAAACCCATCGGGGGTATATTCGCTGGGTTGTCCGCCTGTCATGCCGTAGAGCATATTGTTGTGCACCACCACAGTCATCGGAAAATTGTGATGTGCTGCAATAAGGATGTGCTGCAACCCGATAGTGGCACCGCCATCGCCCAGAAAAACGATGACTTTTTTGCCGGATTTTTTTCCTAAACCATGGGCTATTCCTCCGGCAATGGCCACCGATCTTCCGTGGAGTCCATGCACGGTGTGTGTTCTAAGACTTTTGTCAATGATACCGTGGCAGCCGATGTCGGTTACCATAATTACATCAAGTGGATGATATCCAAGTTTGGCGAGCGCTTTTTCGGTCATTTGTGCCACCGAGCTGTGTCCGCACCCTTTGCAAAAGGGGAGATCGCGGCTGTCGATAAGAAAAGTATTATCCATTGCTTTCCACTGCCTCCATAATTTCTTCGGGTTTCACCATACGACCCATGACATTTACGCCTTTGATGCGATGGTCGTGATAAGGACCAAACAGCAATCTGCGGTATTGACCATCCAGATTTTCCTCCGCCACGACGACTTTACCGTATCCCGAAGCCAGCTGAACATATTTTTCGGGTATGGGAAAAAGGGTTTTCAGCACAAGCAGAGCGGCTTTGGTGCCTTTTTCCCTCATTCTGACAATGGCTTCGCGCGCAGCTTGTGCCGTAATGTCGAATGCAATAACAAGCGCATCAGCACCCTCTTGTTTGTCGTAATCGAATACTACTTCCGTTCCCGTGTCCACCTTGGTTTTAAGACGACGGGTGTTGTCGAGCGCTTCAGGAGTGGTGTTTTGCAAAATGCCTGCCTTGTTGTGCGTGGATGCAGTGAGGCGCACCTGATGCAGTTTTTGATTCACAGGCAGGAAGGCCGGAACATGACTGCCGTTGGCCTGATAAGGGAGATAATTTTCGCCTTCGAAACCTTTTATTTCGACTTTTTCGATGTCTTCCAAACGCGAAAGATCATAACTCATTTGTGTCATTACCATTTCCTTTGAGGTGAGCAGCACCACCGGAGTGCGAAGCCTGGCCGCGGTATGTACGGCTTTGGCACTGAGGCGCCAGCAATCGTCGAAATTGCTGATGCAAAAGGTCGGCAGCTGAAATCCGCCTGAGATGGTACCATGTATCACATTCAGGTCGCCGTTGGCACCTGCAGTGGCCGTGCCGGTAGCCGGTCCGAGGCGTTGCACAAGAATGATGACCATTGGAAGTTCCATCATTTGGGCCATGTTAATCGATTCTACCATCAGTGCGTAGCCAGGGAATGATGTTGCGGTAACGGGTATCTTTCCAAGGGCGGCGTAGCCCGACATCCACTGCAAGGTGGTAATCTCGTCCGGGGCGGCCATCATCACCTGATAGCGCCTGTTGGCATAGGAATAGAGCAGGTTGGCCGGAGTGATGGGATAACCCACAAACACCGAGGCGCCGGCCTGCACACAGGCTTCGGTAATCAGGCGCGAGCCATCAATGAGGGCCGGTTTGGTTATAGTTTCGGTCATAAATGACATTGTTTTGTATCAACATTTCAATGCGTTCGCGGCTGTATCCCAGCAACTTATCGAGCACATCCGAGCTATCAGCTCCATAATGCGGAGGGGCCGCAGGAGCTTCAAAGTTAAGCTCTTTCATCCTGAAGGCAATGCTTCGAACTCCTTTCAATGAGCCGTTTCCCTCAATTTTCCCCTCGATCAGCATTTCCTGCGACTCGGGCAGCTCGAACACTTCCTTCATGTTGAACACGCCTCCAGCCGGAACTTTGTAGCCGTTTAGCGCATTGAGCAATTCATCTCGGCTCAGTATTTTTATCAATTCAGTGAGTGTTTCGTGCAGTTCGATTCTATGCCTTACCCTCATGGGATTCGTACGAAATCTTTCGTCATGGGCTAATTCAGGCCTGCCAAGCACCTTGCAGAGATCGGCAAACTGCTTGTCGCTGCCCACTGCAAGTACTACCGGCTTTTCATCGGATGTATAGTAAATGGTGCCATAGGGAACGATATTGGGATGGTCGGAGCCCATAGCTTTCGGGATGCAACCACCTACAAGCCAATTGGTGGCCTGGTTGGCCAATGAGCTTATGCCGCTTCTGAACAACGAAACGTCGATATATGAGCCTTGTCCTGTGCGCTCGCGGTTAAGGAGTGCCAGCAGTATGCCTTCCTTCATGTGATGCGCTGCCAGAATATCCATGAGGGCCACGGGCATTTTAACAGGACGGCAGCCTGCCTCACCATTCATAAAGGTGAAGCCCGTTTCGGCCTGAATGATGGCGTCGTAGCCAGCACGCTCATTGTCGGGTCCGTATCCTGTCAGATGAGCATAAACCAGTCGGGGATTACGACGGCTGAGGGTGTTGTAATCCACTTTCAGCTTTTCGGCATCGCCGGGCTTATAGCTTGCAATAACAATGTCGGCTTTGGCGGCCAGTGCATGAACAATTTCGAGGCCATCGGGCGACAAAAGGTCGAGTGCCAGCGATTGTTTACCCCAGTTGGCACAGCTGAAGTAGGCCGAGATGTCGTCGCCGGGGTTCTCTGTAGGAAGTTTCCAGGTGCGTGTAACATCGCCTCCGGTGCGCAGATTTTCAACCTTAATAACCTTTGCTCCAAGTTCGGCGAATGTGGCCGCTACACCTGGGCCTGCAAGTACATTGGCCAGTTCGAGAACCAGTAGATCGTTGAGCATGGCGAGGATTATTTTGACTGATAATCAGGTTTTAACAGCTTTCCTATTATAATGAAAATGATTCCGAAAATCACTGCCCCGTATGTTTTATCCACATGAAACCACTTCATCTGGTCGGCAAGAATGCAAACGAAGATGGCAATTGTGCCTCCAATGAAAGCCAGTTTGACACCCAAAGGATTGATCCAATTGCGCTTGTAAATTCCCAACAGAATCACGATGGCACCGATAGAGCGTATGGCATAGCTTACGTAAGCAGCGTCGAGAATGCCTTTTTGGAACAGAATTGCCAGAGGAAGGGTAATGAGGGTTACGACAACGACCATTCGGCGCGCTACGGAGATGACTTTTTTCTCGTCGGCCTGCGGATTGATGAACCCGCTGTAGATGTCTTTGGTTGCGATGGTTACAACAGCAAAGTTGACCGGTCCCACGGTTGACAGAATGGCTGCAAGTATGCCTGCGAGTGCAAGACCGCCAAACACCGGATGGATAAACTCGGGATTGGTGAGTAAGGTGGTGAGCACAAGCTTTGGGCTGGTAGTTTTGGCGATATAGATGCCTGTTGCGCCGATGAGTCCCAGCAAGGCTGTCATAATACCAAAAGGAGCAATGAGGAAAGCCGAGGCTACACTGGCCTTTTTGGCAGTTTGCGCATCTTTGGCGGCAAAAATGGGCTGAATACTGGCTTGGGCCGCCATACCGCCGAGCACTCCGCCGAGCAAAAGACTGAATGCCCCTGACAGGCCGGCACCAAATGGATTATAGATATTTCCGGCGCCTTGATTTCCCAAAATCTCCTGCAGATGAGCAAACCCGCCGATTTTGTTCATGCCAATGACAGTAGCTGCCCCCACCCCGAAAAACATCATAAATGTATGCACTATGGAAGTTAGGGCCAGGGCGTGCATGCCTCCCAGATAGGTGTAAAAGGTGATAATAAGGGCAGAAATGAGGATGGCGCTCAGCCAGCTAATGCCAAAAATAGCACTCAGCACACTGGCCGCCGTTTGCATCTGCACATAAGCCAGGGTAATATAGGCCACCAGGAAAGCGATGGCCGAAATCTTTTTGGCTTCCGAACCAAACAGATAGTCAATCATTTCACTCACCGTATGAACATTCTGTCGCCTGTACCAGGCGGCCACGGTAAAACCGATAATAACCATACCGATGGAGGTGGAAATGTTGTAAAGAATGGGCTGGAACGACAGTGTGGTATAAGCTTTTTCACTCACACCAATGGTGCTCATGCCGCCAAGCCATTCGGCTGCCACCACCACCGCACAAAAACTCACGCCCAGATTGCGTCCGGCCACAAGGTAATCGGCCACCGAGCGTGAAGCTACTTTGCGGGTAAAAACCGACAACAGGATAATGGCGGCAAAATAAACCACCACAATCAGGAAATAAATGTTCAGCATGGCATCCTCATTTTTTGGGCAACATCTTTGTTGGTGCTGCTAAAGTGGCGGCAAATTTAGAATTAGTAATCTTTTGTTAAAGTATTAACAATTGATTCCTGCGCTATTATGCTAAAAGATATAATCGTTCTAAATAGTTTTAACGGTTTCATTTTTACATGGCCTGAACAACAGTGAGTTCGCTGGTAGAGTCGTCGGCGATTATTAAGCTTATTGGTTACTTTTGCACCATAATTGGGCCAATGGACCATCTTACCTTTCGTCAGCGGCAGATCAGGCGGGCTTCGTATATCAGCGTAGGGGTAAACCTTTTCTTATCGGTACTCAAAGTGGTGGTTGGATTTTTGGCCGGATCACTTGCCGTGGTGGCCGATGGGGTCGATTCGTTCACCGATGTGCTGGCTTCGCTCATCACGCTCTTTACAGCCCATATCATCACCAAACCACCCAACAAGCGCCATCCCTACGGCTACGATAAGGCCGATACGGTGGCCTCAAAGCTGGTGGCATTTGTCATTTTCTTTGCAGGAGCACAATTGGCCATCACAACCATAAGCAGGCTGATAAGCGGTGAGCAGCCCGGAATGCCTTCGCTTGTGGCCATGGCGGTCGTTGTGGTTTCAATATTTGGAAAGCAATTGCTCTCGCAATACCTTTTGCATCTTGGCCGCAGGCTCGATAGTCCTATGCTGAGGGCCAACGGACGCAATATGCAGAACGACGTAATCATTTCAGCCTCAGTTCTTCTTGGTTTGGTACTTACACACGTTTTTCATTATCCCTTGCTCGATGTCATCACCGCCCTTGTTGTCAGCTTGTGGATTATTTTCGTTGCAATCCGCATCATAATCGCTTCGAGCCGCGAACTCATGGATGGCGTTGAAGATCAGAGTATTTACGCTTCCATTGTTGATGCCGTTGGCAAAGTAAACGGTGCTGGAAACCCGCACCGCATCAGGGCGCGCAAAATGGCGCATTACTATATGATTGCCCTTGATATTGAGGTGGATGGCAATAAATCGCTGTTCGAAGGGCACCGCATCGGCCACGAGGTGGAAGACCAGATTCGGAAAGCTATTCCCTCCACCTATGATGTGGTAGTGCACGTGGAGCCTGTGGGCGACCTCAATCCCGACGAAGCCTTTGGGGTATCGCACAGGGATATTGATTAAATAATTCAAAATCAATATTCTATAGTTTTTTCATCTGCTCCGGGCGAGGGTGAAAAGGCTTTCGTTATCTTTGCCGTGCCTCCGGCGATGATGCAATCAAGGTCTTAATCTGCCAACTATTATGATCCTCTTCTTTTCATCCCCTGCTCCGAAAAGTTTGATATACGCCATCGAAATTCATCATCCGCCGGCCAAGCAGGAGATCGAAGCCTTGCAATGGCTGCTTGGCGAGGCAAAAATGCTTGATAGTTATAGCCTCGATGGACTTTTCGTCGGGCCGCGCAGGGAAATGATCACACCCTGGAGCACCAATGCTGTTGAGATAACCCAAAACATGGGCCTAAAAGGTATTAGCCGGTTGGAGGGCTTCGCACCCGTCAACATACCACGACCTGATTACGATCCCATGCTTCAGGCGGTTTACAACGGTTTGGGACAAGATATTTTTACCATCGATCGCAAGCCCGAGCCACTGATGCACATCAGTGACATTGCCGCTTACAATATTGCCGAAGGGCTTGCCCTCACCGACGATGAGGTTGAATACCTGACCGAGGTTGCCAAAAGCCTTGGTCGCCAGCTTACTGACAGCGAGATCTATGGATTTGCTCAGGTGAACTCCGAGCATTGCCGCCACAAGATTTTCAACGGACAGTTCATTATCGATGGCCGCACCATGCCCGAAAGTCTTTTCGACATGATCCGCAAGACCACCAACGCCAACCGCAACAGGGTGGTGTCGGCCTATCGCGACAATGTGGCTTTCATCCAGGGGCCTGAGGCGCTTCAGTTTGCTCCGGCAAGCCAGGACAAACCCGACTTTTTCGGCATCAAAGAGATAAAAACGGTCATTTCCCTCAAAGCCGAAACACATAATTTTCCCACCACCGTTGAACCCTTCAACGGGGCATCTACCGGAAGCGGCGGCGAGATACGCGACCGCATGGCCGGTGGGCAGGGGAGTATACCGCTTGCCGGAACGGCAGTTTATATGACTTCTTACCCACGAACCGACGACAACCGTGCCTGGGAAGTGCCGCTCAAACCGCGTCCGTGGCTCTATCATACCCCCGAAGACATTCTTATCAAAGCTTCCAATGGCGCCTCTGACTTCGGAAACAAATTCGGGCAGCCCCTTATCAACGGCAGCCTGCTCACCTTCGAGCACAATGAACATGGCTGGAGGGGTTACGACAAGGTGATTATGCTGGCCGGCGGCGTAGGTTTTGCCAATGAGCGAGATGCCGCCAAACTTACCCCGGCCACTGGCGATACCATTGTAGTGCTGGGCGGCGACAACTACCGCATTGGTATGGGCGGCGGTGCAGTGTCGAGCGTCGATACCGGCCAGTTCAGCCAGTCGCTCGAGCTTAATGCCGTTCAGCGTGCCAATCCCGAGATGCAAAAGAGGGTAGCCAATGTGGTGCGGGCAATGGCCGAAGCGGATTTTAATCCTATCAAATCCATTCACGACCACGGCGCCGGCGGACACCTGAACAGCCTTTCGGAATTGGTCGAAGAAACCGGGGGTACAATTCACATCGAAAAACTTCCGGTGGGCGACCCGACGCTCTCCGAAAAGGAAATTATCGGCAATGAATCGCAGGAGCGTATGGGCCTCATCATTTCGCCCGAGCATACAGCATTGCTGCGACGCATAGCAGAGCGCGAGCGTGCTCCAATGTATGAGGTGGGTCGTACCACCGGCGACCGAAAACTCTGCTTTGCCGGTAAAGACGGTCAAAATCCCATCGATCTTCAGCTCGAGCATTTCTTTGGCAAACCACCGAAGACTCAGCTCACCGACACCACCAAACATCTGCACTTTGCGGATGCAGCTGCCGAAGAATCCCTGATTCATCAGTACCTGAATATGGTACTTCAGCTCGAGGCCGTTGCCTGCAAGGATTGGCTTACCAACAAAGTGGACCGCTCGGTAACCGGACGTGTGGCCATGCAGCAGACCGCAGGGCCTCTGCAGCTTCCGCTTAACAATCTGGGTGTGGTTGCTTTGGATTACACAGGCACTTCAGGAATAGCCACTGCAATTGGCCATGCACCCGTTGCATCGCTCATCGACCCGCGCAACGGCTCGCGTCTGGCCGTGGCCGAAGCACTTACCAACATCATTTGGGCGCCCGTTGCCGACGGAATTAAAGGCGTATCGCTCAGCGCCAACTGGATGTGGCCGGCCAAAAACGAAGGAGAGAACACAAGGCTTTTTCTTGCAGTAAAAGCACTCAGCGATTTCTGCATCGGCCTCGGCATCAATGTACCCACAGGAAAGGATTCACTCTCGATGACACAGAAATATCCCGACGGCACAAAAGTGCTTGCCCCGGGAACAGTCATCGTAACTGCTGTGGGAGAAACCACCGATGTGCGCAAAACCGTGAGTCCGGTAATGGTCCCCGATTTCCAGTCGAAACTCCTGTACATCAGTCTTTCCGATAATGGTTTCCACCTTGGTGGAAGTAGTCTTTATCAGGCACTGAACAAGGTGGGAAGCCAGGCTCCGGATGCCGTCGAATGCGATTATTTTGCCAGGACGTTCAATGCTCTGCAGCAACTTATTCATAACCAGATGGTTCTTTCAGGTCACGATGTTTCGGCAGGCGGACTCATCACTACCCTGCTCGAAATGAGCTTTGCCAACAGCGAATGGGGAATGAAGATCAACACTGATCAGCTGAACCATGCACATCAGGTGAATATTCTTTTCAGCGAGCAACCCGCTGTTGTGATTCAGGTGGCAGGCGATGGTGTTGCAGAGCGTATGTTGGAAGAAGCGGGAGTGACCTATGCCATTATCGGCCAGCCCGTGGCAGAGCGTTTCATCTACCTGCACCACAAGGATCGTCGTATAATATTTGATATCAATCATTTACGTGATATCTGGTACCGATCATCCTACCTACTCGACCGCAAGCAGAGCGGAGCGCAACATGCCCTCATGCGTTTTAAGCACTACAAAAAGCAGGATCTGGCTTTTGCCTTTGGTCGTCACTTCGGGGGCAAGCTCAGCGATTACGGACTGAGCCACCATAGAACCACCAAATCCGATGCCCGTGCTGCCATTATCCGTGAAAAAGGCGTTAACGGCGACCGTGAAATGGCTTATGCCTTATGGCTGGCCGGTTTCGAAGTAAAGGACGTTCACATGACCGACCTGATCAGCGGACGCGAAGACCTGTCGGATGTACAAATGATTGTATTCGTTGGAGGATTTTCAAATTCTGACGTACTGGGTTCGGCCAAAGGCTGGGCAGGAGCTTTCCTCTACAACGAAAAGGCGCGTAAGGCACTGGAGGATTTCTTTGCCCGCCCCGATACCCTGAGTCTTGGCGTTTGCAACGGATGCCAGCTGATGGTGGAGCTCAACCTGATTTATCCCGAGCATCCCGAACGCATCAGAATGTTGCACAACGACTCCGGAAAATTTGAGTCGGCCTTTGTGAATGTGGAGATCCCTGAAAATAACAGCATCATGTTGTCGGGTCTGAGCGGCCGGCGCCTCGGCGTGTGGGTAGCTCATGGTGAGGGCAAGTTCAGCTTCCCGGCCTATCGCGACAACTTCAACATCGTGATGTATTACGGTCAGGAAGAATATCCCGGCAATCCCAATGGCAGCGACTGGGCCACTGCAGCCATCTGCTCCAACAATGGCCGTCATCTGGCCATGATGCCGCATATTGAGCGTGCTTTTCTGCCCTGGCAATGGCCATATTATCCCGAGAATCACCGTCAGGATGAGGTTTCACCCTGGATTGAGGCTTTTGTCAATGCCCGGAAATGGGTTGAAGGTCACCCCGGGTCTGGCCACAGAGGGTAAGTCATAGTAATAAAGCTCTCTTGTATTATGTTGGCTGGCACCTTCATTGATAGCCAATGTTACACATTTCTTATTTCCAACCTTTAGATTCTGAGCACTAACTTTGCCCGAAAATTTTCTGTTATGGAATTGAAAAAGTATGCCTTGATAACCGGCGCTAGCAGTGGCATCGGGCTGGCTTGTGCACGGCGTTTTGCTTCGGGTGGCTGGAATCTTGTGCTCACTGCAAGGCGAATTGAAAAGTTACAGGAGGTTTCAGATCATTTACATCGACAATTTGGTGTTAATGTTCAATCATTTGCTTTGGATGTCAGGCAGTTGGATGGAGTGACTGAATTTGCTGGCGGGTTGAAACAGCAAGGGATATTTCCCGAACTTCTTATCAACAATGCCGGCCTGGCTGTGGGTCTTGATCCTGTTCACAAAGCTGAGATTGACGACTGGGAAAGGATGATCGACACCAATATAAAAGGTTTGCTCTACGTTACACGTGCCATCAGTCCGATGATGGTTTCACGAGGTTCGGGACATATCATCAACATTGGCAGCATTGCCGGTAAGGAGGCTTACCCAAACGGTAACGTTTATTGTGCCACCAAGCATGCCGTTGACGGACTAACCCGCGCCATGCGCATGGACCTTTACACGCACGGCATAAGGGTTACGCAGGTTGCTCCTGGTGCGGTGCAAACCGAGTTCTCCGATGTAAGGTTTAAAGGAGACACCCAGAGGGCTGCACAGGTTTACGAAAATTTCACCCCACTCAGTGCCGACGATGTGGCCGATGTGGTTTGGTACTGCGCCAATGTGCCACCGCACGTGAGCATACACGATGTGGTGGTAATGCCTGCAGCTCAGGCTTCGGCTACGATGATTCACCGTCAGGCATGATTGGGCAGGTTATTTAGCCTACTGAGGTGGTATTTACAAGATGTCTTATCCCCGGGTTTTGCATTTCGGCTCGGTTTGGTCATTTGTATTCATTTTTTACCTTTGCGCCTTAGTTTTTTCTCGGGCTGCTTAATTCTTTGTAAACCAAATTGATCGCTATGGTATCCCGCATCTTTGACCTGCTGCCTTACTATCAGAGCAAATTCAAGCCAAAGGCCGATGCGCTTGCCGGAAAAGTGAACGGCGAATGGGTGAAATACAGCATCGTGCAGTATCGTGAGGCGGCCGATGCCATCAGCTGTGCCCTTATCGGCCTGGGTATCAAACCGGGCGATAAGGTTGCCACCATAGCCGTAAGCATGCCTGAATGGAATTTTGTGGACATGGCCATTTTGCAAACCGGGGCAATCCATGTGCCAATCTATCCTACCATCAGCGAGTCGGATTATCGTTATATCCTGGAGCACTCGGGCGTGCGACTGGTTTTCATCTCTGGGTGCGATATGTATCGAAAGATCAGGAATTTACTGCCTGACCTGCCCAATGTGGAGGCGGTGTATACTTTCCGCGATTGTGAAGAAATAAAGCATCTGAACGAACTCATAAACTATGGCAAAGCCAATGGCTGTGCAGCGGAGCTGGAAAAGCGCAAAGCTGGCGTCAAGCCTTCCGATGTAGCCACACTTATCTATACAAGTGGTACGACAGGCAATCCCAAAGGAGTAATGCTCACCCACAATAACCTGCTCAGCAATGTGCTGGCTGTGCAGCATATTTTCCCTGTGGACGAAACAAGCCGCGCTGTGAGCTATCTGCCGCTTTGCCATGTGTATGAAAGGATGAATATCTACACCTATCATTATCTCGGTGTTTCAGTGTACTATGCTGAAAACATGGGTACGATTGCCGACAATATCCGGGAAGTTTCGCCCGAAATCCTGACAACCGTTCCCAGGCTGCTTGAGAAGGTTTACGATAAAATCATGGCAAAAGGTGCTAAACTCAAGGGTTTCAAGCGTAAATTGTTCGACAGGGCCGTGGCACTTGGAATGGAATATGACCCGTATAATGGAAATAGTTTGTGGTTCAGGCTGCAGCTCACCATCATGAACCGTTTGGTTTTCAGCAAGTGGCGCGAGGCGCTTGGCGGTCGCATGAGGGTTATTGTTTCCGGTGGTGCCGCATTGCAGCCGCGTTTGGTTAGGGTTTTTGCTGCGGCTGGCATCCCGGTGCTCGAAGGCTATGGCCTCACCGAAACATCTCCGGTTATTGCGGTTAACACACTCGAACCCGGAGGTATGATGCCCGGCACCGTGGGCAAGTTGATTCGCGACGTGCAGGTGAACATCTCTGCCGAGGGTGAAATACTCGTCAAAGGGCCAAACGTTATGGTTGGGTATTATCAGGCTCCCGAGCTAACAGCTGCCGCAATAGATTCCGATGGTTGGTTTCATACGGGCGACAAAGGCGTGCTCGAACCAACCGGTCACCTGCGGATTACCGGCCGAATCAAGGAAATATTCAAGAGCTCGATGGGAAAATACATCAGCCCTGCGCTCATCGAAAACAAGTTTAAAGAATCACCTTTCATTGATGGTATCATCGTGCTGGGAGAGAATCAGAAATTTGCAGCCGCACTCATTGTGCCTGATTTTGAGCATCTTAGAACGTGGTGTCGTCAGCAGGGAATCAAATATACTTCGGACACTGAAGTGATTCAGCTGGCTGAGGTGCGCAAGCGCATAAAACAGGAGGTTGATCAGCTGAACAAACAATTTGGCGATTACGAGCAGATTAAAAAATTCGACCTCATCGATCATGAATGGTCGGTGCAAACGGGCGAGCTTACTGCAAACCTCAAATTGAAGCGCTCATTCATCACTGAAAAATATGCTTCTAAAATAGAGGAGTTGTTTGTTTGAAACGGCTAAACATGCATCAGCTTGAAGATGAGCTCCTTATATAGCTCGCCGTCTTCTGTGCTGTTCACACCAACACCTTTCGATTTAAGATCGTACTCCATCAGGATATTCACCGCGTTCAGGGCTTTTTGTAAAGGATAGGCGCGGCCGGCTGCAACGTAGTCCTCAACAAAGAAAGGGTTGATGCCCAGCACGCTCGCCACATTGTTGCGCGATTTGTCGGCCGTTTGATGGTATCGGATAATCTTGCTGAAAAACTGATAAAGCAGGATAATGGTCCGGATCAATGGGTATTCCTTATTATTGGCTCCAAAATAGTAGGCGATGCGCAGGGCCTTGTGAAAATCGCGCTGCGCCATAGCTTTCTGAAGCTCAAAGATGCTGAAGTCTTTGCTGATGCCAATATTGGCTTCCACTTCCTTTTCAGTGATCTTGCCTCCACCCGGCATAGGAATAATGAGTTTTTCCAGCTCGTTCCGAAGTTTGCCCAGATCGTTGCCCAGATGATCGGCCATGATTTGCGCCGCAACAGGGCTGATGGTGTAGTTTTTCTGTTTCAGATACTTGATAATCCAGTCTGGAATCTGATTCTCATAAGGTCGTTTCGATTCGAAGAGTACCCCTTTCTGGGCTATTTTTTTTGCGAACGATTTACGTCCGTCAATTTTTTTGTATTTGTAGTTGATTACCAGTACGGTACTCTCCGGAAACCGGTCTAATTCTGATTCCAGCTCTTCAATCTTATCCATGTCCTGCGCCTCGCGAACCACCACCAGTTGATGGGTGCCCATCATGGGATATACCTTGCACAAAGACGCTACTTCCCTTGGACCGACGTCGCGCCCGTAAACGACGGTTTGGCTGAAATCGCGGTACATATCCTCAACCACATGGGCTTCCAGCATTTCTGTAATGGCGTCGATGTAGTATGCTTCCTCACCCTGAAGGAAATAGACAGGATGGAAGATTTTGTTTCTGATGTTGTTGGTAATCTGATCGAAGGTCACGGCTTCAGAATCGTAGATGTTTCACGGTAATGCCGTTGTTGATCAGGGTTTGCAGTGCCTCGATGCCAATTTTCAGGTGTTCGTGCACAAATTTCTGGTTCACCCTGCGGTCGCTTTCGGAGGTTTTCACTCCTTCCGGTGTCATGGGCTGGTCCGAAACGAGCAGCAGCGCTCCGGTGGGGATGTCGTTGGCAAAGCCGACAACAAAAATCGTGGCCGTTTCCATATCCACGGCCATACTGCGGGTTTTTACCAGATATTCCTTGAACTCCTCATCGTGCTCCCATACCCTACGGTTGGTGGTGTAAACTGTTCCGGTCCAGTAGTCGCGGCCGTTTTCCCTGATGCTGTAGGAAATGGCTTTCTGCAGACTAAATGCCGGGAGCGCAGGCACTTCGGGCGGAAAATAGTCGTTCGAGGTACCTTCTCCCCTGATTGCCGCGATAGGCAAAATGAAATCGCCAACCTGATTCTTCTTTTTCAATCCGCCGCATTTGCCTAAAAAAAGCACTGCCTTGGGTTCGATGGCACTCAGCAAATCCATGATGGTGGCGGCATTGGCGCTTCCCATGCTAAAATTGATGATGGTGATATCGCCCGAAGTGGCGCAGGGCATGGGCCTGTCGTGACCAACGATGGGAACGTTGTGCCAATGCGCGAAAAGCTCGAGATACTGGTTAAAATTAGTCAGAAGTATGTATTTCCCGAAATCCTCTACAGGCATGCCCGTGTAACGCGGCAGCCAATTTTCCACTATTTCAGTTTTGGTCTTCATCGGACGATGGGCTTATTGGGGTGAATTCGGACAAAGTTAGGACTTTTTGGCTGATGTCACCTCCATCACTCACCTATCAAACGGAGTCAATAAACGCGGTCAGTTTCGGTAAACCGATTCTGGTTAAAGTTAAGTTTAGCTTCGATCGGGCAAGCAAGAAAATTCTTTTTATATCTTGCACGATTGGTACATTCAAGTTTCAGTGGCCGATGAATTGGTTTAATGTCAGAAACCTTCACGACAGGGTTGAAGTTTTCGATCCTCTGCGCAGGAAGTACGTTACGCTTACGCCCGAAGAAGAGGTGAGACAGCTCACGGCCCACAATCTGATTAATTTGAACGCTTATCCCGCCGGCCGAATAGCTGTTGAGTACACGCTTCGCAGCAACAGACTCGAACGTCGGTGCGATTTGCTGGTCTTTTCTTCCAATGCAAAGCCTTGGATGATCGTGGAGTGTAAGGCAGCCGGAGTGCAACTTAGCCAGGCGACCCTCGATCAGGTGGTCACTTACAGCCTTTTGCTTCCGGTGAAATATGTGCTGATAACCAATGGAAAAGAGCTGTTTTGTGCTCAGTTGGATAAGGAATCGGAAACCTTTGCATTTCTTGAAAAAATGCCTGACTATGAGTAAAACGCACAACATTCATCACGATAAAAAATAAAGTCTCATGAGCGGTTGCATATCCCGGTTTACAATCATGATGCTGCTTATCGTTCAAAGCGTCAGTGCCGCATTTGCGCAAAGCGGCGATAATGTGGAACAGATCAGGGATTATATTGGCCTTTCGCGCAGTTTTTTAGGAGTAAACAACCAAAAAGCTCAGGAGCTGGCCCTGAAAGCCCTCGAATCGGCAAGGCTTTCAGGGGTTGATAGTTTAAAGGCTAAAGCACATAGATTCAGCGGTATAGCAAGTTATTACCTTTCTGACTTTAATCAATCGATCTTCCATTACGATTCTGCCCTATATTATTTCACAATACTGCATGATTCAATTGAGCAGGCCCGAATTTACAACAACAGAGGGGCTGTTTACACCCAGCTGAACTTGTTTCAGAAGGCTATAGGGGAGTATATTCAGGCAAGGGATATTTATCAAAACCTGAACAATGTCAGGGGCATGATTATCCTTCACAACAATATCGGCTCTCTGTACCAGTACCTTCGGGAATATGAAACGGCTACCTATTATTACATGAAAGCGATGGAGATTGCCCGGGCCAATGGTTATAACGAAGAGCTCATTACTGCTTTAAGCAACATTGCCACCATCTACGAACTGGAGCAAAGGATTGGTGATGCAGAACAAACCTATCGGGATGCACTAAATCAGGCCGCACGGGTGGGGAGTCAGGCTGTAAAGGCGACACTTCACCTCAATTTTGGATCATTCTGGGTCGAACAGCGTCAACCCGACAGCGCATTGCGGCATTTTTTCAAAGCAATAGAGTACTATAGGGATATGAACCTCAATCTCGCAAAACTTTATCTTGGGATGGCACGCGCATACAAAATGCGGGGTCAGGCCGACCAGGCCTACAACCACTTCAAGCTGGCTCTGGATAATGTGGGTAAAGGAAACGACGCAGTGCTCCGGCTTAGAATATTGAAAGAACTGGCCGAACTAACCGCCAGAAGAGGCGATTATGCCAGTGCCTACAGAATGCTCACCGAGTTTGCCGATGAAACGGAGCTTGTCAGAAACGAAAACGATTCGTTGAAAAACGCAGTAATTCAATTGCATTTTTCAATAAACAATCTCGAATCGAAAGCCGACTCCCTCTCGGCAAATCT
>JAJTAY010000025.1 GCA_021287165.1 Bacteroidia bacterium | reverse complement strand
CAGCCCCTTGCCGGTGTTTACGCTCAAACTATCCGACGGCGCGGTGGTGGAGCCCGGTGCAGAAGTTCCAATTGGTGCAGGAAAACAATTGATTTTCACTATAGAGGGTGTCCGCGACAGTCTTGTCTGGCAGGGAACGGTTCGATCTGCCACCTACGCCGTGAATGCGGCGGGGAATTATTATGTTGACGTTTACAAGGACGGTTGCTCCGTGCGACGTCAGTTTACAGTGAAACAGCAGGGCGGAACTGCTCCAGCCGACGGAATGATGAATCTGTTTACACCCAACGGTGACGGCTACAATGATGTTTGGGTGATTACCAATTACGAAGCCTTGCGCCCGGCGAGGGTGGCAGTTTATACCCGCACCGGGGCCCTGGTATATCAGAGCAGCAATTACCAAAACGACTGGAACGGCTATCACAATGGCAATCCTTTGCCTGAAGGTACATACTACTACATCATTGAAGGCAGGGATGGCGTGGTCATCAAAGGACCATTAAGCATTATCAGGTAGAAAATGAAAGGGCTGAGAACACATATCGTAATGATTCTGATGCTGGTGCCGCTCACTTTTCAGGCACAGCAGCAGCCCCTGGGTTCGCATTATCTGATAAATCCGTATTCGCTCAATCCCGTTTTTGCCGGACACACTTACGACAGGGCATTTTTTATGAACTACCGCCGCGACTGGGTGGGTATTCCCGGAAGCCCGGTTACCATTCAGATGAACGGACACCGCAGAATCGTGGAAGGACTGCACATCGGAGGTTCGTTGCTGGGCGATCAGGCCGATATTTTCTACAGGCTCAGGGCGGGCCTTAGCCTTACCTACCGGTTGCAAACCGGTGATAACCAGTACCTCAGTCTTGGTGTGGGGGGGAATATGTTTCAGAGCCTCATCCGCATCGACAAAGCCAATGTTGACCTGCAAGACCCTGTATTGCGAGACCTCGACCGTCTGCTCAACACCAATTTCAATGCCTCATTCGGGCTTATGTGGCAGTACGATGATTTCTTCATAGGTGGCGGCTCGCCGCTCGTACTTCGCACCCGTGAAGCATATTATGCCGGTACAGAGGGTCTTTTTGCCTACGAGCGCGCCTGGGATGCCTTTGCCGGCAACCGGTTCGACATCGACGGATATTGGGAGTTTTGCCCAACGCTTCTTTACCGCAAAACCATCAACCAGCCCTCAACGTTCGATTTTTCAATGATGTTCAGCTACGACCGGCGATTGTGGCTCGGTGCCCTCTACCGCACCACCGGTTTGTTTGGCCTGAGCGTTGGTGGGCGCATTTTCGACCGTACCGTATTTCATTACACCTACGAAGCCGGTATCGGTGGTATCAACCTCGGCTCGGGCGGTAGTCATGAAATCAGCATAGGCTTTACCAGACCGGCACTGGCAGGTGAGACGAGGAGCAACGGCATCCGTTACGACCGCAAAAAAAACTACTATCAAAACAACAACAGCACTAAGCTGCGCCGCGACCAGCAAAAAACAGAAAAGAAACCTAAGGAAAAATACAGGAGAAACAATCAAGGGCAAGACAGAAACGCCGTGAAAATCAAACCCTACAAAACACCACTGCAGCCTCTCTACGCTCCTTACGAGAGATTTTGACTAACCGACTGACACCATTTCATGCAAGCAATTCGTTTTGCCATCTTTATGCTCCTGAGCCTTTTGGCCTGTCTGCCGGTTTATGCACAACGTGATGTTAATCCGCCCGGGGTAAAGCAAATCCAATTAAAACTGAGCGGAACGCCCTCTGAAGTTGTCATAAAAAAAGCGCCCTTGCGCTACAACAAGCGTTTTGCCATGAGTTTTCACGCCGACGACGGCATTGCAGATGTGTATAAGGTCGGTTTTCGTTATTTCACGGGCATCAACAGCCCCTCAGGCCGTTATCCCGGATTGTATTTTACCGATGGCTGTGGCAACGATGTCAGTTTCAAACTCAGTTCGGCTTTGTTTTCGTTTAGTTCCTACAACAAGGAAGATATGCACAGGCCCGGCAATCACTACAATACGGTCACCTGGCCTCAGCTCGACACCATGTACCGCAATGGCTGCGGCATTTATAATCACGGTTTCACTTCGGATGCCCCTACGGGACGCGACGAAATTTCCTATTCCATAAAACGCAACGAGAGCTATATTCGTCGTATGCTGGCTGGCACAACACCCGGTGGTGTCAAGACACGTGTGCTTGTCAATCCCAATGGAATGCCCGAATATTCGCCAGAGGCTTTCAGTTTTGGATACCGCTATGCCTTCAGGATGGGTGCCTGGACCATTATGCCGGAAACGGGCATGAATGTAGCCGGATTTTCTTCGTGGGATAAACCCCTCGAGCTGAACAGGGTGCTGGCCGAAACCGTGGATGTGAAGCAGCTTGCCGATCAGCTCAGCGCGCGAAGCACAAATGGAGCCCATTACTGGATGCCGGTTTTTACCCATCGCATAATCGATGATTATCCACAGGAAAAATTTTACAGCGACTGGGATTATATAGCAAGCACTTACGGAAAAAAGGGACGCGACGACATCTGGGTGGCAAGCGAAGAGGAGATTCTCAATTATCTGTTGGTGCAGCAGCGTGTTGAAGTGAATTACGCGCTGAAAAACACCATGCTGACGATAAACCTATCAGGTCATTTGCCGCCCGATTTAAGGTTTTATACGCTTTCGCTGGTGGTTCAAACGCCAGGCGCTTCCATCGTCGGTATGAACCTCGAAGACGGAAACAGCGTTACCCATTCAGCCTTTGGCGGCGATAATATGCTGATCAACCTAAGCTGGGATGGTAATAGCGAGCAAGGCCTTGCCGAAGTAGCAGAAAATGCCGTGAGCATTGCGCAAAAAAATCCGGTCAACGCGTTTGCCCTTGTTGCAATGGATTATGTCCTGGCTCTGCCGAAAAGCCGCGAAAAGGAAGCGTTGCGCCGTCGCCTTTGCGCAATAAACGGAATTGATTACGAGCCTGGTTTTTGCATAAAACCGGCTAATTGAAAGGTTAATCAGCACAATTTCTTAGGGCTTTCCTTTTAAAAGATTCCCCCACGATCAACGATTGATTTCTTCAAGCTTCAGAATTTAACAAGCTTAAATCATTTAAATGATCACGGGACATTATGGGTTTCAGGCAAAAATACGGGATTGAAAGTGGTTTAGTCTTTATTTCATAAATTATTGTTAATCTGCAACTTCCTTGCTTAATAACTTCGTCATATTGCCGCTAATATTCGTATTGGCATGCGATGTCGGATAATTAAATTTTTGTTGGACCTTGGTTTCGTAACCAAACAATTGATTTACTGGTAAAAGAATAGAAGTCTTTTTTTTCGATAAAGTAGGCGGCAGATACGAAATAGGACACTATTTTTACAGGTTATATGAAGCTAAAACGAACACTGTGCTTATGAAGCAGCCATCATTACGCCGGATATTTATCCTGATCTGGATGGCAGGTGTCATTTGGGTGGCCGGCCTGAACAACGCACTGGCGCAGAACGGCTTTCTGGGTCCTGACCGCGACATCTGCCGCAACGACAGCACGGTGATTGAAGCACCTTTGGCATTCAGCTACCTGTGGAGCACGGGCCAGACCACGCGCTTTATTGTAGCCAAACCTGCAGTTACCACCGACATTTGGGTAAGCATAACCAATTTTCAGGGACAAACCCAGCGCGATACCATCAGGGTAAATGTGTTGCCATTGCCCAATGTGGTTGTAAACCCCGCCACAACCAGCCTGTTTCCCGGCGAGGCGGTCCTGCTTACTGCCTCTGGAGCCCAAACCTATTCGTGGACAAATGGGCCAAACACAGCGACTTATTTTGTGAGACCCTACCTGCCACAAAATGTATACCTGGTGAGGGGAGTGGGCGCAAACGGCTGTGCCAGTACGGCCTCGGCCACGGTTAACGTTGTTTACACCACCACTCCTTCGTTCGAGTATACCAAAACCTGTATTGGCGATACCACCCGGTTCACGGCTAAAATCCTGACCAACGACACCGTTGTTTCGGTGCTCTGGGATTTGGACGGCGACCTTCAGTTTGACGATGGCAGCGGAGCAACGGCAAAATTCCGTTATCCCACGCCGGGTGAACGGCTCGCAGGCATAAGAGTAATCACCAAACACAGTGCTACACCGCATTCAGTATATCTGCCTGTAGTGGTTGGCGATTTTCCTGTGGTTCGCTTTGTAAATAAACCAGCATGCACGGGAAGCCAGGTGCGCTTTACCGATCAAACCACCATGCAGGTAGGCTTGCCCCAGAGCTGGTCGTGGACCATCGGTCAGAGCAAATACACTGTTCAGCACCCCGACCACACCTTTACCCAGCCGGGTCAGGTGCAGGCCAAGCTGAAGGTGACTACCACTGCCGGTTGCACCGACTCGGTAACGCGACAAATCAATGTACTCAACCCGCCCGCCATTGCGCTTCAGTTGCAGGACGGGAAACCGTTTCAGTCGCCTTACACCAAGTACCGTTTCGATACCGTAAGGCTGCGTGTTACAGGCACCCTCGACTCGGCCATCTGGAACAACCAGGTTAAAAACCTTAACTATGCTACCACATTGGCTGGCAACTACAACGTAAAAGCCTACAGGCTTGGCTGCATGACCCAACAAAATTTTGTGATTTTACAAAGTGAATTTGACTACGATCCCGACTTTAAAACACAAAATATTCTGACACCCAACGGCGACGGACACAATGATGTTTGGAAAATAGACATTCTCAACAGCATACGGCCGGCAAGGGTTAGCATTTATTCCCGCTCCGGCCTTAAGGTGTTTGAATCGACCAACTACAATAACGACTGGGGCGGCACCTACAATGGTAATCCGTTGCCCGAAGGCTCGTACTTCTATGTGATTGAAGGTGCCCGTGGTCAAACCTTTAAAGGAACAATAACCCTCCTGCGATGAAAAAGCTGCTCATATTCGTTTTGCTTTTAGTGTTGCCGGGGGCTTTTGCAGCCTACGGGCAACAGTTTCCGCTGTCGAACCACTACACCGTAAACCCTTATAGCATTGGCCCGCAATATGCCGGAGCAAGGAGCGCAGGGGAGTTTTTCTTTAACTATCGCAAGGATTGGGTGAATATCAATCCCGCACCCGAAACCATGCGTTTCAATGCCAATGTGGGCATTGGTGGCGGGCTTTATCTGGGTGCTGAGGCGTTCCTCGACAGGGTGGACATTCTGGAGCGATTCAAGGGGTCGATGAGTTTAACCTACAAACTGCAGATGGCCGACAATCAGTTTCTGCATTTTGGAATGAACGGCCAGATGTATCAGAACAGCATCAATCTGAGCCGGCTGCATGGCGACCTCAGCGACCCGCTGTTTCAGAACCTGGACCAACTGACCAAGCTTAATTTCAATGCCGGCTGGGGCA
>JAJTAY010000004.1 GCA_021287165.1 Bacteroidia bacterium | reverse complement strand
AGCGGGTGAAGTTGAATGGCTTTGCCTTCCACCAGTTTAGGCTGGAATGCCTGGATACCAAGACGGTGAAGGGTAGGGGCACGGTTTAGGAGCACTGGATGACCTTTGAGGATATTTTCCAGAATGTCCCATACCACGGGGTCCTTACGATCTACGATCTTCTTGGCTGACTTTACCGTTTTAACGATGCCCCTTTCGAGCATCTTACGGATAATAAATGGTTTGAAAAGCTCCGAAGCCATATCCTTCGGGATACCGCATTCGTTGAGGTTGAGCTCGGGACCAACCACGATTACCGAACGACCTGAATAGTCGACGCGTTTACCGAGCAGGTTTTGACGGAAGCGTCCCTGCTTGCCCTTGAGGCTGTCGCTGAGCGATTTAAGCGGACGATTCGACTCAGTCTTAACGGCGCTGGCCTTACGGGAGTTGTCGAACAATGAGTCGACGGCTTCCTGAAGCATGCGCTTTTCGTTACGCATAATCACATCGGGAGCCTTGATCTCGATAAGTCGCTTGAGACGGTTATTGCGGATGATAACCCTTCTGTAAAGGTCGTTAAGGTCTGAGGTGGCAAAACGGCCGCCATCAAGCGGTACCAGAGGACGCAGTTCGGGCGGAATTACCGGCACGACCTTAACGATCATCCATTCTGCCTTGTTCTCAATCCGGTTGCGTGCATCACGGAAAGCCTCAAACACCTGAAGGCGTTTCAGAGCTTCCTGCTTACGTTGCTGCGAGGTTTCGCTGTTAGCTTTGTGACGCAGTTCGTAGGAAACCTGATCCAGATCGAGCCGTGCCAGCAGGTCATGCATGGCTTCTGCGCCCATCTTTGCAATAAACTTATTGGGATCGCTTTCCGGAAGATGCTGATTATCAGCGGGAAGGCTGTCAACAATGTCCAAATATTCCTCTTCGGTGAGCAGGTCCATTGTTTCGAGCTGTCCTTTTTTGATGCCGGGCTGAATCACCACATAACGCTCGTAATAAATAATCATGTCGAGCTTTTTGGTGGGCATACCCAGCAGCGCGCCAATCTTGTTGGGCAAGGAGCGGAAAAACCAAATATGTGCCACAGGAACCACCAGCTGAATGTGTCCCATGCGTTCACGGCGAACCTTTTTTTCAGTTACTTCCACACCGCAGCGGTCGCAGATGATGCCTTTGTAGCGAATGCGCTTGTATTTACCGCAATGGCATTCCCAGTCTTTTACCGGGCCAAAAATGCGTTCGCAGAAAAGGCCGTCGCGTTCGGGTTTGTATGTGCGGTAATTGATCGTCTCGGGTTTCAGCACTTCACCGCTTGAGCGCTCAAGAATCGACTCGGGCGAAGCAAGACTGATGGTTATTTTCGAGAAGTTGTTATTTATCGTGTTGTCTTTTCTGAAGGCCATGTTATTGATTATTATTTATTTAAATTGACAGCGGCAGCAGAACTATCAGTTCTGCCGCCACATGCCCTTCATTAATCGAATGATACTTCAAGGCCTAAGCCGCGTAGTTCGTGAACCAAAACGTTGAACGATTCCGGAACACCGGGATTGGGCATATTCTCGCCTTTAACGATGGCTTCATAGGCTTTTGCACGACCTACTACGTCGTCCGACTTAACGGTGAGAATTTCTTGCAGGATATTGCTCGCACCAAAGGCCTCGAGCGCCCAGACTTCCATTTCCCCGAAGCGCTGACCACCAAACTGTGCTTTACCTCCAAGAGGCTGCTGTGTGATGAGCGAGTAAGGTCCGATGGAGCGTGCGTGCATCTTGTCGTCAACCATATGATGCAGCTTGAGCATATAGATGTAACCAACGGTTGCAGGCTGGTTGAAACGCTCACCCGTGCCGCCGTCGTAGAGATAAACCGAACCATTTTCGGGCAAGCCTGCCTTACGCATGTATTCGTTGATCTCGTCGATATTGGCGCCATCGAAAATGGGCGTGGCAAACTTGACACCAAGCTTCTTGCCTGCCCAACCTAAAACGGTCTCATAAATCTGCCCGAGGTTCATACGCGAAGGCACACCAAGCGGGTTGAGAACAATGTCGACCGGTGTGCCATCTTCGAGGAAAGGCATGTCTTCTTCACGCACGATTCTGGCAACGATACCCTTGTTTCCGTGACGGCCTGCCATCTTGTCGCCGATATTAAGCTTGCGCTTCTTGGCTACGTAAACCTTTGCGAGCTGCACAATTCCGTTGGGGAGTTCGTCGCCCACAGCGGCAATGAATTTCTTGCGGTTATAAACCCCAAAGATTTCCTTGTATTTGATATTGTAGTTGTGCAGCAGCTGGTTTACTTTCTGGTTCAGCTCTTCATCGCTGGTCCAGCCGTTAGGATTAATATTCTGGAAATCAATCGACTGCAACATCTTCTGGGTAAACTTGGTTTTCTTGGGGATAACCAGTTCCCTGAAATTGTTTGTCACATTGTTCGACGATTTACCATTTAGCAGCACAGTCAGCTTGTCAATCAGACGATTCTTGAGTTCATTGGCCTGCTGATTGAAATCGTGATCGAGCTCCTGAAGAATATCCTTGTCGCGGGTGCGAGATTTACGATCTTTAATTACTCTGGAGAAGAGTTTCTTATCGATCACCACACCTTTCATCGACGGTGGTGCCTTGAGCGAAGCGTTTTTAACGTCGCCGGCTTTGTCGCCGAAGATGGCTCTAAGGAGTTTTTCCTCGGGTGTTGGATCTGTTTCACCCTTGGGAGTGATTTTGCCGATTAGGATATCACCTTCGTTCACTTCGGCACCGATGCGGATCAGACCGTTTTCGTCCAGATCCTTGGTTGCTTCTGCGCTTACATTGGGGATATCGTTTGTCAGCTCCTCAATACCACGTTTTGTATCGCGCACTTCGAGCGAAAACTCCTCGATATGAATCGAGGTGAAGATGTCTTCTTTAACTATGCGTTCCGAAACTACGATGGCATCCTCAAAGTTGTAACCTTTCCAAGGCATGAATGCAACCATCAGGTTGCGACCAATAGCGAGTTCGCCGTTTTGTGTGCCGTAGCCTTCACATAAAACCTGTCCGGTAGTCACTTTCTGACCACGTTTTACAATGGGTTTTAAGGTAACGCTGGTGTTCTGATTGGTTCTGACGTATTTGGTCAGGTAATAGGTTTTTACATCCTCGTCGAAGCTTAGCAGCTTGTCGTCTTCTGTGCGTTCGTAGCGGATCATGATCTTCTTTGCGTCAACGAAGATCACCTCACCATTACCTTCGGCGTGGATGAGCACGCGCGAGTCTTTGGCCACCGAACGCTCGATACCTGTGCCTACGATGGGAGCTTCGGGCTGCATGAGTGGCACAGCCTGACGCATCATGTTCGATCCCATGAGTGCACGGTTGGCATCGTCGTGCTCGAGGAAGGGGATAAGCGAAGCGGCGATGGAAGCAATCTGATTGGGCGCAACGTCGATCAGGTCGACCTTATCTTTTTCGATAATCGGGTAGTCGGCCATATAGCGCACTTTAACGCGCTCATTGAGTATCACCCCTTTTTCGTCCTGTTCGGTAGTTGCCTGAGCGATGATTTTATTTTCCTCTTCTTCAGCGCTCAAATATACCGGAGGAGCCTCAAGGTCGATGTTGCCATTTTTGATTACGCGGTAAGGTGTTTCGATGAAGCCCAGTTTATTGATTTTGGCGTATACGCAGAGCGAAGAAATGAGACCGATATTCGGGCCTTCCGGAGTCTCGATGGTGCACAACCTACCGTAATGGGTATAGTGCACGTCGCGAACCTCAAAACCAGCGCGCTCTCTCGACAGACCACCAGGTCCAAGCGCCGAAATCCTGCGCTTGTGCGTAACTTCCGACAGCGGATTGGTTTGATCCATGAACTGCGAAAGCTGGTTGGTTCCGAAGAAGGAGTTGATAACTGACGAAAGCGTTTTGGCGTTGATCAGATCAGTTGGCGTAAACACCTCGTTGTCGCGTACGTTCATACGCTCGCGGATGGTGCGGGCCATACGGGCCAGACCTACGCCAAATTGCGCATAAAGTTGTTCGCCGACTGTACGTACACGCCTGTTGCTCAGGTGGTCGATGTCGTCCACCTCGGTCTTGCCATTGGCAAGCTCAACAAGGTAACGGATAATCGAGATGATGTCCTCTTTAGTGAGTACCTTAACATCATCGGGAGTTTTCAGCCCGAGTTTGGTATTAATTCGGTAACGACCAACTTCGCCCAGGTCGTAGCGTTTGTCGGAGAAGAAAAGCTTGTCGATAATGCCGCGCGCTGTTTCTTCATCCGGTGGCTCGGCATTGCGAAGCTGGCGGTAGATGTACTCAACGGCTTCCTTTTCCGAGTTTGCAGTGTCTTTCTGCAGAGTATTGAAAATGATGGCGTAGTCGGCGGTGTTGAAGTCTTCGCGGTGAAGCAGGATAGCCTTTACACCCGAGTCGATGATCAAATCTACATGATCGTTGTCAAGGATGGTTTCGCGCTCGATGATCACTTCATTACGCTCGATCGAAACTACTTCGCCGGTATCTTCATCCACAAAATCTTCAATCCACGATCTTACAACCCTTGCGGCAAGTTTGCGGCCTAGCACGCGTTTGAGGCCTGCCTTGCTCACTTTTACTTCCTCCGCAAGATTGAAAATTTCGAGGATGTCTTTATCTGTTTCGTAACCGATGGCCCTGAGCAGGGTGGTTACGGGTAATTTCTTTTTACGGTCGATGTAGGCATACATCACATTATTGATGTCGGTCGAAAACTCCATCCACGATCCTTTGAAAGGAATAATACGTGCGGAAAAGAGGGTCGTACCGTTTGCATGCTTGTGCTGTCCGAAAAACACACCGGGCGAACGGTGCAGCTGAGAAACCACAACGCGTTCGGCACCATTGATAATAAAGGTGCCTTTGGGCGACATATAGGGGATCATGCCCAAATACACGTCCTGCACGATGGTTTCAAAATCTTCGTGCTCCGGGTCGGTACAGTAAAGTTTTAGTTTTGCCTTCAGCGGAACGCTGTAGGTGAGACCACGCTCAATACACTCTTCGATGGTGTAGCGGGGCGGGTCGATAAAATAGTCGAGAAATTCAAGAACAAAATTGTTTCTTGCATCCGATATGGGAAAATTCTCGGAGAATACCCTGAAGAGTCCTTCGTTTTTTCTGTTCTCGGGGTTAGTATCGAGTTGAAAAAAATCTTGAAACGACTGCAGCTGGATATCGAGAAAGTCCGGATATTCGAGCGTTGATTTGGTGGATGCGAAACTGATACGGTCGGGTGAAATAGCTGCCAAGGTTGTAAAGGTTTTAGGTCTGAAATCCAGACGATTTAATAAATAAAAAGAACTTTTTTTCCCCTTTGCAAAAATGCCGCAAACCTCTACCTCAATAAGATATTGAGATAGAGGTCGTTTGGCTCAGGTTTTTGCAGAAATCGTATCCTTCTTATTTAATTTCAACCTCTGCACCGGCTTCTTCCAACTGAGATTTCAATGCATTGGCTTCGTCTTTGCTAACGCCTTCCTTGAGGGCTTTGGGAGCTGCGTCAACCAGTTCTTTGGCTTCTTTCAGGCCGAGGCTGGTGAGTTCCTTAACAAGCTTAACAACAGCCAGTTTGGAGGCACCGGCCGATTTCAGGATAACGTCGAAACTGGTCTTTTCCTCAACAACGGGAGCATCGGCACCAGCACCTGCACCAGGAGCTGCGGCTACGGCTACTGCGGCTGCAGCAGGCTCAATACCATATTCGTCTTTGAGGATCTTGGCCAGTTCGTTGACTTCCTTAACCGTCAGGTTGACCAGTTGTTCTGCAAAAGCTTTCAAATCTGCCATTTTATTAACGTTTTAAAGATGATTACTAATTTGTTGATTTAAAATAATTTATTCGGGTTTTTCCGAAAGCGTTTTAACGATACCGGAGAGCTTCTGTCCGCCCGATTGCAGGGCGCCAATCACATTGCGTGCAGGCGATTGCAGCAGGCCGATGATTTCACCGATCAGATCGTTCTTCGATTTGAGGTTGATAAGGGTGTCGAGCATATTGTCGCCGAGGTAAACCGACTCTTCAATATAGGCACCCTTCAGTACGGGTTTGTCCGAGCTTTTGCGGAACTCCTTGATCAGCTTGGCCGGAGTATTGCTGCTCTCGGCAAACATAATCGAAGTGGCTCCCTTCAAAGCAGGGTAGATTTCGCTCATATCCTTGCCCGAGCGTTCCATAGCTTTGCGCAGCAGGCTGTTTTTCACAACCATAAGCTTTACATTGCGGGTGAAACACAGGCGGCGCAGCCTTGCCGTGGCCTCAGCGTTCAGCTCTCCGATATCGGTGAGGTAGAAGTTGGGATTGGCGTTCAGCTGTTCGGTGAGCGAATCGATGATTGTTAGTTTATCTTCTCTTCTCATATCAATAACTACCTTTCGTTGATTAGTTGGTTACTGATTTAGGATCGACCTGCACACCGGGGCTCATAGTGCTCGAAACATAAATGCTCTTCACATAGGTACCCTTTGCAGCGGAAGGTTTCAGCTTGTTGATTGTCTGCAACAGCTCTTTGGCATTTTCGACAATCTTGTCGCTTTCGAAGCTGACCTTGGCGACAGCAGCATGAACTATACCGTATTTATCGACTTTGAAGTCGATCTTACCGGCTTTTACTTCCTTCACTGCTTTACCAACTTCCATCGTCACAGTGCCTGTCTTGGGGTTGGGCATCAGTCCGCGGGGACCAAGGATGCGTCCAAGTGCTCCCACTTTGGGCATAACGTTGGGTGTGGTAATGACCACGTCGATATCCGTCCAGCCGTCTTTGATCTTCTGGATGTACTCATCCAGACCGACGAAATCAGCACCAGCTTCAGTGGCTTCCTGTTCCTTATCGGGGGTGCAGAGCACGAGAACGCGCTTTACACGACCGGTACCGTGGGGCAGTGTAACCGAGCCGCGAACCATCTGATTGGCTTTGCGGGGGTCAACACCTAATCTCACGTTGAGGTCAACGGAAGCATCAAAGGTGGTGTAAGTGATTTTTTTGACGATATCAACTGCTTCAGTCAAGGAGTAGATCTTGCTTTTGTCGAACTTGGCCAGAGCTTCTTTCTTTTTTTTGCTTACGTGTGGCATTGCTCTTTTTTGTTGTGTGTTCTACAAAATGCGTAAAA
This sequence comes from Bacteroidia bacterium, assembly GCA_021287165.1. Classification (GTDB taxonomy): domain Bacteria; phylum Bacteroidota; class Bacteroidia; order Bacteroidales; family F082; genus JALNZU01. Next base: position 9,180 of record JAJTAY010000004.1, on the reverse strand, counting down.
CGTCATCCTTTGTTTTGGAATCAGTTTTTGTTGAATGGGGCGTCGCCTGTTACCTTCACACCCATACTGCGGGCGGTGCCGGCTACCATGCTCATGGCCGATTCGATGGTGAAGGCGTTGAGGTCCTTCATCTTGTTTTCGGCAATAGCGCGCACCTGATCCCAGCTGATCGATCCAACCTTGTTACGGTTAGGTTCGGCCGAACCTTTTTTCAGGTTTGCAGCTTCCATGATCTGGATGGCTACCGGTGGAGCTTTTACAATGAAATCAAACGACTTGTCCTTGTAAACAGTGATGATGACAGGCACAATTTTGCCGGCCATATCCTGAGTACGGGCGTTGAATTGTTTGCAAAACTCCATGATGTTCACACCTTTCGAACCCAGTGCGGGACCGACGGGTGGCGAAGGATTGGCGGCTCCTCCTTTGATCTGCAGTTTAATTAATGCACTTACTTCTTTTGCCATTTTGGAATCCTTATTAAAAGGTTATAAATAAGGAGGAATGTTTTCTAATGTTCTTTTTCTACCTGCATGAAACTGAGTTCCAGAGGGGTTTTGCGACCAAAAATCTTAACCATCACCTTCAGCTTTTTCTTCTCTTCGTTGATTTCCTCAATCACGCCCGAGAAACTGTTGAACGGACCATCCGTGACGGTAACCGTTTCGCCGATGATGAAGGGGATGTTGGCCTCTTCGCCCATTTCGGACAACTCGTCCACCTTGCCCAATATCCGTTTTACTTCGGAAGGACGCAGCGGGTCGGGTTCTCCTTTTGTTCCCAGAAATCCCAGCACATTAGGGATCGACTTGATGATGTGCGGTACTTCGCCCGTCAGATGAGCTTCGATCAGCACATAGCCCGGAAAATAATTCCGTTCCTTACTGATTTTTTTGCCCTTGCGGATTTGGTAAACCTTCTCTGTAGGGATCAGCACCTGCGAAATCAATTCCTGTATGCCAAGGCGGGCAATTTCATTTTCAAGGTATTCTTTTACCTTCTTTTCTTTGCCGCTGATAGCCCTTACGACATACCACTTTTTTTCTGCAGCTTCGCTCATCGCAAGTCAATGAATAACATTGGAAAACACTTCATAGGTGGATGTGATCAAAATCCGTATTAGAACAAACGGTAAAAGTTTTCCAATACGGTTCTGAACGATAGGTCCATCAGATAAACGACTAAAGCGATTATTAGGGAAGCAATGGACACCACCATAGCACTGCTTTGGAGCTCGCTCCATGTAGGCCAGGACACCTTTTGCATCAGTTCGGTGTAACTTTCCTTAACGTAGTTGACAATGCTGAATTTCGACATCTAACCAATGATTTTTTAATTTGCACGGGTGGTAGGACTCGAACCCACAACCAATGGTTTTGGAGACCACTACTCTACCAATTGAGCTACACCCGTATGCGCCATATTTAACTATTAAAGGGCTCCCCGTAGGGAGCACCTTTAATAACACTTTTTTGTCGCTTAGTCGAGGATTTCGGTTACCTGACCGGCACCAACGGTACGGCCGCCTTCGCGGATGGCGAAGCGAAGACCTTTGTCCATAGCGATGTCGGCAATCAGGTTAACTTCGATGGTGAGGTTGTCGCCGGGCATAACCATCTCAATGCCGCTGGGCAGGACGATTTCGCCGGTAACGTCAGTTGTACGGAAGTAGAACTGGGGACGATACTTGTTGTGGAAAGGAGTATGACGTCCGCCTTCTTCTTTCTTCAGGATGTACACCTCAGCTTTGAAGTGTTTGTGAGGTTTTACCGAGTTGGGAGCAACGATAACCATGCCGCGACGAATTTCGTCCTTGTCGATACCGCGGAGGAGCAGACCTGCGTTGTCGCCAGCCTGACCTTCGTCGAGAATCTTGCGGAACATTTCAACACCGGTTACAACCGACTTCAGTTTTTCGGCACCCATACCGATGATTTCAACCGGGTCGCCAGTGTGGATGATACCGGTTTCGATCCTGCCTGTGGCAACAGTACCACGGCCGGTGATGGAGAATACGTCTTCGATAGGCATGAGGAAAGGCTTATCCTGGTCGCGAACCGGAAGCGGAATCCAGTTGTCGCAGGCATCCATCAGTTCGTAAACCTTTTCAACCCACTTTGGCTCTTTGTTGAGTGCGCCGAGGGCCGAGCCGCGGATTACAGGAGTTTCGTCACCTTCGAATTTGTAAAAGCTCAGAAGGTCGCGAACTTCCATTTCAACGAGGTCGAGCAGCTCTTCGTCGTCAACAAGGTCAACCTTGTTCATAAATACAACCAGTTTCGGTACACCTACCTGACGGGCGAGAAGAATGTGCTCGCGGGTCTGGGGCATAGGACCGTCGGTAGCGGCAACAACGATGATGGCACCGTCCATCTGAGCGGCACCGGTTACCATGTTCTTTACGTAGTCAGCGTGACCGGGGCAGTCAACGTGTGCATAGTGACGGTTTTCGGTCTCATATTCAACGTGGGCAGTATTGATGGTAATACCCCTTTCTTTTTCCTCGGGAGCAGCATCAATAGAGTCGAACGACTTAAACTGCGCAAGACCTTTTTCCTGCAAGCACAGGGTAATGGCGGCAGTAAGTGTCGTTTTACCGTGGTCAACGTGACCGATGGTTCCAATGTTAACGTGTGGCTTCGTCCTGGTGAATTTTTCTTTAGCCATATTAAAATTTGATTATTAAAGGTTTTTAAAAAATCAGTTGAGCCAATGACGAGGATTGAACTCGTGACCTCTTCCTTACCAAGGAAGCGCTCTACCACTGAGCTACATCGGCTTTACATTCGAGCGGGAAACGGGGCTCGAACCCGCCACCTACAGCTTGGAAGGCTGTCGCTCTACCAAATGAGCTATTCCCGCATCGGTGGGGGAGGAAGGATTCGAACCTCCGAAGGCTGCGCCAACAGATTTACAGTCTGCCCCATTTGACCGCTCTGGTACTCCCCCAAAAATGATTACAATACGTTAAAGAACTTGAGCCGGTGGAGGGATTCGAACCCCCGACCAGCTGATTACAAATCAGCTGCTCTGGCCAACTGAGCTACACCGGCAGCTACTGCAATGAACTTTCGCTTAAAAAAGCAGACCCTCTCAAAAGGGTCTGCAAAAATAGACAGATATTTTAAACTGACAAAAGGTTTGATTAAAAAAATTATGCTAAGCAGCTAAAAAAGCTTAAAACGTTGAAAACTACCTTACTTGATAAATTTGGCACGGTGTTTCTCAAGTTGCTTCTTTAAGGCGTCCAATCCCTGATCTATGGCTTCCTCAAAGGTATCGCATTGTTTGCTGGCAAAAAGATCATTGCCCTTGATGAGTAGCTTCACTTCGGCAATCTTGTTTACCGGAGCTTCCGGCTTGTCGACCTTGAGCATTACTTCGGCACCGAGAATGTCGGTGTAGCGGCTGACCAGCTTTTCGATTTTGCTTGTGATAAAGTTCTCGAGCTTCTGGTCGGCTTTGAAATGCACGGCATTGATGTTAACTTTCATAAGTACCTCCTGTTTTTCTAATGGTTATCGAATCAGCCCTTTGGATGGGCCTGCTGATGAATTTTCTTGAGTTGTGCTATGCTGTTGTGTGTATAAACCTGCGTTGCTGCCAGCGAGGTGTGCCCCAACAGCTCCTTCACCGCCATGAGGGGGGCGCCATTGTTCAGCAAATGCGTAGCAAAGGTATGACGCAAAACGTGCGGACTCCGCTTATCGAGTGTGGTTATGCCGCCAAGCTCCTGACTGACAGTATTGTGTATCGTAGTAAACGAAATCGGTTTGCCGGCTTTCGATACCAGAAAATACGGGTTGCCCGGAAAACGGGCCTCCTTTTCTTTTATGTAAAAACTGACAAGCTCGGCAATGGATGGCGTGAGCGGTACGAGTCGCTGCTTGTTGCCTTTTCCGGTAATCTTTACAGAAAGCCGGTTAAAATCGAATTTTTCGGGAGACAGCGACCGCAGTTCGGCCCTTCGCATCCCGGTTTGATAAAGAAGCTCGACAATGAGTAGATTTCTTAGGGCTATGAAGTCATCGGGGGTAGCGAGGGAGTGTTTTGCCATATCGCTTTCAGGTACAAAAAGCGCAGTGCGTTTTTTTGTTTTGAGCGCGCTAACTCCTGTTGCCGGATTGGAAACTGAAGCATCCAAACGCTGGCAATACTTATAAAATGACCTTAACGATGATAGTTTTCGGTTTATCGACCTGTTGTCGGTTCCGTCGCTTTTAAGCTGGGCCAGCCACTCGCGTACCATAATCGTTTGTGCATTGCTGATATTGGCCAGATCAAAACGGCCGGCACAAAAGGCAGAGAATTGTAAAAGGTCAGTGCTATAGGCAGTTATGGTATTCTCGGAAGCGCGTTTTTCGTGTCGTAAGTAGGTGATGAAGTCCTCGGGAGTCATAAAAGCAAAAAACTTTGATGTAAAGTTAGCACAAAACTAACCAACATCAAAGTTTTCGATGATTCTTGTTTTAAAAAAACCGCCGTGGGTCAGGATTCCGACTGCTGGCGAAGCTGCTGTACGTAGATGGCCTTGAGCTTTTGCTCGCGCTGGATCACAGAGGGTTTGGTAAACTTCTGACGGCTGCGCAGTTCACGCATTACGCCGGTTTTCTCAAATTTTCTCTTGTACTTTTTCAGCGCGCGGTCGATGCTTTCGCCTTCTTTTACAGGAACAATAATCATGTTAAATACGCTCTCTTTCTTTTAAAAAGTTAATAATCAGGAGTGTTTAATCGGGCGGCAAAGGTATGAAAATTTTTCAATGACGCAAAACCCCGGTGCATTTATTCTTTTGATAATGTTCGTTTCAGAAAATCGGTCATGAGATTATATAAATGTATTCTGGTGTTGCCGCCAAAAATTCCATGGTTGCGGTTGGGGTAAATCATCAGTTCGAACTGCTTGTTGGCGGCCACAAGCGCATTGATCATCTCCATGGCGTTCTGATAATGAACATTGTCGTCGGCACTTCCGTGAACCAGCAGGTAGTTTCCTTTGATGGCCGCGACATGGTTGATAGGGGAGTTTTGGTCGTACCCTTCGGCATTGTCCTGTGGTTTGCGCATATAGCGCTCGGTGTAAATATTGTCGTAATAGCGCCAGTTGGTCACGGGTGCCACGGCAATGGCCGACTTGAACACATCAGCCCCTTTGGTGATTCCCAGACTCGACATATAGCCGCCATAGCTCCAGCCAAACACGCCTACATTGCCGGCATCGACAAAATTCAGGCCGGATAAATATTTGGCAGTCGTTATCAGGTCTTCGGTTTCATATTTGCCTAGCTGCAGATAAGTCATCTTTTTAAATGCCTCACCACGGGCGCCGGTTCCTCTGTTATCGACCGAAACGACAATAAATCCGCTATTGGCAAGCATCTGAAACCACCAGTTGTTTCCGCCGCTCCAGCTGTTGTTCACTGTCTGCGCACCGGGACCACCATATATATATATGAGTACCGGATATTTTTTCATCGGGTCAAAACCTTGTGGCCTGAGCATCCAGGCATTGAGATTTACATTGCTGCCGTCGGGCAAAAGAATTGAAGGGTCGTCGATGGTGAAAAACTGAAAATCCTGCCAGCCATATTCTTTCATCGTTGACCGAAGGCGACTATTGTCGCGTAAAACACGTAGCTCCTTGCCGGTATTGTTTCTCATACTGAATACCGGTGGTTGGTTGATTGTGGAATGGCTATGAATGAAATAGCTGAAATCGTTGCTGAAAAAGGCATTGTTATGGCCTGAGCTGAGTACGAGCGGACTTAGCTTGCCTTTCATATCCACACTGTAGATTTGCCTTTCGGTGGCTGAAACGGCTGCAGCCTGAAAATAGAATCTTTTGTAGCGGCTACTGTAGCCGTAGAATTTGGTGACATCCCAGCGTCCTTTGGTCAATTGACGAACCAGGCGACCATTCATATCGTAGAGATAGAGATGGTTGAATCCGTCGCGTTCGCTGGTGATGACAAAGTGCTTGCCGTCGGGCAGAAAAGTGAGGTCGTCGGTAATATCAACGTAATACTGGTTACGTTCCTCATAAAGCGTGCGGAGGCGGCCTGTCGACGCTTCGGCAAGTAAAATCTCGAGCTGATTTTGCAGGCGATTGAGTCTTTGAATGCTGAGCAGATTGGGATCTTTGGTCCAACCAATACGCGGGATGTAAATGTCTGTTTCGCTGCCCGTATCGATTTTCAGTGTTTTTCCGGTTTGCTTGTCCCAAATATGAACAGTAACAACGGAATTGTCTTCGCCGGCTTTAGGGTATTTGTAGGTATAAAGTTCTGGGTACAAATCGTTGTAGTAAACCATATTAAATTCACGGACATTGCTTTCGTCAAAGCGCAGAAAAGCGATTCGCCGGCTGTCGGGCGACCAGAAAAATGCCTGTGTAAAGCTGAATTCCTCTTCGTAAACCCAGTCGGTGGTGCCGTTGATGATTTGGTTTACCTTTCCGTCGGTTGTGATTTGCTGCTCTGATCCGTCAGAAAAATCGCGCACAAAAATGTTATTGTCGCGCACAAAAGCTACCATCGCGCCGTCGGGCGAAAAAGTAGCCAGTTGTTGTTTGCCCTTGGTGCTCAAAGGGGTGAGCATTTTGTTGCGGAGGTCGAAAATGTAGAAATTGGAGCGGGTAGAGTGCCGGTATATCTGCTCGGTTTCAGTGGGAATCAGGAGCAGATTTTCATCCTCGCTGAGCTCGTAAGATGACAGTGCAATCCTTGAGCTGTCGGGCGCAATGAGCTCTTCAGCCGATACAAGGGTTTTCACAAGCCGGCCATCGGCGTAATCGTAAACATTCAAACTTCCTTTTTCGATGGTGGCATAGGTTTTTCCGTCCTTTAATGGGCGCACTCCCGACACACTCTCCGAACTGAACTTCCGGCTTCCCCATATATCCTCAATGCGGATGTCTTTCGCCTGGTCCTGAGCATTAAGGAAAAATGTGGACAATAGAATGGCGGTCAGGACGAGCAATAAGCGGTGATTTTGCATGACTGTGTTACTTACATTAAGCTCCAAATTTACTGAAAAGCCCCGGAACGCTTGACATGAGCGTTTATATTCCTAAATTTGCACTCCCTTTGGGCATTTAACTCAGTTGGTTCAGAGTGTCACCTTGACAGGGTGGAAGTCACTGGTTCGAGTCCAGTAATGCCCACAAAACGAGCGCCTTGAAAGGCGCTTTTTTAGTATCTGCGGGCTGGAGGCAGGGTGCTGATGATGGGATACTGGTTTTTTCGGAAGAATTTGTAACCCACCGAAAGGATCGCAAAGTTGTAAAAATCATAGGGCGACCTGCTGATGTAGGAGTCGAGGTTGTCTTCGCTCATCCACCGGTTTGCCAGCTCCAGGCGCAGACTCCAGTGTTCGTCAAGGGCATAACTGATGCCAAGGCCGCCAATGGCAACGCCTTCGATGACCATTCCAAACATGCCGCCACCCTTGCCAAAACCCCGCGAAGCAACCTGATTATTTTTGTGATCGGTCAGGACGGAATTATAGTGTGCAATGCCGACGCCTGCAATAATACTGGGAAACCAACGCTGACTTCCGTCATAATACCCAAAAAGCAGTAATGGGTTAATATTGATTGTTGTGCTTGCTTCCACAAGATCGGCCTGAAACATCAGGTTGTTGCGTGCACCTGCAATCTGGGCATAGGAAAGGTGAGCGCGGATATTGAGATAGGATGTGGCCTCGTATTCCAGTGTGGCCTGAGCAACACCGCGCCATTCGTTGAAGGGCTTAGCGGAATTGAAAACCGGAAATTTCTTGATGTCAGTGAAGTTTGTGGTTGGTCCAAAACCGATTGTCATCCTGAAACCTGGCGGATAATACAACTTGTGCGGCACCAATGGCTGTGCGAAAAGGTTGGCAGTAGTATGTGAAATTATTATCACTGCAAACCAAAATAACCACCTGCCGGAATAAATCCTCAACTTATCAGCCCTCGGTTTTATAATTACACACGTTTCCAAAAACGTGAAGAAATTCTTAAAATTGTAAACTTACTGCCAGCTCAAATTTCGCTATTGGCGATGATTTGCTCAATATATTGAGCGGCAATGCGTTTGCCGATGATTTTTCGATCGCGGTTGAGGATGTAAATGACCGGAACGCTGTAGATGTCGTAGAGTTGATGAAAGTCGGGGGTAAAGCTCTTTGTGCCGTTCACATTCAGCCAGGGATATTTTTTCTCGTTGAGGTAATGCTTCCATCCGTCAAAATCGTTGGTGGTGTTCACAGCAAAGACCTCAAAGTCGGTTTTTTTGTTTTTGTATAAGTTGAAGAGATCCTCCATCTCTTTTTTACAATGGCTGCAGGTCTGATCCCAGAAAATGATAACGATGTACTCCGATTTAAGCTCCCTGAAAGAGCGATAAGCTCCGGTGGTATCGATCAGCCACATATCGGGCGCCTGATTGCCCAGAAGGGTAGGACGCATGCGATCGGCTCTTTCCTGAATCTTCTCCCTTACCGAGGGCGTTAGGCCGCTTACTTTGCCTTTGAGAAAATAGTTGTCGGCAACATAAACAAAGGCCTTGTCCATGCCCATAAGCTTTGGCTGCTGATATTCCGAAAGAAAGTGCCAGGCCAGGAAGTCGGTGATCTCCTGAGCGCCACGGGCGCGGCCCAAAAGGAAATCCATTGCTTTAACTACCGAGTCGGGCGAAGGGGGAACAAGCTGCTCCATGTATTGCTCCAGCTTACGTGGGAGTAAGGGCGTGCGGATGAGCCGGTCGTCGGACAGGTCGAAAAAATTCCAGTAGTTGTCTTTGTAATATCGGTAGGCAAGGTCGCGATTATCCCTGATTTCTTCGGGAACCTCAGGCTCTTTCATCGCCCTTAGAATGCTGGCCAGCAGCGAATTGGGGTTTTCGGCAATAAGACGGTCGCGGTAAGCATCGGCTCCCTGCTGCACGGCTTTTAGTTGTTTTTGGATGGTCTCGCGCTGCGGGTCGTTCTGAGGAAGTGAATCGGCCTTGCGGCTAAGTTCCTGTAAGGTTGACATCGTGCTGCTCAGGCGGTTGAGGTGCTCGAAGAACAGGATGTTCTCTGTGCTTCCGGCTACCTGTGTCTGCCCCGGGTTGAAGTCGGGCGGAAAAACAATCGTGAAATTCTGTTCTGCACCAACGAGAAACTCGGCAAGCTTTTCCTTCTTGCTGTTGGCAAGGAT
>JAJTAY010000003.1 GCA_021287165.1 Bacteroidia bacterium | reverse complement strand
TTCAGTGATATTTTGGCCTCAGAAGATCTCGAGCAGGCGAAAAGGCGACAATATTCGCGCATCATCCAGCGTAATGGCAATGTTTTGCTCAAGCTCATGGACGATCTGCTTCTATTTTCTTCTCTCGAGTCGGGCAATCCTGAAATCCTTGTCGAAGCTTTCGATTTCAGGGAGCTATTTGTGAATCTTCACACCCGCCTGTTGAACAAGGCATTGGAGCTTGGAAAACATAACATTGAAGTAAAACTGAACATACCCGATTCGCCCTGCATCATCTATGGGGATGAGGTGCGCTGGCAACAAATACTCGACAACCTTGGCGATAATGCAGTACGTTTTACCCAAAAGGGACATATCATAGTGGGCTTCAATGTTAAGAATACTGCCGAAGGCAGACAGATCAATGTCTTTATTGAGGATACCGGCTCAGGAATACCGGAAGAGATGCAAAAAAGTGTATTCGACCCCTTTGTTCGTTTGTCCGAACATCAGGGCAAGGGTTCAGGAGCTGGCCTAGGACTTAGCATCGTCAGCCTATTGGTCGAAAAGATGAATGCCAGGCTGAAGCTAAGCTCCAAACCCGGCAAAGGCACAAAAGTGGAACTGTTCTTCGAAGCACAAATTCAGAATGATACAAGTGAACCTCAAAAGGGACCCTCACTTCGTTACACAGGTAAACTGGCAGGAAAGAAAGTGCTGATTGTGGAAGACGTTGAGTCGAATACCGAGCTTTTACGCATTATCCTGCAAGGTGCAGGGGCTGTTGTTCATCATGTGGCGACAGGCGAGGATGCTGTAAAAACCTGCTTCGATGAAAATGATATCGATCTGGTGCTCATGGATATTCAGCTGCCGAAGATGAACGGACTTGAAGCCACCAGGCAGATCAAAACGTTCAGGCCGGCACTTAAAATCATCGCTCATACAGCCTATGCTATGGCAAATGAAAAAGATGCCTGCTTCGAAGCAGGCTGCGACGGCTATGTGGCAAAACCGGTTAAACCCAGACTCTTGCTTCCTATTCTGGAACAATTATTTAAAAAGTAAATTCGATACCTCTTTGAGCAAATAAGTTTTTAATCTGAGCAAAAGTTTAGCGAAAAAACCTACTTTTGCGAGAGAAAACCAAATGTTATGAAGCTTAACATATTAAAAGTCATTCTTGCTGTAGCAATCGTAGTGCTGGCATATCTGGTTTATGACAGCATCATGCAGCCCATTGAATTCCTGAAAGAGAAAAAGCACCGCGATGTTGAAATCATCCAAAACCTTAAGGACATCCGCGATTTGCAGACTTATTACAAGAATGCAAAAGGGGTTTACACCTCCAGCTTCGACTCGCTGATTGCTTTTGCCGCCACCGGAGAAATCCCCGTTGTCAGGATTATTCCCGATCCAAACGATACAACTTTTACCCTCACAATCTCCGACACGCTTGGCTATATCAAAGTGTTTGATTCCTTGTTTGGCAAGCGTCGTCATTTCGACATCAAACAACTTTCGGTTGTGCCATTTACTGATGGCGCCAAGTTCGACATGGATGCCGGCGAAATTGAACGTGGTGGTGTTAAGGTGAGTGTATTTGAGGCTAAAGTACTTTACGAAACCTACCTAAAAGGTCTCGACCAGCAACGTGTACTTAACCTGATTGCCGCCGATAAGGCACTCGACAGATTCCCCGGCCTCAAAGTAGGTTCGCTCACGGAGCCTACCGTCAACGGCAACTGGGAATAAGCCCAAGGCCTATGTTCATCGCGGCAAGACCTACGCTCAGCAGGTTCGATAAGGCCTTCCGTGAAGACCATACACGACAGTATCATCTGACCATCCGTATTGGTGCGGATGGTCTTTCTTATGCCCTGTTTGGCAACGACAAACAACGCTATCTGGCCCTTGAAACCTGGACATTTATCAAGGCAGACACCGATGTGAGATTAGCCTCGGCCCTCGATGAGGCCATAATTCAAAAAGCCTGGCTTTCGTATCCCTTTCAATCGGTGCTCGTGCTTATCGATCACACCTATAATGCTCTCGTTCCCGCTCCGCTATACGATGATAAGGAAAGAGCCGTTTATCTTGCTTTTTTGCAACAGTTCAAGGATGGTTCGCGGGTGGCTGCTGATGAACTGAAAACTGCCGGCGCCTGGAACGTGTACTATCTTGCAAATAATCTGATTCAAAAGATTAAGGAAATATGGGCCAATGCCAGAGTGGTTCATCTTACCTCTGCGCTCATAGAGTCGTTGCTGGTTGCCAATCGTAACCAATCTGCCGAGCCCGCTGCTTTTGTCTACCTTCGTGGAAACAGTTTTGACCTCACTGTGATTGCTGCAGATAAGCTTCTGTTCTACAACAACTTCAAGGCCAGAAATCCGGAGGACTTTCTTTATTTCCTCTTATTTGCCTTCGACCAGCAGGGGCTCAATCCCGAAACGGTCAACCTTACACTGCTGGGCAATATCACCATCGATCATCCTGTTTACGAGGCCATCTGGAAGTATATACGCAATGTTCGCTTTGCCGCTCCAAACCCGGCTTTCGAATACAGCTATGTACTTGAGGATGTGCAGTTTCATCAACATCACCTGATTTTTTCAGCCTTGCAATGCGCATTATAAGAGGGCGTTTCCAGCGCCGTATCATTCAGGTGCCTTCAGGCTTACCTGTTCGACCAACTACTGATCTGGCCAAAGAAAGCCTCTTCAACATCCTAGACAATTTGATTGGTTTTGAAGGAATTAGGGCGTTGGACCTTTTTTCCGGCACAGGTAGCATCTCATACGAACTGGTCTCCCGCGGCTGCGCCGCTGTTACGGCAGTTGACGACAATCCGCGATGTGCAAAATTTATTGCATCTACCGCGCAAAGTTTTGTCATGCCCGAGCTCAGGGTAATAAGGGCAGATGTGTTCAGATTTTTGCAGCAACCCATGCAACCCTTTCACCTGATTTTTGCCGATCCGCCTTACGATATGGCTCAGGAACGCTTTATGCAGCTTCCGGCCGAAATTATTCAGCGAAAACTGCTGGCCGAAGGGGGGCTACTTATTATTGAACACCCAAAAAGTATTGATTTTAGCAGGATGGATAGCTTTTTCGACCACCGAAACTACAGCAAGGTGAACTTTAGTTTCTTCAGGGCATAAAAAAACCGGCGCTGGCCGGTTTCTTTTTTAGTATTCGTCTTCGTGGAAGAAAAAGTCTTCTTTGGTGGGATAGTCGGGCCAGATGTCTTCAATGCCTTCATATACTTCACCCTCATCCTCTATTTCCTCGAGATTTTCGATGACTTCCTTGGGCACACCAGTGCGAATGGCCCACTCCAACAGCTCCTCTTTGGTTGCGGGCCAGGGAGCGTCCTCCAGTTTAGAAGCTAATTCTAATGTCCAGTACATCGCTTAGGGGTTTTGATGAAAATTTTTGCAAAAGTATATTTTTTTAGTGGCTTGTCAAGGCCTGCCACATCTTTGTGAGAGGCTTCCTAATCTTTTGTTTTCCAGATTATTTCTTCGGCCTTGTAGTGTTGGGTATAATAACGGCCCAGCATAAAGAAGTAGTCCGAAAGCCGGTTCAGATACCTCAGGTCAAGCTCATCCACCTGATGGTTTGTCGAAAGCCGGGTGCAAATGCGCTCGGCCCTGCGGCAAACCGTGCGCGCCACGTGGCAGTATGAAACCACTTTGTGACCTCCCGGAAGAATAAAATGGTTGAGTTCGGGCAACAGGCCATTTATTCTGTCCATCTCCGTTTCCAAAAATAGCACGTCGGCTTCTTCCAGCTCGGGCATCATTCTGGTTTTAACACCTGCAGGGTCTTCGGCCAGATGGGCTTCGATGCGAAATAATTTTTCCTGAATATCAAGCAAATGCTTTCTGTTGTCGTCGTCCGTTTCCAGGTGATCGCGCAAAAGCCCGATGAAAGCATTGAGCTCGTCAACCGTTCCATAGGCCTCTATGCGTTCGTGGTGCTTGGGTACGCGTGTGCCACCAATGAGTGAGGTCTGACCTTTGTCGCCAGTTTTGGTGTAAATCTTCATAGCTAAATCGATTGTTCCTTGAACAACTACAGCAGCAAAAAGTTCCGATGAGCGCTGATTATTTTCTGACTCTGCTGATGTCGGCGTTCAGCTCATCGGTTTCGATATTGCCGTCGCGCAGGCGCACAATCCGGTGTGCATGTTTTGCAATGTCCTCTTCGTGCGTAACGAGTATTATTGTGTTGCCCTTTTTGTGAATCTCTTCCAGCAACGCCATGATTTCAATGGAGGTTTTGCTGTCGAGGTTGCCGGTAGGCTCGTCGGCAAGCAGGATAGACGGCTGATTGACAAGTGCCCTTGCAATGGCTACCCTTTGTCGCTGCCCACCCGAAAGCTCGTTGGGTTTGTGGTGCATACGATCGGCCAGCTGCACATCGGCCAGCACTTTCTCGGCCATCTCCTTTCGGCCGGCTTTATTTACCCCGGCGTAAACGAGTGGTAACATCACATTCTCGAGCGCAGTCGACCGCGGCAGCAGGTTGAAGGTTTGAAAAATAAATCCTATTTCTTTATTTCGTATCTCGGCCAATTCGTTGTCGTTCAGTCCGCTAACGTCCTTGCCGTTCAGCCAGTAACTTCCCGAGGTTGGGGTGTCGAGACAGCCGATAAGATTCATGAGCGTTGATTTGCCGGAGCCTGAAGGGCCCATAAGGGCTACATATTCATTCCGCTTGATCTCCAGATCGATTCCCCGAAGGGCTTTTACGACCTCCGTGCCTACCTTGTAATGACGCGTAATTCCATTTAACCTGATTACCTCTTCCGGCATAATCCTGAATTTTTTAGCACCTCGGCAAAGATAGCCCTAACCCAGCACAAAATGCTGCTTTTCGATGCCTTGCCTGAAAAAAACAATTCCCATCCTGCTTAGTTCAATGCTGACGCTCACTTCTTTGGAATTGGCAATTTCCTCCCAGGCTTCGTACATTTCGGCCGACCATCGGATATCGTCGAAAACGAAAATGCTTCCGGGGTGTGCTTTCGTCAGGCAATGATGAAAATAGTTGATAGTTGGTAGTTTACGATGATTGCCATCAAAGAAGACCATGTCGAGGCTTGGCATTTTCGATAAAACATCCGGTAGGATATGGTTGAAGTTGCCTATTTCGATATGGATGTTTTTCGCATCCATTCGGTCAAATACGGATTGCGCCACTGATGCTACCGAAGCACATCCCTCCATGGTAGTCAGGCTTGCTTTGGGATGAGAAAGGGCTATTGCCAGGCTGCTCAGTCCGGTTGATGTGCCAAATTCGAGTATGTGCTCAGGTCGATAGTATTGCGCAATTCTGAAAAGCAGCGCTACATCTTTTTTTGGTCCTATTCTTTTTTTGGCCAGCTTGTTAATCCTGATGCGATAAGTCTTAAACTCGCTCTCACCGGCCTCGGAACCAAAGTCCACCGTTTCGATGAGGTTGCGGTTGTGGAGCATAATACGTCTGGCTCGCATTAGGACCTCGTATGCTGCGTAACTCTTTTTATCGAAAATCACGTTCGAGGCAAAGTCGTAAACAAATGGCGAGTGAAGATCGTGAAGACCTTTCTTCCTCATCAGATAGCCTAAACGACTTACAGCTCTGTAAAAAATATCTGTCATTTAGCGTTTCAAAGTTGTGGTACGCAGTATAAATTGCAACAGGAGAGTGACTCACCAGCAGGTTAATTTCACTCTGCAAGTTTATAGGCCTATTGATGAAAAGGGTAATTTACAGGTTGCACCGCCATACGACAAACTATTCGAGAATAAGTTTCTGAAGGTAAAAAACGGTTCTGGGGTTGTTGGTCCTAAGTTTATTGTTGTTGATACGCTGATAGCCTGTGGCGAGATAGTAATTTGAATACCAGTGTTTTAAGTTGCTATAGCGTTCTTCCAGAATTCGATCGGCGGCAAACACCGGTTCGATACGCGCTTGTTCCGGTTGTCCAAGCTGCTGCCCGTTACTGTCGGTGATTTTGCTGGTTAAAACTGACTGCTGGATGCTTGCCATGACCAATGTTCCGTTGTCAGCACTCACACTAACCATACTGCGGGCCGCAGGCAACACAAGCTGACGCAGCTCGAGGCTGGTGCTCCATTCGAGGTGGCCTTCGCGACTGAAGGCTGCGGCCAGCCCGGCAAAAACCTGATACCCCTCGAAAACACTGTAAGTATAAGGCACAAGACGGCCATAAAAGTCATAATCCATACGGGTCTCGAGGCGGTACTGCGGCCTGAATGCTTCGGCAGAATAGATGTATTTATCGCCTGTTCGTATAATCTGACCTGCAAAGAACTGCAGTGTAATGCGCAGGTCGGGTTCGGTCATCCGGTAGCGATAATTGCGGCTGCGGGTGTTGCGCAAAACCATATCGGGCGGCAGATTCCTGATAAGGTTGGTAAAGTTTTCGAATCGCCAAAACGAGGCATTATAAGGTTCTGCGGGCTGAAACCTCAGAAAATAGTATCCTTTGGCTTCGCCCGCCTGACTCAGATTGGTGATTTCGCGTGCGCTGATCCTCCGCCGGTCGCTGTCGAAAGTGCCGCAAACCACTAAACCATCCTCTTCGGGCAACATGCTCACCGAAAGCAGAAAGTGGTCTTCGTCCTTAAAGGTCCATTGGTTAAGCTCCTTTCCTGTTCTGTCGATTTCCAGAAAAAGATCTTCGGTCAGGCGGTTTCGTTCGAACTTTCGTATGGCAAGAAGAAAAGTACCGGCTCCCTCACGGGTTTTTATTTCCTGCATCCATGCCTGACCGCCACCGGCAACAGGCAAACTTTGCATGCTTCCGTCCGACATGCTAAACCTAAGCAAATCAGCGCGATATCCTGGTAAATTCAAGCCAAGCAATACATCCTGCCCCACAGCGGCCATACTGCTGAGGTCGGCTTTATCCGGCAGCTGTCCCGTAAACCTGACGATGACCCCTGTCCCCAGATCGATTCGCAACAGCTCGTAGGTGTTCTGACTCTGTCGTTTTCCTTCGCTCTGCCCAAAAAACAAAACCACCTGTGAGGGGTCGGTGTGGCTTGCAAGGTGCACTAAACCGTCGGTAAGGAGCACATATTGCAACCATTTTTCCCTCAGACTGGTATCGATCAGACTGAAAAACCATTTGCGCCGACCTTCAACCATTTCAGTGCTTTCATAAAAAACGAGCACACCATTTTTGCCTAAAGTTTCATAATAATAGGCGGGTTGATCGATTCGGGCGGGCAATTCCAGTCGAACAGGCTCAACCACCTGCGATTGGGCAGGGGTTAATGTCAAAATAACAAAAGAAAAAGCAATAATTACAGCTCTGAGCATTGGATGCATTTTGTGCTAAACAAAAATAACAATATGGTGTTTGCCTAACCCTGAAAAAGCCTCAAAAACCTTGCCGCAAAAGCCTTAAACTTGCATCAAAATTTTACCGGAGTGAGGAAGATAAAAATTGCCATAAACGGTTTTGGTCGCATTGGCAGGATTGCGTTCAGACAGATATTGCAACATCCCGAAATTGAGATTGTTGCGGTAAACGATTTGGCCGATGCCCCAACGCTCACTCATTTGCTCCGCTACGACTCGGTGCACGGTCGATTTCCTTTGCCGCTCGAAAGCACTACAAACAGCATCCTTGTTGGCGAAAGTTCAGTCCATGCATTCAGTCAGCCCGACCCTTCGAAGCTGCCATGGAAAGTCCTCGACATAGATATCGTCATCGAATCAACGGGTCTTTTCACTAATTCTGCCCAGGCCTCCAAGCACCTCGAAGCAGGGGCTAAGAAAGTCATTATCAGCGCTCCGGCAACCGACGAAGACGAGCAGGTACCATTCTATGTCATTGGGGTTAATCATCAAACCCTCGACAAAAGCAGAAAAATTATCTCCAATGCCAGCTGTACTACCAATAATGTAGCGCCGCTTATCATGATTCTTGACAGGATTTGGGGAATAAGGGAAGCCTTTATCACCACTGTTCACTCCTACACCAAGGATCAGTTGCTGGTCGACGGACCGCACAAGGACTGGCGCAGGGGCAGGGCTGCGGCTACCTCCATTGTACCTACAACCACAGGAGCCGCCAAAGCCGCGACGAGGATTTTCCCCCATCTCAGGGGTAGGCTCGGCGGTGCCGGCATCCGCGTGCCCGTCCCCGACGGTTCGCTCACTGACCTCACCTGTACACTTGATCGTCCTGCCGATATAGCCGCCATCAACGAAGCTTTTCGTCAGGCAGCCAAAGACGAGCTGAAGGGAATACTTGAATACACCGATCATCCCATCGTTTCGGTCGATGTGATCGGCAATACGCATTCCGCTGTTTTCGATGCCCGGCTTACGGCAGTGCTGGGTGAGGATCAACGTCTGGTAAAAGTCGTTGCCTGGTACGACAATGAAATGGGCTATGCCAGCCGACTGGCCGAATTGATTGAGCTTTATGCCTGACAACCGTCTTCCGGTATTGATTCTCGGGCAGGGATTGGCCGGGAGCTGTCTTGCTTTGGAGTTTCTTAAGTATGACATCCCTTTCAGCGTGATAGACGTGCCCTGGATGAGCAATTCGTCCCGCGTGGCTGCGGGAATACTCAATCCGCTCATATTCAGGTACTACACCTTGAGCTGGAGGGCTGAGCAGTATCTCGACTTCAGCAAACAGTTTTACAGGGAGTTGGGTGAAACACTCAAAAAAACACTCCTGCACGAACAGCCGATGCTTAGAATTTTTGGCGAAAACGAAGCGAAATTGTGGTCTTCTAAAGTGCAACTTGAAAAGTTCTCGCCTTACCTGAGTAAAGAGTTATTATTCTCCTTTGATGGCATCGATTTGAGGTTTGGAGCTGGCATAGTTGGTGCAACAGCCTGGATAGATACCGCACTATTTGTGAGCGAAGTGAGAAAATTGTTGAAGGAAAGGGGGCTTCTTAAGGAGCAGCAATGGAGTTATGATCAGCTAAGGTTAGGTGTAGATGAGATTGAATTTGAAGATGTTGCATACAAAAGTGTTGTTTTCTGCGAAGGCTACAGGGCGGTGAATAACCCTTATCTTAAAGATATACCCTTCCGGCCGGTTAAAGGAGATGTGATTACTCTTAAGATTCCCGGATTTAAGAGTGATTATATCCTGAACAAAAACTTTTTCCTGGTGCCGCTGGGTGATGACCTCTTCAGATTAGGCTCAACGTACACCTGGGATTTTACAGACGAAAAACCAGAGCCTCAGGCGAGGGAAAAACTGTTGAGCGATCTAAGCACGGTATTGAGAACAAAACCAGAGGTGTTGAGCCACGTCGCCGGCATCAGGCCTGCTATTGCTGACCGCAGACCAGTGGCAGGAAGATTGCCGGGAATGGATAAGGCATTCGTATTCAATGGACTGGGCTCGCGGGGCGGCTTGTTGGCCCCGCCCTTGGCACATTATCTTGCCACGATGATTTCAGCTCAGGTACAGCCCGATGCAGAAGTCGACCCGGCGCGATTTAACCGAAAAACTATTTAGAGGTCAGCTTCGAACTTTTTGAGCTCGATATCCTTCCCATCAAACTCAGCATAGGTGAAGTGATTGACCCAATCGCCGAGAATTACCATCTTGCTATCTTCTTGCAAGGGATGAACGAGCGGGGAGTGCCGGTGGCCGAAAACGAAATAATTGATCCCTGGCTGTTGTTGCAATTTGCGCAGGCAGTATGCATAAAGCATCTCGTTTTCAACTACAATGGTCTGGTCATTTTTTTGCTCGCGGGCTATGTTGGCAATGCGGCTTCGCTTTGAGAAATAAAGCCCCATGCGCGTCCCCATATCGGGATGAAGCCAGCGGAAGAGCCATTGATTGACCCTGTTCTCGAAAACTTTTTTGAGTAGTTTGTAACCTGTATCGCCTGGCCCCAGACCATCGCCGTGGGCCAGAAAAAATACCTTGTCACCCAGTTTAACGATTTGTGGTTCGCGGTGAAGCACCACCCCAACCTCGGTCGAAAGGTAGTCGAAGGCCCAGATATCGTGGTTGCCCCTGAACACATGCACCGGAATACCTTCGTCGGTGATGGAGGCTATGGTGCCGAGTAGTCGGACAAAGCCTTTGGGAATCACCGTCTTATACTCGAACCAAAAATCAAAAACATCGCCCATCAGATAATAGGCAGCTGCCTGACTTCGTGTACGGTTGAACCATTCCACAAGCATCCGCTCGCGTTTCAGGCTTGAAGCATGATCCGGCACCCCGAAATGAAAATCGGAGACAAAGAAAATTTTCTTCCGGTCATTCTCCATTGCTGGGAGTTTCAGATAAAGTTTTCCCTGAGCAGCTCGTGGATAATGGTTTTTAGCTTGGGTTGGGCGCCTTTGGCGGCTTCAATTACTTCTTCGTGCGATATTTCAACAATCTTGCCCTTTACGCCAAGATCGGAGATTACTGAAACGGCGAATACCGGAAGTCCCATTTGCCTTGCAACGATTACTTCAGGCACTGTCGACATACCCACGGCATCGCCCCCGATTACACGGATAAAATGGTATTCGGCCGGGGTTTCGTAGGTTGGTCCGGTCACAGCAACATAAACGCCCTCGTGCACCCTTATGCCGGCCCTTCTGGCCACTTTTTGGGCAAGCTGCAGCACTTTGTGGTCGTAGCTTTCGCTCATATCGGGGAAACGAGGCCCAAGTCGGTCGTCGTTCGGTCCGAGGAGCGGATTTGGCATCAGATTGATATGATCCCTGATAAACATCAGGTCGCCAATGGCAAAATCGGGGCTAAGCCCGCCGCTTGCATTGGAAACGATGAGCAAACGCACGCCCAGCCATTTCATAACTCTTACCGGAAACGTGACTTCCTGCATGCTATAGCCCTCATAAAAATGAAAGCGGCCCTGCATGGCCACAATGTTTCGGCCACTTAGCCTACCGAAGATCATCCTGCCCTGATGCCCGTGAACAGTGGAAACGGGAAAATTGGGTATTTCTTCGTAGCCGAAAGTGTGTATGATCTCAATGTCTTCTACAAGGCCTCCGAGGCCTGTGCCAAGAATTATGCCTATTTCAGGTGAAAAAGACGTGTTCTGCTTGAGGTAGTCAACGGTTTGTTGCAGCTTTTCGAACATAATTAAGAATGGTTTGGTCAAAACTTCCGTATTCCGATGGGTGAAAGGCCATGCGCACCGGTTGCACCAGCACGGGCAGGTCTTCGAGCAGGCTAAAATACGGAGAATCCAACAAACGGGCCGCATCCTTCTCCGTTGTTACGATGATTTTGTTGCGGCCGATAATATGTTCGAAGGTTTTTCGGATGTCGAGTACGTCCTTTTCTTTGAAAGTATGGTGATCGCTGAACGATTTGTGAAACAGATCGGTACATTTCCTGCGCAAATGTTCGAGCAGGGGATAAGGATTGGCAATACCTGTGACGAGCAGTATGCTCGATACCTCCTTTAGGGCCTTTGGTTTGGATGGCGACCCTATGGCGTAAGGATTAGTAAACTCGAGATACGACAGAAAAACTTTTTGGTGCAAACCTGGCTTTATTGTGCTGATAATCTCTTCCTTCACATAAGGCGATAGTATGGCTGGCGTTTTGGTAACCACAATCAGATCGGCCCGTTTTGCCGCATAGCGTGTGTCGCGCAAATTTCCGGCTGGAAAAAGATAATCGTCCGGGTATAGTTTGTGATAATCGGTTAGTAAAATGTTCAGGCCGGGTTTAATAGCCCTGTGCTGAAAAACGTCATCAAGCAAAACTACGGAAGGCGGGGGATTCAGACCCAGCAGCATTTGCATCCCTTTATTGCGGTTTTCTGCAACAGCAACCGGCAGATCAGGAAATTTCAATTTGTATTGCCTTGATTCGTCGCCTGCTTCAACGGCTTTGGTATCCTTTTCAAGAATAAATGCGCCTTTTCGCTTTCGTTTATAACCTCTGCTCAAAATTGCAACCCGGTATTCTGGAGAAAGCAGGTGTGTGAGGTATTCAACCGTTGGTGTTTTGCCTGTTCCGCCAAGGCTTAAATTCCCGACACCGATCAGCGGCAGATTATAGGCTTTGCTTTTCAGAACACCCAAATCATAAAATAAATGTCTGAAAAACAGTACCAAATGAAATACCAGACTGAGAGGGAAAAGAAGTAGCCTCATCACCAATGATTAATGCCCGAAATTAGGTCGAGTAATTCATCAACAGAAGCATGATACGTTAATTTTGCATAATGGTTTCATTTGCTTGTTTTTATCAAAACCCGCTAAAGCGATATGAATGAATTATTTGTGAAAGATTTCCTTGCTCTATTCGAAGAGGAAGCCCCATTGGCACTTCAGGAACAATATGATAATGCTGGACTTCTGGTAGGTAGTCCCGAACAAGCAGTGAAAAGTGTGATGCTTTGCCTCGACCTGAGTGAGGCAATTGTGGAACAGGCTGCTGCTAAGGGATGTGGGCTGATCATTGCTCATCATCCGGTGATTTTCAAAGGTTTGAAAAGCCTTGGCACACGCACCGAGGTTGAGCGGATTGTAGTTTCTGCAATCCGCAAGGGAATCAGCATTATGGCTATGCACACCAATCTGGACAATGTATTTCACGGTGTAAACCATATTTTTGCGGAAAAGCTTGGCCTTGAGAATTTGCATATTCTGAGGCCTGTCGAAGGAGACCTCTGCAAGCTTGTCACATTTTGTCCCCTATCACATGCCCCGGCTGTGCGTGAGGCCATGTTCGAAGCAAAAGCCGGGCATATAGGCAACTACGACAGCTGCAGCTTTAACTCAGAGGGATTTGGCACCTTCAGAGCGCTTGAGGGGGCTGATCCTTTTGTAGGTCAGGTCGGCACCATTCATTCGGAGCCCGAGATACGTATCGAAACCATTGTGCCGCTACACCAATTGACTGCAGTTGTTGCTGCCATGACGAATGCCCATCCCTATCAGGAGGTCGCCTACGACGTTTATCCGTTAAAAAACGCCAATCAGGGCATAGGCGCCGGAATGGTGGGAACGCTCAAAGAACCAATGTCGGAACTAGAATTTTTAAAACATTTGGGTGAGGTACTCGGTATTCCTGCTCTGCGGCATAATACACTTCGGGGTAGAATGATCAGCAAAGTGGCCATCTGTGGCGGTTCGGGCGCGTTTCTTCTGCCCGATGCCAGAAAAGCCGGAGCTGATGCCTTTGTCACTGCCGATATAAAATACCACGATTTTTTTGATGCCGGGCTGCTGCTTGTTGATGCAGGACATTATGAAACTGAGCAGTTTACCCCCCAACTTATGGCCAGGATGATAAAGAAAAAATTTCCTACCTTTGCAGTCCTGTTTTCGGAGCATGAATACAGGGCAGTTCATTACTTCGTCAAACCACAATAATACATATGTCGAAAGATCTCAATGCCAATAACATGGCACAAGCGGCAAGCGTTGAAGAGCAGCTCGAACTGAGCATCGAGCGCAAGCTGTTGGCACTCTATACAATGCAGCTTATCGACTCGCAGATCGACAAAATCAGAAGCATCAGGGGCGAGCTTCCGCTGGAAGTGCAGGACCTCGAGGACGAGATTGCCGGTTTGGAAACCCGCATCGAAAAATTTGAAAACGAATCGAACGTGCTTAATCAGAGCATTCTTGAAAAAAAGAATGCCATTAAGGAAAGCCAGGCTCTCATTAAACGCTACGAAGAGCAGCAAATGAATGTGCGTAACAATCGTGAATACGATTCGTTGTCGAAAGAGATTGAGTATCAAAATCTTGAAATTCAGCTTTCGGAAAAACGCATCCGGGAGTACACTGCACGCATCGAAGAGCTCAACAAGGAGATGGAGGCAGCTAAAGTGAAGCTTGCCGAAAAAACATCGGATCTTGATGTCAAAAAATCGGAGCTTCATTCCATTATCGAAGAAACCGAAAAGGAAGAACTCGAATTGGCTGCCAAAACCAAAACCTTCGAAGAGCAAATTGAGGAAAGGCTGCTGATCGCATACAAGCGCATCCGCAACAATGCCCGGAATGGTCTGGCCGTTGTGCAAATTGAAAGAGATGCCTGCGGCGGCTGCTTCAACAAGATTCCTCCGCAGCACCAGCTTGATATCAGGATGCACAAAAAGGTTATTGTTTGCGAGTATTGCGGACGTATCCTTGTGGATCACACAGTGGCTTCCAAGGCCGTGATTTAGTGGTACTTTGAAAAATACTTACGCTGCCCGCTCTGTTCGGGCAGTTTTTTTTTAATCACTTAATTGTTCTTGAATAACCTTTATCTGAAATCGAACGATTTGTTTGCCGGTGTTGAATGGGATGATTTTTTTTCCATTCACGGACGCCCAGTTCTGGTGGCGGATAATTTGCGTAACCCTGAGAATATGGGAGCGCTTATCCGACTGGCCGACAATGCCGGAGCATCGGAAGTTGTCTTTCTTGGAAGCAGTAAAGCGGTGAATCTGACCAGAGTTAAGCGCGTGGCGGCCAGCAGCAGTGGCAACATTTCCTGGAAATTTATCGAAGAGAAGGATTGGTTGGCAAAATTACCTATTGGTGTTAATCTGGTAGCTATCGAAACAACCCGCAACTCTACTTCCCTTTTCGAAACTGCCCTGCCTGATTATCCGGTCTTTATTGTTGGAAATGAGGTGCATGGCATTGGTAGTACAATACTTGAGCGCGCTGCAATGAGTGTACATATACCCGTTCCAGGTCCAACGCGCTCGCTCAATGTGAGTCATGCGGCTTCGGTAGTGCTGTTTGAATGGCTCCGGCAAAAACTCCTCGAAACAAACAAATCCTGATCATGACCCGCTATCGCCATATTTTTTTCGATCTCGACAATACGCTTTGGGACTTTGAAGCCAGTTCGTCCGAAGCGTTCAGGATGCTTTATACCCATTTCGGACTCGCTGACAGGGGAGTAGGTAGTATTGAAGTATTTAGCGAACGCTATCATCGGTTCAACGATGCGCTTTGGGCTTTGTATCGCGAAGGCGGAATTGCAAAAGAAGTGCTGCGTAGTTTGCGCTTTAAGCAAACCCTGGAATCGTTTGGTATTAGCGAACCTGGTCTGGATGAAGACTTATCAGAATACTATCTGCACTATGCTCCCCGTATCGTGAGGCTTGAGCCAGGTGCTGTTGACCTGCTCGACTACCTGAAAAAGAAGTATCAACTGCATTTGATAACCAATGGATTTTCCGAAGTTCAGTATATCAAATTAAACGAGGGAGGCCTCTGTCAATACTTTGAGCACATCATAACATCGGAGGAAGCGGGGGTAAAAAAACCCGATTGTGCAATTTTCAGGCTGGCCTTGTCGAGGGCTGGGGCTTCAGCGCATGAAAGTCTGATGGTTGGCGACGATCCCGAAGTAGATATCGAAGGGGCCAGAAGCTGCGGCATGAATCAGGTTTTTTACAACCCAAAAGGAATTAAGACCACGATTGCGGCCACCTACGAGATCAGTAAACTTGATGAGCTGAAAAAGATCCTCTGATTTTCAGGCAAAATAGGCAATAATGGTGCGATTGGCCCTCACCTTTTCGCCAATCTTCACATTAACCTTTGCATCTGCAGGAATCAGGAAATCTACCCGCGAGCCAAACCTGATCAGGCCAAATTCACCTCCGAGTTCAGCCTTGTCGCCGGGTTTTACAAAGCAAATAATTCTTCTGGCCAGCATGCCTGCAATTTGACGCACCAGCACCTCGCGGCCTTTTGGATCGCGAACAACGATGGTGTTGCGCTCGTTGAGGGTTGACGACTTGGGATGGTTGGCAATCAGAAATTCTCCTGGATGGTATTTCACATAAGCAACAGTGCCGTTGAATGGAAACCAGTTGATGTGCACATTGAAGGGCGACATAAAAACTGATACCTGAATGCGTTTGTCGCCGAAATATTCGTTTTCAACAACTTCCTCCACGGCCACTACGGTGCCGTCGGCAGAGGCAACTATGGCATGGTCCATTTGTGGAGGTTTGCGATGTGGTACCCTGAAAAAGCTAACCGCCCAAAAAAGAAATGCCGCCGAAATCAACAAAAAACCGTAGAGCAGGGTAGTCTGATCTGGCAAGAAAACTGACAGGGCAAGGTTGAGAACGGCTACGATGAGGAATGAAATGAGTATGATTTTGTATCCTTCGCGATGTATGTGCATAAAT
Source organism: Bacteroidia bacterium (assembly GCA_021287165.1). GTDB lineage: Bacteria > Bacteroidota > Bacteroidia > Bacteroidales > F082 > JALNZU01. The sequence goes on along the minus strand of JAJTAY010000003.1, from coordinate 61,623 downwards.
TTCAACTTGTTAAATATAAGTATGCAAATGCAAACGGAACAGAGAAAAATGTTGCATCGAAACGATCGAGCACTCCGCCGTGTCCTGGAATCAGTTTGCCGGAGTCTTTGATCCCTGATTGCCGTTTGAGCATCGATTCGATGAGGTCGCCAAAGCTCCCTGTCACAACAATAATCAATGCGAGCGGAATGGCGGTTTCGGGATTGATCCATGAAGCATAGCGGGCAATCAGCCAGGCGGCGCCAATGCTGGCAAGAAGACCGCCAATGCTGCCTTCCCAGGTCTTTTTTGGGGAGATGCGGCTAAAAAGCTTGTGTCGGCCAATACTGATTCCGGTGAGGTAGGCAAAGATGTCGTTAACCCAGATCAATAATATAATTGTGAGCAGTACAAAAGGACCGGAGGTGTTTTCGGGCAATCGACCCTGCTGCAGAAAAATCATTAGAGAGGCTGGTAGTACAATAAAGAATAGTATTTGCCAGTGGACCAGCAGAATTGTTGAGGCCAGCCTTTTTTTACTGAAAAGCGCATGCATATAAGGCAACATCAATGGAATAATCCAAAGGATCAGCCATTGTGGTGATATGAGGTCCCATGAGGCTGCCGCTGCCAATAAATAAGGTGGAATGGCATTGCTGTGAAAAACCGTTCTTTCGTTTGGGTTAAACTTCACGCTGTTGTGCAGCCTGATCATTTCGCGGCTGCCTTCGAACACAAAAAACAGCATCAGAACGAAGAACAATGTCTGCGAAAACAACATGCTGCCAACCATGGCAACGGCAAAAATCAAGCCGTAGAGCGTTCGGGTAGCCAGGTTGCTGAGGGTGGTATTCAATCTGATATGCTTGTTATATGTGCTTGATTTACATATCGTCTATCATAAAAACGATAAGTTCTTTCGGTCCATGCGCGCCTTTGACAAGGGTTTTTTCAATATCTGCTGTACGACTCGGGCCAGTGATGGTTGTGAGCAGTGGCGGCATTCCGTTTGGGTATTTTTTCTTCATATCGTGGAAAGCCGCTTTGAGGTTTGTCCGCACCTGACTGGCAAAACCCAAAACGATATGAATTTCAGCCATAGAGATCACATCTCTTCCGCCGGCCACAGTATCGGATATCATGATGCTGCCGGTTTCGGAGATGAGCCGTTCGCAGGGTGTAATACTTACCAGCTGCCCGTCGGCGGCGTGGGGCTGAACAAAGAAAGGAATTTCGGCTGCTTCTAGAAATCGGGCCAGGTTATCGTTTTTGCACCATAAGGCACTCCAGCCGCGGTTATTCATCAGTTGAACTAGAATGTCGGCCATTGCCGATTCGTTTTCGCAGTAGATAAATTCCCCACCAGCTTCGATGAGCATATCCGCAAAAACAATGTCGGGCGACTCTTCGGGATTTACCGGCTTGATTACCGTTCCCTGCACATCAACATTAGGGTATGGATTTACCGCCTTGTCGATGAGAGCATTACGTATGCTGGCCAGAATCTGCTCCTTGGGTGTGCTGTCTTTCATGTTCATGAGCACCGGGGGTATTTGGCGTTTCTTCTGATGAATTGTCTTCCGTCTGTCCGGCAGTTGTTTCTTCGCCGGCTGAGCCGTTTTCGATGAGTTTTGTCTCTTCGGTTATCCACGGACGCTTGCCAAAAATGGCTTCAAGATCATCGCTAAAGATCACCTCTTTTTCGAGAAGTTTTTCGGCAAGCTTTATGAGGCCGTCCTTATGCTTTTCAAGAAGCTCAACGGCTCTGTTGTATGCCGTTTCGACGAGGTAGCTGATTTCTTCGTCAATCACCTCATTGGTCTTTTCGCTAAAGGGCTTGCTGAAGGCAAATTCATTTTGCCCCGTGGAGTCGTAGAAGCTTATGTTTCCAAGGCGTTTGCTCAGGCCGTAGTAAGTGACCATGGCATAGGCCTGTTTGGTAACCTTTTCGAGATCGCTGAGGGCACCGGTCGATACCTTTCCGAAAATCACCTGCTCAGCAGCTCTGCCGCCAAGGGTGGCCACCATTTCGTCGAACATCTGCTCGTAGGTTACAATGGCCCTTTCTTCAGGCAGATACCAGGCTGCGCCAAGCGATTTTCCGCGGGGAACAATGGTTACCTTCACCAGCGGATGGGCATATTGCGACAGCCAGCTCACGCTTGCATGGCCGGCTTCGTGGTAGGCTACAACCTTCTTTTCGTTGGGCGAGATGATTTTGTTTTTCTTTTCAAGTCCGCCGACTATTCGGTCGATGGCATCCATAAAATCCTGCTTGCTGATTTTTTCGTGGTTGTGCCTTGCAGCAATGAGGGCAGCTTCGTTGCACACATTGGCGATATCTGCACCCGAAAATCCGGGGGTTTGTTTGGCCAGAAAATCACGGTCAACATTGGTGTCGAGCTTGAGGTTGCGCATATGAACGGCGAAGATCTCTTTACGGCCTTCCAGATCAGGCAATTCAACGTATATCTGACGATCGAACCTTCCAGCGCGCATGAGCGCCCTGTCGAGAATGTCGGCCCGGTTGGTTGCAGCCAGTACGATAACGCCCGAGTTGGTCGAAAAGCCGTCCATCTCGGTAAGCAGTTGGTTCAGCGTATTTTCGCGCTCATCGTTGGCGCCGGTAGCCGGATTTTTGCCTCTTGCCCTGCCAATAGCGTCAATTTCGTCGATGAATATAATGCAGGGCGACTTTTCTTTAGCTTGCTTGAAAAGATCGCGCACACGTGATGCACCTACGCCTACAAACATCTCCACAAAATCGGAGCCTGAGATGGAAAAGAACGGCACATGGGCTTCTCCGGCCACCGATTTGGCCAGCAGGGTTTTGCCCGTACCGGGAGGACCAACGAGCAGGACGCCCTTTGGAATCTTGCCGCCAAGCTTGGTGTATTTGTCGGGATTGCGGAGGAAATCAACAATTTCCATGATCTCAACCTTAGCTTCATCGAGGCCGGCCACATCTTTGAAAGTGACATTGACCATGGTATTCTTGTCGAAAAGCTGTGCTTTGGATTTTCCGATGTTGAAAATCTGACCGCCTGCACCGCCTGCACCCCGACTCATCATGCGCATTATGAAAAACCAAACGCCAACAAGCAGCAGCAGCGGAAAGATCCATCCAAGGATTTCCGTCGTCCAGTTACGGCGATTAATATTATTGACATAAATTGGCGAATCCTGTCCTTCCTGGGCCTGTTCCACATCCTTTTCGAAGGCCCCAACTTCACCGATCTGATAAGTGAATTGCGGCTTATTGGGGGCGAAGACGCGCTGTTCGGTCTTCCCTTTTTCGTCTTTAGGCAAATACAGATCAATCTTGTCAGGCTTTACGTATATCTCAGCTACTTCTCTGTTTACCAGGTCAATGCGTTGAACATCGCCGTTTTGAAGCATACGCAGAAGCTCGCCTTTGTTGATTTGCTGTGGGCCGGGCTCCCAGTTGTAAAACTGAATAAGCAGAAACACTACGGCCAGCAAGCCGTAGATCCAGTAAAAATTAAATTTGGGTTTATCACCTCCTTCGCGTGAAAGGGTTTTTTTGGGCTGTTTATTATTTTTTTCTTCGCTCATCTGAGATAGTTATCAGGTGTGTAAATCGTTAAACGCCTACCGTTGTTTATTCCTGATAGGAATGTTCGCTGCGCTCGGCGTCGGCCCAGAGCTTTTCAAGTTGGTAGAACTGACGGGTCTGCTCAAGGAAAACATGAACAACGACATCCACAAAGTCTATCAAAATCCATTCCGAATTTTCGAAACCTTCTTTGTTGTAAGGTTTTGTGCCTGCCGCAACAAGCGCTTTTTCGAGTACCTCGCCGGCCAGGGCATCCACTTGTGTTTTAGAAGTGCCATGGCAGATTACAAAAAAGTCAGTTACAGAAGAATGGGTTTTTCTGAGGTCCAGACTCACGATGTTTTTGCCTTTCTTGTCCTGAAGAGCAGAAATAACTGCGTCGAGCAGGGGCAGTGAATTGTTGTTTTTGATGCGTTTTCCTCTGGGCATATTGCTCCTCAAACAAACGATTTACGCTGAATGTTCGGTTATCTTCCGCATTACGCGGTTTGCAAAAATAAGGATTCTTTAGTCGAAATCCTGATGTTTTGACCTTGGCACTTCAAAATCAAAACTTTAAATCTTCATGCTTACTCGATGGCTCATTTCTTTGTCATTGTTGCTGTTCCGTAACTTTGCGCTGTAAAATATTGCTGCAATGTTTGATGAGGTATTGCATCTGGGGGTAGTCGGCTCAACGCACGCAATGCTGCAGCAGATGACCGAACGCGGTGAGCTGGTTTGCGGCAGGGTGTTGTTGGCTGATTTTCAAACAGGCGGCAGGGGACAGGGATCGAATAGCTGGCACAGCAATTACGGACAAAATATTTTAATGAGCCTTTGCTGGTGTCCGGCCGCTTTGTCCGCTTCGCGACAATTTGGCATATCGGTGGCTGTGTCGATGGCCGTAGTTAAAATGCTGAATCAACATAAAATTCCCGAGGTCAGAATAAAATGGCCAAACGATATCTGGTCGGGAGATCGAAAACTGGCGGGATTGCTGGTGAGCAATACGATTTCGGGTAACATGATTGCCCAATCGATTGTAAGCCTGGGGATTAATGTGAATGAACCGGAATTTCCGGCCGAACTGCCCAATCCTGTCTCGATGCGAATGCTGAGCGGCCAGGAATATGACCGCATGATGCTGTTGCGAAGTTTGCTGGAATTGATTCGGGAACACCTAAGCCTTCTTGACCGGGGAAATATCGATGCGCTGAATGAAGAATTTCGATTGCATCTTTTGGGGCTGGGTCAGAAGCGTGTTTTTTCGGTGGCTGGCGTGATAACAACATGCGTGATAGAAGGCGTGGATGAATACGGCAGGCTGCTGCTGATGCATCACGACGGTACGATCAGCGCTTACGATATGTCGGAAATAAAGATGCTTCAGTAGCTCCAGCTTCCCAATTTCGAGGCGATGGTGTCAACCAGATTCTGGAGCGGTCGCTTGGCCATCATGGCCAGCATTGGGTTGAGGTCGGCCGCAATTTCCACCATCGCACTGGATGAATCCTCGCCAGTTTCTTTGAGGTGAAACAACAATTCGAATTCCACCGGTGATTTGCCGTCGGGTATCAGACGCATGAAATGCGGTGCTTTTTTTTCATCAACGCGGAGGCTGAGGCTTGTCATTCCCTTGATAGTAAACGAACAGCGATCAGCTTCCGACTTCCAGTTTACGATTTGTTCGGGCATTACCTCAGCAAGTTTTTCAAGATCGGTGGCCTTGGCAAATACTTTGTCGACAGGGGCTGAGATGGGCGTCCAATCGCTGGTAAAGTTCATGTTTTCAGGTTTTTTTGGTTATCTCTTTGCTATTCGTTTTCGCTCCAGGCTTGCGAATCTTTTTTCCAGTCGATGAGAGAGGCATAATCCTCTTCGTTGATGTAATTGTCATTCAGTGCCTTAGTGATTAAAGTGTCGAAGTTGGTGAGCGTAATCAGCGGGCAATCGTCGTTTTTGAAATTATCGCGTGCTTTGCTGAGGTTGTAGGTAAAAATAGCCAGCATTCCCTTCACATTGGCTCCCGCTTCTCTTAATGCTTTGACGGCTTTCAGACTGCTGCCGCCGGTAGAAATCAGATCCTCAATCACCACAACGGTTTGTCCGGGATTCACCACCCCTTCAATCTGGTTTTCCAATCCATGACCTTTTTTTTCGGGCCTGACGTAAGCAAAAGGCAGTCCAAGTTCCTGTGCCACAAGTGCTCCCTGAGCGATTCCCCCTGTGGCAACGCCTGCAATGAGGTCTGGCTTGCCGAATTGTTCGGTGATGAGCCTTACAAATTCCATTCGAATGTGGGTGCGAATGGTGGGGTAGGATAGGGTGATGCGGTTATCGCAGTAAATGGGGCTTTTCAGGCCCGAAGCCCATGTGAAGGGGCTCGACGGACTGAGTTTAATTGCCTTTATTTGCAACAAAAATCCAGCAAGAATGTCGGAGTTTGGATCGGTTTGTTTCATGCCCCAAATTTATAAAGTTTTTATCGGGCAATGCTGTCTTCATCTGCATCATAATCATGCGGCCGACGTCCCTGTTTTCAACGGAGCGCTTCATATGCCCGAGATCGAATGCTTTCCGGCAAGCATTTCCAAAGCCGATCTTCACTTTCATTGCATTGAGGGACCAGATGCTTTTTTCAGGATGCATTTCCCGGATTGCAAGGTTCATGAGGCTGCAGGCGGATTGGTTTTCGACAACGTGCGAAGGTTGCTTGTCATGATTCGTCATGGCATTCCCGACTTTCCAAAGGGCCATCTCGATCCTGGTGAATCTTTCGCGGAAGGCGCGCTACGGGAGGTGTCGGAAGAAACGGGAATCAAAAACTTAGTTATTCTTGATAAGGCTCCAGAAACCTGGCATGCTTACCGACAGGACGGGCTTTGGCACCTCAAGCGAACACAATGGTTTTTGATGTCGGCTTGCGATGGGCAGCCACTGATTCCTCAAACGGAAGAAGGAATAACCGAACTTATTTGGGCAGGTCCAGAGCAGATAGAGACCTATTTGAACCGCACCTATCGATCGCTTAAAGAAGTGCTTTCGCCGGTGATTCTTGCCCATCTCGCGTCCGCACCTCGGGATACTTGAGCAAAAGACTGTCTTTGCCTTATCTTTGGCCATTAATCTGCAGCCCAATGAAAAAAATTGCCGTGTTTCCCGGCTCCTTCGATCCCGTTACCCTCGGACATTATAGTTTGGTGCAACGCGCTTTGCCGCTCTTCGACGAACTTGTGGTAGCCATCGGTCAGAATGCACACAAGCATTACTTTTTTCCACTCGAAAAGCGCCTTGATTGGCTGAAACAAGTTTTTGCGCCTTACCCTCAGGTAACGATCGACTACTACGAAGGCCTGACAGTAGATTATTGCCAGAAACGCGGAGCAAGCTATATCCTCAGGGGCTTGCGCACATCGGCCGATTTCGAGTTTGAACGCGGCATCGGGCAGGTAAATCGCATGCTCGACGCAAATGTTGAAACAATTTTTATCCTCACCTCACCGGAGTTGACCCCGGTTACCTCGAGCATCATACGCGATGTGTTCCGCAGCGGAGGAGATGTGAGTCGCTTTCTGCCACCCGGTCTCGATCTCACAATTTAGGCCAATAGAGATCGTTAGTACGAAAAGTTGTCATGTCAAGGTTTCTGCTGTTGTTGCTTTTTATTCCGTTGCTCAGCCTGAAAGCATCGGAAGTTCAAATCAGCGGAGTTTCTTCACTTCCGGGTTATCCTGTCAGGGTTTTGTTTCAGGACGACCTCATCTCGGGCCGGGAACGTCAGCTGGTTTCTGCATCAAGCGATTTCAAGGGAAGTTTTAATTTGCGGTTCGAAATGCCCTATCCGGGCTGGATAAGCCTTGGTGCAGCGCAATACCGCACAGAATTGTTTGTGGTTCCGGGAGGTAAGTACTCCTTGCAGCTGGAGATAAAAAAGGGTGAGAGTACGGCTTTCTTCGATCCTCAGCCACTTACGGTAAAAACTATAAAGGCCGATGATGGTAATCTCAGCGATGCGATATCCTCCGTCAACTTGCTTTACAACGCCTTTGTGGTGGAGCATTTCAATGCCCTCTACCGTATGCAGCAGGCCAGATTGATTGACACCCTTCGATCAGAAATTCAAAAGATTGTACGTAATACCGGCAACCAGTTTTTAAAGGACTATACCTTTTACAAAGTAGCCACCCTCGAGCCGGTTGTCAGGCAGCTCAGGCCGGCCCAGGTTTACGACAAGTTTTTCCGCAACAGGCCGGTTCTGGCCAATCAGCCCGAGTATGTTTCGCTGTTGCGCGAAACGTTTAAAAACTATTTGATTCAGAGCAGGATCTGGACACAGCAGGAATATGACGAAGCCCTTACAGGAGGCTGGAAAACATTTGAACGTTTGCTTTTGCGCGATGCCATTCTGGCCGACAATGCCGGCTTCCGCGAATTGGTGGTGTTGATCCATTTTGCCGAAAACTTCACCAATCCGCTTCACAGGAAAGGAGCTCCGCAGCGCGTCCTCAACGAACTTGCCTCGGCGACCCGCAATCCTGATCATGCCCGCATCGCCCGAAACATTATCATCAGGGCTGAATGGTTGATGCAGGGAACTAATTCACCTCATTTTACGTTCAACGATGAATCAGGTAAGCCCGTTAAAGCCGACGAAAATTCAACGGCTATGCTGCTCATTATTGTTGGTCCAGATTGCAGGTATTGCGATTTTGAGCTTCAGCAGTTGCGCGATATTCACGGACGAATTGGCAGTCAGTATCTTTTTGTAACCATCAGCCTTCCTGAAAGTTATCAATATTATCGCAATTTCCATCGTCGCAATAAGCTCGACTGGCCGGTTGTAAGCCTCGGACACAACTATCCGCTGCTCGATGCTCTTGAGGTAAAAGTCTTGCCCTTTCTTGCCATCTATCTGCCAGGAGCAAAGGCGGGTATGATACCTGCTCCGCCCACCGACCAGCATCTTGAAGGACATTTGCAAAGGCTTGCTAAGCAGTTTGCAAAGCCATAGGTTCGCTGCACTACGACCTTATTAATTTGAGCTATCTTTGCGCCTGTATTAAGGCGACCTTAAGCCGGCTTTGGCCCGGTTTTTGACGCAGCTGCACCAGAATTTTGAAAAAAGCTTAACCATGCTGGACTTTATCAAGAAACTGTTTGGCGACAAGGCCACCCGCGACATTAAAGCCATACAGCCGATTTTACAAAAAACCCTTGCTGCTTACGCACAAATCAGCCAATACGACAACGACCGTTTAAGGGCAAAGACTCAGGAGTTTAAAAACCGCATACGCGAACACATAGCAGCCGAAACGGCACGCATTGAAGAGCTCCGCAGACAACTTGACGAAGATCCAGATATGGAAAATTCGGAAAAGGAGCGGATATACAACCAGATCGATAAGCTGGAAAAGGAGCAATACGAAAAAACCGAAGACATCCTCAATGAGATTCTGCCAGAGGCTTTTGCCGTCATTAAGGCAGTTGCGGCCCGCTTCAAGGACAATCAGTGGGTTGAGGCCACCGCTACCGATTTCGACCGCGATCTGGCTGCTCGCAGCGATAATGTGGTCATCGAAGGCAATAAAGTGCGCTATCGCAATCAGTGGATGGCCGGCGGCAATATGATTACCTGGGACATGGTGCACTACGATGTACAATTTATCGGCGGTATTGTGCTGCATCAGGGCAAGATTGCCGAAATGGCCACAGGTGAAGGAAAAACGCTCGTGGCAACACTGCCTGTTTACCTGAACGCGCTGGCAGGCAAAGGCGTTCATATCGTTACGGTGAACGACTACCTTGCCAAACGCGACTCGGAATGGATGGGAACGATTTATCAGTTCCTGGGTTTAACCGTAGATTGCATCGACAAGCACGAACCAAATTCGGCTGCACGTCGCAATGCCTATCTGGCCGATATCACTTATGGCACAAACAGCGAATTCGGCTTCGACTACCTGCGCGACAATATGACCGGCAATCCGGATGAACTCGTGCAGCGCAAACATCATTACGCCATTGTGGACGAGGTGGACTCTGTGCTTATCGACGATGCCCGTACGCCGCTCATAATCAGCGGGCCAACCCCCAAAGGCGATAATCACGAGTTCGATGTACTGAAGCCTGATGTGGTTAAGCTGTACAATGCCCAAAAAAATCTGGTCAGCAGCATACTGGCCGAGGCAAAGAAGCTGCTTAGCGGAAACCCCACCGACGAAGCCACAAAAAAAGGCGGAGAGTTGCTGCTCAGGGCGCATCGCGGTTTGCCAAAAAACCATGCCTTGATTCGTTTTCTTAGCGAAGAAGGCATGAAGAGCCTGCTGTTGAAAACCGAAAATTTCTACATGCAGGAACAGAATAAAAACATGCACATCATTGATGATGAGCTGTATTTTGTCATTGACGAAAAAAACAATTCCGTCGATCTTACCGACAAAGGTATCGACCTGCTAACCGAGTCTTACAACGACCCCGAGTTTTTCATCCTGCCCGATGTAGGCGCCGGCATAGCCGAGCTGGAGAAAAGCGGATTGGGTGAACAGGAGCTCATGGAACGCAAACAGGACCTCATCCGCAATTTTGGAATTAAGTCCGAACGTCTGCACACGGTGCATCAGCTCCTTAAAGCCTACACCCTCTTCGAGAAGGACGTGGAGTATGTGATTATCGACAACAAGATCAAGATTGTTGACGAGCAGACCGGCCGTATCATGGAGGGCAGGCGCTATTCCGACGGGCTGCATCAGGCCATTGAAGCCAAGGAAAACGTTAAAGTGGAAGCCGCCACCCAAACTTATGCCACCATAACCCTGCAAAACTATTTCAGGATGTATGGCAAGCTGGCCGGTATGACCGGTACGGCCGAAACGGAAGCAGGCGAGCTTTGGAACATATATAAGCTCGATGTGGTGGTGATTCCCACCAATAAGCCGGTCATCAGGAAAGACCGCGAAGACTTGGTTTACAGGACCAAAAAGGAAAAGTATAATGCTGTAATCGACGAGATCGAATCCTTGGTGCAGGCGGGCAGGCCGGTGCTGGTGGGTACCACCTCTGTCGAAACTTCCGAATTGCTCAGCCGAATGCTTCAGCGCCGCGGCCTGCAGCACAACGTGCTCAATGCCAAGCAGCACCAGCGTGAGGCACAAATTGTTAAAGAAGCAGGTCAGGCCGGCGTGGTTACCATTGCCACCAATATGGCGGGTCGTGGTACCGACATCAAGCTTGGGCCTGGAGTGAAGGAAGCAGGCGGTTTGGCCATCATCGGTACGGAAAGGCATGAGTCGCGTCGCGTGGACCGCCAGCTGCGTGGTCGTTCCGGACGCCAGGGCGACCCTGGTAGCTCGCAGTTTTTCGTCTCTCTCGAGGACGACCTCATGCGCATGTTTGGCTCCGACCGCATTGCCGGTCTCATGGACCGCCTTGGTCTTAAAGAGGGCGAAGTGATTCAGCATTCGATGATTACCAAGTCGATTGAGCGCGCCCAGAAGAAAGTGGAGGAAAATAACTTCGGCATCCGTAAGCGCCTCCTCGAATACGACGACGTGATGAACGCACAGCGTGAAGTCATTTACAAAAAACGTCGGCATGCCCTCTTTGGTGAGCGCCTGTCGCTCGATATTGCCAATATGCTTTACGACCTTGGCGAGCACATCATTGCCGAACATCAGGAGAGCCGCGATTACGAAGGCATGCGTGTGAGTGTGCTCAACCACCTTGGCGTTGAGCCCCCATTCAGCAAGGATGAATTTTACGCTTCACAGGCTGAGAAGCTGGCCGATATTCTTTTCGAGAAAGCCAGTGCGGCTTACAGGGAGAAAACAAGACGAATCGGCGAAAAAACCCTTCCCGTAATACGCGACGTTTTTGAACACCAGAAACAGTACGAAAATATCGCCATCCCCATTACCGATGGAATCAAGGGCATGCAGGTTATTGTGAATTTGAGAAAAGCGGTCGAAAACGGAGCCCGCGAAGTAACCCTTGCCATCGAAAAAAGTATCAGTCTGGCCCTCATCGACGAATCGTGGAAAGAACACCTGCGCGAGCTCGACGACCTCAAACAATCGGTGCAGAATGCTACCTATGAGCAAAAAGACCCCTTGTTGATCTACAAGTTCGAGTCGTTCCAGCTCTTCAAAAACATGGTAAACCGCATCAACCGCGATGTGATCTCTTTCCTGATGAAAGCCGACATTCCGGTACAGGATTCATCGAACGTTCGCGAAGCACAACGCTCGCGCGGTATCGATCGCAGCCGGATGCAGGAACAGCGTACCGACCTCCTTTCGCAGGCACACAGCAACACCCAGCGCCAGGAAGTAACGCAGCCCATCATTGCCGAAAAGAAGGTTGGTCGCAACGACCCATGTCCTTGCGGAAGTGGAAAGAAATATAAAAATTGTCACGGCAAAGTGATGGTTTGATTGCTTTCCGGCTTAACTTTGTTTGGAACAACAACTTGCTTTTGAAAGCACGTGCGTACCATATATTTCCTGTTGTCGTCCTTTTTTTAGGACTAACGATATTTTCGTGCCGAACGAACACTCCTTCACCGGGCGATAGACCTGTGTTATCCTATAGTCAACCTATCGAAAACCCTCCGGATGATTTCCTCATATTATTTAATATTACCAGTGCCGGGGAGCGTTCGGCAGAAGTGACCTTTAATAGCAATGCTGTATGGGTTGTTCAGAAACTTGGTAATCCCAGATATGAGTTATTGATCAACAATGGGGTCAACAACAGGAATATTAACTCCGTGGATACCCTTGGTCTGGCAGCGGGTAAAAAATACAGGGTTGTGGTGTTTTCGGCTTACTATACCGAATTCATTAATTTTTTTGTAGGTTTCAAAAAGACCGATATACCATACGAAACTTACCCTGATAAATTCTAACTGATCAGGTTTGAATGGTATTCTGAGCTCAATTTCTTTTAACTGGTTACGTCTTGTCGCAAAGCCATTGGTTTTGATATTTTTGCCCTTTAGAAAAGCCAGAGTATGCCCGGCCAGCCAGTATTTACTGAAAAGCGCAGACTTTTAGCAACCGCTCTTGCGGCAATTTTGTGCTTTGTTGGCATTAATGATCTGAGGGCCTCCAATGATGTTTTGGCCGGGAACCGCCGTCCACGATTGGGTCTGGTGCTTAGTGGTGGAGGTGCCAAGGGTTTTGCGCATGTAGGCGCCCTTAAGGTTTTCAACGAAGTAGGCCTCCATTTTGACTATGTCGGAGGCACCTCGATGGGCAGCATCATCGGCAGCCTCTATGCTTTGAAATATCATCCCGATACCATTGCCGCCATTATCCGGGCGCAGGATTGGGATGCCACCATGAACGACCGCATACCCAGAGCCTATATTCCCATAGAGGAAAAGCAGAACGCCGACCGTTTCATCATTACCTTTCCTATCATAGAGCGAAAGGTCAGGGTTAAGGAAGGTCTGGTTGCCGGACAATTGGTGGACCTGCTCCTTGCCAAATACCTGAGTCCGGCCTATACAATCAACGATTTTTCTGAGCTCCCGGTACCCTTTCTCTGCATTGCAACCAATCTCGAGGACGGTACAAGCGTGGTTTTGAGGGATGGAATTTTGCACCGGGCAGTCAGGGCAAGCATGTCGATACCCAGCTTTTTCAATCCCGTGACCTTAGATAACCGATTGCTGGTAGATGGGGGTGTAGTCAACAACTTTCCGGTGGAGGAGGTAAGGCAGGCTGGCGCTGATTTTATTATCGGTGTGGATGTGCAAACCGGACTTCATCCAGCCGACCGGCTAACTTCAATGTTTACCATACTCGATCAGGTAACCAGTTTCTACAGGCAAAGCGCTAACGAAAGAGCGGTTGCGCTCACGGACATTTACCTTAAACCCAATCTGAGCGAGTTTGATATGATGAGTTTTGCCGATTACGAGGCCATTATGAAACGTGGGGAAGAAGCGGCACGAAGCGTACTACCCCAGCTCAAGCGTCTGGCCGACTCGCTCGACAGGCTTGAACATCGCCCGGCTGCAACACTCGAGGGAAAGCCGATCGACAGTGTTTTCGTAACATTTCTCCAGTACAATGGACTTAAAAGGGTATCAAAAGAATTCATCGATGGTATTCTGGAGGTCAGCCCGCTTTCGTGGGTAAGCCTGAACAAGCTCACCGAAAATATGAAACGTGCCTACGGGAGCGGGTTTTTTGAATTTATCAATTACCACTTTTTAGCCACGCCGGAAGGTACAGGTTTGGTTATCAATGTAAGCGAGGCAGGATCGGGGATTATTGGGGCGGGGATTCACTACGACAATGACTACAAGGCCGCCTTGTTGCTCAATGCCACATTTAAAAACGTCTGGCTTAAAGGCTCTAAACTGTTCATCGACATTAACCTTGGCGAAAATCCCAGGCTGCAGGGGCTCTATCTGATCGACAGGGGATCAAAAACCGGTTTCGGCGTTAGAGGAAACTTGTATAATCTGAAGCTCAATCAGTACGATCGGACTAACCTATACGATATTTACAGGATCAATCAGGCAAACCTGGAAGGATTTGCCCAGTGGACCTTTTCGAACACCTATCGTTTGCGGATCGGAAGCATGTTCGAAAAGGTAAGAATACGCACCAATTTTACCGACCTTGGAATTTACGGCTACCATGACTATTTGGTTAACTATGTTGACTGGTCGCAGGACTCATACAACAAAAACCAGTTTGCTACTTCCGGAAGTAAGTTAAATGTCAACATTCGACATATTCGTCGTTTAACCTCAATTCCGCGCTCCATCGTCACGCCTGATGCGCTTGTTTTTAGTGCCCGATACAATAGTAATATACCTGTCAATGAGGATAATACATTCAAATACGGTTTGATGGGTGGGTTTACCGTTAAAGGGCATAAACCGCCTCCCCAACATCGGTTTTTGCTCGGCGGGCAGTCGCATCAGAGCACTTATGGTTCATTTATTCCTTTTACCGGATTACGCTTTATTGAAAACTCAGGGCTTTACACAATGAGCGTTAACCTGCAGTGGCAATACCGTTTTGCACCAAAGTTCTATGCCATTCCGCGCTGGGATTTTGGCTTCATCACCGAAACCCTAGAGCAGTTTATGCAAGGCCCTTCAATAATTACGGGCTATGGTGCTACTTTGGGTTGGGAAAGCGTTATAGGGCCCTTCGAGCTAAGCCTGATGGGAAGTAATAACGGGGGCGGCGTAATTGGTTTTGTTAATATCGGTTATTGGTTTTAGTTGAAAACGAAAACTTTATGTTATGAAATATAAAAGAGTGTTGCTCAAACTGAGCGGAGAAGCCCTTATGGGTAAACAGCAATACGGCATTGATACCACTGTTTTGAACCAATATGCCAGTGAAGTGAAAGAAGCTGCTCTGTCAGGGGCTCAGGTGGCCATTGTGATTGGCGGTGGCAATATTTTCAGAGGATTGCAGGGTGCCGGCAAAGGATTCGACCGCGTAAAAGGTGACTATATGGGGATGTTGGCTACTCTCATCAACAGTATGGCAATCCAATCGGCACTCGAATCGATGGATGTGAAAGCCGCTTTATTATCTGGCGTTTATGTTGATCGTGTGGCTGAATCGATGAGTGGACCAAAAGCCATCGAATTGCTTGAGGCAGGTAATGTGCTGATTATCGGAGGTGGTACGGGTAATCCTTTTTTCACTACCGATACGGCTGCTGCACTCAGGGCAGTCGAAATCAAAGCCGATGTTATACTTAAAGGTACCCGCGTCGACGGTATCTATACCGCCGACCCGGAAAAGGTACCTGATGCCATGAAGTACGACAAGATCACCTTTGATCAGGCATACAGGGACCAGCTAAAGGTAATGGACCTCACGGCTTTTACGCTTTGCAGCGAGAACAATCTCCCGATTATCGTTTTCGATATGAACCGGCCCGGTAATTTGCTCAGGGTGCTCCGCGGCGAAGAGGTGGGCACCATTGTCACAAACTAATCAAGGGCGTTGAAAATCAAAAATACCGGGCAGACCTATCTGGTTTTGCTATTACTGATCCTTGCAACAGCTTTATTGCTCAGGCTGTGGGGGCTTGCCAATATGCCTTTTCAGCACGATGAGTTCAGCGCCATCTTCAGGCTTGCCTACGATAATCTTGCAACACTCATGCGCGAAGGCGTGGCTTTGCGCGACAGTCATCCGGCAGGGGTGCAGATTTTTCTCTATTACTGGACAAAGATCACAGGCTTCGATCATTTCTGGATGAGGCTACCCTTCGTGCTTTTAGGCGTTGGAAGCATATGGCTTGTTTATAATGCAGGGAGAAAGCTCTTTGGCCAATCGGCCGGCCTTATGGCGGCGGCAACCATGTCCGTCATGCAATATTTCGTTTATTACAGCCAGATGGCACGCCCCTACATACCGGGTGTGTTCTTCAACCTGTTGGCTTTTAATCTGTTGCTTACAATTAGAGGGGAAGATAAAACAAGATTTGGGCTTTCCCATCTTGTTTTGGCCATAGGCCTTTCACTGGCTGCCTGGGTGCATCATTTCAGTGCCTTTCAGGCTGGTCTTGTTTTTTTGTCAGGATTTTTTCTGGTCGAACGAAAGCACATAA
This sequence comes from Bacteroidia bacterium, assembly GCA_021287165.1. Classification (GTDB taxonomy): domain Bacteria; phylum Bacteroidota; class Bacteroidia; order Bacteroidales; family F082; genus JALNZU01. The sequence continues at coordinate 45,491 of JAJTAY010000003.1, read as the reverse complement.
AAGGATTGATGCTCACAGCCCTTCTGGCTTTCGTACTTTATCTTCCCTGCCTCGGGATCACTCTGGCACAGTTGAGGGCAGGAGGTATAGGCGACTGGCTTGCAAAGCCCGACCTAAGCTTTATTGCGGGTTACTTCGGTTATCTTGCAAACTATTCGCTATTGTTTGCCGGGGTGTTGATCATCCCAAGGTTTATCTGCAACAAGCAACTTCCCTCAGCAAAAAAATTATGGGGAGAGCGTTTGTTGTTGACAATGCTTTTCCTGATTCCTCTTATCCTCGCCTGGCTATATTCTGTGCTGCGTGTTCCAGTTCTGCAATACAGCACACTTATTTTTGGATTTCCTTTTTTGCTGATTGCATTCTTTTCGTTCGGGAAAGACCCCTCGCGGAAGTTTGTTGCAGCAAGTGTTTTGTTGATACTTCTCAGCGGTTCGGGTAGTTTATGGCTCGGACGCAAGCATGTTTCGTCGATGCAACGGCAGGCCTTCCGCGAGGCACCCCATTTGGCTGAAGCGCATTCCAAGCAGCTCGGAGGTGATTACACTTTTGTTGCAATAAGCAGCACGCCGGCTATGTTTGAATTCTATATGCCTGAAAATGAAGGAGTAAAGCATTATTTCTTCAATATGCGCGAACCTGTGTGGAATCTAACCCTGATGCTCGACACTTTGCAGACTGAGTACCTTGGCTTAGCCTGGGCCGACTATGTTCCTTACGAATGGGTTTCTTCTGCCAGAGCAGTATATGGCGAAGTTGTGGAGCGCCGCAGCTGGTTTAATGCAGAGTATTACTTACTTCGCCGCAGCGATAAGCCGAGTATTATCAATGGTAAAGAACGAATAGTGTTCGGGCAGGATTTTATCCCTTCGGCAACAATCCCGGGCGATGAATACGCCTTACTTTTTGAGTCAGACACGCTTTTTGTGCCCTCGGACGATGTGGTGGCAGTTATGATGCAATGTGTGGCCGTCGATACGGTAAAACAGGCCCGGCTTGTGCTTGAATTCAGAAATCAACATGACGGTCAGCCTGAGGTATGGAGGGCAGGGCAAGTGCACAGGATCATATTGCCGGGCGAAACTTTCACACTCACTGCTGCATGGAGGTTCGACAGCGGGGAGGCTGCATTGCGGAAGGCTCTTTTCCGCACATATATTTGGAATCCGGGGAATGAACATTTCGAAGTTGTAAATCGGTGCGTTTGGACGGCCACCTACGAAAAAGAACTTTTCGGTCTTTTTAAGCCCTTTTAAACCGCATTTTACGGCGCTGCCTCGGAAATTTCGCCCAAACGCAATATTTTTGTGAAAATAAAAACAGAGAGCCATGACAGAAGAATCGTTGTTTGTGCTTGAATCGGCCAAAGAAAGTATGGTTAATGCCATCGAACACCTTGAGCGTGAGCTTGCAAAGATCAGGGCAGGGAAGGCCAGTCCGACCATGCTCAAGGGAGTGATTGTGGAATATTATGGTGCTCATGTACCCATTGAGCAAACCTCAAATATTAGTACGCCCGACCCGCGTCAGATACTCGTTCAGCCCTTCGACCGCAGTTCGATAAGTGCCATTGAAAAGGCGATTCTGGCCGCAAATCTTGGCTTCAATCCGATTAAGGACGCCGATATGCTGCGCATAAACGTTCCGCCTTTAACCGAGGAGCGCAGGCGCGACCTTGTCAAACGCGCCAAAGTTGAGGTTGAAGAGGCTAAAGTGAGCGTGCGAAACGCCCGCCGCCAGGCTAACGAAGAAGCCAAAAAACTGGAGAAGGAAGGTGTTCCTGAGGATGAGGTAAAGAAACTGGTCGAAAAGATACAGGAGTTGACCGATCAGTTTATTGCCAAGGTAGACAAACTATTCGAGATCAAGGAAAAAGATATCATGACGGTGTAGAAATTCCGTCATTCGCGGCGTCGCCTGCGCAAGAAGGCAATCAACAGGTCGAGCACGCTTATGGCCACCGTGGACGAAGAAAGCAAATTGCCGAAAAGCTGTTTTGCAAGATTTGCCGGATTGAGCGATTCGCCCATTTCGGCAAATTTTGTTTCCATCTGATTTTCACTTTGTTTTATTTTCAGCGAAATCAGTTCAAGCTGCCTTTCCAGTTCGCGTGTGTTTTGCACCCTCGGAATAAGGCCTTCTTCGGATAGGTCTTCATTAATGCGTCTGATAATGCTTCTGATTACCGGATCGATGAATAATTTTTGCCGGAAGAGGTAAACAAAGAGCCCTGTCAGAGCAAAAAACAAGGCCACAAGCAGGAAGCCGTGATAATATGTGCCAACCTTGCTGCCATACCAAAATACAAAGGCAAACGAAAGCATAAGCATAATGAAGCCGGCAAGGCCCAACAAAATCATCGCAACTACAATGACGGCATTAAGGCGGGCAAATGCTTTGCTGAATGAAAGGCTGAGCTGTGCCAACCTCAGGTTGACATAGTTTTTGGCCTCGACGGTTATCTCCTTTAGGGGCTTTGTTACAATTTCCATTGCAGCAGGATGATTTTGAGATTACTAACGATTCTTTTCCAGCTTTTCTTTCAGAGCCTCTATCTGATCGGCCAGCTCATCGCGCAGGGCATCGGTTTTGGTCGAAAATTTTTCCTGCACTTTCCCCATATCCTGCTCGGTGAGCCAGGCAGTGAGCACCACGCCTGCTGCAGCTCCTGCCAGCAGGCCCAAAGCAAATGTTACGAGCGACTTGTTCATTTGATGTTTTTTAGGTTGTTTTACGCAGATTCGTTTTCAATGGTTGCATCCCTTAGGCCCTGTGGATCGGCAACGGCCTTAACGATCACTTTTATAACAGTATATGCTGGTATTGCGGCAATCATTCCGCCTATGCCTGCCAACTGACCTGCCATGATGATGACGAGAAAAATTTCCACCGGATGAGCCTTAACACTTTTTGAATAGATTACAGGTTGAAGTACGATGTTGTCGAACAGATTGGCTGCCGAGAACGAGCCAATGACAACGACGATGTTGTAAGCAAGCTGGTCGAATTGTCCGTAAGCAAGCACATAAACTACCGACATCAGCGCACCGAGCGTGGCCCCGATGATTGGACCCAAATAGGGGATCACATTAAACAATCCACCCAGAAAACCAATGAGAAGCGCGTTTTTTATACCAAAAATGGAAAGCAGAACCGACAGGATAAACATCATGCTGGCCAGCTCGATAACCAAACCAATGAAATAGCGGCTGAGCAGCACTCTCGATTCTTCGATAACCTGCTTCATGCGCTCTTCAAAACTCCGCGGCGAAACAAGCAAAATGGCATTTTGAACCAACCATGGTTCTTTCAGGAAAAAAAAGCCAAGAAACAATACGGTGAACAAACCCATGAATAACGAACCTGTGGCGGATATCAGCCGGCTGGCTGCCCCCGAAAACAGATTGAGATCGAGCAGATTACTCAATTTATCCTCGATATATTGATCCAGATTCACACCTTCGGGTAGAAACTTATAATCTTTGGCAAGCAGGTTGATCTGGGCAATCTCATCAGCATAATATCTGTTGAGCGCTCCAAGATCAATAGAAGTGATCAGTGAAGCCTGTTTGGAAAGCAGTGGGCCTACAACACTGATTATCAAAGCAAAGACGCCAATGATCGAAAGCAATGCAAGGATTGCGCCAAGGGTGTTGCCTACCTTGAAGTTTTTTATGCGCAGCTTGCGATAAAAAACCACCAAAGGTCGTCCAACCAGCGAAAGCACAATGGCAATGCTGGTATAAATGAGTAAGGCCGAGAAATACCAGCCAAATAATATTATGGCAAGGGCGAGCAGCCCGAGCTGGAGGTAAAGTTGTATTTGCGGTTTCATAAGCTTATCGAGCTCAGTTGGCCAGATTATTGAAAGAGAATGCAAGTTTAAAGATAATTCGCTTAGGCTGAAATTCCTCTTGATTACGGTTCCAGCGATAAATAAGTCCGGCGCCAAGATTTGCACTGCCTGCTTTCAGCAGATTGGTAACTAAAATGCCAGACTCGATCAGTGGATGAGAAAAGTAAGGATCGTGACCTAGGTCCCTGAGCTGCTTCCAGGGCAATGCCTGTAAAGCCATATTATGCAAAATTACGGGCTGCGGTCTGAACTTCTTCGTGGCGGGCCTTAGCGGCAACATCTTATAGAGGAGGTAGAGCGACACAAAGCCAGGCGACTGATATGCACCGGGCTCCAGCGAACCAAAACTGAACGGTGCATAAAGGAAATATTTATTGTATGATCCGGGTAGCTGATACTGTAGCAAGGCTGGAATCATTCTGTCGGTCAATCCGGTTTCGAGACGCATAAGTGTTTGTCCGGCAAAAGGATAGCTGATGCTGTAATCGATCGAGACACGAAGCTGATACGCCTGATAAGGTTCATTACCGGCCATGGCGATTAGCATGCGACGAAGTTCGGCAAGCAAAAGTGGATTGGGCTCTGACAAACGTGTGAGACCACGCTCCGAAAACATGAAGCGTTCGCCGGGCGCCAATCTGAATGCCAGACTGATGGTAGTCACAAGGGCTTTATTAGCCTGAATAGCCCCATCAGACAAATTTCCGTCATTATAAAGTGCACCAATGGTTTCGCGAGCAAATGCCGGCCTTATGCCTGTGATGCGACCAACCGGAATATTGAGCGAGGCCTTGTACCCCTGTAGATTATTGATTGAACTGTAAAATAACTGCCTGAAAGCAAATGGGTTGAGCAATCCTTTTTGTTCGTCCGAGAGCCCTGATTCGCGAGCTTCATGTTTGTCGTAAATGGACAGCTCAATCCAGACCCCTGTCCACTTGAGCATGTTGTATCGGGCTTCGAGGCTCCATAAGGGTTTCCTGATGCGTGTGGCATAACCCCCAAAAAAACCCAGACTAAAAGCACGGCTATACCGCTCATTGGTAATAACCTCAAGACCTGGTCGGTAGCCCTCCGTATTGTTAAACCTCAGAAGACTGTTGATGGGAAAATCGAAAGCACCCAGGCGCAAACGACCCTCGGCAAGTGCAGTCGACAAGGACAGCCAACGATCGAGCCTGTGCACCCTACCAATGGAATCCATGAAGCGATAAGTTTCGAGCAACCTTTGGCTAAGGCTGTCGGGACGCATCGACTGCCAATGGGCTTCATTTGCCTGCCAAGCATTGCCACGCACAACCAATTCGTATGGCATCCGCCTGCCTGTAGCTATTTCTTTGTTTACCAATATATTGACGGCCTGACTGAGTCCTTCGCCTGCCAAAGTGGTGCTTCCGGCAGCAGTTGGCACCGTCAGCCGCAGACGTGTATTAAGCAAAACAGGAAACCAAGCTGTATTGTCTATCTTTTCGTACAGCTGTCTGAGCTCGGCGGTAATATTACCCGACCTAATGGCTGGTGTTGCCACAACGCTGCGAATGGCCCAGTCGGGCGATTGTATGCTTATTCTTCCTCTCAATCCATCGAACCGACTCTCGGGGCGAGGCTCAAAACTTATAGCAAAAAGGCTGTCGGTTTCGCTCACGGGAATGGATTCTTCGAGGATCAACCGATAGCGGCTGGGGCTTCCCGCCGCCAGCGGGCTCACATACCACGATCCGCCTATCGAAATACGATCGCCGTAAAAATCGGCCGAATGAAGCTGATCCATCAAAAAAATAAAAACAGGGTCGCGAAGCCCTGAAACCCTGTTTGCTGTGACCTCTGTTGTTTTTCCACCTGATGAAGTAAAGTGCTCTTTAACAATGGATTCCATAATGAGCAGGTCAAAGGTTTGCAGGTGTTGTTCGAGTCGGGCATCAGGCAGCTTGCTGCCCGAATCGGCACCAATCACCAGACGGTCGTATCGCTCAAGTTGGTACGATTGCAGAGAACTGGGAGCGTTTCGGGCCAGGTTTTCACGGGCATTGCGAATAATGCGATGGGCCGGATTTTCGCCAGCCTTCACAACAACTTCCCCGAGTTCCTCCAACGAAGGGTCGAGGCTGACAAGCAAGAATGTTTGTTCCTCGTCAGGATGAATGCGTTTTTTAATAAATCCTACACTGCTGAAAACAAGTGTTTTATGCCCTGCGGGTGCTAAAAACCTCCCTTCCAGATCGCAAACAGCCAACAATCGGCCAACACTATCGGCAACATGGGCAAATTCTACAGCCTTTCCTCCATCGGAACTAACAACCCTTCCCCTGATTTCCTGAGCATCGGCATATCTTGCTGTTGAAACGGCAAGTGTCAGAAATAATAGAAGAAGACGTTTGGCGGCAGCTTTCATTGTCAGCTGCTCAGCTTCGGGTTGTTTTTGTGCCGTTCGGCATCCCGGCTGGTCTTTTTTAAAAGATTGGCCTCCAAAGCTTTGTTCAGATCAACGCCGGTTTGGTTGGCCAGGCAGATGAGCACAAAGAGTACATCAGCCATTTCGTCGGCCAGATTGGAATCTTTATCTGTCGGTTTAGCCGACTGATCGCCGTATTTTCGGGCCATGATGCGGGCAAGTTCGCCCACCTCTTCCATGAGCACTGCCGTATTGGTAAGCTCGCTGAAATAACGCACGCCCACTTCCTTAATCCATTGGTCCACCCTTTGCTGTGCTTCCTGAATGGTCATTGTTTTTGTTTTGGCAAAAATACACAGGCATCCGACACGCAGACGCCTCAGTCCGCATTGTATTACCTTTGCTGGAAAATTATTGATGGATAAAGGGATGGTAGCAGCTGCGCGAATGATTGTCAAAACCCACGCAGGTCTCGAAGAGATGCTGGCGGAGGAGCTCATGGCCATTGGAGCGTCTAATATTGAAATATTGCGTAGGGCAGTTGCTTTTGATGGCGACAAAGCCATGATGTACAAGGCCTGCTATACGCTTCGGACGGCCCTCAGGGTGCTTTATCCGGTTGCGCAATTCAAGGCTGTCAACGATCGAAAGCTCTACGATAATGTGAGGCAATTGCCCTGGCACAGCTGGCTGAGTCCGGAAAAGACTTTTGCAGTGGATGCCGTGATCAGTGGAAAAGTGTTCAATCATTCCCAATATGTTGCGCTCAAAACCAAGGATGCCGTGGCCGACTATTTCCGCGATCGTATGGGAAGCCGCCCCAATGTAGATACCGATAGGCCCGATCTTCGGCTGCATGTGCATGTGAACGAAGACTATGTTAGCCTTTATTTCGATGCTTCGGGCGATTCGCTTCACAAGCGGGGCTACCGCATCATCACCGACAAAGCCCCGATCAACGAGGTGCTGGCCGCCGGCCTCATTATGCTTAGCCGATGGGATGGCAAGCAACCCTTTGTTGACGGAATGTGCGGATCGGGAACCATACCGATTGAGGCCGCAATGGTTGCAATGCGCATTCCGGCAGGCTATTTCAGAAAACACTTTGGTTTCATGGGTTGGAATGACTTTGACCCGGCCCTCTGGAAAAAAATACGTGATGAGGCCGATAGCAAAATAACTGAAGCCGAAGCTCCAATTCTGGCTTCCGACAACTCGAACCGAGCACTCGATATTGCACGCAAAAACCTCGAACATGCCCGCCTTCATAAGGATGTCCAGCTTTTCAGAAAAAATCTCGATAGTCTCAAGCCTCCACAAGGGCCGGGCGTATTATTGATTAATCCTCCCTATGGCGAGCGCTTGCCCGAAAGCGACATCATTGCCCTTTATAAAATGATCGGGAACAGCCTGAAGCAGAATTTTAAAGGCTACAAGGCCTGGGTGATAACAAGCGATCTTCAGGCGCTGAAGTTTGTCGGTCTGAAGCCTTCAAAGAAATACACTGTATTTAATGGGCCGCTCGAATGCCGCTTCGCATGCTTCGACATTTTCGGCGGCTCGATGAGCGATCACAAAAGACTAAAGAACGAACAACCGAAACCCATTGATTGACAAATTTTTATCGCAATAATAATGAGAACAGCCGTAAAATCCTTCTTGCACCTGTTTTCCCTGCTGGTGTTTGTAATCCTTGTGATTGGCTGTGGCAAAAAAGCCACAGATACTGAGGAATATTTGATCAAGGTCGACAGCATCATTCATCCCGACACTGTTGCGGCCGGAAAATCATTTGCAGTGAAGTTTTATGGAACAATCGGATCTAACGGATGTTATCGCTTTCTTCGTTTCGAAACCGAGCGGTCCGCCGGTCTGACTAAGGTTTGGACAGTTGGTGAGCGCAAAACGGGACAAAATGTTATGTGTCCGGAGTATCTTCCCAAGCTCGACGGCACTGTGCTGAATCTCATGGCTCCTGATACAGGTTCGTTCACCATAGCCGTGATCAACCCCGGTTTGGGTAATGTGCTGAATTCGACGGTGATGGTCAGACAGGGTAATTAGTAAACCTGGCTCAGGTCGGGTGCACCTGGTTCAAAATACAAGGCTGGTCTCAACACTTTGTCGAAAACAAAATACTGAATGAGCACAAAGTCGCGGTTGCGATTCACCAGCGCATAGGCGCGATCGAGGTCCATTGGTACCAGTTTTTCTTCAATATCAAGGTGCTCGGCAAACTTCTTCTTGTTGAACGTGGTCATTTGGGTGGTGTCGCCGTTCATATCCACCAGCGTCAGGCGGTGCAGAAATGGCGAATGCACCACTGAGTCAATCTTTTGACGCGGCATAGTGTTGTTCAGCACCGCTTCAAACCGCAAATCGCTAAACGATGTGAGAAAGTTGAGCAACCTCAACGTATCGTATTCAGGAAAAACCTTTTGGTCGGCGAGCCGCGTTATCTTAAAATTCAAACCATTGGTGCGCTCAATGCGATAGCTTTGCCAGGGTTCTTCATTAAAAACGAGTTCGACGCTTTTTATCTCGTTCAGCCTGCTGCTGAAAACAGTATGATCGCGCCAGTCGTCTTCGAAGGCCGAATAACGCGACATCACAAAGCCCTTAAAACCAGTAATGTACATGATGTAGGCCGTTTTGGCGCCTTCCTTCAGCATGAAGGTGCCTATGTTGTCGCGGGGATTGTCGCCAACGTAATAGGTTTTCGTTTTAACCTCTCGCGGAAAGAGCTTCAGCTTTCCGAAAAGGTTGATGCGCGGTTTTATCTGATATACCTCAACCTTGAGCGCAATACCGGCCATGCGCGATACCACATTGTTGTGGCTGGCCTGCGAAACTGGTCCGCGCACCCTTAGCTTGAGCATGGTGTTGAGAAGTTCGTCCACTTTCCACTGGCTGGCGCGATATTCCTTGTTGAGCGTCCAGCCTTTGGAGGTTCTTTCGAGCAATACGTCGTTGGTGTCGAGGTCGGCAATGAATATTTTTGTCACAGTGGCCGTGTCAAGCACCGCAAAGTCGGCATCCCTGCTGTCTAGGGTGGAATTACCCGTATTACTGAATATCAAAATGAGGGCAAGTAAAACCAGGAATATGGTGAGGTATATCGCCAGGCGGTTTTTTTTCATCGTTTATTTGACTGAATTTATTTACTGATGTGTCGTCTTTGGTAACGTCTTTTTCTTCGTAAGCCAAGAGCTATTCCGATAAGGATAACAATAACAACTGGTATTACCAGATTGATAATCTGAATGTTAAGCCGGTTCTCTTTGGCTTTGTTCATGTCGAGCAGCCTCATTTTAATTTCGCGCGAGCGAATGCTGATGAGCTGGGTTTCGTCGGCCAGATAGCTGATTGCGTTGAGCATGAAATCCTTGTTGCCATAGGTGCGGCGCGTGTATTGATCATAACCAAGGGGCAGCGGATAGCCCCGCGGAACATGAAACTGGTTGCGGGCAAGATCGCCGTCGGCCACCACAATCATTGCCGTGGGCTTGCTTTCTTCTTTAAAACCAATTTCGCGGCTTTCGGCTATTTCGGGTGGAATGCGGTTGGCAAAAAGCGAGCTGAAAGTGCCCTCGAGCAGGTAAGCAGTAATCTGGCCTTGCTTGTTGTACATGCGAGGGTCGGGGTTCTCGCGCAGCATGGCCAGACTGATGAGCACAGGCGTAAGGCTGATGCGTGAGTAATCGGATGTCTTGAGCAAGGGCGTCTTACGGATATTCTCGGCGGATGTGGTATCGATGCTGCTGACAAAATCAGATTTTATACTATTGATATTGCGCACTATAGGATGATTGGAGGCCTGATTGAGCAATGGGAAATAAGGCCATCTGAAAAACTCTATCTGCGCCTGACCGCCCACCTGTCCGGTGCGTAAAGGAATAGAGGCTGAGTTAACATCGAGCACAAGGTTTTTATTGAGACGAAGGCCATATTTAAAAAACATATCATCGAGCTTCAAATCTAGGTCAACGCCCACCGTACTCTCGTTCATCTGCAGGCTGTCCATACTGGCAAAAACAGGATCGACAAGCCACAACACCTTGCCGCCATACATTATATACTGGTCGATGATAAACTTGTCTTTTTCGTCGAATGGCTGGCTCGGCTTGGCAATAATAATAGCCTCATAATTGGGCAAAATCCGCACATTACCATTGGCATCGGGGTCGGAACGGCGCGTAAGGGCATAAATCCTGCCCGCAATGGTGATATGATCAACCCTGTAATTTGGCAGCAAGGCCTGGGTGAGATCGTGAAGTTCGGCTTCGTTAAGCTCGCCATGACCTTCAATAAAGGCAACGGCAGGTTTCTGCAACTGCGATAATTTTCGGATAATATCTGCCAGCTTGAATTCTAGGTTCTGTACCGAGTTATTGATCACCATTTCCGGCGGGGTGTTGAGCTGCTGATCGAGCAGGTCGAGCGGTAGTTCCTTGTCGCGATACATCACCAGGGCGCCGGGGAAGATAAGTTTCTGCTGGGCGCCGTCGGTAGCCCTCACCTGCAACTCGGTGGGCCGCAAACCCTTGTCGGTAAGTGTTTTTATAGTTTCTTCCGTTTCACGGGCATTGCCTGTGGCCAGAGGGTTTACAAATTCGTAACCGATAAGCTTGTTATAGGCCCTGAACTCATCGAGCATTTCCTTGGTTTCGCGCCTAAGCTTTTTGAATCCTGCCGGAAAATCACCTTCCAGATAAATCCTGAAAAAAACATAGTCATCCACTGAGCGTAGCAGTGCTTTGGTAGCTGGTGCAAGGGTGTAGCGCTTCTCGCTTGTGAGGTCGATACGGGTAAAAAGATAACCGCTGATGATGTTGGCTACCAAGATGATAACTAGTATCAAACAAAACGACAGCAGATTATCGCGTCTGATGTCTTTTGATTTCAGCACTTCGGGTTTCGATTTTTTTCTCACCATTTTCTGCTGGCCAGTACAAGTTTTGTCAAACCAAGAAATAATGCGATAAGGCTCGAAAAGTAAACCACATCGCGCGTATCGACCACGCCGCGGCTAATCGAACTGTAGTGTGAGGCAATTCCCAACTGTTTGATAAACAGGTCAACAGGCCCGAAAAGCGAAAGTGAATAGATGAATTCGAAGCCTGCGTAAATAAAGCCACTAAGCAAAACCGCCAGTACAAACGAAAGTATCTGGTTATCGGTGATGCTGCTGCTAAAAAGACCGATAGCGGCAAACGATGCTCCAAGAAAGAAAAGGCCGATGTAAGCGCCCCAGATGCCACCGCTGTCTAAGTTGCCCGGAGGAAGCCCCAGCCTGTATACTGTTATAAAATAAACCAGGGTAGGAAGAAGCGAAAAAAGCACCAGGGTCACTGCGGCAAGGTATTTTGCCCAGATAATCTGCATCTCCGTAAGGGGCTTTGTCAGCAACATTTCAATGGTACCCGACTTGCGTTCCTCGGCAAACGAGCGCATTGTAACCGCGGGAACAAGGAACAGAAACACGAAGGGCGCAATAATGAATAGCCCGTCGAGGTTGGCATAGCCAAAATCGAGAATGTTGAATTCGGTGGGAAATACCCACAAAAACAGACCGTTGACCAGCAAAAACACGATAATGACCAGGTAACCGGTCAATGAGCTGAGAAAACTGCTGATTTCTTTTCTGAATAGCGCAAGCATTGAAGCGCGTTTTGCGTAACCGGACAAAAGTACGTTTTTTTGCCCAAACTGGGTCGCAAGTAGAGTAAGCCCGGGCATTGCCATGTTGCAAAAGCGCTTAAATTTGTGCATTCGCCAAACCAAATGGTCAACATTTACCAGCTTTTTCCTCGTGTCTTCGGCAATATTGCCCGGCAACAACGTTTCAATGGCTCCATTCGTGAAAACGGCTGTGGAAAATTCAGCAGCATCAACCGTCAGGCCATTGCTGAGCTAACCAAAATGGGCATTACCCATATATGGCTGACCGGCATTATTCGCCATGCCAAGCTGACCAGCTATGCCGAATTTGGTATCCCCGACAGCCATCCTTCGCTGGTGAAGGGAAGGGCAGGCTCGCCTTATGCCGTTGCTGACTATTATGATGTTGATCCCGACCTGGCTGAGCATGTGCCTGCCCGCATGGCCGAATTCGACTCACTTCTGCAACGCATACATGATGCGGGCCTGAAGGTAATTATCGATTTTGTGCCCAACCATGTAGCAAGGCAATACAAATCGGTTTCAAAACCCGATAATATCGCTGATCTGGGGCAGTACGACAACGTCTGGCAAAGCTTTCATCCCGATAATAATTTTTATTACCTGACAGGACAATCGTTCTTGCCCCCAAAAAGGGAAGATGAAATCTGTGTCTCCGACGAGATCTATGTTGAACAGCCCGCCAAAGTGACCGGAAACGACTGTTTCAGCGCTTCACCCACACTCAGCGACTGGTTTGAGACCATCAAGCTCAACTACGGAGTTGATTATTTCGGTTTCATGGAGCAGCATTTCGAGCCTATACCCGACACATGGCATAAAATGCTACAAATCCTTCGTTTTTGGGCTGGAAAAGGTATCGACGGTTTTCGGGCCGATATGGCCGAAATGGTACCGGTAGCTTTCTGGAAGTGGGCAATTGACAGCATAAAAGAGGAGTATCCGCATCTGATCATGGTGGCCGAAGTGTATCAGCCCGGCCGCTACAACGACTTCATTGCTGCAGGCTTTGATTATTTGTACGACAAAGTTGGCCTCTACGACCGGATGATCAATATCCTCTGCCATGGCCACCAGGCACAAAGCATCAGCGAATGCTGGCGTCAAACTGAGGGCATCAACCACAAAATGCTGCGGTTTCTCGAAAACCACGATGAGCACAGGCTTTCCTCCTGGCAACTCGGGCTTCAGCCCATGCAGGCAATACCGGCTTTGGCTGTTTCGGCATTTATGCATCCCGGAGCTCTGATGATCTACAACGGTCAGGAAAGTGGTGAAACCGCCTCCGGCGCCACGGGTTTTTCGGGCGACGATGGACGAACTTCGATTTATGATTACTGCGTCATGCCTCAACACCAGCGATGGTACAACGAAGGCAACTGCGATGGTGCGCTGATGAGCTACGATCAGCAACAATTGCGAAAAAAATACACCGAAATTCTCAATGCCCGTCTTAGCCTTCCTGCGTTGCGCCAAGGGGCTTTCTACGACCTTATCTGGGCGAACCCATGGTTCACCAATTTCGACCCTCAGCACGTATTTGCCTTCCTGCGCTATTCAGAAGGACAAAACCTGATCGTGCTTGCCAATTTTCATAAGTCCGAATCGCGCACCATGAAGCTTAAAATTCCGGAAGACGCCTTGCAAAAAATGGGGATAAACACACAAAAATTACCGCTATTCCAAATAAATCTTCTTGTAGGTAAGGCCGCCGCACAGGAGGAAATCGAAGGATCGCTGCTGCCCACAGAGGGTTGCACTATCAATATTCCTCCATCAAACTTTGCTATTTTTGAATTGATTACCCAAAGCTGAAAAATCCCATGTCAGTGAGCAAAATAAAACTTGTGGCCGACGACCCCTGGCTCGAGCCGGTGAGCGAAGCCATCGAACAGCGCTTTGAACGCTATCGCAGCCGTCTTGCCTACATCAACAGCGTTTACGGAAGCCTTGCAGCCTTCTCAAGAGCAGACGAAACCTTCGGTTTCAATTACGACAAAGTGCGCAAAGGCTGGTGGTACCGCGAGTGGGCACCCAATGCCAGAGCGCTGTTTCTGATGGGCGACTTCAACAATTGGAACAAATACAGCCATCCGCTCGTCAACAATGGCAGAGGGATATGGGAGCTCTTTCTCGACGACCAAACTTATGCCGGAAGCTTTGTGCACGAAAGCCTGATCAAGGTTATCGTCCAAAGTCAGATCGGCGAGCACGAACGTATCCCGGTCTACATTAAGCGGGTGGTACAGGACGAGTTTACAAAAGACTTCAGCGGGCAACTTTGGTGTCCTCCTAAACCATATAAGTTCAGGCATAAAGCTCCTGTGCTCAAACCCGGTGAACCACTGCTCATCTATGAAGCCCATGTGGGAATGGCGCAGGAAAAGGAGGGCGTAGGCACCTACGACGAGTTTCGCCGGCTCATCCTGCCCAAAATTGTAAAAGCAGGTTATAATGCCATCCAGCTCATGGCCATTGCCGAGCATCCCTATTATGGTTCGTTTGGTTACCACGTGAGCAACTTCTTTGCGCCCAGCTCAAGGTTTGGCACGCCCGAAGCGCTCAAGCAGCTCGTTGACGAGGCGCATAAGCTTGGTTTGCTTGTAATTATGGATATTGTTCATTCGCATACGGTAAAAAACACGCGTGAAGGACTAAACCTTTTCGATGGTACCGACTATCAGTATACACACCCTGGTCCGAGGGGCGATCACCCGCAATGGGACTCGAAACTCTTCAACTATGGCAAGGACGAAGTAATGCAACTGCTCCTGAGCAATGTCCGTTATTGGCTTACCGATTTTCAATTCGATGGTTATCGCTTCGACGGCGTTACGTCCATGATATATTTCCACCACGGACATGGTGTGCAGTTCGACCGCCCCGAACACTACTTCTATGATGGGGTGGAATACGACGCCATCACATACCTGCAATTGGCCAATACCCTGATCCACCAGCTTAACCCACGTGCCGTTTCCATAGCCGAAGAAGTTAGCGGAATGCCTGGCCTCTGCAATCCAGTCGAAGACGGCGGTATAGGTTTCGATTACCGTCTTGGTATGGGACTTCCCGATTTCTGGATTAAGTATCTAAAAGACTACAGCGACGAGCAATGGAACATGGAGGAGATGTTCCATACCATGACCAATCGACTATTTACCACTAAAACAGTAGCCTATGCCGAGTCGCACGACCAGGCGCTGGTGGGCGACAAAACCATCGCTTTCAGGCTCATGGACAAGGATATGTACTTCTTTATGAGCAAGGAAACCCAAAGTCTGATCATCGACAGGGGTATTGCCCTGCACAAAATGATTCGATTGTTTACCATCACCCTTGGCGGTGAGGCCTGGCTCAATTTTATGGGCAATGAGTTCGGACATCCCGAATGGATCGACTTCCCCCGCGAAGGCAACCGCTGGAGCTACAAGCATGCCCGCCGTCAATGGTCGCTTGTCGAAAAGGATTATCTTAAATATCACTGGCTCAGCGATTTCGACAGGGCAATGATAAGCTTTGTCAAAAACGACAACATCATGCTTGCGCTTCCGCCATGGAAATTACTGACCGACGAAGCGCACAAAACCATAGTTTTTGAGCGAAACCGGCACATTTTTGTATTCAACTGGCATCCTACCGATGCCATACCCGACTATGAGATACCGCTGCGCGAAACTGGCGACTACGAAATTGTTCTCAGCACCGACGATCCTGCCTATGGCGGACTTGGCCGCGTTGACACTACACTCAGCTATCCTTCCTATTTGAACATAGACGGTCAGCCCTGCATGAAAATCTACAACGTCAACCGTGCTGCCCTTGTGCTCCGACCCGTTGAAATGAAAAATGCGGACGAATAGCGCCCGCATTTTTCAACGTCTATGTTACTGACTAACGGCCAACCGTGTCGTCGACGTCTTTGACGAACATCACCGAGAAAGCCCCAAGAATCATCATAATGCCGGCTGTAACCAGCGCATAAATGGCGTGGCCGTGATAGAAATGCTTCACGATCGGTCCGCCGAAAATACCATTCACAATTTGCGGGAAGGTGATGAAGAAGTTAAAGATACCCATATAAACACCCATTTTTCGTGTAGGGATCGAGCCGGCCAGAATAGCATACGGCATAGCCAGTATCGAAGCCCATGCGATGCCCACGCCTACCATGCTGATGTTGAGCATCCATTTCATCTCAGGCGAAGTAATGAAAACCGTTGAAATAAGCCCCAGACCTCCAAGTGTCAAACAAATGCTGTGCGTCATCTTTCGGCCCACTTTAGCTGCTATCACTGGAAGCATCATGGCAAACATGGCGGCAACAAGGTTGTACACCCCAAAGATAACCCCAACATAATCAGCCGCTTCGTTGAAAGCGGCAGAGTGCCTGTCCTCAGCCGGAAGCCCCCAAACATGCTCGGCAAGGGCAGGAGTGGTGAATACCCACATCGAAAACAGGGCAAACCACGAGAAAAACTGTACTACACCCAACTGCCGCATTGTCTTGGGCATGTGGGCGAAATCGCGGAAAATATCGAAGAAGCTGCCCGACGACTCATGCTCGGCTTCCTGATGATCGTCGAAGGATGCCTGTACTTCCGGAGGGTATTCCGAAGTAGTGCTAACGGTGATAATGATCGTCGTTAACAATACTGCTGCACCAACAATAAATGATAAGATAAGGCTAAATGGCACCTGTCCTTCTGCTGCCAATTCTTTGTATCCGAATAAGTTAGTCATGATATAGGGAAGCCACGAGCCAACAACTGCACCAATACCTATGAGCAGTGTCTGGACAGAAAATCCCAGTGTTCGCTGATCCGAAGGCAATTTGTCGGCCACCAGCGCCCTGAAAGGCTCCATGGCAATATTGAAACTCGCATCCATAATCATCAGCATACCTGCACCCACCCACAAGGCAGGTAGAAAATGCGCAAACATGGGTGAGTTGGGCATCAGGATCAGGCCGATGGAAGCCAAAACAGCGCCTGTCAGAAAATATGGCCTTCGACGCCCCAAACGGTTCCAAGTACTGTCGCTGTAATGTCCGATGATGGGCTGAACAATCATCCCGGTGAGGGGTGCAACCAGCCAAAACCACGACAGGTGTTCAACGTCGGCGCCGAAAGTTTGCAAAATGCGGCTGGCGTTGGCGTTCTGAAGGGCAAAACCCATCTGAATACCCATAAATCCGAAACTCATATTCCAGATCTGCCAGAAAGATAAGCGGGGTTTCTTAGCGTGCATAAGTGATGGTTAAATTGAGCCATAAAGATAGAAATTGCCTGAAAACAAGCTCAAATTGTCGTAACCCGATTATTATTTAATCCCCGCAAAGCATTGCGCTCTCCATGCTAAGGTTTTTTAACAAACAAGAGTCTTGACATGGCAAACTTTTATCGCCACACACTTGTTTTATTTTCAAATCATTATGCATGTACCAACTCATCGAAAAAACCTTCATCAAAGCTGACATCAAAACGGTTTGGGACTTTTTCAGCGCTCCGAAAAACCTGAAAGCAATCACCCCGGAACACATGGGTTTCGACATTGTGGCTGGTGGTGAAGGCAGGATGTATCCCGGTCAGATTATTGCCTACAAAGTGAAACCGCTTTTTGGAATCCCCATGCTTTGGGTAACTGAGATCACACACGTAGCTGATCAAAAGTTCTTTGTGGACGAACAACGCATAGGCCCTTACAAAATGTGGCACCATGAGCACCATTTTGTGCAGGTGGATGGCGGTGTGGAAATGACAGATATCGTTAGCTATGCATTGCCTTTTGGGTGGCTAGGCCAAATGGTTCATACGCTTTTGGTCCGCAGTAAAGTTGAAGCCATTTTCAAATACCGACAAAAAGTGATCACACGCTACTTCGTTACTGAACGCTGATCCCTTAACAGCAGGACAGCCGATAATGTTAACTTTGTTGCACGATAGCCAAACGAATGAAAAGCATAACAATAGCCTTGATCTTATTCTTGCTTCTGACAGCAGAAAACGCCAGAACACAGAACACCATTTTAGGCAGTTTCATGCACGGAGGCCTGCAGCGAGCCTACAGGGTTTACGTTCCTCCGGCTTATAATCCTACTTTGTCTGCTCCGCTGATTATCAATCTGCACGGCTACGGATCGAACAATATTGAGCAGGAGCTCTACACCAACTTTAAACCTATAGCCGACACTGCCGGCTTTATCATAGTCCACCCCAACGGAACGCCCGACTTTTCAAATACCCTGCACTGGAATACTTTTGGAACATCAACTGTGGACGATGTAGGCTTCCTTTCGGCACTCATCGATACGCTTTCGACTCAGCTAAACATCAATCAATCAAGGGTATATGCCACTGGCATGAGCAATGGCGGATTTATGAGCTTTCAGCTGGCCTGCCAGCTAGGCAACAGAATAGCCGCCATCGCCTCAGTTACCGGTACCATGACGGTAACAAATCTGGGAGCCTGTCAGCCGGCCCGCCCCCTTCCGGTCATGCAGATTCATGGCACAGCCGACGCCACAGTGCCTTATCTTGGCAATTTCTTCTTCGCTCCGGTGCAAAACCTCCTCAATTATTGGGTAGGCTTTAACGGTACTTCCGCTACCCCGGAAATATATCAATTGCCCGACATTAACCCCAACGACGGTTGCACCGCTGAGCGTCACACCTATACTGGCGGAACTAATGGGACGCAGATCATTCATTACAAGGTGATTGGAGGAGGGCATTCCTGGCCCGGCGCCCCAATTAATATTAATGTCACGAATATGGATTTTAGTGCCAGCGCCGAAATCTGGAGGTTTTTCCGGCAATACAGCATCAATGGCATCATATCCGGAAATGATGGACTGCTGGCAGGCAATGACCGTAATCTTATCATTCGGCAGCAGGAATCCTTGCTCGAAGTGGTTATGCCTGATGCATTTTACCGCAACATCAGAATCTTTGATATCAACGGAAGGCTCGCTTACGAAACCTCGACAGCTGGCACTGTGCTCAGTCTCCCGATGGAGCGAAAAGGCGCTTATATCCTGATTACCAGTGATGGCTTAAAGAAAAAATTCCTCATCAGGTAAAATTTTTTCGCCCAAGTGCTTGATTATTCCCAAAAAGAGGATAATTTTGGTATTTAATTACTAAAAAGGCGATGACAAAAATCGTAACACTCACCGAAGCTGCTTCCATTGCCCTGCACGGCATGATTGTCGTTGCCAAAAACGAGGGCGTAACCAATGTGATGCAGATTGCTGAAATTACCAACAGCTCAAAACACCATGTGGCCAAGATTTTTCAGAGGCTTGTGAAGGACGGTTTCCTGGAATCGCACCGCGGCCCCAGTGGAGGATTTGCCCTTAAACGGCATCCAAAGGACATCAGCCTGCTTGAGATTTATGAATCCATCGAAGGGAAAATTGAGGTGACAAGTTGCCCGCACGACAAGCACATCTGCCCGTTCGACCGCTGCATCATGGACAATGTCACACGCAAAATGACGCAGGACTTCCGCGACCACCTTAAGAGCAACGCCCTGGCCGATTATCTCTGATTTTGAATGTTTTAATGTTTATAAACGTTTTTCGTATTCATATAGAAGAAAACTAATACCAAAATACCTTAAATTATGAACAAAACGTTTGCTGCATTATTGGTTGCGATCGCTTTACCTGGATTGGCGATCGCGCAAACCTCGTTTTCAGGCGAGTTCAGGCCAAGAGCCGAGTATCGCCACGGATTTAAGAC
Organism: Bacteroidia bacterium; assembly: GCA_021287165.1. Taxonomy (GTDB): domain Bacteria; phylum Bacteroidota; class Bacteroidia; order Bacteroidales; family F082; genus JALNZU01. The sequence continues at coordinate 25,816 of JAJTAY010000003.1, read as the reverse complement.
CCTTATGGGCGACGACGATGAGGCTGCATTTCAAATTTCTCAACGCTCGCGGCTCAATCTCGATCACAAATCGGACAAGTTTAAGGCAGGAATAAACGTTCAGGAAGTCAGGTTGTGGGGCGAAACGCCTCAACTTGGAGCAGCGGCAAGCCGCATTATGCTGCACCAGGCCTGGGCTGAATGGATGTTTGCCGATGGATTTTCGATAAAAGCAGGCCGTCAGGAGCTTAATTATGATGATGCGCGCATTCTTGGCAATGTGGAGTGGGCACAGCAGGCCAGAGCACACGATGTGGCGCTGCTTAAATACGAAAAGGACTTTAAGTTGCATATTGGTCTGGCTTTCAACCAAACTGCCGATCTTCTTACAGGTACTCGTTATGCTTTGCCGGGAAGCTACAAGAGCATGCAATTCCTTTGGTACAACCGTAAAATCGACAAATTGGGCCTTAGCGTGCTTTTTCTCAACAATGGTATGGAAAAACTCTATCAGGAAAACGGAGTGGACAAATACAAAACCGTTTTTAGCCAAACAGCCGGTGCAAGGCTCACCTACAATGAGAAAAAACTTAGCCTTCAGGGCAATTTCTATTATACCGGGGGCAAAGACGTTACGGAGCGCAAATTGTCAGCCATGAACTATTTGGCAGCGGCCGACTATAAACTCAACAACCGACTCAGCGGAACCCTTGGATTTGAGCACCTTTCGGGAACCAGTATGAAAGAAAAGGCGGCCGACCCCACAGGCTACATCAACAAAAGCTTCAATCCTTTTTATGGCACCAACCACAAATTCAATGGTTTGATGGACTTTTTCTATGTTGGCAATCACCTGAACAGCGTTGGTCTCAATGATATGTATTTTGGACTGTCGGGTCGTGAAGGCAATACCACACTCAGCTTAACGGCACATATGTTTTCGGCTGCAGCTGATGTTGTTAAATCGGGGCCTGGATCGCAGCTAATGCCTGCCTCACTTGGCACCGAACTCGATTTTACCTTGCAATATAAGATTAACGAGCAGGCAAACCTGCAGGCTGGCTATTCGCATTTGTTTGGCACGGCAACCCTGCAAAACCTCCGTGGAGGTAATTATGAAAATACCACCAACTGGGCATGGCTTATGCTCACGTATAAACCTGTTTTTTTCAGAAACTAAACCCAATAACAATGAATCAGCAAAAATTTTTCGATACGGCGAAGGTGTACGATTTCTCCGATGCCATTGATTATCAGCATGGAGCGGTAGTCAGCAAACAAGTCATGAAGAACGAAGAAGGCAACGTTACCCTTTTCGCCTTTGATGCAGGGCAGGGACTTTCAGAACACACAGCTCCCTTCGACGCCCTCGTTCAGGTAATCGAAGGTAAGGCAACAATTACTATAGGTGGTATAAACCATGAGCTTACCGCAGGTCAAAGCATCATCATGCCTGCCAATGTGCCTCATGCCCTTTATGCTGAGAAAGCCTTCAAAATGTTGTTAACGATGATTAAAGCCTGATTTTGACTTGCAACCTTGGGCGAATTGCGGCTATCTTTATGATGGCCGCATTTTTTATCATTATGGAAAACAAGGTATTCGATTCATTTGCTATTTCGCTGAGCGGTGGAGGCGCAAGAGGCATTGTGCATGCGGGAGTGCTCAAAGCCTTTGGCGAAGCTGGCCTTATTCCCGATGAAGTGGCTGGTGCCAGCATGGGCAGTATTGTGGGTGCGCTATACTGTGCCGGCGTTTCGCCCGATGATATGCTCAAGGCCATCAAATTGCCTGATTTTTTCTCGATACCACACTGGTTGGGATTGAAAGGTGGTATAGGCAGCCTGAAAGTTCTTGAAGAGCAGCTGAACAAATTCATCCCCCACAACAGCTTCGAGAAGCTGAATATCCCCCTGGTGGTTTCGGTAACGAACCTGAATACCGGTCGCAACGAGCTCATTCGACGCGGAAATCTGGCTAAGGCGGTGATGGCTTCCTCATCCATTCCCATCATCTTCGAACCGGTAAAAATCGGCAGGTATCAATACGTCGACGGGGGCCTAACGCTTAATATGCCCGTTACATGCCTCAAAAAGAAGGGCCGATTTATTATAGGAGTCAACTCGAATCATACCAGCGCAACGGATACCAATTTTAAAACCATGCGACAGGTTGGCGAGCGCTGTCTATTTATTGCGGTTCAAAACACCCTGCGCGATCAAATGCCCGATTGCCATTTGCTGATCGACCCCCCTGAAGCGCGCAACTACGGTACCTTTGAATTCGACAAGGCTCAGGAGATTTTCGATATCGGTTATGCTGCAGGGCAGGCAGCGGTGGCCCAGATCTTAAGTGTCTTAGCCATCAGGAAATCTGCTTAATATAATCGTAGAAAATCGTCAGGAAGTCTTCAAGATTGTTATATTTCCCATCAAACTGATAAATGTCTAGATAAGGGTAGGCCGGTTAAGGTTTTAATTCCTTCGATGCCTTCTCGAGCACTGACTGAGTCTGAATCCTTAAAAACTCCTCCATCTTTAATCTTATTTGCTCTTCTCCCGCGCCCAAAATTCGGGCTGCCAGCAATCCTGCATTGGCTGCACCGTTGACGGCCACTGTGGCTACAGGAATACCTTTGGGCATCTGCACAATTGACAACAAGGAGTCGATGCCCTCAATGGAGTTGGATGATTTAACGGGTACACCAACAACGGGCAGGGGCGTGAGGCTGGCAACCATGCCGGGCAAATGGGCCGCTCCTCCGGCACCGGCAATGATGACGCGTAATCCTCTCGAAGCGGCGCTTTTGGCATATTCTACCATCCATTCGGGGGTGCGGTGCGCCGAAACTACGCGCATTTCATAAGCTATTCCAAACCACTCGAGTTGTAGGGCGGCTTCACGCATTACCTGAAGGTCGCTGTCCGATCCCATGATGATGCCAACAAGGGCCTGCTGCGGTATAGTCATAATAAGGATGTTGGTAAAGCAAAGATACCACAAAACACAGCTGATAAATCGATTGCATGCAGTGAGGGGGAGGAGTGGCAAACGGAATTGCTTAATTTTGCGCATCAATCCGGTCGGTATGGCTAAAGCAGGCAACACCTTTATTGAAGATCAGGGGAGCGCAAGTGCCACCCCGAAGCCTGATGCTACCGCAACCGACACAAAGAAAAAAGTCAAGGCAGAAAAGCCGCCAAAAACAGCAAGAAGACTTCCAAAGCTCACCGTTGGTCCCCGAACAACACAGGCTAGCGGGATTTTCTTTCTCTTCGCTTCGGTTTATTTGCTGCTCGCCTTTATTTCGTTTTATCTCAACTGGTTTGGCGAACTCACCGACGATTATTTTGGCGACCTGCCTGTTCGTCTGGTGCTCACCGACAAAGGCTTGCAAATCAGCAACTGGATGGGCAACCTTGGTGCTTTCCTAAGCCAGCTATTGGTGAAAGAAGGTTTTGGCATAGGCGCCTTCTTTATCGCTTTTCTGTCTTTTTTAATTGGCTTTCGACTTGTTTTTAAGCGTAATATTCTCACGGGCTGGGGTGTGTGGAAGTATGCGGTGATGAGCCTCCTGTGGCTTCCCCTGTTGATGGTCGTATTTTTTCCCAATCATCCTTTTAATACGCTTGGCGGACTCGTGGGAATGTTCGTCAAGGAATATCTCAGCGCTGTGCTTGGTCAGCCGGGTATGCTGATGGTCCTTATATTTATTCTCGTCGTGTTTATTATATGGACGTTTGCAATAACGTTCGGAAAGAAAAAAACCACCCAACAGGACTTGCCCCGACCCGGCATTGCCGACGAAAAAGGCGACGTTTACAATACAGTCGAATATGCGCTTACTGAGGATGAATCAGTTCCCGCAGATGGTGCCAACGTTCTGAAAAATAAGCCTATAGAACTCGAACTTGATCCTGTTGTTTCGCCTGTTGCTGTGGTAACTCCGCCTACGGTTCCCGCAGATGATCCGGTGTTGGAAGTGGCCAATCCAAAGAAGTCGGGCGAGCCTTCAAAGTCCAAAGGCACCATTGAACGTCAGACCATCGATACGGTTTACGACCCCACGCTCGATCTACCCGACTACAAATTTCCTCCTGTCGAATTGTTGAACAACTATGGCGATGGTACCATCACGGTCGAGCGTTCGGAACTGGAAGCCAATAAGAAACGCATTGTTGAAACGCTTGCCAACTATTCGATTGGCATCGAAAAAATCAAAGCCACCATCGGGCCTACGGTAACCTTGTACGAGATTGTACCTGCCCCCGGTGTCCGCATCAGCCGTATCAAAGGGCTTGAAGACGATATTGCCCTAAGCCTTTCGGCACTTGGCATTCGCATCATCGCACCCATACCGGGTAAAGGCACTGTGGGTATCGAAGTGCCCAATATGAAGCCCGAGCTGGTTTCGATGCGCAGCATCATCGGCTCTGAAAGGTTTCAGGGCAATGCTTTCGAACTGCCTTTCGGACTTGGAAAAACTATTGCCAACGAGAGCTTTGTGGCCGACCTTACGAAGATGCCACACATCCTGATGGCAGGTGCAACCGGACAAGGTAAGTCGGTGGGCCTCAATGCTATCATAACCTCTCTGCTTTACACCAAGCACCCATCGGAGCTTAAGTTTGTGATGGTCGACCCCAAAAAGGTGGAGCTCAACCTCTATAGCCGCATCGAAAGGCATTTTCTGGCCAAGCTGCCCGATTCGGAAGAAGCCATCGTTACCGATACGCGAAAAGTGGTGCGTACACTCAATTCGCTTACCATCGAAATGGACAACCGCTACGAGCTGCTCAAGGATGCTCAGGTGCGCAACATCAAGGAATACAATGAAAAGTTTAAGGCACGCAAGCTCAACCCTCAACAGGGCCATCGTTTTCTGCCTTATATCGTGCTCATTATCGACGAGTTTGCCGACCTGATCATGACGGCCGGCAAGGAGGTTGAGGGGCCTATAACCCGACTGGCGCAGCTTGCCAGGGCTGTAGGGCTTCACCTGATTATTGCCACTCAGCGCCCCACAGTAAATATTATTACCGGAACCATCAAAGCCAATTTCCCGGCGCGTATTGCCTTCCGCGTGATCTCGCGCACCGACTCGCGCACCATCCTCGATACCGGCGGCGCTGATCAACTGGTGGGCCGTGGCGATATGCTTCTAAGCACGGGCAGCGACCTTATACGTCTCCAGTGTGCTTTCATTGATACTCCTGAGGTTGAGCGTCTTACTGATTATATTGGTTCTCAGCGCGGTTATCCCGACGCCTTCCATCTGCCCGAATATGCCGACGAACAGGACGAAGTGGGCGAGATCCTCGATGCCGGTGAGCGCGATCCGCTCTTTGAAGATGCAGCCCGCGTTATTGTTGAAAATCAGCAAGGTTCTACCTCGCTGCTGCAGCGCAAGCTCAAGCTTGGCTACAACAGGGCTGCCCGTATTATCGACCAGCTCGAAGCTGCAGGTATCGTCGGGCCATTCGAAGGCTCAAAGGCGCGCGAAGTAAAAGTGAACGGGACGATGGCTTTGGAACAGTTTTTGAAGGATTATTACCAGCGTACGAATAACGAAAAGTGATGAAGAAAGTAATTCTGTTGATGCTCCTGGCAGGAGCAATGTTGTTTGCCCGGCAGGCTGTTGCACAAAAATCTGCAGATCAGCTGCTTAAAGCCGTAATAGAGAAAACCCGCAATACACCCAACCTAAAGATTGAGTTCTCGTATCAGATGATTAACACCAAGGCGGGGATTAACGAGAAAAAGAACGGCACTCTATTTTTAAACGGCGACGCCTACAAAGTGCTTATTGATGGCCAGACCATTGTGAGCGATGGTAAAACGGTGTGGACTTATTTGCCTGAAAGCAATGAGGTGATGGTGAGTAATGCCGGAGCTGGTGATGAAGCACTGAGTCCGACCAGCCTGCTTACTTCTTATTACAAAAACTACAAGGCCTCCTTTGCCAACGACAAGGAGAATGCGTCGAAAGGTTTGAAAACCATTGAACTGAAAGGCGCGGCCGGCAGCAAGTTTCCAAAGGTGGTTGTGGGAGTTCGTGAGGCGGCCGAGCAGCTTGGAAGGCTTGTAATATTCGATAATGGAGGAAATCAGTTCGTTTACGATATGAGCCGAATGACCCCCAATGCCACGCTGGCACGAAACTTCTTCACCTTCAATCCTGCTGATTATCCTGGCATCGATGTGGTTGATATGCGATGAAAAGACTTCTTATTTTCCTGGCCTTTCTGCCGGTTTTTAGCTTTTCTCAGGTAAACATCGAACGGTACTATCGCGACAATACCCGTGAGGGTTTTATGTTTTCCAATGCCTTTGGATTCAATATCGCTTCGGGTAATACCAGCTACCTCGAGCTGACAGACCGTTTCAGGGTTGATTACAACGGGCCCCGTACCGACTATTTCACAATTCTTGAGTATAACCTGCGCAATTCTTCGGGGAAAAAAACTGCACACAAAGGTTTTATACACTTCCGAACCATTCACGATTTGGATGTAAAAGCTGTGATGATGGCCGAAGGATATTTGCAGCAACAGTTTGACGAATTTCTTTTGCTCCGGAGCAGAACACTCCTGGGTGGTGGCTTCAGGTTTAACCCCGTTAATCTGGCTGATAGTGCCTGGAAAGCAAAAACGAAGGTAAGGCTGTTTGTTGGCACTGGCGTTTTTCTGGAGCACGAGAGCTATTCCACAAGGCCAAGGCAAACCGTTAGCCTCATGCGATCGTCGTCCTATCTTTCGCTGCTGTGGGATCCCGGAAAGAATTTCAGCATCAATATGGTCAACTATTTCCAGCCTGCGCTCAACGATTTTAGCAATTTCCGCTATTCTCTTAATATGAGTATGAGCACGCCCATCAACGAACGCTGGCTGTTTGTAATGAGTGCCGAATATTTCTATCGCTCCGAGCCGATCGGAGGCAAAAAGCCCAACGATCTGGAAATTAAGAATACCTTCCGCTTTACTTTGTGATGCCTTAGAAATGAAGCTGTCTCAAAAGTTAAAACGAATCATCCTTTTACACTTTGCGACATAATGCTGTCTCTGTGAGACGCTGTAATACAGATCATTATAATTTCACTGGGTTTCGCGGTGTTGTAAACGGAGTCGCGCAGGGCGCATTTGAGACAGCCTCATTTCACATTGAAGGCCAGCATCAGCTGATCTTCGATAAAGAGCTCGAAGCGGTCGTCGATATGTGTTGGTCCAACGCCCTCAGGCGTTCCGGTAAATATGTAGTCGCCTTCGCGTAGTGTCACGAACTGCGAAACATAAGCGATAATGCGGTCGAAGCCGAAGATCATGTCTTTGCTGTTGCCTCTCTGTCGCCATTCGCCATTGATTTTCAGGCCAAAGTTGATGTTGCCGGGGCTGGTGAACTGCTCTTTGGGCAGAAACTTACTTACAGGTGCCGAAAAGTCGAAGGCTTTGGCCACTTCCCAGGGCAGACCCTTTTGTTTGCATTCGGCCTGCAGGTCGCGTGCGGTGAAGTCGATACCTACGCCAATAGCATCATAATATTTGTGAGCATATTGGTCCTCAATGCTGCGGCCATGTTTGCAAATACGCAGCACAAGCTCAACTTCGTAATGGATATCATTCGAAAAATCGGGCAGAAAGAAGGGGTTGTGCGGAGGTAAAAGCGCTGTATCTGGCTTCATGAAAAATACAGGTTTAGCCGGCAGCGGATTGTTGAGCTCGCGGGCATGCTCGGCATAATTGCGTCCAATGCAGATAATCTTCATGCTATTCCTTTTTTTTGTTGGTCATGCTCACGTGTCTGCCCTTCATTCTCAGGCGAATGGCTGTAATCAGTTTCTTCGTAAACAAGGGAAATTCGCCTTTCATCATCCAGTCGTAATAGGAAGGCTCGTCGCGGAAAACGTCTTCTACTGCCTTTCCTTTATGCTTGCCAAAATTGAAAATCTCGCGGTTGTCCTTGTCATAAATAATCTGTCCGTTGAGGTCGGCATTGCGATGGTGCGCCGAGAACGCATGTAGTTTGGTCACATCGTTTTCTACTGGACTTGAAGTATTTCCCGCCGGATCGGTATATTCTGCGTTCTGATAGCGTTCGAGCTGTGCTTTTAGTATTTCGTATGTGGCTCGCGTGTCGGCCTCGGCCGAATGTGCATCGGTGAGCTCTTTTTGGCAATAAAAACGATAGGCTCCCCTGAGGTTGCGTGGTTCCATTTTCATGAAAATATTTTGAACATCAATAAGATGTCTGTTGGAGAGATCGAAAGGAACGTCGCAGCGCAGAAACTCCTCGACCAGAAGCGGCAGGTCGAATTTAATGGCGTTGTATCCAGCCAGATCGCAACCGGTAAGAAAGCGCGACACTTCGTGGGCTATAGCACTGAAAAACGGCAGATGTTGCACCTGATCGTCGGTGATGCCGTGAAACACAGTGGAAGCCTGTGGAATTGGCATTCCGGGGTTTACCCTCCAGTTTTTTTGCTCTTCCCGCCCGTCAGGATGAATTTTAAGTATGCTGATTTCAATGATGCGGTCGCTTATAATGTTTAGCCCTGTGGTTTCCAGGTCGAAAAAGGCGATCGGGCGTTTGAGGTTGAGCTGCATAGGACTGATATTGGAAAAAAAACAGGGTCAGCCGCGGGCCAACCCTGTTTTCGTTGATTTATGGCCATTAAATTTCGCGGTCGGGATTGAAGCCTTCCAGCAATTGTTTCATTTTCTTGAGGTACATGCCGCCCAATGCACCGTCGACAATGCGATGGTCATAGGCAAGGGCAAGGATCATGATATGACGGATGGCAATCACGTCGCCGTATTCGGTTTCGATTACCGCAGGCTGTTTGCGTATGGCGCCCACGGCAAGGATAGCCACCTGTGGCTGATTTATAATCGGTGTACCGGTGATGCTGTCGAACGAGCCGAAATTGGTGATGGTGAATGTACCGCCCTGAATTTCATCGGGTTGCAGCTTGTTGGCCCTGGCGCGGTTGGCCAGATCGTTCACCGCTTTAGTGATACCCAGCAAGCTCTTTTCGTCAACATTTTTGATAACGGGGACGATGAGGTTGCCGTTGGGCAGGGCAGTAGCCATGCCGATATTGATATTTTTACGCAGGATGATGTTGTACCCGTCGACCGAGGCGTTGATTTGCGGAAATTCCTTGAGTGCTTTGGCGGCAGCTTCGAAGAAAATGGGCGTAAAGGTTATTTTTTCGCCTTCGCGTTTCTGGAAGCTGTCTTTCACCTTGTTGCGCCAGTTGACAATGTTGGTAACATCCACATCGATGAAGCTGGTAACGTGCGGCGACACTTGCTTCGACATCACCATATGATCGGCAATGATGCGGCGCATGCGGTCCATTTCCACAATTTGGTCGCCGGCTTCACTGTACACTTTAGGTGCTTCCACCTTTGCTGCGGCTTTGGCAGGGGCTGGTGCTTGCGGTGCCGGTGCTGCAACAGGAGCGGCTTTTGGCTGCTGAGTCCTGTTATGGATATAATTAAGTATGTCTTCTTTAGTTACACGGCCGTCCTTGCCTGAGCCCGGAATAGTATCGAGTTCCTGCTGGCTGATGTTTTCGGCCTTGGCGATGTTTTTTACCAGCGGCGAATAAAACCTGCCTGGTGTACTGACCGGTGCCGGAGCATTGCATTCGGCCGGAGCTTCGGCAAGCAGTTCGGTGCCGGGTACTTTTTCTTCAACGGCTACCGATACTGTTTCCTGGGTAACCACTTCCTCTCCGTCGAGCGAAATAACGGCGATAGGCAAGCCCACAGCCACCACATCACCCTCCTTATATAATAACTTGACAAGTTTCCCTTCTACAGGCGAGGGGATCTCGGAGTCCACCTTGTCGGTTGCAATTTCGACAATCGGGTCGTCTTCCGATACCATATCGCCGGGTTGTTTCAGCCATTTGGTGATGGTGGCTTCGATAACGCTTTCGCCCATTTTGGGCATTACTATTTCAAAAGTTGCCATAAAGCGGTGTTTTATTCATGCAAAAGGTAAATGCGGTCCTTTTGTTCAAAATGAGGCTGCAAAAATAGGCAATTTTAGAATGAATCCAGATAAGGCCCCATGGTAAATGGACCATAACAGCACCTTGATGTTAATTTTTCGGTTGTCGATGGCATTTTTGTAAAGGCGACAGTGGATAAGGAAGATTTTTTACTTTTGTTTCAGGATTATCGCACAGGAAAACTGAAAGCAAATGGATGCTGATTACAGGCACGATAACAGGGACGGCGTTTTTTCGCGTGCAGTGAGGGCCGGAAAGCGTACCTATTTTTTTGACGTCAAGCTTACCCGCGGCGAAGACAAATACATTACCATCACCGAGAGCAAGCGAAGATTTAGCAACGAGCAGGGAAAGTATTTCTACGAGAAGCACAAGATTTTCCTGTATCGCGAAGACTTCGAGAAATTCATGCTTGGCCTGGAGGAAAGCGTACGTTTTATCGAGACAGGCGAACTTCCTGAAAACTACGACGCCGAGCAGAACGAGATTGACTTTGAGGACCTCTGATTTTCTCACTGCCACAAAAGGCAAAGCAGACAGAGCGCTTCTGTCAATACTTTTCAAACGCCCCCCGCATTTTGACACAGGGCATAGCAGGCATGTCCAAAACCCGTAACTTTGCGGCTGTTATAATTGATTCGATTCTGATTTAATACGCTGAAGCACAACATTATGGGCAAAACCATAGCTATAGCTAACCAAAAGGGAGGAGTGGGCAAAACTACCACAGCCATTAATCTTGCAGCCAGTTTTGCAGTTTTGGAATTCAAGACCCTGATCGTGGATGCTGACCCTCAGGCCAACGCCACCTCTGGACTCGGTTACGACCCAAAGGAGATTGAAAACAGCATTTACGAGTGTATCATGGACGGCGTTGAGCCCGTCCAGGCTATACTGAAAACCACAACGCCCAATCTGGAGCTTTTGCCAGCCCACATTGACCTTGTTGGTGCAGAAATCGAAATGATAAACCTCTCAAACCGTGAGAGGATGATGAAGCAGGTGGTCGAAAAGGTAAAAAACGATTACGACTTTATACTTATCGACTGCTCGCCCTCGCTCGGACTGATTACGGTGAATGCGTTAACCGCTTCCGATTCGGTCATCGTTCCCGTTCAATGCGAGTATTTTGCCCTCGAAGGCCTGGGTAAGCTGCTCAATACCATTAAGATCGTTCAGTCGCGCCTCAATCCGCAACTCGACATCGAAGGCATCCTGCTCACCATGTTCGACTCGCGACTGCGACTTTCGAAACAGGTAGTAGAAGAGGTTAAAACCCACTTTCAGCAATTAGTTTTCGATACCATCATCACCCGCAACACAAGGCTCAGCGAAGCCCCAAGCCACGGCGAAACCATCATTATGCACGATGCCGCAAGCGCCGGCGCCATAAATTATCTGAACCTTGCCAGAGAAATTCTCGTAAAGAACAAACTGGTAACCAAAACTGAGGAGGAAAGCAAGTGAGTGCAGACAAAGCGAAAAAAAGAGGGCTGGGCCGCGGTCTTGAGGCCATATTGCAAAGTCCCGAAACCGACATCACGTCCGATGATATCGCGGGCAACTATGTAGTTGGGGCCACAGCAGAAATTGATATTGAGAAAATAGAAACCAATCCCTTTCAGCCGCGCACCGAGTTCGACGATATGTCCTTGCGCGAGCTTGCAGCTTCCATCAAGGCACAGGGAGTAATTCAGCCTGTAACTGTCAGAAAGCTCGGTTTCGACAAATATCAGCTCATCAGCGGCGAACGCAGGCTGCGCGCCTCGAAGATGGCCGGACTCAGCACCATTCCTGTCTTTATAAGGGTGGCCAACGACGAGCAAATGCTCGAAATGGCCCTCATCGAAAACATTCACCGCGAAAACCTCAATGCTATTGAGGTGGCTATCAGCTATCAGCGACTGATGGAGGAATGCCAAATCACTCAGGAGCAGCTCAGCGAAAAGGTTGGTAAAGGCAGAACCACCATTGCCAATTTCCTGCGCTTGCTCAAACTGCCTCCCGAAGTACAGATTGCCCTGCGCGATGGACATATCTCCATGGGTCACGCCCGCGCCATCATCAATGTGGAAGACCCTGTCAAGCAACTGCTTATCCTGCAGCAGATCATCGAAAAAGAGCTCAATGTAAGGCAGGTCGAAAAATTGGTTCGCGATCTGAGCACTCCACAGGGTAAAAAGGCCAAAGAACCCTTGCAAATTGTTCCGGCGGTCTATAAAGAGCAAGCCTCAGCCATCGGGAAAAGCTTGGGTGCAAGGGTAGATATCAGGCGCAATCCAAAAGGAAAAGGTACGTTGAGCATTGCTTTCGACAACGACGGCCAGCTCGAGAAGCTGCTCGGCAGGCTGAATGCCCTGCAATCGAATGAATAGGAAGCTCTGGCCGGCCTTGCTTTTACTGCTGGCTTTTGCTGCGCCGCTGAGGGCACAACAGCCTGCCACAGACACTATTGCCGAGGCCAAAAAGCATTCCCCCCACAAAGCCTCTGTCTATTCGGCAGCCTTGCCGGGCCTTGGCCAAATCTACAACCGTAAATACTGGAAAGTGCCCATTGTATATGCCGGTATCGGGGCATTTACCTATTCTGGTATCCTCAACCGCGCCGAGTATCGCGAGGCCCGCGAAGCTTTTGTTTATGTGTCTAATAATGAGACTTATCCAACGGATAATAAGTACATTAAATACCAACCTAACGATATCATCTCTATCCGCGACTATTACCGGCGCAATATGGAGGTAAGCTTTTTGCTTCTGGGGGTTTGGTATGCGCTCAACATCATTGATGCTACTGTGGATGCTCACTTTTTTTACTACGACGTCAGCGAGGAATTAGTGTTGCAGTTAAAGCCGGGAATGCAGCAGCCAACTTTTCCGGGATCTCAGGCTTCGGTGGCGCCGGTAGGATTAACCTTGCGATTAAATTTCTGAGTCATGAAAATTGTATTATCCGGCTACGGAAAAATGGGGAAAATGGTGGCCGACCAATGCAAGGCGCGAAGCCATGAAGTTGTATTGGTGCTCGATCGGCCTGAGGATTGGCAGAACATCTCTAGCAAATTTGATGTGGACGCAGTTATTGACTTTAGCCATCCCGATGCCGCATTCGCAAACATTATCCAAAGTCTTGATTTTGGCTGGCCGATTGTGGTAGGAACTACAGGCTGGCTGCATCAACTCGATCAGGTGAAAACCCACATTGCAGAGAAAGGCGGCACCTTGTTCTACGCTCCGAACTTCTCTATAGGCATGAATATGGTTTTCAGGCTCAACCGACAGCTTGCATGGCTTGTAAACCAAACAGGTTACCAGCTGCGTATTCGTGAAGTACATCATGTGCATAAAGCCGATGCCCCCAGTGGAACAGCGATTCAGCTAGCCAATGACCTGATTGCCAGAGTGGAAGGTATTGATGTGTGGAAGCTAGGCACTGAAGCTTCATCAGGAGTTTTGCCCATCGAAGCCATACGTGAGGGAGAAGTAAACGGTATTCACGAAGTGATTGCCGAATCTTCTGCGGATATCATCACTTTGAGACACGAAGCGTATAGCCGCGAAGGTTTTGCATTTGGCGCAGTACTGGCCGCCGAATTCATTCATGGCAAAACAGGAGTTTTCACCATGGAAGATCTGCTCGGCTATTGACTTCCGCTATATCTTTGGTTATGAATAATTAACAGCGGGCCTCCCGAAGGCCCTTAATACTTTGTTAACTTCGCCCCCAAAATTTGCATTGCATGATCACTTTTGTTTTGCTCGTTCCGGCCCTGCTTTCCATCTTCAACGTTTTTGCCTGGAAGCTTTACGAGAAAGCCGGATTTAAAGGCTGGATGTCGGCCGTACCTTATTACAACCTTTTTATCTTACTAAAAATCATCAAAAAGCCCTGGTGGTGGCTGGCACTAATGATCGTTCCTTTTCTGAACATTTTCGTTTACTGGCTCATGCTCATCGAGTTGGTGCGTTGCTTCGGCAAAGAGGATTTCCACCAGCATCTGGCCGCCGCTGCAATACCTTACATATATCTGCCTCGTGTGGCCTCTCAAAACCTGAATTACCTCGATCCCGCCACCACGGTGAGGCCAAAAAAATCGCAGATGCGCGAATGGCTCGATGCCATTGTGTTTGCTGTGGTTGCCGCCAGCATCATACGAATGTTTTTGTTCGAAGCCTACACTATTCCCACCTCGAGTATGGAAAAATCCTTGCTGGTGGGCGATTTCCTCTTTGTCAGCAAAATGAGCTATGGCCCACGCCTGCCCAATACGCCCATCGCTTTTCCTTTTGTCCATCATACCCTGCCCTGGAGCGAAACGGCAAAATCTTATGTGGAATGGGTAAAATGGCCTTACTATCGCTTTCCCGGTTTTGGTCACGTGAAGCGCAACGACGCTGTAGTATTCAATTATCCTGACGGTGATACGCTTAGCCTTAAGTTTCAGAGCAATGTGAGTTATTATCAGCTTGTGCGCCAGTATGGCCGCGACAGAGTGTGGACCGACAAACGCAACTTTGGCGAAATTACCAGCCGGCCCGTCGATAAACGAGAAAACTACATTAAGCGCTGCGTTGGCATGCCGGGCGATGTTATCGAGATTCGTAATGCCGGGCTCTATGTAAACGGACAACCAAACCCCACTCAGGGCGAGCTGCAGTTTCGCTACAGCGTGATGACCGACGGCAGCCCTGTAAATCAGCGGGTGCTCGAAAAGTATAACATTACCGAAGGCCGCCTGGGTCTCCAGACCGGAGAATTCATCTTTTGGACTACACCCGAAACGGCCGAAGCACTTCGGCAGCTTCCCAATGTCAAAAAGGTGGAAATTGTAACGGAGAACCCGGGTGAATGGAACCCCGATATTTTTCCTCACGATGTTCGTTATCCCTGGAATGTGGACAATTTCGGTCCGCTTACCATTCCGGCAAAAGGCATGACCGTAGAACTCAACAATACCACACTGCCCCTTTACAGCAGAATCATCACTGCCTACGAAGGGCATGAGCTAGCGCTTGATGGCGACAGAATTCTCATCGATGGAAAGGAAGCCAGCAGCTACACTTTTGCGCAGAATTACTACTGGATGATGGGCGACAATCGCCACAACTCGGCCGATTCGCGCTACTGGGGCTTTGTTCCTGAAGATCATATTGTAGGCAAGGCCGTGTTTGTATGGCTTTCGCTGGATAAGAATAAGCCGCTCTTTGGTGGTAAGATCCGCTGGAACAAATCGCTGCGCTTTGTAAAATAACTTACCCAGAATCAACTTCAATTACAAGAAATGAAAGCAACAATGGTTACCGAAAAGGGCACCATGGTCATCGAACTTTTTGACGATGATGCCCCGGGCACAGTGGCAAACTTTGTAAAGCTTGCCAAATCAGGTTTTTACAATGGCTTAACCTTTCACAGGGTGATACCGGATTTTGTGGTGCAGGGCGGATGCCCGCGCGGCGACGGCACCGGCGGACCGGGCTACAGCATAGCCTGCGAAACCGATGGTAAAAAGCAAATTCACGACAGAGGTGTCCTTTCGATGGCTCATGCTGGTCGAAATACCGGTGGGTCGCAGTTTTTTATCTGCCACAACAGGCGCAATACAGCCCACCTCGACCGAAAGCATACCGTGTTTGGCAAAGTGATTGAAAATGTGGATGTGATTGACGAAATCCGCCGCGGAGATAAGATTATCTCGATCGAGATAGAAGATTAAGCGACAGCAATTCAGCTGATTACGCGCAGCGTGTTCAGTACGAATGCAGCCTTTTCCATGGCCTTTCCGGCATTGGGGTCGAGTATGGTAGCATGACCCATTTTGCGGAAAGGCCTTGTGATTTTCTTGCCATAAATGTGCAGCTTCACCCCTTCGATGGCGAGTGCCTCGTTAAGACCTTCGTAAATGGCTGGTCCTGAATATCCAGGCTGACCAAGGATGTTGACCATTACAGCCGGCGATGTCATATGTGTTGAGCCTGGATGCAGCCCCAGAATGGCCCTCAGATGTTGTTCATATTGCGAGGTGAGCGCGCTTTCAATGGTGTGATGCCCACTATTGTGCGGCCTGGGTGCCACTTCGTTGATCAGGATACGTCCGGATTTATCGACGAACATTTCCACGGCAAGCAAGCCTGTGATATTGAGGGCCTTGGCCGCTTCAATGGCGATGTGGGCTGCTTCTTCGGCCATTTCGCTGTTGATGCGGGCAGGGGAGAGGAGGTATTCTACGAGATTGGCTACAGGATTGAAAATCATTTCAACGGCGGGATATACTGCCAACTCACCATGAATATTGCGCGAAACGATAACAGCAATTTCGAGCGCGTCATCCACATAATCCTCTGCCAGCGATGGCGTATCGAAGAGTTTTTCGAGATCGTTATCCGATTTCACCACCAGTACGCCCTGACCATCGTAACCTGCCAAACGGGTTTTCTGTACAAAAGGGAGTTTAAGCCTGCCGTTTCGAATGGCTTCACGCACTTCATCAGCATTTTGAAACAAACTGAAATTGGCAGTTGGAAGATTGTTTTCGGCATAAAACTCCTTCTGGAGACCTTTGTCGCGAATGATGCGCAGGCATCGGGGTTCCGGAAATATTGTAATGCCTTCCTTTTCAAGCTGTTCAACGGCTTCGATGTTTACTCCTTCAATTTCGATGGTTAAAAGGTCAACTTGTCTGCCAAATTGCAGCACGGTCTCGTAATCGCGGAATGAGCCGTTGAAAAAACGCGTGCACAATTCTGCTGCCGACGCCTCAGGATCGGGATCGAGTACCCAGGTGGCAATATCCCAGGTGCTGGCCGCCTGACAAAGCATCTTGCCCAGCTGTCCGCCCCCGAGGATGCCAAGTTTAAAATCGGAGCTGATGGCTTGTTTCATCCGTTTTTTGGGGCAAAGATAGGTATTCGGTTGCTGGTTGCTGGTCACGGTTTTTTGGTTTCGGGATTCGAAGATTCAAAATTCAAGATTAGGGCGAGTACAATACAAAGGCCGATAATGCTCAGATCCCTTACCTTCAAACACTAACCGCAGATTTCAAACTTATTTCTTTTTCCTTGGCTCTTTTTCCTTGGCTCTTTGCTTCCAATCCTCGCCAACCGTCCACCTTGGCCTGGCTGCCTAGTCCTTGACAGGAATCGTGAGGGTGAGCAGTTGGGCGTTAACAGAAGGAATAAGGTTGAGCTTACGCTCCAGCTCTTGAAGCTTTTCGGGCTCGCCTACGAGTTCAAGGAATATCAGGCCTGTCTGGGTGCAATTTTCCAGAACATCTTCGTGCAATCCAAGACGGGTCTTTATAAAACATCCCCATCCGGTGAGGATTTTCTGCACTTTATCGGCAGCTTCGTTGCGCATGCCTACCAAAGCGATCAAAACGTGTTTTGTCATGGCTGTTGTTGTTAATTAATTAACAAATATAAGATGGTTCGGGCAATTGGCGGATAGCTTAGTGCAAACATTAATACACAATTGTTCTTCAGTCATGAGAGACTTGTGAGTTATAAAGGCTAAAACACAATTTCTGTAAAATCAATTATGCAGCTAAGGCGTAAAAATATTCATTCCCCAATGAGGCGGTAATGGGTTGTAAACCTTATAAATGATTTGTCCCTAGTCCCTTATCGTCCCTTGTTTCTTTTCATTTCCCGCAACACATAACCCTCAACCTATCTCTATATATTAAATTACAGGTTTTCAGCTGAATACCGAAACGCCGCTTTCCTTAGCCTGTCCATTATGGCAATGCCAATACCCTTTTCGTTGACAGCCTGTGCCACGATGAATTCGATATCAGGCCTTTCCTCCATGCGGTGGAGTGCCCCAAAAAGATTGACGGCCACTTCGGTAAGCACTCCCTTTGCCGATAATATCTCAACATGCGCGTAGCCCTCGGCTTGGCTTCCGTCGGCCGAAAGAAAGGCAGCGCGTGATGTGTCGTGGGGTAAGGGTTGCTGTCCCAGAATGTATAAAGGTTTGGCCGGACTGTAGTGCGATGGCATGTGACCGGGAGAGGCTGCCTCCAGCACACTTTTTACTTTTCCGGACGATGCAGGGAGGTGTTTCAACAGCATCTCGCGGGTGACCGCGCCCGGGCGAAGTATAAGAAAGCCTGTGTCATCGAGGGTGATAACGGTTGACTCCACACCCACGCGGCAGGGGCCACCGTCGAGGATGTGCCTGAGCGAAGGAAAAGCTTTGCGCACATGCTCAGCGCGCGTGGGACTGAGCTGGCCAAACTTATTGGCACTGGGAGCGGCTATAGGGAAGCCACTGGCTTCGATGAGGCGCAGCGCTATATCGTTGGCGGGCATGCGCAAACCCACATTGTCGAGCCCGGCAGTGACAATGTCGGGAACTTTTGGGTCTTTTTTCACCACGATGGTAAGAGGGCCGGGCCAGAATGCGCGTGCAAGCATTTCAACCCTTTCGTCCTGAAGGGCAGTCAGGGTATTTATGTCTTTTACGTCAGCAATATGCACGATAAGCGGATCGAACGAGGGGCGCTCTTTCAATGCAAATACCTTGGCCACTGCCACAGGGTCGAGGGCATTGGCGCCCAGCCCATAGACAGTTTCGGTGGGAAAGGCTACCAGACCTCCGTTGCGAATCACCCCGGCGGCGGCTTCAATTTCTGAGGTAAGTTTCATCTTGTGATGCAGAAAGTGCAAAGATACGGAAGGGGAGGCGGCTGTGGCAAATGGGATTTTTACTGTTTTAGTCTGCTGACTAAAGGGGATTTAAACGGATGTGAGGAAAATTCTGCTTAGCGTATATTATTGTAAGAGAGCTGAATAAGATTGACTCTTTTACCCAAGGAGGTCTTCTACCTCCTTAAAATGATCGCGGGCAACCACTACATCAAGTAATTGCTGATCGACCTTCAGGACTACTTTGCGGCATTTTCGGTTTAGTTCCCTCACATATTTGGTGTTGATGAGCGCCGAACGCGACACCTTAACAAAATCGCCGGCAGGAAGCGATTGCTGAAACTGACCGATGGACTGACTGATGTAGATTTTCTGACCGTCGCTCAGAAAGATGTCGGAATAATTGCCATCAGCCTTTACCAGAGCGATATCGGAGGCATCCACGTATCTATTGGTATTTTTCATCTTGAGGGCCACACGCGTGGGATGACTGGGTTTGTCGGATAAAGAGTTTTTTAGCGGAGTTTTTTCATGTTCTCTTTGGTCTTTAAAGCGCTGTATTGCAGCAGCCAGCTCATCCCTGCTCACGGGCTTCAGGATGAAGTCGAAGGCCGAGGCGCGAAGTGCCTGAAGCGTGAATTCGGAATGAGCAGTAACGAAAATCACCCGGGTTTCGGGATGGCTGGTTCGGAGCACTTCGGCGAGTTCGATGCCGTTGTGCTGCGGAAGCTGAATATCCAGGAACGCGATGTCGGGTTTTTGCTTCGAGATGAGCCGAAACCCATCGAGCGCATTGGCAGCAGTGCCCACTACATTCAGTTCGTTCATGGCACCCAGATGTGTGCTCAGGGTTTCGATGGCATGGGGCTCATCGTCAACCACTACCACGCGTATTGTGTTGGTTTCCATTGTGTATGTTGTTGAAAACATAGCTCCTGGGAATTCTTATTTCGACCGAAGTGCCGGCAGGATTTCCATACTCGTCTTTTAAGTCTGTAATCGCATAGCGCATTTTGCTGATGTTCTGCTGATTGAAGTACTCGATATAACTGTCGAGGATCATCAAACCTTTGCCAGTACCCCGGCTGAAACGGGCTGCCTGTTCCCTGCCAATGCCGTTGTCGGTAACGAAAATATGGCAATCATCCTGATCTTCGCCCACGTACACCTCCACCACGCCGGGCGAAAGGCTGTTTTGAATACCGTGTTTGACAGCATTTTCCACAAATGTCTGAATGTACATCTTTGGGATTTGCCGCTGCAGATCGACATCAGGTTCAACATTCAGGACAAAATTGAAGCGGTCGCCAAGGCGGAATTTGATAAGGTCGAGATAATCTCTTACAAACCGCATTTCTTCATCGAGGCTTCTGGTGAGTATTGAACTGGTGTCGAGCACTTTGCTGATCAGGCGCGAAAGCTTGACAAAGTGATCGTAGGCTTTATCCCTTTCATCCCTGAGTATGGCATTGTTGATGGCACTCAGGGCATTGTTGGTAAAGTGCGGCTCAATCTGTCCGATGATATTCAGCAGGCGGTATTCCGACATTTTCTTTCGGTAATCGAGTAATTCCTGTTTGTGCCTCCGTCTGCGGGCATCGATAAACATGCCGCTGTAGAAAAGGGCTGCTGCGGCCATAACAAATGCCATCACAACAAACCAGATGCGCTGATAGAATGCAGGTACCACTACAAAGGCGTAGTCAGCAGGTTCGGACCAAACGCCGTCTATGTTGGCCGCTTTTACTTTAAGGGTGTATTTTCCAGGCCTTAGGTTGGTATAGCTTATACTGTTTTCGGTTTCGGGCGGCGACCAACCTTTGTCTAATCCTTCAAGATAGTGGCTGTAAACTACCCCTGCCGGGTGTCGGTGGCTGATTCCGATGAAACCGAATCGGAGGTTTGTTTCTCCTTTGGTGAAGTAAAACCTTGCCTCCTTGCGAGTCTTGTTGTTGATGGATCTCCAGCGCATTTTATCCCCGGCAAGGTAAACATCGTTTATATAAACACTTGGAGGGCTGCTATCGGGCTTTATGCGGCTGATATCCAGTTTTACTACCCTGTCGGAACAGCAAAGCCAATAATTTCCCCTGGAGTCTTTCATAAAGCTGTTCTGATTGGGCTCCATCCCATAAAAGCCTTTGTCAGGCCCAATCTGCATGATGTTTAGCCGGCCGTCGTGGTAAAAGGTCTTCAAATCCAGCAGAAAAATGGACCTCGAAGTACTCACGAGCAGGGCGGTATCGCCCACGGCGATCATTCCGCTTACAAAATCGTTTAGCCCGGGATGGTCTATCTTCCTGAAGTGTTGATAGTTGTAATGGTAAAGCCCGTTTCCGTTACCTATCCACATAAATCCGACTGCGTCTCTGTGAAGGGCTACGGCGCCAAAGTTGAATTTCATCGTGCTGTCGGGCAGATGACGCAATTCGTTATTTTTCATCAGGGTAATGCCATTGAAGCCACCTAACCAGTAATTGCCCTGAATGTCCTTGGCAATGGCAACGATGGACTGGTTTCTCCTGTTTCCGGGCCTTATCGGTAGAAATTTCAAACCTTTGCTTCCAAATTCATATAGTCCGTTATTTGAACCAACAAGCAGGTTACCATTATCGGGGTCCTCGAAAACTATCAATCCGGCCGTTTCCTTCAAACTATCGGGAACAAGCCGGTAGAATTGTTTCCCGTCATAGCGCATTACGGCATATGCGGATATGGTGAAATAAATGTCTCCGTCAGACCTTTTCAGGCTGCCGGGATAAAAGTTGAGCAGATCTCCGTTTTCAAATAGCGGAATGTAGGAGTCGAGGCGACGCAGTTTGTTGTTGTTATATTCCTGCAGGCCCTTATTGAAAGAGGCAAAAATGATGGCGCCATTGCGGTTTTCGGCCACAGTCCAGATTTGATCTGTAATCCCATTTCGTCCGAAAACAAAGTTCCACACCGCTCTGGAGTTGTTCCTGTATAGCCCATATTCCGTACCCACCCACAGATTATTATCCCTGTCAACAAAAAGCCATGTAATTTCCTTGTGATCATGGTGATCGGCAATCCATTCGCGACCGTCATAAATAAATAATCGCCCTGGCTCAGATTTCCAGCTCATATATAAGTTTCCCTCCCTGTCGGCTGTAATATGATGTACGTTGCCTTTTGGTTTATGGGGAAATTTTGATGGAATTTCGCTCAGGACATCATTTTTAAACATGAATAGTTTGTTCTCAGTGCAAATCGCCACACTTCCGTCAGGCAGGGTTTGCATACGAAAGATCGGCGTGCTCGTTTCGGCGATCTTTCTGATCTTGCCTCCGTTGATCACATTGATTCCCATGCAGGTATTCCCGTAAATTAGGTTACCGGTGGCGGAATCATAGGCCATCGTACTTGCTTCCAGGATGTCGCCGTACTTGCACGGCTCGAAATAGCGGTTTTTCAGGACCAGTGCTTTGCCGTCGAAATAATGTTCTTCCAGCTGCAGGCTGTTGTTGAAGGAGTAGATAAACAGGCTGTCGCCCGGTTTAACGAACATGCCAATTTGACCAGGCAGGCTTTTGAAGGCATCCAGCGTAAAATCGTGAAGGATGGCGCCGTCGAACATGGCGAGACCATTTCGGGTCAGGATGAAAATATTCCCTTTTGAATCTTCGGCAAAATGAGTGACCAAAAACCCGGGAAGCCCTTCCCTGTTGGTAAAATGCCGGAATGTGCGGCCGTCGAAACGGCTGGCGCCCAATTTGGTGCCTACCCACAGATAGCCTTTGCTGTCCTGAAACAAGGTTGTAACCTGCATCTGCAACATGCCCTCACGCATGGTATAATGCTCATAATGAAGCTCCTGGCCGAAAAGATGTGTCGAAATAATAAAAAGCAGAATCAGGAAATACAGCAAGCGTTCAGGCATGGCAAGGCTTTGGTTCACAGCAAATATAAGGCGTAGGGCTATGCCTTCCAAAAACTGAATGGTATGATAAAATGAGTGAGTTGTAAGGCTACTCAACTACGAAAAATTTGGTCTTGTTAGTATAACCTAAAGGGTTTATAGTCAACAAATAAGCTAAAATCCTCAAGGGGCATGGATCTGGTTGTTTTGGCTACTTCCAATGTCTTCGCAAGAACAAATGTGTAGTTCATACCGGAAAACCTACGATTCGTACAGGTTTAGCTGCGATTGATGAAATAAGTTATTATTCAAGGTGTTAAGCCGGTTAAGGAGGGCATGGCTAATCTATCTTTATCTCCGAAACAAGCTTAAAAGGAATCATTGATTTAAACAGCTTCGGTTTTTTATTTGCGTGAATACAATATCTAAATAATGAATGACGCCAGAATTCAGAAAGACTCACAATGAGTGGAATATGAATTACATCCGAAAAATATTTGCCCTGCCCACGATCCCCAGTAGTTGCGAAAGAGATGAGAGCTTTTTGGTTTGTTTCACTTTAAGATGGAAAGGCGTGATGATCCGTGCAGCATGTCATCCGGTTTGTGAGGTACATGAGGGCTATAAGATTTATCGCATGCCCACATAGAAGGAAATAGCTGAGGAGTGACTTAGTCCTGCGATAAGAGAAGGTTTTGAAGGGATTGAAAGCATCGAAGTGAATCCCGGCCTGCCAAAAGCAGTCAGTAGGAAAGGAGGGTCGCAGCAAAACGCTCACCCTCTCCCCAACATCCACCAGGTGTAGGACACGAAGATGATGAGCAGCAGTGCGGCTTCCCAGCGGTCGAGTTTTTTGCGGCCCGAGAGGAACATAGCCACGAAGAGCAGGGCGGTGCCGCTCATCAGGAGGTAGAGGTCGGTATTTAGGGTGGGGTCGAAGCTCACCGGTTTGATGAGGGCGCTGGCAGCCAGAATGAAAAAAATGTTGAAGATGTTCGAGCCAACGACATTGCCCACAGCGATGTCGTTGTTCTTCTTGATGGCTGCCACCACCGAAGTGGCCAGTTCGGGCAGCGAGGTGCCGGCGGCCACGATGGTAAGGCCAATGGTCTTTTCGCTCATGCCAAGGTCGGTGGCTATGCTCACAGCGCTGTTTACGACTATACGGCCCCCGGCTACCAGTCCCGCCAGACCGGCCAGCACAAGACCAACCAGCACATAAACCGGTCGCTGTTTTTGTGTGGTGTGCATTGGAATTTCGCTGCCCAGCTGTTTGTAAACATACCACAGAAAGAGCATAAAAAACAATAGTAAAATCAATCCATCCACCCTGCTAAGGGTATTATTGTCGCCCATGAGCAGGCTGTCGTTCACCAAAAACCAAAGAATGATAGCGGCCAGAAACGACAGTGGTATTTCCCTCCACACTGTGGAGGCAGCAACGCGCAGGGGAATTATTAGCCCGGCAATGCCCAGGATGACAAACAGATTAAAGTTGTTGCTTCCGATGACGTTCCCGAATACGATGCCGTCGTTGCCATTGTAAGAGGCGAAGGTGTTGACCACCAGCTCGGGAGCCGAGGTACCAAACGAAACGATGGTGAGCCCGATGGCCAGATCAGATACATTGAGCTTTCGGGCGATGGCCGAAGCGCCGCTCACTAACCAGTCGGCGCCAAAGATGAGCAGGGCAAGTCCACCTGCCATAAAGAGTAGGTCGGTAATCACGTCTTGAAAATTTGGCAAATGTAATATGCTTTTTGCCCTTGATCTTTACGTATCATTTTTTTGTTTTCATGCAGATTGATTGCTTCAGCCTGGAAGAGTCGAAATTCGATTACATTTGCAACATTATTGCAACAAATATGGAAGCACTTCAGCTGATGCTGCAGCAAACCCTCATCATCACCACATTCGTGCTTGGATTGATGATGGTGATTGAATACCTCAATATCCAGACCCGCGGTCTCTGGTCCGAGAAAATTCAACAAAAACCTTTGATGCAGATTGTTTTAGGATCGATCATGGGTGTTATTCCCGGCTGTTTGGGATCGTACACCATGGTTTCGCTCTATGTGCACAGGGTGGTGATGTTTCCGGCCATTGTGGCTACCATGATAGCCACTTCGGGCGATGAGGCCTTCCTGATGTTTTCACTGATTCCCGGCACGGCGCTCAAGCTCAATATAATGTTGTTTATCATAGCGGTCGTTTCGGGAATCGTTGTGCATTTTACCGTAAAAAATAAATACATCGGTCTGGGCAAGCATGCCGAATTGCCGCTGCATAGTCAGGAGGAAGAGTGCAACCCGGTGCATCCGCGCTATATGCTCGAAAACATAAGGCAGATTAGCTTTACCCGCGCCTTGCTCATTACAGGCATTCTGGCGGTGCTGTTTATTCTGGCCAGCGGAGTGATCGACGGCAGTCACCACCTAAGCACGCTCATGGGCGATACGGGCATGGTGCACGGGCACGATCATGCCCATGCTCACGACCACGACCATTCAGGCGAAGCCGACTGGATTCGCATGAGTCTCATAGGCTTGTTCGGGGTGTTGTTGTTTATCGTGCTTTCGGCAAGGGAACATTTTCTGCAGGAACATTTGTGGCACCATATCATCAGGAAGCACTTCTTCAAGATTTTCGGCTGGACGCTCGGCGTGCTTGCCGTCATTTATTTTCTCAACCAATATGTTGACCTGCGCGAATGGATCTCGGCTAACCTGTGGACGGTGCTCCTGCTGGCTCTACTCATTGGCATCATCCCCGAATCGGGACCGCATTATGTGTTTGTCATGCTGTTTGCGCAGGGAGCAGTGCCATTAAGCGTGCTGCTTGCCAGCTCAATAGCTCAGGATGGCCATGGAACTTTGCCTCTGCTGGCCGAATCGCAAAAAAGCTTTGTGGCCGTGAAAATTGTAAACCTCATCGTGGCATTCCTTGCCGGAGCATTGGGTATCTGGATGGGGTGGTGAGCCGGGCGCCGGACGTAGAGAACTTAAGATTCAAGATTCAAGATTCAAATTTTGGTTAGTTACGGGTTGCGGGATGAGGGTTACGTGAGATGAGAACTCAAAATTCAACGATTTAAGATTCAAAATTTGGTTGATTTTGTTGCTCTACTTACTTGGCTCTTCTTCCTTTTTCCTTGGTGTCTTGTCCTGATATAGGTTTACAGCATTAGTAAACTAAAAACAGGATTATGAGAAAAAGAGCAAATCAATTTCCGGACGAACTCAAGCTTAGGATCGTCAAGCAGTATCTGCAAACTGAACTTAGTGTAAGAGACCTCA
>JAJTAY010000043.1 GCA_021287165.1 Bacteroidia bacterium | reverse complement strand
CCGTCGCGGGTGAGTTTAACATTGATATCCACGTCTCCCACAATATTACTGGCGTTTTGTGTGGCGTTGCGGTTGTTGACCATACCAAAGTTTCCGTCGATGGTAACCCTTTCGTTGAAAAGCTGAGTGGAGAGGGCTACTTCAAGTTCGTCGGACGAAAGCTGATCGCCGGGTCTGTAATACAATCCGATGTCAAAATCCTTGCTGATCTGCGACAACCAGCTGCTGAGCTGACCCGAAAGGACATCGAGAGATGAATTTCCGATTGAGAAGTTATCGATACCTGTGGAAGAGGCAAAGCTTCCGAGCACGAGCAGGGAGATCATTTGTTGTGTCATCAGGGCATCGTTTGTAGTATCGATCACAGCAAAGATGGATTGCTCGATTTGGCTATCGAGGTTGGGGAACCGAAACCCAAAGCGGATATCGGGATTAAAGAGGTTGTTTGACAGATGGATAATGCAATCCACATTCACCCTGTTGCCAAGGCTTTGGGTGGTGTCGAGGCCCAGACCTGCAAGAGAAGCCTTCACCCTGTAAACCCCTTTTGCGTCGATGGTGGCATCATAGGGGTCGCCGGCCCAGGCAATGCGTCCGCCCTCAATAAGGTCGAAACGACGTTTAATGATGTTCTCGTAGGTGAAATTAAACTGACCCGACTGCAACATATACTCGCCGTTTAGGGTAAACTCGCCGGCGGCATTTACGCCCATGGCAAGATTGCCATTGCCTCGTGCATCGAGGGTTCCGGTATTATAAGGCATAAAAATACGCAGGCTTGCA
This sequence comes from Bacteroidia bacterium, assembly GCA_021287165.1. Classification (GTDB taxonomy): domain Bacteria; phylum Bacteroidota; class Bacteroidia; order Bacteroidales; family F082; genus JALNZU01. Next base: position 43,506 of record JAJTAY010000043.1, on the reverse strand, counting down.
TCAGGGGTTATGGTCGTTTCGAGATTGATACCAAAATTGGTTGTAGCTATCGCCCTTTGTTTTGCGGGATCGCCGGCAACGGAGCCTGCATTGAACTGCTTGACAAAAGTGATATAATCGTTGGTACCTACACTGGTGCTCAAATCGATAGGTATAACTATGCTCGTTCCGCGTTGCGAAATCGCCCTGATCGACATATCAATGTTGTCAAAAGGACCACGGATGATTACTTCGCCCGATACCACTGCAGTCCCGTAAAACAATTCATTCTGTGCAGGGCCGGTGTTAAGTGCGATAAGGTTTTCGGGGCGCAGCCGAAGATCGACAAAGAAATCGTTCAGGTGGTTGTGGGTAATAACACCACTGGCGATTGCCCTGTTGTTGGCCGTATCGATCAGCATCAGGTCACGGACAACGATGCGTCCGGGTTCGATGGGGAATTCATGCTGAAGCGAATATCGGACGTTTAGGTAATCGATCAGGAAAGAGGTGCGGTAAAGTCCCAGCTTTCCTTTGAGCTCCGGCTTATTGAGTGAGCCACCAATATCGATGTCGCCACTCGCAAAGCCCTCTATCTCGCTAACGTATCCCTCCAAAAATGAGTTAAGAACCCTGAGCCGGAAATTTTCGAGCTGCAGATTGAAGCTGATGTTGTCGTTGTCTTTAGCAGGGTAATAGAACCCTCTCAGGTGAAAAATGCGACCCGCACCGACATTGCCGCGGTGGATAATTTGCGCGTTCACATATATGTTGTTCTCAGCACCCGACCAGGTGCTCATCAAGCGCGCATCTCCAAGGTTTTCGCCGTTAAGCCGGAGTTTTTGGATGGAAAGATTTGAGAAAAAAGCAGGGTTATTATCGAGGTTGGCCAGCGTCAGATCGCCGTTTACCCTCCCTCCCCCACTTATTCCGTAAGGTGCAATGAGGAAATTGAGATTGGAAAGTTCCCACTGGTCGAAGGCGAGCGATAGGGTATCAATTTCGCCTCTGGGCAAGATCCCATTTACCAACAAATTACTTGTGCCCAGATGTATTCCGAATTTTTCAATGTACGATTTCCCATTTCCAAGCACTATACTTCCTTCCCTGTCGAACCACAGCAGGGTATCATTCACGACTATGTCGGACGACAACACCTTGAAACGGGCGGTTTCGGGATCAGGAGCAGTTAGCAGGGCCTCGAGTGCGCCCTTGTTCATCAATTGTCCGGCATTCAACCAATTGAAATTGATACGAAGGCTGTCGTTGGCTGCATCGATGCGCAGTTCTGCATCCTCCAGACCAAGTGATGGGGTTTCGGGATCAGATGAACGATACAACTCAATTTCCTGCGATCGCAGATTTAGATTCAGTTTTTGCGCCGAACCATTAATCAAGGCATGGGGTTTTTGCAGCGTAACACCACCCAATGCGATTGTATCAGCAAAAAAGGTTGATTGCCAGGTGTTGGTGGCACTCATATATACTCCCGTAAGGCTTGCGTTTCGCGATAAGGTAAACTGGGGCATGAATAACCGGCTGACGCCCGACAGGTCTTTTATGCGAAGGTTGAAATAGAAATCCTGATCAGCAAGGCCCTCAGTTTCCGACTTCAGTGCTTCGTGACGGAAATAATGATAGAGGAAATTAGTGAACGATGAAGCTAACTGACTGAATACGAACTTACCACCAGCTTCGAGTTGAATAATATCGGATTGAAGCAGAAACTTGCGCTCAAGAAAGGGGTCTTCGAGTGCGCTGATTTGTATGTTCCGGATATCCAGCGTTCCCTTCGAGTTAGCAACGTGGGTGTCAGTAAATGAAAGCAGCCCGATAAAGTCTTCCTCGCCGGTGAGTGAAAACTGACCATTGAGCAGGGTAGAGATACCAAAAATGCTATCCGAACCAACAAGACCCATAGCCGCAAGGTTAGCTGTATCAAGCCTTAGATCAACGTTAAACACTGGTTTTTCCGGTGCAAAATCGGCAGACCCGGATAGGCGGAATGTCAGTTTGGGATCGTTGAATTTTGCGTTTGCGTTTAGCGTTAAATCTTCAAACTGAGCCGATAAATCGATCCCGGAAAAAACCGTCCCCGGCATCTCCATTGAGCTAATCTGACCGCTGAGATCGACAATGGCATCGGCTGCGGTTAGTCCGCTCCCTTCAACACGCAAGGCCAATGCCGTTTTCCCGGGAATTCCCTGATCCGATATAAGCCTACCCAACTCAAACTGCTTTGTACTGAAGCTTGCCTTGTAATTGGTCCTATCATTCAGCGGGTTGGTTCGCATCACCAGATCGGCTGCCAGATAACCAAGGCCAGTGTTCATGTTGAAACGGGTGATGAAGTCTTTGTAAGTACCCTCAAACATTCCACGCAGGCTCAATTGTTTCAAACTTTTTACTTGATTTGGCAACTGAATCGTGCCATCAGGTATCCTAAACCGCTCGAGCTCAGCTATACCGGTGGTAAGATTTCGGATTGAGGCCCTGACATATGTTGAGTATATGTCCGGCAGCCCTTTCATGTTGATGTCAGCTTCAAGCAGGGTCGTTGTTCCGTAGGCCATCCTGAAGCCATCGGCCCTGAAATCGGCTATCGTTCCCTGAGCCTTACCCTGAAAGCTGAGCAAATTTGGCATATCGAAAAGCTCTTCGGAAAAATAACCCAACTCGCTCATTTGCAGTCGCGATGGTCGCATCTCTGCGATCAGAAAAACCGAATCGATAAAATCATCAAAGGCACTAAGCCCGCTGAAACGCATTCGCAGGTCGAGATCGAGAGCAGTTTCTGCCAGCTCTAGCCGTAATCCTCTTGCATTTGCGAAGCCATTGGCAAGTGTAAGTTCAGTTGAAAGTTTCTCAAGCCTGAGTCCACAATGCTCCTGAGCACTCAAGGATGTTATACTGGCAGTGATGGAATCGCCGCGGAGATGAAGCTGATGAGCTTCAAGATTAATATTATGGACTATCAGTCTATTATAATCCATTTCCCGCTCAGGAACTGTATCACTACCCTCAATGATGTAGCTGAATCGGCCCTTAGCCAATGCCAGATTAACCACTTCAACAGGATAGTCGGTCTGTCCGTTACTGCTGCCTGATGTGCTGCCCGAAAAGGCATCGATGAGAAATTGGTAGTTGAAATCGTCTTCGCCTTCATAGCGCACGATGTGGAAAGACGGCTGATCAAGGAAAACCGACCGTAATTTCAGCGCTTTTGAAAAGTGATATGCAGCAGGAATCACCTCCACTCTTTCCGTTGAAAGAAGTTGATTATGGTGAAGGTCGGTCACTTCCAAACCTTCGATTACCAATTGAAGCTTCAATCCAAGGCTAATCTTCTGAATGGTAATGGTTGCGCCGGTTTTATTGCTCAGGAAGGCTGCAGTGTATCTTGCCGCCCAGGTTTGTACGACGGGATCGCTAAAGGCAAGAAACAGATTGATCCATACAGCCAGAAGGATGGCCGTCAGCATCAGAAAGAAGCGGAAAACGAATCTCACCTTTTTGATACCTTTGCGCGATTAAGCTTGATCTCCTATGTACATTCTGGGCATTGAAACATCCTGCGACGACACTTCGGCAGCTGTGCTGCATGATAACAGGGTGCTGTCGAATGTGATTGCCGGTCAGGAGGTTCATCGGCTCTACGGGGGTGTGGTCCCCGAACTAGCCTCAAGAGCCCACCAGCAGCACATTGTGCCTGTTGTGGATGCTGCCCTGAAACAAGCAAAAGTAACCAAAAATCAACTTTCGCTCATCGCATATACACGCGGTCCGGGTCTTTTAGGATCGCTCCTCGTGGGAAGCGCTTTTGCCAAGGCTTTATCGCTCGGTCTGGATGTACCTCTGGTCGATGTCGATCACATGGAAGCCCATATCTTCGCCCATTTTCTTGTGGATGAGTTGCAGAATAAGCAGCCCGGACTGCCCTTCCTATGTCTCACCGTATCAGGAGGACACACGCAGATTGTAAGGGTGGAAAAAGATCACAGCATGCATATCGTCGGACGCACCATCGACGATGCGGCCGGTGAGGCTTTCGATAAGGCTGCCAAGATCATGGGGCTCCCCTACCCCGGCGGTCCCGAAATCGACAGGCTTGCTCAGGAAGGAAATCCTGGCGCCTTTCAATTTGCCGAGCCCAGAATACCTGGCTACGACTATAGCTTCAGCGGACTGAAAACCAGCATCTTATACTTTTTGCGCGATCAACTGAAGGCCGACGAATCGTTTATTGAAAAAAATAAAGCCGACCTCTGTGCTTCCATACAACGCACCATAGTGGATATCTTAATGAAAAAGTTAATAATGGCAGTGCGCGATACGGGCATCCGTCAGGTTGCCCTGGCCGGAGGTGTATCGGCCAACAGCGCTTTGCGTAAAGCTCTTTTTGAGGCTGGAGAGAAAGAAGACTGGGATGTTTTTGTTCCGCGCATAGCCTACACCACCGACAATGCTGCCATGATTGCCGTGGCGGGCTATATGAAATACCTTGCAGGTTACCGCAGCAGCCTGGAGCTGGCACCATATACCCGACAGCAAGCCACCTGAATCATTGAAAATGAACTGGGAACAATTATTCAACACCTCAAGGCCACTCTCTTCGCAAAGCCGTGAAGACGTCCGCAGCCAGTTTCAGCGCGATTTTGACCGGCTGATTTTCTCAGGGCCATTCCGGAGGCTGCAAAACAAAACGCAGGTTTTCCCCTTACCGGGCAGTGTGTTTGTTCACAACCGACTCACGCACAGCCTCGAAGTAGCCTCTGTGGGACGTTCAATCGGACATAGTGCCGCGCAGCTCATTTTACAGTCCGACAGCAACGCTCCAGCGCTGATAGCAGAAGCCGGTGCCGTGGTTGCAGCAGCCTGTCTGGCGCACGATCTGGGCAATCCCCCTTTCGGGCACTCGGGCGAAGAAGCCATCAGCAGCTTCTTTATCAGTGGCGAAGGGCAATACTTCAGAAAAATGGTGGACGACTGGGAATGGAACGATCTGGTAGCTTTTGAGGGAAATGCCAATGCGCTTCGTCTGCTCACTCACCGTTTCAATGGAAGGCGGGAGGGCGGCTTCAACCTCACCTATGCTACACTGGCCTCTCTTGTGAAATATCCATGGCCATCCATCGCAAATCCCGGAAAGGCCAAATATGGATTTTTCAAAAGTGAGGTCCCAATCTGGAGCGAAATTTCCTCAAAAACAGGAATGCCCGCCATCGATGGTCAACGTTATGCCCGTCATCCTTTGGTTTATTTGGTTGAAGCAGCCGATGATATCAGCTACCTGATTATGGATGTGGAAGATGCGCATAAGCTCAGAATTCTCGAAACGGCTGAAGTCGAACATATTCTGCGGAGCTTTCTGCATCAGGACGATGACAAACCTATGCTGGAATACCTTGACAAGATTTACAGGGAAGTTACTGACACCAACGAGCGAATTGCCTATTTAAGGGCAACAGTTATCAATAATCTGGTCAGACATACCGCTCAGATTTTCGCTACGGTTTCAGAGAAACTTCTTCAGGCCCAAACCATGCCACCACTTGTGAAGCAGCTGGACAGTCATTATACTACAGCATTCGAGCAATGCCGCAAACTTTCGTTCGAAAAGATTTACCGTCATCCCTCGGTTGTAAAAATAGAGCTTACCGGATTTAATGTGCTTGGAACTTTGTTGGCTGAATTCGCCAACGCCATTAGCAATCCTGCCACAGCATACAATAAGAAACTTCTAAGCCTAATCCCCGAACAGTTCGCTTCCAGATCCGACAGCACCTACGAAAAGCTCCGATCAGTGATTGATTTTCTCTCAGGTATGACCGATCTGTATGCCATGCAGCTCTACCGCGACCTGAAAGGCATCAGCGTGTTCGATAGCTAGGCGAAAATTATCATTTACTTCACGCAATAGAGAAGCTGAAGCCAGACAAAATCAGCGGGCCTATAAAAACTTAAAAAAACACCTTTGAACGAGAGCTCATTCATAACAGGCATCATGGGGGCCATGCCCGAGGAAATCGAGGGAATTACCCAGATCATAGAAAACAGAGCTGAGGTAGCGCTCGGCGGACGAATTTATCATCTGGGGACCATCAACGGATGCAAGGTGGTGGTGGTATTTTCACGATGGGGAAAAGTAGCCGCCGCAGCTACCGCTGCCACACTTCTGCTTGAGTTCAAGGTAAACGAATTGATTTTCACTGGAGTAGCCGGAGCGTTAAGTGCCGAACTAAATATCGGCGATATTGTTGTCGGCCGCAGGCTCTTTCAGCACGATATGGATGCCAGGCCATTTATCAGGCGATTCGAGATTCCCCTGCTTGGTTTGATGAACATCGAGTGCAAGCCCACCTGCGTTGAAAAAGCCAATAATGCAGCAGCCAGAGTTTTGCTGCCAGAACGCCTTGGCGGTATCAGCAATCAAAATGGTTTTGTTGCTGCAGAGCCAAAGCACCCAAAGATTCACGTTGGCGACATTGCCAGCGGCGACCGTTTCGTTTCGAGCAGTGCCGACAGAAAGGTGCTCAAGGAAATCCTCCCTTCCGTTTTGTGCGTGGAAATGGAAGGCGCCGCCGTTGCCCAGGTTTGTCACGAATATGACATTCCCTGGACGGTAATAAGGATTATTTCCGACACGGCCGATGATTCGGCAGCGCATGATTTTCAGCATTTTATAAAAAACATTGCATCCGGCTATACCGTTGAGATCGTCAGGGAAATGATTGGGTGCAGGAAAGAAAACATTTAAAACTTCACTCGTTTATAAAATCAACGAATGAGCAGCAGCGTCATTTTTACACCGGATAGTGAGCTTTCAGGCTTCGAATCGGCCACTCTGGCGATGGGAACCGATTATGAAGGCGAAGTATTTTGCACACTTACCAGAAAGATCAGCCAAAATAGGCCTCCAAATACTTTGTTGCATGTGCACGGCTTCAACGATTATTTCTTTCACGCAGAGGCCGCCAGCTTCTTTTTCGACAATGGTCTTGACTACTATGGTCTCGACCTCCGGAAAAGTGGCCGATCGTGGCGTAAACATCAGAAATACAATAATCTGCGCGATATAAATGAATATTTCGAAGACATTGCATCTGCCATTGAGTTGATACGACGATTAGGTGCGGAAAAAATACTGCTCATGGGACATTCGATGGGTGGTCTTGTGACAGCATGTTACTGCGCAAGCCCATCAGAAAATCCATTGCCCGACGCTCTTTTTCTGAACAGTCCTTTCCTCGAGCAGAACAAGGACATAGTAACCCGTAGAATCCTTATCCCCATCGTATCGAAGATTGGCAAAACAAATCCGGATTTGCCTGTACCGGGAGGCTTTTCAAAGTTCTATGGTCCCAGCCTGCATGCCAGCGAAAAAGGTGAATGGAGCTACAACCTCCTATACAAACCGCATCGTTCGGACATGGTTAATGCCGGATGGGTGAGAACTATTCATCAGGCCCAATCGATAATAAAAAAGGGAATCAGGGTTGAGCTTCCGCTATTACTCATGTACCCTCAGAAAAGCGTTGCCGGATTGTGGTGGACAGAGGCTTTCCACTACGGAGATGCTGTTGTTAATGTTAAACATATCAGAGCTTTACAACGATTCATTCACGCATCGGATAAAACTGTACATGAAATTAAACATGCCAGACACGACCTGTTTTTATCCGTTAGGGATGTTCGCCAATCTGTTTACAATTTAGTACTCGAATGGAGTCAGAAACATCTAAAACACTAATTTTGAGGCCCGATCTTTCTCCTATGCACCGATTGCTTCTAATCTTTGCTTTATCGCTTCTTGTTCAGCTTCCGCTAAAGGCAGCTGATAAATCATTCAGGCATAAGCACAAAAAAACCATATCCCATAATCCAAAAGATCCGGTAAGCCGTAAAGAGGAGAAATTGCCAAAGACTTTCGTGCTTCGTCCAACGCGACGACACATTCTAGGACAGCAGCATCGCTGATGTTAAGATCAGAAAAGCCCGGCAAAACCGGGCTTTTTTGATTTTTGATTTTCCTATGCTTCCTCCATAAAAGGATAGCGATAGTCGATGGGCGGGTTGAAGTTTTCCTTGATGGTTCGCGGCGAAACCCAACGCAATAAGTTGAGATAAGACCCTGATTTATCATTAGTTCCCGATGCTCTGGCGCCACCAAAGGGCTGTTGTCCGACCACTGCACCGGTGGGCTTATCATTGATGTAGTAATTGCCGGCTGCATTGGTAAGGGCCACATTGGCCTCCTCGATAGCATACCTATCTTTCGCAAAAACTGCTCCCGTGAGGGCATAGTTCGAAGTGCGATCGACCAGTTCAAGGGTTTCGGTCCATTGGTCTTCCGGGTAGACATAGATTGTTAGTACAGGCCCGAAAAGTTCCTCGCGCATGGTGATGTACATCGGGTCTTGCACCTGAAGCACCGTAGGCTGTATAAAATAGCCATTCGATTTGTCGTATGTTCCGCCAAAAACCACCTCAACGCCTTCGTCTTTCTTTGCATTGTCGATGTAACCGGCCAGCTTGTCGAACGAGGCCTCGTCAATAACCGCTCCCATGAAATTGGTAAAGTCTTCTACCGGTCCCACCTTGATGGTCTGGAGGTCTTCAAGCAATAATCTTTTCACCTCTGGCCAAAGGTTGTCAGGTATGTATGCGCGGGAAGCTGCCGAACATTTCTGTCCCTGATATTCGAAAGCACCCCTAACCAGAGCAGTTGCCAATGCACGGGGGTCGGCACTCCGGTGTGCCAGCACGAAATCTTTACCCCCGGTTTCGCCAACTATCTTAGGATAAGTGTTATGCACAGCCACATGATCGCCAATGGCTTTCCAGATTTTCTTAAAGACTTCCGTAGAACCCGTAAAATGAATCCCAACAAAATCAGGGTGTTGCAAGAGTATCTTGCCGGCAACGGGCCCTGGAACAAAAATGAGATTGATTACCCCGGGGGGGAGCCCTGCCTCTTCAAAAATTTCCATAATCACTCGCGCCGAATAGATCTGGGTGTTCGAGGGCTTCCACACCACTACATTGCCCATGAGTGCCGGAGCAGAAGGCAAATTGGCTGCAATGGCGGTAAAGTTGAAAGGTGTGAGTGCATAAATGAAACCTTCCATGGGTCGGTATTCCATGCGGTTCCAGATACCTGGAGATGAGATGGGCTGTTCTCCGTAGATCTGCGCCATATAATGCACGTTGAACCGCAGAAAATCGGCAAATTCGCAGGCACTGTCGATCTCGGCCTGATGCACGGTTTTCGACTGGCCAAGCATGGTTGCTGCATTGATCTTTGCGCGGTAAGGCCCCGAAACAAGGTCGGCCGCCTTCAGGAAAATGGCTGCCCTGTCCTGCCATTCAAGCGATTGCCACTGCCTGCGCACCGAAAGTGCAGCTTCAATGGCCATGTGCACATGCTCCGCGCCTCCCTGATAGAAATAACCGAGTGTGTGATTGATATCGTGCGGGGGAGCAATGCGTATCTTTTCATCGGTTGTAATGCGCTTTCCGCCGATTACCATCGGTATCTCAACTACCTCGCTGCGCATGGCAGCAAGCATAGCCTTGATTTCCTTTCGCTCAGGTGAGCCCGGGGCATAGTTTTTCACCGGCTCATTATAAGGCTGGGGAACTTTGTAAAATCCACTGTACATAACTGGGAAACGTTTTATTTAGAGTGCAAAGGTAGCCAATCCCAGCCTTATTTATATTAATTCCAGATAAAGGCTAAAACACTAATACCATTTAAAGTAATGCCCCGCATATACTTTTTACGTGTTGCCCCGCGAATCTTTCGCAGGACAACACAAGGGGGAGACCTGCTACATACTCAAAACCAACACATGATCAACAACTCCCTTTCCTCCGGCATAATCAATGGCACTGCTCAGGAGGTAATCCTCGGGCTTTTCAACCAGTCCGGCTTTTACAGGATTGTTATGTACATAATTGATTTTCTGCTTGATAAACTTATTACTCCACAGTTCAACAGGATGATTCGTATGATTCCAAAACTGATACTTTTCAACATTTGACGACCGTCTTCCAGCCAAAATGAACTGATCCAAATAATATTCTCTTTGCGACGACTCATGATGCTCCATGATCGACCTGACAATCTTTTTGCTCGTGAATCGCTTGAAATCGCCAAGTAGTAATCCAGGCTTTTGCTCAGCCTTGCTTCTAAAAACCAAATGCAGGTGATCAGGCATTATGCAATAGGCAAAAATTTCCAATCCTTTGTACTGCTGGCTAAAATGAAGCGTATCGATCAAAATATCCACATAGGCTCTGTTTTCAAATACAGGAAGCCATTTCACCACTGAAAAACTCACAAAATAGACCCCTTCCGGGTTGAGAAATTTGCAGCTTTCTCCCATGGTTATGATTGTGGTGGTTGAAAAATGCAGTATGTGTTAGGGGTGGGAATTAATATGGTAAATTTAATAATTCCTTTTTCCCGCGAAAGATTCGCGGGGCAACCTTGTGCCCGCGGAAGATTCGCGGGGCAACCTGAACCCGCGGAAGATTCGCGGGGCAACCTTGTGCCCGAGAAGGATTCGCGAGGCAACAGCAACTTAAGGCATAAACGCCTCAATACCCGGATAATAGAACTTTTCTCTGGAAGTTTTTTCGTCGAAAAGATGATACTTTACTTCGGCTATGGTGCAAAGGGTCTCATGCTTGTCATGGATATTCACCTTAACAAGGGCTTTGTTGCCTTGCTGCTGCTCGAGCCAGGCTTCAAGTTTCAAAGGTCCGTTGCTAACAAGAACAGGCTTTAAATATTTAACATTCAGATCGGTGGTGACGCCCGCCGACTTGCAGATTACCTGAACAACCCAACCAGCTATTTCGTCGGCAAGGGTAGCCTGAATACCTCCATGAATTACCTGGTAAAAGCCTTGAAAATCTGCGTGTGGCATCCAGCCTGAAACCACTTTTTCGCCTTCCAGGCCAAATTCCATCCGGAGTCCGAATGGGTGGCGCGGATCGCAGGCAAAGCAACGGTATTCCTCGTAGCGGGTGTATGGGTTGTTGAGTTTAATCATAGATTCAAATTTTTTACCTCCCGGGCTCATTCGGGCATAAGGTCTTTCGATTTTACGCTCCCGTCAGGATTCCACTCTACCCAGGTACCGGTTTTCCGACCTTTGGTGTATTCGCCTTCAGTGCGGGCATTACCATTGGAATAATATTCCTTGTGCAAACCATGTTGCACATTATTCTCAAAATGACTCTCGCTTTTCAAAACTCCACCGGGATACCATGTCCACTGGATTCCGTGAAACAGATTGTTCGCATAGTTATACTCGGCAATGGGATTTCCCTTTTCATCCATCCAATATGTTGTTCCATTGCGCAAATCATTGCTGTATTGTGCTTTTTCGCGTACAGCTCCGTTATCGTAATAACCTATTTTCCAACCATTAAGCTTATCACCTGTGTAGTTTTCTTCGCCGGCAATGCGTCCTCCGGGCCTGAATTGAAGCCAACGACCTTCCTTTAAGCCCTTGCTGTAGAAACCTTGTTTTACAATAAATCCATTCGCATCGAGCGCTAAAACAATACCATCCTGAACCCCTCCTTCGTAATGACGAATCTCGGCCAGTTGTCCGCTCGGGAAAAACGCTACCCAACTAGCCGAAGGCTTTCCCGATGTCATTTTTCCATAAAACATCCTGTTGTCCATACGGAGGCTATCAGGTCCTTTCTGCGCCAGAAGCGAAACCCCGGTAAGGGCGGAAAACACCAATAACCAAATACTCAGCAATTTGAATGGAGGTTTCATCATTACGGGAAGTTTTTCCAAATTTAGTAAAGCCGGTAAAAGGCAACTGCTCCCGATACAAAGAAAAAGAGCCGCTGTTGTTGCGGCTCTTCTCTTCACTAACCAAAACTCAATTAACCAATATGAGATTCCTGATATAAATAATGCAATTGCCATGCCAAAGGCAAGGCCATATTGCAGAAGAAGTGTTAAAAAAGCTGAATGAATCTTGTTGCCTGTTAATCAGGGCACTAATGAACCATAGAGATCAAAGTAATCCGCTTTGTCGATCTTTATATTGTAAAATTTACCCGGGAGCAACAGGCCTGATTGTTCGGGAATAAGTACCTCGTTATCCACTTCCGGAGAGTCGAATTCGGTGCGGCCAACATAGTGTCCAGCTTCGATTCGATCTATCAATACTTTCATCGTTTTGCCGATAAGTCTGGTATTGTGTTCAAGCGAAATCTCCTGCTGAATTTCCATGATGCGGTTAACGCGTTGCTGCTTCAATTCGTCGGGTACATTATCCTCGAGAAGGTGAGCACGCGTGCCTTCTTCATGGCTGTAGGCAAAAATTCCAAGGCGCTCAAAGCGCTGTGTTTCAACAAACTGACACAATTCTTCAAATTCTTCCTCCGTCTCGCCAGGATAGCCTGCAATGAGCGTTGTACGGAAGGCCAGTCCGGGCACCTTTTCGCGGATGTTTTCTATGAGGCGAAGCGTTTGTGCCCTTGTCACAAAACGGCGCATGGATCGAAGCACCCTGTCGCTGATATGCTGCAAGGGCATATCCAGATAACGACAGAGCTTTGGATGCTGATCAATGAGGTTGAGCAGCTCGATTGGAAATTGATACGGGTAAGCATATTGTAACCTTATCCACTCGACACCGTCAATTTCGCCCAGCTTATCGATGAGTTGAACAATCTGTCGTTTGCCGTTTCGGTCGATGCCGTAATAGGTAAGATCCTGTGCAATGAGCACCAGTTCTTTGACGCCGTTTTGCGCCAGATTTTTGGCCTCGGCTACAAGCTGCTCTATTGGTACGGAAACATGCTTACCTCTCATAAGGGGTATGGCGCAAAAGCTGCATGTGCGGTCGCAGCCCTCGGAGATTTTAAGGTAGGCGTAATGCTTTGGGGTAGAAAGGTTGCGTTTGTACTGATAAATCGTGTTGACCAGCGAAGGATCGCTGCCGAGGTGCAAGGCAACCGACTGCATATCGTTGGCCCCAAAAAAGGCATCCACTTCGTGAATCTCGCGCTTCAGGTCGGCACCGTACCGTTCAGAAAGACAGCCAATTACAATAAGTCGCTCAATCTTCTTGCGTTTACGCATATCTGCGTATTGCAATATGGTGTCCACCGATTGCTCTTTGGCGTCGCCAATAAATCCGCAGGTGTTGATGATTACAACATCCGCAGGCTTGCCGGAGTCGAAATTAACCTGATATTGTTCAGGATTTATTAAGCCGGCAAGATGCTCGGAGTCAACGGTATTCTTTGAGCAACCCAGGGTTACGATGTCGATTTTCTTCTTCGTCATTGAGCTATTGGAAGTAATTGTCAGGAATTTTTAAAGAGGCTGTCAACAAAGGCTTTACGATTGAAAACCTGCAGGTCGCTGATTTTTTCGCCAATGCCGATATATTTCACCGGAATTTTGAACTGATCTGAAATACCGATAACGACCCCACCTTTTGCTGTGCCATCGAGCTTGGTGAGTGCCAGCGCATTCACCTCTGTAGCCGCAGTAAACTGACTGGCCTGTTCGAAGGCATTCTGGCCGGTGCTTCCATCAAGCACCAGAAGCACTTCGTGCGGAGCATCGGGTATGAGTTTCTGCATTACCGTGCGAATTTTGGTGAGCTCGCGCATTAGGTTCACCTTATTGTGCAGTCGTCCGGCAGTATCAATAATGGCCACGTCGGCACCAGTGCTCAGGGCGGTTTTCACAGTTTCGTAGGCAACCGATGCGGGATCGGCCCCCATGCCCTGGCTAACCACAGGCACTCCTGCACGCTCGCCCCATATCTTGATCTGATCGACGGCTGCGGCCCTGAAGGTGTCGGCCGCGCCAAGGATCACCTGCTTTCCGGCCACCTTGAAATTGTATGCCAACTTACCTATGGTTGTTGTTTTGCCCACACCATTCACGCCAACCACCATGATTATATATGGTTTGGTGCCAGCGGGCAGGTCAAAATCGTCGCCGTCACCGGTATTATTTTCCATAAGCAGTGCGGCGATTTCCTGCTTAAGTATGCCATTGAGCTCCGAAGCGCCAAGGTACTTATCCTGTGAAACACGTTTTTGAATCCGTTCGATGATTTTCAGCGTGGTACTTACACCAACGTCGGAGGTGATAAGAATCTCCTCAAGCTCATCGAGCACATCATCGTCCACCTTCGATTTGCCCACAAGCGCTTTGGAAATTTTCGAAAAAACACTCTCACGGGTTTTTTCAAGACCTTTTTCCAGGTCTTCCTTTTTATCGCGGCTGAAAAATGAAAACAGTCCCATAGGTCGGTTTTGAAATAGAAATGAGCTTTTCCAAAACTGGTTGGAAAAGCTCACTCCCCTCTAAACATTTGCTTTAATTATCTTTTGGTCAGGAACTCCTGAACCTTGTCGTTCGGGACAATGGTTTCGACGAAGGTGTAGGCACCGGTTTTTTCGGAGCGCTTCATCTGAATCACCTTTGCGTACTGTTTACCCTGTGTCTGCAGGGTTGCTACTACTTTCTTTGCCATTTTTCAGCTTATTTAATTTCTTTGTGAACAGTAACCTTTTTCAGGATGGGGTTGTATTTGCGCAACTCCAGGCGCTCAGGCGTATTCTTCTTGTTCTTGGTGGACACATAACGCGAAGTGCCCGGCATACCGCTGTTTTTATGCTCGGTGCATTCGAGAATCACCTGAATCCGTGCTTCTTTCTGTTTCTTAGCCATGCTTACGTTCCTTTCAAAAATTCGGACTGCAAAGGTACATTAAAATGCAATACGCACAAAACCATTTGCATAAATTTTCTCTTGTATCTGTAAAGTTATTTCAACAGCAATCCATCTGATGTAACTTACGACCAGAACAACGAATCGATTAATATCAAAGCATTTTCTCTCGTTACGCTGACGGAACAATTTTAAACAATCATTTCATCTCGCTAATCACCTGATTAACAACAGAAATAATCTCAGCCTCCAATTTCACTGCTTCCGCAGCCATTGCTTCTCCCTCAGCAAGCTTTGCTTCGGCGAATTCCCTGTTTTTCAGGCTTGCAGCGTTGATCTTAACATTAAGTAGAGCACCCAGCAAGGCGGCTCTGGCGCAGAGAGCGCCCACACCCGCGTCGCTTACTGAATTCGGATTGCCCTGACGGGCCATGGCTTCGATAAGCGGAAAAACTTCCATTGTGGTTTGCATGACCTTGAAGGGAATGAGCGTTGCGTATTCCGAAGCTTCCTGAATGGCCTGCTGACGCTGCAGCTTTTCCTGTTCGGTTTTGTTTGGCAGGCCAAAAGCATCCATCACTTTGTTGAAAGCGCGGGTGTCTTCATCCACCAGATAGAGCAGTTGCTTCTTGATTTCCTGACCTTTCTCGGCCCAACGCGAAAATTCCTCCCAGCGATCGTCCCAGCCACGTTTGTGGCTCGACAGATTGGCTACCATAGCGCCCAAAGACGCGCCCAGGGCTCCTACGTAAGCGGCTACGCTGCCGCCTCCCGGAGCGGGTGCCTCGGATGCCGTCAGGTTGGCAAAGCCCTTGGCTGTCAGATCGATAAGGAGTTTTTCCTTTTGCTTGCCAGCCAATACATATTCGATGATTTTTTCTTCGGGTTTGAAAGGTTTCAGCTCGTCGAGGCCCATCGATTTTATGGCGATCCGGATAAGTTCGTCGTCGTCAACACCGAGCGAGCGTTGCTGCCTGGCAAGGAAATATTTGCCGGCATCGAGCATGGCGCGCAGCGGTATCAGTCCCACCAGCTCGGAGCCCGTAACGCGCACGCCTCTGGCATCGGCCTTGCAGCAAACTTCGTCGAAAGCCACATGCACCGGAGTGATACTGATGTTGGTGAGGTTCATGGAAATCTGTGCTATACCGTATTCTTCGATGAACCAACCAATAGCTTTTACTGCTTTTAGTGAGCCTGGGATGTTGACAGGATTTCCATGTTCGTCCTTGACAATCTTTCCTGTAACAGGATCGCCTTCGCGCAATGGGCGGCCTTTTTCGCGCACGTCGTAAGCAATGGCATTGGCACGGCGGGTGCTGGTGGTATTGAGATTTACATTGAAAGCCACAAGAAAATCCCTTGCGCCAACCGCTGTGGCGCCAGCGCGTTCGTTAAACTGAACAGGACCAAAATCGGGCTTCCAGTTGGGATCGGCCAGCTTGGCCGGGAGGCCTTCGTACTCTCCTGCCCTGCAATTGGCCAGATTGCGCCGTTCGGGCTTTAAGGCAGCATTTTCGTAGCAATAAACCGGAATGCCCAGTTCGCTTCCGATACGCGCGGCCAGCTTGCGGGCCAGTTCGGCGGTTTCTTCCATGCTGATGTTCGCAACAGGAATTAACGGACATACATCAGTGGCGCCCATGCGGGGATGCTCTCCCTTGTGCTTGCGCATGTCGATGAGCTCGGAAGCTTTCTTCACGGCCCTGAATGCGGCTTCGAGTACTTCATCGGGTGTGCCAACAAAGGTTACTACGGTGCGGTTGGTGGCTGCCCCCGGATCAACATCGAGCAAACTCACTCCTTCGACAGCCTCAATTTGATCTGTTATTTGCCTGATAATGCCCATGTCGCGTCCCTCGCTAAAATTAGGAACGCATTCGATAAGTTTCTTCATAATGCTTTATGTTATTGATCTGCTATACAATACGTTTGCCTTTGAGGAAGGCCATCCCAACCTTATTGACACCATAGTAATAGGGTAAATACTCAAGGCTTGGCATTGGGCGGGTAATATAAAAGTTGGCAAGTTTTCCCCTGGTAATACTGCCTGTGATGTGACTGAGGTCCATGGCGGCGGCACCGTTTATCGTGGTGGCATTGATAGCCTCGTTGGGCAACAGCCTGAACTGAATGCAAGCCATGGAAAGAATCAGCTGCATATTGCCCGATGGGGAGCTACCCGGATTAAAATCGCTGGCAAAGGCTACCGGAAGTCCTGCATCAATCATTTTGCGGGCTGGTGCGAGCGGCATATTCAGGAAAAAGGCTGAGCCCGGAAGAATTGTAGGAATAGTGTCGGAGGATTTTAGCAGCTCAATTTCTTCCTCATATGTAAATTCCAGATGGTCAACAGAAAGGGCGTTGTATTTTACGCCGATCTGAATTCCACCAGAGCGGGCCAACTCGTTGGCATGTATCTTTGGCCTAAGGCCATATTTCATTCCGGCATTGAGGATTCGGTCGGTATCTTCTTCCGTAAAAAAGCCTTTGTCGCAGAAAACATCGATAAAATCGGCCAACTCCTCGCCTGCCACCATGGGGATCATTTCGTTGATAATCAAGTCAACATATTCCTCCTGTCGGCCCTTGTATTCCTGAGGTATGGCATGAGCGCCGAGAAAAGTGGATACTATCTGCAGCGATGAACGCTGTTTCAGTTCACGAATCACGCGGAGCATTTTGAGCTCGTTTTCGGTATTCAAACCATAACCGCTTTTAATTTCTACAGCTCCTGTTCCATAAGCGGCTATCTCGGCCAGCCTTTCCATAGCATCCTCAATTAGCTGCTCTTTGCTGGTCTCAGCCATTTTACGGGACGAGTTCAAAATTCCTCCACCTCTTTTCGCAATTTCTTCGTAGCTCAGTCCCCTAATCTTGTCAACGTACTCAATCTCGCGCGAGGCAGGATAAACCAGATGAGTGTGCGAATCGCAAAACGAAGGCAGCAGCCAGCCTTGCCCGGCATCCACAATATGTTGGGCAGCGGCGGCATATCGCGCCATTTCAGGCTGGTCCATCGAACCAAAATCGGCTATGCGCTCCCCCTCGACCCAAAGAAAGGCGTTGTCGATGGTTTGCAATTGTTGCATGGCAGCACCCTTGAGCAGCTGGACATCATCATCCAGCAGGCCGGCAATCTGCCGGATATTCTTGACAAGTAAGGACATGGCGTTTTGGTTTTGGAATGCCCGGGCAAAGTTAGGAAAAAGGGTCTTTGGCGGATCAAACGATTGCGCTCCAGCGGGTATTTTCAGAACCCCCTTTCCTTGTATTCTTCTTTGGAAATGAGTTTGCCGTCCTCATCAAAGGTTTCCCATACTCCGGTCTTGAGTCCGAGCCGGTAGTTCCCCCGGATGTGTACTTGACCGTTCGGATGATAAAAAACCACCGGGCCATCTGGCTGATCTTCGTTATAACTCCCTTCTGCCATGCGTGTACCATCGGGGAAATATCTGACCCATGGGCCATGCTTTTCGCCATATTGCCAGGTAGTTAGCTCTGCAAGTTTTTCCGTGTCGGGGAAAAATGTCCTGCTTATACCGTGCTGAAGGTTATCTGTAAACTCGTCTTCGCTCAGCAATTTACCGTCAAGGTCGCTGTAAAAACGCCATGTGCTGTCCTTTTGCTGATCAAAGTACACGCCTTCGGCCACGAGTAACCCATTGTCGGAATAAGCCTTGTGATAAGCCCTTAATCCATTGTTTTCGAAGACATTGGTTGCACGCAGCTTTCCCGATTCGTAATAGTATTTGAACTCTCCAACGGGACGGCCCTGCGAAAATTGTCCGCTGTAGCGCAGCTGGCCATTGGGGTAGCGCGCTTCCCATGCGCCCGTTTTTCTGCCCATCGCATCAGTCTGGTTAATGCCCGAACGATTTTGAGACCTCAAATTCAAAGCGTTAAGTATAATCAGAACAAAAATTAGCGTGCCACTTTTTAACAGATTGACGGACATAATGAAATGCTTGAAGTTGTAAAAATACTGTTTCGCTGGTAAAGCTTAGCTTTGCAAAAACGTTTCAAGTGGCTGAATATTCTTCCATTTTGCTGGAAAATGCGGTAAACGAACTTTCGCGCCTCCCGGGCATTGGTCGTAAAACGGCGCTGCGACTGGCCCTTCATTTGCTGAAGGAACCCTCCTCGCGCACCGAACTGTTGTCGAGGGCTATAACTGAAATGCGCAGCCAGATTATGCATTGCAGCCGCTGCAACAACATCAGCGACAGCGAGCTTTGCACCATCTGCAGCAATCACAAGCGCGACGAAAATGTAGTTTGCGTGGTTGAGGATGTGCGCGATGTGATGGCTATTGAGCGCACAGCCACCTACAACGGACTGTACCATGTGCTTGGCGGCGTAATAAATCCGGTGGAAGGTGTAGGTCCCAACGACCTAAGTATCGGACTTTTTGTGCAACGCCTTCAGAAAGAACCCATTAAAGAGCTGATCCTTGCATTGCCCTCGACTATTGAGGGCGACACCACCGCTTTTTACATTTTCAAGCAATTGCCTGATTATTCGTTAAAAGTAACAACCATAGCCAAAGGAATCAGCATTGGCGACGCACTGGAGTTTGCCGACGAAGTAACGCTTGGCCGGTCGATACTCAACAGGGTGCCCTATCAAAAAAATCAAACTTGACCGGTGGCTTTATCTGCCACTGAATCAATCATCTGGAAGATATTCAATTGATTGGCCGTTACCTTGGGAATCACAGGGGCCACTTTTTCATAACCGGTAAGATAAGGTTTAATTGACCTGCGCACAAGCTTGTTCAGGCTAAGGTTGCGCCCTTTGGCGTAGTTGGAAATGGACTCGTACTGGCGCGCAGTCAGCTTAATTTTCACTTCCCTGAATTTCTTTTTTTTGGTCTTGCGTTTCCTTGCCATAGCAAATGTTTGGCATTTGGGTTGTGGATCATAGGGCGTCGAGCACCAATCGGGCGTAGGCCTGTGCACTTTCGGGACTTTTTCCTTCGGAATAGATGCGGATAATGGGTTCGGTGTTCGACTTGCGCAGATGCACCCAACCTTCGGCAAAATCGATCTTTACCCCGTCGATTGTATTAATTTTTTCGCCCTCAAAACGCTGTAATATCTTTTGCAACACAGCATCAACATCGGCACCTTGTTGCAGCTCAATTTTGTTTTTGCTCATGAAGTAAGCGGGATAAGTTTTCCGGAGCTCCGAAACGCTTAACCCAGATTTAGCCAGATGACTGAGAAACAGCGCAATGCCAGCAAGGGCATCGCGGCCATAATGCAGTGCAGGCCAAATAACACCGCCATTGCCCTCACCTCCTATGACGGCATTGGTGGATTTCATCATTTCGACAACATTCACCTCACCAACAGCAGAAGCGGCGTATGACCCACCATATCTGGCAGTTACATCAGCAAGTGCACGCGTCGACGACAAATTGGAAACGGTATTGCCGGGCTGACTTTTCAATATATAGTCGGCAACGGCCACCAGGGTATATTCTTCGCCAAACATTTGGCCGTTTTCGTCGACAAGTGCCAGTCGGTCCACATCAGGGTCGACACTGATGCCCAGGTCGGCGCCCTTTTCGACCACGAGACGCGACAATTCGGTCAGGTGTTCGGGCAAGGGTTCGGGATTGTGTGGAAAATTGCCGTCAGGTGTGCAATAAAGTTCATGCACCTGGCTCACACCCAATGCCCTGAGGAGTGCAGGTACGGCAATCCCACCCGTAGAGTTTACCGCATCCACAGCCACCACAAAGCCTGCTTGCCTGATGGCTTGGGCGTCGACAAGCGGCTTGGCGAGAATCATGGAGATATGCTTTTCGATCCATGAGTGATCCTGGCGATAAGACCCCAATGCATAAACATCGGCAAATGAAACAGTTTCCTGTTCAGCGAGTTTGAGGAGTCTTGTTCCATCCTCCGCCGAGATAAACTCGCCTCTGGCATTGAGTAGTTTAAGCGCATTCCATTGTGCAGGATTATGGCTGGCTGTAAGGATGATGCCCCCATCGGCACCCAATCCCGGGACAGCCACCTCAACTGTTGGTGTAGTGGAAAGCCCGAGATCGATAACGTTTGCGCCCATAGACTGCAATGTGGCGCAAACCAGTTTGTTGACCATATCACCTGAGATACGGGCATCGCGGCCAACCACAATCGAAGGTTGTCCTTTGGCTGAGAGCAGGCGGCAAAAAGCCGAGGTAAAACGCACAATATCAACAGGAGTAAGATTATCGCCTGGCAAACCTCCAATGGTGCCCCTGATACCTGAGATAGATTTAATGAGTGTCATTTTCAGCAGAATTGCCGGTAAAAATAGGACTTAATTGCCACTGCCTGAAGTTAACTTTACCTGTTTAGTTCACAAGATTTTCAACAGTTTGCTTTTGCTAATTTTCGGTTATCAACCGCAGGTTTCAACAATTAATGAATTAATTATTACGGCATAAATTGCTGATCAATAGAGCACTGAAGTTTTTTCAACAACCAGGGAGTTGATAAAAAAACTTTGTAAAAAATTACATCGTGGCCCCGGATGGATATCTTTGGACTTGACAAAACGCCCTTTTCGGCACATATTCGTATTTTTGCAAACGCTAAATGGTTGTTTGGGAAGCATGAATGACGACTTTAACTGGGAAGATGATCTGAGGCCTGAAGAGCTTGCCGAACGCTTCGACCGTATGATGGAGAGCGGAACGGAGGAGTATTTCGATACGGATGAGTTCGAATCGCTGATTGATTACTACCTCATGCTCTTTAATAATGAGAAAGCTACGCTGGTGCTGGAAAAGGGCATAAGTATGCATCCCGGGAGCAATAGCCTGAAAATCAGAAATGCCCGTTATCTGGCCTCCGAAGGCAATTATCTAAGGGCACTTAGCATTCTTGAGGAGGTTGAACGCACGGAGCCCCAGAATCCCGACCTTTTAATGACCAGAGCCTCGGTTTACAGCATGATGATGGATTTTCAGAAAGCTGTAAAAGAATACAAAAAAGCGCTCGTTGTGGTTGACGAAGATGAGATGGAAGACGTTTATACGTCCATTGCGTTCGAGTATGAAAATATGGGTGCCTACGATCACGCACTCACATATCTGCGCAAGGCGCTCGAAATATCCCACTGGCCCGAGCAAATCATCTACGAAATTGGGATGTGCTACGAAATGGCAGGCAAAATGGACGAGGCTGTAGCATTTTTTGGTCAATTTCTTGAAGAGCATCCGTCGAGTGTTGCGGCCTGGTTCAACCTGGCAATGGCCTATCATCAGATAGAACTTTACGAAAAAGCGGTAGATGCCTTCGAATATGCCATCGCCATCGACGACACCTATATTCCTGCTTATCAGAGTCTTGGGCAAAGTTATATGGCCCTTGGAATGTACTACAAGGCACTCGATATTTTTGAGGAAAGTGCAACAATTGAACCCCCCGAGCCACTCATCATTTACTATATGGGCGAGTGCTACGAAAAGCTGGGAGAGTTCGAAATGGCCGAAAAACAATACCGAAAGGCCGTTGAGCTCGATCCTTCCCTGCCTGAGGCCTGGGCCGGTCTTGCGGTGGTTGCGGACGAAAAAGGCGAATTAAAAAACGCCCTGAAATACATCGAAAAGGCCATCAGTTACGATAGCAACAACACCGATTTTCTGCTTATACAGGCTGAAATGTATAT
The DNA here is from genome assembly GCA_021287165.1 of Bacteroidia bacterium. GTDB lineage: Bacteria > Bacteroidota > Bacteroidia > Bacteroidales > F082 > JALNZU01. The sequence goes on along the minus strand of JAJTAY010000043.1, from coordinate 21,128 downwards.
CCGGAACGGCCTTTTCGAAAAAGCCAAAGCCACGTTTCAGCGCATTGAAGAAATCGACCCGAACGATCCCGACCTCTGGCTCGACTTTGCTGTGTTTTACCTCAAAACAGGCGAACTGAACAATGCTGTTCAGGTGCTCAAAACCGGACTGATTCATCAACCGCAAAATACGGCCATTCAATACCGATTGGTAGCCATGCTGCTGTTGAACAACAGCATCAATCAGGCATTATTCTATCTGGAAGGAGCACTCACAAAGGATCTGGCCGGGCTTCAGGACTTTCTGCACTTTTTCCCCTCTGCCCTCAAATACCCGGCAGTGATGGAAATGATTGAAAGCTATCATCAGGAAGTAGGTAAAGCTTCTGATGGCTTAAGCCAAACAATTTGATCCGCCATGAGTGAGATGGACATCATCAGCGTTGTCGTGGGTCAGAGAGAGTTTTTTGGAAGCGGCAGAACGCTTGAGCCCGATTTCCGTAAGCAGTCCCTTCACCTGCTCAAAAAACTCATTGAGGAAAATCTCAATCAAATTGCCGAAGCCTTGTTTGCCGACCTTGGTAAGTCGGCCTTTGAAGCCTACGCCACCGAAACTGGCATTGTGCTCGAAGAAATACGCCGTCACCTTGGCAAGCTGAGCAAATGGTCAAAGCCAAAAAGGGTCGGGAGCCCGATTGCCGCATTCCCTGCCAGTAGCTATATCGTTGCAGAGCCTTATGGCTGCAGCCTGATTATCTCACCCTGGAACTACCCGTTTCAGCTGGCCGTAGCTCCGCTCGTAGGCGCTATCTCGGCCGGAAATTGCGCCATCATCAAGCCGTCGGAATACAGCATTCACACTTCTGAACTCCTTGAGAGGCTGATTAACAACAACTTCGATCCCGGTTTTATTAAAGTAATCAATGGTGACGCCCAGACGAGCAAGGCGTTGCTGGCGCTCAAGCACGACATCATTTTCTTTACCGGCAGCCCACAGATTGGAAAGATAGTCATGAAGGCAGCTGCCGAACACCTTACGCCGGTGGTGCTTGAACTCGGCGGTAAAAGTCCCTGCGTCATTGATCAATCAGCCGATCTGAAGCTTGCAGCGCGAAGAATCGTCTGGGGAAAGCTAATCAATGCCGGCCAAACCTGTATTGCACCGGATTTTGTGCTGGTGCCGGAGAACCTTGTGAATGACTTCGCGGAGCTCTCAAGGAAGGAAATCGCCAAAATGTATGGCCACAACATCCTCGGGAACCAGGAGTACCCGAAAATCATCAACCAGATGCATTTCAACAGGTTGAATGCCCTGTTAAAAGATGCCTCACCGGACGAAATTCCGCCAATGGACGAACCGGCAAGGAAAATGGCCCCTGCCCTCGTTATCAGTCCGAAACCGGATAGCCCTTTGATGCAGGAGGAAATTTTCGGACCTATACTGCCAATTGTGCCTTACACCACACTGGATGAGGCGGTGTCGTTCGTAAAAGCAAGGCCAAAACCACTGGCGTTATACATCTTTTCGAACCAAAAGAAAGCGCATCAATCGTTGGTAAAGCAGCTTAGCGCCGGAGGCATCTGCATCAACGATACCATTATGCACTTTACCAATGCCGGACTGCCTTTCGGGGGAGTGGGAAACAGCGGCATCGGTAGTTATCACGGCAAACACAGCTTCGATGCATTCACGCATTACAAGCCGGTGCTTCACCGAAAAAACTGGCCGGATATCCCACTTCGGTATCCGCCATTTGGAAACAAACTGAACCTGGTTAAGAAAATACTTAGATAGCGGATGAGAGAACAAATAAGTCTGTTTGTTAAAGGCCTTGCCATGGGAGCGGCCAATGTGATACCTGGGGTTTCGGGCGGAACAATCGCCTTGATTACGGGTATTTTCGAAAGGCTGATCAATGCAATTAAGTCGTTGAATCTTAATGCCTTAAAACTTATTTTAAGCGGGAAGTTCAAAGATTTTGCACGGGCGACGGATTTCTGGTTTCTGGTTTGGGTTTTTCTTGGCGTAGGCACAGCCATTTTTAGTCTTGCCAGGGTGTTTGAATTTTTATTCAACCATTACCCTGTTTATATCTGGTCCTACTTTTTCGGACTAATCCTGGCAAGCGTATATTTTGTGGGCGCCAATGTGCAAAAATGGCGTCTTCCGGTAATCATCACTTTTATCATTGGTGCAGGAATTGCCCTTGCTATAACCTTTCTGCGGCCAGCAGCCGAAAACCGCGACTTTTTCTACCTGATACTGTCGGGGATAGTGGCCGTTTGCAGCATGATTCTACCCGGCCTTTCAGGCTCGTTTGTGCTGATTCTGATGGGGAATTATCACCTTGTTGCCATAGAAGCCATCAACAATCTGGACTTCAGTATTTTGCTGCCTGTTCTTCTGGGAATGGTAGCAGGCTTGATAGCATTCTCACATCTGTTATCATGGCTTTTGAGAACCTTTAAGGATGAAACTTTAGGTTTGCTAACCGGCTTTATTCTGGGTTCACTGGGGGTAATATGGCCATGGAAAGAGGCCAATTATATGACCGATGCTGCCGGAAATATCATTGTAAAATCCGGCAAACAGGTGGTCGAACGTTACGACTTAATTCTTCCTCAGCAGATAGGCATTCACGAAATAACGGCTATATTGATTATGGTGGCCGGAATAATAACGATTTGGCTTTTGGAAAAATATGCGCTTGCTGAGGGGAAGAAAAACGGATAAGGCGCTTTACGGGCTGGTTGGCTATCCATTGGGGCACTCCTTCTCGAAAGAATATTTCACCGAGAAGTTCAGGCTTGAAAGCATTGACGCCGAGTATGATAACTTTCCCATGCCCGAGCTCGAAGCCTTACCAGCCCTTCTGCGCGATTACCCGATGCTTAAAGGACTGAACATTACCATTCCTCACAAGCAATCCATTCTGGCTTACCTTGATGTGATCGACCGCACGGCAAAGCTGGTAGGCTCGGTCAATACGGTCAAAATTCAGCGAACGGAGTCCGGTACAAGGCTAACAGGCTACAACACCGATGTGATTGGCTTTGCCAAAACCTTCGACAATCTTATAAAGGACACCAGGGGACAATACGCCCTCATTCTGGGAAATGGCGGTGGTGCAAAAGCGGTAAAATACGTTTTGAGGGAAAGGGGAATTTTCTTCAAATCAGTTTCGACCAAAAAACAAAAAACTGACCAGATAACTTACGAAATGCTCAACAAGGGCATTATGGATCGCTTTGGCATTATTATTAATACAACACCGCTTGGGATGTATCCCAAGGTTGATGAAGCGCCAGATATTCCTTATGAATTCATCAAACCCTCCCATTTGCTTATCGACCTGGTTTACAATCCCGCAGAGACCTTATTTCTAAAAAACGGACGCGAAAGGGGAGCCCGCACCATGAACGGATTGATGATGCTGCATGCTCAGGCCGAGGCAGCATGGAAAATCTGGAAAAAAACCTGAGCCATGATAAAACATCGTTTTTTTCGGCTGTTGGGGCCCGGAATGCTCTATGCGGGAGCGGCTATAGGGGTCTCGCATCTGGTGCAATCGACAAGGGCAGGCGCTGAGTTCGGGTTTGAGTTGCTGGGAATTTTGCTGATTACCAATATTTTCAAATATCCTTTTTTCGAAATGGGCAGCCGCTACGTGCTGGCCCGTGGCGGCAATCTTGTGGATGCCTATGCAGAAGCAGGAAAGTGGATTTTGATTCTTTTTCTGGGCATGACCCTCGTTACCATGGCGCCTATTCAGGCCGCTCTGACCATTGTGACTGCGGGATTGTCGAACAATATTTTTGGGGCCCAATGGTCTGACTTCGATATGAGTGTGGCCATTACCATCGTAACCCTTATCCTGTTGGTTGTGGGAAAATTTAAAATGCTCGACAGCCTCATCAAAGTGGTTATCCTGCTTCTGACCATATCAACTGTGGTGGCGGTGATTGTTGCGCTGGGGCGCTGGCAGGGAGAAACGATGATTTCCAGCACCTTCGACTGGTCGAATCGCACTCATATTTTGTTTTTGGTTGCTTTTATAGGGTGGATGCCAGCCCCTGTTGACATCGTGGTTTGGACCTCCATCTGGTCGCAGGCCAAGTTCGAAAACCTTGGGTTTAAACCAACGCTCAGGGAGGTGCTCCTTGAATATCGCATCGGCTATTTCGGCACCATGATCGTGGCGGCCTTTTTCCTTGCGCTTGGGGCATTGGTGATGTATGGCACCGGCGAAGCCATGCCGGCCGGCGGGGCAGCTTTTGCCGAGAAGCTGGTAGGGATGTACACCCAAACCATTGGGCATTGGGCATATCCCGTTATTGCCATTGCTGCCCTCACCACCATGTTCAGCACTACTATCACCGTTCTCGACGCCATTCCGCGCACCCTTGTTGAATGTTTCAGAAGACTGAGTGACGCGAAATTAACCTTCAAGCCTCAGCTTCAATACTTTATGTGGATGCTTGTGCTGGCCACTTCGGCGCTTATATTGCTGAAAATTTCAGGACGGAGCATGCGAACAATGGTCGATCTGGCTACCAGTATTTCTTTCGTAACCGCTCCTTTTTTGGCTTATCTGAATTACAGGATTATTTATTCTAAAGCCATACCATCGGAATTTCGTCCGGGAATATTTCTCAAAGTCTGGGCCTGGGCGGGATTGATAATGCTTTCGGCTTTTACCCTGTTTTACCTGTATGTCCTGATCTTCCCGGCCTGAGTGCGGGGCTTGCCTAAACCAAAAGCCACTCCTGCCCTGATGATGGGATTATTGTAGGGCGAATCGTAACTATCGTTGAGGTTGTAGAGCAGCAACAGATAGGCATATCCCGAAGTGCTGTAATATTGGCGGTATCCCCCGCCAAGGAAAATACTGTTGAACATTCGCGGATCGCCTTTTTCGAGCCAGGTCGGGATTCCGGTGATGTAAACTGGTGTATACTGCAGCCATTCGGTTTCGGCATGAGCAAAAAATCCCCGCCATACTTCATAATTGGTGAAAATGCCTGCAGCCCTGTCGTGCGTGCGGATGCGCTGTTCCTGCCAGCGGTAGCTGCGGTAATTATAAGTCAGCCTTATACCTGCTTCCCAATCGGGGTTTATTTTATATCCCAGTTGCGGGGCAATAAGAATGGACGAGCCTGTTGAAGAAAAACCCATACCGAAATCGCCACCCAGCACCCACTTGCGGTCGAAGTCGGGTGTTTCGGGGAAAAGCGGCCGCGACTGGGCATAAACCTGGCCAATGGCCGCGAGCAAAAGGAGAACAAACAGCAACCTTACTTTCATATCAGCGAAAAGATTTTCCTGAGGTTTTGCTGCCCGAAGGTACAATATTCGTGCCGGATAAGCGTAATGGGAATCTGTCTACCTTTGTCGCATGGTTTTATTAAAAATCCCTTCCGGGTTGTTTCGCATCAGGCCTGTTTATGTTTTTTTTCAACTGATGCTGCTATTGCTGCTTGTTTCATCCTGCCTGAAGGAAGACCCCATCAGCAGCGACCCTTCGCTTAAGCTGGAATTTTCGAACGACACTGTGCTGTTTGATACCGTTTTCACCAGCCTCGGAAGCATCACCAAACCGCTGATGGTTTACAATAACAGCGGAAAACGGGTTCGCATTGCCAATATCAGCCTCTCGCGGGGTGGATCATCCCCCTTCAGAATGAACGTTGACGGCATCCCGGGTCTCAGTGTCAATAACGTGGAGATTGCCCCCCGCGACAGCATTTTTGTATTTGTGAAAGTAACCATCGACCCCCGAAACGAAAACAATCCATTTGTGGAAGATGACGAACTCGTGTTTAACTTCAATGGAAACGAACAAAAAGTTAAGCTTGTAGCCTGGGGACAGGACGCCAACTATATTCTTGCTGATCAGCAGGTTGCGGGATTTCCGAAGTTTAAGATAGTGGCCGACAGTAATCAGACGGTTATATGGACAGCAGGTAAACCTTATGTAATCTATGGGTATGCCCTTATCGACAGTTATGGTACTTTGATTGTTGAGGAAGGTGCACGCGTGCATTTTCACGACAAATCGGGCTTATGGGCTTATGTGAACGGTGTGCTGAAAGTGAGAGGCACCCGCGAAAATCCAGTAATCTTTCAAGGCGACCGCCTCGATCCCGACTACCGCAACATCCCCGGCCAATGGGATCGCATCTGGCTTATGGAAGGGCGCCAGGGCCACAACCACGAAATTGACTACGCCATCATCCGCAACGGCTTCATCGGTTTGCAGGTGGAATCATTTTTGCGTCCTACACAAAACCAGCTCACCATCACCAATACCATCATTGAAAATCATACCGGCATAGGCCTTTTCACCCGACTTTTTGCCGTGGATGCCGCCAATCTTGTGATTGCCAACTGCGGAAACTATGGCGTGGCCCTCACAGGAGGCGGGGCATATCGATTTATCCACACTACATTGGCCAATAACTGGTCACTTGGCGTACGCAATACGCCAGGGCTGTTTTTCAACAACTTCCTGCCCGACAGCCTCAACCGCCCATTTCCTATCCCACTCAACATGGAGTGGGGCAACAGCATTGTTTACGGATCTATGGATGAAGAAATCGGCAAAGAATTGGTTGCGGGGGCTGACAGCGTCTATGTTTTTGATCATTGCTTGTTGAAAACAAAAAGGCAAACACCCAACAACGCCAACTATATCAATGTAATTCGAAATCAAGACCCGAAATTCAAAGACTATCCAAAATTCGACTACCGGCCCGACACCCTCTCGCCGGTCATCGGAAAAGGTAAAGCCGAATTTGGTCAAATGATCCCCTTCGACATCAGGGGAAACAGCCGCTTACCCCTGCCCGACCTGGGCGCATATCAATTTGTCCCCTCACAGGGCGACCTTCCGAAAGGAATCCTAAACCTCAAACGAAAATGATTGTTGCCATTGCCGGTGTGAGTCAGGCAGGAAAAAGCACGCTTGCCGGCAAGCTGCGTGCAGCCCTGGGCGCAAACCTGAGCACGGTGCTGTGCCAAGACGACTTTGTGCGCGATCCTGAAGCAATTCCGGCAGTAAAAGACCATATTGACTGGGAACACCCCGATTCGATTGACCATGAGAAATTTCGTCAGGCCATCGTTGCCGAAGCAGGGCGAAACCAATACGTCATCGTCGAAGGCCTGATGGTGCTATGGGACAGCGAAACCCGCAGGCTGTTCGACAAATGCATCTTTATCGAGATCGACAAGCCTACCTTTATCAAAAGAAAGTCGGCCGACGACCGCTGGGGCATCGAACCCGAATGGTATGTGGAGCACATCTGGCAGAGTTACCTCAGGTTTGGCCAGACACCCGAAAGTCAGGAGTGTCTTGTAGTAAACGGATGTCAACCCATTGACCTGCAACAAATTATTGCATACCTCAACGAGTGATGCCGGAAAACCTCATCGAAAAAACAAAAAGCTGGGTACAGGCCAGGCTCACGGAAGCCGAGAGCGGGCACGACTGGTGGCATATCCAGCGGGTGTACAAAACAGCCATGCATCTGGCCAAAAGCGAAAATGCGGACGAAACAACGGTGGCCCTCGCGGCCCTGCTGCACGACCTGACCGACACCAAGCTTACCGACCGGGCCGAAGCTATTGAGGCCGAGATCGTTGCATTTCTACAACAGATTGGAGCATCAGCTTCGCTTATCGAACAGGTGATGTACATCGTCCGGAACATGTCGTTCAGGCACTCTGCCCATTTCACAGGCAACAAAACCATTGAATTTCAGGTGGTTCAGGATGCCGATCGCCTCGATGCAATTGGTGCAATCGGGATTGCCCGGGCATTCAGTTATGGCGGATTTAAGAAGCGGCCTTTTCTGAACTTTGAAACCAGGGCCGAAGCAGAAGCCTTTTTCGGCAATAGCAATACGGATGCTTCCACCATCGGCCACTTTTATGAAAAACTTTTGTTGCTCAAGGACATGATGAACACCAAATCGGCCCGGCGACTGGCAGAAGAGCGTCACATATTCATGCTGCGTTGGCTCGATGAGTTTTACAGGGAGTGGGAGGGGGAAATCTGACAATAACTTTATTCCTTCCTTAATTATCTTTCCGAAACACATCCATCACTTCAGCGCCGCCCTCGAAAATACACTTTCGGGTATGGGCTGGTCGAAGCTGATTTCTTTGATTCTGAACACCGTACCATCACCCTGCCTGAGCATGTCGCGATAAATCATTTCCACCGGAAACCAACGACGGCCAATTTGACGAACCTCCAGGGTTTCCATGCGGCGCAGCAAGCTGCCACTACGGGCATACATTTCCTGCCGGAGTGGCACAAAACGCCCGTCATCCACCCACATCATCTGTCGCTGATAGGCCACATCGGCCACTTTTGCGGTGAGTTCGAGCACAAACACCTTGCGGCCGTTTATCTCTTCGTTTCCAATCAATTTGGCATCGTAGATATCGGTTAGCCTACGGTCTTCCATCATGTCTTCGTACGAGAGATCGCTACCCATGACCGACTGGCGGAGCATGTGCCCGCTGATTTGAACAGTGCGGTCGGCCTGAGGCGAATACATCCAAAGCTGGTCGTTGATTTTGAGCATTTTGGTGCCACGCTCGGCAGCCGGAGCAAGATATTCGGTAAACGATTTGGTGCTGCCCACTGCCCAGGTTTTAGCCTCCAGGGTGCGGCTGGCCCGCTTCCCCTTGATGGTCATTTCGGTGGTCATCACCCTGTTTTCGGACGACATATTCGCTTCAACCTTTTTTAAAATCTCAACTGCCTCCTGCGCCTTACCCGTATTTAATGAAGCAATGGTGGCAAAAACAAATAGTATCTTTCTCATTTTGAATACATTAAAAATTACCCAACTTCAAGTTCCTTAAACAATTTTGCCGTCTGACGGCGGAAAACGGCTAAACCGGCCAGCATGGCCCCAATCACTGTCGAAACCACGCCCGGCAGGTAGCCGATGTAGTAATCAGCCGTTGTTATACGCGCTCGTATTACATCGGGAAACATGACGGCAGACCCCTGCATAAGGCCTGTAATGTCCAGACCATAGGTTTGCAGCAACCATGCGAAAAACAAGCCCAATGCCGTTCCGCCGACAGAGCCAGCAAGGCCAATAACAACTGCTTCGAGCACAAGTGTCCAGTAAACATGGCGTTTTTCTTCGCCTATGGCCAACCGCAGTCCCATCTCTCCATAACGCCTGAGGCCGGCCAGCAGGCCTGCATTCCAGAGCACCAGCGACATGGCCAGTACGAAGATGAGACTGAGCAGAAAAGTCCAGGTTTCGGTGAGCTGAACATATTGCCCCATCGTGCCTTGTTGGCTCAAGGCTTTCATGAAGGGGGAAAATTCGTCACTTTCGTTTTGTAAGTCGTTGAACGATTGCGCTATTGAAAGTGCATGGCGATTGTTGTAAAAACCATCAGGCAAAAATCCCAGCAATTCGGTGGCCGAATTTTCCATTTGCAGCCATTGTTGCACATCCGAAAGCTGACAAATCACCATAGCGCGGTCGAGAGCTTCGGTGCCAAAGCGAATGGTGCCCGACAGCACAAAATTGGCCATGGCCATGCCACCAAAAGCATCGGAGCCAATCAAAGTAAAGGGGTCGCCCGGCTTAAGTCCAAGTCTTTTGGCGAGCGTATGACTGAGTAAGGCTTCAGATGGTTTCGTGGGCAGTTGACCTTCTACAAGCGAGCGACTGAGCCCCAACCTCTGAGTTTCGCTCTGCTGAGGACCGATATCTTTCAGGGCTAAGCCGGCAACAATGCCCTGGGCGCGTGTATTTCCTTCGTTGTCAGGAACATCAATCATAGCACCAAAATTGATACGGGGCACCCATTCCGTATCGGGCCACCTTTGGCTGATTTGGATGATGAGTTGATCAACCTCCGAAAGCGCCAATTCGGGCGACAGCAGTTCGGGATTCTGGGCCAGTTCGCGCGTCATCACCTTGAGATGGCCCGAAGAGAAACGCGCGTTCATTTCGATGGTGTCGCCCATGAAGCCGGTGATGTAGGCATGAAGAAATACTGTCAGAGCTACGCCTATGGTAACGATTAGCACAGGCACAAGACTACGGCTACGGTCGCGTAACAGTCCGGTAATCAAAAACTTAATCATTGTATCTTTCCTTTTAATGCATCAGTGGGATTCATCTTTGCAATTTTTCGCGAGGGCAAGTAGCTTACGATGGCGGTGGCCATGGTTACCAACAACACTGTGCCTGCCACCAGCGCAAGGCTATATACCGGGTAGAGGGTTTGCGCCATGGCCATGCCAAAATCGCCGGCTTCCACCGGGAGTGTCCAGCCTACTCTGGCCTGCCACATGAGCAGCGGCATGCCAAAAACCATTGAAAAAAGAGCAGCAAGCACGGCAAACATGGTGCCTTCGACGGTAAACAGACCTACCACCTGCCAGCGGGTATAGCCCAGTGCCACATAGGTGCCAATTTCGCGTTGACGTCGAAAAATGGACAGTACCTGCGTATCGAATACAGCAAGCAGGGCAAGTAAAAGCAGCACGCCAAACAGGATGCTCTGGCCGACCGATTTGGTCTTGATCATCTCGTCCACCTCACGGCTAAGCCATGCAAAAGGTTTCACATTCCACCCTGCGAGTTGTGTCAATGGTTGATGTACATCGCTATAAACCAATATGGTAGCCTCTCCATGCAGGCCAGGCATGCGGTGAAGGGTTTCCAGCTCAAGATAAACCTGTCCGGCTTCGGCTGCCGGTACGTTGGAACTGAAAATGTCGGCAATTGTGACCTCCGCCGCATCAAACGTACCATTACGGTCGCGCCAGCGAAGGGTGAGCACATCGCCCTTGCCGAGCTTTGCCGTGCGTGCCATCATGCTGCCGATGATCACGGGAAAGCCGGCGGTATCGAGCTTATGGGTAGGCAGCTGCAAGACCTTCTGATCGGCGGGCAATCCGCGTAGCACCACCGGAAGCATGCTGCCATGGGGATAGATGGTGGCCTGCGCCATCAGCACAGGAACAACTTCACGGGAATTCACCGATGGCAAGAGCTCAGGCGGAACGGGAGCATGGCTGTCGGATAATGTAAGCGGATCGTAAGGATCAAATTGTTGATGCCAATATTGCCCGGCACCTGTTTGCCAGGCTGCCATGTCGCGCTTGGCCTGATGATCCCAGCCGGCAATCAGCCCCTGCATCCAGATGATCAGCACATAGGCCACACTGAGCACAAACACATTGAGCCAGGTGCGCAGACCGGCGCCCAGCAGGTTGCGCAGGGCCAGCTTGATGGCAGTTTTCATATCACTTCCGCTTTTTGAGGCCTAACAAGGATATCATCGGACACTTTGCCATCGTTCAGGATGATTTTGCGGCGCAGATAACCGATCACCTTTTCGTCGTGCGTGGCAAAGATGAAGGTGGTTTGGGTTATCTCGTTAATTTTCAACATCGTCTGGAGAATATTGTGCGAGTTGGCTGCATCCAGGTTGGCCGTTGGCTCGTCGGCCAGCACCAGCTTAGGCTTTTTCACCATGGCACGGGCAATGGCCACGCGCTGGCACTCACCACCCGAGAGCTACGGAGGTTTGCTGGCGATTTTGTCGGTCAGTCCAACCCACTCCAGGGCCTGCATGACCGACTGGTGGCGTTCGGACTTTGACATTTTCAGCAAAAGCAGGGGGAACTCCACGTTTTCGTAAACGGTATGCACTGCCAGCAGGTTGTAGCTCTGGAAGATAAATCCCAGTTCGTGGCGACGGAGCATGGCCGCCTCGCGGGTGCTAAGCTGACCGACTGAACGGCCCAGCACCTTTACTTCCCCTTCGCTGGGGGCATCCAAAGTGCCGATGATGTTGAGCAGGGTGGTTTTGCCCGAGCCGCTGGGGCCGATGAGGCCCGTAAACTCGCCCCGGCCGATGGAGAGGTTGATGCCGTCCAGGGCAGTGAACCGGCCCTTACCCACCGGAAACCATTTCACCAGATTCCGGATTTCGACAATGTTTTCTGACATGATAAAAATTGTATGTTATTAATAATGAATTATGTACATGATTTGCATTCCGAGTCCGCCAAAGAGCATCATGTCCTCGCGGCCGGGCAAAACCGGATTTTCGGGATTGGCCCAGGCCATGAGCTGCAGCTTGCCTCTGGACAGCTTGTTTTCGTATTGCAGGAAAGTGTAGGGTTTTCGATGCTTCCAGTCGTAATAGGATAACAGGCGAAGCTGGTTGAAAAAGTTGATGGGATAGGACAGGGAAAGGGCAGAGAAAGCGGCAGTTTCATCCATTTCGGTGATGCTGCTTCCCATGGCTGCCCACATATGCTCTGCTGTGAGGTTGAGGCCATTGCCCAGGCCAAAGGTGTAATCGGAACCCAGGGTGAGCAAGGCAAGTTGTGAATAAGGCCCAAGATTTCTGTCAGATCCGGTAAACGAACACTCGTACCACAGCCCTGGACCAACATCCCATCGTCCATCCATTCCTATTTTATAATGTAAGGCATTCTCCTGACCAGGCAACTGGATTTGATTCTCGGGAATCCTGACGACTCTCAGGTTTGCAGCCAATCCCATCTCGCCTTTAGGCACCGGCCATTGCAGACGCCCACCCGCTTCAGGAAAATTCGTATTTGAAGGGAAGATATCCCAGACACGCAGTTTTTTTGATGGCAGGTTAATCCACAACCACAGACTGGCATCATTGCGAAAGTAAAGCTGTCCGAGTGCCGACCACACCCCTTCGGTGAGCCCCAGCGGATCGAGGGGATTCATGCGGTCGAACCACATGAGCGGCCGTAGGATGGTAGCCGAGCCGAAGTTGATCTGTTGCAAGCCGATGCGCAGCGAACGTGTGCTGTCGGACAGCCTGATCCAGAGGCGGTAAGGCTAGAGTCCGGCCGTGGGTTGGTCGTCGAGCGGGAAAATCGACTCATGCGCAAACAAATGCACAGAGGCTTCGGCATCCATTTGATATTTACGACCGTCGTCATGATAGCGCAGGCCCGGCAGAAAACGGAAACCGGTAGTCAGCTTTTTATCCTGCCAGGGCGATGCAACAGCATAGGCCGAGGCCTGACCCGAAGATTCAAAACCATGCTGGGCCCGCATGCCTGATGCAGCTAAAAACAACAATATCAATGCTGTTAATCGCTTCATGGCTCAGGAGAGGAGTTTCCGGCGATACCGAAAGCCAGCAGATTCGACAATTCCAGTATTAGTTGCTCCGGGCCTCCGGCAGCGGCAATCATTTGCTCGTCGAAGGCCAGATCCATGAATTTCTGGCTCAGAATGAGGAAAAAGTGCAGGTTGAGGTCCGGCCTGAACACACCCTTTTGCTGGTTCTCCAGCATCAGTTCAACCGTCTGATTCCAGCTTTCCAACGAAAGCTTTTCGATGAACTCCCTCAGGCCGGTATCGTTGTGCTGGTAGAAGTCGGTGAGGAATTCCTTACTGATGTTTCTTGCCGATTTTGCCTTCAGTTGCAGCATTCCTTTTACCTTTTCGGCACCACTGAGGTCGGATGTCATCAACGCGCGGAATTCGTCCATGGCTTTAACCACCTCCTCCTTAAAAACAGCCCGGGCCAGATCGGCCTTGTCGGCGAAGTAGCGGTAAAAAGTCATCTTGCTCACCCCTGCCCTGCTGCATAACTCATCTACACTCACCCTTCGGAAGCCATACTTCCAGAATAGCTCCCTTCCGGTTTGCAGAAGCGCTTGTTCAGATTTGGACTTTTTAATCATTTTATTACTTTTATGTTGCAAATATACATATTTAGTATTATTTGTCAAGTTTTTTAACATATGACATTTTTTACATACTTAAAGCCATGCATTTTCAATATATTAGAAAAGGCAATCCGTTGTAAATATCAATCTATTGCAGTTAGAACCAAGGTTGGTCAGATGGCTTCAAGGACTGGGCATGCAACCGATTGCAAATAATCAAATACTCTTCTATCTATTTGATATAGAATGCTTTATTTAAGCATACCAAGTTTTTCGTCTTGAAAAAGATTCAATAAGATATAAATTTGAAGTGATTCCAATATCCTGATTTTCAATGAAACACTTTTATGTACTCCTGCTAGGCTTGCTTTTGTTTAGCATCATGCCTGATGCGCAATCTCAAACCGACAGCACGCGCAACAACCCGAAGATTTATATCGCCTTTCTGTGGCATATGCACCAGCCCATTTACCGGCCTTACGAAAACATTGTGCAGACCCAGCAGAGCGGGGTGTACAGCTTTTCGCTCTACGATGTGCACCTGAGCCGCACCGGGCCTTACACCGACTGGCCCAAAAATGCCGTGATGAAAGGCATCAATGCCGGCATGCCCAATTTCGGGGCACAGGTGAGTTTCAGCGGTTCGCTCATCGAAAACCTGAACAACCTGCAGGCGGCCGGCATCGGTTTCAGCAACTGGAAAAGCCACTGGAACTACATCAAGAACCAAACCACCGCTTTAGGGAATCCGCGCCTCGACATGGTGGGATTTGGCTACCATCACCCTTTGATGGGACTCATTGATTATCAGGATATCAGGAAACAGATCCAAAGGCACAAGCAGATTTTTGCACAGAATTTCACCGGCAATTACAGCAAAGGCATTTTCCCGCCCGAAACGGCCTTTTCGACGCGCATGATCCCGGCCCTGGTGGACGAAGGCCTGGAATGGGTGATCATTGATAACCTGCATTTCGAGCGTACGGCCGAGGGGGCGCCCTATGCCGATGCATCGGGCGTTCCGCGACCCAATAAATCTACGGTCAGGAATCCCAATCCGGGCGACTGGAAGCAGCTCAACGGCCTGTGGGCGCCCACTCCGGTGTCCATCCGCTGGGCGCATCAGCCACGCTGGGTTTCGTACACCGACCCTGCCACCGGTGTAACCAAAAAAATCATCGGCGTTCCCGCTTCGCGCTATCTGGGCGAGGAGGACGGCCGTGGTGGCTTTGGCGCACTCAACTACGACTATGTGATGAGCCAGTTTGAGCAATACAATACTGATCCCAGCCGCCCTATTCTGATTGTTTTGCACCACGACGGCGACAATTACGGCGGTGGCAGCGAGGCCTACTACAACAGCAACTTCCAGAATTTTGTCAACTGGCTGCAGGCCAACTCCAGCCGTTTTGAATGCACCACCATACAGGACTACCTTCAGCGCTTTCCGCCGCCCCAGAACGACGTGATTTACGTGCAGGACGGCAGCTGGCTGGGTGCTGCCGGAGGCGATCAGGTGTTCAGGAAATGGAACGGTGATCCGGGAACCTATCCTGGTGCCAGCGGCCCCTACAGTCCTGACCGCAACAGCTGGGGCGTGATGACAGCCGCCAAAAACATCGTTCAGACGGCAGATCAGATCAACCCCAACCATCCCGGCACATTGCAGGGCTGGCATTACTACCTCAATGGTCAGGCCAGCGACTACTGGTACTGGGACGGGACCGAGATCTGGGACTCGAACCCCACCATGGCGGCCAATCAGGCCGTGAGCAATGCACTCCCGGTGGCTCAGGGCGGACCAGACCTCACACCACCTGCCATTTACGTGCCGCAGCGCACACCTTACAACCCGGGCGATATCGAATGGACCAGCCAGGGCGTGCGCCCCTCCGATTTCACCGTTTGGACTTACGTTTTCGACCTCAACGGCCTGAGCTCGGTGCAGCTCAAATACCGCGAAAGCGTAGCCAACCAGGTGGGCAACGACAACCTGACCTATACCGGCGGCCCGGGCGTAGGGCCATGGCAAAGCAAACCCATGACCGGCGTGAGCATCCCCTCCATCACCAATCCCCTGCCCTTGTACAAGGCCCAGGAATTCTCGGCCATGATCACGGGCTATACCAACAAACTGCTCGACTACTATGTGGAGGCCACCGACAACAACGGCAATGTGGCCCGTTCGCCCATCCAGCATGTATGGGTAGGCGATGGCAGCGGCGGCAGCAGCAGCAATGTAACCATCAGCCCTTCCAGCCCCACCGCCAACGATGTGATCACCATCACTGCAGCCCATGCCACCTCCGTTTCGCTGCTCCACTGGGGCGTCAACAACTGGCAAAGGCCCATCGAGGCCTACCGTCCGGCCGGCACTCAGCTCCATTCAGGCAGCCAGGCGGTGCAAACCCCGCCCACGGGCCAGGACAACCAGGGCAGGTATTACTGGCAGCTGGGCCCTTTCAACAACCCGGACCAGGCCGTCAGCGTGCTCAATTTTGTGTTCAAGCTCAGCGCCACCCAGTGGGACAACAACAACGGACAGGACTGGAACATCACCATCCAGCCATCGCAGGACCCCAGCCCGGTGAGCACCAACAGAACTGTGAGCACACTCATCAATACCGCCTACACCTTCGGCAGCAGCGATTTTGCCTTCACCAGTCCTTCCGGAGCAAGCTTTGCCGCTTTCCAGCTGCAAAGTCTCCCTGCGCAGGGCATACTCACCTACAACGGACAGGCAGCAGCCACATTGACCGACTATGCCAATCCTGCGCTGCTGGTGTTCAATCCGGCAGCCGGAGCCTCGGGCAGCCCTTACACCTCGTTCAGCTTTAAGGTGAAGGACAGCAACGGGCTTTACTCGCTGCAGTCGTACACCATGACCGTGAATGTGATTTCGCCCCTGCCCGTGGGTCAGAACAGCAGCATCAGCATTCCGGTGAACACCAGCCACACTTTCAGCAGCAGCAATTTCCCCTTCAGCAGTCCGGTAGGCAACACCTTTGCCGGCATCAGGCTGACATCATTGCCCGCTGCGGGCAGCCTCATGTCGGGCGGAAACCCTGTGGCTGTGAACGATCTGATTGCCAACGTCAACCAACTTGTATTCACCCCTGCCGCCGGAGCCTCTGGTACGCCATACACCACTTTCCAGTTCAGGCTGCACGACAATCAGGGACTGGAAAGCCAGGCCAGCTATACGATGACCATCAACGTAACGGCCAACTATCCGGCGGGCATCAGCTGGCTGCCGCAAAACCCCTCGAATGCCGACATGATCACCATAGTGGTGAGCCAGGATGCCAGCATGAGCACCAATGCCCGCCTGCACTGGGGCGTGAACAACTGGACCAGGCCCAACGAAGCCTACTGGCCGGCAGGCACCACCATCTGGACCGACAATGTGGCTGCCCGTACGCCTTTTACACAAAGCGGCAATGCCTGGATTGTTCAGCTCGGGCCATTCAACAACCCCGCCCAGACCGTCAGCAGCCTCAATTTTGTGATACATTACGGAGGCAACAGCTGGAACAACAACAACGGCCAGAACTGGAACATCAGCATCTGCAATCCGCCCGCACCCACCACCCTAAGCGCCAGCATCATCAACAGCCAGACCGTCGAACTCAACTGGAATTCGCCGGCCGGCATCAGCCAGTGGAGCATACGCTACGGCCTGCAGGGCTTTAATCCCGAATCGGGCGGCACCCATATCAGCAACGTTACCAGCCGGCCCTTCACCATCAGTGGCCTGACCCCCGGCAGCAGCTACGACTTTTATGTGCGGGCACACTGCGGACTGCAGGGACAAAGTGCATGGTCGCAGCCCCTTACGCTGAGTCTGGGAGGCAGCAGCAGCCAGTCGCTCAACTTTGCGGAGGGCTATACCTGGTTTTCGGTGAACATCAACCCCGGCAGCATGCAACCCGGCAGCCTGTTCCCCGGCTTGAATCCCTGCTACGACGACCGCATCATCGGGCAAACCAGCTTTGCGCTCTTTAATGGAAGCAACTGGGTGGGCAGCCTCACCAGCCTTAATGCCAACGCAATGTACAAGATGAAGCTGTGCAGTCCCCGCAGCCAGACCATCAGCGGTAGCCCGGCACCCCTCAGTCAGCTGAGCCTTCCGGCCGGTTTCAGCTGGATTGGCTTTGCCCCTCAGCAGTGCATGAGCGTAAACGCAGCCCTGGCCGGTTTGAACCCGCCACCGGCCAACGACGACCGCATCATCGGGCAAAACAGCTTTGCCGTGTTCAACGGCAGCCAGTGGGTGGGCACGCTCACGCAGTTATGCCCCGGTCAGGGCTATGTGATCCGGCTTTCGCAGGCACACAGCCTCAGCTGGCCCACAGCTGCAACAAATGGAAGCCCGGTACCTGAAGCCATAAAAACACCACAAAACAAAAGCCAGATCCAGGCCGGAAGCAATTACCAGCACACCATGCCACTGATTGCCAGATTGTTGGTGAACGGCACACAAACCATCAACAACCCCAATGATGTGTTGTATGCCTTTATTGACGGCCAATGCACCGGCGCAGGCTCACCCGATTCTGAGCTGGGAGGTCTGGTGCTGATGAACATCGGCCACAACGACAGCCAGATGCGCTATGTACACTTCAAGCTGTGGTCGCACAGCATGCAGCGGCTCATCAGCCTGAACGACAGCATTGTGTTCGAGCCGCTTCGTCTGGCCGGCAGCCTCGAAGCTCCGGTGCAGTTCAACCTCAGCGGCGCTTTAGGCATGGGCAACCAAGAGCATGCATCCGTCTTTATCAGCGAAGCCTGGCCGAACCCCGCAAATCAGCATATCAACCTGCGGGTGAAAGTGAACGAACCTTCTGTGGCGCAGCTGCAGCTGGTTGACCAGCTGGGCAGGACGCTGAGGAATGTGGAATATCGGCTGATCAGTGGAAATAACGATCTGAAGATCAGTCTCTTCGGATTTAAGCCGGGCATTTATCAGCTGGTAAGCACGGTGGTGGGTGCCTCATCGCAGCACAGAAGGGTTCAGTCGGTGGTCGTAAGCCAGTAAACCAGCATCATGATGGCAAAGAAGAACAAAAACATCAGGTTTCCGGCCACAGGGATGCGTTGGTTGCTGGGCATGATGGCCTTTGCTGCGGCATTGGCTGTTAAGGCACAGCCGGCATGGACGCCGCCCGGCAATATGCAGTACAACATGCAGGTGGTGGGACGTCTGCAGCTCAGTGGCGGCAACTTCAGCACCAACGGCAACGATATGGTGGCGGCTTTCGTGGGCGGGGAACTGCGTGGGGTGGCCTCGCCTCTGAGCTCAGCCGAAGGCAGGATTTTCCTGAGCATTTTGTCGAACCAGGTTTCGGGCGAAACCGTCAGCTTCAAGGCATGGATCAGCAGCAGCGCGCAGATCGTTGACCTTAACGAGACCCTTGCCTTTACCAGTCAGGGCGAGGCAGGCACATACAACAATCCGTTTATTTTCACTATTGTTCAGGGGCCGGTATCCTTCACCATACAAGCCTCTGCAGGCACAGGAGGAAGCATCAGTCCCTCCGGCACGGTTACGGTACCTCAGGGCGGAAGTCAAACGTTCAGCATCAGTCCATCGGCCGGTTACCAGATCCAGGATGTACTGGTCAACGGACAAAGTGTGGGTGCGGTGAGCTCGTACACCTTTACCAATGTGCAGAGCAACCAGAGCATCCATGCTACTTTCAGCCAGATCACCTACACCATCACGGCCACGGCCGGAGCAGGCGGAAGCATCAATCCCTCTGGTGCTGTGAGTGTGCCGCATGGTGGCAGCCAGAGTTTCAGCATCAGCCCGAATCAGGGTTATTCGATTCAGGATGTGCTGGTGGACGGGCAGAGTGTCGGCCCGGTCTCGGGCTACACCTTTCAGCAGGTCACCGGCAACCGAAGCATTCATGCTTTATTTGCTGCTCAGCAATACACGCTCACCTATCTGGCCGGCCAGGGAGGGAGCATCAGCGGAAATGCGGTGCAGACCGTGCCCCACGGGGGTTCGGGAAGCCCGGTTACGGCAGTCCCCAGCAGCGGCTACAGTTTTGTGCAATGGAGCGACGGCCGCACCGACAACCCGCGTCAGGAAGTGAATGTTACGGCCAACATTACGGTTACGGCCAATTTCACCAGCCTGAATGTGCCGCCCGGCTGGCAACCGCCCGTCAATATGCAGTACAATATGCAGGTGGTGGCCCGGTTGCAGCATCCCGGAGGGACGTACAGCACCAACAGTGCCGATGTGGTGGCTGCCTTTGTGGGTTCGGAGGTGCGCGGCATGGCCTTGCCCCTGCAGGGTCAGGACGGCCGCATCTTTCTGACCATTTCCTCGAACGAGGCTCAGGGTGAATCAGTTACATTCAAGGCATGGCTGAGCAGCACCGCACAGGTGGTTAACCTGAACGAAAACCTCAGTTTTACCAACCAGGCACAGGTGGGCAACTGGCTGCAGCCGTTCATTCTGACCTACAATGTCAATTCGCCCCCACCTCAATTTTCCATTACCGCTACGGCCGGTACGGGCGGAAGCATTAGTCCCTCGGGTGTTGTCAACGTAACACAAGGTGCAAACCAGACTTTCACCATCACCCCCAATGCTGGCTACCTCATTGCCGATGTGCTGGTCAACGGCCAGAGCGTGGGGGCTTTGAGCTCGTACACCTTTACCAATGTGCAGGGCAACCAGAGCATTCATGCCACTTTCACCCAAATCACCTTCACCATTACGGCAACAGCCGGTGCGGGTGGGAGCATCAGTCCCTCAGGTGCTGTAGTGGTACCTCAGGGCGGCAGCCAGACCTTCAGCATCATCCCCAATGCCGGCTATTTCATTGCCGATGTGCTGGTCAACGGCCAGAGCGTGGGGGCTTTGAGCTCGTACACTTTCACCAACGTGCAAAGCAACCAGAGCATACATGCCACCTTTACGCAAATCACCTACACCATTTCCGCATCAGCCGGTGCGGGCGGAGGCATCAGTCCTTCGGGTGCTGTGGTGGTACCGCAAGGCGGCAGCCAGACCTTCACCATCACCCCCAATGCTGGCTACCTCATTGCCGATGTGCTGGTCAACGGCCAGAGTGTAGGGGCCGTGAGTTCCTACACCTTCACCAATGTGCAGGGCAACCAGAGCATACACGCCGAGTTTAGCGAGATCACCTACACCATTTCCGCATCAGCCGGTGCCGGCGGAAGCATTAGTCCTTCGGGGGCTGTGGTGGTGCCCCAGGGCGGTAATCAAACTTTTACCATTACGCCCAATACAGGTTACCTGATTTCCAATGTGCTGGTCAACGGCCTGAGTGTGGGGGCCGTGAGCTCCTACACCTTCACCAATGTGCAAAGCAACCAGAGCATCCACGCCACCTTCACCCAGATCACCTATACTATTACGGCCACGGCCGGTGCGGGCGGAAGCAT
>JAJTAY010000030.1 GCA_021287165.1 Bacteroidia bacterium | reverse complement strand
TTCCCTGTGTTCGCCTTCTGGAAAGTGGCGGGAGCGGATTGATTTTTAAAGATTCATTGTCCTATTGCGCCATACAAACAGCCCGCGCTGACGCACGGGCTGCTTTACCGGATTTGCAGCCGTTTTTGCATTCCCGCATGCGCTTCCCGCCGTTCGCGCGGCCTGCCCGCCCGGCCCAGCGATTTTTTCAGGGACGGGGGAAGAAAATTGAAAAGGGACGGGGGACGAGGGACGGGGAAGTCAATTCAAAATTCAAAGATTCAAGAGTTAAAATTTGGTTGATTTTCCGAATTTAATGATCCGATTTGTGGATTCCGGCTGCTGAATTTCAACTTTTGTCTTGGCTCTTCGCTCTTCTTCCTTGGCTCTTTTTCCTTTTAACCAGGCTCTTTTTCGGGTAAGGGGTACGGGATTCTGGCTGCTGGAGCTTAATCCCGACTTTCAACAACAGCGCTTCAAAAGATTACCGGTTCGCAGTGGCCAAGCCTTCCAACCTGAATACCCAGGTATCCGCTTCATCGCCAGAAGGGCAGGCTGCCTTGCTCAGATCGATGCTCAGTCTGCCATTTTTCCAACGCCACGGCAATTGTTCTCCGGTTGATAAAAGACTGGCCTTCATTTGTTTATCTGGCTTTGGTGTTTCTAAATCCAGTTTGCGACCCGGCCAGCCGAATACAATGGCGTAAACATGATTGTTGTTTTTGGTGTAAACAGTGCGGGCCTGCTTTGAGCGATAAACGGCTTTGAGGCCGTCGCCTGTTGAGAGGTCAGTTTTGGTGTAAAGATTGTTTTTGCCAAGCGCCGCAGGCTCGCTCGTTTGGGTATGCCAATTCAGCCTGATGTGGGCGTTTTGTATCGTTTCGCGGTAAGTGATGCGAATGGGATAAAATTTTCCGGCTTCGAGGTAAACGCTTGCAGAGTGGCCAGATCCATTATTTTGGCGCATGGCTTCGGCTGCGTTTTCGCTTTCGTTAGCACTGGTATCGAGCAGTGTTTTGCCGTCGAGCCAAAGTGTCGCTGCATCATCAGCCTCGGCCACAAAGGTAAAAACGGCGCTGCTGTCGGGTCGCAACCAGCCTGTCCATTCAGCGGTGAAGTGGTCTTCGGTTATGGGCTTGCCAGGGCTGTTGCGCACCCAGTTGAACTGCAGCAAAGTATCGGTGCGGCGCAGCTCCACATCGCCATAGTCGGCCGCCCTGATCCACTTCGTGGCGCCATAAATGGCTTCTTTGTTGCGATCGATCCATTTGCCCAGCGCTTCAACGCGTTCCTGTTGCAGCAATGGGATCTGACCATCGGCGGCAGGGCCAAGGTTGATGGTGAGGCCACCGCCATGGGCCACCGTCCAGGCAAAACGGCGTACAAGGTCGCGGCTGCTCACATAGGCGCTCAGTTTTTCGTTTCGATTAAGACCAAACGAACGGCCCAATCCGCGCACCTCGGCCCATGGCCGATCGGTTTCGGGGGCCGTGAAGCTGTATTCGGGGGTGATGTAGCCAATGTCGGCGCCATGTCCCCAACGGTCGTTTACGATGGCGTCGGGGCCAATAAGGTTGTAATACCAGCTGATGAGTTCACGCGCATGCCACTGATCGGCGTCATTGAGCCACTCGCCGTCCGTGAAGAGCAGATCGGGTTTGTAGGTTTCCAGCAGTTCTTTCAGCTGCGGAATCATGTGTTGCTCAACATAAGGTCCTATGCTGTCGGGCGGATCGGTGTACCAGCGATGGAGCGGATGATCCCATTCGGCCAGGGAGTAATAAAGGCCAAAGCGTATTCCCCGCTGACGAACGGCTCTGACCAGATCGCCCACAATGTCGCGGTGCGGACCAACATCTACGCTGTTCCAGCCTGGTGCATATCGGCTTGGCCACAGGCAATAGCCGTCGTGATGCTTGGCCACGAGGATGATGTATTTTGCTCCGGCTTTTTCGAAAATATCTGCCCAGGCATCGGGGTCGAATAATTCGGCTTTGAAGAGGGGTGCAAAGTCGCGATATGTGAAGTGTTCACCATAATTTTTTCGCATAAACTCCACCCTCAGCGGGGCTCCGGTCTGCAGTCCGCGCAAGTACCATTCGGCATACGATTCAGGTCCGCCGTATGCCGGCACAGAATACACGCCCCAATGGATAAAAACGCCCAGTTTTGCATCGCTGAACCACTGCGGATAAGCCCGCTTGCGGAGACTTTCCCAACCAACAGTATCCTGCCCAAATAAGAAGCCGGATAACATTATTATGCATGACAAGATGAAAAGACGTTTGCTAAAAAGCTTCATAAGGTTCAAATGTCGGGTACCTGAATCAACTAAAAGCTTTTTGAGCGGCTTTCAGCACCAGGGTGAATGTGCTGCCCTGGCCTGTGCGGCTGTGCACCAACAGGTGCCCTTCGTTTTTTTCGGCAAGTTCCTTGCTAAGAATCAATCCCAGCCCGG
Organism: Bacteroidia bacterium; assembly: GCA_021287165.1. GTDB lineage: Bacteria > Bacteroidota > Bacteroidia > Bacteroidales > F082 > JALNZU01. Next base: position 56,317 of record JAJTAY010000030.1, on the reverse strand, counting down.
TGCCTGTCTCGTTTTGCGTGCCTCTTCGCGTGGGGTGCTTATCCAGCTGAAAAAGAGCCTTTTGGTCTTCGATGCTTATGCCGCAGCCAAAATCCTGTACAGCAAAGTATACATTGTCATTCTGAAGCTCCGACTTCAGCACTATCTCACCCTCACTATAGCTGAATTTGATGGCATTCGAAACAAGGTTTCGCACAATCACTGCCACCGACTGGGCATCGGCCACTACTGCATGAGAGGCATCAACCTGATTAGTGATTTTTATAAGTTTTTGCTCAACTCTGTATTGCTGAAACTCAAGTTCGCCCGCAACAACCTCGCTCAGCCTCACCACATCGGCATGTAGCTTTAACTTGCCCGACTGAACGCGCGACCAGTGTAACAGGTTTTCGAGTACAACAAAAGTGTTTTTCGATACGCGAAGTATGCTTGAGGCATATTCCTTTATGGTTTGGTTTCCCTGCTCCTCGGCAAGTCCTTCGATAACCTCGCTCAGGCCGATGATGTTGTTGAAAGGGCTGCGCAGGTCGTGGCTGATAACAGAAAACACACGGTCCTTGGCGGCGTTGAGCTCGGACAGGCGCTTCTCGCTTTGCAGAAGTCGCTGTTCGGCAAGATATTTCTCGGTGATGTTGCGGCCGTAGAAGGAGATTCCTGTCGTTCGCCCGTCAACGATGATGGGCATTACAGAAACCTCAATAAATAGCGTGATGTCGTCTGATAGGGGCACACTATCAAGAAATATGTAGTGTTCTCCTTTCAAAGCCTTCTCATAACGGCTTCGCCACACGGGTCTTAATGATTTGGGAAGGGTGTCGATGATGCAGATACCTTCCTCCAAATCAACATTGAAAGCCGCTTTGTAGGCCGTTTTGAAAGTTTCGTTAACATAGGTGACGCAGAACTCGGTATCAACCGACCAAATGCTGTCCAGCGAGTTTTCGAGTATGGCTCTGAAATTGATTTCAGTCTCATTGATTTTCTGAAGTTGCTGCTTACGCGCCTCTTCGTTGGAAACAACAAATGAAACCAAATTGAGCAGCTGCAGCTCGCTATCGCTAAAACTCCGATTCTGTGTAAACACCATGCATACGGTGGCTACTGGTTTACCTTCCTGAAAAACAGGAACGCCCAAATAAGTATTCAGCCCATAACGACGAACATTCGGATCGCTGCTAAGGTAATCTGTGTTTTGCAGCTCGTTGATAAAGGTTGCGACCGATCTGCTTTGCTGAATAACATCATTGCAAATATGCCCTTCGGCCCGATCGGCCTCCTGATAGCCTGGTGGCGCATTCCAGGAGGCTGTGGTGATGAGCATCGAACCAATTTTTTTATTGTAAAAGCATGCATCTGCTCCAAAAATCTCACCCAGAAGCGCCAGCAGCTTGCCAATATTGACGTTGGTGTCGTTGCCAAATGTGGTAATGGTTTTTGTGAGCGCCGATAGGTTGGATTCGTGCAGCTTGAGCGCACTCACATCATGAAAAATATATAGCTTAAGATACGTCCCGGCTTTGCTTTCGTCCAACTCCTGAATGAGAACCTGATAATGCTTGCCACCAAAGGAAAAATTCTGATGATTTTGGAGCTCCATAAGACGCTTAATTCCAAAATCCAGACCTTTATTTTCCTTTAGTCCCTCCAGCAGCATTTGGCCTTGTGTGTTGGCATATAGCAATCGTTTACCCTCAAAATCGGTAACCATAACGGCGTCGGACTGATACTCAAAAAGACTGTCTAGCACAAACGGCCTCAGTTCCATCTCGGAAATATTGCTGTAGAGCGCAGCAAGCACAATTCCCATAACAGTAAAGCCAAGTGGTGTAAAGTCTAAAATGCCGTATGGCCTGATACCGAAGATCCACAACAGGCTGAGCATAAATGGAAATGTTGCCGAGAATAGCAGAAAAACCGCTTTGCCCCGGCTCATTCCTTTCGACAGTGCGATCATCCTGATCAGCAAAATCATCCCCGCCGCTACGACAGCATTCGAATAGGTTAGATGACTGATGGTATAGATTGGCCCGGGGTCGAAAGTTATATAGCTGATGCCCGACGAAGTATTAATGACGGCGTTTGTGTAAAATAATTTGTGTGTGGGATTGGTCAGCAGCATGAGCCAGTTCGCTGCCGGCACAAGGAAGAGCCATCCGGTATTTCTCTTGCTCAAAAAATCACTTTTGGAAAGCCGGATGATGAAAATCAGCCAAAACACCGGCAAAGTCATTACGGCGGGGTACTCGAGGGAAAACAATAAATGAATCAGCCGTTTGCTTTGCAGGATTAATTCGAGTCCGTAGAGCAGCGACCACCATCCAGCCGCCAGCATAAGCCACCATAAAATTTCGCCCAAAGGCTCCCGCTTACGTTTATCGAAATACAGTGCCAATAAAATTAACAGCAGAGCATTGATCAAAAACACAGAGCCCGGCCCGGTAACGTTCATTTTACTGTTATTTAGTATTCAGAAAGGCTGTATTCGTTTCAAAATTAAGCAATCAATCAGCATAGAGCAATATGCGGGCTGCGACAAAAATTTTTACCATTTCTTGAGCATGATATTGCTACAGCTTGCCGACTTCAGGACCGATAATTCTGCGAAGAAGTACTGAACTTTTCTGCCGGCTAACTTTAAAACGCAATTCACTAAATCGTTTAAGTAACTTTACCCCGAATAAACCAAAATAAGATGAAACGAAGCATAGCTTTGGCTTTTTTGATGCTGGCAGTTGTAACGATCGCAGCAGCGCAGCAGCAGGGCAATGTGGTAGAATACTTTGGCAAGGAAAAGGTTGAGACTATCGAGGAAGGCAGGGTTATACACCATATTCGCAAGGGATTGCTGCTCAACGATGCCATTCGCCCGGGCATGTTGCTGGGCAATCAGGACGTGATTTTATGGCAATTGGCCAGGGATGCCTGGCAAAGCCCCATAGCGGGAGATACCCTTGTGGCTCATTTTCCGCAAGGAACAGCCAGATTGCAATGGACTGAAATTGAGGCCGACAGCAACCACCTTTTCACGGGGATGCAACGTGGCTGGCTCTATGCAGATTACAAGAGCAAGGAGGAGAAAATAGTGCTGCTCGATGCAACGGGCAATACGCTCACTCTGGTGAATGGTCTGCCATACGAGGGCGACCATTACGATTATGGCTACACGCTGCACCCCATCAAACTAAGAGCCGGCAAAAACGAGTTTTTGTTTTCCTATGGCAGGTTTCAGCGGCTCAAAGCCAGCTTAATCGAGCCCGAAAAACCGGTGATGCTGCTGCGTCGCGATATGACCCTGCCGCCTTTGCTTTTTAACGACCCAGCCGATGGATGGGCAGGCATCAGGCTGCTCAATGCCACCGATAAAGATCTGACCGGACTTAAGCTCACGGTGATGCTCGAAACAGGCGAAACGGCCCTTTCGGAGCTGCAAAGCGTGCCCGCCATGAGCCAGCGCAAGGTAGTATTTCGCGTTCCGGCCCTCAGGTCGGCTACCGAAAAAGAAAAGATTGAGGCCAGACTGCAACTCACCGACGCCACAGGACAGCTGTTGCATAGCATCAGTATTCAGCTAAAAGTGCAGGATGCCAAGCGTCATCACGAGCGCACATTTGTGAGCCGTATCGACGGCAGTGTGCAGTATTACAGCCTGATACCTTCGCTTACCGACAAACCCGGCCAGCCGCTGGTGCTTTCGTTGCATGGGGCTTCGGTGGAGGCCACCAACCAAACCAGGGCCTACAAAGCCAAGGACTGGACGCACCTGGTGGCACCCACCAACCGACGGCCTTTCGGCTTCAATTGGGAAGACTGGGGACGGCTCGACGCCTTTGAGGTGCTCGATCAGGCCCGGCGTGTCTGGAAAACCGACACCCTGCGCACCTATGTCACCGGTCACAGCATGGGCGGGCATGGCACCTGGGTGATGGGCGGCACTTATCCCGGAATGTTTGCCGCAATGGCGCCGGCAGCAGGCTATCCCGACATCATTGGCTACCGCCGCACGGGCAGCGATACTGCATTTTTCGATCAGCCACACTTCAAAATGCTTTATGCTTCAGCCCTGCATGCCCGGATGAAGAATTATGCTGATAATTATGTTCAAACTCCACTTTACGTGTTGCATGGCGATGCCGACGAGGTGGTGCCGGTGCAACAGGCCCGGCAAATGCGCGAAATACTGGCGTCGGTTCATCCCAATATGGAGTATTACGAATATCCCGGAGGAACGCACTGGTACGGAGACGAAAGCATGGACTGGCCACCGCTTTTCGAGTTTCTGAAAAAGCACAGCCTCAAAGCTGTTGCACGTCGCGATACGCTGCAGCTGACCACAGCAAACATTGGGGTGAGTGCCACCACAGGTTGGATCACCATCATGCAACAACAGGACAACGGTAGTCTGAGCAGCATCAGGGCCATACGGAGCCACGGCAAAATCACCGTCAACACCAGCAATGTCAGGGCGCTGAGTTTGTCGGATGAAGCTTTCAAAGGCCAGGAAATAAGACATCTGGTCATTGACGGAAAGCGGTTGAAAGTCAATAACAAAAGGTATTTCGTTAGGACAGGCCGTGGCTGGAAACCGATCGAAAAGCCCGAACTTATCGAAAAACACCCTGATCGCAATGGCGGCTTTAAAACCGCCTTCGACCATGGCTTTGTGTTGGTTTATGGCACGGGAGGCGCAGCCGAAGAGTGCAAGTGGAACCGGCGAAGAGCGCTTTTCGATGCTGAGGCTTTCCTTTACAGGGCCAACGGTGCACCGGAGGTGATAGCCGACACGCTTTTTAAAAATGAAAATTACCCTGGCCGAAATGTTATCCTGTATGGCAATGCCGATAACAATCTGGCCTGGGACAAATTGCTTATACACGCGCCATTCAGGGCCGGTAAGGGTTATGTAAAGCTTGGATCTCAACGAATGGATGGCGACAACCTTGGATATTATGTGCTTTATCCCATGCCGGGGACCAAAAACAATGTTGTCGGCATGGTGGGTGGCAGCGGTATGCCGGGTATGCGGGCAGCCGTGCAAAACCATTACTTTTCAGGTATCACGGCTTTCCCGGATGTGTTGATTTTCAGGGCCGATTGGCTGCTGAAGGGGCCTGAAGGCATTAACGCAAGCGGATTTTTCGGCTACGACTGGGAAGTGGAGATGGGTAAATTGGAATATTAATGCCTTGACCTGAATTTCGGAAGAAGAATGTTGACAGTCCGAAAGCATTAATCCAATGCGGAATTTTACTTAAAAAGCCGTTACAAGAAATGGGTCAATGTTTTCATATTCAAATTATTGCCACGCATTTAATGCAGCTCTTCTCAAATTTGTAATTCCATATATAAGTTTGTATATTTGATTCGAATAGGCCGAAATGAATTGCTCATTGGTATTTTGATACTGATAAGGCAATGTCTTGGTTTAGTTTGTGATTAGTTAGATTGTTAGCCTGATACTAAAAAAGAATTGTTTGTCGGCGGTATGGAGACGTCAAATAACAGCGGAAGTATATTTAATTCACCGGAGCTTGACATCATAAAACATGCTGCTTTCGACAATTCGCCATATGCCATTCTGGTATCTGATGAAAATGGACGTTTCGTTGCATTCAATCCACAATCACTCATTCTGCTCGAGCGCAGCGAGGAGGAGCTCCTTGAGATGCGTATTCCCGATGTTGTGTTACCGGACGATATTGATAAAGGACACGAGCACTTTATAAGGGTAAAGGAAACCGGTTTTGCTTATGGTGAATACCGCTATTTGACAAAGAAGGGCACTGCCGGCTGGTGGTCGGTGGCAGCAACTAAAATTTCAGACACGAGGTTTGTCGCTTTTTGTCTCGATATCACCGACCGAAAAAATTTAGAGCAATCAGCGCAGGAATATCTGGCTTTGCTCAACAAGTCGGAGGAAGTAGGCAATACGGGCAGCTGGAGACTTCGGCACTCCGACCAAAGTCTGTCATGGTCCGATCAGACCTACCGCATATTTGGCCTTGAGCCCGGCGAACAACCAATGACACTGGAACGGTTCTATGAGCTAATTCACCCCGATGACCGGGGTATGGTCATCAACGAGTTTGCCAACTCATTGGGAAGCGGAGCCCATGTTTATACAGCCACGCACAGGATTATCCATCGGCGCACAGGAGAAGTGCGTTTGCTGGCTGAGCAGGGCATGCATATCCGCGATGCTGATGGCAATGTGTTGGAAACGATTGGCCATGTGCGCGATATCACCGCCCAGCGGCAGGCAGAGGAAGAGACTGAAATGTTCAGAATCAGTGCCGATCAGGGGTTGCATGGAAAGATAATTATCGATATTGAAGGCAATATCTTGTTTGTAAACCAGCAATATGCCCATATACATGGTTATACTGCCGAGGAGATGAAGGGCAGGAATATAAAGGCATTCAGGTGCTACGAGCACAATAATCAATTGCGCCAGCTTATTGGCGAAATTGTTGATCATGGAAGTGCGGGGCCGGTTGAAATATGGCACATCCACAAGGATGGAGAACAATTTCCCATGTTGATGAGCGGCATATTGCTGCCGGAAATGCTGGGTAAACTCAGGCTTGTTGCAATTAGTGCTGTAGACACCCAGGCCTATCACAAGGCTATACGCGATTATAAGGGACTGTTCGACCAGATGCAGGATGGTTTCGCTCTGCATGAAATCATCTGCGACGATTCGGGAACGCCGGTTGATTATAGGTTTTTGGCAGTGAATCCAGCCTTCGAAAAGTTAACTGGTCTGAAAGCAGAGGATGTTGTAGGGCGTACCGTTTTGGAGGTTATGCCGCAAACCGAGCCGGAGTGGATAGAAAAATATGGCAGGGTAGCCCTCACGGGCGATGGCATTTCGTTCGAAAGCTACAGTGGCGCATTGAATAAATATTTCACCGTAACAGCTTTCAGGCCCGAAAAAAACCAGTTTGCAACCCTTTTTCTCGACGTCACAGAGGCCAAGAAATTGGAACATCGGCTCAGGGAAACAAGTCAATACCTTGAAAACCTAATCAATTACGCCAACGCACCCATCATCGTTTGGGACACAAACTTCATCATTACCCGTTTCAATCAGGCTTTCGAGAACCTTACCGGGATTGCGGCCGCCGATGCGATAGGCCAGTCTCTGGATATTCTTTTTCCAGAATCGTTAAAAGAGCAAACTATTGAGTTTATTAAGGCCACCACAAGTGCTGAGGCAAAATGGGAAACCGTTGAAATCCCTATTCAGCACAAGGACGGTTCGGTGAAAACCGTGTTGTGGAACTCGGCAGGCATTTTGGACAGCACCGGAAAAACCCTTGTGAGCACCATAGCCCAGGGACACGATATCACCGAAAGAAAGAAGGCAGAAGAAAAAGTAAAGCGCAGTGAGCAGCACCTCAGGTATCTTCTGGGAATGCACCGCATGCTTGAGGAGGCCGAAGAGGACCTGATGCATTATATGCTCGAGGCAGGCATTAAGGTTACAAACAGCGAATTTGCTTTCTGGGCAAAGGTTGACGGCGAAGGTAGGGTGATGAATGTCAATGCGTGGTCAAAAGGCGTTATGGCGGCATGCGACATGCCACAAAAAACGCATGAATTCCGGCTTGATGAAATCAGGCTATTGGGCGAGTCGGTGAGGAGAAAAGAGCCGGTGGTTGTGAACCATTATCGATTGGATAAAATTGAAAAAAACGGAACACCCGAAGGTCATGTCCCCATCTCCAGATTTCTGAGTGTTCCGGTGCTGGTAAACAATAAGGTGGTTGCTATAGGTGCAGTAGCCAACAAGGCCGAAGAATATGACGAAACCGACATTGCCTCGATGACTTCGCTGCTGCGCGAAATGTGGAATATCCTGGAAATAAAGGAAACCCGTCAGCAGCTAATCAATTCGGAAGAGCAATACAGATTGCTGTTCCAAAACATGAACGCGGGCTTTTTGCTTGTGGAGGCTGTTGAAGACGACAAAGGCGAGGTGAGCGATATGATCATTGTGGCCGCAAACGAAAAGTTTACGAGCCTTCCCAATAAAACACTTGATGAAATAATTGGACGCCCTATTACCCAGATACTAACCGGCATCAACCAGGACTCGGTCGACTGGATTGGTATGTTTAGCAGGGTTGCCAGAACAGGAGAATCCATAATTACTGAAGAATATTCATCAAACCTCAACACCTATTTCTCAATTGCAGCCTATCAGGCCGGACGCGGACGATGTGCCGTTACGTACATCGATATCACCGATCGCAAGCTGGCCGAGAACGAGCTTATTGTTGCCAAAGAGCGCGCTGAGGAAAGCAACCGGCTGAAAACCCATTTTATGAATAATATCTCTCATGAAATCAGAACTCCGCTCAACGGAATTTTGGGATTTGGGGAGCTTATGGCAATGGAGGGGATATCGGCCGAAGAAAGAGCGGAATACCTCCAGTTTCTTAAAATAAGCAGCAACAGGCTAATGCAGACCATTTCGGATATCATGGATATTTCGGAGCTGGAAGCGGGAACCATGAAGGTTCATGCCAAAGAAGTGAAAATCATTGATTTGCTAAAGGAATCGGCCGAGTGCATCAGCGATTTATGTGCCGACAAGCAAGTGCTTCTTTCGATTGAAGTACCCGAAAACTCACAGAACCTTTGTCTGTCAACAGATGCCGAGTTTCTGCGCAAAATACTTGCGCATCTGCTCAGAAACGCAGAAAAGTTTACGACCGCTGGTCAGATTACCCTCGGACTGAAAATGCTGCCCGATGCTGTCGAGTTTTACGTCAGGGATACGGGAAGAGGCATTGCAACCGATAAGCGGCAAATGATATTCGAGCCATTTATGCAGGAAGACACTTCCACTACCCGGGGTTTCGAAGGCAGCGGTCTGGGCCTTTCCATCGTTAAAGGCTTGCTGGGCTTGCTGGGCGGCAGCATTCGACTTGAGTCGGCTCTTGGCGTGGGCTCAACATTTTATTTCACGCTGCCACTCGTCAGTCAATCCTCTGCGACGCAGCAGGGCATTGCCAACATCAGCGAAACAAGCAAGCCAAAGACTGATAAAAAGCTGATTCTGCTTGCCGAGGACGATGAGTCGAATGCACAGGTGATCAGCCTTTGGCTTCGAAAAGCGGGATACGACACCCTTTATGCCGGCAACGGCGAGGAGGCCGTCGCGCTGGCCAAACAGCATCCCGAATTATCGCTGATCCTGATGGACATCAAAATGCCCCGTATGAACGGAAGCCAGGCGCTTTCGGCCATCAGAACCTTCAGATCCGATTTGCCAATTATCGCCATAACCGCCTATGCCATGACGGGCGATAAGGTAAGGCTGCTTGATGAAGGTTTCGACGACTATCTGGCCAAGCCCTTCTCGAGCGAGGAGCTTTTGGGAAAAATAAATGTCAGGATTGGCAAGGGAAAATAAACTGCAGTGCATTATCCCGATTGCCAAAACACTGCCCATCCATATAGCCAAAGCCCGATCTGGCTTGCCGTCAGGCGCCTTCCATCGATTTTTCGAGTTCGCGGGCCGAAAGCAGAAACTCATCCACACTCATTTCCTTAAAGTACAGCAGACCATGGGTGGTTCGCAGTCGCGGGCTCTCGTTCTGGTAGAAGAATGGTTTGCCCAGCAGGAGCTGAATTTGCCTGAGCTGGTCAACCCAAATGCGTTTCGAAAGGTCGGAGAATTTGCCGTCGTGCCGGTAGCTGGGGAAGGATGCATCCACCTGACTTAGGTAGCAGTTGGTAAAAGTATAGTCCATGATGCCCATGGCATTGAGCGAAACCGGTACGATGTGGGTGGCATCGGCTGCATGAAACTGATACCAAACATTGCGGTAGCCCCAGATGCGCAGCTGGCTGAGGTCTTTCTCCTCGCCCCAAAGCCGGATGGCATCGGCAATGGCCTGCAAAACCTTGTAGTGGGTATCAGGGCCGCTGCCCTCAGGGTCGAAAGCCAGACTGATGACGGTGGGCTGGATGCGGCGCAACTCTTCAAGAATAGGTAAAACGTCGCGCTGGCGCTCGGGTTTCTCGGTAAAAATGTCGCCAGTGTAGAAGCCAAGCCGAAGGTGTCGCACTTCGTTTTTTGTCATACCGAAACATGCCCATACCAGCTCTTCTTCGTACTCGCGGATCATGCCTTTGAGGGTCTGTATTTTAGGAGGCATTTTGGCGCCGTCGTAGCTGTTGCGGGCCACCGAAAGCACATCGTGTATGGCATCGCGGAGCTGATTTTCGTTTTTCACCCCATAAACCTCTATAAGGTTGCGCACCATGCGGTGGGCAAATCCGCGCCGGCGCTCTATTTCCTGCCCCGAGGCCACCTTGATGAGGTAGTGGTAAACGTCCTTGTCGTATTTGTGCTTATAGCCGCGCTCGAAGAAATCGGGATATTTCACCATCTGTATCTCTTCGCGGTCGAGGAAATAGAGCACGTCTTCGAGCTTTTGAATGAGGAAGCGGTTAGTAACGGCTGTAAAGCCTGAGGTGAGAACGCAGAAATGGCTTTTGTTGGTCTCGTTGCGCGAGAGGCGGTGTATGTGGGGCAGCAAGCCCAGCATAATGTCGTCGTGGTGTGGTCCGGTATGATAAAACACCTGATGGCCAAGCGATTCAGTACCCCGGTCTATTTTCTTTTTGATGTCATCCATCACCTGAGCTACAGTGTTGGCATTTAAACCAGGGATGAGCCTGCAGTAAGGGTCCTGCTTCAGGTCGTCGATGGTCACGCGGTCGCCAAATTTGTTGATTCGGCGGCAAAGGTCGAGCACGGCCCTTTCGGTTTTTTCTTCCGTCCATGGGCTGCCGGTGTAGTAATGGTCAACAACATCACTGAGCATGCTCGCGGCGCCGGTGGTCAGGTAAAAGCGGGCGTTTTTAAGCCGCGTAAGCACAGTGGCGGGATAGCGGTTGGAGGGCGCTTCCTCGAGGGCATCGCGCACCACGGGGGCTTTGGCCTCACCTGCTGCAAAAATAATGGCTACGGCATCAGGGTTGTAAGTGATGGTTTGCAAACCTATGGTGATTACCAGTCTGTTGCGCGATATTTCTATGCCGCCGAGATCGCCGGCTGCCACGGCCTGGGTTTCGAAATTGGTGGCGGTGAGGCGGGTAGTGCTGTGGTGATCCGAGCCGCGGGTGTTGAAGGCTATATGTCCGTCGGGGCCAATGCCGCCAAGGAAAAAGCCAATGCCTCCCATCTCGCGGATTTGCTGCTCATAGTTGGTACACCAGTCGTCGATGAGGAAAATCGACTTTTGCTGTACCTCTTCGAGCCTGTTTTTTGGCTCGCGGTAGCGCAAACCCAGGTCGACGATGGCCTCGGGAAACACTTTGTTGAAATGGAGCCCTTCCCATAATGGTATCTCATCACAGTTGATGAGCAGGCTGCGTTTTGGGTCGAGGCCAAACCCTTTGATGTAGAAGTTGCTCACATAATGGTAGAAACTGTTTTGCTGGGCCGAGCTGATGGGATAGAACTCGTCGATCTGGACAAAGCGCAGCTTGCCAAGCGAGGGCTTCTTCGACACTTCAAGCCCGTTGTCCTTGCGTAGTTTTTCCCCTTCGCGCGTGTTCCAGCTTTCCAGAATGTGCTGTGTCCACTTGATGAAGTATTCCGGCGTTTTGCCTGTTGGCAGGCTGATGACGCCTTCGGGATTTTCGGCCACCCACTCCAGAAAACGCATGGCCGTGAGCAAGCCCAGCTTAGGAAAATTGTCAACGGTTATGTATGGCACGTTGACCGGGTATTTGCGCGGTGTTTGGCAGCACACCTTCCGCTCCACGGCGCTAAAGCCTTCGGGCAATAAAATTTGTTGGCTCATAGGACGATATTGTTCAGGTTTTTAACGAACAGTCGATCAATTTTCTGCAATTGTTGCGGAAAAAGTTGCGAAGCCATTGGGTGATTTAAGAACGCCCAAACCTTCCACCTTTTACGGACAATTTTATAACACACAGTTAATGAACTATTTACATCTCTTTTTCTAAGTGCGCTAAGGCTCCTTTTACAAGGGCCGGCTTGAAAAAGCACCGCGAAGTAAAAAATTTTTTTACTTAAGTATAGCTTAGTTTTTAAAAAATTTAATTTTGAAATGAAGATTTCATTAAAACCCACACCAATGAAATTTCTGCGAAGCGTGTTTTTGGCTTTTCCTTTGATAACCATCATGTTTGCTGCGAAGGCCCAGACACTGGTCTGGCAGGATCAGACCAGCCTTTACAGCCTCCCGACCGGAGTTCAACTGTTCAAAGGGACCAATCCGGCCGATCCTGATTTTCTGGCATATTATTATAAGGTGGATATGGCGGTACCTGCCATTGGCGTCAGGCCATATCTTGTAGCCAATCCCGCTCAGGTGCACCAGATCTCGGCGCAGAAAGGGGCCTATGGTGCTATTAACGGAGGTTATTTCTCGGGAGGCACTTCGGTTTCATCGGTTATTTATCCGGGGCAGGTGAAAGCCACCAATGTCACATCCGTTGTGCGCAACGGTATGAACTATCCGCTTATCCGACCGCTGTTTGCCATGGAGCAGGGCCGACAGCTTACCACACGATGGGTTTATCATCATTCGTATAATTTCGACGATATTTACTACTACACCCAGCCACTGCCTTATGCCTGCAATGCTGCCAGCCCGCTTCCGGCGCCAACAAAAGCCGAGGGAACGCAGTACAGCAATATTCTCTTTGGACTTGGTGGAGGTCCTCAGCTTGTAAAAAACGGACAGATCAACATTACGTACTGCGAGGAGATATTCTGGGGCAGTGGTGTATTGCTTACCGACTACAGGCCGCGCACGGCTGTGGGGCGCACGGCCGACAACAAGGCAATATTGTTTGTCACAAACAACCTGCGAATTCCCGATGTGGCCGAGCTGATGCTTTCGCTGGGCTGCACCGAAGCCATTAACCTGGACGGTGGAGGCTCAACTGCCATGGCTGTTGGCAACCAAAGTCTCTACAACCAAAACAGGGCCGTTCCCACTGTGCTGGCCATCGTGCACTCCGACTCGCTCAACATACCCCCAACACCCACTTTCACAAAAATTATCGATACCGGCGACCCCGGTGTAACTTCTGCCGGCAGCTGGTTTCCAACGGCTAATCCGGGTTCTTGGCAAAGTCCTTCGATGCTGCATGCCCTGGGCACAAGCAGCCAGTATTACCGCTTTCCGCTCAATCTGCCAGCCCCCGGACAGTACGAAATTTATGGCTGGTGGACTGCTTCGGCCAACAGGGCCACCAATACGCCTTTTGTGATTTCGCATGCCGGACAAACGACCACAGTGCCCATGAACCAAAGCCAGCAGGGCAGCACATGGGCCTATGTAGGTTCGTTTCAGTTTAGCGGAACGCCTGACGAAAATGTTACCATCACGGCCGCTGCCACCACCGGTGCCTACGTAGTGGCCGATGCCATCAGGATCGTTTCGTACGACCCCAGCCTGAACATCAACATCATCAGCTCGATTGTTCCTGTTTCCGGAATCACCGTCCCTCTGGGAACGCCCAAGCCACAGGCCCTTGCACAGCTCAGCCCGCAAACGCAGATCGTCACCAATCTGAATCAGGTATTCAACGTTGATTTGCAGTGGGATGCGCCCGATTACAATGCCAATCAGCCAGGTACCTACACGGCTACCGGCACTTTTGAGCTTCCTGAAGGCGTGGTGCAAAGCAATCCGCCTATGCTGCTACAGGTTACGGCTCCCATAGAGGTACAGCAGGCTGCCGGGCTGCGACCGGAGGCTTATTCCGGCATAAAAGTTATTAAAGGAGTCGGACAGGGACGTTACCTGATATCGGGAAGCACGTCCGAGACCCTTCAGCTGAGCATATTGAGTGCCGACGGAAGGTTGGTTGAAAAGTATTCGCTCAGCGGCATGTTTAGCCAGACCGTGCAACTGCCCGAAAATGGCAATGGAATTTTTGTTGGTATCATCACCGGCCCTTCTGGATCGAGATATTTTAAAATGCTTTCACTCTGAGAAACCAAATATGAAAACGATTTTCAACAAGCATCAGGACGATGCTGCTACCAAGAACCGCAACGCACAGCGTAAGCTCAGGATTATTCAGGCCATCTCGCAACAGGGCGAAGCCATCACCATCCCCGAAATCTGCCGAAAGCTCGACGTGAGCATTCCCACGGGAATAAAGTTGGTCAACGAGCTTCAGGAGGAAGGCCTGCTGAAGGTAGTAGGGAAAAAGGAGAACCAGAATGGCCGGAAGCCCTTGCTTTATGCCCTCAACAACCCCAACTTTTTCGCCATTGCCGTAGAGGTTTCAATAAAACGTATTTCGGTTGCGCTTATCGACCCCGGACTTAATGTGCTCAAATACAGACAGAAAACAGATTTTAAGTTAGAAAACACCCAGGAATGTCTCAACGAGGTTATGGATTTTATCAGCCAATGCCTCGAAGGCTGTGAGGTGAAGGAAGACACCGTGCTGGGCATGGGCCTGGGTATTACCGGACGCGTAAACACCGAGTCGGGCAAATCGATTACTTATTTCAACTTTATGGATAGGCCGTTGGCAACATATCTGTCCGACCACTTCAACACCCCTGTTTTCATCGAAAACGACACCCGCTGCCTGGGCATGGCCGAAAAGAACCTGGGCCATGCCATGAACGCATCCAACGCCGTGATTATCAACCTCAGCCGTGGACTTGGCACCGCGCTTATCGTCAACGACAGTCTGGTGAGCGGCTCGGCAGGTTACGCCGGCGAATTCGGTCATATGCACTTTGGAAATCAGGAAAAAATTTGCCTTTGCGGCAAAGTGGGTTGCCTTGGAACCCTGGTTGGCGGCCATGCGCTCGAGGAGCAGTTTATGCAGCAGCTTGCCGAAAGCCAGCCCTCTCTGTTGTCGGGTGATGGTCCGGAAGGCATACGATATGATCAGATACTCGATGCCGCACTCAAGGGCGATCAGCTCTCCATCAGGCTGATACAGCAAATGGGCCGCACCCTCGGCTATGCCCTTGGCAACATCATCAATTTGCTAAATCCGGAATTGGTGGTGCTTGGCGGAAAGTTTGCACGGCTAGGCAACATTATCCTCGACCCTATGCGCTCGGGCATGGCCGAATCGGCGCTCATCAATCCGCTTAAAATGTGCAGAATAGAAGCTTCGGCCCTTGGCGATCTGGCCCTGCTCAAAG
Organism: Bacteroidia bacterium; assembly: GCA_021287165.1. Lineage (GTDB taxonomy): Bacteria > Bacteroidota > Bacteroidia > Bacteroidales > F082 > JALNZU01. The sequence continues at coordinate 41,142 of JAJTAY010000030.1, read as the reverse complement.
GAGTTGGCGCTTTGGTTTTCGAACATTTCGAGCTGTTGCAAAACCGCATTGTCGAAAACCCCGTCTATTTCTGAAAAACCAGTTAAAACAAAATAACCGCATCAATTAACCAAACACGGTATGAGAAAGTTGTTTAACATTTTAATCTTCATGGCCCTGCTCTTCACCGGTGCCGAGCTTTTCGGACAGCGGCAGCTCAGCGGAGTGGTGCGCGACACCGAAGGCCAGACCCTTCCAGGCGCCAATATCGTGGTCACAGGTACCCTTACAGGTGTTACCACCGATCTTGATGGCCGCTTCACCATCGAGCTTCCTCCGGGCCGTGAGGAGATCGAGGTGAGCTATGTGGGCTACACTACCCGCAAGGTCAATGTGCAGGGCCGAAATCAGGTAGAAATAGTACTCTCCATTGCAGCCCAGCAATTGCAGGAGATGGTGGTAACGGCTTTGGGCATCAAACGCGAATCGAAGGCTTTGGGCTATTCGGTGCAGCAAGTGGACGCCAACAATCTCCAAACCACCAACCGCATTTCGCCCCTGACCGGTTTGGCCGGGCAGGTGGCCGGTTTGCAGATCAGCGAATCGGGCAGCGGGGCAGGGGGCTCGCAGAAAATTCTTATCCGCGGCGCCAACTCACTCACCGGCAGCAACGACCCGCTGTTCGTGATCGACGGGGTGCCCGTTGACAATTCGGGCGGAAGCTCGGGTGGCTTGTTTGGCGGTTTCGACTATGGCAGCGCCATCAACAATATCAACTTCGACGACATTGAGTCCATTTCGGTGCTAAAGGGCGGAGCAGCTTCGGCCCTCTACGGCGCACGCGGGCAAAACGGTGTGATCATCATCACCACCAAAAGCGGCTCGCGCAAGGAAGGCCTGGGCATCAGCTACCAAACCATGTTCAGCACCCAGCAACCCCTTATCAAACCCGACCTTCAAAATCTGTTTGCACAAGGTTCGGGTGGCAACTTTGGCCAGCTAAACCCGCGCAGCTGGGGACCAAAGATGACCGGACAAAATGTTACCAACTTCCTTGGAGAAACGCAGGCGCTTAACCCGTCGGAAAATCATCCCTATGACGATTTTTTCCGTTACGACTTTAATATGGACCATTCGCTGAGCATCGACAAGCGCGGCGAAACCAATGCCATTTTCTTCTCTACCTCGTGGAATCGTAACAATGGCCTGATTCCTACCAACCGCTTCGACAAAAAATCGTTCAACCTGCGCTACGAGTCAAAACTCTCCGATTTTCTCACCTTCGATGCCCGTGCCAATTATATCAGTCAGTCGGCACGCAACAGGCCCAACCTGGCCGGTTCGCCCGACAATCCCATCTACCTTTTTACACTCAAACCTGTATCGGTGGGCCTCGATCAACTTGACCCTTACCGCACAGTGAACGGCTTTCCGGTAGTGTGGACCAGCCGCTACAGGCGCAACAGCGATGGCAGCGTGAGCCTTAACCAGGACCCCGTTTATGCCAGCTCGCCCCTGCTCAACAATCCCTACTGGGCGGTGAACCGCAACACCAATGCCGACCGCCGCGACCGCATGATGGGCTTTGCCAGCCTGAACCTCGACCTGAAAAAACTCTTCGATCTGGGATTCGACCTCAGACTTACCACTAAAGCCGGCCTCGACTTCTACAACGATGAACGCCAACGCATCACTGCCGACAAAACCTATTTCAAGGCCGAAGGCAAGGCCACCGGCAGCTTCCAGCGCCTGCAGGTTATGGAAGGCAATTACGACTTCCTGCTTAGCGGGAGTAAACAAATGGATAAAATCTTCCTCAGCATCTCGGGCGGCGGCAACATTATGCAGCGTAGCTTCCGTGGCCTGAGCGCCTCGTCGGAGAGCGGCCTCATCAACGAATTTGGCCCTTATGTGATTCAGAACTTCGTCAATCCTGTGGTTTCCAATGGGATGACCGACATTCGTATTCACTCGCTCTACGCCATGCTCAGCACCGACTATCGCCGCATGGTGTTTCTCGACCTGACATTCCGCAACGACTGGACCTCGGTGTTGGCACCTAAATACTGGTCGTATCAGTATCCCTCGGTGAGTCTGAGCTGGCTGCTCAACGAAACCTTCACCCTGCCCGAAACCATCGACCTGCTTAAACTGCGTGCTTCGTGGGCCGGGGTAGGTTCAGGAGGCAATATCGCCGGACAGCGGTACTTTCAGTATGGCACAACGCCCAACCAGTTCAACGGCCTGCCATATGGCTTTTTCAATGCCGACCGCCCCGAGCCCAATCTGCGAAGCGAATATACTGTGAGCAAGGAAGTTGGCGTGCAACTGGCCATGTGGAAAAACCGCCTGAGCGCTGATTTGGCATTGTATCAAACCGGCACGCGCAACCAGATCTTCAACAATCCGCTGCCGCCTTCGTCGGGATTTAATTCGGGCTTTATCAACTCGGGCTTCGTAAACAATAGCGGTATTGAGCTGGCCACCAATTACAGAATCATCTACAAGCCGGTTATGCGCTGGGGTGTCGGAATCAACTTCACCCGTCAGTGGAGTAATGTAGAAGAGCTGAGCGACCAGATCGACCTCATCACACAGGGAGGCGTTTCGGGGATGCGCGTGGTGGCCCGCCTCGGAGAACCCGCAGGCGTAATGCTCGGAACGGCTTTTGACCGCGACGATCAGGGACGCATTATCCTCGATTCGGAGAATCTGCCGCGCTTAAAAACAGCACCCTCTGGCGCAATACTCGACGATAATGTACTTGGCAACGCCACGCCAAAATACCTGATGGGGCTCAGCAGCCAGTTCGAGTACAAGCGTTGGTTTGCAAGCCTGCAGTTCGATAGTAAACTGGGTCATCAGCTATTTTCGGTCACCAATATGGTTGGTGCTGAATATGGTACTCTGGGCTTTACCCTCGAAGGGCGCGATGAATGGTACAGGGCCGTGAAACTGGCTCAGGATGCAGGCGATCCCAATATTCGTCCGGAGGATTTCAATATGGGCTACATGGTCACAGGCGTAAAAAATGGGGTAGAAGGCACATTTGCCGTTGACCCGCAAAAATATTGGGATCGCGTTTCTCGCATTCACGAAGCCTTCGTTTACGACGCTTCGTATATCCGTTTCCGCACGCTTAGCCTAGGCTACAACTTTGGCAGTCAGCAGCTCAAAAACACACCCTTCAGCGAGCTGTCGGTTTCCGTGTTTGCCAACAACCTGGCTTATCTGATGCGTAAAACCAAAAACATCTCGCCCGAATCGACCTTTGGCACGGGCAACAACCCAGGTTACGAAATTTATGCCTATCCCGAATTGCGCAATATGGGCATGAGCCTCAAACTGTCATTTTAACAGAAAAAGTTTAAGACTATGAAAAACAAGATATTAACATTCGTTTTGGCAGGGTTAATGCTGGCAGCCTGTACCAAGAATTTTGAAGAGCTCGACCGCCCGAAAACCACCAGCACCCGTATCGATCCGGGGCCCTTGTTCACGCGTTCTCTTGTTACCGGCTCGGGGCTAAGCGTAGGCATCTGGCAGTGGATGCATCAGATCAGCGGATCGGTATATGCCCAGCATTTTGCCAACATTCAGGTGGGGGCCAACTTCACCTCCGACAACTATGAGCCACGTGCATGGAACGACGTTTGGGAGTGGTATTATTCGCGGGCCAACTTTGCCCCATTGCACTACAACTACCACGTGATGAACCTTTCGCGGGAGATCGAAAACCCCATCAAAGAGAACGTGGCCCGTGTCTGGAATGTGTATATGATGCAGCAGGTAACTGATATGTATGGCGATATGCCCTATTTCAAAGCGTTTAAAGAAATCAAGCCGCCTTTCGATAGCCAGAAGGATATTTACCTGGATCTGTTAAAAGAACTCCGCGAAGCAGTGGCCAACATCGAGAAATATCAAGGGTTTGGCTATCAGGGATATGGCGCAGCAGATGTGCTTTATCAGGGCAATCTCGACAGCTGGAAAAGATTTGCCAATACACTTTATTTGCGCATTGCCCTCAGGGCTTCCAACACTCCGGAGTTTACCTCTCTGATACTGCCTGGTTTGCAGCAGATAAACCCTGATCAAACCATTTCCAGTTTACAACAGGCTGCGCGCATCATCCCCGATCCGGCCGGCCCCACCTACCACGTGAAAAATCCTCTTTCATTCGTGGCTGGTTGGGACGAAGTGCGTCTGAGCAAGACCATGTACGACATCCTGAACAACCTGAATGACCCAAGGCTATTTGTTTATGCCGCACCCAATGCAGCCGGTCAATATGTGGGCCTGCCCAACGGCCAGCCGCATTCATTGCTGAGCGAGCAGCGCGACAGCCATTTTAAGCCCGATTTTTGCGACATAGGGCCATATTTCCTGCAGGATCGCACACCACATGTGCTGCTCAGCTATGCCGAAAGCTGTTTCCTGAAGGCAGAGGCCGCACAAAAAGGCTTCATTGCCGGCAATGCCGAAAGCTATTACAACGAGGGCATTGTGGCCTCTTTGAACCAGTTTGGCATCTTTGGCAACGACACCATCAACGCCTATCTGAACGGTCCGGCCAAATTCGACCCATCAAAAGCGTTGGAGCAGATTTTCACACAGCGATGGATTGCGCTCTATCCCAACGGACATGAGGCCTGGTCGGTGGTGCGCCAGAGCGGCTTCCCGCAAATGCGTCAACCAGTCTACACTTTCCCCGGCAATGAGCAAATGCCAAGGCGCAAGCCTTTCCCCGATTACGAACGACAGAGCAATGCCGACAACTACAATGCCGCTGTGGCCCGCATGGGAGGCGACAGCCAATATACCCGAATATGGTGGGACGGCGGCAGATAATGATTACTATTCACTAACATCCAAAAAATAAAACCATGAAAAAAATCCGTTTCAGCAACTGGCTGATGATGCTCCTCATCGCCTCCGCCACAATGGTTGCCTGCAAGAAAGACGACCCAAAACCAGAACCAAAGGAAGCAAAGATTATCAGCTTTGCTATCACAAATGCCGGACAGGCTGGAAACCAGCGTGTGGAAGGTGTCATTGAAAACCTGAATATCCTCGTTGTAGTGCCTTTCGAAACCAACCTCACTGCACTGGTTACCGACATCAAGGTTTCTGATGGTGCACAGGTAGTACCCGCTTCCGGGGCCCCCATTAACTTTACTGAGCCCCGTAATTTTGTGGTTACCAATGGCGATCAGTCGAACACCTATCGTGTTACCGTCGAAAGGGCAGCACCCACCTCGGGGGTAATTTCGAGCATTCGCTTCAAATCGCACAGTTCAGGCGAAATCTATCCATCTGAGATCAATCAGGGAGAAAAGCGCATTACTGTAACCATCAATGTTTTGCAGAACATCAAAGCCGTGATCGACCAGATCAGCATTCTGCCTGCCGGTGCCACCTATACTACTTCTGGTCAAGGTGATACTCTCGATCTGAGTACGGCTAAAACCATTACTGTGACTTATGCTGGCACAACCTCGGTATATAACGTGGTAGCCAATGTAATTCAGGCCGGCTTCGATCCTACAAAAACTACCGTATTGCTCGACCGCAGCGGCAAGTCGGGTCTGGTGCCTTCGATCATCAACAACGAAAACACCCGCGGCCTGGCCTTCGACGGTCGTTACGTTTATGCTGCATCGCGCAAGGACGGAAACCACCTTTATGTATGGGATATGAATACGCCCACAGCCGACCCGACTGAAATGCCGCTTACAGATGTGGTAACCGGAGGCACTTGGTTGCTGTCGGATGTCAGGGTTGTAGATGGAAAAATCTTCCTTTCCAATATGGTGATGAATCCCGAGCAGGTATTCAAGGTCTATAAGTGGGACGGTCGTGATGATGCCACACCGGAGCTGGTGCTGAGCTACACGATTCCGGCTTCCAACATCCGCCTTGGCGATGCCATTTCAGTTATAGGTAATCCACCGGAAAACGGCTACATCTTTGCCTCCAACTTTGCATGGCCCAACAATGCAAGCGAGTTCTACGTTTGGAGCTTCAGCAACGGACAAGTCAGTGGTCCAACAGTGTTGCCCGTAACACCCACCGTTGCACTTCGCATGGGTCAGTATGGCCGTGTGAGCTCAATTCCGGGCGAGGCAGACAAATTGCTGGTAACAGGTGCCGAGATGGGCGTTGCCGTTATGAAGTATGATGGCACTTTCCTGTATGAATCGTCGGAACCCATGATTCAGTCGCGCTCCTACGATTTCCGTGTTTGGGAATACAACGGCGGACTATACCTCTCCTATGTAGTTAACCGTGAATGGGAAGGCTCCACGGCAGAGGATAAAGGCATTTATTACGATATTATCAACATTACCGAAGGCACTGGCATTGTGCAAAAGCTCAGTAACCTGAACAACAACAACATTGCCCAAAAACGCGTGTTCAGGCACAACTTTGGCGCTGCCGCAGCGGTATGGGTAGGTGCTACCCATCAGGTAGGATTTGGCACCGATGGCAAGCCCCGCGCCATGAGCTTTGGTCTTAACAACGGGTTCATAGTACACCAGTTCTCGAATTAACGATTATTTTTTTCGATTAAAATCGTCCGGAGGACCAACAAGTCCTCCGGACTTAAATACAAAACACCATGAAACGTAGCCTGCTTTACCTGTTCCTGGTGCTTGGCCTGCTCAGCGCCGTGGCCTGCAAGAAAAACGATCCGCCCAAGCCCGACCCTGACCCTGATCCGGTAGATACCCTGATGATAAAAAGTTTTATATTCAGCGGTTTGAACCCGACCATCACGGCCACCATTAACCAGCAGAACAAAACCATTACGGCAGCCATTCCGCGCAGTGCCGATATAAGAAACTTGCAGGTTACGGTTACCTACAACGAAGGCGCCACCCTGACCCCGCCTTCGGGCTTTGCCTATGACTTCAGCAACCCGCTGGAGTTTTCGCTGCGCAAAGGCGCCGAAATAGTACGCTATACCGCAACGGTTACCTATCAGGCAAGCAATCAGAACCAGCTTTTGGCTGTACGATTCCCCGATCTATTCCGCACGGGCCAGATCAGCGGGAACAATATAGCCCTTGAGGTGCCTTTTGGCACCAACCTCAACGAGGTGCTCATACAAATGGATGTTTCGCCATTTGCTACCGTTCAACCGGCCAGCGGCAGCACCGTCAACTTAAGCCAACCTCTGCCTGTGGTGGTAACTGCCGAAGATGGAACTACAAGGCAATACACCATCAACACTACTGTACTGCCACAGGAAACTGCCATACGCGGTTTCTGGATTCCCGATCCCACACATACGCCTTTCCTTACCAGCCTGCCAAACATCCAGGCAGGAGTAGCAATGGCCAAAGAGCTTAATTTCAACGCCTTGTATGTTTGTGCCTGGGCTAAAACACGCACCCTCTACCCCAGTCAGACCCTTGCAGCAAATTCTACCTACGCCGATGCACGTGAGGGAATGTTTACCCCAGGCTACAGTGGTCTTACCGACGACCCGCTGACCGATCTGATCACTGTGGCCCATGCCGAAGGCCTTAAGGTAATTTTGTGGTACGAATACGGCTTTATGGCCCGCTGGGGCTCGGCACCCACACCGCAAAACGACCGCATTCTGGCGGTGCGCCCTCATTGGCTGGGTATTAATAACGCTGGACAGGCATCCAATTACAACAGCTCTGATTTTTATTACAACGCCTATAACCCTGAGGTGCAGCAGTTTATTCTCGACCTCATCATGGAGGCCGTAAACAATTACGACATAGATGGGGTGCAGGGCGACGACCGCTTGCCTGCCATGCCGCGCAATGCAGGTTACGATGAATACACCGTAAACCGTTACAAAGCCGAGCACAATGGCGCTAACCCGCCCAATGATCCCAATAACTGGCAGTGGGTGCGATGGCGTGCCAATATCCTCAACAATTTTGCCGGCACGCTCTACCAAACCGTGAAAGCCGCCAAACCTCACGTCCTTGTTGCTTCATCACCCAATCCCTACCCCTGGGCTTTCGAAAACCTGATGCAGGAATGGCCTGTATGGCTGAGCCAGAACAATGTACAGGTAATGATGGTGCAATGCTATCGCTACACTATTCAGGGCTATCGGTCGACCGTTGACGAAATGCTCAACTATTTTATGGCCAACAGCGACGGCAACAAGCAACGCCTTGCGCCTGGCCTAATTCTTTATGGTTCTGCCGGCCTCACCGATCCCGAGCTGATAGCAGAGCAGATCAAATACAATCGTCAGGTGGGGATTCCGGGCGAGTCGTTTTTCTACAACACACCGCTGGGCGATGCCCGCATCCGCAAGGTGATTAAGGCCATGTACCCTGCGCCGGCTATTTTCCCCAATTTCTGAGCTTAGACGGGCATGAGGGAGCGCAGTGTGGATGTTTTAAGGGGGCTGGCCATTGTGGGCATGGTGCTTTCGGGCACCATCTCGCGCAATGCCGCTTTGCCTGCATGGCTCTATCATGCCCAGATTCCTCCGCCGGATTTTAAGTTTAATCCCGCCCTGCCTGGCATCACCTGGGTGGATCTGGTGTTTCCGTTTTTCATTTTCTCAATGGGAGTGGCCATACCTTTTTCGCTCGGAAACCTGACCGAGAAAGGATCATCTTTTTCCTCAATTTCCAGAAAAATCTCCATCAGGGCTTTGCGACTTTTCGTTTTTGCACTCATGCTGGGGCAGCTTTCGCCATGGCAATATGCCGGTATTGAAGGCTATTACCCTTGGGCGGCTGCACTTTTGGCCTTTATTGCTTTTTTCCTTGCCTTTGGAAAGCTGCCACTCAGCCATGCATGGCAAAAAACCGCTGAAGCGGGCGGTTATGTGCTTATGATTGGCCTGCTGGTGATCAGACACCTCTACCTGGATTTGCCATTTTCGTTCAACAAAAACGATATCATCATTTTAGTGCTGGCCAATCTTGCCTTATTTGGCGGTATCATTTGGCTGCTTTCACGCGAAAAACCCCTAACAAGGCTTGCCATATTGGCCGTTGTTGTCGCCTGGCGGCTCACCCACGGGGTGGAAGGTTCGGTCAACCAATGGCTATGGAGCTTCACACCTGCAAAAACACTGTCCGAATGGTTTCCATGGCTAAATGAGACACTGAAACCCATTGGCGACCTTAATAAAACCGTGTTCTACAATCCGGAGTTTCTCAAATACCTGCTCATACTCATTCCTGGTATGCTTGCCGGTGATCTGCTGCGGAGCAATAAAGCAAAACCTGCCATAGGCAAGGCTGCTGCCATAGCCTTTGCTGTTGTCATCGTTGCGAATACCTGGCTTTTATTTGCCCGGCAGCTCAACTTGTTCTGGGCTATCAACCTGATATGTGGACTTATATTGCTCAATCACAAGACATTATTCAACTCTCTTCATGGCAAAGACCTGAGTATTGCATTGTGGAGCTATGCCTGGCTCTTGCTGGGAACCGTTTTCGAAGCCTGGGAAGGCGGCATCAAAAAAGACCCTTCCACTTACAGCTATCTCTTGCTTACAGCAGGCCTTTCGGGGTTTTCGCTGCTGGTATTCAGGCACATCTGTTCGATCAAAAGCTGGTCGGCCTACCTCGAGATGATTGAAAAGACCGGAATGAATCCCATGATAGGCTATGTGGTTGTCAGCTATGCCATTGCACCCTTGCTGCAGTTTGCACAACTGCTGCCATGGATGGATGGCTGGCATCTGGCCTATCCATGGCTGGGTGTACTGAGGGGATTGGTGCTCACATTGCTCATGTTGCTGGCTGCACAATGGTTTACAAACAAAAAGTTATACTGGAAAACATGAAAATCAAGGCATTAATGTCACTGCTTCTGGCTTTTGCTGTGGGATGCCATGCACCGGCCGGGCACAAAAGCAATGAAACAAAGAAATACGTGATGGGCTACAATGAGCCCGTTCGGGGGGTGTGGCTTACCAATGTGGCCAGCGATGCCCTTTACAGTCCCGAAAAAGTAAAACAGGCTGTGCAAACCTGCCACGAACTTGGCCTCAACACCATTTTTGTGGTTACCTGGAACAAGGCCATGACCATGTATCGTTCGCAGGTAATGAAAGCATTCACAGGTTTTGAGCTCGATCCGATTCTCGATCCGGAAAACACGGGACGCGACCCCCTGCAGGAAGTGATAGACGAGGCGCACAAATATGGCATTAAAGTAATTGCCTGGTTCGAGTTTGGATTTTCGTCAAGCTACAGCGAAAACGGCGGCATATTGCTGCAGAAAAATCCCCATTGGGCATCGCTCGACGCACAGGGCCGCCTGACCACCAAAAACGGCTTTGAATGGATGAACGCCCTCGACCCCGAGGTGCAGGACTTTATGCTTTCGCTGGTACTCGAAGTGGTGCGCAACTATGATATCGACGGCGTACAGGGCGACGACCGACTCCCGGCCATGCCCAGCGAAGGCGGCTACAACCTTGCCGTTATTGAAGCTTACAAAGCCGACAACTTCGGACAAGCACCGCCGGATTATCATAAAGACTTCAACTGGGTGCAATGGCGTGCCGAAAAACTCAACCATTTCGCCGAAAGGCTCTACAAGGAAGTGAAGGCCATCAAACCGGGCTGCATCGTCAGTATGTCGCCCAGCATCTTCCCCTGGTCGAAGGAGGAATACCTGCAGGACTGGCCCACATGGGTCAACTTTGGCTGGGTGGATATGGTGGTGCCACAGGTTTACCGCAAAGACAGCGCCTTTTATACCCGTACACTCGAAGCCACCTACAACTACATCCTTCCCGAAAAACGCCACCTGCTCGTGCCCGGTGTGCTTATTCGCGTTGGCGACTGGCAGCCTTCGGAGGAATACTTCCGCTACATGATCGAAGAAAACCGACGCTTGGGCCTGGAGGGCGAGGTTTATTTCTTCTACGAAGGACTGCACCGCTATGCCGACTACCTGAAAACCATTTATAAACCCTGAAAATACAGCCCTATGGAACTCGTTCAAGGGATTGCTCTGCTGGTCGTCTTCCTGTTCATCACGGGCATGATGTCCAAGCGCATCTGGCCTGCCCTGCTGGCCATGCCGGTATTGGCCATACTCATAGCCCTGGTTTCGGGGCTGTCGGCCAACGATATTTTCACCTATGTGATAGGCGAAGGCTCGTTTCGTCTCACTGAGCCCATCATCATCTCCATGTTTGGGGGGGTGCTCAGCATCATGATGCAAAAAACCGGCATTGCCGAAGGTTTTATTAAAAAGGGCGCCGAACTCTCAGGCGACAACCCTTTGGTGATAGCTCTGGTGATGTTTTTGTTTATCATACTGCTTTTCACCACATTAGGTGGGCTGGGCGCCATGATCATGGTGGGCGCCATTGTGTTGCCCATCCTCACTTCGGTGGGCATTGGGCGGCTTACGGCGGGTGTAATCATGCTTATGGGCGTAAACATCGGCGGCATGTTCAATGTAGGCAATTGGTCGCTCTACATGAACTCGCTGGGTCTCACCCAGTGGGAAGTGGTGCGCTTTATCCTCTCGCTTTTCGGTGTGGTTTTCGGAGGCTCGCTGGTTTATATAGTAGTGCAGCTCTATCGCGACGGTTTTTCGCTCACTGCCGGCAACATTGCCCGCAACCTGGGTATGATGGCACTTTCGGCCCTCGGTATCGGACTGGTGGTGTGGGGCATTCAACACCTGAACACTTTACCTCAATATCAACCAATTATCAAAACTGCCGGTAAAATATTCTACTACCTTTTCCTTGCCATAATCGTGATGCTTTACGCAAATGCCGTTTACCGTGCTTCTCTGCACCGAAGCAGTGCCCAGATTTCCATCCACTGGACGGCCATATTCACGCCTATTATTCCGCTGGTGCTCATCCTGTTCTTCCACGTCAACTTCCTGGCCGCATTCATCCTGGCCATCCTCTACGCCTACCTGATTACCTACCGCCGCGACCATAAAACTATCCTCATTAAATCGCTCATCGAAGGTTCCTCCATCGTCATGCCGGCCGTCATACTCATGTTTGGCATTGGATGGCTTCTGGTGGCTGTGCTCGGCCCAAAAGAGATATCGGCCGAATACCTGATGGAACACTACGGCACCGCCGAGTGGCCCGTGCGCACGCTGATGATTCCACTGGTGAAGACCATTATTCCCAGCAATGGCCTGATGTATGTGATCACCTTCACCCTCCTGGCGCCACTGGCCCTCTATCGCGGTCCGCTCAATGTGTGGGGCATGGGTTTCGGCATTGCCTCGGTAATGATGGCTGCCGGAATGCCTTCGGGTGCCATCCTCGGCATGCTCTGGTCGGTAGGTCAGCTGCAAGGCATCAGCGATCCTACCAACATCCAGAACGTTTGGATTGCCAACGAGATGAAGGTGGATGTGCAAAAGATACTTTACAACACCCTTCCTTTTGCCTGGGTGTTTGCCTTTCTGGGGTTGATTATTGCTGCGGTCATGTATTTCTGATAAACTGTTGAGCCATGAGAAAGATCAAGATAGGAATCGACGTTGGCGGCACCTTCACCCATGCCGTTGCTGTAGAAGTGCAATCGTTTAGTGTGATTGGGAAGGCTTGCGTGCCTACTACCCACGATTCGCATCAGGGTGTGGCCGAAGGCGTGGTGGCCAGCATGAAAAAACTCATCCAAAAGGCAGGTATCAGCCCCGAAGAAATTGTCCTGATTGCACACAGTACCACGCAGGCCACCAATGCCCTGCTCGAGGGCGATGTAGCCCCGGTAGGAGTGCTGGCTTTTGGTCGTGGTCTCGAAGGTCGGCTTGCACGATCGCAGGCCATGCTTGACGACGTTGAGCTGGCTCCGGGAAAGATACTTCCTGTGTCGTTTGCTTTTTTCAACACAAAGCACGAAATAACAAAAAACGAGATAGAACAGGCCATCAGGCGAATGCAGGGCGAAGGAGCAAAAGTGTTTGTGGCCAGCGAAGCTTTTGGTCCCGACAACAACCGCCACGAGAAATTGGTGCTTGAGATAGCATCCCGCATGGGCGTGATGGCCACGGCCGCCTGCGACCTTAGCCAGCTCTACGGAATGCGGGTACGCACACGCACAGCCATCGTTAACGCCAGCATGATGCCCAAAATGATCGAAACGGCCAATCTGACCGAAATGGCTGTGCGCGAAAGCGGTATCAGGGCGCCACTCATGGTCATGCGCTCCGATGGTGGCATCATGGATGTGAACGAAATGCGCAAAAGGCCCATACTCACCATGCTTTCCGGACCGGCAGCAGGTGTTGCGGCGGCCCTGATGTATGCCCGCATTTCCGATGGCATTTTTGTGGAAGTGGGTGGTACCTCAAGCGATATTTCGGTCATTAAAAATGGCATGCCTCAGGTGAAAACTGCTCAGATTGGCAACAATCGCCTGAGCGTTAAGACGATAGATGTGCGCACCATTGGGGTGGCCGGAGGCTCGGTGCCACGCATACACAAAAACAAGGTACACGATGTCGGGCCTCGCAGCGCCCACATTGCCAACCTTTCCTATTCGGCTTACGCCACCGACCATGACTTCGACGATATCGAACTCGAAACCATTTGTCCCAAAAAAGGCGACCCTTCCGACTATCTTAAAATTAAACGTAAAGATGGCAGCTACACCATCACCCCCACCGCAGCATCATATTATCTGGGTCTGGTGAAAGCCGTAGGCCACGGCGAAGCCAACCTGAGAGCCGTAAAAAGTGCCGTTGAAAACGTGGCCCGGCGGATTGGCGCACAGCCCGAACAGCTGGCAGAGAGCATCCTTGAGATCACCTCGCGCAAGGTGGAAGCGGTAGTGAAAAGTCTCATCCGTGAGTATAAACTCGACCCCGGCTTTGTGGTCATGTACGGCGGTGGCGGAGGGGCCAGTGCCATTGTGCCCCATGCAGCAAAGCATATGAATATAAAGCACGAAATAGCCGAAAATGCTGAAGTCATCTCAGCCATAGGCGCAGCCATGGGCATGATTCGCGATACGGTGGAACGCAGCATCATCAACCCCACCGAAAGCGACATCATCCGCATTCGCCAACAGGCTTACGAATCGGTGATCAGCATGGGCGCCAGTCCCGAATCGGTAGAAGTGCAGGTAGAAATCGACAATGCCAACAAAAAGGTTATTGCCATTGCCACCGGATCGAGCGATCTGGGCACCGACAGAAAGGGAGTGCAATTAAACGAAAACGAGCTACTTGTCGCCGCTTCGGAGGCTTTGAAAGTAAAACCAGCACAGCTTCAGCTTTACGGCAAGACCAACCTTTTGGCTGTAGTGGGCTACGAACGCATCCGCAAGCACTTTTTTGGACTGGTAGCCGAAACCATACGTCCGGCCCTGATTATCACACGCGACGGTGTGGTGCGACGCAAGTTCGATAATGTGGTATTGCGCAACAGCAGCGTGGAGGCGGTAAAAGGCATTGTATCCGAACTCATTGCCGAGCTGCGCTCTTATGGCGACGGGGGCGAACTCATGCCCGACGTTTTTGTGGTGGTCTCGGGTAAAATCATAGACATGTCGGGACTGCTCGAATTGAGCCAGATCCTCTCGCTGGTGGAATACGACCTAAAGGGTATCGACCCGCAGGAGCCGGCAGTGGTGCTTGCAGTGAGAAAAAAATAGAATATGGAAACCAGATACGACATAATTGTCTGGGGCAGTAGCCCCAGAGGTATAGCAAGGGCTATCAGTTTGAAGAACCGCGGGAAAAGTGTATTATTGGCATCGCGTTTTGGTTTTCCAGGAGGTAAACACACCGAATCGCTTTCCGCTTTTTTTGGTACAACATCCACGAGCGAAGACAGCCTGGATCAAAAATTGGTGAGCCGTGCTGCAGCCCTGCCCTTTGGCATACTCCACCAAAGCAGCTCTGGAATTTTATTGCACCCCGAGCTCATCAAACGCATTTGCTGGGAGTGGATCAACGAATCAGGAATCAGGGTGCTTTTTCACGTGTTGCCTGCAAGTGTCGAACAACAGGACAACGAGCTCGAAGTGAGGTTCTTCGGAAGGGAAGGGCTTATCAGCCTGCGGGCCGGAGCAGTCGAAAACCATGCCGACAACATCCCCTTTTCGGGCATACAGGCCGGCAGGGATTATAACATGCTCATCCATGCACTCTTCACCGATCCGTTGCCTGCGAACATGCCCGGATTCAACCTGGTGCGCAACATCGACACTGCCATTGGCCGTTACCTTAGTATTTCGCTGCGCAAAGTGAAAGGTTCGGAGCTTGACAATACTTTCAACCGCGAGCTCAACCGTCTTTCCACTGAGGGCTGGAGTAAATATCGCTCACGCATCATGATGATACCGGTTTATCCCGAAATAAGTCCGGCCGAAACATGAATATTACAATGAACACTGACGTACCAAAAATTTTCGATCGGCTCAAAGGCGGCCTCATCGTTTCGTGTCAGGCCGAAGGCGACTCGCCTTTTAACAATCCCGCCGACGTGGCCAAGTTTGCCTGGACGGCCTGGAAAGGTGGCGCTGTCGGCATTCGCACCGAAGGGGTGGCCAAGGCTGCAGCCATCAGGAAAATGGTGCCCCTGCCGCTCATTGGCCTCATAAAATCCTATTTCGACGATGGCTTTGTGCGCATTACGGGCAGCGAGGCGGAAGTAGAAGCTTTGATTCATTCGGGCTGCGACATCGTGGCCATCGATGGCACCTTCCGCTCACGCGAGGGTATGAGCGGACCGGAATTTATAAGCCACATCGTCAACAAATACGATGTATTGGTGATGGCCGACATTGCCACAGCCGATGAAGCGCAGGCCTGCGCCCATGCCGGTGCACACTGCATTTCGACCACCCTGAGCGGCTATACACCCGAAACACAACACCTTGTGCACGATGGTCCCGACTGGGATTTGTTATACAGTCTGGTAAATCTTCTTGGAAATCAATTACCTGTGGTGGCTGAGGGGCGTTTCAACAGCCCGCAAACAGCGGCTGCAGCCATCAAAGCCGGAGCATGGTCGGTGGTGGTTGGCACGGCCATCACCCGACCTCAAACAATAACAAAATGGTTTAGCGATGCAATTCGACAAGTATGACATAGTGGTTGCTGGGGCAGGCATTGCAGGCATCTCTGCAGCCGTAGCATCTGCAAGATTAGGCGTTTCGGTGCTGCTGGTAGAGCATTATCCCTTTCCCGGCGGTATGTCGTCGGCTGGCATGGTTTCGCCTTTTATGAAATCGGTTACCGGCGGTAAAAACCTGGTACGGGGCATCTACCTCGAAATCGAAAACCGCATGCGCCAAACGGGCGGCATGATCGACAACGGGTTTTATTCATGGGCTTTCAGGGCAGTAGCCAACCATATGCTGGTTGAGGCCGGTGTCCATATGGCTTACAATACCGACGTTGCTGAGGTATTTCGTAATGGCAGGAATGTAACAGGCGTAAAGCTGATCAGCCCTGCAGGCTACCGCATCGTTGAGGCAAGCCAGTTTATCGACACTACCGGCGATGCACAATTGGTAGCTTTGGGCGGATTCCCTTGGCTAAAAGGCGACGAAAACACCGGCAGACTGCAGGCCCTTACGCTCTTCTTCCGCATGGGCGGTATCAATGTCAAACGAACAGCCGAATACAGCGCCCAGCACCCCGACGACTTCCTGCCCTGGATGGATTTTAACTTCGACTTTTCGCGTATCGTCAGCATTGCCGGATACAAAGGCTTGATAAAGAAGGCCAAAGATGAGGGGCGCTTCCCTGCCGATGTGGATTATGTGTTTTTCACTACCCTGCCTTCGTCGGGCGAAGGTTCGTTCAACACGACCAACATTCTTGGTATCGACCCCACCACAAGCTATTCGCTCACCCTGGCCGAACAGGAAGGGCACCGGCAGGTGGCGCAGATTGTCGATTTTCTGAACCGCGATGTGCCGGGCTTCGAAAAGGCTTATCTGATCGACACCGCAGTGCAGGTTGGCGTGCGCGAAACGCGCAGGGCGGTTGCCCAATACATGGTCAAAGGACACGACATCCTGTCGGGAGCCAAATTTCCTGACGCCATCGCCCGGGCTTGCTATGGTATTGACATCCACGGCCAGAAAGACGAAGAAAGCCGCATGGATGAGCTGCAGGAAGGCGATTATTACGAGGTACCATTGCGCTCGCTTCGGGTGGCCCAGTCGGACAACCTCTTTGTAGCCGGACGCTGCATAGGCTCGACCCGCGAAGGGCATGCCGCCTTGCGCATACAACCTACCGCATCGGCCACTGGCGAAGCATGTGGTGTGGCAGCTGCACTGGCCGTAAGGTATAAGCAAAACCCTGATGATGTGCCATATATTCTCATACGCGAACACCTTGCACACAACCTCGATTAAATGAGCAATCCGCACAACATCATCTTCGGCACCGATGGCTGGCGCGCATTGTTGCACCAGGGCATCAACCGGCAAACTGTTTCGCTGGTGGCACAAGCCTTCGCCGACTACTGCAAGTTTCAAAAAATCAGCACAGTAGTTATAGGTTTCGATGGCCGCCTTCACTCGGATCAGTTTGCTGAGCTGTTTGCCGCAGTGCTGCATGCCAACAAAATGGATGTTTTGCTCAGCCATTGCATATTGCCTACCCCTGTGGTTTCGTTTCATTGTTTGCGGCTCAGGGCCGCCGGGGTGATGATCACCGCATCGCATAATCCCCCGCAGTACAACGGCATCAAGTTTAAATCGGCCGCCGGAAGTCCTTTCTACACTGAAGAAACGGCCAAGGTGGAGGCCCTTATCGGGCAAAATGCAGTGAAAATGGCCGAAACCCCGCCGAGATCCGACCTGCTCAGCCCTTATCTCGAATACCTTGAACGAAAGTTTGATTTCAACAAGATTAAGCATTCGGGTCTTATCCCTGCCATTGATTCCATGCATGGAGCAGGGGCAAGGTTACTCGAAGAAATTCTGGGAAAGCATGATATACCAGCAAAAACCATTGCCGGAGAGCCACATACCGACTTCGGGGGACGTTTGGCCGAACCTATCGCCTCCAACCTAAAACCACTTTCCGAATTTATTCATGCAGGAAGTTTCGGCATCGGACTAGCCACCGACGGCGATGCCGACCGACTGGGGGTTTTGGACGATAAGGGGCAGTATGTCAACATTCAGGAAGTCATTCTGGCGCTTGCCGACCATATTAAAAACTACAGAAAGCTCGATGGTCCGCTTGTCAAAACAGCCTCAGTTACCGACAAAATGCTCAGGCTTGCCGCCGACAATCAGGTAATCGATGTTCAGGTGGGTTTCAAATACGTGGCCGAAGCCATGATGGAACACCAAGCCGCTTTCGGTGCTGAAGAATCAGGTGGCTTTGGTTTTGGCAATCACCTTCCCGAACGCGACGGCATCTATTCGGCCCTCATGATGCTCGAAATGCTCGCTGTGCATGGGCATTCCAAACTATCCTCATTGCTCGACATACAGCGGGACAGGCTTGGCCGCATCTGCTACGACCGTATCGACTGGCACAACCACGACGAGCGTCGGCACGGTGTGCTTTCGCTATTGTTAAAAAACCCTCCACAGGCCATTGCAGGTTTTTCAGTGCAGCGGTTGCAGCATTACAGCAGCAGCCGAGGCATTATCAACGGATTAAAAATCAGGCTCGAAGGCCCTGAGCGATGGTTGCTGCTGCGGGTGTCGGAAACCGAACCCATGGTGCGGATTTACGCCGAAGGACAAACGGATGAGGAAGTGAAAACCCTGCTTGCAGCCGGAAAAAAGCTTTTCATAAACATGCAACAGAATAAACAAAACATTATATGATTGTTAACCGCAACAGAGTGGTGCAAACCATTACAGCCCATCCCGACGAATTTGCCGAGGTGAGAAACCCCGGCTACATTTATCCGCCGGTGGAGTATTATCCACTGGCACCACGAATACACCGGCCCGAAACCCTGAAGGCCGCCATGATGGACATGGACGGCACTACAACTACAACCGAAGTCCTTTGCATCCACTCGCTTGAGTATATGGTTAGGCGCATGAGCGGGCTTCTTGAAAAACACGATTGGGAAGGTATCGACCATCACGCCGACCTTCCGTTCATCATCGGCAACAGCACTACGCGCCATGTGGAGTATCTGCTGACGAAGTATAAAAGCCTGATCAGGCATGAGGCTGTGGCAAAAGCATTTTCCGAAGCTGCATGGTGGACGCTGCGTCACGGAAACGATGATCAGCGAAAGGCCGAAGTAATTCAGAACCTGCGCAAAACCGGAATGGCCGATGAAGTAAACAAGCTCAGCGCCAGTGATATTTCCATCGATTTGAGCGGGCTGCTGATGTCACAGCTACTGACGGGCGACTTTACCCTGCTGGTCAGCCTTGGGATCGATATTTACTATGAAACCTATCATCGGATTCTGGCCTTGCTCAGCAGCGGCAATACTGCCCAGGTGCGCCTTTTGGTGTTTGGTGATGCCCATGCCTCAGGGCACCTGATTTCACCTATGCCCGGTATTACCTTTTTGCTTCCCTTGCTCAAAGGCTGGCTGGGCGATGAGGCCCATCGCCTTGCTCCACTGCTCTTCGAGGATTACAGACGAAGCACCGGAAAAGAAGTTGATGAAAGGCGCAAAAACATATTAATCAAACGTTTAAACGAACTATCCTTGACTTTTGAGCGACAGCCCGCAAAGCTTGGCCTCGTAACTTCATCCATCTTTTATGAAGCTGATATTGTAATCCGCCAGGTGATGCAGGTGCTGGCCGAAACCATAGCTGCCAGCGGGCTGAGCGAAGCCCGAAAACAAAACATTATTGAAGCCTGCAACGATTACCACCATTGGTACGACGCTTTTGTAACCGCGTCCGATTCCAACGAAATTCGTCTGAAACCTCACCGCGACCTTTACAGCATTGCCCTGCATAAAGCCGGGCTGTTGCCGCCGGATTTTAGTGAGGTCATCGGTTTCGAAGACAGCCAAAGTGGCACAGTTGCCATTCGTGCAGCCGGAATCGGTTGTTGTGTGGCGGTTCCATTTGCACAGACCAAAGGGCACGATTTTGCCGCCGCCACTCACATTGCCCATGGAGGCATTCCTGAAGTTATTATCGATCATAATCTTTATCTGAAATCATAAATTACTTCTTTGCAATCCTATGAATCATAAAAATTCTGTCTTTCATCTTATCTCCAACACTCACTGGGACCGCGAATGGCGTTTTCCGTTTCAGCGCAACAGGCAAATGCTGGTCGATATGATCGATGCAGTGCTGTACATACTGGAAACCGAACCCGAATACCGCGCCTTCCACCTCGACAGTCAGAGCATAGTGCTGAAAGATTACCTTGAAATTAAACCACAAAACCGCCAACGCATTGAAGAGCTTACGCGCGAAAACCGTTTGTTGCACGGCCCGTGGTATATTCTGCCCGAAGAGTTTCAGGTGGGTGGCGAAAACCTGGTGCGCAACCTGCTCATTGGCCATAAGGTGAGTAAGGCCAACGGGGGCGTTTCTAAAATAGGTTACTCGCCATTTTCCTGGGGGCAAATATCTCAGCTCCCGCAAATTTATAAGCAGTTCAATATCAACCTTATTATGTTCTACAGGGGCATCAACAGCCTCGACAGCCCCAAAGCCGAATTCCTCTGGGAGGGCGCCGATGGCACGCGCATGATTTCGTCGCGCTTCAGCACCATGCCCCGCTATAACTTTTACTTTTACATCTACCGGCCGGCGGTGCACAACGAAGGCTTCTACGATGTTGAATACGACTGGAACAAAGGCACCTCCCCCTTTCATTTTGCCGACCGGCAGCAGCAGGGCGAAGATTGGTTCATCATTTCGCCGCACAGGGAGTATTATCCCGAGAACATTGTGCCTCAGGTTGAAAAAATTATTGCCGATCAGGCCGAGGACTTCACTACTCCCCACAAGATCTGGATGGAGGGTCACGATTCATCGGGGCCAAACCGTCTTACGGTAGATATTATCCGCGACATCAAAGAAAAAATGCCCTGGATCGATGTGCGCCATTCCACCCTGGAAGAATATGCCAGGCAGGTGTTCGAGTCGGTGGACGTAAACCAGCTAAAACTCGTTACCGGCGAACGCCGCAGCAGCCAGAACAACAACCGTTGCGGCAACCTGTTTGGATACACCACCTCGGCCCGTATGTACCTCAAGCAGACCAACTTCGACGCCGAACGCTGGCTGCAATACTATGCCGAACCTTTCAATATCTTTTCGGGCATGCTGGGCCGCGACATCAACGACCAGTATCCCGAAACTGCCTGGGAGATGCTGGTGCAAAACTCGGCCCACGACAGCATTGGCGGCTGCTCGCTCGATGCCATCCACACTGATATGATGTTCCGCTATAAACAAGTCATCGAAATATCCAAAGGGGTTTTCGAACGGGCATTGAAACACATGGTGGGGCGTTTGAATACCGAAAAGCTCGCCAAAAACAATGACACCAATATTTTCCTTACAGCCATCAATCCTACGGCCTACCATAGCACCCAGGTGGTGGATGCTTTTGTTGATATACCTGTGAAGCTCGATAAAGGTAACATCTACATTATAGATTATTCGGGAAGCCAGATCCCATTTCAGCTTGTGACGCGCCAGCACCACCAGCCTGTGCTCGAGCAAATGATCAACAGACCCATGTTTTTCGATATGATGCGTTATCATATCAAGCTCAAGCTGAGCAATATACCCGCCTTTGGGTTGAGTGCGCTTGCTGTAGTTCCAACAAATGAGCATGTTATTTCCTCAAAAGATGAATGGACCGGTATGCTCGAAAACGAATTCCTCAAAGTTGAATTGGATTCGGATGGCAGCATCAACCTGACACACAAAACCACCGGCGCTGTTTATCGTAATATAGCCTGGCTGGCCGACGAGGGCGATGCCGGTCATGCCTGGGTGCATAAACCCGTCGGGCCATTGGTGAGCACCAGAGGAAAGTCGGCAGATATTGAGCTGATTCACAACGGCCCTGTGTGGCAGGAGGTGAAGATCACCCATCAGCTGAGTCTTCCGGCCAATCTCAAGGCCAGAAATGATATCAACGGCACTACCGAACAAAACACCGTGGTCATGCACCTTGGCCTTGCACAGGGTGAGCCTTACCTGCATGTGAACATCGAGCTCGACAACCGCAGCGAAAGCCACCGCCTGCGCCTCATGTTGCCCACCAATCTGCAGGCATCATATTCCTGGGGCGAGGGCCAGTTCGATGTGCCCCGCCGCAGCCTCGAACGCCCCGACACTTCGGATTGGATTGAGCAACCGATGTACGACTTCCCCATGCACCATTTTGTGGATGTAAGCGACGGACAAAAAGGATTGGCCGTGCTGGTGGATGGTCTCAAGGAGTATGAAGTGCTCAACGACAAAGCCAAAACCCTTGCCATCACCCTGCTGCGCACCTTCGAATACAAAATAAATCCCTCAGCACCGCAGGATTACAGCCACGAAAAAGGCGCGCAGATGCTGGGCCGATCGACCTATCGTCTGGCAATCTGCCCCCATGCCGGCGACTGGCAAACTGGACAACTTTATCGCCATGCTTTTGCATTCAATTATCCATACAGGCTGGCGCAAACCGGATCTTTGCATGGTGAACTGAGTCATTCGTGCAGCCTGATGCAGATCGAGGGCGAGGGGCTGGTTTTCAGTGCCTTGAAAAAGCCAGAAGACGGTTCGGAGAATGCTGCCATTCTTCGCGTTTACAACCCCTCAGCTTCAACTGTTTCCGGACGCGTCAAATTCCACGGACCGATCTATGGTGCAGTTCCTGTTAACTTGGAGGAAATCCCCACGGGTGGCGATTGTACGATCGAGGATAATGGCTTTGCCATCGAGGCAGGCCCTGGAAAAATTCTGAGCTGGAAAATCACTTTCAAACCGAATTAAACGACAAAAACATACATCATGAAATTTAAAAACGATTACGGCTACTTTACCGATGACTTCAGAGAGTTTGTGATTAACAATCCATTTACGCCCAGGCCGTGGTTCAACTATATGTGGAACGAGCGATACGCCGGTTTGGTGTCGCATGGCGGAGGGGGATTTTCATTTGTTGATACTCCCCGCGATAACCGCATCAGCCGCATGCGCTACAACTGTCAGCCCTGGGATCGTCCGGGCCGCTATGTCATGCTGCGCGATACCGAAACAGGACAATACTGGTCGCTGAGCTGGGCGCCCACCACCGATCGTAAGTATGACTTTTACGAAGCACGTGTCGGGCAGGGCTATACCCGTATCACTACCGAGTATGATGGAATCCGGGCCGAACTCACCTATTTCGTTCCGCGCGATACCCTTGCCGAGGTTTGGCATGTGAAGGTGAAAAACCATAGCGGACGCCCACGTAAGCTTCAGGTGTTTGCTTTTCAGGAGCTGATGATGGGCAATGCACTCAACGACATCATCAACCAGCCCAACGACAAACATTTTACGGATATACACTTCAATTCCGGGCAGCAAACCCTCGAGGCCACACGCCGCTACTGGGTGCTCAACAAAAAAGCAGCCACGGTCGAGCAACCCAATATCGACTGGCGCTACAAGGTCTATTTCAGCATTAGCCTGCCAGTAATGGGCTTCGATGGCAGCCTCGACACCTTTACCGGCCGTTGGCGCAGCGAGGCCAACCCCATAGCCGTGGAGCGGGGTGCCTGCTTCAACACCGAGATCACCGCCGGCGACCCCGTGGTTGCCCTGCAGTCGGAGATCAGCCTCTCAGAAAATCAGGAAATCACTTTTGCAGTGTTGCTTGGCGTGGCATCCAAAGACGAGGTTAATCCTTATGAGACGCTAAGAATCAATAATTTCCGGGATATGCAATATGTTAAGCAGCAATTTGAAGCTGTGAAGGCATATTGGGATAACTATCTTGGGCATGTACAGGTGAACACACCCGACCAAAGCGTCAACTTAATGCTTAATGTTTGGAATCAATACCAAAGTGCCGTTACTTTCGATATGGCCCGAAACTCGGGTTACTATCATGGAGGATTGCTTTTCGGCACGGGCATGCGCGATCAGTTTCAGGACATCCTGGGCATGGTCATTGTCGAGCCGCAGCGTGTGCGCCAGCGTATGATCAATGCCTTGCATTTTCAGTTCAAGGACGGTTCTACCCTGCACAACTTTTTCAAACTCACCAACCACGGCGAACGGACGCATCACAGCGATACCCCATTGTGGATACCTTTCGGTTTGGTGGAATACCTTAACGAAACCCACGACTTCAGCATCCTGGACGAAGTGGTGCCATTCTACGACGAAGGCAAAGCCACCGTGCTCGAGCATATGATTAGCTCGCTCGATTTTGCCATTAGCGATTGCACCGAGCGTGGTTTACCCAAAATTCGCAAAGGCGATTGGAACGATACCCTCGACCACATCGGCCCGCAAGGCAAGGGTGAAACCATCTGGGGCGCCTTCTTCCTTTGCTATGTGCTCGACAAAACCTTTGAACTTCTTGAACACCTAAAGCTTTTTGACGTATTAAAACGCTGGAAATCAGCTTATAAACAGATAGCTTCCGTTGTCAACGATATTGCCTGGGATGGTGAATGGTACGTTCGGGCTTTCCGCGACAACGGAAAGGTGGTTGGCTCGTCGGCCATGAAACAGGGTAAACTGTTCCTCAACAGCCAATCGTGGGCCGTGCTCTCTGGTGTGGCTTCGCGCGAACGCGCCGAAAAAGCCCTCAACAGCAGCCTTCAGTACCTCGAAAACAAAACCGGAATGCAATTGGTTTGGCCGGCTTACCGTGAGGTGGAGGACGACATTGGGCTCATATCGCGTTGTGTGCCGGGTAAAAAAGAAAATGGCGCGGTGTTCAACCATGCTTCCGCATGGTTTGTGCTGGCCGCTCTGATGCACGGCAAAACGGAAGATGCCCTGCGTATTTATCGTAAAATGTTGCCTGTCAATTCATCAGCTTCTGTTACGCCCGACCGTTATGAAACCGAGCCTTATGTGTTTTCGGAATATGTCACCAGCCGCGAGCATGAAACTGAAGGTCAGGCCTCACATTCATGGCTCACCGGCACCTCGGTCTGGATGTACCGCATTGGCCTCGACCGCATCCTTGGCTTGCGCACTTCGCTCAAAGGCATCACCGTCGATCCGAACATCCCATCGGATTGGAAACAATTTCAGGTTAACCGTAAGTATCAGGGTAAATTGTTGAAAGTCAGTGTTCATAATCCGAATGGATGCAATCGTGGAGTAAAAAGTATGAAGGTTAATGGCATCGTGGCCGAACCAGGCAGCTGGATCAACCCAAAAAACTATTCTCACACAGTCATCGAAGTGGAGGTAGTGCTTGGCTAATCATTTTAAAAAATATGAACCTGAAAGCGAACAGCGAGACCCGTCTGCTTTTTTTAGGCGATTCCATCACCGAGGGCTTTGACCTTTCCTCCTTTTTGCCAGGCCTGAATGCCGTGAACCACGGCATTTCGGGCCTGAGCACCGGCGAACTGCTTGAGGCCATGCGCGCTGAATGGTTTGCCAGCAAACCCGATATCGTTTTCCTGTGCATCGGCACCAACGACATTGCCCGGAGCATTTTGTTCAGTCTGATGCTCGAAAATACAACCAGGATTGTGCACAACATCCGCCGACATGTGCCTCAGACCAACATTTTTCTTACCTCACTTTTTCCTACCCTGCACAATTCGCCCAGGCCAAACAATATTATCAGACAATACAACCAGTTGCTCCATTCATTGGCATGCGATTTGGAAATCAGATACCTGCATCTCAATCCGTTTTTCGCCGGGTCGGATGGCCGGCTACTGCACCGATATACCGTTGATGGTCTCCACCTCACCGAAGATGCCTACCGCAACTGGGCAGATTTGTTGCATTGTTTACTGCATAAAAAATGAAAAAAATTTGAAAGGACAATTAATATTTTAAATTATTTAATAATATTGATGTTCGTTTAAAATTTAATTGACAATAATTCGCTAACCACTAACATTGAAAGAAGATGAAAAACTTTACCCTAAAAGCATTTCAAATGTGGTCGCTGCTTGTGTTGATGACCGCAACAGTATTTGCACAGACGGGTTTCGAGCCGGTGACTATTCTCATCGACAAATCGGCCGAGACCGGCAATCTGCCTCCTATGATTAACAGCAATGCCAACAACCGTGGCGCTGGTTTCAATGGTCAGTATGTGTTTGTTGCTTCACGTCAGGATGGCAACCATGTATATTACTGGAACATCGACAATCCGGCAACCCCTTCGGAACTTGATCTCACCAGCGTTGCCGGAGGCACTTTCACCCTTTCCGATCTCACGGTGGTGGGCAATCATGTTTTTGTTTCAAACATGACCTTTGCCGGCGGTGAGTTCAAGGTGTATCACTGGAACGGACTCACTGCGCAGCCCTCAGTGCTGTTGAGCTATTCCAATGCACCCTCCCGCCTCGGCGATGCCATCTCCATCATAGGCAATCCCGAAACCAATGCACTGCTGGTTGCCAGCGGACATGGCACAAAGAACTTCTATGTGTGGAACATCGCCTCAGGCACAATCGCCAATCCCGAACCTACCGTTTACAATTTCCCCAACATCGCCGGTGCCAATTTCGGCCGCATTACCAAGGTGATGAACGAGGATCTTTATCTGGCCAGCGGATCACAATTTGGCCTGCAGCTGCTCAGTCCAAATATGGACACCCTGGCTTCCGTTCAGGCAGGCTATTTCCCCTATTGGAGCATGTATCCCTATATTTTCTACTACAATGCAAAACGCTATCTGGCCTACATTCATGTGAAGGATGCACCCGCCGAAAACAAGTTGTATGTGCTCGATATCAGCGAGGCACCTACAACCCTGCAGGCTATTCAAACCATGATGACCGTGCCTTTTGCCAACAGGGTGGTTTATGAACTCAGTTTGGGCGCCAATGCCAACGGCAACGCCTCTGTAGGACTTGACGTTTTCGCCGATGCAAACAACAACATCCTCATGATGGCCTATGCCGCCGCCAACGGCTTTGTTGCGCTAAGGGCAGGTAATGCATCAGGCCCATCCTTCGGACCGGTGACGACAGTTATGGATAAGACCAAAGCGGGTGGCAACCTTCCTACTATCATCAACAATGCCGGAAACAACCGCGGGGCAACCTTTAATGGTCAAAAAGTGTTTGTGGCTTCGCGTCAGGATGGAAACCATGTATATCATTGGGACATCAGCAACCCAGATGCTGCCCCGGAAGAGCTTGACCTGACAGGAGTTTCGGGTGGCACTTTCACGCTTTCGGATGCAGCCTGGGCAGGCAACAGTCTTTTTGTTTCGAATATGGCCTTTGCTGGTGGTGAGTTCAAGGTGTACAAGTGGGATAACCTGAGCGGCCCGCCATCAACCGTGCTGAGTATGACCAATGCTCCCGCACGTTTGGGCGATGCCTTTACCGTGCTTGGAAACCCGGCCCAATCGGCCAAACTTATTGCCAGCGGACACGGAACAAAGAATTTCTACACCTGGAACATTACCGGAGGCAACATTAGCAACCCAGAACCAGTTGTGAACAATTTCCCCAATATTGCCGGAGCTAATTTTGGAAGGATAACCAAAGTAATGAACGAAGACTTGTATCTGGCCAGCGGATCGCAGTTTGGATTGCAACTGCTTAGCCCCAATATGGATACTTTGGCATCGGTTCAGGCCGGCTACTTCCCTTACTGGAGCATTTATCCGCATATTTTCTATTACAACGGAAAGCGTTATCTGGCCTATATCCACATTAAAGATGCCCCGGCCGAAAACAAGCTTTATGTGCTCGATATCAGCCAGGCACCCAACACTTTGACCGCTCTTCAGACCATGATGGATGTGCCCTTTGCCGACCGTGTGGTTCATATGGCCGATCTGGGCGATAATGCCAATGGCAATGCTTCTGCAGGCCTTGATGTGCTGGCCGATGCTGGCGGCAACTTATGGATTATGGCGTATGCGGCAGCCAATGGATTTATTGTTCAGAAGGTGGGCAACTTCCCTGTAGGTATTGCCGAGAACAGCCCGTCGCTCAGCTTCAATATGTTTCCCAATCCTGCCGGAAACCAAATTACTATTGCCACAGACAAAACCATCGATAAAATCGAGATCCTTGATATGGCCGGTCGCCTGCACATGCAGCTGCAGCCTGCCGCTACCGAAGTGCGGCTCAACACCGCTTCGCTAAGGCAAGGCGTTTATATGGTACGCGTGAGTGCCGATGGAGCTGTCTCAACCCGCAAACTGTTAATAAACAGGTAATTGATAGTGAATTTTGGCGCTGAAACTGCCGGCATCCACGCCGGCAGTTTCTTTTATCCCATCAGCAGATGAACGGTGCTTTAAAAATCCCCTCTCTGGAAAAAACCCCCTTCATTTTACCCATCGAAATTGACAACAGTCAATGGAACATGGCTTTGGAAATTACTTTGTGTAATGTTGTGGATGGCAGCCCAGCCCTCAACCCGACAAAAGTCCTTTTAGGGTTAAATAACAACTTATTACTCATCCGTTTTCAATGCACATCCAAACATATCCGGACCAAGTTAACCGAACCCGGCGCAGCAGTTTGGGAGGAGGAGGCAGTTGAAGTGTTTTTACAACCTCCCGGTTTCTCAAATACATATTTCGAAATCGACCTCAACCCGCTGAATACCACCACTCAGCTGAAAATATGCAACAACGGAGCTCCGGGTGATAAGCGGGTTTACGAAGGAGACACACACTGGCGTTGCTCAGGGCTGATAACCAGAACATTTATCGACGGTCATCTCAATACCCCCGGGCAATGCAGCGGCTGGACTGCTGAGCTGGCCATCCCGTTATTTTCTTTACTTGGCGGGCACGATTGTTCTGGTCTCTGGCGGGCAAACTTCTTTAGGGTGGATGCATCCAGCGAGAATTTGGCCTATCGTGCATGGTTGCCTACAGGCGAAATCGATTTTCATCGCATGGAGAATTTTGGCCAACTCTGTATTGGCTGATCACTCGCACCTTATGGTGAATAGGCTTGTGCTCGGTCGATAATGCTGTATTTTCGCTCGTCCGGTCTTACCTTTGCATTATGGCAAAAAAATCGAATGAGCCTAAGTTCTATGTAGTCTGGGCAGGTTTTCAGCCAGGTATTTACAAAACCTGGGAGGCTTGTCGTCAGCAGGTGCATGGATTTGCCGCTGCCAAATTCAAGGCTTTTCCAACGCTCGAGCTGGCCCGCAAGGCCTTTGAAGCTGGCCCTGAAGAAGGAAAAAAACTTGCCAAGGCACTCCGGACCGCCATGGTTGTCGAGGGATTGGCCGAAAAGCCCATCGGCAATGCCATCTGTGTGGATGCAGCCTGCTCAGGCAATCCGGGCCGTATGGAATACCGCGGTGTGTTTGCCGAAACCGGCGCTGAACTGTTCAGAAGCCCGGTATGGGAATTAGGCACCAATAACATTGGCGAGTTTTTGGCCATCGTTCATGCCCTTGCCTGGCAAAAACAAAAACGAATAAAGCTGCCGGTTTACACCGATTCGGAGCTGGCCATCAAATGGGTGCGAAAAGGCGCTGCGCACAGCAAATTACCGCGCAACGAGAAGACAGAACCGCTTTTCGCCGTTATCGAAAGGGCCGAAAAGTGGCTGAAGGAAAACCCCATCGAGGTACCGCTTCTTAAGTGGGATACTGCCCGATGGGGTGAAATACCGGCCGACTTTGGCCGCAAACAGTAAGTTGGATTTATTGAATGCTCAGTCGGGTGACCTTTGCATTTTCGATCAGGATGTCGTAATAATAACCTGACCCCAGGTCTTTGTTGAGCACCACAGTGCCTTCAACTACCACTACATCACCCACCGAAGCAACATCGACCGTAGTAACGGTTAAGTCGAAAAACTCTTCGCTGCCCGTGCCGTCCTGAATATGCATCCAATTAACGCCCATGATTGCCGGATTATATTTGGCCACCTGTCCGGTGAGTCTGACAAGCTTTCCTGATAGGCTTTCGCGCTTTTCCCACAATTCCTGCAGGCTAATGCTACCTTCAACGGGCTTAATGGCCACATCCTGACGGGCAAGGTGCGGTGCTCCAACACTCTGTTGCTGTGGCTGCTGCATTTGTGGCTGCATTGCCGCTGTAGCAGGAATAGGAAGAATACTCAGATTGCCAACGAACAAAATATTGTCAAAAGTCTTATCCAGCTCCTTGCTATGAAAATCGGTCATTTCCATCATCTCGGAGAAATAATATGTCTTGCCGGTTTCCACTTCTTCGGCCGATACGGCAATCCAGGTGTCTTTTCCGTCAATCTTGCCCAGAATGTAGGTGTACATTGGCGTTTGTTTTACCTCTTTTACGGTAATGGCGGTATTGTTTGGATCAAGGGCATAATCCACCTTGGGCTGTTGGTTGCCGCACGAGAAAAGTGCAAATGCGATAAAGAGAACGATGAGTCGGTTCATGGTGTTTTGATTTGAATAAGTGAGGCAAAGATAAACCTTAAATTTTGCCACCGATTATGCTCAGTGAGGTTCGTGCCAGCCGGTTGCCATGCCCTTAAAATTGCTTGAGGGGGTGGCGCCCATGGTCGAAAAATAAATATGGATAACCATAAAAAGAGACAGCAAGAAGCCGACTGAGGCATGAAGCAGTGCCGTGAGGTAAATACCACTGAAATTACCGATGCGGTTTGCAATAGTCTCAGGAAAGAGCAGCGCAAGGCCGGTGATGATAATTAAGGGAAGCAGCAAATACATAGCTCCAACATAGGTGCCCTGCTGTAGCGGATTAAATTTACGATCGGCAGTTACAGGAAATGGTGCCTTTTCGCCTTTAAAATGGCCGCGCAGATAATAATCCATTTGCTGAAGGACACGTTTAAAGTAACCCTCAAACATAATTCGGTAGTGGCGACCGTTGCCTGTAGCCAGATTGCCGGCTATGAAAATCAGGTAGTTGATCGACACGATTACCCCTGCAATGTTGTGAAAGCGAACGGCAAGGTCGAACCGGATGAGTGGGGCGTCTGGATTAGAATACTGCATACTGATGCCGGTGGCGATGAGCACCAGAAACATCAGGGCGTTCACAATATGCCAGAGGCGCAGCCAAACGGGATATAGGTACAATCTTTCGGCCATGTCAGGGTTTTTTGATTCGGAAAATAATGTGGATGAACACGCCCAGCAGGGTCATGCCGAAAAGCACGATGCTGATAATGTTGAGGTAAATGTTGCGGTTGGCGCCGATTACATAAGCCTCGTTGAGTATGATGGCGTTGAGGGTGCCTCGGCTTTTGCGCGATTCGATGTTCTGATATTTATAAAGCGACGACATCAGTAGTGAGTTGGACGAATGGCATTCAACGCATTTTTTAACTGCCAGTTCTTTGGGCACAATGTTGTGTGCCACCCACATGGTGTCTTCCACTGCGGTGTGGCATTCGATGCAGCGTACTGCGTTGAAGTGCAGTTTGAAATTCGGTAGAAATGCGTGAATGCGATCCAAAGGCAGCTTAAGACTGTCGCTTACGGTTTGAAAACGATCGGGGTTGTCATGGCAGCTTGCGCACATATTGTTGTGATACTGTACGATTTCGGTTATACGGAAACCGCTGCGTGTCATGGCTTTATAGCTGTGCGGATCGTGACAGCTCCAGCAAGCGAATCGGTCGGACTGGCGTTCGAAGTGAACGCTTTTTTCGAACTCGGAGCCGATTTCATCAAAATGAAAATGGGCGTAGGTTGGGTCGCCACCATGGCAATCAAGGCAGCCATAGATCGGCTCCAGCCTGAGTTCAGCCTTGTGCGGAAATGTTTCGTAATCGGGAGAGTGGCAGTCGGTGCAGCGGAAATGACGGTGAACACCGCTGTAGAATGCTGAAGGATTGAACACGAAATTCGGGTTCATGGCCTTGCGTTCAATGCGTCCGGTGACGGGATTTTCGTAGGAATATATTTTTTTTCCATGGCAGTCGAAGCAGGTCTGGTTGTCTGCCATTCCGGCCGGCTCGCCGTCCATATCCACCGTCAGCTGTGCTGTAAGCAGGTTGATCTGAAAGAGCAGGAGCACAGTCAGCCAGGCAACATATTTAGTCATAAGTGTTTGGATTGGTTCGGGGTTCGTAATTCACACCAATGAAGGGAGATGGAGTAATATCCCCAAATTGGTCAAAAAAACTTCACAAGGGTGATTTTGTGACGCACCCTTGTGAAGCATTCAGGCACCGCTATTGTTTCAGGCTACGGATGTAAGCCACAACAGCCCAGCGCTCTTCCTCATCCGTGATTTTGGTTTCGTAGTTGGGCATTTCGTCGCGACCGATGATCGACATATAGTACACTTCACCGTCGGTTACCGAGCCTTGCCATTTGGCATCGGAGAAATCGCCGGGATGAGTCTTCAGGTTGCGGGCCTTTGGACCATCGCCTTTACCGGTGTTACCATGGCAAGAGCGGCAATGCTTGGCATACACGTCTTTACCAATTTTCAGCAGGTCAGCGTTCACCGTGTGAGGGTTCTTTTTGTTTTTGTACTCTGCCGAAATCTTCCAGGGACCTCCTTTTTGCTGTTCCTGTGGCATGGCAAATGCCAGAAGGCCGAGTGTAAACAATGCGGCCAATGCAATCACTAGTTTTCTCATTTTTATGTAGTTTTAGTATGGGTTAAACATTTCATTTATTAAAAGCTCCACAATCGCGTGATGGAGAATCCAAACATCATATCGCCCTTCGTAAAGTCGTTCTGGTTGAACATAGCGTTGTGCTGCGGTACCAGTCCGTCGGCTGAAGAAACGTATATATGAAACGCGTGGGTGCTGGTTCTTATTTCCCAACCGATGCCCAAATTTGGTTTTGAGGGCTTGGTAAACTCGCGATGTTCACTGATACTCTTGATTTTCAGGGGTTGATCATACTGAAAAAGTATGCTCGACTGGGGCGAAAATTTAATGCGTCCGTTGAATCCGACCGCAATTTTATCATGATCGATGAGCGAGTCCACAGCGTTGTAGTGGGTAAAGCTGGCATTGGCCTGAACCGAAAGCCAATCGTTGAAGCGACGACCTACGATGAGCTGGCTGAAATAGGAAAAACGGTTGCCAAAGTTGTAGTTTTTGCCATAAACCTTTTCGTTACGTCCGTCGATGGCCATGGTTGCATAAACGCCAACGGCCACAGGAACAGTATTGCGCCGGGTTTGCTCCAGGATGGTGTACTTGACAGAAAAGTCGCTGTACATGTTTAGCCTGGTGAGGCCGTAGCCAAGTTGCAGGTTTTTATAGGGTACATAATTGAGCCCCATGCGGATGTTGGCGCCGGGTGCGTAGATGCCGAACAGGTCGGTCAGTCCGTTGTTCATGGTGCCAAACTTATGCTGGATAATGTACTCCAGTGTTTTGGGCGAAGGGATTACGGTGGTTTGGTTATCAATCAGATAGCCGCTTTCGAAAGGAGCGCGAACCGGACGATCCTTGGGCTTGGCTGCCTGTTCTTCCTGAGCGCTAAGGCTGGTGCAGGCGAAAATAACTAATGTGGCGATGAATATCAGTTGTTTCATGGCAGGCAGTATTAATTGTTTTTAGCACCTTGTTTGATCCATTCCAGAATGAGCGCCGCTTCGGCAGGGCTATACTTCTTCCAGCTGTGTGTGGTCGAGTTGGGATGGGCGTGCCAGTAGATGCTGCTTTGTTCCGGGTCGGTGGTATTGATGAGCGAAGGCACGATGGCATTGTAAGCCCTTTCTGCCGTCAGGTCGGGAGGCGTTGCGCCTGTGCGGTGACAAGCCGTGCAGTTGTTGTTGTTGCTGAAAATGGGAGCAATTTCCTGTGAAAATTTGATTTCCACCGTGGGGTCGATAATAATTCTTTCAGGTTCAATGAACTCGTACTGGCACGAGCTGATCGCTGCTGATGCCATTATGGCCAGCGCGGCGAACATCAGCCTGAAACGATTGATTCTTAATGATTTCATCTGTATTTGAATGTTTTTGACGAAAATACTTTAGTTTTCGATAAACAGCTTCTCCTTACATGAAATTGAGCAGAGACGGATGCCCCTGCTCAATTTCGTTCGGGAAATTATTTCATTACTGAATGGCAGCAATCGAGTTTTCGAGAAGTTTTTTAGCATAGGGGAAGTTGTGTGTTGCAGCACCCTTATCACCGCTAACCAGTTTGTAGTTGATGAAAGCACCTGCCTGAGCCGAAGTCCATGTGCCGGTATTAACGCGGCCTGTAGTGGGATTCAGCATTCCGATCTGAACAAGGCGGTCGCTCAGTTGTGTTTTGAGCGCTGTAAGCTCAGCTTTTTTGGCTGTGATGAGGTTGTTCAGATCAGTAGCATTCGAGTGGCAGGTGGTGCAGGAGGTAGTAATAACTGCAGCAGCGCCTGTGCTGGTGGTATATCCCAGATTCATCATGTGTCCGCCGCCGTCGATTCCGCTTGCAGTGGTGAGGTGGCAGGCTACGCAGCTTTGTGTGATCACGTTAACGTGGGCTGAGTTGGTGTAGCCGGTGCCAAATTCAAATCCGCCTTTGCCGGCTACGATGGAGGCTGCTGTGCCGTAGTGAGGTCCCCAGGTTGCGCTGGTGATATTGATGCTTGGTCCATCCATGGTGGGCATGGGGCTGGGCAAACGTGGCTGGTGGCAGGTGGCGCAAAGGTTGCCTTTACCAAAGTTGTGCGACTTGGTGGGATCGATACGGAAGGTGACGTTAGCTGTAGTGCTCAGACCCCAGTCGGCGGGCGTAAAGGTGGTGTGAACGTTGTGGCAGGTGTAGCAGTTAGGGGGTACCGGGTTGTTGATGGTTGCTGCAGTGTTGCCGCTGCCGGTCTGGATAATTTCACGGAAGCCCTGGCTGGTGTGGCAGCCTGCGCAGGTGTTGGTGTTGCGTACAAACAAGCCGCCGGTAGCATGCAGCGAGCGTTCCCACTGTGCGGTAATTGCAAAGTTTACCTGGCTGTTGTCGTGGCACTGAATACATCCGGCGGTGCCGTCAACACCGTCGCGACCGTCACGACCGTCTTTACCGTCCTTGCCGTCCTTGCCCGGAAGACCCATCGGACCTTCCTTGGTGCAAGCGCTAAATGCCATCGCGCCTACAAGAAGCAGTGCGCTCAGTCTGAAAATCTGTCTTTTCATAAATATTAGTTTTGTTTTGGTTATAATATCTTTTTTCAATGAACTATGGGTCATACCACGGTTTTCAGATGCAATGTTAACAAAGCTTAAAAAACTGCCGATCCGGCAAAACATGAAGTTTTATCAATCGAAAAGGGATTTATTGAGGCTAAAAAATTGATGTAAATCAAAAAAATATCGCAAAAACCTATAAACCAAATATATAGAAAAACAACGCCTTGAAACGAAATTATTCAACCTTTGTTAAAAAACGTTATAAGTGTTAACAAAATCTAAAGAGGGCTGTTTGGCACGAATTTGTATCTGAGCACGACCAAGGCCAAAAAAACTGCCGATGGTTTTTCTCAACCGTCTGCACCCAAAAAAGAACCGATCGCTTTAGCCTGGGTAATTTAGTTTTAAGAGCCACTTGGATAATGATCCGGCATATATCATGTACGATTTTGGGCAGCAAGATTGTCGGGGTAGTGTCCTGTTTGTCAGAAGAAAGCTGCGATTAAAGCACAGAAAAACAATGACTTAAATTATTGGTTAGCCATTCATAAGGACAATGGTGTTTTTTGGGATTGCCCCATAGTTCCATGTCGGCACGACTTAATAGTTTAGGAACACCATGAATGGTTGAGGCATCAATGAATAATTGAAATGTTATTTTTGCGGCTTCGTAAAAAACAACCCTTAATCCCTATGTGCGGAATAGTTTGTGTGTTTGATCTGAAAACTGATGCCCAGTCCATGAGGCCGCAGATTCTCGATATGTCGAAAAAGGTGCGGCACCGTGGCCCCGATTGGTCGGGCATCTATGCCGGCGAAAAGGTGCTCATGGCACATGAGCGCCTGGCCATTGTTGACCCAATTTCGGGCGGTCAGCCACTATACAATGAAGACAAAACCGTGGTTTTGGCCGTCAATGGCGAGATATACAACCATATGGAGCTGCGCAGCCGGCTCACAAGGCCCTACAAGTTCCGCACCCAGTCGGACTGCGAGGTGATCCTTGCCCTATACGAAGAAAAGGGGGTTGACTTCCTTGATGAGCTCAACGGCATCTTTGCCTTTGCACTATACGACAGCCGCAATAATACCTATCTCATTGCCCGCGACCATATCGGTATTATTCCATTATACATCGGATGGGATAAGTTTGGCAACTTCTACACCTCCTCCGAGCTTAAGGCGCTCGAAGGGGTGTGCAATCGCATCGAAAACTTTCCTCCCGGCCACTATTATCACAGCTCGAAAGGTCAATTTGTGCGCTGGTATATGCGGGAATGGACCGAATATGAAGCCGTAAAAGACAATAGCACGGACCTTCAGGTGCTTCGCGAAGCCCTTGAGGCCGCCGTACACCGCCAGCTTATGTCCGACGTGCCTTACGGAGTATTGCTCTCCGGCGGCCTCGACTCATCGGTCATCTCTGCTATTGCCAGCCGTTTTGCACCCAAGCGCATAGAAAGCGGCGACCAGCAAACTGCATGGTGGCCCCGGCTGCACAGCTTTGCCGTAGGTCTCGAAGGCTCGCCCGATCTGGCTGCCGCCCGCAAGGTGGCCGACCACCTGGGCACCGTGCACCACGAAATTCATTACACCGTTCAGGAAGGCCTCGATGCCATCCGCGACGTCATCTATCACATCGAAACTTACGACGTTACAACCATACGGGCTTCTACGCCTATGTATCTTATGGCCAGAGTGATCAAGTCGATGGGTATCAAGATGGTGCTCTCCGGCGAAGGAGCTGATGAGGTATTTGGCGGTTACCTTTATTTTCACAAAGCACCTAATCCTCAGGCATTTCACGAAGAAACGGTGCGTAAGCTGAGCAAGCTTCACCTCTACGACTGTTTGCGGGCCAACAAATCGCTGGCAGCCTGGGGCGTGGAGGGACGCGTGCCTTTCCTCGACAAGGAGTTTCTCGATGTGGCCATGCGTCTTAATCCGGCCGACAAAAAGCCGGGCAACGGACGCATCGAAAAGTGGGTGCTGCGCAAAGCTTTCGAAGACTATCTGCCTGCCGAAGTGGCCTGGCGCCAGAAAGAACAATTTTCCGACGGGGTAGGCTACAATTGGATTGACAGCCTGAAAAAACTGGTGAACGAGCAGGTGAGCGATGAGCAAATGGCCAGCGCCCGATTCCGCTTTCCTGTCAATACGCCCCAGAGTAAGGAGGAATACTTTTATCGCAGCATCTACAGCGAGCATTTCTCCTCCGAAACGGCGGCACTCACCGTACCTTCCGTGCCCTCGGTGGCCTGCAGCACACCCGAAGCCCTGGCATGGGACCCTTCGCTGCAAAAAAACATCGACCCCTCGGGCAGGGCAGTGGCTGGCGTGCATGTGCAGTCGTATCAGCAGGGCTGATCGGCAGTTTTCAAAATTTTCGAATTGATTATTCACGAATGCTTTTCGAAGGGCATCCGTGGTAAGGTGTACCTTAAGATTTGCTTAAAAAACCTATCTTTGCAGCAAGTTTCACCTGTCTGAATATCAATCACATGAACAACAAAGGACCTGTTTCGCAATTCATGCAGCATCACTATCGTCATTTCAATGCTGCAGCCCTGATGGATGCTGCCAAAGCATACGAAGCACATATGGATGCCGGCGGAAAGATGATGATCACCCTGGCAGGCGCCATGAGCACGGCCGAATTGGGCATCTCGCTGGCCGAAATGATCAGGCAGGA
Source organism: Bacteroidia bacterium (assembly GCA_021287165.1). Classification (GTDB taxonomy): domain Bacteria; phylum Bacteroidota; class Bacteroidia; order Bacteroidales; family F082; genus JALNZU01. The sequence continues at coordinate 3,368 of JAJTAY010000030.1, read as the reverse complement.
CAAGGTGCAAATCATCTCGTGCACAGGCGCCAACCTTGAGGAAGACCTGATGAACCTGGTGGCCCACAAGCATTACAAACGCGTTCCTCATTACCGCGATCTCAGCCCGCAGGACGAATGGGAATTGCTCGAAAACGGCTTCAACCGCGTTACAGACACCTGCATTCCCGAAGAGGAGGCTTTCCGTAGGCTTCAAAAACACATTTTCAAGCTCTGGAAAGAGGCCGACGACAAGGGCGAGCGCTATTTTCCACATGAATACATGTACAAAATGCTGCTTTCAGGCGTATTGGAGCAGTACTACGAAATAGACCCCAAAAACTCCTGGATGCTGGCCGCTGCCGAAAAAAACCTGCCCATCGTTGTTCCCGGTTGGGAAGACTCCACCATGGGCAACATTTTCGCTTCCTACGTGATCAAAGGCGAGCTCCGATCGACCACCATGAAAAGCGGCATCGACTACATGGTGTGGCTCTCGGATTGGTACCGGAAAAACTCGGCCGGCAAAGGCGTTGGCTTTTTCCAGATTGGCGGCGGCATAGCCGGCGATTTCCCGATCTGCGTGGTGCCCATGATGTATCAGGACCTCGAGTGGACTGATGTGCCTTTTTGGGCCTACTTTTGCCAGATATCCGACTCCACCACCAGCTACGGCTCATACTCGGGTGCAGTGCCCAACGAAAAAATCACTTGGGGAAAACTCGATATCAACACGCCTAAGTTCGTCATCGAATCTGACGCTACCATCGTAGCCCCGCTCATTTTTGCCTGGATTCTGGGATGGTGAGGCCGGGCGCTGGATGCCGGGAGTTTATTTGATTAATTCGTTGAATTAGAGGTTTTGGAATTGTTTTTTTTGGGTTTTGTGTTTGGTGACTTGTTTACTTTTCATCGTAAACTTGTTACTGACTCCTAATTTGCCAATCACCAAGATTAATTGAATAAACACTGAAGCCTTTTCCAAAACATTTATTTTGTCTTTAAGGTCGTTTCCCTTAAACCCTGTCGAGAATGCCGTTTGCTGGCCAGTCATGGCGCTATTGTCGCTTTTCGTTAGTTTTGCGTTCTTCAATTAATCACCAAAGCATGAAACGATTACTACTCATTTTGTTGTGGTCGGCTTACCTGATTGCTGTTCCGGCCAGGGCCGACGAGGGCATGTGGATTCCCAAACAGGCCGAGAAGCTCAATATGGCCGATATGCAGAGGCTCGGCCTCAAACTCACCGCCGGTCAGCTGTACAGCGAAACCAACCCAAGCCTCAAGGATGCCATCGTCATTTTTGGCCGCGGTTGCACCGGCGAAATCATCTCGCCTCAGGGGCTCATTCTCACCAACCACCACTGTGGCTATGGTGCCATACAGAGCGTAAGTACTGTTGAGAACGATTATCTGCGCAACGGTTTCTGGGCTGGCTCGCTGCAGGAAGAAATTCCCATCAACGGATTGACAGTGACTTTCCTGATCCGTATGGAAGAGGTGACGGATAAAGTATTGGTGGGTGTAGGACCTGCCACATCCGAAAAAGAACGCGCCGATATCATCCGCAAAAACAGCACAACCATCGAAAAGGCCGCTACCGAAGGCACGCATTTTACCGCTTCGGTGAGCGAGTACTTCGAAGGCAACACGTATTATCTGCTTGTTTACGAGGTGTTTCGCGATGTGAGGCTTGTAGGTACGCCGCCCGAGTCGATAGGCAAATTCGGTGCAGATACCGACAATTGGATGTGGCCAAGGCAAACAGGTGATTTTTCCATTTTCAGGGTATATGCCGGCCCCGACAACAAACCGGCTGCCTACAGCAAGGACAATAAACCCTATACACCACGTCATTTTCTGCCCATTTCGCTCGATGGGGTGAAGAAGGACGACTTCGCCATGATCATGGGCAATCCCGGCAGCACCGATCGTTACCTCACCTCCTGGGGCGTGCGTATGGCTATCGACGAAACCAACCCCACACGCGTAAAAATCAGACAGGAAAAGCTGCGCATCATGGACGAAGGCATGGAGGCATCGCCCAAGGTGAGGCTGCAATATGCCAGCAAATATGCCGGCGTTTCGAACTATTGGAAATACTTCATTGGTCAGACCCGTGGCCTCAAACGCCTTAATGTGGTGGTAAAGAAGTTGGCCATAGAAGCTGATTTCAAGGCCAGAATGGCCACAAATCCCGAATGGAAGGCACAGTTTGGCCAGGCACTCCCCATGATCGAAAAGGCTTATGAGGAGTTGGCTAACTACAACCTCGCCCGCTGGTATATGGTGGAGGCCATCATGTCGGGTTCCGATATCCTGAGTCTTGCCGGTCGTTACAACAGGCTAAACGAATTGCTTGCAGCCAAGCCCCAGGATGCCGAAGCCATTAAAAAGGAAACCGACCGCCTGAAATCGGGTTTGGAAGCCGCTTACAAGAACTACGACCTTCAGGTGGAGCAAAACATGCTGGCCCGCATGCTGGAGATGTATCACAACGATGTGGCCCCTGAATTCAGGCCTGCACAGCTCGAAAGCATGGTAAAAAAACATAAGGGCAATTTTGCCTCCCTTGCCGCCGAAGTATTTGCCCGTTCAAACTTTGCCACAGCCGCTAAAGCCGAGGCTTTCCTGCAAAAACCTTCGGTAAAACAACTGGCCGCCGATCCGGCCTTTATGCTTGCTCGTGCCTTCAACGAAGTAAACCAGAAGTTGCAGCAGGCCACAACCGAACCCAATGCACGCCTGCGCCAGGGCAACAGGCTGTTTGTGGCCGGCCTTAAGACCCTCTATCCCGAGCGCACTTTCTATCCTAATGCTAACCGCACCATGCGCTTAACCTATGGAACGGTGCAGGATTATTATCCCGCCGATGCCGTACACTACAACTACATCACCACCACCAAAGGCATACTCGAAAAGGAAGACCCCAGCACCTGGGAGTTTGAAGTGCCCGAAAAGCTTAAAACCATGATCCTGAACGGCGATTATGGCATTTATGGCAATCCCGATGGCAGCATGACAGTCAACTTCCTCACTAACCATGACATCACCGGCGGAAACTCGGGAAGCCCTGTACTCGATGGCCAGGGCAGGCTCATCGGTTGCGCCTTCGATGGCAACTGGGAAGCCATGAGCGGCGACATTGCCTACGAACCTGAACTTCAGCGCACCATCAGCGTCGATATACGCTATGTGCTGCTTATCGTGGATAAATTTGCCGGTGCACGGCACATCATGGACGAACTGGTTATTTATAAAAACGGTGAACTGATAAAACCCTGAGTATTTAAATAAAAACCCGAATAACCCTGAAAGCCAGCCCGTTATGGACTGGCTTTTTTATTGCTGTTTACAAATAATACTATAGAACCCAACTGAACAAAAAG
>JAJTAY010000029.1 GCA_021287165.1 Bacteroidia bacterium | reverse complement strand
TGAGTAATCAATAAACAAAAACACCACTTATTCTTCCGAAGAAAGCAAAATAATTATACTCATTAAATGCATTCAACTCATAAATCATAATTAAGAAGATATGAGCAAAAAGACAGTTTATGTTTCAGAACAACTAATTACCTCAATATTAGTTGGATATGTTATTGTATTGCTAACTCTTATAATTGGACATGCGTTTACGAAAAACTGGACTGCATTGCCAAAATATTCAACTGGTGATGGACCCACAATTTTACCCCATATTACTCCTGTTTGCTGTTGTTCATATGAATGTTTGTTTGGTAAAACACACCAAAATGATTGCACAGGAAAAAACATCGGTAATTTTCACGAAACGAAACTTACTTTGGGCGAGATATTTTCAGCAAGTTTTGAACATGATAATTCAAAAATTTTAATATTTGGACTCCTATTATCATTATTCATATACATTATCAGAAGGTTTAGGTTTAAGATTTATGAAGAGTAATTTTTTTTCGACAAATTCTAAATCCAAATCATGCTATAAAAATATCTGCACAGGAATACAGGTTTATAATCAGTTAAATACCTTTGATAGAAGAACCATCATAAAAGTGAAAGTTATTTTAACAAACACATTTACCTTGAAAGGATTAACATCATGGGCCACTGAGTTTGCCTTTTTGGTTGCCAACAACCTGATGAATATGTAGGCAACGCCAATCTGGTCAGCAAGGTAAGTGCCAGTTTTTCAATTACCAGAAAAAATTGTGCATTGAAATTGCGGCTTACTTTTCCACCACTTCACGACGAAGGACACTCGTTTGTTAGCTAAAGAAAAGAAACCGTTAATTTTAGCGTCCTCTCCAAAAATTGATGTGTCCAAGCAGTAGAGCTCAGGCCGGACTGATTTCGATGGCCTTCCAGGCCCAGTTGCCCTTGCTTTTGTTGAACGAGAGAATGGCCCGGCCCCTCACCTGTAAGCCGTCGAATAAACTGCCGGCTGACAGCATTTTGGGCTCCACGAAAACATCGCCCGCAAAGCCGAAGTTTTTTCCCTGGCCCACCTTCAGTTTGGCCTCAAAATGCCTGATGGCCGGGCTGGTGGTGCCTTTGTCGGCCTTGCGGGCCGAGAAAATGCGGTAAAAACCATCGCGACTGCCGCCATCGAACCTCACCCAAAGGAGATCGCCGATTTTTGGCTTAGCCAGCAATCCTGCATATTTGAAGAAGCCTTGTTTTTCCTGGTCCCTCACAAAATTCAGCATTTGCTTGTCCTCGTTCACAAATTCAACCACCACCACTTCCTCGGGGATGTCGCGGAAAAGTATCTCGTCGGCTTTTGCACTGTGGGCAGCATACAGCTCGCGGTTGTTTTTCCTTGCCTGTGCCTTGGCATACCATTCTTTTTGCATAAAGGCCGTGGTGGTGCTGTCCGGTTTCCAGCCCTTGCCGGCCCTGATGGCCACAATTTCCTCAATTTCGGTTTTGGCCTCGTCGTACAGTCCCCTTTCTTCGAGCAGGGCGGCCAGCTTCAGTTTCAGTTTGGTGAGATATTCCCCCGGGGCATTCAGGCTCAGTGCCTTGCAATAGCAGGCCAACTGCATGTCGCTGTTGTCGTGAAAAATTTCGGCCATCACCTGCCACACCCAGAACTCGTTTTTTTTCTGCCGGGCAAAGGGCAGAAACACTTGCAGCGGATTTTCGCCGCTGCCCGAGGCCAGCATGAGCTTTGCCCTGTAGTAGGGGGGATAAACGTATTCGGGATGCTTTTCCATCAAGGCCTCGAGCCTGGGCAAAAAGGCACGGACTTTTTCCCGGTTGACGATTTTTTTGCGCAGCGGTTCCAGGTCAAGGTTAAGTTTCATCAACACCTTCACCAGCTCGCCTTCTCTTTTCTTCACTTCCTCCAGGTCTTCGGGCTCGCCCTCCAGCAGTTTTTTTGCATAGGCAATGTAAGCCTGCTCGGCAATGGCCATTATTGTCCGGCCATCATACTTTTCGGGAAGGTAGTCCACCGAGCGGAAGTGACTGAAGTCCCACCAGTCGGCAAACTCAAGGTAGCGCGACCACTGATCGTGTCCCTTGTGGAAGGCCTTGTACAAAAACGAGTAAGCTTCGGAGGGTTTGGTAAAATGAAAATCCTTGATTAGGTCGAAGATTTCGCTGACTTTACCGAAATCGGGCGTCTCGGCTTTGAGCAACTCTTTTACAAGGAGGCCGACCTTCCAGGCGGTGTTGTCGAAAACCATGAATTCCTCCTGCGGGAGTTTCAGTTCCCTCAGTTCGATCAGGTGATCCCTGAATTGATCGTAGTTTTCGGACCGGACATTCCCTTTCAGGTATTCGTAGTGCACCCAGGCTGCAGCGCGCTTGTTCCAGATGTTGTCCGGCTCATGTGCAAGGGCTTGCCTTGCCATTTCCAGTGCCACCTCAAGTTTTCCGGCCTTGCGGAGCTCGTTGATTTCATTAAAGGTCATGCTCAACTGCTTTTAGTTTGTTCACAATGCTTTTGATTCGGGCGAGCAATTGGGGGCTGTTGCATTTTTTTTCGAGCGGCAGCACCCTGCCAAAAAATCCATTCATGTTGTATTCAAAATCAATCACGCATTTTTGGCCACTGCTTTCAATGGTGTACCTTTCGCGGTACTCAAGGTGCTGGATGCCGGTGATGGTTTCCTTGTCCGACAATTCGCGGCTGATGCTTTCGAAGAGGTTTTTCAGGAAAGGTTTTTCCTCTTCAATTTGCAGGTCGAATTCGATTTGTGTAAGGATGCCGGAGGCCGTGTTTCGATTTACCACAATGCCGGGCGCCCGCTGAAGGATTTGGACGATTTCGCCGAAGAGCTCGTCCGAATTGGTCAGTTTGGGAATTTTGTCCTGGTAGGTTTTGTTGAACTCGCCTTTGCCATTGACAAAGTACTTCATTCCGACCGTTTTACCTTCTCTGGCAAAAAGGTACCATATTTCGAAGCCCTTTCTTTCCCATCCGGCAATGTCGATGTAGTGCCGGCGCAAGGCATACCACCTGTGGATGAAGTGATCCTGCATGGTCAAAGGGGCATTTTCGAGTCCGAACCTTCGCAGTTCGGGCAGCACCTCATCAAAATCAATTTCGACTGCCGTTAATGGTTGTCCGGTGAGCTCCACAAAAGCGTTTTGCACATCTGCCTCCATGAAAAGCATGCCTGAAAATGAGGTGAAATAGGGCGGATTGATGCAATTGAGCTGGTTTGCGGCCCGTGTAACGGCAGTGTAGGCCCAGCGGTAAAACTGTTCGTTGGTTCTGCCTTTGCTGGTTTGCTTTCCGGTATAAAAATCGAATTTGTCGTCGTTGATCCCGTAATCCCAGAACACAAAGGCACTGTCCCACTCGCCGCCCTGGGCCTTGTGGCAGGTTACTGCATAACCGAATTTGAGCAAAATGCAGTTGAAATATTCGTCGGCGGTGATGGCCGTTTTGAACTCAGGGCTGCGCGGCTTGAGGTGAGGATGCCTTTTTTTGAAATCGATGAACAAAGCCTTTTGCTCCTCAGGCCTGAGCGTATTGTCGCCATAGAGGTAGTTTTCGAGCATGAGCCCGCTGACGGTTTTTGTTACCCCCTCGTTGTCGGGCAAAACGAGGCTTACCCACCTCCAGCTGAGCAATACCTTTCTCTTTATCCCGCCCGTGTCGTTGAAGTTGATTTCCCTGCTCACCGTTACGGGGCTGGCTTCCGTTACAATGGCAAATTCTCCGTTCAGTATGCCTAAACGATAGTTGTTTCCGCCGATGATGACGGTGTCCGTGGCCTGAATGGGCAGGTCGTTGCCGTATTTGTGCCTACGGATGCTTTTGTTGAGCTCAAGTGCCGTTTTGTTTGTGTGGCTGATGATGATTTTTTGTTTTTCCTCGGCAAAATAACGGTCAATAAACTCCTCATATCCGGGGTTGAAAATATTCTTACCGTTTTCCCTCAGGTCAAAATCGTTGAAAAAGCCGGAGGTGAGGCAATGGCGTATTCGGGTGGCTGCCTGCATGATGCCGTTTCGGGCCTGCTGTCGCCTCACTTCTTTCATTTCCACCTCCAGGGCTTCCAGGTCGTAGGATTCTTTCAGGTATGCGGCATCGAGGGCAGGCGAAAAATTCATGCCGATGGGTGCCAGCTGGGCAGGATCGCCCACAAAAATCAGTTTGCTGTCTGCGGCAGGGTTGTTAATCCGGCCAAATTGCAGCAGATCGCGCAGCAGGTGGCCGCTGCCGAACCTGAAAAACTCGCCCTCGCTCAGCACATCGCTCACCATGGAGGCTTCGTCAACAATAAGCACCGCATGATGGATATCGGGATCGTTGCGCAGCTCGTAATAGTAGAAATACGAAGCCTCTTCTTCGTCTTTTTCTTCGTCTTTGCGCTTCAGCTCGATCATCCTGTCGAAACTGTAGATGCCTTTGTGGATGGTGGTGGCTTCGAACCCTGTTTTCTGCCTGATCACCTTGGCCGCCCTTCCGGTGGGTGCCATCAGGCGGTAGGGCTTTTCCTGCGATTTCAGGTATTCGACCAGGCCTTTGAGCAGGGTAGTTTTACCGCTTCCGGCATAACCCTTCAGCATAAACACACGATCATTGCTTTCCAGAAATGCCTGCAGCTTTTCCAGTGCATTCCGCTGGTCGCCGGTGAGGTTGATATGTCGGAAGTGGTTGAAAATCATGGCTCAGTCGGTGGGTTGGTTGTTGTTTTCTTGGGCTTCTGTTTCATCCAAAATATCTTTTATTTCGTCAGGGGTGAGGTCCAATCTGTTTTTAGGATCTAAGCCTAAAGATGCAAATCGTTGATCTTCAGATTGCGTTTTGTTGTTTTCGATTTCCAGGTGTTTGTATTGGTCTTTTTTCTCAATCAATGTATTTTCAATTTTGGTGATGAAGTCATAAAGGAATCCGTAAAATTTGAAGTAGTGTTGTGATTTGTTGGAAAAGACTTGATTTAGAGTTTTCCCCTGTGGTTTTGATAGTGAAGGTCCCCTGTGGTTTTGATTCCGGACTTGGTAAATTTCGTCTTGCAATTTAAATTTTCGATAGAAATCATAAGTATCATAAAGTGTTTTATCTCCATAATAAAAATAATACAACACCGCCCTGAACTTTCTTTTTGCGACCCAACCTTCTATTTTCTCAACATCTTCGAAAACCAGTTTCTCCAAACTTATGCCTCCCTCTTTGGGAAACACATTTTTCTTTTGGTTTGTATCATAATATGATTTGGATGCAATTTTTCCTTTATCATTTTCCCAAAATAAATTGATGTGTTTGGAAAAAAGGTAATTTGAAATACCTTCAATTTGCTGGTAGAGGTGCAGGCAAAAGTTTTCAAAATCGTCCCTTCGCCGCTGGTGTTCCATATTTTTATAATCCTGGATGAGGGTGTCCCTGATTGCAATCAGCGGAAAGGATTTGTAAAATTCTTTGGCTTGTTCGTCTATCTTTTGTTCGATGCAATATTCATGGATGTTTTGGATGAGCGGATGGCCGGCGATCTGTTCAGTGGGCCAATTTTCGCCTATGGTTTTCAGGATTTCATCAATAAGCCATTCGTTCTCCTTGATCTTCAGGAGGTCGCCGAAAATTTGAACCAATTTTTTCAGTTTGGCCTTTTTATCCATCATTTAAGGTGTTTTTGAAACGTTCGTAAAGTTCGATGCCTGCATCCAGACCTTTAATCAGGATGGTGTCGACCACAAGGTCGAGGTCCACTTTTTCAGCATCAGTTTTTTGTTTGATCCCGGTAAGTTTGTCGAGCCTTTTCTTCAGCGCTTTATAGGTAGAGTCGTCGGCCCCTTTCACCATTTTCAGAAATTCGAGCTTTCCGTCGAGCACATTGATCAGCTGGGCATTCGATTTTTTAAGGTGCCCCTTGTCGGCCCGGTAAAATTTCCCGAAATGCCGCGATGCGGTTTCGTAGCCATACTTCTCCCAGTAATACAGCCACATGCGTATTTGTTTGACGTATCTTCTTCTGACGTTGACTTTTTCGTTTACCACAAGACCTGTGGCTTCCTGGCGGTAGTCGGCCTTCTGAAGCCTTGTTTTTTGCGGATTGATAGCCAGTTTTTGGTCGTCCTCAATGATCCGCCTGAGCTCGTTGAGGAATTCCTCGTCGTTGAAAACATTCCGGTCCGCCGAAAAGGTGATGTCGTCGGCATATCGGGTGTAGGTTGCCCCGAACCGCTTTGCCAGCCCGCTGAGCCTGCGGTCGAGTTTTTTGCAAAGGATATTGGTCAGGGTGGGAGATGTCGGGCTGCCCTGCGGTAAAACGCTTTTGATCTCACCTTCAATTTCCATGGGGTGGGTGCAAAGGCTTGCCAGCAAAAATGCAAGGGGTTCGCGCCCGTCCCTCAGGTTGAAAGGTTCGTTCATAAAAGCAAGTTTCACCCTGTTGCGGTCGAAGCTGTGGAAAAAATCCCTGAGGTCGAGGTTATAAACATACCTGTGCCCCACATGCCTGGCTGCGTTGTCAACAATCGACTTATCGGGTACAAAGCCTGTTGCTGCTGCGTGGGGCTCGGTCATGCACTGCAGCACGAAATTGAGCGCACGCAGAATGGATTTCAGACCTTTTACAGGTGCATGTATGGTTCGGCTTGCCCCCGATTTCTTTCTGATGCTGAAGGTAGTGTAACGATCGTTACAGATGAGAGGATTGGCATAGTAGGTGAGCGATTTCAGCTGAACCGGGCTGCACTTTTCGCCATAAAGCATGTTTTTGGCATCGCTGAGCAGCTTTGCAAGATCTTCCCTGGTTTGCAGTTCCGAAAACTGTTTCCTGATTTGGTTGATGTTTGCCTGTTCGATTTTCATAATTTTTGAGTATAAGGGTCTTTGAAACACCTGCCTGATACTCTTTATGTATGTATCATGATAATGATTACTAATTCATTTATCATGATATCAATTGCTATTATGATTATTCAATCAATAGCAACTGACTACAATGCCTCATGGACATTCATCCCGGAAAACATCCGGGAAGAGATGCCGATCATTGTTTCAGTCCGGGCCAGCGGACCTACTCCCGGCATCCACGGGTCAATATCTTGTGGCAGGTGTTTCAAAGAACCTCTGCAAAGGTAGAATGGTCCTCTGCACTCTATTTGCAATCTAATTTTAGAAAAAATCCCGGATTGGTTGACTATCGTTTACGTAAGCTTTTAGCATTTGTTACGCTTATGAACAGTTAAATTTGCATTCTTGCAGGATTTCACTTTCAGCGCTCTAGTTATGTCGATCAACAAAAACGCCCTCATCAGGTATCAGGTTTTGGATCGTTGCTTTCGCAACAAGGGCAGGATGTACTTTATTGAAGATCTTCTGGAGGAATGCAATAAAGTTTTGATGGAATACGAGCCCGGATCTGACGGAATAAGGCAACGTCAGCTATTTAACGATATCCGTTTCATGGAGAGCGAAGCGGGTTGGTCGGTGCCGCTCGGCAGATATCGCTTTGGCAAAAGGACATACTATCGTTACGAAGATCCCTCTTTTTCGATCAACAACCAGCCCTTGAATGATTCGGAGACCGAACAGCTCAGGGCTGCACTTCAGATTTTATCACGATTTTCAGGCACCCCGCATTTTGAATGGGTCAATGAAATGATACCATTACTGGAATCAAAATTGGGCCTTATCGAACGCAAGGGCGAGGTGATGAGCTTCGAGGCCAATGTCGATCTCAAAGGATTGCATCATCTTACGCCACTGTTCAATGCCATCATCAACAAACGGGTTTTGCTGGTTGAATACAAATCATTCAGGAACTCATCTCCAATCACGATCACCTTTCATCCCTACTACCTGAAACAATACAACAACCGCTGGTTTGCTTTTGGTTACAATCCCGAAGCGGGGGTTTTTAACTGGAATCTTGCCCTCGACAGGATTGAGTCGCTCCAGGAAACAGACTTGAAATATACCCCATCGGCAATCGAATGGGAGGAGTACTTCTATGATATAATAGGTGTTACAAAGCCAACCGGTGTCGAGGTTCAGGAGGTCGTCTTGCAATTTTCGACAGATATTGCTCCCTATGTTACCACTAAGCCGCTGCATCCCAGTCAGAAACAAAAAAACAATGATCAGGATTTGGAAGTCCGCATCAGGGTCATACCCAATTATGAGCTGGAGCAGCTGATCCTTTCGTTTGGCGAGAAGGTTAAAGTGCTTGGCCCTCCCGGGCTGAAAGCACGCATTGCCCGGCGTTTGCAGCAGGCAACCGGACTTTATGAGGGCTCGACTGAATGATTGTTGCAGCGATCATCACCGAAACGGTTTTCATCTGCGCTTGCAGGGCGCCCGGGCAATGTTGCGCTAATCTGTGTCAATTCACTCCGGTGGCTCCGACAGCAGCTTGCCCATTCCGGAGATGAGGAACTCCCTGTCGGCAGCGCTCACCGACTGCATGGCCAACTGAATGGGGACGCCGTTGTCGACCTGTTCGAGCTCAGCCTTTTTCACTTTGACGGAACGTGTCTGTCCGGTGAAAACGTCCGGCCCGGTGATGGTTAAATAAGTCACTCCATCTTCGGTGCTTTCAGTTTGCTGGCACAACTTATAATAAAAGCTGCCCGGCTTTGGAACGACAAAGCTGTCCTCGTCGGCATGTTTCAGCATCATCATTCTGTTTTCGGGGGTATCCGGCAGGGAGATGTTAAGCCAGGGGAAAGCCTGAATAACGTCTTCGTAGATGGTCTCTTCGGGCAGGCCTTTGATGTCGTAGCAAATGCCGTCGCCTTCTGGAAACGGGCTGGCATAATAGCTTCTGCGCCTGAGGTATTCGAGGCCCCGGGTAACCAGTTCATCATCCTGCGGATTAGACAAGCCCCAGATCAGGTTGCCGTAATGCTTAAGGGGTTTTTGGCCCGGTCGGGGAAAAATTTTCGGAAAAGTGAGCATTGCCTTCGTGGTGTTGCGGACATTAGGTGTCATAGGATTGCTTTTTGAAGTTTGAAGGTGTTTTTCAACTAAATATTTCGGTTTGTATTCAGCAGCTGACAATAAAAAGTTTCTTAGTTAAACTCAAGTCAGCAGATTCACAACAAACATAAGATGGGGATGGGACAAAACATGTCGCTGCGGAGAAATGTATTGCGTTTTACAAGAAATTATTTTGGGTTGCTGGATACGTGTTACGGGAAGTGAGCACCTAAAACAAACTTGCCGACACTTGATTTCATCGCACGAGCTAATCCGACAAACCTTTGTATAAAACACCGACAATAATAGCAATTTCAACAGAAACGACGACACCCGGTTGCTGCGCTGCTCCGCCGGAAGTGGAGGGCTTCTTAGTTTCGTCAACGGCTTTCAGTCGTCCCTAAAAACCTAAGCCCGACCTATAACAATTTAGTGGATTAGCATCGCTAATCCCTGAGCAGGAGGGCTTCAACCCAAAGCAGGCACGCCTCGCTTTGCTCGTCTTGTTTTGCTTTCAGGCAATGCCGCTTGTGCAAGCACAGTAGGGGATTAGCTTCGCTGATCCCTAAGTAGGGAGCTTAAACCCAAAGCAGGCACGCCTCGCTTTGCTCGTCTTGTTTTGCTTTCAGGCAATGCCGCTTGTGCAAGCACAGCGACTGCCTGAAAGCAAAAACCCTCCCGAAAATTCGGGAGGGCCTGCTTTGGGTTGGCGGAGAGAGGGGGATTCGAACCCCCGGTCCGCCGGAAGGCGGACAACGGTTTTCGAGACCGCCGCATTCAACCACTCTGCCATCTCTCCAAACGAGATTGTGGTGGTCTCTGGTCGGGGCAGCAGGATTCGAACCTGCGACCCCCTGCTCCCAAAGCAGGTGCGCTAGCCGGGCTGCGCTATGCCCCGATGTTTCTCTCTTTCGCCTGAAAGAACTCTGCCTGTCGGTTTTTAGGCCGTTTCAGGGGCGCAAAGATAGTAATAATACCCCGTTACACCTAACATGTAGAATTTATTTTCTTTTTACCGACAAGATTGAAACAAAAACCGTCCGGAACATGGCGTCCCGGACGGTTTTACCAATTCATTAAGTAGTTTTATTTCAACACAATACGTTGTGTTGTCTTGTCGTAAATGCCGGAAAGCTGAAGCAGGTAAATGCCTTTGCTCCAACCTTGAATGTCAAATTCCATACGAAGCGTTTTGTCATAAACGGGCATCTGTTTTCTGAAAACCACTCTGCCTGAGAGATCCGAAATTTCAACCATTACCTCGTCCGATTGCAGATTGAGCGCTTCCATATGGAAGTTGCCGCGGCTTGGATTGGGCCACACCTTAATATTACCTGAAGAAAGTTCGTCAAGGCCGATGGTGCTCTTTACCTTAATGCTCTTCGCTTCGGACCATGGGCCGTCGCCGCAGAAATTGGAGGCCTGAGCCTTCAATGTGGCAATGCCCCTAAAGTCAGGATTCCAATTTATTGCCACCGACATATCCGTAAGCACCGCAGTGCCGGCATTTGCAGGCTCAAGCTCCACTCTGTAGGATTGGGCGTATTCGAGTGCGCTGATGTTGTAGTTTGTATTGTAGCCATTCAGAAAATCTACGCTATCGGCTCCTGCTGGTTTAGCCATTTGCAGCGGAATATGCCAGACGTTGACCATTGTTGAGGCTGTAATTTCCTGAGCGCAGTGAGCGTCGGCAACGTGGATAAACTGCACGGCGGCACTGCTTGTCAGATTCAGATTCAAAAGATAAGGATTGGTTTCTGCAATCACCATGCTGCTGTCGGCCAGCATCAGTTGCCAGGGCGCAGTTCCTACGAGGTTAACCTCAAGATTCATATCACCGCAATGACAAAGATCAACAGCAGCAGGAATGATAACTGATGGTACCTGATGAATCTGCAGGGTGATGCTGTCGGTAATGGTAGTACACTCGCCCAGACCGGTGGTGCTAAGATAAAGTATCACCTGACCTGCTGCGATGTCCTGAACACCAGGTACATAGATAGTAGCCAGCGCGCTGCTGTCGGCAAAGACGCCATCACCATTGGTCCACCAAAGCTGCATAAGGTTGTTCTGGGCTAAGGCGGCAATTTCTACACCTGCAGTATTTGCACAAGCTTCAAGGCTGTCGGTCATCTCCACGATAGGCGGGAGATAAATGGTGTGTTGACGTGTTTCGCTTTGATTGCTGCATCCGGGTAGGGCAGTGGCCAACACGCTTAGCTGAACGTTTCCGGTGCTTTCATCGTTTTCACCGGGTGTGTATACCGGATTCAAAATAGTAGGATCACTGAACTGTCCATCGCCGGCGCTGGTCCATAGTATGGAGCTGTAATTCAAGGCTTCTGTGCCCTGAATGGTAATTGGCTCTCCAGGACAGACGGCAGTGGCATCTGAAACGACCAGCGCAACCGGCGCATTGATTGTGAGAACCAGCTGACTTGTAATCACTGAAGTTCCGTTGGCAGTTAGCGTAAGGGTTACTTGACCTGCGGTCTGGTCGGCCTGGCTGGGGGTGTAAACGGGGTTGAGAATGTTGGGGTTGCTGAAAGTGCCTGTACCTGAAGTTGTCCAGTTCAGGCTGTTATAGAATTGGGCCACGCCGTTGAGTTGTGCAGTGTTGCCCTGGCAGATGCTGAAGTTGTTTCCTGCCCAGGCCGTGGTGGCTACGCGAGGCGGAAACACGATGTCGTCGATCCATGCACGGTCCGATCCACTGCTTACAGAGTTGTCCTTCATATATTCCCATTTGAATACCTTGGGACCTGCGGTAACTGCGTAACTTGCTTTTGTCCAGTTGACCGTGCCTGACCATTGACCTTTGACTTCGTTGTTGATGTAGAACTTCAGGAAGTCGTAGTTCGACTCGGAGGACACTTTGTAGTAGAAACTTATGGTGTCGTTGGAGGCCACCTCATAGTTCAGCACAAGTTGGCTGCTTTGGCTGTGGGTGATGGCCCCGGAGCGGGCAGCAAAGCTTCCTGCATAGGCATCGCCCATCGAAATGGTCCAGGGCAGGTTGCCGGCAAAGGTCCATGCAAACTGATTAAAATTACCCGACTCGAAATCTTCGATGATAAGACCTATTTTGGCGGAAAACGAGCGATTTGCAGTGTAGGCACCAGAAGTCAGTGTGGCTGCAAAGCTACCCATAGAACCGATAGGCGCGTTTTGGCTTACGGTGACATTAAAGCTGACATTCTGGGTTTGGCCTGCAGTAAGTTGGTCGATCACCTGCTCCGGATTGCTTACGGTAAGATAAGGATCTGTAATTTGAAGCATGGCTTGAGCCGCTGCCGAATTGCTCAGGCCGATATTGGTGAACGGAATATTGATGACAACGGTCTCCCCGGGATCGAGACGACCGTTGTTGTTGCCGGCAGCATCATTGATGGTGAAGTTTCCTACCTCAAGCTGAGGAGCATAGGCTCTCACCGTAAACTGACTTGTCCAGCCTGTTGTGCTGCAGTTGATGTTGAGCAGAATGGTAATAGGGGTGTTGTTTGGCACAGCATTGCTCACAGCAAAGCTAATGGCCTGAGGTATGGTTGCCAGGGCGCCTGCAGCCACATCGCCAATGCTGAATGTGCTGTTTGTGAACGTTATGTGGGGCGAATCGCTGCTGGCAGTTACGGTTACATTGGGTGCTGTTTCGCTGCCAACATTTTTCAAAGTCAGGTCGAGGCTGGCGTTTTCGCCAAAGTCGAGCTGGCCGTTGCCGTTTTGGTCGTTCAGGCCATAGGCGTTGTAAATCATGTACGGTCCAGCCGGAGGGATGCATTCGATCGCTTGCTCGTAGCGATAGTAGTTTTGCAATACTGCAACGATGCGCACCTGAACTCCAGGCTGTTGGGGGACTATTGGAATTTGAACAGTACCCAATTCAGCCACTGCCGAGCCGATGATTTCGTTGTTTACGGTCAGGGTAATTCTTGCTCCAGGGTTGGCGCTTACTTCAAAAGTGCTCATTCCGCTGAGCAGCACCGGCATGTGGTTAACCGCCAGTGTTTGAGGTACTTCGGAATAAACGGTCATGAAAGCGTCGCCGTGATGGTGGAAAAGCTTATGGGTGATGTCCTTGTGTTGTGGATTATACGGCCAACTCGATTGCTGCAGGAAGTACTTCCCGGCGGCGTTGGCAAATGCCGGCAAAATACCTCTCGAGGGTGGGGTTGTGCCGTAGTCGGGCATAAATTGTGGCCACATATTGTCGTAGGCACCCCACACATAAGCGTCGTTAACAAACGAATAAGACACCTCCGTGGCTGCAATCAGACCAAGCGCACCAGTGTTATGACGGTGAAAACGCTCTGCAAACGATTCGCTGGAGTGATTAAACTTACCCGTCAGGCAGTTTACCGACCATACAAACGTGAGATTTTGGTTTGTCAGCCCGTTCAGGCTCTCGTTGCGGTAATAGGGTTCACCCCAGCCTGTTTCGAGGCCGTGGTCGCGATGCTGAACCATGAAAGCTCCGCTGTTGATGGCTGCGTTCATTCCGGCAGCATTGCCGTTCCAATTGGTAAGATGCGACGAAGTGGCAGGGATATAATTGCGGCCCGATGGCCCGAAATAATTGACTACTGTGGCGGTATTTGTAGCTGTTGACCATGCGCCGCCCGGTGTGCCGGAATAGATTGCGTTCTGACGAACAGGACTCTTACCCAAGGCATATTGCCAGAAACCGTTAATGGTTTCGGAGCAAAGCTGGAACCAGCGCTCGGTTTGCCAGCCCATAGCGGTAATTGGGTTGTTGTAGAAGTTTACACTGGTAGGAGGGGTGCGCTCGTAATTCAAAAACTTATTGATCATATGCTGCAACTCAGCCGCATTACGCGCCGTGATGCGTGCAAATACGATGTCGGGCAACCCGTTGTTGCTGACATCGGCAAATGGATTGTCGGAAATATATGGATTGTAACCCCCGGGATGGTCGTTAAGGGTGTGCGAAATGATGCCATCGGCGGCATTGGTGGAATAATCACCAAGCAACAGAATTGCTGCCGGTGGGATGGTCCAGGTGTTGTAAGCATTGTTCACATAATTCTCAATGGCCTGCACGGTATTGCCGCCAACATCGAGCAAGCTCACCACTTTAGTAATGATGCCCTGACGCTGTCTGAATACCCTGATGCTGTCGGCCCATTGGGCAAAAGCCAGTCCGGTAGGGGTAATGATCAGGTATTCGGCGCCCTGATTGCGATTTCCAAGCCATTCTCTTGTACGTGCGGCATAGTCGATTTCCGGCAAGATGTTGTTATTGAGAATGTTGTCTTTTAAAATAGGGTCCCACCAGGGGCTTCGTAGTCGATTGTCGCCTACCTGACCATTGCCGCCATTGAAAACGATTTCGGCCTCAATATTATGATAAACAACAAGCTCCTTCGTTACTGGGTTGTATTGAAACGGGGTAAAACTGAACATCACAACGTCAACTCCTCTCAGTTGTGTTTGATTGCCAAGTAAAAAAGGCTCAGCAGGGAAGAAGGCGTTCTTGCCATAAATGTCCGCTTTGCGATTGTAGCTCAATGGATTATCGTCGTTGCCCAATGGGATGTTGGGAGCGGCCATCAGGTCAACATTGGGGATTACCTGCTTTTGGACGCTTAGAATATTCAGGTTGGCTGTTGCTCCCTGCGGCAAAGCAACATAACGGCTGATGGCCGGAAGGTTGGGATTGCCCTCATCGGCCGGAAGATAAATTCCTTGCAGCTCAATCACTTGTCCGGAAAAACCATTTTCCTCTACGGTGTTGAGGGCCATACGCGGAATGTGATAAGAAAACCGCAGGCCATCCTGAGCGGAACGAAATACCGAAATGCCTTCTGCTTTTGTATTATCGAATTGAAATTCTGTTCGTTGCGCAAACAGTAATGCGCTGCTTTGGAGGAAGATTAGAATGATAAAAGGCAGAAAAATGCCCCGGATGTAAATCTTTTTCATCGAATTTGGTATTGGTAACAACTATGCGATCATATGCAAATGTAACCAAGACTCTAAAAAAATGTTAATTCCACCAGGGCGGGATGATCCTTTGAAATTAATTTAAATTGAATCTAAATTGTAAATGTCAATTAATCAATTGTTTATAAATGACCTTTGTGAAATTGCATGTAATTGCCATAAATTTTATCCCGCAAAAAAGTTCTGAGTCTTATTTGTCTGCCGGGTTAAATAAGGTGGGACGAAATAATTCTCAGTGAAATCTGTAAAGAATCATTTCACAGTGTATTGCAGGGGAGATACCGGGTCGCACTGAGCAAGAAATTGGTTCAATTGACTTTAAAACCATTTTTGGTACATTGCTGCACCACATTATTTTGTCAGATGTTGTTGATTTTAAGCCCCAGGAAGTAAGTCCTTGGCCGCATGGGACCGTACATATATCCTGCATCGCGGAACATACCTTCGTCAAAATCGCGCTGAAAGCTATTCAGGAGATTTTGCACGCCTGCTTCGAGCTTCAATTGCCAGCTGCCGGACAGATTGATTGAATAGGAAGTCCGTAGGTCAAGCTCCAGAAAGGCGGGCGTATCTTTTATCTGGTCCTTTTCGATAAATCCCGCGAAATGCAGGGCTTTCATAGGGCCCGTATATTTCAGGCTCATGCTCTGACTCCAGCGTGGGCTTAAAATCCGGTTTACATTGGCATAGCCATAAATATCAGGCGATTTGGGAAGTTGGTGTAAGAGCTCTGCTTCAGGGTCTTCGCTCCAGACTTCAGGCTCAAAATAACGGCTTCTTTGAAGAGTAAGACCCGACTGTATGCTTGTTTTGCTGCCAATTTCTGCGCGTTGTTCAAGATTTAACCCCATTACCCTTGCGCCGCTGCCGTTTCGTCGTTCCACAATCATGTTTCCGCTTGCATCGGATTCAATAGTTTCGAGGACAAAAACGTCTTGCAATCGGGTGTAGAATATCTCGGCAACGGCATTTATCGGAGTGTTGCGGATGCTGGTGTTCGTTTCGAGCGAGCTGCTCAGGCTCTGGGAATACTCCGGACGCAATCCGGGATGAAGCCTGATGAGCATAACGCCGCCATTTACAGCAATGATGTGCAGGTCTTCGTCGAATGCCTGAGGAGCCCTGAAACCGGTAGAAAAACTTGTGCGCCACTGGGTGCCGGTGTTGAGGTTGGTTAGCAGGGTAAGGCGCGGACTGATAATTGGTTTGGCAATCAGATTATGCCTGTCCGCCCTCATGCCCAGCAAAAGACTTGCACGGCTGTGTTTAAGCTCGGCCTGACCATAAATGCCAACAATATTGATGTGTTGATTAAGGTCGCGCTCATAGCCAGGCATCTGATCGTGCATCTCGTTGTGCTGCCACTCGGCGCCAGCAACCAGGTTCACAGGTAGAGGTGAAAAGTTTTCTAACTGTCTGTACCACTGCGCTCCAGCCACTAATGTAAGGTCGTTGGTCTTGCCGTAGGCATTGGGGTCTTGTCCTGCTCCGTAGTAGGAGTGCCGAAGGATTTGCTGTGCTGAGGTGTAAACAGTTGATTTTCCTTTACCGTCGGGTTTGAACAGGTCGAAAACCAATTCGCCTCCGTGAATTTTATGATCGGTCTGCTCGGTGATATCAGTTTCGTGAGGTTTCAAATCGAACTTATTTCCTCCACGTCGAAACTCGTCGATGTAATGATAGGTAGCTGTTAGTTTGCCTTTAGTTTCTGGCTTCCAATATGATCTTATGCCGAGACTCTTTGCTTCAATCAAACCGATTTCAGAAAACCCGTCGCCGTTGGCATCCCAGTGCCCACGGTTTCGTGTGCTGGCAAAAAGACTCATGCCTCCAGTTCGTTCTTCATTCACGAGCGTCATATTCAATCCAAGATTTTTATCGGGAACCTTGCCAGCAATCAGTGAAAGACCTGAGGTGGCTTCGGCATGGTTTTTCAGTGGTTCGCGCGTGATGATGTTGATGGTGCCTGCAATGGCATTCGAGCCGTAGAGGGCCGATCCGCCTCCTCTTACCACTTCAACCCTGTCGATCATGGCCAGCGGTATCTGCTCTATGCCATACACACCGCTCAATGCGCTGATAATCGGCCTGCTGTCGATGAGGATTTGCGAATACGGCCCTTCGAGCCCATTGATGCGTACTTGCTGGAAACCACAGTTCTGGCAGTTGTTCTCTACCCTGAGGCCGGGCGTGAGCGAAAGACCGTCCGACAGACAGACCGCACCGGCCGATTTGAGCATTTCAGGGCGCAAAACATTCACTATTACCGGTGCTTCGCTGCGCGAAACTTCGTATCTGGAACCGGTTATCACCACCTCATTCAACACAATACGCAGGGGAGTAAGCTCGAAGATTACATCACCCTGAAGGCTGCTGCAGTCAATTTCCCTTTCAATAGGCTCGTAGCCAACACTCTGAACTTTGAGTCTGACTTTGCTCTTAGGTAGCTGAGAAAGCACCCAGTGGCCCTGAAGGTCGGCAACCGTCCCGATATTGTTGCCGGAAACCTGGATGGTGGCAAAGGGAACGGCTTTTCCCCTGCTCAGCACTTTTCCACTGAGCAAGTTGCATGGATCGCTGGCGAATGAAGGGATGCTGAATAGAAGCAGCAGTTGAATGAAAGTAAGGTTTAAGGCTTTGCTCATGACATTTGTTTATTCACGTAGCAAAGGTCCCTTGAAGCCGAAAACGGCACCATACCCCAAATTGGGTATTCGTTAATGAAATCTTAATTACAGTAGTAAGGTGGGATGATGCGCCTTTTTATTACAGCTTAAAACTTGCCATAAAGTCTGAAGAAACTGGAATTCAATTCGTTGGATCGTGTTTTGCATCCGTCGGACTGCAGCCTAAGGGTGAGTTCATCGCCTTTAAGCTTGTAGGTATAGCGTCCGGTGGTTTTGGGGCAATAATGCGGTCCTTCAGCTGTTTTCAGGATAATTGTGCCGGAGGAAAGGGAAAATGAGCCTTTGATGATCGGAATATCTTCCACCGAAGGAAGATCAAGGGTGTAGTTATCGCCCTCGAAGGTAATCATGGCGCTGCTGCTGTTGCTCACCCATGTGCCTGCCAGTCCGGGTTCGAATTCGGGTTTTTTCTGCATCTCGGTTTTTGGTGGTTCGTCATGAGTAGGTTCAACAATAGCAACCGTATCGGCAATTTGCGGCTGAGGCTGCTCAATGGTCGCTGGATTTGTTGTTTGCTTGTTCAATCTGACATAAACATGCGTGGCGGCAAAGGCAATGATTGCAAGGCTTATAAAAACAACCAGCAATAACAGGAATCCTTTCAGGGCAGGTTGCTGCTTTTTGGCGCTCCTGCGGCGGCTAGTGTTTTTTTTGGGTAATCTGGTCGGCATGACGGGCATTTTAGACAATGCTAAATTACCACATAAACGCCGAATTCAATTTTGTCAGGGATAATAAATAGGTGCGCCAGGACCAAGCGGAATGCCAATCAATGCCCAAATGACAAGGAATGCCGTCCATACCACGAAAAACCAAAGAGAATAAGGCAGCATGGTGGAAATTAATGTGCCTATGCCCGCTTTCGGGTCGTATTTCTCGAAGTACACGATAATGAGTGCAAAAAAGCTCATCATCGGCGATATGATATTGGTAACGCTGTCGCCTACCCTGAAAACGGCCTGCGATAGCTCGGGACTGTAGCCCAGAAGCATGAACATGGGGATAAATACAGGTCCCAGAATAGCCCATTTGGCGGAGGCGCTCCCCATGAAAAGGTTAATAAAGCCCGAGAGCAGCACAAACATTATGAGCAGCGGCACCATGCCCAGATTAAGCTGATGCAATACTTCTGCCCCGCGGATGGCAATAATCAGCCCTAAATGACTCCACCGGAACCAGGCCACGAATTGCGCCGCGAAGAAAACCAGCACCATAAAGGCAGCGAGGCTTTTAAAGCTTTCCGTCATTCCTTTGATGACGTCGGCATCGCGCTTATACTTGCCTGTAGTTGCTCCGTAAACGATACCCAGACTTCCGGCAGCAAAAAACAAGAGGGCGATGAAGCCTTTCAGGAAAGGCGATTTGAGCAGCGAATTGCCCGGTCCGCGGAAAAAGCCATTCTCTGGAATAAGTGTAGCGAGAATAAACACGAGCCATGCCAGCGACACCCACATGACTCTTTTAAGGCCCTTGCGTTCGGCGGCATTGAGCGGATTGATAGGTTCGGGGCTTACCTCGCCCGTATAGCTTCCCAATCGGGGCTCAACTACCGAATGTGTTATCCAGGTGGCAAGGATGGCAACGATAAAAGTGGATGCTGCCATAAAATAATAATTAGCCGTAGGCAACACATAATAGCTTTCGTCGAGAATGCGGGCCGATTCAGTGCTCAGACCCGCCAGCAGGGGATCGATTGTGCCAATGAAAAGGTTGGCGCTGAACCCGCCCGAAACACCTGCAAAAGCTGCTGCCATGCCTGCTATGGGATGACGGCCCAGGGCATGAAAAACAACTCCGGCCAATGGAATGATCAGCACATAACCAAGGTCGGATGCTGTGTTTGAGAGAATGCCTGAGGTTACGATTACGAAAGTAATGAGGCGCTTTGGAGCTTTAAGCACGAGAAGACGTATGGCTGCACTGATGAGTCCGCTACCTTCGGCCATGCCAATACCCAGCAATGCTACCATTACGATGCCAAGCGGTGCAAAGCCAGTGTAATTATCAACGAGTTGCAGGAATATTTTGTGAATACCCTCTTTGGATAGCAGGTTGACCACGGTTACCGTCTCGCCGGTCGCAGGATGATGAGCTGTCCATTCAAGCCATGAACCAAGCCATGAAAAGATAAGGACCGAAATGGCAAGCATACCGAAAATACTTGCCGGGTGGGGCAGGGCATTGCCTCCTACTTCCACAAAATGCAAAAAACGATCGAACAGGCTTTTTTTAGCCTGAATTGTGCTTTTATTCATGAAATCCGGAGGTTTTTGTAATACATCCAGGGCAAATTTAGGAAAAATTCCCGAAAAGGGCCGATTGTCAGTGGCTTTCTCTCAATGCTTTATCAATTGGTTAACAGAAGCTGTTAATTTTTTAGGTTATTTTGCAACTTCAATAGTGCCTTACGCATGACGCACGAAACCATCCTCATCCTCGATTTCGGTTCTCAATACACACAGCTTATCGCCCGTAGAGTCAGGGAATTGAACGTGTACTGCGAGATACATCCATTCAATCATTATCCCGAACTGACGCCGGCGGTCAAAGGGGTGATCCTGTCGGGAAGCCCCTATTCGGTGCGCGACGGATTGCTTGCGCCCTCGCCGCTGCCTGCCCTGCGCAACAAAGTGCCCTTGTTGGGCGTTTGCTACGGAGCACAGCTGCTTGCCCACGAAAGCGGCGGAAGTGTGGAAGCCTCAGCCATACGCGAATATGGCCGGGCAAACCTTAAACATGTCAACATCAACTCGCCCCTGATGGCCGATATCAGCCAGCATTCGCAAGTTTGGATGTCGCACGGCGACACCATTCTTGCGCTGCCCGAAAACTTTGAGGTAGTAGCCAGTACTGCAGATGTAGAGGTGGCGGGATTTTCCGTAAAGGGTGAGCCGACTTATGGCATTCAGTTTCATCCGGAAGTGTATCACTCTACCGAAGGTATGAAACTGCTTAAGAACTTTGTGGTGGACATCTGCGGCTGTAGTCAGGACTGGACGCCGGCTTCCTTTATCGACGATACTGTGGCCTGGTTGAAAGATACCCTTGGAAACGATAAAGTGGTTTTAGGGCTGAGCGGCGGTGTGGATAGCTCGGTGGCCGCAATGCTTTTGCACAGGGCTATCGGAAAAAACCTCTACTGCATTTTTGTTGACAATGGGCTGCTACGCAAAAATGAGTTCGAAAAAGTGCTCGATTCTTACCTTCACCTTGGTTTAAACGTCAAAGGCGTCAGGGCAGGGGAGCGTTTTCTGCAAAGACTTGCCGGTGTAACAGACCCCGAGCAGAAGAGAAAAATCATCGGAAATCTGTTTATTGAAGTGTTTGATGAGGAAGCACATCATATCGAAGATGTAAAATGGCTTGCTCAGGGCACGATTTACCCCGATGTCATTGAATCGGTCTCTGTTAAGGGACCTTCAGCCACAATCAAATCGCATCACAACGTTGGCGGATTGCCCGATTTCATGAAACTGAAAATCGTTGAGCCGCTGAAATCCCTGTTCAAGGACGAGGTTCGTATAGTTGGAAGAACCCTTGGCATTCCATCCTTCATCATCGACCGTCACCCTTTTCCCGGTCCTGGACTTGGTATCAGGATTCTGGGTGAGGTTACAGCCGAAAAAGTGAGGATTTTGCAGGAAGTTGACGAAATTTACATCGAAGGACTACGTGAGCACGATTTGTACAACAAAGTTTGGCAAGCCGGCGTAATCTTGCTTCCGGTTCAATCTGTTGGTGTGATGGGAGATGAACGTACATACGAAAATGTTGTAGCTTTGAGGGCAGTGAATTCCACCGACGGCATGACTGCCGACTGGTCGCATCTGCCTTATGAGTTCCTCGCCAAAGTGTCGAACGACATCATCAACAAGGTGAGGGGCGTGAACAGGGTAGTTTACGACATCAGCTCCAAGCCGCCGGCAACCATTGAGTGGGAATAAAACTTTCTGACACTATGAAAGCGCTTTGCAGGTATACGACAATCCTGGCTTTGGCGATGCTGACCTTTGGATATGCAGCGCTGGCTCAGGTTTCGGTGCAGGTGTCGCAGACTATCGAGACCTATGAGGGTAAAGCTTATTACCTGCACACTGTCGAAGCCCAGCAGACCCTTTACAGCATTGCGAGAGCATATGGGGTAACGGTGGAGACAATTTTGCTCAACAATCCCGATGCAAGGCGCGGACTCCGTGTTAATCAGGTAATCAGGATTCCGGCCTCTAACGTTGTGCAGCCCCAGCAACAAGGACAGAACAGGGCTCAGCCGCAGACGGCAAACAATAATGAAGCGGGGGATTTTGAATATATTTATCATGTTGCTGGAAAAAGCGAAACATTTGCCTATGTGGCATCGGTTTACATGGTTCCCGAACGTCGCATACGCGATGCCAACCCCAACCGTAATGAGCCTTTCCGCGAGGGTGACTACATCCTGATCCCTATTCTGCGCAAGGACAAACGACCTCCCGTAAACGAAACACCACAACTCCGGCGCAGCGGCTTCGACCCCTATGATACGCACTCACAGGCTCAGCAATCCGGACCAAGCCGGCGCGATCTGGTGAATGCCGCCAACACTTCAAATGCCACCCAATCGTCGGCGGCAACCAGCAACAGGCCACAGCAAACGGCCTCGACTAATACAACTGCTTCAACCGAAAACCGCCAGATTCAGGCCTCCGTGCAAACTGCGGCATCGCCCCAGCCCGCATCAAACCGGACGAATCAGCCTTCCAGCCCGGTCATGCCACAAAGCGTTCAGCCAGAGCCTCAACCAACTGAAGCAAACTTGCCTGTCCGGCATATTGTCAGGCCACAGGAAACGCTTTACAGCATTGCCCGCCAATATAACCTTACTACCACCCAGCTTCAGCAGGCCAATCCGGGGTTAGGCGAAAATATTCAGGTAGGACAGGTACTTTTGCTTCCCACCAATGCATCAGCGGCACAATTCCAACAAAGCCCTTCGGGCAGTGAACAGTCTGAGGTAATCATACACACCGTTGAGCGGGGCGAGACTTTGTTCAGGATTAGTCGAAATTACGGTGCCACGATCGATGAGCTTAAACGGCTCAACCCCGGACTCACCGAAAACTTGGCAACCGGTCAGCAGATCAGGGTTCCCAAAAAAAAAATAAGCCAGTCCTATCTCATACATCAGGTAGATAAGCAGCAGAAGACGAGGCAGTTGGCCAGAGAATACGGGCTGAGTACCGACGAATTGCAAAAAGCCAACCCCTCCATTGGCAAAAATGTGTTTCCAAAGCAGGAAGTAAAAATACCCCTGCAAACCAAGCCTTTACCCGAGACAAAACCGGTTGTAAGAGGTCAGGAACCATTAATGCCTGAAACTCCAAAAAAGAAAGAGGAAACGGCAGCTGTGGCGGCTGCAAAGCCTGAAACGGCCAACATACCAGCAAGCGAATGCGCGCCCAATCCAGCCAACGAGAACACTTTGTACAGGGTGGCTCTGCTGTTGCCGCTGTATTTATCCGAGACAACTACCGCCCAACGCTTTACCGCACGTACTGCTGCTGCTGATGCGCCGCGTGGTTTGAGCTTTGCTCAGTTTTATCAGGGCTTTGTCATGGCAGCCGACTCGCTTGCCGATCATTTTGGGCTTCGCTCCGAACTGATTGTTATCGATGTGGACCAGTCATCAGGCTCGGTTCAAAAAGCCTTGTCAGATCCCCGCCTAAAGCAGGTCAACCTGATCATCGGGCCTTTTTTCAGTCAGGCGTTTGACCAGGTGGCCGCCTTTGCCAAAGAAAACAAAATACCCATTATCAATCCGGTAACGCTTCGCCGTCAGGTGCTCGAAGACAATCCCTGGGTCATAAAACTTAAGCCTGATCAGTCGTCGCTCTACAGGGAGCTGGCTTCGACCTTAACCAGATCCTACCCCGAAGCCGGTGTCATTGTGCTGCATGCTCCTGGTCGCAATCAGCAGGAAGCGCAGCAAATCGCTGCTGCCTTTGAACAAGTTATCCGCAATCGGCCAAAGGTGTCCAACAACGATCTTATCCGAACCCTGTCGGGAAGAAGCTCAGGTCCGGCATTTATCCAAGCCGGCGGCAGGTACCTCGATCTGGCTGATTTGCGTGCTAGACCTTATGACAGTACGGTGATCGATCGCAAGGTAACGCGACTGGCCTTCGACCGAAACGATTTGGTACGTTTCAGGGATCTGGCCGACACCTGGCGCAATAATATCGTCGTGGTTTATTCCGACGATCGTGCCTATGCCATGGATGTGCTGAACCGCCTGAATCAGGTGGCCGACGACTATAATATCCAGCTGCTGGGCTTGCCCGACTGGCGACGATTCGACAACCTTTTTATCGAGCATATGGTTCGTCTTAACCTTCATCTTGCCGATGCAAGCTACATCAATTACGACGAGCTGAAGGTTCAGTTTTTCGTGAGTCAATACCGTAGTCGTTACGGCATCGAACCAAACAATTATGCTTTCGAAGGTTTCGATACCGGATGGTATTTTCTGCAAATCCTTCAGCGAAACGGAAAAGATTTTATGCCTTGTCTTCCAAAGTTTAGCATTGGCCTGATGAACAATAGTTTTGTTTTTGATCGGATGCGCGAGAACGAGGGTTATGAAAATCAAAACTGGAATATCAGTCGTATCAGAAATTACAGGTACGAATTACTGGAAGTCAATCAATAAGCCCAGCCGATGTCTTATCGCTTTTTCCGAAGTGTCATTCTGGCTGCGGTCATGTTGTTTGCAACAGGCTGCAGCAGCGATGTAAAGAAGACCTACCACGAGAATGGCAATCTGAGTGCCGTGCTCAGGTACAAGGACGGCCAGCTACACGGCTTGTGCGAATGGTATTTTGCCAACGGCAACCCCATGATGCGAGCCGAATATGCTCATAATAAGCTCAATGGGAAGCAGGAAAGGTTTTTCGAGAACGGCGTACTGCAAAATATTGCCTGGTATCGCGACGACAGGTTAGATAGCGTAATGCTGCATTACAATCTTGGTGGCAAACTCATTTTGGAAGAATATTATACCAACGACACCCTGAACGGGCCTTACCATCGTTATTTCGACGACGGCACATTGTTTATTGAAGGCGCCTACAACCACGGCATGATGGATGGCAGCTGGATTTTTTACTCGCCCGAAGGTAAAATCGCCGGAAAAGGGGAGTTCAGGATGGGAAGCGGGACACAAAAGGCCTGGTATCCAAACGGAAACGTGCAGCGCATCATACAATACAAAAACAACCTTAAACACGGCCCGGAAGAACACTACCAAGCTGACGGAAAACTGGTACTCAGAAGATATTATGAATTTGGCGAATTAGTGTCGGAGGAGCAAGTTAATTGATTGCCAATGCTAGTGCGCTAAACCTGACCACTTTTTGGAAGAAATGCCGGTGGGTGTCCAAAGCCGGATGATTGCTACTCCCTCAGAAACTGATGGTGCTTTTGCCCTGAACGTATGTTTGCCTGCATCGAGTTGGCTATCGCAGATTTCCTGCAATCTTCTCCCACTCAGATCGTATAGAGCCAGGTGAACAGGTGTTTTTTCGGGTAGTTCGAAGTTGATGATAAGGTCTGAGCCTTCAGCATGAATGTTGAGGGCAACCTCCTTGTTTTCAGATTGTTCAGGGATGTCAACTGCAGAGGTATTGTAAGTCAGTGACATGTTTTTAAAATAGGTCTGGTCAGGAATCGTCACATTGAGTGGCGAAGTTCCTTTGCTGAAGCTGTAGGAGTAGAAAGGGCCGGCTACGCCCGTGTTGGCGGAGTTCTGACTGGTGTATTCAATCCAAACTTCGTATGTGCCATCGGGTACGATATTGCCTTGCAGGTTTCGGCAGTCCCAGGTCACCGTATGCGAAGTGTGTTGGGTAAGTGTGGCCCCGGTAACGGCATCGGTGCTGTTGTTTCCCGAGCTGGCCATCCATTTAACGAGGTGCTGTTTGCGTGTGGCGGCCATCACTTTCCGGCTTTTGACAAAATTGCCCGCACCATCCTTGATCCAGATGGCCAAAACATGACGTGGCGCATAGGTACCACCGTTGCTCACTGTCGTCACCTGAAAAGTAACCAGTCCCTCGGTAAAAGTTTGGGCGGAAGATTGCTTTGCGATGAACATCGCAAGTATAGCAATCATCAGATATGAGAATTTATACATGTTTTATTTTTTTGCCAAAAGTAAAAGATTGAATTTATCGTTTGAATTGATGCGGGAAAAAATCGACAAATCATCAAAGATTAAAGGCGAATCAGCCAAGGTATGATGCCTGCTCAATAAAACCATTTAACTTAGTCAATCCAATGCCAGACAAAATGACCGGAAAGCGACCACGATTTGATCTGCCGCTAAGTCAGACAGATAAAGTAATCGAGATACTTGCAGCCGGATTGATGGCAGTCTTGTTCATCTATACTTTCGTTTCCTGGAGCAATCTTCCAGAGACTATTCCGGTGCATTTTGATGCCAAGGGCCAACCCGACGGCTATGGTGGTCGTATCACCATATTTTTCAGCCCTTTATTGACACTTGCCCTATTTGTTTTGCTGACCGTCCTCAACCGAAGGCCGGATATCTTTAATTACCCCGTCAGAATAAGCCCGGAAAATGCTGAGTACCACTATCGTCTCGCAACAAAAATGTTGCGTTTGCTCAAGTTATCGCTTGTGATCATGTTTGGGGCCATCACCTGGAGCGTCGTGCATTCGGCCCGGTCCGGCAATAGTGATTATGTTATGTGGGTGCTGCCCTTTGCGTTGATTATCACGTTCATACCAATTATTTACTACTTTTTCTCCGTTTTCAAACGAAACAGCTCCAATACTTTGACAAAACCAAAAAATCAAAAAGAGCGGAAGTATAAATTTTACTGAAATATGAAAGCATTAAAAGTAATCCTTTACTTTACCCTATTGGTCTTTGCCTTAGGTTCATGCAGCCATAATGAACAGCTTGCGGGTTTTCATTCAGCTACCGTTAAATTTTCTTCCCACGAAACCCAGCACATCGCACTGGCTTTGCTCGAAGACTCCACTTTTTTCTATGTCAGCAGGTATAATGAAGGCATGCCATGGAAGTTGCAGAGTGGGCAATGGACGGTGAGCGAGGGCGATGTATTGCTTAAAGGATACGATCAGTTCAATCTTTGGTTAAGACCTGTCAAAAACCAATTGGAGCTGCTCGATTTCGAAGGCAATCAGGTACTCTCCGGGAAAGCCGTGCGATTGGGAAAATCTACCGACGCGATATGGGATCAGGAGCTCAGCATCGTGATGACAGGAAAGGTTGTTGACATCGAGGGTAAGAAATATTTCCTGCCATGCAATTCATTTCACTTTATGCCTTTGCACGGTGAGGTTTCTGCTGATCAGGCATTTCCCGGGCAGGTAATTACTGTAATGTTGTCGTTCGTTCCTTCGAAATTGTATGGAAAACACCCAATTGGTTTCAGGATAGCGAACGTTTTCGGACCAGCAGAGTGCAAGTAAGGAGTTTAGAATTCAAAGATTCAAAATTTGAATATAAGGGTGACTTTTTCATTGTGTTCTACCATAGAGTTTTTTCAATTCCAACAATCCAAAGTCAATTGCACCCTGTCCAGGGTCCAACACAAAACCCAAACTTAACTAAATATTTAACCCCACTAATCATCTAACGCGTCCTCAGCACCCGGCACCCAGCACCAGGCAACGGATATCACCACTCACCATTCACCACTCACCATTCACCACTCTCATCCCGTATGTTTCAAGCCGCCGGAAAGGGCATTGGTGAGCATGAGCAGCAGAGGCAGGGTGGATTCAGCTATATCTGGGTTTTCGTCGCGCAATGAACGCCACTCGCGCATCAGGCTGATTTGCCGTTTATTGAGCAGGCTCAAAGCCGGGCCACGGCATTCCACATTGGCCAGCTGGCTGCGCCTGCGGCTGAGCAAATTGCCCCCGAGCAACTCGTTGATGAGCTGGCGGGCATCTTCCATCTCGTCTTTGATCATGGTTAGCAGGCGGTTTCGGGCTGATTCATCATCGAAAAGCTCCGCATACCGACCCATGATCTGCTCGTCGGCATTGAGCAGGTTGGTTTCGATGTGGATGAGGGTGTAGTGTAGAAAAGGCCAGCTTACGGCATGGTCGGCCAGTGTTGCCCAAAGTTCTGGCTTTTCATCTCTTAACTTTTTGAGTGCGTAACCCGCTCCGAACCAACCTGTAAGGTTGAAACGCGACTGATGCCAGCTGAAAACCCATGGAATAGCCCTTAGGTCGGCAATGCTGCGGCGTCCGGTGCGGCGGGCAGGGCGCGAGCCTATCTTGCTCAGTTCGAGCACATCAATGGGTGTGGCCTGGCTGAAGAAGGGAACAAATGCCTCATCGTTCACCAATTGACGGTAGCGTTCGAAGCTGTAGGTTGCAAGAGTGGAGAATACTTCTTCGGGATAGGGCTCATTTTCGGGCTTTCGGGTGAGCTGGCGGGCCGTGCCTGCCATGAGCATTTCGAGGTTGTAGCTGGCCACAAGCAGGTTGGCAAACTGCTGCGAGATGGTTTCGCCCTGCACGGTGATTTTGATTTTTCCGTTCAGGCTGCCGGCCGGTAGGCTGTCGAGAAAGCGATGGTACTTGCCGCCACCACGGCTGATGGTTCCGCCAATGCCATGGAAAAACCTGAGCCGGACACCATGCCGGGCGGCTGTTTCGGTGAGGCGTTGTTCAGCCCTGTAAATGTTCCAGCGGCTGGCCAGGATGCCCCCGTCCTTATTGCTGTCGGAGTAGCCAAGCATCACTTCCTGCCAGGGGTTCGTGCTCAGCCTTTCCCTGTTGATCGGGTGACTGAGGTATTGGTCAAGGATTTGGGGTGCAGCCTCAAGGTCGTCGATGGTTTCGAAAAGCGGCACCACCATCAGTTTTGTTGCGTCGAGACCGGTTTCGCGCATGAACAGGTAGGGCACCAGCAGGTCGCTCAGGCTTCGGGTCATGCTTACAATAAAGCTGCCGATGCCGGAAGTGCCATACAGGCTGATGTGTTCACCCACAGCCATGTAGCAACGCAGCAGTTCGTCGGCTTCATGACCGGCCGGTGTGCCGGGATACAGGAAGGGCCTTTTGGTCAGGAGTTCTTGGTTCAGAAATTCGAGCCGTTTGTTTTCGTCCCAGGCTGCAAAGTCGTGGTCAGCAAAGCCGGCAGCTTTCAGCAGCTGCGAGAGGGCTTTGTCGTGCCAGGCGCTGTTCTGGCGTATGTCGAGCCTGGCCAGGTGAAAACCAAAAGTTTGTACAACACGCTGAATGGGAAGGATATAGGTATCGGCTATATGGCCGGCCCTGATTTCGTCGAGCGAATTTCTGAGGATGTCGAGGTCGGTGAGCAATTCATCAGTGTTTTGGTACTTGACCGGGTTGTCCGGATTTTGCCCGAAAGTGTTTTTCAGTTTGAGCAAAATCAGGTTGGTCATTTGGCGCCAGGGCTCGTAGGGATTACGGTTGAGCATGGCTTCCGAGGCGGGCTTCAGCGCGCTGGCCAGGAGGTCGATGGCTTCTGCAAGGTTTTGAGGGACAGGGTTTTGCAGCTTAGAGATACTCAGGCGGGCGGCCAGCTGTTCGAGGGCCGGAATGAGCAATCGGGCCGACTGATGCCGGTGTTCGAGCAGGGTTTCGCGGGTAACATCGTGTGTTACGAGCGGGTGTCCATCGCGGTCGCCACCGATCCAGCTGCCAAACCTCAGTTGGGGATAATTGTGATAATCGTACAGGTAAACAGCATCATAGCCAGCCTCCACCCAGGCTTGCCTGAATTCCTGATCGGCACGCTGCAGGGCCAGCGGAAAAATGGAGGTGAAATAGTGCAAGATGTTGCGGCGCTCGTCGGCAACGGTAGGCTTTTCCAGATAAATATCACCTGTTCGCCACCAGCGTTCAAGCAAGGCAACGATTTCGTTTTCAATTTCTTCGCGCTCGCTTTTCGACCACATATTGTTTTCGAGCTTTACGAGCAGCAGGTAAAGTTCGCGATGTATCTCGAGTACCGTTACCCTTTTGGCTTCGGTGGGGTGGGCGGTAAGCACCGGACAAACTTCTACGTTCCTTACGAGTTCCAAAGCCCGGGTTTCGTCAATGCCCTGTTCTTTCCATTTATTGAAAGTTTCGGCCCATGAGCCGCGTATGGCTTCGCGACCGAGGCTGTCCTGCAAGCGGCGGCGGAACTGCACGGCTGCATTTTCTTCGGTCAGGTTGAGCAGCTGGAAAATCATTCCTGTGGCACGTATCACCTTTTCTTCAGTCTGCACATCGCCTGTAAATGCAGGAAACCTGAAATCGCGAACCATGACAGCAATTTCGGCTTCACCGATTTTGCTAAACATTTGCTCAAACAAGCGTAAGAGTCGCTGGTAGTCGTTCCAGATTTTGTCGAGACCGGTATTTTCGATGAATTGCTTCATGATGTAGGTAGTTTGTTCCTCTTTGTACAAACAACGTACCTGAATTGGAGGTTCAAAACTGTCCGTTAAAACTGTTGCGCAATTCCCAGGTGGCCTTCAACTGGCCATACAGGCGTGCAGCTTCCGTAAAATCAAGGGTTTGCTGTCCGTCGGACATGGCTCTTTCAGGGCAGTTGTGCACTTCCAGTATCACCCCGTCGGCGCCTGCCATAACGGCAGCCAGGGCCATTTGGCCAACAAACTGACGGATACCAAGCCCATGTGAAGGATCGACGAAGACCGGCAGGTGGCTTTTCTCTTTCAGTATGGGCACAGCATTGAGGTCCAGCGTGTTACGGTAAGCAGTTTCAAATGTGCGGATGCCGCGCTCGCAGAGGATGATCTTTTCGTTGCCTGCCGAGAAAACATATTCGGCCGAGTTGAGCAATTCTTCTATGGTTCCCGAAAATCCCCGTTTGATCATGACCGGTTTTCCTGCCTTGCCGAGTTCATCGAGGAGGTTGAAGTTCTGTGAGTTGCGGGTGCCAACCTGGAAAATATCCACATAATCGTGCATCTCGGCCACCTGCGATACCTGCATAACCTCGGTGACCAGCAAAGTTCCATTTGCACGGCAGAGGGCCGAAACCTCCTTCAATCCGTTGAGGCCTACACCTCTGAATGCATAGGGTGAAGTGCGCGGTTTGAACACTCCTCCGCGCATCATGCGCAAGCCATTGGCATTCAGGTGCTCAATGGTTTTGAGGGTTTGTGCTTCACCTTCGATGCTGCACGGACCAGCCACTATGCTCAGCGAATTTCGGCCAATGGTAACGCCATTGTCGAACGCGATGCTGGTGTCGTGTACGCGCCATTTGCGCGATACCAGCTTGTAGGCATCGTCAACGCGGTGGATGTCGCGCACCCCCTCAAGCTGGCCAATGGACCTGATGTCAACCTCTTTTTTGCCTATTGCTACCAGGTAGTGATTGAATTGTGTCTGCACCTCGCTGGTGCTGAAGCCGTTATCTGAAAGCTTGCTGACAAGCTGCTGCAGTTTTTCCTTTGCTAAACCCTTTTCCAGTTGCAGTATCATAATCAGGTATTTAGGAGTTGTTTCATGAATCCGGGTATTCCGTAATCGTTTTGTTCGGGATCAAGATTTTTGATGAATGCACTGCCCACAACAGCCCCTGGCAGATGGTCGAAAACAAATCGCAGGGTGTTGTGGTTGTGAATGCCGAAGCCGGCCAGAACGGGATTTTTCAGTTTCAGCGCTTTGAGTCTGTCGAACCATAGTTTCTGACTTTCACCAAATCGTTCGGCTTTGCCTGTAGTTGAGGAAGATGAAACGGCATACAGGAAACCCCTGCTCAGGCTGTCGAGCATGTGTATGCGCTCGTCGGAGGTTTGCGGGCTGATGAGAAATACAGGGTAGATGTTGTACTTTTCGTAGAGCGATTTATAGTTTGCCACAAACACCTCGGCTGGCAGGTCGGGCAGGATGAGGGCGCAGGCACCGGCAGCGGCAGCATCGAACAGAAAGTCTTCAAAGCCATATTGCAATACCGGATTGAGGTAGCCCATGAGCACGAGTGGTTTGTGCACATTTGCGCTTTTCATCTGGTCGAAAATTTCGCTGATGGTGATCCCCTGGCTAAGTGCAACCTGGCTGCTGTGCTGAATGACAGGCCCGTCGGCCAGCGGATCGCTGAAAGGCAGGCCTACTTCGATAAGGTCGGCCCCATGCCGGCCGAGCAGCTCCAGAATACGGGCTGTGCTTTCGCGTGTTGGGTAACCGGCGGTAAAATAGATGCTTAGAATTTCTTTCTCTTTGGTTTTGAATAGTTTATCTAACGGATGCATAGTTGTCGAGGTTTTGCAAAAAGGTTGAGAGGTCTTTGTCGCCACGGCCCGAAAGGTTGATCACCACATGCTGACCGGGATCGAAATGGATGTGATCGAGCACGGCTAGTGCATGCGCCGATTCGAGGGCAGGGATAATACCTTCGAGTCGACTGAGCAGGAATGCAGCCTTGAGTGCTTCATTGTCAGTGATTGGGTAGTACTTTGCTTTTCCTGTTACAAAAAGCTGCGCGTGCAAAGGGCCAATTCCAGGATAGTCAAGACCCGCCGAAATAGAATGCGGCTCAGTGATTTGTCCGTTTTTGTCCTGCATCAGCATGGTCATGCTGCCATGGATTATGCCGCGGCTGCCTTGGTGCAATGAAGCGGCGGTGCGGCCGGTGTTTACGCCCTCACCCGCAGCCTCTGCGCCAATTAGCAGAACATCAGGAGTTTTCAGGAAGTGGAAGAATGCACCAGCCGCATTGCTGCCTCCGCCCACACAAGCGATCACTGCATCGGGACTGCTTCGTCCGGTGAGTCCAAGCAATTGTACGGTGATCTCCTTGCTGATGATGGATTGCAGACGAGCAACAAGGTCGGGGTAAGGGTGAGGTCCAACTACCGAGCCTATAATGTAATGTGTATCATTGGGATGATTTATCCAATAGCGGATGGCCTCGTTGGTGGCATCTTTAAGGGTTTTGCTTCCCGAGGTGGCTGGCTGCACTTCGGCGCCAAGCATCTTCATCCGGGCTACATTCGGGGCTTGTCGTTTCATATCAGTTTCGCCCATGAAAACAATGCACTCCATGTTCATCAATGCACAAACGGTGGCTGTAGCCACTCCATGCTGGCCTGCGCCGGTTTCGGCTATGATACGGTTTTTGCCAAGTTTTTTGGCCAGTAGCACCTGTCCAACGGTATTGTTGATTTTGTGCGATCCTGTGTGGGCAAGATCTTCGCGCTTGAGCCAAACGTTGGTGTGGTATCGTTCAGAGAGATTTTTTGCCAGATAAAGCGGAGTGGGGCGGCCTACATAATCTGTTAAAAGCTTACTGTATTGCTCAACAAACTCCTTCGATTCGAGAATACTGAGATAATTTTCTTGCAGCTCATGTATATTTGGATAAAGCATTTCGGGGATGAAGGCGCCTCCGAAGTCGCCGTAGAAACCTTGATTGTCAGGGTAATAAAGTGGATTCATGATCGTAATTGGTTGATAAATTGTTTAAGTAGATCCATGTTTTTCAGACCAGGTGCCAGCTCGAACCTGCTGTTGAGGTCAACACCGGCAAAGGCTGGATGTTGGATTTGCAGAATGGAATCCAGGTCGTCGAAACTAATGCCCCCGCTGAGAAAAAATGTGGTATTTCCTTGGTATTCTTCCAGTTTTTTCCATTCGAATTTTTTACCGCTGCCTCCGCTTCCCCTTATGCCGCTGTCGAAAAGAAAATAATCGGCACAATGTTCAAAGGGTCTGGTTTTTTCCAAAACTTCCTCAGCCGGATGAAATACTTTAATCACCTGTAAACCGCCTTTTTTAAGCTTTTCGCATGTTTCAACATCCTGTCCGCCATGCAGCTGAACTGTGGTAAGACCAAACTTCGCAGCAGTTTTCAGGATTTCAACCGCACTGGATCGGACAAACACACCAGTGAGCGAAGCCTTCAGGTGCCCAAAATGACGAACGAGGCCTCCAACGTATCTTGGACTTTCCGGATGAAATACCAAGCCGATGAAATCAACTCCCAAGGTGTCGAGACAGGTAATCTGAGAAGCTTCACGCATGCCGCATACTTTGACCTTCATGTTGTGCGACTTTTTCTCAACTCATTGATAAGTTTGCGGCAAGCGTAGTGCGGGCGGGTATGCTGCATGAAAAATTCACCGATGAGGAAACCCTGAAAACCTGCCTGGCGCAGCGCAATAATGTCGCCAGCCTTGCTGATCCCGCTTTCCGAAACCATAATCCGGCTTTTATCCAGTTTGCCTGCCAGTGCAAAAGAAGTTTCTAGGCTGGTGGTCATGGTTTTAAGGTTACGGTTGTTAATTCCTACAATGACCTCATCATCAGGGATTTTTTCCAGCTCTTCCTCGTCATGCAGTTCCAGGAGCACTTCCATGCCTAGCGAATGGGCCAGTCGTGACAGCGTTTTGATCTGCCCGGAGCTCATGGCAGCAGCAATGAGCAGGATAGCATCGGCTCCTACGCTTTTGGCCTCAATTACCTGATATTCGTCGATTATGAAATCTTTACGGAGAATTGGACAATAATTAAACCTACGTGCCTCGGTGAGGTCTTTGTTCGAACCACCAAAATAGGTTGTGTCGGTCAGCACGGAAAGTGCCGAAGCTCCGGCCTGCATGTAGCCTAGGGTAACCTTCTGTACGTCAGCAAATTCGTTTATCATTCCCCTTGAGGGTGATTTGCGCTTGAACTCGGCAATGATGCCATCAAGATCGCTGCGGCTTAGATATTTTTTCAGGGATAAGGGCTTGGTTTCGAAGTAAATGCTTCGCTCAAGAAGTTTTACGGGATACAATGAGCGCCTCTCGTCCACTTCGGCCCTTTTGCTTTCGAGTATGGTTTCGAGTATGTTTTTCATGCTTGTATTTGAATAAGTCGTTTGAAAGTTTCGTAGGCTTTACCACTCTTTAAGGCATGTCTGGCTTCATCAAGACTTTGGTCAAGGCTTTTGCCGCTCATGGTACGTATGGCCAGTGCGGCATTGGCCAGCACTACATTTTCCTGGGCTGCAGTGCCCCTGTTTTTCAGGATATCAAGAAAAATGGCAGCGTTGGAGGATGTGTCGTTACGACCGAGAATTTCATCCGGACTAACAGCAGAATATCCAAAATCGTCGGGATGAAGCAGCAGCTCGTCGTCGGAACGATAGATTTTGAGTGGTGCCGTGAGCGAGCACTCGTCATAACCATCGAGGTTGTGAATAACTGCGTATTGTTTGTCTCCCTTTTGAAAAATGTAATGGTACTGGCGCGCAAGCTCGAGGCTGTAAACCCCTGTGAGCTGGTATCTGGGCATAGCGGGGTTAACTATTGGTCCAAGCATATTAAAAAAAGTTTTGATGCCCAGCTCTTTACGCACAGGGGCGACGGATTTCATGGCGGGGTGAAAGAGTGGAGCATGCATAAAACAAATCCCCGTTTTCTCGATCTCTGTGGCCAATTTGCCGGTGTCGTTCGAAAAGCGGTAGCCCAGGTGCTCCAGCAAATTTGATGAGCCACTCACCGAACTCACGCCGTAATTGCCGTGTTTTGCCACTTTGTAGCCGGCCGCTGCCACCACAAACGAAGCCGTGGTGGATATGTTGAATGTGTTTTTTCCATCACCGCCGGTGCCGCAGAGGTCAATGAATTCGTGGGTGCCAAGCTCAACTTTGGTGCACAAATCGAGCAAGGCATCGCGGAAACCGGCTAGTTCGTCCACCTCGAGTCCCCGCATCAGGAACACCGTGATGAAACTGGCAGTTTGGGCCGGATTGAAAGCGTTTTGCGTGAGTGCCGTAAGCACTTCCCTTGCCTCCTGGTATCCAAGTGTCTGGTGATTGAGCAGCGCTTCGAGTGTATGTTTCATAATTTCAGCTGTTTAACCAATTTTCAATCATAAGTTTGCCATGAGGTGTTAAAATGGATTCCGGATGAAACTGCAATCCTACAAGTTGATGTTCGCGATGTCGGATGCCCATCACCAGCCCGTTTTCGTCTTCAGCAATGATGCTGAAGCATGAGGGCAGTGAACGGCGGTCGGCCACCCAGGAGTGATAACGCGCTGCAGGAAAAGTTTCCGGCACATTGTGAAAAAGAGGTTCATTGTCAGTAGTCAGCCTTACCTCTGTAGCCACACCATGATACACCTGGCCAAGGTTGATGAGCTTTCCGCCAAAGCTTTCAGCCATTGCCTGCAGTCCCAGACATATGCCCAGCATGGGTTTGTGCGGGGCAAAGCGTTGAATCAGTGGCAATAGAAGTCCTGATTCGGAGGGTATTCCAGGCCCCGGGGAGAGTACAATGCGATCGAAGGCATCCACTTCGTCGAGGCCAATTTTATCGTTGCGCGCCACCACAGGGAGTAGTCCGGTGAGCTGTTCGAGGTATTGCACGATATTGTAGGTGAAGGAGTCGTAGTTGTCGAATACAAGTATTTTCATTGAAAATCAGTGTTTTGATGCAACATTGAATGCGTTGTTCAGGGCTGCAAGTTTGTTGTTCACTTCCTGCAGTTCGTTCTCGGGAACCGAAGCAGCCACCACACCGGCACCAGCCTGGAAATAGAGCTTTTGGTGAATGCTAAGAAAGGAGCGGATCAGAATAGCCAGGTTGACGTCGCCATTGAAGCCGATGAAGCCTGCAGCTCCTCCGTAAAAACCACGGCTTTGGGGTTCTATGGCATCAATGAGCTCCATGGCCCGCACTTTCGGGGCACCTGATAGGGTTCCTGCCGGGAAAGTATCGGCCACCACATGCAACACATCATCAGGGCGTCGCAGGGTACCGCTTACCTTCGAGACCAGGTGGATAACATGGCTGAAATACTGCACTTCCTTGAAGGTTTCCACGCTTACGTTTTTGCAGCTGCGGCTCAGGTCGTTGCGGGCCAGATCGACCAGCATGGCGTGCTCGGCATTTTCCTTTGGGTCGTTGCTTAGTTTTTCAGCCAGGGCGGCATCTTTAGAGGTATGACCGGTACGTCGGTATGTTCCGGCAATGGGGTTCAGGCTGACCTTGCTCTCTCTGATGCGCAGCTGACTTTCGGGCGAACTGCCAAAAATGCGGTAGTGGCCATAATCGAGATAAAACAGATAGGGTGAGGGGTTGATGCGCCTCAGTGCCCTGTAAACATTGAAGTCGTCGCCGGTGTAACCAACCTGAAATCGTCGCGAAACCACCAGCTGAAATACATCGCCCCTGTAACAATGCTGTTTGGCTTTGTTGACCATGTCGAGGAAAAATTCATCATTCATATTGCTTTCTACTGCACCGCTCACGCCAAAAGGAAAACTCAGGTTTCGCTGCAGACGCAGGGCCGCCAACAGCTTATCCATTTGAGAATCAGTGCCATCGGGGATGAATTCGTAAATGGTGAGGCTGTCATTGAAATGGTTGAGGTGCAGCACAAAACGGTAAGCACTCATTGCCATGCCCGGATGTGCGTAATCGGAAGCATGCCTG
Organism: Bacteroidia bacterium; assembly: GCA_021287165.1. GTDB lineage: Bacteria > Bacteroidota > Bacteroidia > Bacteroidales > F082 > JALNZU01. The sequence continues at coordinate 235,099 of JAJTAY010000029.1, read as the reverse complement.
ATGTTAAGGTTCACATCCTCGAAATACTGCAGCATATCGTACCCTATGTAACCATACAATCCTCCCGCCGGGACAGTTTCCGTTGTTTCAAAACTGCTTAAAAATGCGAGCAGATGGTTAATAAACTCCTGTTTTCTCGCCGGGATACGCAACTCCTGATCATCCAGTCGGTTGATTCGAATTTCGTCAGCAATCACCCGAAAACTTGCTATGGGATCAAGACAAATGAAGGATGAGCTGTCGGTGGCGGAATGGTAGTCGGAACTTTCGAACAGCAGTGCTCCGGGATAGCGGTCGCGCAGGGCAAGGTAGATGCCCAATGGAGTGCTCAGATCGCCCTCAGTTTGAAAAATTCTTAATTGTAGTTTCATAGTGCTTTATGTTAACAAAAAAGGCCTGCCGCGGACGACAGACCTTTTCATGTATTGTTAATGGTCGTACAATTCCTCAGCTTGAAAGGAAGAAACTTCTGTGCCACCACCAGAATTGTACGTGCATTGATTTCGTTTTTGTGCAGCCAAAATTATGGCATTTTTGAAACAGGCAAGCGGATACCAAAATTTTTTTGAGAAACATTATAGGCCTGCTTTGTAAATTTGCAGTAAACCAGTAATATGCGTTTACCTCAACTCATCAAAATATTACTTCTGGTTTTGCCGCTTTTGGCAAATGCACAGGAGAAGCAATTCAAGCAGGAATTGGAGCGAAGGGTTCAAAGGCATGAATTTCCTTCGGCTGCCCTCGAACAATTGGATCAGCTCGCAGGGCACATCAGCAAGGCAAGGTTCTACAAAGAAACTGGCAGCAGTGCAACGACCTTCGAAGCCAAGTTTAATTGGAAAGGTAGCCGCTGGAGTCTGGAATTTGATAGCCTTGGTGGATTCAAGGATATCGAACAGACCATTTCTAACCGAACTTTTCGCAAGCTTATGACCAAAACCATGCAAGAGGAGTTCAATCGACTTGGCTCACCATACAGGATTTTGAAAGCACAGCGGCAATTTTCGTGGAAAGATCCTATCAATCGATCCTTCAAACCGGAAATAATCAATCCTGGTCACAAAGGTGTAAACGTGCGTTACGAGGTCGAAATGGAGGTAAAATCGGGAGATGGACGGCTGGTCGTTTATGAGCTTTTAATGGATGAAGATGGAAGACTTTTACGCAAGCGCGAAGTTGTACCTCCCGACGATAGACACTTGTTGTATTGATGGTACGAAAAATATCAGCGATCCTATTTGTTGCGATTTTTTTTGCAACAGGACTTAGTGCTCAGGTTCCCATGGTTTGGGAGCCAGATATTAGTTTATCCGGTAACATTATCGGGCAGTGGTCGTGGAACACCAAGTTTGTTGCCCGATTTGGTATGGGGCAATTGGGTGAAGGAAACCATTCTGATGCCGGCAGGCTGTTGCTTGCCGAAGCTCAGGGTTTCATAAATCGACGTTTAGTAGGTGGAAGAAGAATAACACTTGGCTTTTTGTATGGGGTGGAAGAACCACTGGATCAGGCAAATACCGAAAAAAGAATCATTTGGCAATACAGCTTTCGTACACCCACGGGTAATTGGAGCCTTGCCCACCGTGCCAGAATTGAACAGCGTTTTTTTGAAGAGAGTTTTCAGCATCGCCTTCGCTATCGTATCGTGGCCGAGCGACCCTTGCAAGGCGACAAGCTCGATGCCGGAGAGTTTTACTTCATCGCTGGAAGCGAGTTATTGCTCAGCAGCGACGAACAAATCAAAAATCTGAGACTCGACAACCGTAGCGGGCTCGGAATTGGCATGCTGTTCGCCAACGAACACAGGCTGCAATTTGAACTTCAGCACCGGGCACAGCGGCTATTCGACGAAAGGTATGGTTCACGGCTTTGGTTACTCTCATCGTGGGTTGTTCCTTTGTAAAAAGTTGCGGTAACAATTGCTTATTTTCAAACGTTTGCAACCGGTTTATTTAGATTCTTTCCAATATACTTTGGGTGGATCATTTTGAGGACTTCTTATTTGGTTATGTAGATTTAAAAACGCTACTTTTGCAGTGTTAAAGTATTCACACTGTGAAAAGTTCACAAAAAATAATCTGATTCAATCACCTAACACCAAAACCTATGAATCTCGAGAAAATCATGAACGACCTGGAGAAAAAGCATCCGGGTGAAGTGGAGTATCTGCAGGCAGTGCGCGAAGTGCTCGAATCTATCGAGGATGTTGTAAACCAGAACCCTCAGATTGAAGCCAAGGGCATTATCGACCGCATTGTTGAGCCCGACAGGGTGCTTATGTTCAAGGTGCCATGGGTTGACGACCATGGAAAAGTCCACGTCAATCTGGGTTATCGCGTTCAGTTCAACAACGCCATTGGACCATACAAAGGCGGATTGCGTTTCCACCCCAGCGTAAACCTCAGCATCCTGAAGTTTCTGGGTTTCGAACAGATTTTCAAGAACAGCCTGACCACATTGCCGATGGGTGGTGCCAAAGGCGGATCGGACTTTGATCCCAAGGGCAAATCGGATGCCGAAATCATGCGCTTCTGCCAGTCTTTCATGCTCGAGCTGTGGCGTCTTATCGGTCCCGAAACCGACGTTCCTGCAGGTGATATCGGCGTTGGCGGAAAGGAAATCGGTTATATGTACGGCATGTACAAAAAGCTGACTATGGAACATGTGGGCGTGCTTACCGGTAAAGGCATCAACTGGGGTGGTTCGCTCATCCGTCCGGAAGCCACCGGTTTTGGCGCCGTTTATTTTGCTCAGGAAATGCTTGCCACCCGCGGTCAGAATTTTAAAGATAAGGTTGTTGCTGTTTCGGGCTTCGGCAATGTAGCATGGGGTGCCATCACTAAGCTCAACCAACTGGGTGCAAAAGTTGTAACCATCTCCGGACCTGACGGATATATCTACGATCCTGACGGAATCTCCGGCGACAAGATTGAATACCTGCTCGAGCTGCGTGCTTCAAATCAGGATATTGTGAAACCCTACGCGCTTGAATTCCCAGGAGCACAATTCGTGCCCGGCAAACGCCCTTGGGAAGTAAAGGTTGACGTAGCCATGCCTTGCGCCACCCAGAACGAGCTGAACAAGGAAGACGCCGAAAAGCTTGTGGCCAATGGATGTATTTGCGTAGCTGAAGGCGCCAATATGCCTTCCACACCGGAAGCTATTGAAGTGTTTAAGCATGCCAAAATCCTTTTTGCTCCCGGAAAGGCTGCAAATGCCGGCGGCGTAGCCACTTCAGGCCTCGAAATGACCCAAAACTCCATGAAGCTCTCCTGGAGCCGCGAAGAGGTAGACGCCCGCCTGCACGAAATCATGCGCAATATCCACAACTCATGCGTTAAGTACGGCACACAGGAAGACGGATATATCGACTATGTTAAAGGCGCCAATGTAGCCGGCTTCCTCAAGGTAGCCAACGCGATGATGGACCAGGGCGTTCTCTAGGAACAATCATAACCAAAACCAAAAAAACCGCCGGAAGGCGGTTTTTTTTATTTTATTGCAAACAAGAATGTTATGATGATCCTTGCCAAAATTACATAGGAGGTAGATGAAACATCATATCGCGAGGGGGTCCTTGCGTGTTTTGCTGCGGTTGTGAGCGCTGGTTCTGTGCGCCGAAGTTGCGGAAGTTATAGGTAAAAGTGAGCATTAGGAAGCGGTTGAGTACATTGTAGCGGGCACTTTCGATATAGGTGTCGGTGACATTCTGGGTTACACTGCGGTTTTGGTTGAGCAGGTCGTACACGCCCAGGGTAATTTCACCCCGGTTGTTTTCGAACAGCTTCCGGCCCAGGTTAATGTTCCAAAGCCAATAGTTTTCATTAAAATTATCTCCTAAACCTGTGTAATACAGGTTGTTGAGATCGCTGCGCAAAACCCACTTTTTCCTGACTGTCCATGCTACCCGCGCTTCACCCACATGGTAAAAATATTGGTTGTCCGATTGGGGCCTGAGCTTGTTTCGCGTGGTTTGATGATTGAGCCTGTAGCCGAGTGTAAAGTCCAGATTCTGACTGATGTTGCTGCTTAAAGTTGCGCCTCCGGATGTGGTATAGGTATTCGTGAGGTTTTCAAATTTGTTGATCAGGCTGGGTGTGCGTGTCCAGGCAAAACCACCTGTGAGATTTACATTGCTTTTGATCTTACGGAACGGGAAGCCGTAGGTCAGTGAGGAGCGAAGGTTGACGAGTCCAGAGAGGTTTTCAGGTCTGGTATATTGTGCACCTGCCGGAAGGGTGTAGCCATTTTCGAGCAGCGTATCGTTGCGGGCAATAATGAGCGAGTTGCCTATATAATTTTCGGTGAGATTCATGAAAACAAAACCCATAAAGGATTTGCCCTTTGCAATACGCGTCAGGTTGTAGCTGCCGGTGAGAAAGTGGCTGTAGCTTTGCTGCAAATTTGGATTACCGCTCGAAAGGAGCAGGGTATTGGTGTTGTCCACCACATCGGAAAGCTGCGAAGCCGAAGGGCCGTTGGTGAATGTACGATACATGAAGCGGGCTGTTTCGCTACGCGAAAAGTTATAGTTGAACTGCAGCGAAGGCATAAGGTTACCATAGCTGTAGTTTGTTTTGTTGACATACGGTAGTTTTTGCTGCGATTCCAGACTAGCCTGCTGCCATGCCAGTTCTGCGAGGAAATTGTATTTTTCAGTGCGGTAACGATAGCCCGCTCCTGCACGGTGTGTCAGATAGCCGCTGTTGAGGTCGCTTGAGAGTTCGGGTACAAGCTGGTTGTAAGCACCGGATATGATGTCGAAATCATTGGTCTGACGTTCGCTGGTATTATCGGTGTAGGAAAGGTTATACGAAACCTGAATCATGCCGTTCTTACCTGCAGGTTCGGTGTAAGTGACATTACCCGAATGGCTCTGATTGAGCGTTTTAGTTGTCGATTGCTGTCGCGTTGTATCGACATTCAGGACGATACCACCTGTCCATTCGAGTGCATCAAGCGTATAAAGTAATTCGTTGTTATTCAGATTATTATTAATTCTTGCTGAAACTGATCTCCCTTTTTCGTTTAATCTGAGCCGGTAAATCAGCGTGTTTCCAAAGTTTATACCGTCCCATTTCCGATCGTAAGTCGTAAGCGTATGGTTTCCAATTGATTGCGTCAACATGACCATGCTCGCATCTGTGAAATTATCCGAATTGGTTTTCTGCGCACTGAAACGGGGAATAAGCATGATGGTGTTGTTGTCGTTGATCTTGTATTCAAGACGCGCATTTAAACGGTGGTTATAGTTATCGCGGCTGCTATTGCTTGTTTCGTCGTACTGACGGTTGATATTTTCGTTCAGGAAATACTGTCTCTCCAGTGTCTGGTTGGTAGTGTTGCGGGCCAGGTTGAAGAAGTAGCTCATATTGGCATTCACTTTATCCATCCAGACATCGGTGTAATTGATGCCATAGGAGTGGGTTGTGTTGTTGCCGTTTTGCTGACCCACCAGAAAATCGCCACGGTTGAAACTGCCGCCGGGGAATCCACCCCCACCTACAAACTGCCGCATCCCACCACCACCTCCGCTTCGACCACTGGAGAAAAATCCCGACAGATCTTCCGTGCTGAAGTTTTGCTGGTTGATGTTATTGCTCATGCCAAGTATGGAGAATCGACGCTTGCCAAGAAAAATATTGGTGGTAAGTCCCGCCTGAAAACGTCCATTTTCGCCATATCCGGCATACACTTTCCCAAACTGACCGCTGCGCCTGTCCTGGCGCGTAACAATGTTGATGGTTTTGGTGCGCTGTCCATCGTCGAATCCCGTGAGGCGCGACTGGTCGCTCATCTGGTCGAAGACTTCAACCTGACTGATCATTTCGGCCGGCAAATTGCGTAATGCTATATTGGGATCGTCACCAAAAAATTCCTGTCCGTCAACCAGCACGCGTCTAACCGTTTCGCCCTGTGCCTGAACGCCTTCAGGAGTGATTGTAACGCCTGGCAACTTTCTAACAAGGTCTTCGGCCGTGGCATCGGGATTGGTTTTATAGGCCTGGGCATCGAACTGCAGTGTATCGGATTTTACCCTCACCTGAACCGCTTCGCCGGCTACGGTGACTTCACTCAGCATGGCGTCGGCCTTTTCGAGGGCAATGTTGCCGAGGTTGTTCACTTCCTCGATGATGGTCAGCTGGCGCTCGTCGGCTTTAAAGCCTACGTAGGAGGTGTGCAGGTTGTAGCGCCCTCTTGGCATATTTAAGCTAAACAGCCCGTTGTTGTCTGTTGTTGTTCTCACAACCCGACTCGTATCGCGTATATGCCTGAAAATGATGTGAGCGCCTGGCAGCGCTGTTCCGTCCGCCTTGTCGATCACCTTGCCGTTTACTTTCACGGGCTGCATCATGCGTTGGGGATCGGGTTGGGCGGTAATGGAAAATGGTAGAAGAAGGATGATCAGGCTAAATAAAATGAAGCGTTTAGGTTTCATGCAGGTGTAATTTGTCAATTAAACAAAACTGCCGGAAAAAGTATTCCGTATTTTACTTCAATGCCGCGAATATCGCAAATAGGACAAAAAAAGGCCGGAAAACTTCCGACCTTATTGGTAATGTGATTTTTAGCAATTAGTATTCCAATGCTCTCGGCAGTTCTTTGGCCTGTGCAACCCATTTTTCTACCTCTGTGAGCGTCGGAACGCGTCTCACAAGTTTTTTCTCCGCATTCACCTCTTCCATTTTTGCGGTGAGGTTTTCGGGTTTGCGCTGGGCGAGCTCAGGCACAGTGTCCACCCCGGCGGCTTCGAGCAGCTCGGCATACTCCGACCCAATACCGGCAATCCTGAAAAGGTCGGCCATATTGGCAAACTTCAGGATCTTCTTTTCGTCCAAACCGGATTTTTCGGCAAGTTCAGCTCTGCCTTTCTTTGTTTTTGCAGCTTCGAGCAGTTTGTCGGTGTTATTAACGCCGGCAGCACGGAGCTTTTCGCCATAAACAGGGCCAATACCCTCAATTTCTTCAATTTTGTAGTTTGCCATAATGAAAGGTTTTAAGGTTAATGTTTGTTGGTCAATTATTGGTTCGCTGATTAAATGATCCATAAAGATACGACAGTTTAAAGAATTCCGGGAAAGTTAAACCGCTTATTTTAAGGTTATTTAATGTTAGGGTAAAATGGAAGTGGCTAATTTTGCCGCGGATTTATGAGACTTCTGCGCAAACACCTCTTTTCTTACTCTCTGGCTGTTGTTTTACTGGTGCTGGGGTATTTTTTAGTGCTCGCCGTATTCCCCAAAAATGCAGGCAGATACCCGGTCTTCGTTTTTTTGATGCTTCTGGATCTGTATGTATGGGGCGTTTTTAAACGTAAGCTATTCACCTACAACAGAATACTTAAATCGGTTCTGATTTTGGTGTACTGGTTGCCTTTGGCTGCACTGATCTCGGCCTCAGTAATAACTTTTGCACTGAAAACCTATGATTGGTTGCCCTGGGTGCGAAACCTTGTCTATGGCGGCATTTTCAGCTTTTACGTAGCAAAATTTTTCATGGCGGTGATTCTGTTTTTTGCCGACATTCTCAAATGGCTGAAAGGACTCTGGGCATGGATAAGCTTTTCCAAAACCAAAGATTCCGTTCCCGGTGCCCGGAAATACAAACGTTCCGAATTCTTGCAGCAGATGGCACTTGTCACCGGTGGTTTGGTTGTAACTACCATGTTTACAGGTATGTTTCGGTGGGTGCACCGGTTCGACATAAAGCGAATCACTGTTGGGATCAAAGGATTGCCAATGAGTTTTGAGGGCTTTAGGATTGTTCAGATTTCTGATCTTCACCTGGGATCGTGGTCGGATGTTAATGCCTTCGAAGAGGCGATTGATGACATCCTTTCCGCCGAACCTGATGTAGTTGTTTTTACGGGCGACCTTGTAAATTACACTACCACGGAGGCTGAACGTTTTCGTGAATCGATGAAGCGACTCAAAGCACCTTATGGCGTGTATGCTATTCTCGGCAATCACGACTACGGCGATTATGTGAAATGGCCTTCCGAGCTTGAAAAGCAGCAGAATATGGAAGACTTGTATGATTTATATAAGGCTTCAGGCTGGAAATTGTTGCGCAACGAATCGGCAGTTTTGATCAAAGGAGACGAAAAACTGGCCATTATAGGCGTCGAAAACTGGAGCTCCAACGCCCGCTTTCCGCGAAAGGGCGATCTCGGGGCGGCATTAAATGGTGTAGAAGATATTCCTGTAAAAGTTTTGCTCAGCCACGACCCCAGCCACTGGAGTGCTCAGGTAGCCGATAAAAAAAGCGATATCGGACTCACGCTCTCAGGCCACACCCATGGTTTCCAGTTTGGCATCGAGATACCGGGATTTAAATGGAGTCCTGCCCAGTATGTGTACAAACATTGGGCTGGTTCTTACAAATCAGATTCAGGTCAAACCCTTTATGTCAACCGCGGGCTTGGCAGCATTGGATATCCCGGCCGCATTGGAATTTTACCCGAAATTACCCTGATCGAACTAACCTCATCAACAGATAACGTATGAAAACAAAACTTTCCTTTGCTCTTCTTTTCCTGGCCCTCATGGCAGTGCTGCCGGCTCAATCGCAGCGCAGAGCCAAAGGTGTTGTTTCACAGGCTGTTGAAAAGCCTGTTGTTGTTAATAACGTCATCTTTATGATTGGCGACGGGATGGGGCTGGCACAGGCCCATGCGCTGCAGCTGGCCACCGGCGAAATGCCCGCCATGTTCAAGGCACCTGTTATAGGACTCATCAGCACCGATTCCTATACACACAAAATTACCGATTCCGGTGCCGGTGGAACTGCCCTTGCCACAGGCTACAAAACCCGCAACGGCATGATTGGTATGGGGCCCGACAGCACGGCAGTGCCCAGTCTGCTTGATATTTTTGCACGCGATGGTCGCCGCACAGGTGTTGCCGTTACCTGCGACGTAACACATGCCACACCCGCTGATTTTGTGGCTAAAAACATCTCGCGTAAAAACGAACAGGAAATTGCCGCCGATTTTGTGAAATCGCCTGTCGATGTTGTAATCGGTGGGGGATTGTACAACTTTACGCGTCGTAAAGACGGTCGCAATCTGGTGAGTGAAATGAAAGATAATGGCTTCGCATTTTTCGAAAGTCTGCCAAAAAGCGGGAAGGGTTTCAATAAGCTACTTGTGCTGACCGATACTGCACATCCCGCTCCCGCTGCAAAAAGAACAAACTATACCCTTGCCGAAGCTACACGTGTAGCCATCGAAGCATTGGATAGTCGCAACGATAAGGGCTTCTTCCTGATGGTAGAAGGATCACAGATCGACTGGGCCGGGCACAACAACGACTCTACTTACCTCATCAACGAAATGATCGATTTTGACAAAGCGGTTGGTGTTGCAGTGGCATTTGCTGAGAAAAATCCCGGAACACTGGTTGTTGTTACGGCCGATCATGAAACCGGAGGACTTACGCTTATTCACGGCCAAAACAAGCGGAATAAAGGTGTCAAATTTCATTTTTCCTCCGACGATCACTCCGGGGTAATTGTACCCGTTTATGCTTTTGGTGCAGGGGCCTCGCAATTCAGCGGTGTTTACGACAATACCGATATCTTTAAAAAAATTCTGAAAGTGGCTGCTCTTGATCCAAAGTAGAATTGGCAAACCACCTTACTATTCTTTGGCCTTTCCGGTTATGCCTCAATGTTTTTATTGGTCAGCACAACGAAGAGAGGGCTGAGCTGTATGGACCTTAGAGGCTTATTTAGAACCATTCAATGCGCTTTTTGGGCTAATTTTGCCTGATTAATTTTGAAACTTATGGAGCCGTTTGTTCTTGAGGTAAAGCCTGATGTTCAGTGGATAGGGGCGCTTGATAAGGATTTGGTGACCTTTGATGTGGTGATGGAAACAAAGTATGGCACCACTTACAACAGCTATTTCATCAATGCTGAAAAAAAGGCTGTAGTAGAAACTGTTAAGGAACGCTTCTGGCCGCAATATGAAGCCAAACTGCGTTCGTTGATGAACCCTTCCGAACTGCAGTACATCATCATTAACCACACCGAACCCGACCATTCGGGCTGTGTGCAGAAGTTGCTCGAATTAGCCCCTCAGGCCACCGTTGTTGGCACAGGAAACGCCATCCGGTATCTCAACGATCTGGTTTCCATTCCGTTTAAAAGCATACAGGTAAAAGACCAGGAAGAATTGAGTCTTGGTAATAAAACCATCCGTTTCATTTCTGCCCCCAATCTTCATTGGCCCGATAGCATGTACACCTACCTTGTTGAAGATAAGGTATTGTTTACCTGCGATTCGTTTGGCGCTCACTATGCCGACGACAGGATGTTTGACGACCTTGTAGGCAACTGGGACGATGCTTTCAAATATTATTTCGATGTTATCCTGAAGCCATTCAGCAAGTTTATGCTCAAGGCCATTGAGCGCATCAGGCCTTTGGAAATTGATGTTGTTGCCACCGGACATGGTCCTATTCTTCGTAGTCAATGGAAACGCTATGTTGACCTGTCGGAGCAATACTCGCGGGAGTATCTGGCGCTACCTCAGCCGCACAGGGTTTATATTCCCTATGTTTCGGCCTACCATAAAACGGGCGCCATTGCCGAGGCAATCGCAAAAGGCATCGAAAAATCGGGCATTGTGAAAGCCTATGCCGAAGATATTGAGCATACCTCCATAGGCGATCTCGAAATGCAACTCACCATGTCGTCGGGACTTATCGTCGGCAGCCCGACAATCAATCAAAATATCCTTCTTCCCATATACAAGCTTTTTGCAGTAATCAATCCCTTGCGCGATAAAGGAAAGCTTGCAGGAGGTTTTGGTTCTTACGGCTGGAGTGGCGAGGCTATGAAACTGATTCGTGCCAATCTCGAGAGCCTGAAGTTGCAATACACTGATACCGATGTTTTCGTAAAGTTTTCGCCAGCCGAAGAAGACCTTGCCCGGGCCGAAGCCTATGGCGAACAGTTTGCCCGTCAGCTATTGCAAACTGCCTGAAATTTTTCTCAGCTTGCGCTAATAATCGCATGCTGTTGCTGCGATTGTTTAATTTTGCCCTACAACCATTGCGTATGCGGTACCTCCGCCTGACATTCTTTTGTTTTGTTGCCTCTGCAGTTTTTTTTACCGCCTGGTCCTGCTCGCCGGAGCGCAATTTGGCCCGTAAATATGCCCTCAGGGCAAAAGAAAAATCGGTGCTCGTTTTGCTCCCAAAAGAAGTCTGGCTTGTAAACCAAAAATCCGAATACCCTAGAAACAGCTTCACCTATGCCCAGGCTTTGGAGGATTCCCGCTTACTTGAAAACACAATTTTGTTGCCACAGCTCAACAGACAGACTATTTTGAACCTCTTTGGACAGAGCTATCTATCCGAATTGCGAAAATATGGTCTCAATGTTTATACGGAGGATCAGACCGAAGCTTTTCTGAAAACCGATTCTTCGGCCTATATCCTCAATCTGGCCCAGATGGAGATTCAGGAATACTACAGCCCGGTTGAAGATGAAGTTCTGGTGGGCGAAACCGTTTATACCTACGACTTTACCATCAATGGTTTGAACGTTGGCGTTTGGCTTGAACTCAACAAATTAAATGACCTTAATCTGAAGAAACCAGTGGTGTTATTTGCCACACACGATGTGCTCGATAAGTATGATGGTTATTTTACGATGAGGTTCATGACGGGCAAAATTGACTATAAATTGAAGGTAGATACACTAACCGTTGAAAGAGCAAGAAATTTTATCACTTACCTCGGACGGTTGTACGCGGCATACACCTTCGATTATATGATGAACGACTATACAAATCAAAAACTTGGCCCAGCCACAACGCCACGTCGTTATTTTCGCTGGGACCCATTCAATAAAAGTCTCAAGGCTACCGTGAACGACAGGTTCATAATGCTCGAGGATTAAGCGAAAAATAAAAAGCCCGGAATAAAACTCCCGGGCTTTGAAATAGGAAAACAGGAAACTGCTCTACACGGCTTTCAGGATATCCCACACAAACGCTCTGATCCCAACTTCCTCGTTGATGGCATCGATTTTGACGATCTTTTCCAGCAGGGGATCAACCTTTTCATCTTCGACAATTGTAAAAACCGCTGAATTGATCTCGGGCCAGGTGTGTGTGCCCATGCGGGGCTCACCGTTAACGCTGCCACGGCCTTTCACGTCGTCGAGCCAGGTAAAGCCCCTTATGCCAAGCTGGTCGAGGACAAAATCCACGCGTTCGGAATGGGCTATATTAAAAACGATCATTATTGCTTTCATGATTCTTCAGATTACGTTAGGTTATTACAAGTTCTGCTCCTGAAACTTACGACGCACTTTCATAAGCTTGTCGCGCTCGCCCGTACGCGCCATTACCGCATACATCACCGGAACTACCACCATGGTTACGATGGTTGAGAAAACCAGACCTCCGATAACCGATATACCCATAGGTCGCCAGATTTCGGAACCTTCGCCGGTGCTGAGTGCCAACGGCAACATGCCCAGGATGGTGGTAAATGCCGTCATAAGCACGGGACGCAGACGCGAACGGCCGGCGTTGACAATGGCATCATAGAGCCTTTCGCCGCGGTCGCGCAACAGATTGGTGAAGTCAACCAGCACAATGCCGTTTTTCACCACAATACCGATGAGCAGTACCGCGCCAAGTGCCGCAATTACACTGAGGGTGGTGCCGGTCAACAATAGACCGAGAATTACGCCTGAGAAAGCAAAAGGAATGGAGAACATGATGATAAATGGCATGGTGAACGATTCGAACTGCGAAGCCATTACGATAAATACCAGCACAAGACTCAAGAGCATAAGCAGTGCCAGGTCCTGAAACGATTCCTGCTGATCTTTATATGCTCCGCCAACCTGAATAGTCACGTCCTGAGGGAGCTGCACTTCCTTGAGGGTGAGAATAATTTTGTCGGCAAGTTGACCGAGCGAAGTTCCGCTTGGCTTTGCAGTTACTGTAACCACGCGTTCCTTACGTTTGTGTTGAATAGCCGGAGGTCCCCAGTTTTCATCAATTGTGCCCAATTCTTTAAGTTTAACCTTCTTACCCTGAGGCGTAAAGATGGTAAGCTCTTCGAGCTGGGTGATATTGTTACGGTATTGTTCAGCGAGACGCACGCGAATTTCATACTCGTCGCCCTCTTCTTTAAAAAGCGAAGCAACCATACCGTTGACACGATTGCGAACCATGCCCGAAACCTGCGCCGTTGTCAAACCGTGAAGGGCAATTTTCTCCCTGTCGAGATGAATCTGAAGTTCGGGCTTGTCCTTCTTTCGGCTGACTGTAATGTCCTTTGCACCCTCTATCGAAGAGAGTTTCGTGCGGATTTCTTCAGCAATGCGGTTCGTGGTGTTGAAATCGTAGCCGAAAACGTCGATTTCTACCTGACTTTCGCCGCCAAAACTCATGCCGGCGCCGCCAGTACTTACATTGTAATTGACCACTTCAGGGAATTCGGCGATGCGGTCGCGCAATGCATCAGCCACATTCCATACCGAGCGGTCGCGCTTTTCAACAGGTGACAAACGGCCAAGCAGGTTTATAATATTTGAGCCTGATTGCTGGAAGGCCGAAAACATCGTTCCCTCATCGTCAGCACCTGAAGTTACAGCCATAATTTCAATTTCAGGAAAATCCTGTTTGATAATAGCTTCAATTTTACGGGCGGTTTTCATTGATTCCTCAACGCGCGTGCCCGTTTGAAGCTCTATAGTGGCCGTAAGCCTTGATTCGTCGGTTTGGGGCAGGAAATCGGTGCCTACGAAGCGCATCAGCATCAACGAACCCACAAAGATGGCCAGCGCTATGATCATGGTTACTGTTTTGTGCCTGAGAACCCAACGGAGTGTGTTTACATAGAAGTCATCTACCCAGTTGAGGAAAGGCAGAATGGCGCGTTGATGATGATACCATTTGGGTTTTTGGATAACAGGACGAAGCCTGAGCATTTTCGACGACAGCATGGGCGTAAGGCTGATGGCGGCCAGTGTGGAGGTTGTAACGGTAATGGTTACAATCCAGCCTAACTGATTGAACAGCATGCCGGTGAGGCCTCCTACAAGTGTGAGCGGAAAGAACACGGCCACAACAACCAAAGTTGTTACGATTACAGCCAGCCATACCTCGTTGGTGGCGTAAATAGCCGCTTCCCGCGGACTGTTACCACGCTCAATATGCCTCGTAATGTTCTCGAGTACTACAATGGCATCGTCAACCACCATACCTATGGCAATGGACAGCGAGGTGAGCGAAATAACGTTTATGGTATTGCCGGTAATGAACAGATAGATAAATGAAACAATAAGCGAGATGGGTATAGTGAGCAGGATGATAAATGTTGCTCTCCACCTGCCGAGGAAAAAGATGACCACAAGTGCCACAAAGAGAAAAGCATACATCAGTGTTTCAGCAAGGTTATTGATCGAACCCCTGATGAAGCTTGAGGTATCAAGGATCTGCTCTACCTTGATGTCGGGTGGAAGCGTCGGGAGCAACTCGGCCATCTTTTTGTTGATGTCACGGGCCACTTTCACAGTGTTGGCACCCGATTGCTTCATCACAAAAAGTCTCAAACCTGTGCTTCCATTTATCTTCTCGTCCTGCGACTTATCCTTAAGCGAGTCGCGCACTATGGCTACATCGCGCAAATAAACCGGCCTTCCGCCGTAGTTGCCTACAATGAGCTTGTCCAGTTCGCTGCTTTCCCCAAACTCGCCCATAACGCGCAATTGGTACTCCATTTTACCCATCCGCACATTGCCGGAGGGCATATTCATGTTTTCAGCGGCGATACTGTTGCCCAGCTGCTCTATGGTCATGTTGTAGGCATCGAGTCTTCGGGGGTCGGCTTCCACATATACAACACGCTTTGGCACGCCGATCATCGAAACCGAACCCACACCTTCAACCCTGTTAAGCGGATTGACGATTTTCTCATCCAGAATTTTTTCGAGGCCCGGATAGCTTTCTTTTGCCGTAACGGCATAGAAAACAATAGGCATCATATTGGTGTTGAATTTGAAAATCGAGGGGCGATCAGCGCCATCGGGCATGCGGGCATAAATGCGGTCGATCAGGTCGCGGATTTCGTTGGTTGCCTCCGAAAGGTCAGCACCCCAGTTGAATTCGAGGGTGATTACCGAAAGGTTGTCGCTGGAGGTGGATCGAACCATTTTCACCTTGTCCACGGTGTTCAATGCGTCTTCAAGACGCTTGGTGACATTGGTTTCAATGTCGGCGGCGCTGGCACCGGGATAGGAGGTAATTACGGTGAGGAAGGGCGGGTCAATTTCGGGATAAAGGTCAACCGAGATATTCATCAGCGAATAAATGCCCATTACAATGACAGCCGTAAACACCATGAAGGTGGTGATGGGCTTGTTGACGGCTGATTTATAGATACTCATGGCTGTGCCAGATTAGTTGTTCAGCACTTTTACTTTGGCACCATCAAGCAGTCGTGCCTGTCCGGAAACAATGACTCTGTCGCCTGGCTTGAGGTTCTCGCCCGAAACCTCAACCATATCGTTGTATCGCTTCATGATAAGCACGGGTACTCTGCGTGCCATACCGTTGTTTTCGACAAAAAGGTAACGGTCGTTCGAGCCTTGCAGCTTAAGCACGGCAATGCTTGGGAGCAGGAAGGCCTGATCGCGGTCGAGTGCAAGCGTTACGCGGGCATACATGCCGGGACGAAGCATTTCGTTGCGGTTTTCGATGGTCACTTCAATCTGGAACGAACGGCTCATAGGGTCAACCGTAGGATAAACATTTGTTACTTTACCTGTGAAGGTTTCGCCGGCAAAGACATCGCTCAAAACCTTGGCCTCCATTCCGCGTTTTACCAGTGGAAGGTATTTTTCCGATACCGGGAGCATGGCCTTAAGCCGGTTTATCTGCACCAGCGAAACCACAGCAGGTTTACCAACTGCTGCCGACGGGGCGCCAGTGTACATCTCGCCGTTTTCGAAATACTTGCCCGAAACAACACCGTCGAAAGGTGCCCTGAGCTGGGTGTTCTCGCGTAGAAAATCGACGTTCTTGCGGAGTACTTCAAGTTGTGTGCGCAGCTGATCGAACTGCTGCTGAGCGATGCTGCCCAGTTTGCGTAGGGTGTCGAGCCGGCGATAGTCGGTTTCAAGCGTGGCCAGTTGAATCTCGGCCTGCCTCAGCTGTGTCTGGTCCATTTTAACCAATACCTGTCCTTTGCGAACACGCTGTCCTACTTCAACTTCGATTTTATCAATCCGACCCGGAGATGCTGGTGCAAGGTGAAGCTCCTCATAGGCTGCAAGGTTGGCGGTGTATTCCACATCGCGCGATATGTCCTTCATCTCCAGGGGCATAACCTCGACAGGTTCAAGCTTTTCGGCAACTGCTTGTTGTGTTGCGCTTTCTTTCTTTTTTCCCGTGCAGGCAAAGGTGGCCGTCATCAGGATAAGGATGATGATGTAATTAAAGGTTTTCATGTATTCGGATATTAATGTTTTTATTTCAGATTTCCGTAAAGTTTATCGAGTTGTAGCCTGGCGCTCAGCACCTGCATCATGGCGTTCAGGTGGTCCGATTCGGCCCGCAGGTAATTGTTGTCGGCGTTGATAAGATCCAGGCCGGATATCATTCCGTTTTCATATTTGTTTTTCAAACTTTGGTAAACCCTGCGCGAAACATCAATGCTTTTGCGTTGATTTTCATATTGTTCGAGCGCACTGTTGAGGTTGAAAGTCAGCTGTTTTTCCTGAATCCTGAGTTGGTCGCTCAACTGTTCTTTGGTGTTCTCAATAGTAAGCAGGTCTATTTTAGCTTCCCTTGTTTTATAATAGCGCACTCCGCTCGAGAAGATGGGTATCTGTAATTGCAGACCGACTATATTCTTTGGGGTCATATCGAAATCAGGTTTCAATATTTTATAGGTGTATCGGTAGAAACCTGCCAGTGTGGGCAGTGCCGCTGCGCGCTGCAGATCGACACGCTTTTGTGTAAGCTTCTCCTGCTGAAGCATCATTTTAAAGTCGATCTGCTTATCAAGCCGTAATTTTACATCGGGCAACACTGGCTGTTGCGCCTGCATCAGCGTCTCCAACTTGTCGGTTAGCTCTATGGGTGTCTCCGGATCGAGGCCAAGCTGCAGCCTTAAAAGGTTTTCCGCCATGGTATGCTGCCTTTCGAGCGAAGCAAGACTGCTGCGCAGATTGCTCAGCTGCACTTCGAGCTGTTCGGCGTTGAGGCTCTCAATCATGCCTACTTTGGCCATAGCAAGGGTTTTCTCGTACAATGCTTCCAGATTCCGGACATTTTGTTCCAGAATGTTGCGACTCTCCATTGTTAATTGCGCCATGTAGTAAGCATCGGTCACGGCGCTTATCACGTCGAGCTCCGTGCGTTCGCGGCTGAGCTCGGTAAGTTCTTTTGATAGCCTGGCCAATTGAATCCCGACGATATAGTTTCCACTGAATATCAACTGGTTTACATTGAAAAATAAATTGCTCGTAGGCTTGATATCAATCTCGCTCGGCGGCATGTTTTCGTTGAAGCGAATGACAATTTTGGCGCCAAGGGCATTGCTGTAGTCGGCATTGGCATTCACCTGTGGAAGGCCGTTTGCAATGGCTTCCCTCAAGGCCATCTCCGACTTGGTGAGTGCATAGCCTGCCGCTTTCATGTTGCGGTTGTGCTCAAGCGCCCAGGCCCTGGCGTCGGTCAGACTGAACCTTCGGGCATCGGCTGCCTGCATGGAGAAAGCACCAAGAAGCAACAATAGTGTTAAGAAGTGTTTGGCTTTCATTATTTTACATTTAGAATATGATTTGTGATAAAAAACTGATCCATCAAATTAAGACCTTCGGAGGTGCAGATCCCACGGAAATATGGGATAAAGATGTTGATGAGTATGTCGGTGTCGTTGGGCTTCAATGAGCGAATTCTGGTACTCATGTGAATAATGTTCATCATCTCGTGTAAGAAGTTGTCAACCAGGGCTATGTTTATTTCTTTACGAAATATCCCTTGTGCAATGCCCTGTTGCAACAGCAAAAAAGACGCCGAGTATTGCGAAAGGTCACTTTTGTCGGTGTAAAACATTTCCTGAATGCGCTCAATATATTTTCCCACATCTTCGATGAACAGAGGAGAAAACCCCAGGCGCTTCTCTCGCTTACGTTTCATAATTCTGAACAAGGCTTCAACCACATGCTCCGATTGGCTGATGATGTTTAAAAGCTCCTCATTTTCAAGCGAAATCATTTGCCTGAAGGTTTCGAGCACAAGGTTATCCTTTTGCCCGAAAAGCTCATAGATGGTTCGCTTCGACATTCCCAGATCAGCGGCCAGGCTGTCCATGGTCACATTGCGAATGCCAACCACAGGAAATAACTCACATGCCCGATTGATTACTCTTTCTCTGGCTTCCATGACGAAAATTTTTGCAAAACTAAAAAACCTTTTCCGTTTTTAAGTTTTCTGAGAAAAATAAAATAGCCGGATGAAATTTTCCGGCTATTCGTTTTGTTGTCTTTAGTTTTATAATTTCCTATCTCACGGCTATCTTATTGCTGACGAAGTGATTACTGTCGCTGAGTCTGATAAGATAAACGCCCGATGGAAGGTCAATTGGTAGGCTAATGTTTGTTCCATTGACTTGAGTAGTCGAAAGGAGCCTGCCCATCAGGTCGTGTATTTCGAGCGTTGCGTTGCCATTTGTCGATTTCGTTACATACAGCCTTTTCTGTTGGGCATTGTAAATAATTTGGGCCTCCGGCGTTTTCTCTCCCGGATCAATCCCAACGAACTGACTGATGATAACATTGTCGATCAGCAAGGGGTTTCCGAAATAGCTCACGGTTTCGAAAGCGATTCGAACTGAGGGTTGTCCGGCAAGGAAACTAAGGTCAATGGTTTGGCATGGCGCTCCAAAGCCCGCACCGCACCAGTCGCTGGCCGTTTGAGGCCAGAAAACCTGCGAGGTTGGAGGATGTGTGGCAAAATTGCCGCTTCCGTTTTCGCCGAATCGCGTCAATGCGGTCCAGCTTTGACCACAATTGGTGGAGTAGAGAATGTTGAGCGAGTCGCTGAACTGGGGATACTGCGAATTTTGAGCATAGGCATGCTGGAAACTTAAATAGGCTGCCGACATATTGCTGAAATCGAAGGGTTTGGAGATGAGTCGGTCGCGCTGGCCGATGCTGAAATAGTCTCGGAAATTTATGCCAGCAGCATAATTGCTGCCATTGCCCTGCACTGGATGCAGACCCCAGGCCACTCCGTTATCAGGATTGTGAACCAACCACGATCCCTCGGTGAAGGCTTTGCTTTCAAAATTGTCTTCGAAATATCCGGCCTGTGGCCCAATGAAGAACCAGTTTTCCAATACGGTATTATGTATGCCGAGGTTATTGGAAACAGTAAGGGAAAGCGTGTAGGGACCGGGTTGATCGAATTTCACCACAGGAAAGCGCGAATTGGCGTTGGTGCCATTGACAAAAGTGAAGGTTGTAGGAGAAATCTGCCAGGTCCAGCTGTTGGGCAGCCCTGTGGAACGGTCAATCAAACTGATGTTTTCGCCCACGCAGGCATTACGAACGCTGGATGTTGGAATCGAAACCGGCTGCTCCGGAAAATCTACCTTAAAGCTCATAGTGCTGCCAGTGCTTGAAATTTCGGAGATGAAAATACCTGCCGGACCACCATTTTGTAAAAAAGCATTGGGGCTGGTAAAGTCGTTGAACTCTATTCTGTTGTAATTGGCTCCAAACACAGCGTCGTTCAGATTGCCACTGGCGGTAGGGCTGCCTCCGGGTCTGAAAATATACACTTCATCCGGTGGTCCCTGAGCGTTGCCATTTCCTGCCGCCTGATTAATCCGATAAATGAGGAGTCCGCTCTTAGGCAGGGTGCCATCGAAAGTTCCTGATTTCTGGCGGTATTCGAGCACAAAAAACTCGCTGCTGCTGTTGGGGGAGTTTATCCTGTAGGCATTATTGGTGCTGCTCTGAAGCGGATTGAGGGTATAAACGCCACTTTGCGATATCACGGGAATATTATCGATCCAGCCGCCATATTTTCTTTTCATCCACGCACCCATGTATTGCGGCGGATTGTTGTTGGAAGCCATAACGTCCCAAGGACCAACAGGGGTGATGTCTGTCGTAGTGTAACGGTACAAATCGGGAGCACTCAGCGAGTGATACATTTCGTGGCAAAGAACGCCTACTCCGCTGGATTGGAGGCTGGTTTCGAGCTGAAAGTTAAAATCCCAGACCCTTTTACCATTGATAAATACGGTTTGGGAATAGAGCGACCAGCGGTGTGGCCAAAGCAGCGTGCTCCAGGCTGTGGTGGCCCCGCGAACAATGAAAACCACATTGTCAACACGTCCATCATTGTTGTAGTCGAGGTCAATATTTGTTGGTACCGGCGAATTGAGGTTTACCCAGTTGACCGAATTGGCAAGCAGCGTATGCTCGCGCTGAGTGCGTTGCTGATCGGTCTGATAACCATCGGGGTTGGTGGTGGCGTTATAAGGCATATAATAGCTGCGCGGAAAACTGTCCTGGTATGAACGTATGATATTATTTTGCGGAACAGGGTAGAAGTAACTGTAAAGATCAAGCTGGCCGTAACTGACTTCCTTGAAGTAGTTAAACATCGAGTTGTAATTCGGCGAACTATTGTTGAAACGGTTCCAGTTGACGATTGTATCCTGCGTAAATTCAGCCTGATCAGCAAAGCGGATGTAAATAACAAGGTTGTTGAACAGTCCGTTGGCCCTGCTGTCGCCGCGTACGCCCTCGGCGAAGCGGAACTCTGTTTCCCACTTATGCCTGATGGCATTGCGCTTTTCGACCGAAACAAGCAACTGAGGCCTCAGATAGGTGCTGGCAGGATCAATGCTTCCAACCCTGAAAGGGGAGGGCACCAGCTCGTCGTCAACCAGATCGGCATAATAATAAAAGCCATCCTCAGAGTGCTGGACAATGGTGAATAACTGTGCGTCGTGCAGCCAGTTGTAAAACTCGTCGCCAGTGGCAAGAAGGTTAAGAACTGTGCCATCGGGTTGAACAACTTCAACAGGCTCATTGTAGAGCCATGCTGCCGAAGCAGGTTTTAATGCTATAGACAGAATGAAAAGAATAAGGTAGAGCGTTTTCTTCATTGGCTGAATGGATTTGATATCGTGTGACTTGCAAAGCTAAAGATAAATCGGATCATTTGCTGAGGATGTCCATCCTTTGCCTGATTGATTCTGACCGTTAACCGACAGCATCCTGCTCTATGTTTTTAGATCATGCCTATCCTTATTATAGTAGGTCTCGTTTTGTTATGTTGATATTCAAGTATATACGCTCGATATTACCTGAATTGCAATGAATAAATTTTCTCCGTAAAGTCTGTTTATCATAACCCGATCACGTAACAATAAGTTAACAATGCTTTTACCCTCAACTAATAGCACTGACC
The DNA here is from genome assembly GCA_021287165.1 of Bacteroidia bacterium. GTDB lineage: Bacteria > Bacteroidota > Bacteroidia > Bacteroidales > F082 > JALNZU01. Next base: position 213,633 of record JAJTAY010000029.1, on the reverse strand, counting down.
TACGTTTGCGCCAAATTTAGCAGGGAAAATGAAGGTTATCAAAGTTCTTTTCACATTTCTTCTTTTGCTTTTTACGCTCGGTCTGTCAGCCCAAACTGCCATATTGACCGGAAAAGTGACCGACAAATCAACGGGTGAGGAGCTTGCCGGAGCGAATATCTACATAAAAGGTACTACGATTGGCGTTTCCACCGATCTGGATGGCAATTACACTTTGCCTAATATTCAGCCGGGTACCTATACTATCGTATGCTCCTATATTTCGTATAAAACGCAGGAGTTTCCAAACGTCAGGCTGAGTGCCGGTCAGCGGCTGTCGATGAACATACAGCTCGAAAGCGATGCATTTTTGATTGAGGGTGTAACAGTAATCGCACGTCGTGCCACAAATACCGACCTTGCACTCATTAGCTCGATCAAATCGGCAGAGCAGGTGGTAAGCGGAATCTCATCCCAGCAGATCAAACGTTCGCAGGACAGCGATGCAGCTCAGGTGGTTAAACGCGTTCCCGGCGTAATTGTAGTTGATGGACGTTTTATTAACATACGCGGTCTGAGTGAGCGCTACAATACAGTTTTATTGCACGACGTAACCGCTCCGAGCATGGAGGCCGACGTGAGGTCGTTTTCGTTTGATATCATTCCCAGCAACCTCATCGACAGGATCATGATTTATAAAAGCCCATCGCCGGAACTTCCGGGTGATTTTGCCGGCGGCGTAGTCAAGATTTACACAAAAGGAATCCCCGACGAGGAAAATATTCAGATTAGCTACAATGCCGGCTTTGTTGAAGGTGTAAGCATGGGAAGTTTCAAGCGCGCGCCACAGGAAAATATGTATTGGACCGGTTTCAACTCCGGAAAATATAACTTGCCATCAGCTTTTCCCGCCGATCTTAGGAAAATCTACAACGACCCCGACAAACGTACCGCCGCAGGCCGTATGCTGCCCAATGCATGGGTTGCTGACGAACTGCCTGCCTTGTGGAATAACAGCGGCTCACTGAATATTTCCAAAAGGTTCGAACTGCCGCGCAAACAGTTTCTTGGCAGCATCACTTCGGTCAGCTACAGCAACAGCAAAAATGTGCTCGACATAAAGCGAAAAGACTTCAATTCCTGGGATCCTGTAACCGGAAGCAGCGTTATCTACCGCTTCAACGATGAGCGCCATGTTCAGAACATTCGGATAGGCCTTCTGCAAAACTTTGCCTGGTCGATCAAACCCGACCATATCATCGAATGGAAAAACCTCTACAATCAATTTAGCCAGTCCGAATACATCAACCGCACCGGACCGCATTACGACTTTGGTTACAACGCCAACAACCACTCATTTTATCAAATATATAGAGGTGTTTACACTACTCAGTTAACAGGTAATCATAAATTCAACGAAAAAAACAACCTCGACTGGGTTTTGGGTTATGGCTTCGCTTATCGCGATGAGCCCGATTACAGGCGATACCGATCGGATTTCGATACAACTTCTTTAAAGAACACATTATATGTACCCTTTGGGGCGGCTGCAGCTTACTTTCTGGGAAGATTCTTTTCTGAGATGCGCGAGCACAACTACACCGCCAACGTTAACTATTCGCTGAAACTTGGAACAGTTGCAGGCATCCGGCCTGTGCTGAACACCGGCCTTTTTGCGGAGATCAAAGATCGTCGGTTCGATGCCAGAAATATCGGTTATGTGCGCGCCAGCATCACCAATTTCGATCAAAAGCTGCTGAGCGTGAGCATCGACTCGCTTTTTCATCCCCAAAATATCAACAGCAACCGCGGAATCGCCATTGACGAGCAATCAAATCCCAGTGACTCTTACTCTGCCAGTAACGACAATTTTGGAGGATTTGTAGCCCTGTTTGCACCGCTTGGACCTCGTTTTAACCTTACTTTCGGAGCGCGGGCTGAGTACAACAAGCAAATACTGAATAGCTTCACCCTCACCAACGATCCGATTAACGTTAACCTACCCGATTTTCGACTGTTGCCCTCGGCCAGCCTTACATTCAATCTGAACGAAAATATGGTTTTGCGCGGCGCTTACGGCAGGACAACAAACCGTCCCGAATTCAGGGAGCTTGCACCCTTCGGCTTCTATGATTTCAACTACAACCTGGTCAAGAAAGGCAACGATACTATAGTTAATGCCACCATTGATAACTTTGACATTCGCTGGGAGTGGTATCCCTCTGCCAACGAAATTGTCAATTTCGGGGTATTTTACAAACTCTTCGACAAACCCATCGAAACAACTTTTGTTCCCGGAGGTGGCTCTGGCGGTATCAAGACCTTCACATTCGCCAATGCAGCTTCTGCCTATTCCGTGGGTCTGGAGGCCGAAGTGCGTAAATCTCTTAAAGGATATACAAATTCAGGTTTCGTCGACCGACTCAGTGTCATGTTCAATGGTTCGCTTATTCGCAGCCAGGTGAAGCTGGGAAGCGCCGGCATCGGTCAAAAATATGAATCGCGTCCGTTGTTTGGGCAATCACCATACATTGTGAACGCTGGTCTTTATTTCAGCGATCCCATCACGCAAACCTATGTTACGGCCTTATTCAATGTTATCGGCCGGCGCATTTATATTGTTGGCTTCGACGACTATCCGGATATCTATGAAATGCCCAGAAACCTTCTCGACCTGACCATCACAAAAAATTTTGGAGAGAAAATTGAGCTCAAGGCTGGTGTGAGCAACCTCCTTGGTGCACCTGCGCTTTTACTTCAGGATGGAAATCAGGACGGAATTTTCGACCGCAAGAACGATCAGCAGATTCAGTCGAACGCCATGCCCAGAAACTATACCATTGGGTTGACATACACCTTTTAAAAGATTAACCATTTTCCCCGCTTTTTTTCATGCCGGCGCCCCAGGGCGCTGGTTTTTTTTTAGCTGGTTAACATTGCCTTAATAAACATCCACAAACGTTTACAATTTGCTTAAACTACATTTAACAGCAAGGCAAACTGCGGTCGGTACTTTTGGCCCATCAAACACTAAACCCAAATCGTATCCATTATGAACATTAAAAAACAGATTGTAAAGAGCGTTTCGGGAGTAATTCTCGCTATGCTAACTATCGGCTTTGTACTTACAAGCTGCAAAAAAGAGGATGAAAAACCAGCAGGCGATCCGCCCAGCATCACCCTTAGCGCCGAAACCCTCAATGCACTCACCGGCACAACCGCTGCAACAGTTCTAACACTCAATGCGCCTGAAGGACTCAAGCAGCTGGTTATCCTGAAAAATGGTGTGCCTTTCAGAACAGAAAACTACAATGGTGAAACTACCTCAACCTTCAATTTCTCCTATAACATTACTGAAACTGCTCCCGGAACGGTAGTCAATTTTTCGTTCCAGGCCATCGACAAGCTGGACCGCTACTCCGGTTTGAAAACTTTCACCATTACTGTTGTTGAAGAGGTAAAAGAGATTGTTCAGGTAACCGGAAACATTACTGGTAATGTAACCTGGAATGCAAATAAAATTTACCGTCTCAACGGCTTCGTTCGCGTTCAGGATGGCGCTGTTCTTACCATTCAGCCCGGTACGCTGGTAATCGGAAACCGCGAATCGAAAGGTACATTAATCGTTCAGATGGGTGGCCGTATCATTGCCGACGGTACTGCTGACAAACCAATCGTAATGACTTCGGAGCGTGCACCTGGTCTTCGTAACCCCGGCGACTGGGGTGGATTGGTCATCTGCGGACGCGCAAAGAACAATATTACAGAAGCTACCGGACAGCCTACTGAACTGGAAGGCGGTTACGGCGGATTCCATGGTGGAAACAACGATGACGACAACAGCGGTATCCTGCGTTATGTTCGTATCGAGTTTGCCGGTGTGCCAATCAATCCCAATGAAGAAGTGAACTCGCTCACCCTTGGCAGTGTTGGTCGTGGAACTGTTATCGAAAACGTGATGTGCTCCTACGGCCTCGACGACGCTTTCGAATGGTTTGGCGGCACCGTTAATGCAAAAAACCTTATTTCCTATCGTAACCTCGACGACGATCTTGATGTTGACCTTGGATTCAGCGGAAACGTCCAATTTGCTCTGATAGTTCGTGGTGAAAACCTTGCAGACCAGTCGGGTTCAAATGGGTTTGAAGTTGATAACAACGGATCGGGAAGTAATGCCCAGCCCTTTACCAGCGGTGTTTTTGCCAACGTGACTATTGTCGGACCTAAAGCCAACCGCGAAACCCCAATTAGCCTTCAGTATCAGCATGCTGCCCAGCTGCGCCGCAACTCGCGCATCAGTATTTACAACTCCTTCATGACAGGCTTCCCTTATGGTCTTTACATCGACGACGACCGCGCAGGATCGGGACAGGCCTTCCTCGACAACGAGCTCCAGATTCGCAATGTAATCCTTGCCGGTGTTGAACACTGGGGTGGTAATGGTTATGGTTCTGCCGGTACCGTCTTCACCGGAGCTCCCTCCAATGGTGCACAGCACCCCACCAACCCCCGCGGTCAGGCACTGCGTTCGCATGCCAACTTCCCGGGAGGTCAGGCCGCTTATGAAGCTCACTTCAATACTACCGCTTTCAACAATACGCTTATGCCTAAATGGCAGGACTCCGGCCTCAATCCTTCGGTTTTCGAAGATGGCGTGATTAACCCTGTACCGGCTGCCGGCTCTATGCTGCTTACCGCCGCCAAATGGGACAATACTCCAAAGGCCGGCGCTTTCTTCCAGAAAGTTAACTACCTCGGCGCTGTCGGCACCCAAAATTGGACTGCACCCTGGGCCGAATGGAACTGCCACATTGTGAAGTACTACTAAACACCATCCATTCTCATACCGTGAACTGAAGTCGGGAAGCCCATAAGCTTCCCGGCTTTTTGATTAAATACATAAACCATTCAGTGATACCCAAATGATGAATCCACAAAATGCTCTCCTCGCTTTGCTTGCTTTCTTGCTTTTCGCTTCGTGCAGCGGGCCGGCAAACAAGGAACAAAAGGTTTCCTCTCCCTACAATGACATTAATTATTACTATGGCGACGCAGAACGCGACAGCCTGCTGGTCGATCTTGTTACTTACATTGGTCGTAAACCTGCACAAGCAACTGCAACAACCCGCTTTGAACCCCAATTCAGGGAGTATTATATCAATATGGCCAAAAACTTCACTTTGTATTTTTATAACATTGACGGTGAGGTGCATACGTTTTATCTCAGTCGTCCGGCCCGATCACTTGATGGAAATCGAAGGGGAGTGCTGGGGACTTTTAAGCGCGATGCAGCGGGTAAGATTACCGGCTTCAGGGAAGTGTTGAACACCGTTATCGCGGATGAGGAGCGTATTCGCCAGCTTGGGGAACAAATCATGAGTGCTTTTCTGCTCAATCAGCAATTCGACGATTTGCTGTTAAACCGCAACATCGTTGAATGGCCTGACAGTTTGCTGAAGTACGATACAGCGGTTTTTGAGTGGAGATACGTTCCGCTCGATTTACAATAATAGTAAGTGCAAAAAAAAGAGGCTGAACCTTCGTTGGAGCAGCCTCTTATTATTTTGCGAAGTAAATTACGAAAGCAATTCCAGCATTTTGGCACCTATCTCAGCAGGTGATTCCACTACGTGAATGCCGCATGAGCGCATGATTTCCTTCTTTGCCTGTGCGGTATCATCCTTGCCGCCGATAATGGCTCCTGCATGACCCATAGTGCGACCCTTTGGTGCGGTAGCTCCGGCAATAAAACCCACAACAGGTTTAGTGCCATGTTCCTTTACCCAGTATGCCGCATCGGCTTCCATGCTTCCGCCAATTTCGCCAATCATAACAATGCCTTCGGTTTCAGGATCTTCCATCAGCAACTGAACGGCTTCTTTAGTAGTTGTCCCAATGATGGGATCGCCTCCGATGCCGATGGCCGTGCTTTGCCCGAGACCAGCTTTGGTGAGCTGATCTACAGCTTCGTAGGTGAGCGTTCCGGAGCGAGAAACAATACCTACGCGGCCTTTTTGATGAATGAAACCGGGCATTATGCCAACCTTGGCCTCACCGGGTGTAATAACGCCCGGACAATTTGGTCCAATCAGCCTGCAATCGAACGCTTTAATGTATTCTTTGGCTTTTGCCATATCGGCAACCGGGATGCCTTCAGTAATACATACAATTACTTTTATTCCCGCTTCGGCCGCTTCCATGATGGCATCGGCTGCGAAAGCCGCAGGTACATAAATGACACTTACATCGGCACCGGCTTTCTCCACAGCTTCCTTCACCGTATTGAAAACCGGACGGTCCAGATGGACGGTGCCGCCTTTGCCGGGGGTAACCCCGCCAACGACATTGGTCCCATATTCAATCATCTGGCCGGCGTGAAAAGTGCCTTCGCTGCCCGTAAAACCCTGCACAATTACTCTGGAATTCTTGTTAACGAGTACGCTCATTATTAGTGTTTTTTGTGGTTCAAATGTAGTGCATTTTTCGGGTTGTTTCCCGTCAATGATGCAATTGAGGGCAGTTTGCAGTAATTAGCCAAACAAACTGAAGCTTACCGTTAAGCCGGCCATAACAACCGAAACCATCGACATAAGTTTGATGAGGATATTCAGCGACGGTCCGCTGGTGTCCTTGAAAGGATCACCCACCGTGTCGCCAACCACACCGGCCTTGTGGGTTTCGCTGCCTTTACCGCCGTAATTGCCTTTTTCGATAAACTTCTTTGCATTGTCCCAGGCTCCACCGGCATTATTGAGCATCGAAGCGAGGGTGAAACCAGCTGTAAGTCCGCCAACAAGCAGCCCAACAACACCTGAAACTCCCAGAACAACCCCAACTGCAACAGGGATTACAATGGCGAGCAGGGATGGAACGAGCATCTCGCGCTGTGCACCTTTTGTAGAAATTTCAACGCATTTAGCATATTCGGGGGTTGCTTTTCCTTCCATGATACCCGGTATTTCGCGGAATTGTCGCCTCACTTCATCCACCATTGCACCTGCAGCGCGTCCGACGGCTTTCATGGTCATGGCGGAGAAAACAAAGGCCATCATGGCACCGATGAAGATGCCACCGAGCAGCATGGGGTTGAAAATTGTAAGGTTGTAGGCTTCGGCAAAATCGGTTATGGTGGCTGCCGAGAGCTGAATGATACGCTGCCCTTCAAGAGCAACCGGCACAACGGCCGAACGGGCGGAAATGAAAATAACATCACCAACCTTCATGATGCCGTCAGTCTGATCGGCGATTTTGCCAATCCAAAGCCTGATCTCCTCCATATAGGCTGCCAGCAATGCCATGGCGGTAAGGGCGGCCGATCCGATGGCAAAGCCTTTGCCGGTGGCTGCAGTAGTATTGCCCAGCATGTCGAGGGCATCGGTGCGTTCGCGCACTTCTTTGGGAAGATGTGCCATCTCGGCATTACCGCCGGCATTGTCGGCGATCGGGCCAAAAGCATCAGTGGCAAGGGTAATACCCAGCGTGCTGAGCATACCCACGGCGGCAAAACCTATTCCGTAAACACCTTGAGAAAAATCGCTGAAACCTCCGGCAAAACCAAAAGCCGCAAGAATGCCTGCAACAATGGTGGTTACCGGAATCCAGGTGGAAAACATCCCTACGGCAACACCGTCGATAATCGTTGTAGCCGGACCTGATTGTGCCTGACGAGCAATGCCCTTGGTAGGTTTATATTCGTCCGAGGTGAAGTATTCGGTACCCTGACCGATGATGACGCCGGCCAGCAGACCTGCGACCACAGAGCCAAAGATGCCCCAGGAAAACCATCCCAGATAGGCAAGAACAGCTACAACAATGAGAATCAGGAAAGAGCTTCCGCCTGTTCCGAGCAGGAGTGCATTCAACAGGTTTTTTTGCGTTGCTGATTCCTTGGCCCTGACAAAGAAAATGCCCAGAATGGAAATCAAAATCCCAACGGCGGCAACGATCATCGGGGCTATGACATATTTTTCCTGTTCGCCGCCCGAAATGATCGGCAGCGCGGCACCCAGTGCGGCTGTTGCCAGGATAGAACCGGCATAGGATTCATATAGGTCGGCACCCATGCCTGCCACATCACCCACATTGTCACCCACGTTATCAGCGATGGTTGCAGGATTGCGCGGATCGTCTTCAGGGATTCCGGCTTCAACTTTACCTACTAAGTCAGCACCAACGTCGGCAGCTTTCGTATAAATACCTCCGCCAACGCGGGCGAAAAGGGCCTGTGTTGAAGCTCCCATCCCAAAGGTGAGCATGGTGGCGGTGATTTCAACCATTTTCATGTGTTCGGTTGTTCCGGGGTGAACAAAATGCAGCCCAAGAAATTCAAGGCCGTTGGCCATATTGGCCGGTGTGTAAACCCACTGACTGAGCACATAATACCATGCAGCTATATCGAGCAGGGCAAATCCCACAACAACAAGACCCATCACAGCACCTGAACGGAAGGCAATCTGGAGTCCGCGGTTGAGCGAGTGCGTCGCACCCCATGCAGTGCGGGCCGAGGCATATGTTGCAGTGCGCATACCCAGATAACCGCATAGCCCCGAAAAAAAGCCGCCCGTCAAAAAGGCTATAGGCACAAAGGGATTCTGCACATTAAAATAAGCCAGCACTCCAAGAAGGACAACCATTACACCGAACACCTTGAGCACAACGGTGTATTGTCTTTTCAGATAGGCCATGGCGCCCTCGCGAACATACTGAGCTATACGTTTCATATCGTCATTGCCCTCGCTGTTCTTCATCATCGTTTTGAAAAAGTACCAGGCAAACGCCAGCGCAACCAACGAGGCCAGCGGAATAAGCCAGAAAATGGAAGTAATCATAACGGTTTTGGTTTTGGTTATACTTTGGTTATCAAGTTACAGTGTTGTGAAAGTACTGGTTGATATTTTGCAATCGTTTGCATCGGCAAACAAATTTTTTTAACCGGGCAAATTTAGTCCTTAGCTAAATGGCATCAAAGAGATTTTTCTTCATGCTTTTACACCAATTGATGTTAATAAATTTGTAACGCTAATGTCAAATATTGAGGCTTATCTCCCTTTATTTGTAGTTCAAAATTCGCCCGTCGGTAAAAGATGGAAAAAGTTCGGCTCGAAATTTTCAGGATGACCTACAGCCAATCGCAAAGCACGGCCTATGCCCTGATTCTCGGCGAAGTTGGAGGCAACCGCAGACTTCCAATAATTATCGGTGGCTTCGAAGCACAGGCCATCGCCCTGGGTTTAGAGAAAATTCAGCCGCCACGTCCGCTCACACACGATTTGTTTCGAAACTTCGCCTTGTTCTACGGAGTAGACTTGCTCGAAGTTGTGATCAATAAGTTTAGCGAAGGTGTTTTTCATGCAATTCTACGTTGCGAAAAGGATGGTGTAATCAGCGAAATCGACGCCCGCACATCCGATGCTGTTGCGCTCGCAATCAGGTTCCAGTGTCCGGTTTACACCTACGAGCATATACTCGAGGAGGCGGGAATAGTAATGGAAGACGAAAATATTGAGGCAGAACCTCAGGAACCCACAGAAGAGGAAGCTCCTTTTTCGGAATACCTCCTGAGCGAGCTTGAAGAAATGCTCCAGAAAGCCATAGAAAACGAAGAATACGAAAAAGCTTCGCAGCTGCGTGATGAAATACAGCGGCGCAACAATCGAAAAAATCTTTAACACAATACCATGACTGGAAGATTTTTGAAGTTAACACTTCTGATTTCGGGGCTCTTAGCCTCTTTTTTGTTTTTACAAGCCCAGCAGGCCTCTCCAAACGACAGCGCTTCAGCATTGGTGAGCGTAGGCCAGACATCGGCGGTTGCCGATACCCTGGAATTGACAAGTACGCCTAATGCGGAAACCCAGAGCGCATCAGCCGATAAAAAGAACATTCTGGATATGGAGCGCAGATCCGGTTTCAGCCTGATTACCGTACTGCGAGGATTGCTCGGCATGCTTGTGCTTATTGGCATTGCATGGGTTTTCAGTGTTAACCGAAAGGCCGTAAACTGGAAAGTGGTGGGCATTGGACTTCTGTTGCAACTTGGTCTGGCCCTGGGTGTGCTTTTCGTGCCTTTTATCAAAACGTTTTTCGAGTTTTTCGGGCATTTGTTTGTCCTCGTGCTCGATTTTACCAAAGCCGGAACATTGTTTTTGTTCAGAAGCTTTGTTTCCAACGAAATAGAATCGTCGCTTCAAAACTTTGCCGTCCAGATTCTTCCGACCATCATTTTCTTCTCGGCCCTTACCAGTTTGCTTTTCTATCTGGGTATAATTCAGAAGATAGTCAAGGGTATGGCCTGGGCCATGGTAAGACTGATGAACCTTTCAGGAGCTGAAAGCCTCTCGGTGGCCGGTAATATTTTTCTTGGTCAAACAGAGGCTCCGCTGATGATTAAAGCCTATCTGCCCAAAATGAACAAGTCGGAAATTATGCTGGTGATGCTCGGCGGCATGGCAACGCTGGCAGGCGGCGTATTAGCTGTGTACATTGCATTTCTGGGTGGCGACGATCCTGAGCAAAGATTACTATTTGCCAAGCACCTCCTTGCCGCTTCGGTTATGGCCGCTCCCGGCGCCATCGTGGTTGCAAAAATTTTGGTTCCGCAAACCGAGTCGATCGACAAAACGCTGGATGTAAGCAAAGAACAAATCGGTAGCAATGTGCTCGATGCCATCAGCAACGGCACTACCGAAGGCCTTAAACTTGCTGTGAATGTTGCAGCCATGTTGCTCGTTTTCATTGCCTTTATTGCCATGTTCAACCACATCAGCATTTGGTTTGGCGATTTGCTGAACCTCAACGATAACATTGCCCAATGGTCGGATGGCCGCTACAATGAACTCTCGCTGCAGTTTATGCTGGGTTATTTATTTGCACCCATCATGTGGCTCATTGGTATAAGCACACCTGATATTACGCTTGTTGGCCGTCTTCTGGGCGAAAAGGTGATAATGACGGAATTCATCGGCTACGTCAGTCTTGCCGAACTCAAGGCTATCAATGCCTTCAGCGACCCTAAAAGCGTGATCATGGCCACCTATATGCTCTGCGGATTTGCCAACTTTGCTTCCATTGGCATTCAGATCGGAGGCATTGGCTCGCTCGCACCAAACCAGCGTGTACTATTGTCAAAACTGGGTATCAGGGCACTGCTGGGCGGAACACTTGCTTCGCTGCTTTCGGCAACAATCATTGGAATGCTCATCGGATAATTCACTAATTTTAAATGCGTCAATACTTAGATCTGCTTCAGCTGGTGCTTGATAAAGGCGTGCAAAAAAGCGACCGCACAGGCACTGGCACCATCAGCATATTCGGACATCAGATGCGCTTTGATCTGAGCGAGGGTTTTCCGCTGCTTACCACCAAGAAACTCCATACGCGCTCAATTATCCACGAATTGCTCTGGTTTCTGAAGGGAGATACCAATATCGGCTATCTCAACCAGAACAAGGTGACCATTTGGGACGAATGGGCCGACAAAGATGGCAATCTTGGCCCGATTTACGGTGCGCAATGGCGCAACTGGAACGGCGAAGGCATTGATCAGATCAGTCAGCTTATCGAGGGCATTAAGAAAAATCCCGACAGCCGCCGTCATCTCGTATCGGCATGGAACCCATCGGTTTTGCCTTTAGCCGGCAAAACGTTCAGCGAAAATGTTGCTTTGGGAAAGGCTGCTTTGCCACCCTGCCATGCCATGTTTCAGTTTTATGTGGCCGAGGGGAAACTTTCGTGTCAGATGTATCAGCGCAGCGCAGATATTTTCCTCGGAGTGCCTTTCAATATCGCCTCCTACGCGCTGTTAACAATGATGATTGCACATGTATGCTCGCTCAAGCCAGGCGAATTCATTCTCACATTAGGCGACGCTCATATTTATCTGAACCATCTTGAGCAGGTAAAGCTTCAACTCAGCCGCGAACCAAGGCCATTGCCAACCATGACACTGAACCCTGAAGTGAAAAACATTTTCGACTTTAAATTCGAAGATTTCACTTTATCCGGCTACGACCCTCATCCACACATAAAAGGCGATATCGCGATATGACAAAGCCCTGTAATATAGTGATCATCGTTGCCATGGCGCGCAATGGCACCATTGGGGCCGATAATAAACTGCCCTGGCATCTACCCGGCGATCTCAAACGCTTTCGCAAACTAACGATGGGTCACACGGTAGTAATGGGCCGAAAAACGTTTGAATCCTTACCCAACAGACCGCTGCCCGGCCGGAGGAACGTTGTGCTAAGCCGCTCTGAAAGAAAATTTCCTGAGGGCGTAGTGGTGATGAGTGGTCTTGATGAAGCGCTGAAAATGGCCAGCGAAAGCAAACTTTTTATCATTGGAGGAGGGGACATCTACCGACAGTTTCTTCCATTGGCCTGCTGCCTTGAACTTACACTGCTTGATCATGATTTTGAAGGCGACACCCGTTTTCCACAAATACGCGATAACGAATGGGCACTGGAAAATGAGGAAGCTTTCGAGGATGCCGAAAGGGGATTGAAAGGCTGGTTTCGGACACTCAGGCGAATACAATAGCAAACGAGAACCTGGCCGCAAAAGTGCGTAAATGAATTTTGTTTATTTTCGGCACATCAAACCTTTTGTAATTCAATAAGATTGATCATCTGGCTTATGATAAAATCGTTTACGCGAAACTTCATTATTCTGGCTTTTACCTTTTTGGGTGCCGCCTCATCCCTGGCTCAGGTGGCTGTTATAAATCCTGCCGAATTTGAAAAAAATGAGGGGGTGCTGCTGGTTTGGGATTATGCACCGGCGCGCGACTCTATTACCGCCAATATTACAAAAGCCGCGCAGCAGGCCGGCAAAGTCTGGATTATCTATTACCCGGGTCAGGCACCCTACGATACGGCTCAAATTCGCAGCTATCTATACAGCAGGGGCGTGCTGCCATTAAACTTATACTTTGTTCCCGGCTGGACCGAAACGCTATGGATCAGGGACTTTGGTCCGGCAGTCTTATACGGTGACTTCGGTCAGGGTTCCGAAAGGTTTATCGTCGATATGGGCTATAACGCCTATGGCCGCCCAAAAGATGACTCGATTCCCTCGCAACTGGCCAGACAATGGGCTTGGCAGAAGCAAAACTTTCCCATTCAGATAGAAGGGGGCAATCTGATGTTCGACGGACTTAAGCGCGGATTTGCCTCCAAGCGCGTACTCACCCAAAATCCACAGTACACCGCGGCCATGCTCCGCAATATTTTCATTGACCGCTTTCAGGTGGACGATTTTGTGTTTCTCGAAAACCTTAATAACTCAGGCGGAGGCATCTGGAAACATATTGATATGTGGATGAAGGTGCTTGATTACGAGACTATTTTGGTTTCTTCTTACCCCGAACATCTGCCGGATTACCCCGTAATTGAGCAAAATGTGATCTATTTGCGCAGTCTGCTCAATGCCTTTGGCAAACCTTATACCATCATCCGTATTCCGGCGCCACCCAAAGCCAATGGGACCTGGGCGACAACACAAAACGATGAGATGAGAACCTACACCAACTCGCTCATTATCAACAATACGGTGATTGTCCCTTCCTACAATCTCCCTGAATACGACAATCTGGCCAAACAGATTTACGAGCAGGCCATGCCAGGCTACAAGATCGTGATGGTCGATTCGCGCAACTTAACCACGCTGGGCGGCGCCGTCCATTGCATAACCCGCGAAGTGCCTGCTCCAAAATTTGCCCGCATCACACACCGTAAGGTGACTGGTGCTCAAACCTATTCGCCTGATTTTTATATCTACAACACTTGTTCTTCCACCTCCTCCATACAGCGTATGTGGCTGTATTACAAGAAAAATCAACAAACTGAATACACAAGAGTACCCGTTTATATGGCATGCCCCGAGAATATGGGCATCATTCAGGGCTTGTTGCCCGGCGATACCGTGAGCTATTACCTCGAAGCGGTTACTGCTCATGGCAATGTTACATACCCGCTTGCCGCCCCTGCAGGTAATTTTACTTTCTGGTTCGATCAGGCTGTAACAACACCGGAAATTACCCTAAAAAATCGCCTGCACATTTTCCCACAGCCCTCAAACAATGGCTTCTATGTCCATTTGCCCGAAAACAACAGTATTGTGCAGCTCAGCATTTACGACCGGAGCGGAAGACATGTTTACGCTGCCGACGATTACCAGCCTGGTGTTATGATTCAACCGGAACTCAAACCCGGCGTATATATCCTCAACGTTCGCTCAGGTGATCAGGTGTTTAACAATCAATTGATTATAACAAAGTAATTCTGTCCGATGCCCGTTTACAGGCTGGACGATTCGTTAAGGTTTCCGCCCGCTAATAAGGCAACAGGCATGGGCTTACTTGCCATGGGCGGCGACCTGCGTCCTGAGCGCTTATTAAATGCCTATGTCAAAGGCATTTTTCCATGGTCAGAGCCTGGCGAGCCGCTGCTGTGGTGGTCGCCCGATCCACGAATGATGCTTCGGCCAGAAGAGGTTTACATCTCAAAATCAATGCGAAAAGTAATGCGCGACAGGTTTTTTGAGATACGATTTGATACATCATTTACTCAGGTATTACAAGGCTGTGCCTCGCCAAGGCGCATCGGCTATTCAGGAACCTGGATTACTGACGAGATCATGGATGCATTTATAAAACTGCATCAGTTAGGTCTTGCCCATTCCGTTGAGGCGTGGAAGGATGGAAAACTTGCAGGAGGGCTTTATGGTCTTTCACTGGGTGCATGTTTTTTCGGCGAAAGCATGTTTCACATAGTTTCAAATGCTTCAAAAGCAGCTTTTATAGCATTGGCAGGATTTCTGAAAGCGCACAATTTTCTGCTTATCGATGCACAACAGGAAACATCGCATCTGGCCAGTCTTGGAGCATATCCCCGGCCCAGGGCTGAATTTCTTCAAATGCTTGAAAAAGCCATAAAAAAGCCAACGCTTATAGGAAAGTGGAACAGCCCTGAGCAACAATTTGTAAATTTAGGCCTCTAAATTTCAGCTGAGAATAATTAAGCTACATGAAAGATGAAACTTATATGCTTGAGGCAATTAAACTTGCCGAAAGCAATGTTTACAGTGGGGAAGGGGGACCTTTTGGCGCTGTCGTTGTAAAGAATGGCAAGATCGTAGGCTTGGGCAGAAACAAGGTCACTTCGTCCAACGACCCAACGGCACATGCCGAGGTGGTGGCCATTCGAGATGCCTGCCGCAATCTGGGAACTTATTCGCTTGAGGGCTGCACCATCTATTCCAGCTGCGAGCCATGCCCGATGTGTCTTAGTGCAATATACTGGGCACGAATCAGTAAATTGTATTATGCAGCCTCTCGCTTTGATGCAGCAAATGCCGGTTTCGACGATGCCTACCTCTATGAGCAGATATCATTGCAGTCGTCAGAGAGAAAACTGCCGGCCAAAACCTTGCTGGGCGATGAAGCAGTTAAGGTTTTTGAGGAGTGGATAAAAAGCGAAAATAAAATTCCATATTGATAATGTATTCGAACCAGGTAAAGCAAACCGCTCAGGCGCTCCTTCGCAGCAAGCATGTGGTAGCCTTTACGGGAGCCGGTATATCTGTCGAAAGCGGGATTCCTCCTTTCAGGGGGAGCGATGGTATTTGGGATAAGTACGATCCGAAACTGCTCGAGATCGGTTTTTTCATTCTTAATCCTGAAAAATCGTGGGCAGCAATCAAGGAATTGTTTTACGGAAAGTTTCGGGGAGCCCGACCTAATCCTGCACACCAAACCCTGGCCCGCTGGCAATCGCAGGGCATTCTTCAACGCGTCATTACCCAAAACATTGATAATCTTCACCAGGAGGCTGGCTCTTCGTCTGTCGTTGAGTTTCATGGAAATGCCCAGCGCATCATTTGTCTCGATTGCGAGCGGCAATACCCCGTCGACCCCATTTTGATCTCCAGACCTGTGCCATCCTGCCCCAAATGCGGCGGGCTTTTAAAACCTGACTTTATTTTTTTTGGCGAGGGCATACCGCATGAGGCCTACCGCGACGCCTTCGATGAAGCTTCAGCCTGCGATTGCATGCTCATTATAGGTACTTCAGGTGAAGTGCAACCGGCCAACCAGCTTCCTGTTGTCGCATCATCCAACGGGGCATTTATTATTGAAATCAATACCGAACCATCCCTCTACAGCTCAAACGTCAGCAATCTGATCATCCGTGAAAAGTCAGGGATTTTCCTGCCTGTGGTAGAAAAATTAATTAACGAAATAAAAAATTGATAATGAGATTTTTGCATTTAAAATTCGTCCTGATTTTCATCCTGTTTTCTGTTTTTGTTCAGGCTCAGCCCGACAACAAGACTATTCAGAAGCTTGACCAATACTACGCCAAAGCCCTTGCCGACTGGAACGTTCCGGGCATGTCCGTGGCTATTGTAAGTACCAGTGATCTCATCTATGCCCGCGGCTTTGGCATAACGGATATAACCACCAAACAGGCTGTGGACGAGAACACGCTGTTTGCCGTGGCCAGCAACACAAAGGCATTTACTGCTGCTGCACTTGCCATGCTTGCCGAACAAAATAAAGTTGCATGGAGCGACAAGGTCCGTAAATACCTTCCATGGTTCTCACTCTACGATTCCTGGGTTTCTGATCAGATGACCGTGCGCGATTTGCTCACGCATCGTTCGGGTTTGAAGACCTTCTCGGGCGACCTAATCTGGTACGGCAGCACCTATTCGCGGCGCGAAGTCATCGAAAAGGCGCGTTTTCTGAAACCTGCTTTCGGTTTCAGGGAGCAGTTTGGCTATTCCAATATCATGTATATCACAGCCGGCGAGCTGATTCCTGTCATCACAGGGCAATCTTGGGACGATTTTGTCGCCCAAAACCTGCTTTCTCCTCTGGGTATGGTCCGCTCGACCCTGCATGTGAGCGCATTGGCCGGAAAAGACAATGTTGCCCAGCCTCATACCTATGTTGATGGCAGGTTGAGACAGATACCCTGGGTTGACTGGGACAATATGGGACCTGCCGGATCGCTGATTTCCAGCGCTTCCGAAATGGCCAACTGGTTGCAGATGAATCTCAATTACGGCACGTTCAGGGGACAACAGATCCTCTCGCCCGAAAGTGTGAGACAAATGCAGGAAGCTATTACCCCATTGCCAATAAGTAAATCCTTTAGCGAACGCTTCCCAAGCACGCATTTTCGTGCCTATGGGCTGGGTTGGAGCATGTTCGATTATCATGGAAAGAAGATCGTTACGCATAATGGCGGCTACGATGGTATGATCTCGCAAACCGTAATGATACCCGAAGAAGGTGTTGGTTTTGTGATACTTACCAATGCGCTTTCCAATTTGTATTACCCCTTGATGTATAAAACGCTTGATGTGCTGCTTGGTGCCTCCGATGAGCGCGACTGGAGCGCAGAAATACTCCAGCTTCGCAATGAAAACGAACAAAAAGGCCGTGATGAACGCAAACGTATCGAAGCCGACAGGACGAAAAACACAAAACCTTCGCTTGCTTTGACGGAATACGAAGGTTTCTATGGAAGCAAGGTTTACGATAGCATTCAGGTGTATCGCAAAGACGGACAGTTGTGGCTTCAGATGAAAAGAACCCCCGACTTCATTGCCAAACTCACGCATTGGCATTACGATACCTTCGAAATGGAATTTGTCACGCAACCTTCACTGCCAAAAGGTTTTGCAACCTTCGAGCTCGACCGCAACGGAAAACCGGCCCGCATGAAACTGTTCCTTGATAATCCGGACTTCGATTTTACCGAACTGGCGCCGGAGAGGTTGACCAAATGAACCTTTTGTTTATCGTTTTGTTTGATGTTAAAATCATCATAAAATGAAAAAAGCAATCCTCTTTTCAATACTGTTGTTAGGCATCATATCGGTTAATGCTCAGAAAGCCTTCCACGATTTCGTAGTTAACGATATTGATGGTAAACCTTATGCGCTATCAAGCCTGAAAGGCAAAAAGGTGATGGTGGTAAACACCGCTTCAAAATGCGGTTTAACGCCTCAATATGCCAAGCTGGAAAAACTATACGAGCAATATGGTAGCGATAAATTTGTGATCATCGGTTTTCCGGCAAATAATTTTATGAGTCAGGAACCCGGAACAAATGCCGAAATCAAGGCTTTCTGCACCGACAACTACGGGGTAAGCTTTCCGATGATGTCGAAAATCTCGGTCAAGGGCAACGATATGCACCCACTCTATAAGTGGCTCACCTCCAAAGAGCTGAATGGGGTGGAGGATAGTAGCGTGAGCTGGAACTTTCAAAAATATCTTATTGACGAACAAGGCAGGCTCGTTAAAGTGCTAAGCCCAAGAACTGATCCACTGGATAAGGAAATAACCAGCTGGATAAAAGGCAGCTAAGTCTTATTTCAATACAATAAGAAATCATTCTCCGGGCTGACTGCGGACATGCGGTCGGCCCGGTTCTTTTTGTCTGCCACTTGATCAGATAAATGCGGGAAAAAGCTTCAGGTATCTATCCCTGATGGCTTCCAGATGCGCTTTGGTCATGTTTTCGCGATAAATACGAACAAGCTCCACTGTTTTATCTTTCTCGAAGGTAAAAGCCCTTGCAGCATCGAAGTAGAGCAGGTTAGTGTCGTATTTCACTTCGTTGGTGAGAGCAACGAATTTATCCCAGTTAATTGCACCGGGCAGCTCAAAATAGCCATGATGCTTTTGTTGAAGATCGTTGTACATCCCGTTGCCCCATGGTTCGAGGAAAAAATACTTGTCCAGCCTGATCCAGCCATAGGCATTTTGAATCACTCTTTGCTTGCGTTTCATTTTAAGGCCTTCTTCCACAAACAGTTCCTGCAGCTTTTCAATATCGCTGTACAAGGCCAGATCGCGTACGCGAATGCAATAGCATGGATCATTACCGGGAAAAGTTATGGAGGCGTGCACGGCATCGAAAGGAAAGTCAGCTTTATGCTTGATGGCATTGACAGCGAGCATTATATCACTGGTAAAAAGGTGACCCTCCAGCATCAGATAAAGATATAACGGCTTGCGAATGTCAGGAATCACGTCGTAATAACCGTAAAAAGGCGAGACCGATTCCAGCACACATGTATCTTTGATAGGTAAGTTGTGCTCAACACAGCTCAGCGGCTCGTATTTCAGCAGTCCGCCATACCTCATAAGTTGTTGGGATTCCATAGTGTTTGTCCATTTGGTTTGGAGTAAAGTTACGAAAAAACAAGGACAAAATTGATATGCTGCAAAAAAAATGCAGCAAAAGCTGCATTACGAGCGGGCAATGGGGGTCGAACCCACGGCCCTCAGCTTGGGAAGCTGATGCTCTACCACTGAGCTATGCCCGCGTGATGCAAAATTAAATAAACTAACAACGAAAAACCGATGCGCTGGGGTAACAATTCAAGAATTTTGAATCCACCACCAGTCAAAAGGAAAAAGCGGCCAGAGAGACCGCTTTTTTTTGTGGGAGCTACTGGATTCGAACCAGTGACCCTCTGCTTGTAAGGCAGATGCTCTGAACCAGCTGAGCTAAGCTCCCTTGCTTTAGGCCTGCAAATATACGACTTCTTTTAAAGCTGCAAGGGTTTCGTTAAAAAAAAGTGAAGTGTAATTTTTTAGGTTTTTTAAACTATTGCAAATCAAATGTATAGTTGACATTTTATGCCATATCGAGATAATCCTTATTCTCTGCCCACCCGCGAATAGCATATTTTAACCCAAGGAAAGAATAAATTGCTACTATTGCAGAAAAACTCCCGCCATGTGTCGTTCTAGCCTTTTCAAATCTTTTCTTCTTTTATTCGCTTGCTTTCTTACCCCTTTTAACACCCTAAAATCCTGGCCAGCTCATCCACTTATCTCAGGAGCGGCCCTGCAACATCATCCACATTGGAAAAAAGCTTCTCCGGTGGCCACAAAAACACTCAAGCAATTTGTTATCGACAACAAATCAGCGCTTTCCGTATTTCTGTCTAATCAAGAAAAGTGGAGTATCGAAAACATTCCCCACTACATTCCTGCACCGCCCGAACTTACTTTTAATGCTTTAATTGACGATAGTGAGGCTTTAACACACTTTCTTAAAGCGATTCGCATTAACCCAAATGTCAAAGTGCCGCTGTATCTGCACACTCCTCCCGGCAGCAGCACCGATTTTCCTGTAATAGGCGCAGAGGCAGTGACCACCTTGTCTAATATAAGCGGCATGAATACCGGCACTTATGTTGGCCTTGAACCGGGCATTTTCGTCGATCCGTATATGGTACTCAACTCGGCCAATGATGAACCGGATTATGGATTCGATCTGGGACTTTTCGAGGACAACAATACCGATTATGGGAAAACATATGGCTTCGGAAAGCAAACATTTGGCAATCCAAATCTCGAATACAGCAGCCAGGCTCCTTTTCATATGGGCTTTTATCATGAACCGGGCATAGTTTTTAAGTTTGCGCCATTTCTGCATAAAACTTTCCTCAACTATCGCCATAGCCAGTTCAGGGCATTAGCGGAGTTTGCTTTCAGGCACAACGAACCCTATTGGGGTTATCGGTTTCTTGGCTGGTCGATGCATTTCATGGCCGACGCCACCATGCCTTATCATGTTCGTCCATTGCCCGGCTACAGCACCCTGCGCATGTTGTGGATCAATTTTAAATCGATGCTCGGATTTAAAAAAGCGCAGCGTAATGCCATACAGCTGGTATCGAACCGTCATACTGCTATAGAGGATTACCTTCAGCAGCGTCTAGTAGAAATATACCGCACTGCAAATTTTGAAGATCCCCTTTATCAGGCACTGATTGCCAATCCTGTCATTGAAAAGGTAAGAACGGAATACCTTGTGGCAAATGCCTCAAAATCTGCATTCGAGGTATCAAAGGCATTCGATAAGGCAGTTCGCAGGGGTCTTCCTGACGAAATGGTAAACGATCCATCCGTTGAGGTAAGCCGGCACGATCGAATTAAGGACATAGCAGTGTATGCACTCGAGGCGCGGGGAGACAAGCGGGTTGAGCAGCTTGAAAAGGCGGCTATAGAGCGCTTTACGTATTTGGGAATGGTGCTTAGAAGTATGCTTAACTCAATGGACGAGGAACTTAAGGATAGTTTTAAAACAGCTCAAAATCAATAATAAGCTATGAAAAAGTTGTATCGCATTCTGCTTATCACACTTGTGGTATTCGTGGGCCTTGCCGGCATTGCCTTGCTGGCGGTAGGCTACATCGGGCGCAGGGCCTTGCCCGACTACAACAAGAATGTGTCGCTGATCGGTTTAAAATCGGAAGTAAAAGTCATTCGCGACGAAAGAGCTGTGCCCCATGTTTTTGCAAAGAACAGCCACGACTTGTATATGGCAACTGGCTACCTCATGGCGCAGGATCGGCTGTGGCAGATGGATCTCTTGCGACGTGTTACACTTGGCAGGCTTTCTGAGATTTTTGGGGCCGATATGATCGAAACTGACCAATTGCTCAGGGCATTGCGTATGTCGGACAAATCGAGGATGGTGATCGACAGTCTGTCGCCCGAGATGAGGGCTGATCTTGAGGCATTTGCGGCAGGTGTCAATCAACGTATGAATGAGATGGGAAGTAAACTTCCTCCCGAGTTCACGATTCTTGGATACAAACCTGAGCCATGGGAGCCTGTCCATACCGTTAATCTGATTGGCTATATGTCGTGGGATCTGGCTGGATCGTGGCAAAACGAAATTGCCCTTAACAAACTGCGCGGTAATATGCCCGAGGAAAAATGGCTTCAACTGTTTCCCGATATGGCTTTGCAAAAAACCTACGTTTACCCTAACGCAGGAAATTTCGCATTGCTGGAGTCGGCTAAAAAACTTGAAGGTCTTGGTCTGGAAATCAGAAATGGCAGTAACAACTGGGCAGTTTCCGGTTCGCGTACAACTTCTGGCAAGGCCATGCTGGCTAACGATATGCATCTTGGTTTTGGGCTTCCAGGCATTTGGTACCAGATTCACCAGACTATAGAAGGGGAGTTTTCAGTTTCAGGCGTTGCATTGCCCGGTGCTCCGGCTGTTATTTGCGGCCACAACGACCATATCGCCTGGGGGATGACCAATCTGTATGTTGACGAAATGGACTTTTATGTTGAAACCATCAACTCCGAAGGCACATACTACAGCTATAATGGCAATTCGCTGCCTTTGGAAAAACGTATCGAAAAAATTGCCGTTAAAGGTGGTGATACAGTGGTGAAAACTAACATCTTCACACATCGCGGGCCAATCATTTCCGGCTTCAAAGGTGTTGAAGATTACAAAATCTCGATGCGGTGGACCGGAAATGACTACAGCAACGAACTGCGCACCATTATGCTGCTCAACCGTGCACGAAACTGGACTGATTTTCGCAATGCAGTGCGCACTTTTGGCGCTGTGGCACAGAATATAGTGTATGCCGATGCTGAAGGAAATATTGGCCTTCAGGTCACTGGAAATGTACCTATACGCAAGGCAGGCAATGCAGTTTTTGTTTACCCTGGCCAAACAGACGAATACGACTGGATTGGATCAGTTCCATTTGATGAGCTTCCCTTCGAGTTTAATCCGGAAAGAGGCTACGTTTCGTCGGCCAACAACCGCACCACAGGTCCTGAATATCCACATTACATCGGATTCTGGTACGACAATTCAGCACGTATCGACCGCATAAGGACTATGATTGAATCTTATGACAAGCTTGATGCAGAGGCTTTTATGAATATTCACATGGATCAGACTACGGCTTTTGCACCGTGGTTTGTCGAAAAAATGGTTCCTGTTTTGCAATCCTCAAGCGATATCAGTCCACTGGCCTCCGAATCGCTTTCATTGATTGAAAACTGGGACTATAGCATGCCTGCCAATGCACCTCAGCCAGCTATTTTCGATGGCTTTTACCGGCATTTTATGGCTAATCTGCTTAAAGATGAGGTTGTGGATGCCTATACGGAACTTGGCGGCGGACTGCTTCGTCACATTTTTACCCAAACCTTTAATAATCCAGCCTCATCGCTTGTTGATGACATCAACACCCCCGAGGTGGAAGATTTTGATGACCTGGTATTAAAAAGCTTCGAAGATGCCGTTGCCGAACTTTCGGCTCAGTTGGGAAATAAACCAGCCAACTGGAAGTGGGGCGACATTCATCAACTCACCCTGAGCCATCCCATGGGCAGGGTTAAAGCGCTGGATAAACTTTTGGGTCTCAACAAAGGACCTTATCCCGTTGGTGGAAGTTTCCATACCGTGAATCCGATGGGTTATAGTTTTCACAAGAACTACAACGTAACGCATGGAGCTTCACAACGTCATATTTATAACACCGGCGACTGGAGCCAGAGCTATACCGTAATTCCAACAGGGGTCTCGGGTATTCCCGCCAGCAAGTATTACGCTTCGCAGCGAAACATGTTCCTCAATGGAGAATATTTCCGTGAACCCTGGTCGCGCGAAGAGATTGAAACTATGGCAAAGTATCAGGCCACATTCAGTCCGGCGGCCAAATAAAAAGCCGGCAAATAATATGCCGGCTTTCCATTAGAAGTTCCAGTCGATGCCGGCAATAATCATTCGGGGCATGCCAATTCTGATTCCCTGAGGCCGGCGTGTTACGATGTACCGCTCATCGAGCAGATTGCGCACCTGAACACTGAAACCTATGCCTGTTTTTGGAACTATGTAGCAGACCCTGAGATTTAGTGTTTGATAGGAGGGTATTGCGCCAATTCTTCCATTCGCTACTGCAGAAGGATAACCAAAATCAGGGTTTGCAGCTGCCTCAGCTATCATTTCAGCAGCGCTTTCCGTATTCATCAGGTCGGTATATTGCCTTCCCGTAAACTGCCAGCTAAGCCCGGCACTTATGCCACTTTTGTGAGCCATCTCAGCCCAGAACGAAGCGATAACAGATGGTGAGTAAGGTGTGCTATTTCCATTAATATTTAGTAATGTTGTATCATAAGGTGCCGTTTTGCGGATCTTGTATATCACAAAACGATCAGTGCTGAAACGCGATTGCATAATACTGGCGCTAATACCGGTTTCAAGATCAAAATCGTTGATTTTATTTGATTTGTAAACAATGTTCGCTTCTATGCCCTTGTGCACTGACTCGCCACCATTGATTAATCCTGCACCCTGGCCACCGGAGGATTCAGAAACCGGTATAACCTGATTGTCGAATTTCATATGATAGGCAGTCATTGTGAACATCAAATCATTGTGAGTGAGCCTGACGCCAATTTCTGCGTTGCGGCTAATCTCGGCATCTAGATTTACATCCTCTCCGCTATTGGAAATAGCATCTTTGATGCGAGGGGGCGCATATCCTTTGTGAATTCCTGCGAATAAACCGGCATTGTTGTTGAAATTGTAGTTGATTCCGGCACCGGGAATAAGCGCAAAGTTCTTTGTAAGCCCACTGATGAGGGTGTCTTTACCAGCTACACGTAAAATCTCCCGGTGATAATTTAAGGCCTCGGCCCTGAGACCATATGTGGCTGCAAACTTCTCGCCAATTCTTGTTTTCTGCTGCATAAATAAGCTGCCGGCCAATCCTCGGCGCATTTCATCCTCCCTTAGATCGCCTGAGCGTGCTTCGGCCAGTTTGCCGTTGATGCGTTGTTCGAGAGCTTTTTCATTGTGAATGCGAATTCCTGCGTCAATTTGGTTCGAGGCATTAGCAAGGCTATAGTTGTAGGTAATTCGATTTTCGAAGCCGGCTACTTCGAAAGCCCTGTTGCGGTTTCCGGTGCTGTTTCGCATAAAAATGGCGCCTTCGGGCATTGAAGGATCGCCCCAAACAACTCCTGTGAGGCCCGAAGCACTAGCGCTGTGAGCAAAATCTTGTCGTCGCCAGTTGCGCTTTGTGGTGTAGGCATAGGCGAGCTGACGCAAACTTAATTTGTCGCTAAGTTGCATCGTATGTTGCAGGCTTAGGGCATAGCGTCGGATGTCGAGCCGGTCGTTGGGCGCAAGAATTGCGAAGTCGTTTTCGCCCTTGTCAAACATGGGTTGCGTCAGCCCAACGTATGTAGCATTGGAAGTTTCATCGTAAATGCTCCATTTTATATTCACTACCGAACGAAGTCCGCTTTTAATCCTGATTTTACCATTAAGATCGTTTAGCCTGAAATTAAGTGCACCCAGTTTGTCGGCCTGCTTTCGCAAATAATCGAAAGTATAGCCAGTGTTGCCGAGCGTATTGCCAAAGTGTAAGCGACCGCTGAAAAATCCACCTTCAGCACCTTTTAGACTCAAAAAACCGGAAGCTTCAGAAGGCGGATCGGCTGTAAGGTAATTGATTACACCACCGATAGTCTGAGGTCCATATAGTATCTGACCATTGCCTTTAAGTATTTCAACTCCGCTCATCCGATCGATTGAAGGGGAATAATAAAGTTCCGGCTCGCCATAAGGTCCAAGCGCAACAGGCACACCATCTTCCAAAACGAGCTGGCTACGGCTGCGATCAGGATCCAGACCTCTGATTGCCAGATTAGTACGTAGTCCGGCCGGATCTTCATCTACTGCATGAACACCGGGCACATGCCGAAAAGCATCGGTATTGCTCACAGCACGTAAAGCCAAAAGCTTCTGGTTATCCAATACACTCACTGAACCCGGAAGATAGCGCAAAAGGCCAATTCGGGTGCCGCTTATCGTCACTGGGTCAATCATCAGCGAGAGCTCCTCGAGTTCGACCCTCAAATCACGCGAATCGCGTTCGTTTAGAACTACCTCAAGCACTTGGGTTTCGTATCCGAGGGCCTGAAAGACAATTGTGTATCTTCCCGGCTTCAGGTACAGCCAAAACTTTCCCTCCGCGTCGCTTGTTGTTCCTGTGCTGGTT
Source organism: Bacteroidia bacterium (assembly GCA_021287165.1). Taxonomy (GTDB): domain Bacteria; phylum Bacteroidota; class Bacteroidia; order Bacteroidales; family F082; genus JALNZU01. Next base: position 187,791 of record JAJTAY010000029.1, on the reverse strand, counting down.
CCCTTAACATAAACAGCTGCCATGGGAATAGCTTGCCCCTTGTAAGCTATTTGCCCGTATATCAATGAGTTATTTGGAGTATTATTGCCTTCGGCGAATCCTTTAAGGAATAGCAAAAAACTCAGGAATAATGTTAGTGTGGTTCTGGTTTGCATCATAAGATTTTTTTTGCAAACCTAGCTTTACGACTAACTTTGGGCCATACCCAATAATCGGTATTTAGATACCGGTTTTTCCATTACGCAAGGGTATAGAAAACAAAGGCAAGCACATGTAACAGGCTGCCGGCTAGCACAAACAGATGAAAGATAAAATGCGTGAGCGGCCTTCCTTTGCGTATATAAAACAACACACCAGCAGTGTAGGCAAGTCCGCCGGCAACGATAAGCCATAAAGACGAGACGGGCAACTGTTCGACCAAAGGCTTGATGACGAACATGGCCTGCCAGCCCATACCAACGTATAGCCATGCCGAAACTTTGCGATGACGGTGCGAATAGAACCATATCTTATAGACAATGCCTGCAGTGGCTATGGCCCAGGTAATACCGAAAAGCACCCAGCCGGTTGCTCCGCCTAAAACGGCAAGCGCCACTGGAGTATAGCTCCCGGCAATTAGCACAAAGATGGCTGAATGATCGAATTTATTGAGGTAATATTTTAACCTTGGGCGGCTCGCACCGTGATAAAGTGTTGAGGCTGTGTAGAGTGTGATCAGACTTGCGCCAAAGATAGCATAGCTGACAATTTGCCAGACATTGCCCCAGATGGCCGAAAATGTGATCAGCAGGGCGGTGGCTGCAACGCCCATCACAATGCCTATAGCATGCGAAATGGTATTGAATTTCTCTTCCCTTGCTTTGGCTGCAAGGCTGTAATCAGGTTTTTTCATAAAATTGTTTTATGCCTAACGGAGCGTTAAAGTATTTAATTGCCTTTGTAGTGACATTATTTCGAGCTCACTGCATCTTTAACCTCATTCCTGTCTTAAAGCAGTTCTGTTTCACCCCAGAAATATTACATAACCTACTAAAAGGGCAATTTCATTTATTTTGCTAAAAAAATAGACATGCATCTTTTTTACGCTCCCGATGCAACCCAAGGTCTTCTCACGCTCAGCGAGGAAGAATCGATGCATTGCGCACGCGTGCTGCGCATGCAACCGGGAGATAAAATCCTGATATCCAACGGTAAAGGTTTTTTGTTTGACACAATAATTGAAATTACGCATCCTAAGAAAACCACCGTCATTTGTGGATCAGAACGGCCCGGACTTGACCATTGGCCTTATGGTGTACACATAGCCTTGGCGCCCACGAAAAATATCGAGCGCACGGAATGGTTTATAGAGAAGGCCACTGAAATAGGCATCGATAAAATCAGCTTGTTTTTTTCTGAGCACTCCGAACGAAGGGTTGTGAAAACTGACCGTCTCATACGTACCGCCGTGGCGGCCATGAAACAATCGGTCAAGTCGCGCTTGCCCGAAATAAATGTAGTGTCAGACTTTGAGGAATTGATCAGAAATTCTTCTGAGAGCCAGCGTTTTATTGCATGGATTGATGAATCTGTAAATCTTGAGCTTGCTGATGCTGTTGAGCCGGGGGCTATGGTATTGGTGCTCATTGGGCCTGAGGGCGATTTTTCACCGGGCGAAGCTGAGCTGGCCAAGACGCATGGTTTTGTACCTGTAAGCCTCGGAAAATCGCGCCTGCGCACCGAAACTGCTGCCCTGACAGCCTGTCATACCGTTCATTTAGTTAACCAACTGAAAAAACAATAGGCCTGTTATTGCGTTACTGAATTATGAAGAATTCGATTTTAGTTTTATTTCTCGCACTATTCTTTACCAATAGTCTTTTTGCTCAGCAGGATGTTCAGATTGCCCTGCTTAAATACCGTGGAGGAGGCGATTGGTATGCCAACCCTACTTCGCTGCCAAACCTTGTCAAATTTTGTAACCAACAGCTCAGCACCAATATCAGCCCACAGATTGCAACAGTTGAACCAGGATCGCCGGAAATTTTCAATTTTCCATTCATTCACATGACCGGCCATGGTAATGTGCTGTTTGATGCGGCTGAGGCCCAGAATCTTCGTAACTACCTGATTGGTGGCGGGTTTCTGCATATTGACGACAACTATGGCATGGACCCCTTTGTGCGGCCACAAATGAAAAAAGTGTTTCCAGAGCTCGATTTTGTTGAGCTGCCAAAAGACCATCCCATTTATAACCAGAAGTTTAAGTTCCCCAATGGGCTGCCTAAGATACATGAGCATGACGGCAAGCCTGCGCAGGGTTTTGGGCTCTTTTGGGAAGGAAAGTTGGTTTGTTTTTATACCTATGAATGCGATCTTGGCGATGGTTGGGAGGATGCTGCCGTGCATGGCAACTCAGAAGAAACCCGCCTCAAAGCCCTGAGAATGGGTGCCAATCTCATTCAGTATGTTTTTAACCGCTGAAAAGCTATTACTTTTAAACAAGTGAAAAAGCTTTCATAACTTTGCATAAAAGCTTGAAAATATTGTTATTATATTAACAGAACAACATTATGAAGGTATTTGACCTCGACATGATCAGGGCTGCCTATGCCCAGATGCCTGCTAAAGTGGACGCTGCCCGCAAGCTGCTTGGCCATCCACTGACGCTAGCAGAAAAAATTCTTTATTCCCATCTTTCCGACCAGCTTCCGAGTCAACCTTACGAGCGTGGCAAATCGTATGTGGATTTCAACCCCGACCGCGTGGCTATGCAGGATGCAACAGCACAAATGGCACTCTTGCAGTTTATGTCGGCCGGACGAAAAAAGACCGCTGTTCCCAGTACCGTGCATTGCGACCACCTTATCCAGGCCAAATTTGGTGCCGAAGCCGACCTAAAGACCGCCAACGATGCCAATAAAGAGGTTTACGATTTTTTAGCCAGTGTATCCAATAAATATGGTATTGGTTTCTGGAAGCCGGGCGCAGGAATCATCCATCAGGTGGTGCTCGAAAATTATGCGTTTCCCGGGGGAATGATGATCGGCACCGACTCGCACACTCCCAATGCCGGAGGTTTGGGTATGGTAGCCATTGGTGTTGGCGGTGCCGATGCTGTTGACGTGATGGCCGGTATGCCCTGGGAACTAAAGTGGCCCAAGCTGATCGGGGTGAAATTAACCGGTAAGTTAAGTGGCTGGACTTCAGCCAAGGACGTTATTCTAAAGGTGGCTGGAATTCTGACTGTTAAAGGTGGAACAGGTGCAATCGTAGAGTATTTCGGACCTGGCGCAAACAACATATCCTGCACCGGCAAGGGTACCATTTGCAATATGGGTGCTGAAATTGGCGCTACAACCTCTGTGTTTGGCTACGACGAAAAAATGGAGGAATACCTACGTGGAACAGGCAGGGATGCTGTGGCCGACGAGGCCAACAAAATCAAGGCCTACCTCACTGCCGACCCGGAAGTGTATGCCGAACCAGAAAAATATTTCGATCAGCTCATCGAGATCGATCTTTCAACATTGGAACCACACATTAACGGACCTTTTACGCCCGATTTAGCAACCCCCGTTTCACAGTTTGCGCAGGTTGCTAAGGAAAAAGGCTGGCCTTTAAAACTGGAAGTAGGACTTATTGGCTCATGTACCAACTCCTCATACGAGGACATCAGTCGTGCCGCTTCGGTAGCACGCCAGGCCTTGGATAAGAAACTGGAAGTGAAGTCGGAATACACTGTAACACCTGGCTCAGAAATGGTTCGCTATACCGTTGAGCGCGACGGATTTTTGAGTATTTTCGAAAAAATCGGAGGAGTGGTCCTTGCCAATGCCTGTGGCCCCTGCATTGGTCAATGGGCAAGGCATAATGCTGAAAAAGGAGAGCCCAACAGTATCATGACCTCGTTTAACCGCAATTTTGCCAAACGCAACGACGGTAATCCCAATACACACGGCTTTGTTGCCTCACCTGAAATTGTAACGGCCTATGCAGTAGCCGGCCGCCTCGACTTCAATCCGCTGACAGATACCTTAATTAACAAAGATGGCGAAGCCGTGAAGCTCGACGAACCCCAGGGCATCGATTTCCCGCCGCAAGGCTTTGCTGTGGAGGACAACGGATATGTAGAACCTGCAGCCGATGGTTCGGCCATCGAAGTAGCAGTTGATCCATCCTCGACCCGTTTGCAACTGCTGGCGCCTTTCGCCAAATGGCACGGCGACGACTTCAACCAGATGCACCTGCTCATCAAAGCCAAAGGAAAATGCACCACCGACCATATTTCCATGGCCGGCCCCTGGCTGCGTTACAGAGGTCACCTTGAGAATATTGCTCAAAACACACTTACTGGTGCGGTTAATTACTTCAACGAGAAAACCAATAGCGTGCTTAACCAGCTTTCCGGACAATACGTGCCTGTGCCTGAGGCTGCTAAGGACTACCGCGAGGCAGGTACGGGTTCGATTGTAGTAGGCGACGAAAACTACGGTGAAGGTTCATCGCGCGAACATGCTGCCATGCAGCCCCGTTTCCTTGGAGTAAGGGTCGTTTTGGTTAAATCGTTTGCCCGCATCCACGAAACTAACCTCAAAAAGCAGGGCATGCTGGCACTCACCTTTGCCGACAAGGCCGATTACGACAAGATCAGGGAAGACGACCGAATCAGCGTATTGGGTTTAAAGGAATTTGCACCCGGAAAACCCCTGACCGTAAGGCTGCACCACAGCGATGGAAGTACAGAAGATTTCCCCGCAAATCACACTTACAACGAAAACCAGATTGAATGGTTCAGGGCTGGCAGTGCGCTTAACCTCATCAAGGAAAAGCAAATGATGGCCTGATAAATCCTTTATTTCAGCTAATTAAAGCCGTTCTTAACGCAAGAGCGGCTTTAATTTTTTGATTATATGCCTCAGCAAGGTAATTTCGTCGAAAATTTTTAGGCAATGAAATCTCCGATAGCCATACTATTTTTACTAATAATTGGATTGAATTCTTTCTCACAAGTCGTTTGTTACCATGATGATCCTAATCGCTATATCCCTGAAAAGCAGGCCGATTACAAGCACATCAGCGCATGGATGAGCATCGATACCAATACACGTGCTTTTTTGGCCAGGGTTGAATTCCTGCTTCAAACAACCCGCACCGATGTTGATACACTTAAACTTTTAACACCTGGTTTTGATTTCTCATCCGTAAAACTCGACGGTCAGCCAGCCCGATGGCAGATCAAAGGAGAAAATCTGCAGGTACTTTTACCGCGACGCCGTTCGATTGGCAGCGAACACAGGCTTGAACTGGAATATAAGGTTTTGAAGTCGCCCGAGCTGCACTTTGTGGGTTGGAACGACAGCACCTTCACTATGCGTCGTCAGATTTGGGCGCACCGGCCATTTTCATGGCTGCCTTTTGTCAACGACCGTCTCACCATGGACTTCCATATCACTTTTAGTAGTCGCTACCAGGTATTCAGCAACGGGGTGCGGGTTGGTGTCAAAAAAAATAAAGACGGTACGTCGACCTGGCACTACCAGATGAAGCGGGAGCATCCGTTTTTTTCCACGGCGCTCATCATTGGCAAGTATCATTGGAAATCGTTTAAAGCTTCCAATGGCCTGCCTGTTGAATTGTGGTATTATCCTGACCGCGCGGCAAATGTTGAAAGTACCTATATGTTGATGGATGAGATGATCCGCTTTTGTGAGGAAGAGTTTGGGGTGCCTTATCCTTACGAATTGTATAGGCAGGCGCCGGTGGCCGATTACCTTTACGCCGGAATGGAAACCACAACTTCCACAGTTTTCGGCGATTATCTTCACATCGATCCAAGAGCCTTCTGGGAGCGCAACTATGTGAATGTCAATGTTCACGAGTTTATCCACCAATGGTTTGGCAATTATCTTTCACACCTGCGTCATACTGATGTGTGGCTTACCGAAAGCTTCGCTACTTATTATGCCAAGCTTTTTGAACGTAAATATTTCGGTGAAGATTATTACCAATGGGAGCGGCAAAAGGAGTATCAGCGCATGCTCAGTGCGGGTAAACTTGATGAATACGCCATTGCCGACAGCAGGGGAGGCATTGATCGTTGGTATCCCAAGGGCTCGCTTGTGCTTGACTATCTGCGTGATCAAATGGGTGATGCGGATTTTCGCAAATCCATCCGGCTTTATTTGACAAAACATGCCAACAGTGAAGTTTGGACCTACGACCTGCGTAAAGCTATCTATGAAGCCACGGGCCGAAGCATGGATGCTTTTTTCGATCAATGGATTGAAAGGGGAGGGGAACCACATTATGTAATTGATTATGAAGATTATGGAATGTCGCTCCTGATGAGGGTAAGACAAACACAGAAGCTTGCTGCAACCCGGCCTGTTTTCAAAGACTGGCTTGTTTTCGAAGTATTTTTTCTTGATGCCACCAGCAAAACCTATCGTTTCTGGAACGACGATACCTTGAGCTATTACATCTTGCCCAAGGAAGGCAACATCCTCTACCTGCGTTTCAACCCCGGCGATCGCATGCCGGCTACATTTACCTTCAACCGTTCTGTTTATGAGCGTCTTGACCAGTACCTTAATGCCAAACGGCTTTTGGACAGATACGAGGCTCTTGTAAGTCTAAGGGATGAGCCAACAGAGTCAAAACGCGAGTTTTATCTGATGAATGCCTACAAAAATGCCCACCCCCTTGTACGCGCTGAATTGCTCGAGCAGCTCAAAAACGATTCGGCGGCAGAAAGCATTGCATTATTTGGTCAATCGCTTTCCGACAGCGATGTGATGGTACGCCGGGCAGCTCTTCAAAGGCTCGGGCCACATCACTTTCCGACGCTTAAAGAGCAAACTGTTGCCTGTCTGGCCGATACGTCCTACTCCAACATCATTGCTGCCCTCGATGCTTTGGCGCATCTCGATCCTGCAAACATGAACCAATACCTTAACAAAACTTCTCACGAAAGAGGTTTTCCGGGCCTCAATGTTCGCATTGCATGGTTGAAACATACCATAAAGGCCGGAAAAAATGAATTTCTGAGCGAGTTGACCGACTATTGTTCAGGTCGTTATGATTTTCGCACCCGTATGAACGCCATCAATGTGGTTTCGGAACTTGAGCTGTGGAACGAGCAAATCGTTCATGAGCTGATCGATGCAGCAATGCACTGGAATTTCCGACTTGCCCCCGTAGCTACCGAAGCGCTGCGAAAAGCAACCCAAAATGCCGTGGCGTCAGAAATTATCCGAAAACAATTGGCTGCTTTTGCAGAAAACGAGAATGCAATAAAACTTCGCGCGAACCTTATCGGCAACTAAAACTCAGACGTTGAAGCGGATGTGCAGGATGTCGCCGTCGTCAACCACGTAGTTCTTTCCTTCTACCTTGAATTTTCCTGCATCTTTCACACCCTGCTCTGATTTGTAGGTGATAAAATCGTTGTATTTCATCACCTCGGCCCGGATAAAACCCCTTTCGAGGTCGGAGTGAATTACCCCAGCGGCAAGGGGAGCAGTCATGCCCTTTCGAATGGTCCAGGCTCTGACTTCTTTGGGGCCTGCCGTAAAAAAAGATTGAAGATTAAGAAGTTTATATGCCGCACGAATAAGCTTATTCACTCCGGGTTCCTGCAGGCCCGCATCGGATAAAAAAACAGCCCTGTCGGCTTCATCTTCCAGTTCGCTGATTTCGGCCTCCAGCTTTCCGGCAATGACAAGCACCTCGGTGTCTTGTCCATTTAAAGCCTCTGATACTGCATTTGAATAATTATTTCCATTCACGGCCGATGCATCATCAACATTGCATACATAGATAACGGGTTTGGCCGTGAGTAGCTGAAGCTCTGCAAAATGTTTTTTGTCTTCTTCTTCAATGGGTGCCGTGCGGGCATTGCCCATGTTTTCCAAGTGGTTTTTCAGTGTTGTAAGCACATCGAGCATGTGACGGGCATCTTTATCGCCTGCCCTGACGAGCTTTTCCACCCTTTGAATTTTACGCATTACGAGATCGAGGTCGCGCACCTGAAGTTCAAAATCAACAATTTCCATGTCGCGTACCGGATCTACAGAACCTTCGATATGCGGCAGCTGGGGATCGTCGAAACAGCGCAATACATGAATCAGGGCATCCATTACCTGGATATCGGCCAGAAACTTATTGCCCACGCCTTCGCCCTGGCTTGCGCCTTTGGCTAAACCGGGTACGTCAACAATCTCTACGGTGGCGGGTACAACCTTTGCTGATTTGATCAGTGCATCAATGGCATACAAGCGCGGATCGGGAACTTCCACCGTGCCAATGTTCGACTTGGTGGCACTGAAAGCAAAGCTCGAAGCCTCAGCCTTGGTGTTCGACATGCAGTTGAAAATGGTGGTTTTTCCGGTATTGGTAAGGCCGATGATGCCGCATTTAAGTGCCATAGGGTAAAATTTCGGATGTGTTTCGGGCTGCAAAAGTACTCATTCTTAGGCTGACATTGAAGAATAGTGAGTAAGCTTCAAAATTCAAACCCCAAAAGGCTTGAAATTAAGGAAGAAATTCGTACTTTTGCGCTCTCATTTCAGGACCCTTCCGGGTCGGGCCGAAACCGCGCTTGTCTCCTGAAAATGTGTCAATTGTTAAACCTCCCTGAGCAAATCGCCGGAAGTTTGTGCAGGTACAAGTTAAAATTAAATGACTGAAAACGAAAACATCATCAACGAAGAACAGCTGAACGAAGTGCCCGCTGTTGAGAACACTGTTGATGAAAAAACCGAGGTGGTGGCCGAAGCTGCTCCCGAAGTTAAGCCCGAAGCCGTAAAACCGGCCAAGAAACAGCAAATCCCCGGCGATTTCGACTGGGATGCTTTCGACAAAAAAAGCGAGAAGTACAATGTAGCCGAGCGCAGCAAGCTCGAAGGCATGTACGACCGCACCCTCAGCGCCATCAACGATCATGAGGTGATCGACGGTGTTGTGGTGGACAAGAACAACCGCGAGGTTATCGTAAACATCGGATTCAAAAGCGATGGAATCATTCCGCTTTCGGAGTTCCGCTACAATCCTCACCTGAAGGTGGGCGATAAGGTTGAAGTTTACGTAGAGAACCAGGAAGGCGCCGGCGGACAGCTGCAGCTTTCGCACAAAAAAGCCCGCCTGCTGCGTGCATGGGATCGCGTGAACGAAGCCTATGAAAAAGAAGAAATCATCACCGGCTACGTAAAAAGCCGCACCAAGGGTGGTCTTATCGTGGACGTATTCGGCATCGAGGCCTTCCTCCCCGGATCGCAAATCGACGTTAAGCCCATTCGCGACTACGATATTTACGTTGACAAGACCATGGAGTTCAAAGTGGTCAAAATCAACCACGAATACAAAAACGTTGTGGTTTCGCACAAAGCGCTCATCGAAGACGAACTCGAGCAGCAGAAAGACGAAATCATCAGCAAACTCGAAAAAGGCCAGGTGCTCGAAGGAACCGTCAAGAACATCACCTCCTATGGTGTGTTTGTTGACCTTGGTGGCGTTGACGGCCTTGTGCACATCACCGATCTCTCATGGGGCCGCATCAATCATCCCGAAGAAATCGTCCAGCTCGACCAGAAGATCAAGGTGGTTATCCTCGATTTCGACGAAAACAAAAAGCGTATCGCTTTGGGCCTCAAGCAGCTCACACCTCACCCGTGGGATGCACTCGACCAGAACCTTAAGATTGGCGACAAGGTAAAAGGCAAGGTAGTGGTTATCGCCGATTACGGTGCTTTTGTGGAAGTGATCCCTGGCGTAGAAGGCCTCATTCACGTTTCGGAAATGTCGTGGTCGCAGCATTTGCGCACCGCTCAGGACTTCCTGAAGGTGAACGACGAAGTAGAAGCCGTTATCCTGACCCTCGACCGCGACGAACGCAAAATGTCGCTGGGTATGAAGCAGCTCATCCCCGATCCGTGGGCAAACATTCAGCAGCGCTATCCGGTCAACTCGCGTCATACTGCCGTTGTGCGCAACTTCACCAACTTCGGTATCTTCGTAGAGCTTGAAGAAGGCGTTGACGGACTGATCCACATCAGCGATCTGCACTGGTCGAAAAAGATCAAGCATCCCGCAGAATTCACCAAGATTGGCGAAAGCATCGAGGTAGTTGTTCTCTCGGTTGACGAGGAAAACCGTCGTTTGAGCCTCGGTCATAAGCAGCTCGAAGAAAACCCCTGGGATGTATTCGAAAGCATCTTTACCGTTGGCAGCGTTCACAAAGGAACGATCATTGGAACCTCCGACAAGGGCATGGTAGTTTCTTTGCCTTACGGCGTTGAAGGTTTTGCTCCCAATCGTCACCTGAAGAAGGAAGACGGTTCGCAGGCCAAAATGGATGAAAGCATTGATTTCAAAGTGATTGAGTTCTCGAAAGAAAACAAGAAAATCATCCTCTCGCACTCGCGCATCCACGAAGATCAGGCAATTCTTGCCCGTCAGGCTGAAGCCGATACCAAATCAGGCGAGGCCAAATCGACCAAGCGCGTTGTGAAGATTATCAACGAAAACCTCGAACGTCCTACCCTCGGCGATCTTGATGTTCTTGCCGACCTGAAAGAAAACCTCGAAAAAGAGGAAAAGGCCAACAAGAAGAAATAATCAGACTTTAGCCATATTTACAGGCCATCCTGCCAAAATGCAGGGTGGCTTTTTTTGTTTTAATCAGTGCCTTCGCGCCAGTCGCAGGAAAGAATCATTACTTTAGTGTTATGATTCCTTTCCAGATTACATTCCTTGGTTCCGGCTCTGCTATTCCGAGCCTGCATCGCGCAGCAACAAGTCAATTGCTTCGCTATGATAACCGAACTATTTTGATCGACTGCGCCGAAGGCACCCAATTAATCATGCAAAGGATGCACATAAGTCCGGTGAAGCTGGAAAAGATTCTGATCAGTCACCTTCACGGCGATCACTATTTTGGCCTCATTGGCTTGATAAATACGATGCATCTTATTGGCCGGACAACACCGCTCAGCATCTACGGTCCAGCGGCTTTGTACAATATCCTCACTGTTCAACTCGAAGCTGCTGAAACAGTTTTGCGTTTCCCACTTCATTTTCATCCTATTGCATTGCACGAAAACCAATTGCTTTTTGCCGACGAACAGCTGAAATGTCATGCTTTCCCCGTAAAACACCGCATCCCGGCCTGGGGATTCAGGTTTGATGAGCAGCCCGGAACGCCAAATATTAAGGAAGAATGCATTCAGCAATATGACCTCAGCATTGAACAAATCAGGAATATTAAGCAGGGCCGGGATCTGATATTGCCCGATGGTTCAATTGTACCGAACGACAGCCTCGTTTCTGCCAACAAAGAGCGTAGCTATGCCTTTTGCACCGATACCGCCTTTCATCCCCCGATTGCTGAAGCAGTAAAAGGAGTGAGCTTATTGTACCATGAAGCCACCTTTGCTTCAAATCTGCAAGCCGAAGCAGAGGCTACCTGGCACAGCACAACGGCCGATGCTGCCCGTATAGCCACGATGGCTGCTGTGGAGAAGCTTGTAATCGGGCATTTTTCGTCGAGGTATAAAGATTTGGATGTTCTTGCAGAAGAGGCCCGCACCCTTTTCCATGAAAGTATGGCAGCTTATGATGGTCTGACGATATCTCTGGAATAAAAAACGCCCGGCAAAAAACCGGGCGCAACGGGTAGTTATGAGAAAAAGCTGATTGATGGGTTACATTACCTGAAATTTGTATGATTCCACCTGATTGCTGCCTGTGGGATGCAGCCTGAGCAGATAGGTTCCCGTTCGCAACTCAGGCAGGTTGATGCCGTGTAAAGGGAAAATAGCATCCACAATGCGGCGGCCCATGAGGTCGAAAATTTCATATCGGTCATAATCGCGGGGCGATTCCACTTTTAGATGGCTTGTAGCTGGATTCGGGAAAAGGCTTGCAGGCGATATTTGTGAAAGCTCGCTTGCAGAAAGCACCGGGTCGTATTCGTAGGCGCCAAGGTCAGGATTGCTGTCGCGCAGGTTTCCGTTAAAGTCGTAGGGGAGTGCGAAGAATACCTGAGGCATGTTGGGATTCACCAGGGGGCTTCCGGACAATACGTTAAAATTGGACGGGGGATTAGCAAATTTCGGATCGGCGGTGATAATGCCACCTCCACTGCGCGGAAAGCCATACTGTACATTGCTGTTGTAGATTTCGAGCGTATGACCCTGATCGACGTAAAAGTTGCCGTCGGTGGATGGGTTTGGCGACGGACCGGAATAAACCGGGCCATTGTTGAACAAAACGGAGTTGGCAATCTTGGCAATGCCAGAGCCGGGTGTTGAGCCTGTGATGTAGAATAAGCGACCCGAGGCCTGACTGTACTGAATGGTATTGGTGTTGGGATCGAAATAACTATTGCCCCACCAGATGCAGTTTTGTGCCGTAAGTATGGTTGTGTGTGATCCGTTGATAAACAGGCTGTTGCCAAAGGTAGAATGGTTGTGGTAGAAAATGCTGTTGGTCAGATTCATTTTAGCGCCCTGATAGAGTGATATTGCGCCGCCTACATCACCACCGAAATTGGTGTTGATGGCGCAGGCATTCACTTCCAGCAGGCTGTTGGCAGTGGCCGAAATGGCTGCACCACTTCCAACGTTGTGTTTAAATACACATTTCTCGATCTTGGGCGATGATGCATAGGTAGTAATAGCCCCGCCATTGTATAAGTTGTAATTGTTGTAGAATACACACCTCTCGATTAAGGGACTGGCAAACGATCTGAGGTTGATGGCCCCCGTACGTACTCCACTGGGTGCGTTGTACCTGTTGGCACCGCGCAGCCAGAAACCATCGAGTACGGTGTTGCCGGTGAGCATGCCCTGATTGATGACGATGGCGTAGGCATTATCGTTCAACGGAGGGTCCCAGACCTGGTAGTTCGGATGGCCTGGCCATGGATCGGGGTCGTCGCCGTTGATGTCGGCCGAAAGCACACTCATGTATGTGCTGGGATCACGCAGGGAGAAATTGCCTTCCTGGCCGGGCAGCCCGGGAAATCCACCATAAATCTTCACACCCTCTTTCAATACAAAAACGCGCATGCGCGGATCAGGATTGCCATACTGCAGGGCAGAGTCGGTAAGCGATTTGTAAACACCCTGGGCTACCCAGATTTCGTCGCCAGGACTCGAAGCCATGATTGCCTCCTGTAATCCTCTGTACGATTGGTTGTTTTGCCAGGAATGCGGCCCCTGATAATTGAAACTCATCAATCCGGTGGGTTTCACATAACGAATTACCTGAGCTTCGGCTGTGTGCATAAATGATAAAATGAACAAGACCAAAAAAGTAGAACAGAAAGTCTTCACATGGTTGGTCTTCAAAGTCAGTAAAGCTCTGAACATAACAGAAAAATTTTTTGGTTAAACAATTAAATTGGTTGTCTCGCGAAAACGGAAATATGATGGCGAAGATCGAAAACAGGTTGTATTCGAAATACGACTTTAACTAAATATTAACGTTTTTTGCTTAGAGTAATAAACTTTTTGCGGAAATATACTTAGTAATTCTAAGCAAATATTATTCTAATGTTATCAGAATGTTAACGCGTCATATAGAAGCTCAATGGGATGAGAAGCATGTACTTTGGTGCCATCTTTAATCTGATGCCTACATGATGTGCCCGATGCCGAAAGAAGGGCTTCTTTTGGCATTGTGCGTATGGCAGGAAACAAAACCAGTTCTCCGATTTTCATTGAAATGTCGTAGTGCTCTGCTTCATAGCCAAATGAACCGGCCATGCCACAACAACCTGAGGGAATTTCTTTAACAGTCCAGTTAACAGGAATGCCAAGCACTTTGCGGGCGGCTTCCGTCGAAGCTATGGCCTTTTGCTGACAATGCCCGTGATAATACACCGTTCGCGGTTCCTGTGTAAATAATGACCTGTCAATCAGGCCCTCATCAAACATTTTAGCCAAAAACTCTTCTATGGTGAGGGTATGCATGGCAATCTTTTCAGCCTTGGTCTTGAGATCGTTGCCAACAAGTTCAGGATATTCGTCGCGGAAGCTCAGTATAGCCGAAGGCTCAATACCAATCAAAGGTGTATTTTCTGTGACGATATCGTTCAGGAGCAACACATTCTTTCTGGCTATTTTACGTGCTTTTCTTAAAAGACCCTTGCTGAGGTAAGTACGGGCACTTTCGGTATGATTTGGTATAACTACCTCAAATCCAAGTTTTTCGAGCAACAGAACGGCCTTTATTCCTATGTCGGTATCGTTGAAATTTGTAAACTCATCATTGAAAAGATATACCCTGCCATTGGGTGCAATGGATTTTTTTTGTCGCTTGTAACTGCCAAACCATCCATTAAGCGAAGTTTTATGAAGAAGTGGCAACGAACGTTTTTGGGCAAAGCCAAGGAGCTTTTTAAACGCGCCTGCAAGCTGAGGCTGTTTGAAAAAGGCATTGGTAAGGCCGGGCATTAGCGCACCTATCTGATTGAGCTTGCCAAAATGGGCTATAATCCAGCTTCTGAATGGTAAACCATGAACGTCGTAGTGATGTTGCAGAAACTCAGCCTTCAGCTTGGTCATATCCACGCTGCTGGGGCATTCCGATTTGCAGGCCTTGCACGACAAGCAAAGATCGAGTATATCGTACAGTTCCTTGCTGGCAAATGGATTGGCAACCGAAGCATCGCTCAGGATTTCGCGAAGCAGGTTGGCCCTTGCGCGTGTTGTATGCTTTTCGTTGCGCGTGGCCATGTAGGAAGGGCACATAGTACCACCAATGACTTCGGTTTTGCGGCATTGAGCCGTTCCGTTGCATTTCTCGGTGGCGCGTACTAAGCCCATATCCTTGCTAAAGTCGAAAATGGTGTCGAAATGGCGCGTTTCCGAACCAGTTTGATACCTTAAACTGGTATTCATGGGGGGCGTTCTGACGATCTTGCCCGGATTGAAAATGTTTTCCGGGTCGAAGGCATTTTTTACATCCTCCAGAAGGCGATAATTATGTACGCCCAGCATGAAAGGGATGAATTGGCCGCGCAGCCTGCCATCGCCATGCTCTCCACTCAGCGAGCCTTTGTACTTCTTTACAAGTGTTGCGGTGTCTTCAGCTATTTTTCTGAAAAGCTCAACATCCTCAGTATCTTTTAGGTTGAGCACAGGTCGGAGGTGAAGCTCGCCAGTGGCTATGTGGGCATAGTAAACACAGTCTTTGCCATATCCCGCCAACATGCCGCTGATATCATTGATGTAGTCGGGCAGGTACTCGGGGTGAACTGCAGCGTCCTCGATAACGGCCACAGGCTTTGCATCACCGGGCATATTGTTGAGCACACCAAGGCCGGCTTTACGCAGCTCCCATACTTTTTTCATCTGAGGTCCCTTTACAACAGGGAAGTGGTAGCCAAGGCCCTCGGCGCGCATCTCCGCTTCCATCGCGGATGCTTTCGATACAATGGTTTGTTCATCATTTTCGGCAAACTCGACGATAAGAATTGCAGCCGGGTCGCCTTCGACGAAGAACCTGTTTTTGCGTTGCTCGATGTTTTCCTTAGTAAGATCCATCACCGTTTTGTCCATAAGCTCAATTGCTGCCGGATTGTATTTCAGGGCGATGAGATTGGCTTTGAGTGAGGCCTCAAGGGTTTCGAAATGCACGCAAACCAGCGCCTTGTGTTTAGGCGGAAGGTCGACCAGATTGAGCCTGATTTCGGTAATAAATGCCAGCGTACCCTCCGAGCCAGCGATGAGCTTTGAGAGGTTAAGTTCCTGTCCTTCCGGATTAAATGGCCTGGAATCTGCAAGCAGGTCGAGGGCGTAGCCTGTGTTTCGACGCTTTAATCTGGGATCAGGGTAATGCAGTGCGATCTCACGCAGGTTTTCAATGTCGGACAAGATGTGGTTAAGCTGGCGGTAAATCTCGCCCTCGAGCGTTTGAAGGCTTATCTTATGCTGGAAATCTTCCTCGCCAAGACTTTTAAAAACAACCTCGCTTCCATCACTTAATAAAGCCTTGATTTCTAATGTATGGTCGCGTGTTGAACCATAAACCAGCGAGTGTGCGCCGCAGGCGTTGTTGCCCACCATACCTCCAATCATGCAATAATCGGCCGTGGAAGTCTCCGGACCGAAAAACAAGCCATGCGGAGCGAGGAATTTGTTCAACTCGTTGAGCACAACTCCAGGCTGAACATTTACCCATCGTTCGCTGGTGTTAAGCTCCAGGATGGCATTCATGTGGCGGCTGACGTCAACCACGATTCCATTCCCAACTACCTGACCGGCAAGGGAAGTGCCCGCAGCACGGGGTATGAGTGAGGTTTTGTACTGGCGTGCGAATAAAATGAGCTGTCGGATATCTTCCGGATTCTTTGGAAAAGCAACGGCAAGAGGCTTTTCGCGATAAACGGAGGCATCGGTGGCATACACTAACCTGATTGAATCGTCATAAAAGATTTCACCTGATAAACCAGCCTTCAGTGTTTGAAGCGCACCGTATAACTTCGATTCGCGAATGCCACCCTTTGCCTGCGACATACAACTACTTTTTTACCAAATCGGTACTCTCGAAAATTTTGTCGGCCGACTTGGCAATGAATCCCGAATAAAGCTTACCATCGGTGTCGGGATAACGCAGGGCAAACTCATAATAGCAACCAGGAATTTCCTTGACACCTTCGGCGAATTCAACCTCAATCATCTCGCTTCGAATGCTCGATTGCTCGAGCAGTTCGGCAGGTGTGCCCTTAATTTCACCCCCTGAGTCGTTGATGCGAAAACCGTTGTCCTTGAGCAATTGGTTGACCATCTGCAGATTGGTAAATTTTTTCAGGTGATTGACGCTCACTGTAAAGTGATTGGCCCTGAAACCGTGCACATACAGCCAGGCGGCATATTCCGACTCCTGACGAAGCTTTTCGTAAACTTCATAACTCACCGGCAACCAGTTGCAACCGCTGAAAATGAGTTCATCTGAGGTGAGTAATTCCGAAGGAATGGCATCGACGCATTGCTTGATCGTCTGCTGAACGAAAGGGCTGAAATGCTTGCTTAGCAACTCGGAAATAAACACCCTTGGTCCGCCTTCCATTTCGTAATGCCTTGCATAGAGGTGTTTGTCTTCGAAGTGATACTCTCCTGCGTAAGTATAGCCCGCCTTGATGAAAAGCTTCGACAAAACCTCAATATTAACCCTTGGATCATCGAAGGTGCGGAATGCAATATGATCGTTTTCAACGGTTTCTCCGTTTGCTGTGAATAGATCATATACCTTCTGTACGGAGGGATTCTGTGTGGTGTAACCTTTCCACAGACGATCGAAAATTTGTTGTGCTGTCATATTTGTTGTTGTTTTCATTTAGAACAAATGTAAAAGGAGTTGGTTGATTTCATGGGCCGAAAATACAGCGGAAATATTTGATGAGAAAACTTTTTCGGTCAATGACTGTCTTGTGTGGAATACTCCGATGAGCAAATTGTTTAGCCCGGAAAGTCGTTCATCGCCATCGATGTTAAAGGCTTTGATTATTCCCCGTTGCACCTCAAATGAAGCGACAATTTCGACCCCGTTGAATAAAAATGTCCTGTTGAAACTGTAGTCCGGGCTGTAGCCAAAGTTCCAGGAATCGGTGTGGTATTTATCGGCAGCAAGTCGATTTATGACTGAAGATTCCGCTTTGCTAAAGGAACGTATATCACTGATTGAAAAAACTTTAATCAAATATTCTTCAAGTAGATGTTTAAATTCTCCTGATTCAATACCCATGCCTGAAAGTGCAGAGATGTTGGCAATTGGAGCAGGATTTGAGCGAATTGCTTTGGATGAATAAGGCTGGTCGGGACGGTTGATTACCGATCGAATTGTTGAGAGATCAGAATTGAAGAGCAGGGTGCCATGGTGCAAACTTCTGTTTTTGAAAACATGCGCTGCATTCCCGGAAATCTTTAACCCATTGACAGAAAGGTTACTAATTCCGGTTAGCTCAACTTTTAATCCAAATCTTTTGAGAAATTCAATGATAGGCTGTGTTGCCGCCCGAAAATCGATTTTATTATTGCTTTTGCTGTTATCAGTAATTAGGCTAAAGTTGAGATTTCCGGGAGCATGGACAACTGTACCGCCACCGGAGATGCGACGGAGAACAGGGATGTTTTGCCCGAACGCCAGCTCTGGATTAATTTCTGCATAAGCCAGCTGGTGCTTTCCCACAACGATGCAATATTCGCTTTCCCAAATCATCAACACCTCCTCGCTCAGATGTTTCACGGCAAATTCCTCGGCCGCAAGATTAAACCAGGGGTCGTCACTTTCTTTACGTAAGCAAATCATTCGGGATAATTCTGGTCAAAATTAGCCATTTTACAATCAGCTCACTTAAATGGAGTAACTTTGCAGCCTTTAATAATCATCCCAGCTTAGATACTATCATGCACGAAATCAGAAATATAGCCATAATTGCCCACGTTGACCACGGCAAGACAACGCTCGTTGACCGTATCCTTTATCAGGTTAAACTGTTCCGCGACAACCAGGAAGTCCAGGAATTAATCCTCGACAGCAACGATCTGGAGCGCGAGCGGGGTATCACCATTCTTGCCAAAAACGTGTCGGTCAGGTATAAAGGCGTTAAGATTAATATTATCGACACACCCGGCCACGCCGATTTCGGGGGCGAGGTGGAGCGTGTGCTCAATATGGCCGATGGGGTATTACTTTTGGTTGATGCCTTCGAAGGACCAATGCCACAAACGCGTTTTGTGCTTCAAAAGGCCATCGAAATGGGCCTTAAACCTATTGTGGTCATCAATAAGGTGGATAAACCCAACTGTCGGCCCGACGAAGTGCAGGAAGCCGTTTTCGAACTGATGTTCAATCTGGGTGCTACAGAGGATCAGCTCAACTTTCCAACGGTTTTTGGCTCGTCAAAAGAAGGCTGGATGTCCGATCACTACAACAAACCCGCTCAGGATATTTCCTATCTGCTGGATGTGATTATCAGCCAGATACCTCCGGCACAATTTCTTGAGGGCACCCCCCAGCTGCAGATCACTTCGCTCGACTACAGTTCTTATGTAGGTCGTATAGCCGTTGGTCGTCTGCATCGTGGCACCTTGCAGGCCGGCATGGCGGTTTCGCTTGTGAAACGCTCAGGCGAAATTAGCCGAAACACCATAAAAGAGCTTTACGTATTCGAAGGACTTGGAAAAGAGCGTATTAAAACTCCGGTGAGGGCAGGGGATATCGTAGCCCTTTTGGGTATTGATGATTTTGAAATTGGCGATACTGTGGCTGATGCTGAAAATCCTGAAGCCATGCCGCCCATCAAGATCGACGAGCCAACCATGAGTATGCTGTTTACAGTGAACAACTCGCCTTTCTATGGAAAAGAAGGCAAGTTCGTTACCTCGAGGCATCTGAGAGACAGGCTGTTCAGAGAAACAGAGAAGAATCTTGCACTCAGGGTTGAAGAAACCGAATCGCCCGAAAGTTTGCTCGTTTACGGCAGGGGAATACTGCACCTGAGCGTACTGGTCGAAACCATGCGTCGTGAGGGTTACGAGTTTCAGCTGGGTCAACCTAAAGTGATCATAAAAACCATTGACGGTGTAAAACATGAACCGGTGGAAACGCTCACCGTGCTTGTCCCAGAGGATTTCGCAGGCAGGGTTATTGAACAGGTTACCATGCGCAAGGGCGAGCTGCTCGAAATGCACCCCAAAGGCGACCGCATGCACCTCGAATTCAGCATACCTGCGCGCGGTATCATCGGCCTCAGAAACAATATTCTCACCGCTACCGAAGGCGAGGCCATCATTGCCCACCGTTTCAAGGATTTCGAACCCTGGAAAGGAGAAGTGCCTAACCGGAGCAATGGTGCGCTGATCTCGCTCGACACTGGATCAGCTATTCCTTATTCCATATGGAAGCTGCAAGACCGTGGAAGGTTTTACGTCAACCCCAATGAGGATGTATATGCCGGCCAGGTAATCGGCGAAAACAGCCGTCAGGGCGATTTGGTGGTCAATATTTGCAAGACAAAAAAACTCACCAATGTGAGGGCATCAGGCTCCGACGAAAAAATTATGATCATACCAGCCATCAGGTTTTCGCTTGAAGAGTACATGGAGAATATCCGCGAGGACGAATACCTCGAAGTTACCCCAAGAAACTTGAGGCTGCGCAAGATAATCCTCGATGAAAACGAACGCAAAAGGGTATCAAAATCTGTTAGTTATGAATAGAATATTAGTTATTCTGCTGTTTCCCGCTTTATTTATGTTGGGTGGTTGCAGCGTAATTGATCAGATAGCCGCCACGCAGGCACTCAAAGAGTGTACGTTTGATGTTAAAGGACTGGAACGGATTAATCTGGCAGGGGTTGACCTCCGCCCGGGCATCAAGCGTTCGGACCTGAGTGTGACGCAGGTAATGCAGCTCACCAATGCCTTCTTCAGCAACGAACTGCCGATTACCTTCAACGTGCTGCTGAATATTGATAACCCGAACGACCGTCAGGCTATGATGTCGAGGATGGACTACAGCGTGGTTCTCGATGGCAGGGAAATGGTGAATGGCCGGCTCAATGACTCATTTACCATTCCGGCAGCCGGTAATACTGTGGTTCCAGTTACCGTACAAACCGATCTGCTGAAGCTTTTCAGCGGACAACAAGCCGATGCTTTGACCAATCTTGCGTTCAGGCTGGCAGGAAACACCGGAGCACAGCCCGTTGAGCTTCAGGTAAAAGTGAAACCTTATATTGAAGTGGGCTTGCGTCAGATACCTTATCCGGGATTTCTTACCCTCAGGAAGACCTTTTAGCCTGCAAGGAGCGACCTTAATCCCTGAAGTAGTCCAACACCATTTTTTACCTCGGTTTCGTAAAGCTCCATTAGGCGTTCGAGCGAAGCTTCAATCACATTGGGGTACTCCATTTTGATTGCTTTTCGCGATTCGACCCATTCTATAATCTTTTCAGGCCTCAGATCGGAAGTTTTCCAGATCACCCCTGCACCGATTTTCTCAATTGCGGCTGCATTGCATGCTTGCTCGTATTGGCCGCGCATTGGCACTACCATCAACGGAATTCCCAAATGCAGCGCCTCGGCAGGTGTTTCGAAACCTGCTCCGCACAACACACCCGAAGCCGAGCTCATGCTTAGCACAAAAGCTTTAGCATCAACGGCGAATATTCTGATGTCGTCGCGCCCGGACAGCTGGTATTCATGTCGGGAAAATACATGCCATTGTAATCCCCTGATACGGGGAAGAGCCTGCGAAAGCTTTTCGACAGAAAAAGCCGGCAGATAGACTGTGATATGTGATTTCTGATTTCTTTTAGCAGCATAAAGTTCATGACGGATTACAGGCGTGAATATATCGGGATGGTACTGCTCGAAATGATAGCCTACACTCGCCGGTGCCGGCGCGTAATGCCGGAGAACAAGTTCGGCCGCTAAATCAGGGGTAAGGAGTTTAGGCACCCCGGCTTTGAGCAATGAGGATTGATGGCTAAGTGCCACCAAGGGTATTTCGCGCAAACGGCAAGCCCATGCAGTGATGGGTTCAAAGTCGTTGATAACGAGGTCGTAATTTTTTACCGGCACTTCTTCGACTGACTTCAAAAACCTCCAGATTCTTGCATCGGCATAGGTTTTTTTAATGTCGATGCCGCCTTTTTGGCCGAACGCAAAACCAAGGCCATCGTAGCGATAACGAACAGGAAAATTAGGCCTAATGGCGTTCTCCGTCCCGCTGATCAAAACGTCAACCTGACCGAACCTTGTCAAACTGGGATAAATCTGCGTGGCCCGGCTCAGATGTCCGTTGCCGGTGCCCTGAACAGCAAAAAGTATCTTCATCCGTTGAATTCTTTGACCATTAAGGCAAACAGTTCGTTGGCCTTCAGCTCGTCAACGGCAAACAACGCATCATCGGAAACGTTTTTCAGACTAGGCGAAAGGCCGCTTTTCCTGAATTCGAACATCGACCATCCGGCTGCCACATCATATTCCAATGCAGTTAGGTTTTCGATCCAGTCGCCCGAGTTGAGGTATTTGACATCGTGGTGGCTTGTGGGCACCATTCTCATCTCCGGATGATGAATATGCCCGCACACAATGGCACTGTAACCCTTGCGGGCGGCGAGTTCGGCTGCGGTGAGCTCGAAATCATTGATGAACTTCACGGCCGATTTCACATTCTCTTTTACTTTCTTCGAAAACGAGACCTTCTCCATTTTAAACACCGCTCTAATGCTGTTGATATTGGTATTCAACCATATAAGACTATCATATCCTATTGCACCGAGCTTGGCAAGCCACTTGGAGTATTTCATCACCACATCGAATACATCGCCATGAAAAAACCAGGTGTTCTCGCCTTCCAGGTCGAGCGAAAGCTGGTTTACGATATGCAGGTTACCGATGGAGAAACCGTTGAATCGCCTTAACATCTCGTCATGATTACCCGTTATGTAGTAAACCTTGGTTTTTCGGGCCGCCATGGCGATGATCTGCTTGACGATTTTCATATGCAGGGGAGGCCAGTAATGTTTTCGGAATTGCCAGATGTCGATAATGTCGCCGTTCAAAATGAGTATTTTTGGCTCAATACTTTTCAGGTAAGCATGAAGTTCGGCAGCCCGACAGCCGCGTGTGCCCAGATGAACATCGGAAAGAACGACAATTTCAGGCCTGCGACGGGGTATTCCCATATAGCATGATTTATAAGCTGCAAATCAATGCCCGGTATCTGATGTCAATCTTAAGCAATGGTGAACTTTTCTATAAGAAAATGAGGCTTTTAAATTAAGTACATCAACTTGAATATCATTAATCATCAAAAATCTGACGAACGAGAAGCCTTAAAGCTTTGGATGAAATTGGCCAGGGACGTGCCAAAGGCGAAGGTCATTTCTTCTGAGTCGCCTGATTTTCTTTTGTTTACATCGCTCAGGCAGGCAATTGGAGTGGAAGTTACCAAACTCACAATTTTCGGTCAGGAGTCAGTCGTTGCAGATCGTAAGGCGGAAGTCGTTCAGTTGTTTTCTGCTAAACTGAATGCCATTGTCAGCAAAAAGTCGGAATTATTTCAGCTTTACAATTCCAATCCAAAATTAGCAGAGATATGGCTTCTGATCGTTGTTGATGATGGTTTCTTTGAAATTGTTCACCGTCAGCTGCATGATATCGGCAGATCGATCTGGCATCCATATGGCAGGATCGATTTACTTTTCCCGGATGCCGAGAAAGTGCTTAGTCTTTAAATTGTTTTCATCTAAGTGTTTTACCGTATTGTGCTTATGCCATGCGACCCATTTATTTGCAATCTAGTTTGGTTCAGTGCTTTGTTTTAACGAACAACAGCCGCCCGGGGGGAGCGGCTGTTGTTCTTACATCCTGAATTGATGTTGGGAATCTTCTACCTGGTTTTCTTGGCCCACTCTTCTTTGTAATACTTCCAGGGCGCCACCAAAAAACCGTAGTTGTAATGTGCATTAGGTTTGTGGTGATCAAGGTGGGCGGTTATCGTAGCTCTTAGGTAACGATTGGTCAGTTTGTCGAGCATATGAAGCCTGCGGTGCACAAGCACATCGTGAAACAGGAAGTAGGACAATCCATAAAGTGCAATGCCTAATCCGGCATAAAACTTCCAGTCGAAGCCCGACTGAATACCAAAGAAAATAAACAGAAAGCTTGGGGTGGCAAAAATGAGCGCAAACACATCGTTCCACTCAAACTTCCGGCCATCGCGTATGTGATGATCCTTGTGCAATACCCATAAAAACCCATGCATAATGTACTTATGCGAAAACCAGGCCACAAATTCCATGAAGAGGAAAAATGCCAGTGTTATTAACGTTGCAAAATACCAGGTCATTTTATTCTATTTTATTGGTTTTCAGATAATCCTCAATCTGTTTGAAAGCAATTCGGAACCAAACTGTGTATTGCTCAGGATGTGCCTCCATCGATGCAGCAACCTCAGATACAAGCATATACTTCCAGTCGGCCACTTCTTCTTTGTTTATTTCAGGCTCCAGATCAGTAGTGCCGACAAAAACATGATCAAATTCGTGCTCCGTAAGCCCTTGCCCTACATCGGCCTTGTAAATGAAGTCGAAGGCTTTGCGCATTTCGCATCGCATGCCCATTTCTTCGTACAGCCTTCGCTGGGTGGCTTGCTCAAGACTTTCGCCATCACGCGGGTGGCTGCAGCAGGTGTTTGTCCAGAGTCCGGGTGAGTGATACTTGCTCAATGCCCGTTGTTGAAGCAGCATTTCGCCTTTGGTGTTGAACAGAAAAATAGAAAATGCCCTATGCAGAATGCCTTGGATATGAGCCTCCATTTTCTCCATCAACCCGATTTGCTGGTCTTTGTCGTTTACCAATACCACAAATTCCTCAGTCATTCCGCTTATTGTTAGGTTAGGGTATTTGATTCCATTAACTTCAAAATTCTGGCGCGGCTGGCCTGATCAGGTCTGCTGCGGTCGCGCAAATATACCAATACCATCGACCAGAATTGAGCCTCGTGTTTCCATATGCCGGCTTGCTTTTCGAGGTGGGCAAGTATCATCTCACGGTCGGTGGCAATATGATGATTGTAGTTGAGAAAGGCCGGCGTTCCAATTTGGATAGTCAATCTCAAAAATCTTAATTCCACATTATCAGGCATTTGTAGGATGGCATCTTCAATCATATCACGTCCCTGACGGAAGTAGTTGTACTTGGAAATCGGCATAATAGTGTGCAATGCCAGGTTTGCCGTAGCAACGGCATGATAGCCAGTAAGAAGCAAATTACCATTCTTTACTCCTTGGGCTGTAATATGCTGAAGCTCAAGGGCATTGTTTCGACTTTCCTCAATTCTGAAAAACAGCTTGCGCGCTTTTTCCAGATTGGAGGCTATGGATTGATTTGCAATAAACGAAAGCAATAATAACAATACTACCCTCATTTACAACAGGTTGAATTTGTGACGTACATACGAACTTGCCATCAACAGATACTTCGACCCATTGTTTATACGAATACGTTTATCCTCGAGAAGGCGTTTGGCATTCAGTCTTTTGATTTTCTGAAAAAGCTGGTAGTAATACACGTAGGCTACATACACGCCAAGCCTGACACCATTGGGTAGCTGGCGAATGCCTTCAAGCCCGTCGCGAAAATCTTTTTCAATATCCTCTTCAATTTCTTCTTTTTTCATTCGGTCGAAATTATTGATGTCGAGGCCGGGAAAATAGGCGCGGCCAAGGTGCTTGTGGTCGTTGTGAAGATCGCGAAAGAAATTGATCTTTTGAAAGGCCGATCCCAAACGCATTGCAGGGCGCTTCAGGCGTTCATATTCTTCAAGGTCGCCATTGGTAAATACATGCAGGCACATAAGACCAACCACCTCGGCCGAACCCAGAATATAATCCTCGTAAAGCATCTGGTTATACTCAATCTTGTCAAGATCCATCTCCATGCTTTTCAAAAATCTATCGATATGCTCCCAATGGATATTATATCTGTGCACCGTGTCCTGGAAACTGTTGAGCACCGGATTGAGGCTTATCCGTCGACGGATTGCCTCTTCGGTTTCCTTTCTGAACTCGCGCATCAGGGTCTCTTTGTCGTAATCGTGAAACGAGTCAACAATTTCGTCGGCGAGCCTCACAAAACCATAAATGGCATAAATAGGGTCATGGTATCGCTTATGAAAGAGCCTGATTCCCAAGGAAAAAGAAGTGGTATAGCTCCTTGTGGTCAGTTTGCTTATTTTGTAAGAAACCTGGTCGTATAGCGCCTTCATAACAAATTATTTTTGACGTTTAATAATTTCTTTAGCAGCCACCTGACCCGAAATAATTGTAGGCGGAACACCTGGTCCGGGCGTGGTGAGTTGACCGGTGTAGAGCAAATTGCTGATCTTTTTGCTAAACATCGAAGGCTTTAGTATGGCTGTTTGCATCAATGTGTTAGCCAAACCGTATGCGTTTCCCTTATAGGCGTAATAGTCGGAAGCAAAGTCACGGTTGGAGTAAAACCTCTTGTAAATAATATTCTCCTTGAAACTGTTCCCGGTTACTTCTTCAATTCTGTCGATGGAGTAATCAAAATAATGCTGCCGTACTTCGTCAGTGTCGTTTAGTCCCGGAGCTACCGGAATCAGCACAAAAAGATTTTCCATTCCAGCCGGAGCAACAGTGGGATCGGTTTGGGAAGTGCAACTGAGATAAACTGCGGGTTTTTCGGGCCAGCGGGGGGTGTCGTAAATGTCCCGCGCGTGTTGATCAAATTCAGGATTGAATATTAAGGTGTGGTGCAGAATGTTGTCCAGCTTTTTGTTGATGCCAAGGTAATAAATCAGCGAGGAAGGCGACATCACCCTTTTATCCCAATACTGCTCATCGTAACGACGGTAGGGTGGGGGAAGGAGTTTTTGTTCCACGTGATGATAATCAGCGCTGGCAATTACATAATCGGCCTTTAAACTCCTTTTGTCGGTATGCACCGTATTTATTGCACCACCACTTACTTCCAGCGATTTTACCTCTTCGTTGTAACTGAATTTAACTCCCTGCTCCTTTGCCAGTTGCTCAAATCCTTGCACAATGCTAAACATACCATTTCTCGGGTACCATGTGCCCAGAACAATATCACCATAATTCATGAGGCTGTATAAAGCGGGAATCTTGTCGGCGGTTGCGCCCAGAAAAATCACCGGAAACTCAAGCGCCCTGAGCAGTCGGGGATCTTTGAAATATTTCCGGATATAAGCAGCAAAGGACTGAAAGAGGTGCATCCTGAAAACACCCTTTATAATGTCCCACTCCAGGTATTCGGTCAGGCTTTTTGCAGGCTTGTGCACCAGACGGTTAATCCCTATGTTGTATTTATAAGCGGCTTCATCAAGGAATTTGTGAAGTTTTTTTCCGCTGCCTGGCTCGATGCTCTCGAACAATGCCACCAGCTGGTTGAGATCAGCCGGAATATCAACACGGTCGTTTTTATCAAAATAAATGGTGTAGGATGGGTCGAGTCGCTCGAGTTGGTAATAATCCGCCACAGTCTTTCCAAAATAATTGAAAAACTGTTCGAAAACATCTGGCATCCAGTACCAACTTGGGCCCATATCGAACGTGAAACCATCCTCGCTGAAGCGACGTGCTCTTCCTCCAGGCATATCATGGCGCTCGATTACTTCCACTTCAAAGCCATGCTTAGCCAGCACTGCAGCAGACGAAAGCCCGGAAAACCCGGCACCGATTACAACAACCCTCTTTCCCATATTATTTGTAAGTGTCCGTTAAACAACCTATCAAAGGTATTGTTCAAACTTAGCATCCTTACATTAAACACTCAGTAATTTTTTCGCAATTGGGAAACCGCTAACTTTGTGCCGAAAGGCATCAAACATTACAGAACTGCAAAGCTATGCTTATACTTATCCAAAGCCTGAGCCTGCCGCTTAAAGATCCGGTGCTTATTTTTTCGATCATTTTGTTTATCATTCTGTTTGCACCAATCCTTCTCAATAAGCTCAAAATTCCTCACCTCATTGGTTTGATCATTGCAGGCGCGCTGATCGGACCTCACGGACTTAATCTTTTATTGCGCGACAGCAGCATAACGCTATACGGAACTGTAGGCCTCCTTTATATTATGTTTCTCGCGGGTCTCGAAATCGACCTGGGAACGTTTCGAAAAAACAGTGGCAGGAGTTTAACCTTTGGCTTGCTTACGTTTACTATTCCGATGGTGCTTGGGATAAGTGCCGGTATTTTCCTGCTCAACTTCACTGTAATGACGTCGGTACTGCTGGCCAGTATGTTTGCATCGCACACCTTGCTTGCCTATCCCATAATAAGCAAACTGGGCGTTCAAAACAGCAGGTCGGTGGTTATTGCCGTTGGCGGCACGCTGATAACTGATACCCTGGCGCTGCTCGTTCTCGCCGTTATAGCCAATATGGCAACCGGTGAAATTACTTCTGACTTCTGGCTCAGACTTGGCATTTCCATCACCATATTCACGCTTACGGTTGTTTTTATTTTTCCACTCGTCAGCCGTTGGTTTTTCAAAAAATACGACGATAATATCCTTCAGTATATCTTTTCGTTGGCTATGGTATTCCTCGGAGCAGCCCTTGCACAGGCTGCCGGCATTGAGCACATTATCGGAGCATTCCTTGCAGGGCTTGCACTCAATAAACTTATTCCGCGCACTTCACCACTGATGAACCGTATTGAGTTTGTCGGCAATGCCCTGTTTATCCCGCTATTTCTTATTGGCGTAGGCATGTTGGTCGATTACCGGGCCTTTGTCCGCGATACGGAAACCATTATCGTTGCTGTGGTGATGACGCTTATTGCAATTTCCGGAAAATACCTGGCTGCATTCGTTACTCAGAAAATTTTCGGAATGAAGCTCTACGAACGAAATGTGATTTTCGGGCTTAGCAATGCACAGGCCGCAGCCACGCTCGCCGCCGTATTGGTGGGCTACAATATTATTCTGGGTTACGACGCCACCGGAGCTCCCATCCGACTTCTCAACGATGCCGTGCTTAACGGATCGATTGTTATGATTCTGATAACGTGCACCGTAGCCTCATTTGCTGCACAAAAAGGTGCTCAACATCTTGCCTTGTCAGAAATGGGTGATGAGCAGGAATCGGACACCGCTTCTGAGAGAATTCTGGTCGCGCTTTCGAATGCCGACACCCTAAACGAGTTGGTAAATCTCAGTATGCTCATTAAGTCGAAAAACAACAAGCACGATGTTATAGGTTTGCATGTGCTCAATAACGACAGGTCGAGAGAACTTTCGGAAAAAGGCGCAGACAAGCTTTTGGATGAAGCAGCCGACATAGCATCCGCTTCAGACGTTTTTATGCGAAAAGTACTGAGATATGACCTCAATCTTGTCAATGGTATAACCAGCGCAGCCAACGAAACCAAAAGCACCGATCTGGTGCTGGGCGTGCAGAGCCGTAAGGGACTCAGCGATAATTTTCTCGGAAATCTTACCGAAGGAATTTTGCTCAAATCAGACTTTTCAGTTTGGATCAACAAAGCCTCGCAGCCCATTCAAACGATTAAGCGCTATATCGTTGTTGTTCCCGAACGCGCTGAAAGGGAATTGGGATTTCCTTTGTGGGTAGTTAAAGTGTGGAATATCAGCCGAAATACGGGTGCCCGGATCGACTTCTTTGCCACACCGCAAACCATACAGTGGCTTCGTGTTGTACAGAAAAATCATCCCATAGAGGCCAACTTTAACGAATTTACCGAATGGGATGATTTTCTCGTCCTAAGTCGCGAAATCAGGGAAAATGATACCTTGATGATTATCATGAGCCGTAAAGGATTCCTTTCCTACAATGACCAAATGACAAAAATTCCGTCGTACCTGAACAAATATTTCACCAACAACAACTTCATTCTGGTTTATCCCTCCCAATCCACCGAAAAATGGCAGTCTGTAAACCTCAGTGAAGCCTCTGTTTTTGAGCCATTAAGCGAAAATCTTGATAAGATCGAGGAATTTGGAAAATACATTGGAAAGCTATTCAAAAGAAAATGATGCGCTTTTGACTTGCCGGGGTTAAAAATGAGCCATTTGCATTCGCGTGTCAATAAATTAACTATTTTTGCACCCTCAATTTAGATAATAGATATGTATCTGACCAAGGAAAAAAAGACGGAAATCTTTCAGGAAATCAGCGGATCGGCTACCAATACGGGCTCTCCCGAATCGCAGGTTGCTTTATTCACATTTCGCATCAAGCATCTCACCGAGCACCTCAGAAGCAACAAGAAGGACATGGCTACCATGCGTGCCCTCGTTCGTCTGGTAGGTAAGCGCAGAAAGCTGCTGGATTATTTAAAGGAAAGAGACATCGAGCGGTACCGCCACATTATCAAGGAACTCGGCATCCGCAAATAAACCATTTAGTGGTTATGCTCAAAAAAAGGCAATTTGTTGATTGCCTTTTTTTGCATTTGCAACACCAGAAAAAACACATGACAAATATGATACCTCAAGGAATTAAACAGGAAATCAGTCTTCCGGATGGCCGGCTGGTAACCATCGAAACAGGCCGGTTGGCCAAACAAGCCGACGGAGCAGTAGTGCTTACCATTGGCAAAACCATGCTTCTGGCCACTGTCGTTTCGGCCAAAGAAGCTAAGGAAGACGTCGATTTTCTCCCGCTCAGCGTTGATTATAAAGAAAAATTTGCAGCAACCGGAAAATTTCCGGGCGGTTTTTTCAAACGCGAAGGGCGCCCTTCAGACTATGAAGTGCTGATTGCACGCTTGGTCGACAGGGCATTGCGTCCACTCTTCCCTGATGATTACCATGCAGAAACACAGGTGGTTATAAACCTCATCTCAGGCGAAAACGATGTGGCACCCGATGCTTTCGCCGCATTGGCCGCATCCTCGGCCCTGATGGTTTCGGATATTCCTTTCAACGGTCCTATCTCCGAAGTCAGGGTGGCCCGCATCAATGGCGAATTTGTGATTAACCCGGCAATCAGCACCCTCGAAAATGCCGACCTCGACCTCATGGTGGCCGCCACCATCGACAATATAGTCATGGTTGAAGGGGAGTGCAAGGAAGTTTCGGAAGCCGTAATGCTCGAAGCGCTCAAAGTGGCACACGATGCCATCAAAACCCATTGCAAAGCCCAGATTGAACTGGCTTCCAAGGTTGAAAAAGCTTCACCCAAGAGAGAATACTGCCACGAAGTGAATGATGAAGATCTTCGTAATGCAGTTCACGAATTTTCATACAACAAGTGCTATGCCCTTGCCGTTGAGGGTAACCCCGACAAGCATGCCCGCGCAGCAGCATTTGAGGCTGTACGTGATGCTTTTCTCGAAACACTGTCAGAAGAAGAGCGGGCCGAAAAGAAAGGCCTCGTAAAACGCTATTTCCACGATGTGGAAAAGAAAGCCGTCCGTGATGCGATACTCAACGAACGCATTCGTCTGGATGGCCGCAAGCTGCACGAAATCAGGCCTATCTGGTGCGAAGTTGATTATCTTCCGTCAACCCATGGTTCAGCCATCTTCACCCGTGGCGAAACCCAGTCGCTTGTTACCGTTACCCTTGGAACTAAACTTGACGAGCAGACGATCGACGGCGCGGTATTCGAAGGCACAAGCAACTTTATGCTGCACTACAACTTTCCGTCATTTTCGACCGGAGAAGCCAGGCCAAGCAGGGGTGTCAGCCGTCGTGAGATAGGCCATGGCAATCTAGCCGAACGCGCCCTGAAACCAATGATCCCAAACAACGAGGAGAATCCCTATACCATTCGCGTAGTTTCGGACATTCTCGAATCGAATGGCTCCAGCTCCATGGCTTCGGTTTGCGGTGGCACTTTAGCGCTGCTAGATGCAGGCGTAAAAATCAAGAAACCTGTTGCAGGCATCGCTATGGGTCTCATTTCGAGCGGTTCGCCCGACAAGTATGCCGTGTTAAGTGATATCCTTGGCGATGAAGACCACCTTGGCGACATGGACTTTAAAGTTACGGGTACCAGGGACGGTATCACCGCATGCCAGATGGACATCAAGGTTGACGGTCTCACATACGAAATTCTGGAACAAGCGCTCGAGCAGGCACGTCTGGGCCGTTTGCATATCCTCAACGAAATGGCCAAGGCAATCACTCAGCCCAGAGCCGACTACAAAGACCACGTGCCGCGTATTGAAAAGATGTTTGTGGACAAAGAATTTATTGGCGCCATCATTGGTCCCGGTGGTAAGATCATTCAGGAGATGCAACGCGAAACCAATACCACCATCGTAATCGAAGAAAAAGGCGAGTTTGGTGTGATTGATATCGTTTCGGCCAACAAGGAAAGTATCGAGCTGGCCAAGGCCCGCATCCGCGCCATCGTAGCCGTTCCCGAAGTTGGCGAAGAGTATCTTGGTACTGTAAAAAGCATTTTGCCTTTCGGAGCATTCGTTGAAATTCTTCCCGGAAAAGACGGCCTGCTGCATATTTCGGAAATTGAATGGCGCCGCCTCGAAACGGTTGAGAGTGTTCTGAAAGTGGGCGACAAAGTGAAAGTCAAGCTTATCGGCATCGACGCCAAAACCAACAAAATGAAGCTTTCGAGAAAAGTTTTGTTGCCAAAGCCCGAAGGCGATAAAAAGATGTAACCACTTATGCGCTAATCCGTAAATAAAAGGCACAAAGTTCACGAGGATATTCCATGAGACAACTAAAAATTACCAAACAAGTTACCAACAGGGAAACTGCCTCACTCGACAAATATCTCCAGGAGATTGGTAAAGTGGAGCTTATCACGGCCGAAGAGGAAGTGGAACTGGCCAGACGTATCAAACAGGGCGACAGGGCTGCGCTGGAAAAATTGACCAAAGCCAACCTGCGTTTCGTAGTTTCCGTTTCAAAACAATACCAAAATCAGGGTCTCAGTCTTCCGGATCTAATCAATGAAGGCAATCTGGGACTTATCAAGGCTGCACAGCGTTTCGACGAGACACGCGGGTTTAAGTTTATCTCTTATGCCGTATGGTGGATTCGTCAATCAATCTTGCAGGCTCTTGCCGAGCAATCGCGCATAGTAAGGCTTCCGCTAAACAAAATTGGGTCGATTAACAAAATCAACAAGGCCTACGCCAAGCTTGAGCAGGAATTCGAGCGCGAACCCAATTCGGAAGAAATTGCCGAGATGCTCGAAATTACCGAAACCGAGGTAAAGGAATCGCTCAAGAATGCAGGCCGCCATATCAGTATGGACGCACCGCTCGTACAGGACGAAGACAACACCATGTACGACGTATTGCGCAGCGAAGAGTCGGTAACCCCCGAAACAGAGCTGCTCTATGAGTCGTTGCGCAAGGAAATCGACCGTGCAATTTCCACCCTTACACAAAGGGAGGCCGACGTAATCCGCTTATATTTTGGACTCAACGGCAGCCATCCCATGACCCTCGAGGAAATCGGCGAAAAATTTGACCTCACCCGCGAAAGGGTTCGTCAAATCAAGGAAAAAGCTATCCGCCGGCTCAAACACACTTCGCGGAGCAAAATCCTCAAAAGCTACCTCGGATAACCGAAGGTTAATACCACATTTTCGATAAAGCCGGTACCAGCAATAGTGCCGGCTTTTCGTTTATTTAAGATAAGGAGTGGATGGCGAGACGCATTGTCACGATGCAGCTTTGTACCTTTGCCAAAAATCATTGTTAATGCGTATCGTCTGCTTTGGTCCAGGTCCCAAATTCAAGGGTGGAATAGCCAACTACAACACTTCGCTAGCAAAGGCTTTCGACAAAATAGAAGGAAATGAGGTGTATATCGTATCCTGGACACAACAATATCCTGCCATAATTCCCCGCGACTTTATCGACCGCAAAAGCCGCCGCGACCAGCTTTCAGGCACAAATATCAAAGTACACTATCTGACGAATTATAATAATCCACTGAGCTGGTTTGCCACTGCACGCGCCATTGCAGCACTGAAACCCGATCTGGTTATCTTTCAGTGGGCTATTTCCATACAGGGCCTCCCCATGGGTGTTATCGTTCAGCGCCTCAGACGATTAAGCAATGCGGCAGTGGTTTTCGATCTGCATTTTGTTGTTCAAAAAGAGGGCAGCAAGATTGATGCACTCTTCACACGTTATGCCCTCGGAAAAGCTGACCGTTTTGTTGTTCATGCCCTGAAGACTGCACAGGAATTGCGTGCATTGTTTCCAAAACGTAACTACAAAATTCTGAACGACGGAGAGGTAGCATCGCACGGCGACAATAAAGTTGTCAGACTGTACCATCCTGTTTACGACATGTTTGAGCCTGATCCTGATTTCGATCGCGAAGCCAGGAAAGCAGCCATGAACCTCAACGAACATGTGTTTCTGTTTTTCGGCTTCATTCGTAAGTACAAGGGACTTCATCACGCCATCGAGGCTTTTGCAAAACTTCGGAAGCAACGCGACGATGTAAGTTTGCTCATTGTCGGCGAGTCGTTCTGGCAAACCCTGGACCAGAAAAAATGGAGTACGAGGATAAAACAGGCCATTTTCAAAATGGCCGGCAGGCTTTTTCTTAAAAACAGGGACGATGAGCGGGAATATCGTCCGTTGGAACTGATCGAACAGCTTGGCATTAAAGACTCGGTGTATGTGGTGAACGAGTTTGTGCCCAACGAAGAGGTGCACAAGTACTTTCAGGTGAGCGATAACTTGTTGTTGTTTTACCTCACAGCAACGCCTTCGGGTGTGGAGTCGATCGGCTACAATTTCCGGATGCCGATGCTTGCTACCGCAGTAGGGCATTTTCCTGAAACGGTAAAGGATGGCTATAATGGATATCTGGCTCGTCCATCGGACACGGACGATATGTGCCGAATCATGCAGAAAGCGATTGAAAATCCCATTCCACGCGCAAATGTTGCCGAAACGGCCGCTGGAATGAGCTGGAAAAACTATGCTAAATCCATTGCTGACTTTTTGAAATAAAAATGCCGCCCGAAGGCGGCACAGATTTTAGTAATCGTCGTCGTCGTAATCGTCGTAGCTCTCGAAATCATCGTCATCGAATCCGAGATCGTAGTCTTCCTCATCGTCCCATCGGGGCTCCTCATCATCGTCGAGTACCGACTCGTCAAAACCATCGAGTTCTTCGGTGGCATCATCCAGATAAGCGTCCAACATTTCGTCGTCGAACGACTCTAATGATGTAGGCTCAGTTATTTCGGCCAGATTCATGGCCCTGAGCTCACGCATCACCTCGGGCGATACATAGAACTCATCGATGTTGTTGAAGCAGAAGTCGATATACTTCGGATCGCGCTCAAAAACCTCCTTTATCGTTTTCCCTTCATACTTTCCGAAGGTGAAAACCGAATCGAGATCATAGAATTTCATTGGTTATGAACTGTTTAAGTTTTATTCGTTGATTCTTCAAAAATATCATCAGTAACTCAGATTAAGCAAATTTATTTTTAAAAAATGGTTTAAAAACCGATGAAGGTCACTAATGACCTTTTTCGATCAGGGAACGGGAGCTCAGTTGGGTTTTGTTAATACTACTGCCTGATCCAATCATTTTTTAAATATAAAATACACGGCCAGCACTAAAAAGGCAAAGCCTATGATATGATTGAGTCGGAATGCCTCGTTTCTGAAAACTAGCAGACTAAAGATTACGAAAACTGTCAGGGTTATTACTTCCTGCAACACCTTCAGCTCAACAAGGCTAAACGGACCTCCGTTGCCTTGATATCCGATGCGGTTGGCAGGCACCTGAAACATGTATTCAAACAAAGCAATCGACCAACTGATGAGTACTATCCATGTCAGGTTGAGCTGGTCAAAACCTCTGATATCCTTAAACTTGAGGTGACCATACCAGGCTAAGGTCATAAATGCATTCGAAAGAATCAGCAGCAAAATAGTGGTAAGGGCTTTCACAGATTTTCAGTTTTGCTGCAAAATTCTGCAATTTTAAGATTGATTGGAAAGCCGACATTCACCCTTCAAGCCCAAAATGGCTATTTTTGCGCTTCAAAATTCCTGAAATGAACATTACCCGGATCATTGCTGAATCGGTATCTGTAAAACAACAAATGTTGGCTGATGAAGCTTTGATTAATCAGATAAGCCAGATTGCTGCAATGGCAACCGAAGTGTTCAGAAAAGGGGGTAAGCTGCTCTTTTGCGGAAATGGCGGCAGTGCGGCTGACGCTCAGCATATCGCCGCAGAGCTGAGTGGTCGTTTCAGATTCGACAGGCCACCACTTTTTGCCGAAGCCCTGCACGTGA
This sequence comes from Bacteroidia bacterium, assembly GCA_021287165.1. GTDB lineage: Bacteria > Bacteroidota > Bacteroidia > Bacteroidales > F082 > JALNZU01. The sequence continues at coordinate 152,024 of JAJTAY010000029.1, read as the reverse complement.
ACAGTTCCTACATGACTGCTGTGAGCAATGACTATGGCTTCGAAAAGGCTTATGCACGTCTTGTGCAGGCTATGGGCCGCAAGGGCGATATGCTTGTGGCGCTGAGCACTTCCGGCAATTCGCCGAACATCATTGAAGCTATAAAAGTTGCCAAGCAGACCGAAATGATTACCATCGGGCTCAGCGGCAGCACCGGAGGCGCCATGCGCGATCTGTGCGATACAACCATTTGTGTTCCCTCAGAAATTACGGCCCGCATTCAGGAAGCCCATATCATGATAGGCCATATCCTTTGTGAAATCATCGAAAACGACCTCTTCCGAAAAGCATGACAAAACCCTCATCGTGGCCGGCTGCAGACAAAGAATGGACACTGTTTCTCGACCGCGATGGCGTCATCAATGAGCGCCCGCCGGGCGACTATGTGCGTGGTATTGAAAGTTTTCGATGGCTTCCCGGCGTTTTGGAGGCAATGCCAGTGCTCGCAAAAGTTTTCGGCAGAATAATAGTTGTTACAAACCAGCAGGGCGTAGGGCTCGGCTTAATGAAGCCTGAGCATCTGGAGTTGATACATCAATACCTGAATAGAACTGTTACGGATGCCGGGGGTCGCATTGACGCTATCCTCAGTTGCACAATGCTTCGCGATGAAGCTGAAAATTGCCGCAAACCTGGTCTTTCAATGGCTATCAAAGCGAAACAAATGTTTCCCGAAATTGATTTTCGTAAATCGATGATGGTTGGTGACACGGAAAGCGATATAATTTTCGGAAAAAACGCCGGCATGATCACCGTGATGATCGGTGATGAAGCTTCAGGCACCACTCCAGATTTCCGGTTGAATAGCCTATACGAGTTCTCAAAAATATTCCTATCATCTGACAAATAAGCAGTTATGACAGCACCTAACCTGATCACAATAGTGTTTTTGGCCTATGTGCTGTTGCTTTTTCTGTTCTCCTGGTTCACTGCACGCCGAACTAACAATCAGTCTTATTTTATCGGTAACAGGAAGTCGCCCTGGTATGTAGTAGCCTACGGGATGATTGGTGCTTCGCTCTCAGGTGTTACCTATATAAGTATTCCCGGTTGGGTAGGCCAGACCCAGTTTACTTATCTGATGGTTGTTTTTGGCTATTTCTTCGGCTATCTGGTAATCGCCTACGTTTTGCTTCCGATTTATTACCGTCTTAAACTGGTTTCGATCTACAGCTACCTGGATACCCGTTTCGGAAAAACAAGCCAGAAAACAGGTGCCATGTTTTTCATTCTTTCCAGATTGATTGGCGCTTCGTTCCGCATGTTTCTGGTTATAAACGTTTTACATCTTTTTATTTTTCAATATTATGGCGTCCCGTTTTGGGCCACGGCTTTGCTTTTTGTAATAATCATCACACTCTATTCCTTCAAAGGCGGAATAAAAACCATCGTTTGGACCGATACTTTGCAGACCACCTTCATGCTGGCTGCTCTGGTTATCACTTTCTATATGATCGGCGAAAAGCTGGGAATACACATGGGCGGATTGCTAAACCGGGCAATTGATGACGGATATACCAAACTGATTGAAACCGACTGGCGTCACGACAGATTTTTCCTGAAACAATTTTTCAGCGGTATGTTTATCACCATTGTGATGACAGGACTTGATCAGGATATGATGCAAAAAAACCTCAGCTGCCGGTCTCTTGCCGATGCCAGAAAAAATGTGCTCAGTCTGGGTGCGCTGCTCATACCTGTCAATATCCTGTTTCTTCTTCTTGGCGCATCGCTCTACATTTATGCAAACGATAGCGGAATAATTCTCAATTTTCCATCCGACGAACTTTTTCCAAAACTCGCCATTGAGCATTTCGGAGGTCTTGCATCCGTAATATTCTTTGTCGGTCTTATTGCTGCTGCATTCTCCAGTGCCGACGGCGCCATAACGGCACTCACCACTTCCACAGTTTTTGACATTCTGGGTCGGAAAAATGATTCGCCAGGCGACGAATCTTCGTTAAGAAGGCTTCGCTATATGATACATTTTTTTATTTCTTCGCTGATTATTCTTATCAACGTTCTTTTCAGAAATATCAACGATAAAGCAGTAATCGACAGTCTTTTCACCATTGCCGGCTACACCTACGGCCCGCTGCTGGGCCTGTTTGCCTTCGGTATTTTCACCGGCATCAAGGTGAACGACCGGCTCGTTCCGGTAGTGGCGTTGCTCGCTCCCGCTATCACCTGGCTGGTGAATTCCTACTCGGTGGAATTGCTGCATGGCTATCGCTTTGGCTTCGAATTGCTTATTCTAAACGGAGCGTTGTCATTTCTGGGATTGTGGCTCATACGAAAACGCAATAAAAAACAACAAACCATTCAATCAGTAGTACGATGAAAAACTTCAGATTTACAGCTTTGGCGCAAACACTGGATCGCCAGGTGCCTCCGGTGAATTATCCTGCGGATAAGATTTCCGATTATTTTGGTTCGATGGTTTTCAATAACGAAACCATGATGGAATACCTCACCAAGGAAGCATTCCGCTCATTGCAACAAACCATCAGCAGCGGGGCGCGCATCGAACGCCGCATTGCCGATCAGGTGGCCTCGGCTATGAAAGCCTGGGCATTGCGCCATGGTGCCACACATTATACCCACTGGTTTCATCCATTAACAGGCTCAACGGCCGAAAAACACGATGCCTTCATCAATCCGCTTCCAAGCGGTAAAGCCATCGAGGAGTTCTCAGGATCTTCGCTCATTCAGCAAGAGCCGGATGCATCCTCATTTCCCAGCGGCGGCATCCGAAGCACCTTCGAAGCCCGTGGATATACGGCCTGGGACCCTACCAGCCCGGCCTTTATCATGGAGCATACCCTATGTATTCCAACGATATTTGTTTCATACACTGGTGAATCGCTCGACTATAAAACTCCGCTCCTCAAGTCGATGGATGCATTGGATAAAGCAGCGGTTAAAGTTTGTCAACTTTTCGACAAAAACATCACCAAGGTATATCCCACTCTAGGCTGGGAGCAGGAGTATTTTCTTGTCGACTCGGCCCTTTATGCTGCACGTCCCGACCTCGTTTTGGCGGGTCGCACCGTGTTCGGACATTCGTCCGCAAAGGATCAGCAGCTTCACGATCACTATTTCGGCACCATCCACAGTCGTGCACGCGCTTTCATGCGCGACCTTGAAATTGAGTCGCACAAACTTGGAATCCCGCTAAAGACCAGACATAACGAAGTGGCGCCCAGCCAGTTCGAATGTGCTCCGGTGTACGAGGAAGTCAACGTGGCTGTTGACCACAATCAGCTCCTGATGCACCTTTTGGACAAAGTTTCGCGCAAGCACCATTTCAAAGTACTTCTCCATGAGAAGCCGTATGACGGTGTTAACGGCAGCGGAAAACACAACAACTGGTCGATGGCCACCAATACAGGCGAAAACCTCCTGTCTCCCGGGAAAACTCCTCAGGAAAACCTCAGGTTTATGGCTGTGCTGACCATTATCCTCAAGGCCGTGCACGAATATGAAGAGCTGCTTCGCGGAAGCATTGCCTCGGCTAGCAACGACTTGCGCCTTGGCGGAAACGAGGCTCCGCCGGCTATCATGTCGGCATTCATCGGCGAACAGCTCACCAAAGCCCTCGATGAATTCGAAAACCTGCCGGCGCGCAAGAATCTTGGCAACGGAAACGGTAAAAGCGTTTACCTGAGTATTCCCAAGATTCCTGAAATCCTTCGCGACAACACCGACCGCAACCGCACTTCGCCCTTTGCTTTCACCGGAAACAAGTTCGAATTCCGCGCTGTTGGTGGTTCTGCCAATACCGCCAAACCCATGGTGGCCCTGAACACCATCGTTGCCGAGATATTCGACAGGTTCTATGCCGGCGTTCAGGAACAACTGAAAGCAGGTCTTAAGAAGGAAGACGCCGTTTTCGAAATGACCAAGAAATACATCCGCGAGTCGAAAAACATCCGCTTCGAAGGCAATAGCTACAGCGACGAATGGAAGGAAGAAGCGCGCAAAAGAGGCCTTTCGAACCATGCCAGCACACCTGAGGCCACTAAGGCCTATGTCAGCGAGAAGGTGATCGAACTCTTTGAGAAACACGCAGTTTTCACCCGCCGCGAACTAATGGCCCGCTACGAAATCAAGTTGGACAAATATGTCCGCAAACTCCAGATCGAATCGCGTCTGGTGGGCGACCTCAGTGTAAACCATATCATCCCAACGGCAATAAAATATCAGAATACCCTGATTGACAATGCCAAAGGATTAAAAGAGGTGCTCGATCAGAAGAGTTTCGTTAAACTGAGCAGAAACCAGCTGCAGAACATCAAGGAGATTTCGGAACACATTGCCGAGATCCGTCAGTTTGTTGAGGAAATGACCGAAGAACGCCGCATTGCCAATCGCCTGGAATCAGCCGAAGAAAAGGCTGATGCCTACTGCAACAAGGTTAAACCCTATTTCGACAAGATCCGTTATCACGTTGACAAGCTCGAAATGCTGGTGGACGACCAGTTGTGGCCGCTTCCCAAATACCGCGAGCTGCTTTTCATCAAATAATCGAAAGAACCACCCTTCAAACCGCTGCACTCTTAAAGGTGTGGCGGTTTTTTTTTGATGATGTCCCATAAAAAAAGCTGTTTATTGCCGTTTTGCATAAATTCGCAACACAAGGAATCGTGCAATGAAAAGAAAACAAGTTCTGCTGAGTATTTTAGCCCTGTTGTTACTGGTTGGGATAAGTCCGAGGCTCAAAGCGCAGTTTAGCGTTAGTCCCGTTTCGGCCGGCTCAAAAAACACCGAAACGCCCGGCTTCTTTTATACTTTGCCGCGTACAGTATTCAAGATCAATATAATAGTTGAGAAAAACGAAAGGCTGAAAGGTCCCTACAGCGACTTTGCACAGCGAATGCTCGGCATCGACGATGCCATCAGGCAGGACGAAACTGTTTACACGGTCAAAGACATTATCCTGAGCACCATCAGCGAACCCGACCCCAAAGCCTGGTTTTTTGTCGAATTTGACGAGCGGTCTTCGCGCGATACGCGCAGTCTGATTTTCGATATGTTGGACAATGGCATAATACTTTCGATGGACGATGCTGTTGCCGCCAGACCTCAATCCACACAACGCATCGAAACAACGCTTGTAAATGCACCATCCGAAAAGCATTTCAGATATTTCGCGGAACACAATCTTTTTCAGCGCGTTGACACTATCGTAAGAAGAATAACCATCGACACAACTATTATCAGGCGAAACATTTTACAATCGGCATGGGTTGACCGAAACCCCGAGCAAAAAGCGCGCGCTGCCGCTGAGATGATTCAAAAGATCAGGGAAAGCCGTTACAACCTTATCAGTGGCTTTCAGGAGGTAAACTTCAGCCAGATCGTGTACATGGACAGACAGATGCAAAAACTTGAAGAGGAGTATCTTGCGCTTTTTACCGGAATCGAAGTGCGATCGATTATCGAGAACACCTTGTTTTATGCTCCGGAACAGGATGCCAAAGGATTTCAGACCGTAGCCCGGTTTACTGAGCAAAACGGTCTACTGGAAAGCGGCAACAGGGGCGAACCCATACAATTGGTCATAGAGCCTTCCGGCAACACAAAGGAGATTGGCACGTCAAATCCCCGAAGCAAACTCAACAATGGTCTATATTACCGGATACCCGAAAGGGCTGAAGTAAGCGTACTTTATAAGGGAAAGATTTATCAGCGACAGAGATTGCCTGTAAATCAATTGGGTACAATTGCAATTGCTCCTTCGAGCCGGACCAGACTGCTTTTTGATCCCAATACCGGGATGACCGTTACAGTAAAGCGAGATTGATTATTCCAGCGCTTCCCTGATCCTTACAAGTTGTTCCAGTAAGCCGGAAACCTTGTCGAGCCGAAGCATATTGGCACCATCGGAAAGCGCTTTGGCCGGTTCGGGATGAACTTCCATAAAAAGCCCGTCGGCACCTGAAGCAATGGCTGCGCGGGCAATCAGGCCAATCATCGATGGATTTCCGCCTGTTACACCTGATGCCTGGTTGGGCTGCTGAAGCGAGTGCGTTGTATCAACAACCACTGGTACGCCAATGGCTTTCATCGTAGCTACATTCCTGAAGTCAACAATTAGGTCATGATATCCGAAGCTGTTTCCGCGTTCAGTGAGCATAACCTTTTGATTACCGTGCGAAAAAACCTTATCAACAGCAAAGCGCATGGCCTCACCGGATAGAAACTGTCCTTTCTTTATGTTTACCACCTTCTGCGTTTCAGCAGCTGCAGCCAGCAAGGCGGTTTGTCTGCACAAAAAAGCTGGTATTTGTAATACATCAACATAAGCGGCGGCCATTGCTGCTTCGATTGTTTCATGTATGTCGGTAACAACCGGTATACCAAGGGTTTGCCGAACCTTTTCCAGAACCTTAAGCGCCTTTTCGTCGCCAATTCCAGAAAAAGAGTCTCCGCGTGAACGGTTGGCCTTTTTGTATGAGGCCTTGAAAATGAGCGGGATATCGAGTTTCTGACAAAGCGAGGCAAGATGTTCGGCAATATGCAGGGGCGATTGTTCATCTTCAACCACGCATGGCCCGGCCATCAGGAAAAACCTGTCAGGCCGCAAGGAGCTAAAAAGCTCCCATTCGTTCATATTCGTCATTTTATGTCAATATTTGGCAATTTCTGCCAGTTGATCCGACTCAAAAACGTGTTTACCTTTGGCTTTCAACGCCAGACGGAGCATGGCAACAGCCACTGAACGACCGTGTATAGCTCTGTATTTCTGCCACTTACCGGTCATAAACCGGTCAAAAACCTTCATAAACCATTCCCCAATCTTTTCGCCGAAACGGTATTCCATACGGGCACCCAATAAGAGCGACGGACGCACAATAACAACGTTTTCCAATCCAGCAGCAAGTACATCGCGCTCCATTTCACCTTTGGTACGCAAATAAAAATTACCTGACGAAGCATTAGCCCCAATGCTCGAAACCACTACCATTGTTTTAACCCCAGAAATAGCGGCGGCTTTGGCTATGGCAACAGGAAGTTCGTAATCGACTTTTCTGAAAGCCTGCTTGCTTCCAGCTTTGGCGCGTGTAGTTCCTAGACAACAAAAAACAGCATCGGGAGCCATTCGTCCTATCTCCGTAGCAAAGTTTTCCGGGGATAAAGTTATTGATTCAACTTTGGGATGTTTGATTTCAGTTGACCTTCGTCCGATAGATACAATGCGCTCAACATCGGCACTGTGAATCAGCTCGTCGAGAAGATAGCCGCCGACCAGTCCCGTTGCGCCATATAGGACTACTTTATTCAGTTTCATACCTGTATGGTCCTTTTTGTTTTGTAGAATCGTTCAGTAAAATTAACCAAATATACTCCTGAAAAAATCAGTAAGGTAGGTATGAGCATATACCATGCGGGCTCGTCTTTTCCTGCCAGCATAGCTACCAGGCCGGCAAAAAATGGCTGTAGATAGATAAAGGCACTATTGGTGGAAGGTGAGATTCGCTTAAGTGAATAATTGTTCAGAAAATAGGCCGCAACAGTGGTAAAAAACAGTACATAAGCTATTGATAACCAAATATTGAACGGGATCACCTGCCATTCCGACTCAAGGGCAACAGGAATAGTAAAAGGAGCTACCCAAAGAAATCCGAAGAGGAATACCCAACGCATGATGTTGAGCGCTGAATAGCGCATGATAAGCGGTTTGATCAGAACAAGATACAAACCATAAGAACTGGCATTGATCACAATGAGCAGGTTACCAATCATCGTATTCCCGGAAGCATCAAACTGTCCGCCCCTTAGGATCATGATAGCAGAGCCTAGTGTTCCGAGTATAATACCTAATATCCTGATCCAGTGAAGCTTTTCGCCTTTTAGTAGTCGGGAAAATGCAAGTACTGCGATTGGCACTCCAACCATCAGAATGCTCACATTGATGGGTGTGGAAAGATTCAGCCCTTCAAAAAACATGATCTGATTGATGGCGATACCAAATATGGAGGCAAAAGCAATGCGCCACAAATCGGCACGTGCAATTTTTTCCGATGGAATTCGAAGCGAGATAACCCAAAAAATTAAAGCTGCACCGGCAACCCTGATGAGTATTATAGCTCTGGGTTGCAGATAATCAGGCATAATGCCCTTGGCAACCACGTAATTGATACTGTAAATCAGATTAGCCGTGAAAGCAGCCAATAGTGCTGCCGGCCTGGAATTTGTCATCTGCTTCTTAACTCAGAAAGGCAGGTCGTCGGCCGCCGGATCAACATCGACTGTACTGGCGGGCGACTGATAGGTGTTAGCCGATGGGGCAGGGGAGGGCGCTGCTTCGCCTGCACGATCGAGCCTGTAGGGCTTCACATCCGTGTACCAACGGCCGTTGTATTCGCGCGATTCGATGCTGAACTGAAGTTTCAATACATCACCCACATTATACTCGCGAACTTTATCGGCCAGATCGCCCCAGCAAACGAAACAAATCTTTCGCGGATATTGCTCCATGGTTTCTGCGATAAGCTCCTGTTTTGTCCAGGTGCCGTTTCTGCCTTCGCCGCTGGTACGCTGGCCCAGCTGCACAAATTTGGCTGTGATTTCGAGACTCATATTATATTTATTTTGATGAATTATCTTGATTAGGATTGCCAAACGGCAGTGTGCAAAATTAGCAAAACCCTGCGCCCTGCAGATGAACCTATTGGCTTTTTCGAATGTTTAACGAGGATAAATGTGGTTGGAAACAAATGAAGACTATTTTAAGTTTTATAATCTTTGCCATTATTATCATGAGTGAAAACGAAGCACTAAAGGCTCAAAATACAGAGACTATCACGCTTGGCGGAGGATGCTTCTGGTGTGTAGAAGCTGTATTTCAACGCGTTAAGGGCGTTGAGAAAGTTATTAGCGGTTATTCGGGCGGAAAAATTGCCAATCCAACCTACAGGGAAGTTACTTCCGGACTAACGGGTCATGCCGAGGTAGTACAGGTCACTTTCAATCCAAAGGTTATTGGCCTGGAGAAAATACTCGAGGTTTTCTTTAAAACCCACGACCCGACAACGCTCAACCGACAAGGGGCTGATGTGGGTACGCAGTACCGTTCGGTTATTTTCTACCATAATGAAAAACAGCGCCAGATTGCCCAAAATATTATCAACCGACTAAGCGAGGAGAAAATCTGGGACAAGCCGATCGTTACGGAGCTGAGTCCGCTCAAAGCATTTTTCAAGGCTGAAGATTATCATCAGAACTATTTCAACAGAAATCCCGCACAGGGATACTGCCAATTTGTAATCGTTCCTAAACTCGAAAAATTCAAAAAAGTCTTCAGCGATATCAGCACAGGCCGCTGAGATCAGCCAAACATACCGTACATCAGTCTTCCAATGCTGAAATAGATAAACAAGCCTACAATATCGTTCGAAGTGGTTATAAAAGGCCCCGTTGCAAGAGCGGGGTCGATTTTGAATCTATTGAGTGCCAGAGGCACAAATGTGCCAAACATCGAGGCAAACAAAATAACGGTTAATAAGGCAACGCTAACCGTCATGCTCAGAGCAAAAGAGGGCGCATAAAAGTAGCTGTATCCCAATAATAAAGCCGAGCAGGCCAAACCATTAATCAGGCCAACGAGCAATTCTTTGCCAAGCTTGTTCATGAGGCTGCCTGTAAAACTATTGTTGGCAAGCGCCTGAACGATTAGCGCTGATGACTGCACGCCAACGTTTCCGGCCATGGCGGCAATCAGTGGCATGAAAAAGGCCATTTCGGGGTAAATGCTGATTTGATCTTCATAATTCGATATGACTCGTGAACCGAGAATGCCGCCAAAAAGTGCAACAATAAGCCAGAAAAGCCGACCTTGCGTGAGTTTCCAGACTTCGTCGGATGTTTCAATGTCGTGGCTGATACCCGACATAAGCTGATAATCCTTTTCTGCCTCATCCTGAACGAAATCCAAGACATCGTCAATCGTAATTCTGCCTATTAATCGTCCCATCTCGTCGATGACCGGCAGTGCAATCAGGTCATATTTCTTCATAATAGAGGCCACCTCCTCGGCTTTCTGGTATGCTTTTACCGAAATAACATCGGGTTCGTAAAGCTCAGAAATATGGTCGCGTGGTGAGGCAATGAGCAGGCGCTCAAGCGATAATAAGCCGAGCAGGACATTTTCATCATTCACAACATAAACCTGATACACCTTGTCAACCTGAGCGGCCTGGGCACGCATTTCGCGGATGCAGGTAACCACTTGCCAGCCAATGTTAACTTTTACAAGTTCCTTGGCCATGAGGCTTCCCGCAGTATTTTCGGGATAAAAAAGCAGGTCGGCTATGTTTTGTGCCTGGCTGCGGTCGGAAATTTTTGAGAGAACGTCCTGACGAATATTACCCGGAAGCTCGTTTATAAGGTCGGCAGCATCATCCGAATCGAGGTTGTCGATAACGTCGCGCGCAAGTTCGGTGCTTGAGAGCGAACTGATAAGGTCTTCACGAACATCTTCCTCAAGTTCCATTAACACCTCGGCGGCTTCTTCCTTATGCAAAAGGCTCAGGAGGTATCGGGCTTCGTCGGCATCGATGCGGTTAATGATTTCAGCAATATCAGCAGGATAAAGTTCATTGAGCCTTGCCAATAAAAAATTCACCTGATTGGCCTCGATGGCTTCACGGATTTCCTCAATCTTTTCTTTCGATATCAGCTGACTCATCTGCAGATGGTATTGGCGCTGTGCGAAGATAACTATTCGACAGCATCTTTTCTAATTCCTGTAGTGTTTGAAATTTTGAATATATCAAACTGAATATAATTTATATTATGTTAAATAGATTATTTTAAGTATTATACCTTTTCATGATGATCTTAATACGATTCTATCCAGCCCTTCCCTGTCTTTAATAAAAAACCCCTGCAGAAAACTACAGGGGTTTTTGGAATACTTTCGAAAATTTGGTTATTGTTCGTTCAGTTTTTTAACCTTGTCATCCATTTTAAATCGAATGTAAACAGATTTCAAGACTGAAATTGTTTCAGCATTACCAGGCTGTAGTTCATTGGCTTTTTCAAGATATGGCAGCGCAAGCCTGATGATGTCATCAGCTTCCTTGGTAAGCGCTTCATATTCCTTCACTTTGTCCAGCGGCAGGTCGTTGGCCTTTACCTGGATTTTATTGGCTTCGTTGATGTAGAGCGCACCAAGGTTGTACACTGCATCATAGTAATTGGGTTCAACTTCAAGGGCTTTCTTGTAATACATAGCCGCTTCGTTCATATTGTACATGTCAGGCTTGGTATCATCACCATAAAGCGTCCCCAATACGAAATAGATGGAATAGTTTGAAGGATCTTGCTTCAGCAACTCTTTCAGGTCGTCAACCACCTTACTTCCCTCTCCTATAGATAGATATGCGTTAATCTGCTCGAGCAGCAGGCCAGCATCGTTAGGATATTTGCTGCGTCCGGTGCGAATGGTTTCAAACATTTTTTCTGAATTTCCCAGTCCCCTGTATGCAGCTGCGACATTCCGGTAAAGTTCGGGCTCATCGAAGCCGATTCCTTTGAGCTGGTCATAATAACCTAGCGCTGCCTGAAAATCTTCAGCGCGAAGAGATGCCAGACCAGCGTTAATAAGTGCCAGTGTATCAACCTTATTGATAATTTTAGCTACATCATAGGCTTTGGCAAAATCTACAGCTGCAGTCTTATAATCCGATTCGTTAAATGCCTGTACACCAATGCTGAAGTACTGCTGACCGATGACATCTACACGTGGTTTGATTTCGACCATCTGTTTGGTTTTGTCGGTCGGGTCGAGCTCAATGGCTCTCTTAAACGATTCGAGACTTTTTTCGAGTGCCTGCGGATCAAGGTTGGCGAACTGCTCTGAGAAAACGATGTTGAGGTAGATAATACCCCTGTACATCCATGTTTTTGGATCGTTGATCGTTTTTTCGTGCTTGATGGCTTTGTCAATGGCTTCGCGCGCCTTGTCGTACTGTTGATTTTTATTAAACATGAAGGCGCTCGTCCGCTCAGAGTTCTGTGCCATGGCTTGCAGACCCAGAGCAAATGAGAACAAGAGAATGAAAAACTTTTTCATTGTGGATAGGTTTGGGTTAATACAATTTTTCATGCATATATTGTGCCAAAAATTCATCTACTGATTATCACCCTGATATTCAGAGGTTTCATCCTGATCGAGATCAACAACTTCGCCGTTGACCTCCTCAATTGCTTCATCCTCCTCCGAGGTGGCTTTTGCCACTGCAGCAATTTCGTCACCCTGCTTTAAGTTTATCAGTCGAACACCCTGGGTGGCACGTCCCATTACCCTGAGCGTATCCACACCAATTCTTATAAGTATGCCTGACTTATTGATGATCATCAGGTCATCCTTGTCGGTTACGTCGAGCATGGCAATCAGCTCGCCGGTTTTCTCGGTGACATTGATTGTTTTAACGCCTTTGCCCCCACGATTGGTGGTTCGGTATTCCTCAAGCATTGAGCGCTTTCCGTAACCTTTCTCTGAAACAACGAGAATGTTGGCATCGGTATTTTCAACGCAAACCATTCCTACTACCCTGTCCTGCTCGCCGGCAAGGCTGATTCCTCTTACGCCCGAGGCATTGCGGCCCATCGGACGTACGGTGCTTTCGTTGAAGCGGATAGCCCGACCTGAAGCCAATGCCATCATCACTTCATTTTTTCCGTTCGTCAAACGGGCTTCAAGCAGCTCGTCGCCTTCGCGCACCGTGATGGCATTGATGCCCGACTGGCGCGGACGCGAGTATGCCTCAAGATTCGTTTTCTTGATAACCCCCTTGCGCGTGCAAAGAATTATGAAGTTGTTGTCGATATAGTCCTGATCTTTCAGGTCGCGGACATTGATGTAGGCTTTCACCTTGTCGTCCTGTTCGATGTTGATCAGATTCTGAATGGCGCGTCCTTTACTGGTTTTAGTACCTTCGGGTATTTCGAACACCCTGAGCCAGAAACACTTGCCCTTCTCAGTAAAGAAAAGCATATAGTTGTGGTTGGTGGCCACAAAGAGGTGTTCAATGAAATCCTCATCGCGGGCCTCCGACCCTTTGGCTCCCTTGCCTCCCCTGCTCTGCTTGCGATATTCGCTCAGCGGAGTGCGTTTGATGTAACCAAGATGGCTGATGGTGACCACCACCGATTCGTCGGCAATCATATCCTCGATACGGAAATCTTCGGCCGAGTGAACGATGGCTGTGCGGCGTTCGTCACCGTATTTTGCCTTCACTTCGAGCATCTCGTTGCGAATGATCTCATACTGAAGGGCTTCATTACCAAGGATTTCACGATAGCGTGCAATCATTGCCTGCACTTCCTCGTACTCTTCCCGGATTTTTTGAATTTCCAGTCCGGTAAGGCGTTGGAGTCGCATATCGAGTATTGCTCTGGCTTGAATTTCCGACAGATTGAAGCTTTCAATCAATCCTGTACGGGCGGCTTCGGGATTTGGCGATTTGCGGATCAGCTCAATCACTGCATCCAGGTTATCGAGAGCAATAAGCAGACCCTCAAGGATATGTGAGCGTTTTTCAGCTTCATTCAGCTCGTAGCGTGTGCGGCGCACAACCACATTATGTCTGTGTTCGACAAAGTGAACAATAAGGTCCTTCAGGTTCAGCGTCTTGGGTCTTCCGGCAACCAGCGCTACATTGTTTACGCTGAAAGCCGTCTGAAGCGGCGTCATCTGATAAAGCTTGTTGAGAACCACGTTCGAAACGGCGTCCTTGCGCAGCTCATAAACAATGCGCATACCTGTCCTGTCCGATTCGTCGCGTATATCGACGATGCCCTCAATCTTTTTATCGTTTATGAGATCGGCGGTCTTTTTAATCATCTCCGCCTTGTTCACCATATACGGTATCGAGCTTACGACAATCCAGTCGCGTCCGCCGTGTTCTTCTATCGTTGCATCACCCCGCATGACAATACGACCGCGGCCTGTTTCGAAAGCCTCGCGAACGCCTTCGTAGCCGTAAATGATGCCGCCGGTCGGGAAATCAGGTGCCTTGACATACTCCATAAGCTCGGCAATGGTGATGTCTCTTTTGTCGATATAGGCAACGACACCGTCAACGACTTCCGACAAGTTGTGGGGCGGCATATTGGTAGCCATACCAACCGCGATGCCGCTGGCTCCATTGACGAGCAGGTTGGGTATAAGTGAAGGCAGTACGGTAGGCTCCTCCAGGGTATCGTCGAAATTCAGCTGAAAATCAACTGTTTCCTTATCGATGTCGGCGAGCATCTCTTCTGCAATCTTGCGAAGACGGGCTTCCGTGTAACGCATTGCCGCGGGGTTGTCGCCGTCGATTGAGCCAAAGTTACCCTGGCCATCGACAAGCGGATAGCGTAATGACCATTCCTGGGCCATACGCACCATGGCATCGTAAACCGAAGAATCGCCGTGAGGGTGGTATTTGCCAAGTACTTCACCAACAATTCTGGCAGATTTTTTATAAGGTCTGTTGCTCAGTACGCCAAGCTCAAGCATGCCAAAAAGCACACGCCTGTGTACGGGTTTCAGTCCGTCGCGAACATCAGGCAATGCGCGCGAAACGATCACCGACATCGAATAGTCGATGTAGGCCGATTTCATCTGGTTTTCAATATTAACCCTGATGATTTTCTCTCCTTCGAATACTTCTTCCATTCCGGGTTTTAAGTCGTTTTTTAGAGACTTGCAAAGGTAACAATTCTTTGAATGCCCTCTCCTTAAAAGAGTGTCAAGTTCTCAACAGGAAATGGCATTTCAGCCAGGTTCAACATGGCTGTGTTGATAATTTTGTCAGGCGAACAAACCTGGACTGATTTTTGTTGGTACTTTTGAAACATGCCTCAGAATGCCTGTTTCAGGCGTTTTGAGCCGAAAGAATAAAGAAGTGATAAATATGGATGCAAAATTCTCACCTCAGGTGAAAGATATACTGAGTTTCAGCCACGAAGAAGCGGTTCGACTGGGAAACAGCTACATCGGTCTGGAGCATCTTTTTCTTGGCATTGTGCGCGAAGGCGACAGCAAAGCCCTGCAAGTGCTCAAGTACCTTGGCGTTGATATTCAGGCCTTTCGCAAAAGGATTGAAACTGCCATACGCGGAGAGGAAGTGAACAACACGCCCAACAGCAACATTCCGCTGATGAAGCAAACCGAAAGGGCTCTAAAATTCACTTACATTGCTGCAAAGGAACTGAAAAGCGATATTATTCACCCTGAACACCTCCTTCTGGCAATTCTGCGGGACAAGAACAATATTGTCAGTCAGCGCCTTGATGAGCAAGGTGTTGATTATGAGTCGTTCAGAAACGAATTGCTTTTTATGACCACCGGCAATGAGATTCGGAAAGACCAACCCAAAGCGGAATACAACGACCCCTCAGAAGAGGAAGACGAACCACGCGCGAGCGGCGGGCAGCAAAAACGTCAGGCCGACAGCAAGTCGAAAACCCCTGTGCTGGACAACTTTGGCCGCGACCTGACAAAAGCCGCCGAAGAAGGCCGCCTCGACCCCATAGTAGGCCGTGAACGTGAGCTGGAACGTGTTGCTCAGGTGCTTAGCAGGCGAAAGAAAAACAATCCTATTCTCATTGGAGAACCCGGCGTTGGCAAATCGGCCATTGCCGAAGGACTTGCCTTGCGTATCGTTCAGCGAAAAGTTTCGAGAGCGTTGTTCAACAAGCGCATCATCATGCTTGACCTTGCCTCGCTTGTGGCTGGAACCAAATACCGCGGACAGTTCGAAGAGCGTATGAAAGCAGTGCTCAACGAACTGGAGAAAAATCCGGACGTGATATTGTTTATCGACGAGATTCATACCATCGTAGGCGCAGGCAATGCCAGCGGATCGCTGGATGCCAGCAATATGTTCAAACCAGCGCTGGCCCGCGGCGAACTGCAATGCATTGGCGCTACCACACTCGACGAATACCGTCAGTACATCGAAAAAGACGGGGCGCTTGAGCGCAGGTTTCAAAAAATTATGGTTGACCCAACTTCGCCCGACGAAACGAGGGAGATTTTGAACAACATCAAGGAAAAGTATGAGGATCACCACCTTGTTAAATATACGCCTGAGGCCATCGATGCCTGCGTTAAGTTGACAACCAGGTACATTTCGGACCGCTATCTTCCTGACAAGGCGATAGATGCTCTTGACGAAGCCGGCGCCAGAGTGCATATCAACAACATCAACGTGCCATCCGAAATTATCCAGCTTGAGCAGGATATTGAGGAAACGCGGCAAAAAAAGAACAAGGCCATTCAGATTCAGAAGTTTGAAGAAGCGGCCATGTTTCGCGACAAGGAAAGAAAGCTTTCGGAAGAGCTCGAGCGTGCAAAACGCAAGTGGGAAGAGGACTCGAAAATACACCGCGAGATCGTTTCGGAGGAAAATGTGGCTGAGGTAGTGGCCATGATGACCGGAATCCCGGTTCAACGCATAGCCCAGAACGAAAGCGACCGCCTGATGACCATGGAATCGGAGCTTGAGGGCTCTGTAATTGGACAGAATGAGGCCATAAAAAAGGTAGTTAAAGCCATTCGTAGGAACAGGGCCGGTCTAAAAGACCCCAGCAAGCCTATAGGAACCTTCATTTTCCTTGGTCCAACGGGGGTTGGAAAGACTTATCTGGCCAAAGTGCTGGCAAAATACCTCTTTGACAGCGAGGATGCACTTGTGCGCATCGACATGAGCGAATACATGGAAAAATTTGCCGTATCGAGGCTTGTTGGTGCACCTCCCGGCTATGTTGGCTATGAAGAAGGCGGCCAGCTCACCGAAAAAGTGCGTCGTAAACCCTATTCTATAGTACTGCTCGACGAGATTGAAAAAGCCCACCCGGATGTGTTTCACCTCCTGTTGCAGGTGCTCGACGATGGCGTGCTCACCGACAGCCTTGGCCGCAGAGTTGATTTCAAGAACACCATCGTCATCATGACTTCCAACATCGGGTCGCGTCAGCTTAAGGATTTTGGACAGGGTGTCGGATTCAGCACTACTGCCCGGAAAAGCAGCAAAACAGCCTTTGCCCAGGGTGTGATCGAAACCGCCTTGCGCAGGGCTTTTGCCCCGGAGTTTCTGAACAGGATTGATGATGTTGTGGTGTTCGAGTCGCTCGAACGCGAAGACATTCACAAGATTATCGATATCGAACTCGGCCATCTCTATCGCCGTGTAGCCGAAATGGGCTATGTGCTCGAGCTTACTGAAAAAGCCAAGGACTTCATCGTCGAAAAAGGCTGGGACGAGCAATTTGGAGCAAGGCCGCTCAAGCGCGCCATCCAAAAATATGTAGAAGACCCGTTGGCCGAGGAAATCATCAGAACCAAGCTTAAAGCCGGCGATCGGCTCATCCTTGATTACAACGCCGAATCACAGGATATGCACATCACGGTCATGAAGTCCGACTCGGCCGTAGCTGCCGAAGAAACGCCAGTGTAATGAGGATTTAATTTCTTTAAAATCAGAATTATAAAACAGGTTTGCCAGCTTTGGCAGACCTGTTTTTCTTTAGAGGAAGTCTAAATAGCGGCTCACCGGGAGTGCAGCGGATAAATATGGACAAAATTGGTTATGTTTGCCCGCTAACAATACCATAGAATATGAGTGTGATACCCAAACTGAAAGGCGGTGAGTTCTTAATCACCAAGGTTGACGTTCAGGATGTTTTTATTCCTGAGGAATTTGACGAACAAACCAATATGATAGCCCAGACCTGTCAGGATTTTCTCGACACAGAGATTTTTCCTAATCTTGAGCGGATCGATCATCAGGAAGAAGGCCTGATGGCAAGCTTGCTCAAAAAAGCCGGTGAGCTGGGCTTGCTGGGTTTGGCCGTGCCCGAAGAATATGGCGGTTTTGAACAACCTTTCCTCACCGTTATGCGCGCCAACGAGGTGTTGGGCGCTGCGCACTCCTATTCCGTTGCCATTATGGCACATACGGGTATTGGCACATTGCCCATACTCTACTACGGCAACGACGAACAAAGGGCCAAGTATATTCCCTCGCTATCATCGGGCGATCTGATGGCGGCTTATTGCCTCACCGAGCCTGGCGCGGGTTCCGATGCAAATTCAGGACGCACAAAGGCGGTTCCCTCAGCCGATGGCACTCATTATATCCTCAACGGACAGAAGATGTGGATCACCAATGGCGGTTTTGCCGATGTACAGACTGTGTTTGCCAAAATCGAAAACGACCGCGTACTCAGCGCCTTCATAGTGGAACGCAAATGGGACGGGGTGAGCATGAACCCGGAAGAAAAGAAAATGGGTATTAAAGGCTCATCCACCAGGCAAATATTTTATAATGATGTTAAAGTTCCTGCAGAAAATCTGCTTGGCAAGCGTGGCGAAGGCTTCCGCATAGCTTTGAACATACTTCACCTGGGCAGGATAAAACTCGGCGCTACCGTTGTTGGTGGTGCCAAACGCGCGATTCTGCACTCGGTAAACTACGCCAACGAACGCAGGCAGTTTGGCAAAGCCATAGCCGAGTTTGGGGCAATTAAGCACAAACTGGCCCAGCAGGTGGTTCGCACTTTTGCCACCGAATCGGCTATTTATCGTGCCAGCAAAGACATTCAGGATAATATTGCCATGATGAAATCGCAGGGCATTGAACATGGCCGGGCCAACATTGAAGGTGTAGCCGATTATGCCATTGAATGCGCGCTGCTGAAAGTGTATGGTTCTGAAGCCCTGGATTTTGTGGTGGATGAGGCCGTTCAGATTTACGGAGGTATGGGATTCTCTTCGGAGACACCGGTGGACAGGGCCTACCGCGACTCTCGTATCAACAGGATTTTCGAAGGCACGAACGAAATCAACCGCCTGCTTGCCGTTGATACCCTGCTGAAAAAGGGCATGAAAAACGAAATCAGCCTGTTCGAACAAGCACGTATTGCCTGCGAATCGCGGCACGAAGCAGCATCGTTGACGAACAAGGGATATTTCGAAACTAAAGAGGCCGTTGTTGAGAACCTTAAAAAGGCCGCACTGATGCTCATCCCCGGCATTTCGGAAGCATTCGGCCGAAAGCTGGCAGACGAAGAGGAAATTTTGATGAACCTTTCGGATATGCTTATGCAGATCTACGGCCTGGAATCGACCATGCTAAGGGTAAAAAAGCTTGAGCAGATGAAGGGCGGCGAATATGCAGCCATCTACCGTGATATTCTGGATGTGCTTACACACGACGTTGCCTCGGCCGTGCTCAAGGCCGGAAAAGATGCAATGGTTTCGTTCCTTCCTCAGGAAGCTGTTGAAGATCATGTAGTTGCGCTCAACAAACTTTGCAATATCCCTGCAGTTAATGTTAAAGATTCGCGCAGACGCATTGCCGACAAGCTTATCGAAGAAAACCGTTATTGCTTTTAAGCAACTGATATAGTTTAATTAAAGCCGCTTCCGCTGTGGGAGCGGCTTTTTTGTCGCATGTGCAGCTGAATTAATTATCGAAATTTGCACGGATTAATCACCATGAGCGAGCGCTTTGCAATCGTCGATATTGAGACTACCGGACTAAGTGCCGGGCTTGGGCGCATTACTGAAATAGCTATTTTGATTTTCGATGGACAACAGCTTGTAGATGAGTTTGTTTCGCTTGTTAATCCCGAAACCCCAATCCCCTACTTTATCACCAAACTTACAGGCATCAACAACCAAATGGTGGCCGGAGCTCCCAAATTCTATGAAATCGCACGACAAGTTGTTGAACTAACCGACGATTGCATTATCGTGGGCCACAATGTCCGTTTCGACTACAGTTTTTTAAAGGCTGAGTTTAAGAGTCTTGGCTATGACTACCAACGCAAAACACTCGATACAGTGAGTCTGGCGCGTAAACTGATGCCGGGCATGCCAGGTTATGGATTAGGTAAGCTTTGTAATGCGTTGCAAATCAACAACGCAAGTCGGCATCGGGCTGCAGGCGATGCCCATGCCACACTCGAACTGTTCCGTCGACTTTTAAGCCTGAACCCCAATATCGCTGAGACATCGAAAAAAAGCGCATTGCCTGCAAAAAGTCTTATGGTAGATCACCTTCCGGAAGTGCCAGGTGTTTATCAGTTTTTCGATGGCTCCGGTAAGCTTATTTATGTGGGTAAATCAATAAATATCCGGTCGAGGGTGCTGCAGCATTTGGCAAATAACCAGACGCGCAAAGCACTGGAGCTGAGAAATAACATAGAAGCGGTGGATTATGAAATTACAGGAAATGAGTTAATTGCACTTTTGCTTGAATCGGATTTAATCAAGAAGCACCAGCCGCTGTACAACCGCCAGCAGCGCCGGGCCTTATTCAATTATGCCCTTTATCATTATTATGACGAAAAGGGTTATCTGTGCCTCAAGGTGGGAAAAACTATCGAGGAGCTATTGCCGGACTACTCCTACACATCTCTTCAGCAGGCCCGCGAACACCTTTTTCAGCTCACTGCACAATATACATTGTGTCAGAAGCTCAATGGACTGTATTCCAGTGCGGGAAGTTGTTTTCATTATCAAATAGGCCAATGCCTGGGAGCCTGCACTGGTGTTGAAACACCGTCAAATTACAACCTCAGGGCTTTGGATGCCGTGGAGCGCTTTCACTTTGATCACGACAGCTTTTTTTTGTTGCTCAAAGGACGAAACGATGATGAAGCAGGATTGGTGCGGGTTGTCAACGGGGTTTATATTGGTTACGGGTATATACCATTAGCAGACTATCATCCTCATAGTGAGACACTTGAAGATTACATCATCAGACGCCCGGATAACCGCGACGTGAGACAAATCATCAGGTCCTTCATGCGCAGTGCAAAAGATTACAAGCTTTTGCCTGATAAGAAAGGCTGAATTTACAGAAGTTTGTTTTTCACAATAATCAGGCTGCAGTCGCGATCAGGCATCGCTACGCCCTCCTCCGGCACACTTGCCAGAAAATCGTCGACAGCCTCCATGAGCCCTGGCCATTTGGGATTGTAGTCGTGAACGATAATTACTCCGCCAGGCAATAGTCGCTCATAAAAAAATCTTAGCGCCTCTGCAGTGGGCCTGGCCAGATCGGCGTCCAGATTAACTAAGGCAAAGCGCTCATTTTCAACGTTGTGTTTTGTATAAGAAAAATTTCCCTCAATGATTTTTACCTTGTCAGCGTTTCCCAATCGCTCGGCAACCAGCGAAACATTCGTATCAGCAAAGCTGGCAGGCGTGTAAGTGGAAGCCTCTCCCTCCTCCCCTTTCAGATCGGCTGCATCGAAGCCTGTATAGGTGTCGAATAGGTATAAAGTGCGCGACGGATCAAGGGTATGCAGTACTCTGGCGCTGTCGCCCCTGTAAACGCCCAATTCGGCAAAAGCACCTTCAGGAACAACTGTTTTCAGTCGGTTTATCTGAAGCCAGAACATTATAAACCGTTCTTTATCAGGGTATTTTCTAAAAGCTTTCTTAACGTTGGTGCTCACGGCATCACTTTTCAGGGCATAAACCCATCCCTGATGCCGTCGCTCATTGGCGTGCAGGCCGCCGGCAAGGTAATAAACGCCAAAGGCAACCAGCAGAACAAGCAGTAAAATGTGAAGGTATTCAGCAATCATATTTTCAACATTAACCGAAAATACCTTTTGTAATTCCGCCGTCATGCGTGATGGTTTGGCCGGTAACATAATACGAAAGCGGTGAAAGCAACCATGCTGCAAGTCCGGCCATGGCTTCAGGTCCGGCCATACTTCCGGTGAGAATCTGCTGCTCAAACTCACGTTTGGCCTCTTCGATAGTGATGCTACGGAGCTCGGCCTTTTTTCTGTACAATCTTTGCATGGCCGGGGTATCGTGGTAGCCTGGAGCGAGCAGGTTGACGGTGATTCCGCTGGAAGCGGTTTCCCTGGCAAGCGTCTTGGCATATCCCGTAACGGCAGCCCTGAAAGCATTGCTTAACACAAGGTTATCAACAGGTTGCTTCACCGAAACGCTTTCAATAAAAAGTATTCGTCCGTAGTCTTGCATTGCCATCAGGGCTGCTATCTTTTGTGTTAAAACCACTTTCCATCTTAGAACCAAATTGTAGGCCTGATCCCAAAGACCGATTTCCGTATCGAGGGCTCCACCTGCAGGCGGGCCGCCTGCATTGACAAGTATCCCACTTATCTTGTTATTTTCCGACCATTGAACGATGCTTTCCAGGGTCGGGCCATCGGTAACATCGCCCTGCAAAATATGTAGTTTGCCTTCTGGCGATGCTGAACGAAATTTTTCAAGCACATCGCCCGACCTGGCCACGGCCAATACGGTGGCCCCTTCAGCGATCAACAATTCAGCAATCGCCCTTCCAAAACCTGAGCCAGCACCTGTTACAACAAAACTCTGACCCGAAATTTTCAAATCCATAAAATCAATTTTTGCCAAAGTTAATCATAGCCATCCATCCTTTGCCGAAAGAAGTGTAATGCCTCAAATTACTACCTTTGCGCCTCAATTGTCAGGTGATGGAGAAAACATTAAGAAGCCAGTTGGTAAGAGGTTCGGTGGCGGTGGGATTGGCTGCCATGTTGTGGGGTTTCGACGGAGTTGTTCTCACACCACAGCTTTACCGGCTCGATGTGATTTATGTGGTGTTTATTCTCCACTTGCTGCCGTTTCTTTTCATGAGCCTGATCTTCCACAAAGAGTTTAAGAACCTAAGGTTAATGTCGGCTTCCGACCTGATTACCTTTACGCTTATTGGATTATTTGGCGGGGCAATCGGCACCATAGCCATCGTCAAGGCACTGTTCCTGCTCGATTTTAATCATCTTTCGGTGGTAGTATTGCTACAGAAACTACAACCTGTTTTTGCCATTGCCCTTGCAGCCATTTTGTTGAAAGAAAAAATCAGCCATCGTTATGCTTTTTGGTCGGCCGTGGCCATCGTTTCGGGCTATTTTCTCACCTTCGGCTGGAGCCTGCCTGATCTCAGGACTGGCAGCAATACCGTTTATGCGGCACTTTTAGCGCTTCTGGCCGCTTTTTCTTTCGGCAGCTCGACCGTATTCTCGAAAAAAGTGCTTTATAAATACGCTTTCACCACCTCCACTTTTTTCCGCTATGGATTCACAAGTGCAATAATGCTTGTATTTATGCTCGTTGCAGGCGACTTTGGGCAGTTTTCAGCCACAGGAGGGCGCGAATGGCTGTTTATTGTTCTCATCGGACTAACAACTGGTTCGGGCGCGATATTCCTTTATTACTACGGATTAAGACGCATTAAAGCCATGACTGCCACGATTAGCGAACTGCTGTTTCCGGTATCGGCAGTGGTATTCGACTATCTTATCAATGGCTCGTTGCTGAGCCCGTTGCAGTGGCTCTCGGCAGCGCTGATGGTTTTTGCCATTATTCGGCTCAACACCCAGTTTCGCGAAAATTAAAGCTTGCCATCGGTCCGGAAAATTTGTAAATTGGCTTTCCAAAACAAAATTACCATGTCAGAAGATCTTGTCAGGGTTTACACCGGTTCGATAGTGGAAGCCACATACCTGAAAGAAATGTTGCTGGAGAATGGAATTGGATGCATTCTTCGCGACACCCTCAACGAAAGCCTGATGGCCGGTTGGGGCAGCGGTTCGCCCGAAAATTCGGTGGTCCTGCTCGTAGAAACAAGCCTTTCGGAAGAAGCGGAAAAGCTTATCGGGCAGTATTTCGATTTTACCTGAAGATGGAACAATGCCTTCATCAGTGGTTTTTTCTCGATGGTGAGTTACGCAGCAGTTGTGACTTTCATGAAGGGCTATTCAGCACGGAATCGGCCATTTATGAAGTGATAAGAGTCATCGATGGCAAACCGCTTTTTTTTGAAGAACATCTGGAAAGATTTTATGAAAGCGCTCAGCTTGCCGATATCCGGCCATTTCCAGATAAGCAATTCATTTACAATGCTGTAAGGCTGCTTATTGAAACAAACAATATAAGCCTGGGTAATTTTAAACTATTTCTCGGACGCCAATTTGGTAATGCAAAACCTGTAATTGCAGCCTGGCTGATTCCATTCTTTTATCCGTCTGATTCTATGTATAAAAGCGGCGTAAGCGTAATGCTGCTCAGGCACGAACGTAGCCAACCCAATGCCAAGATCGTCAGAACGGATTTCAAGACAAAGGTTGAAGAGGAAATGAAGCGAACCGGTGCCTATGAATTGCTCCTCCATCACGATGGAAAAATTACAGAAGGAAGTCGCTCGAATGTATTCTTTATTGTCGATGGAGTGTTGTTTACGGCTCCAGACGAGACAGTGCTCAAAGGCATTACCCGAGAAAAAGTGCTGGAAACTATCCGGGAAACAGGCCTTCCGTTGAATATGAGTGCGCTCGATGTTGACCGGCTCGACACCGTTCAGGCGGCCTTCTTGTGCGGCACTTCACCTAAAGTGCTGCCAATCCGCTCAATAGGTAACCGTTATCATCTCCAGCCGGCTCACCCTTACATCGGGAAGATTTCGAGGAGATTTGAGGAAAAAATCAATGAAAACCTCGAAAGGTTTAGCTGGTGATTATCGGTTTCGGCCTATCCAAGTGCTATTTGCTTAATTTTGACACATGAGCAACAGATCACGAATTGCATTCGCAGCTGCATTTATTATCCTGGCGATACTGGCACCTCATATTGCTTACACTCAGGAAGTATGCCTGAGTGCTGAGGAGAACCGGCTGGCTGTGCTGATCAATGGACTGAGAAAACAAAACCGACTTCCGGAAATAACACTTTCTTCGAGCCTCACGCTTGTAGCCAAGCTACACGTGAACGACCTGCAGACCAACAAACCTGATACAAGTATCTGTTCTACTGCCAGTTGGTCGAACAAAGGCAACTGGACACCCTGCTGTTTCACCGCACTTGCTCCCCGTTTTGAATGCATCTGGAATAAGCCCAAAGAGCTGACAAGCTATCAGTTCCGAGGTTATGAAATCACTCATTTCGAGGAAGGAATCATTCAGGTTGACAGCTTGTTTTCGCTTTGGCGCAAAACGCCTGCAGTGCTCGATATGCTGTTGGGCCGCAATGCACATTCCGATAAGCGCTGGGCCGTGATGGGTTTGGCAGTGGGTGAGAATTATGTCTCACTTTGGCTGGGCCAGAGGCCCGACGCGGCCGGTCGACCTGCGCTTTGCAGCGATATCCAGCCTGCTTTAGCCGCCCAATCAACTCAAAACCAGTCAATAAATTCTTCGAAGCCGGGAAAGTACTATTTGATCTTTGCCAGTTTTGCCAATCGTGCTGATGCCAATGAGGCCGTACGTCGGTTTAAAAACAGCGGATTTCCCAATGCCAGCGTCCTGGCCCGTGAAGGTCGTTTCAGGGTTTCTATCAATACTTTTAACAACCTTAAAGACGCCATGGACGCAAGAGAAAGACTTGCAGCTGAATATCCCGACATCTGGATTTTTAAGGATTGATACCAAGAACCTTTTTGCTGTCTGGTTTGTTATCAGGAAAAAGGTATGATTAACGTTTTTTGGTTTCGGCGCGATCTCAGACTCTTCGACAATCACGGACTTTTCAGGGCTTTGTCGGCAGGTTTGCCTGTCGAGCTGCTCTTCATCTTTGACACCGAGATACTTTCCAGACTCGAAAACAGGGATGATTCACGTGTGAGCTTTATTTACCAAAGTTTATCCAAATTGAACGATGAGCTTGTCCGGTATGATTCCAGCCTTCGGATTGAGTATGGCCGTCCGAAAGAAATATTTGAGAAAATTCTGGAGAAGGAGCAGGTTTATGCGGTATTTACCAATGAGGACTACGAGCCCTATGCCAGAAAGCGTGATGAGGAGATTGAAAAATTACTGGTAAACAGAGGAGTAGCCTTTCTGAGGTTCAAGGATCAGGTCGTTTTTGCGCCGGGTGAGGTAATGAAAGATGACGGGCTCCCCTACACAGTTTTTACCCCATTTGCCAATAAGTGGAAAAAGTTGTTCAAACGGGAGATGATCTCCCCATTCCCATCCGAAAAACTGCTCCAAAACAGCGTAAAAAAAACTCATCAGTTCCCCGACTTACAAAGCATTGGTTTTGAGCCAGCTTTGATTCCTGCGCCTGAAGCACGTCTCGAATCCAGTTTAATCTCCAGGTACGAAGAGACGCGAAATTTTCCAGCTATTCCAGGCACTTCCTTAGCCGGCGTACATCTGCGCTTCGGCAGCCTGAGCGTCAGGCAAGCCGTTTCAATAGCATTGACAAACAGCGAGATATGGTTGAATGAGCTGATCTGGAGAGAGTTTTTCATGCATATTTTATTTCATTTTCCGCACAGCGCTACTGATAACTTTAATCCCCGCTACAACCAGATTCGATGGCGAAACAACGAAGAGGAGTTTCAAAAGTGGTGCGAAGGAAAAACAGGTTTTGCGATGGTGGATGCTGGCATGCGCGAACTGAACGCAACCGGTTATATGCACAACCGCGTGCGCATGGTAACGGCCAGTTTTTTAACCAAACATCTGCTCATCGACTGGCGATGGGGAGAATCATATTTTGCATCGCGCCTGCTCGACTTTGAGCTGGCTTCGAATGTTGGCAACTGGCAATGGGCTGCCGGAACAGGCTGTGATGCAGCCCCTTATTTCAGGGTATTTAATCCAAATGAACAAGTAAAAAAGTTCGACCCGGGCTTTCGGTACATCCGCAAATGGGTACCGGAGTTTGAGGATTTAAGCTACAAACCCATGCTTGATCATGCTTTTGCAAGAAACAGGGCCATTGAGACCTATAAGGCGGGACTGATTTAATTAAATAAGTGCCTGAGGGAAAGCCATATACATGGGTTAGTTTTTTTTATTCACAGCGGGTTTTATATTTGTGAAAAAATAGCAGACCCATGGCTTCGTACAAATTAAAGGAAGTAAACGACAAACAGCTTGAACAACAGTGGCTTGCACTCCCATCGCGGATGTACCTAAATGATCCCAACTATATAAGGCCGCTGGATCAGGATGTGATGAAATTGTTTGATCCTACGCTGAACAAAAAACTGCGTAAAGGCGAAGCCATACGCTGGCTGCTGCTGGACGAAAAAGACAAGGCGGTTGGTCGTATTGCAGCATTTATCGACCCGCACACCGCCAAAAACAACGAGCAACCCACCGGAGGATGCGGATTTTTCGATTGCCCCAATGATTTCGAAGCCGCTAAGATCCTCTTCGACGCTTCACGGGATTGGCTAAAGGCGAGAGGAATGGAAGCCATGGATGGACCTGTAAACTTTGGCGATCGCGATAGTTTCTGGGGTGTGCTGGTGGACGGCTTTACAGAGCCGGTTTTCAATATGCCATACAACTTCCCTTATTATAAAGACCTTTTCGACCAATATGGTTTTCAGCTGTATTTCAATCAGTTCACTTTCCGGCGAATGATATACGACGGCGGTTTAAGTGAAAGGGTATTCGAAAAGGCCGCCCGCATTCAGAAAAACCCTGATTACCATTTCGAAATGGTAAGCTGGAAAAAGATGGAGAAATACGCCGAAGATTTCATGACCATCTACAACAAAGCCTGGGGGGTGATACCCGGCGTTAAAATGATCACCCGCGAACATGCCATGGCTCTGCTTAAACAAATGAAACCCATCCTCGATCCGCGTCTGGCGCATTTTGGATACTACAAAAATGAGCCTATTTCTTTCTTTATTGCAATGCAGGACCTCAACCAGATTATATACGACTTCAACGGAAAACTCAATCTGATCAATAAACTGAAGCTGATGTACAGGCTAAAGGTCAGTCAGAAGTGCACAAGGATCATTGGACGCATTTTTGGCATTGTTCCTGAACATCAGGGCAAGGGAATAGATGGAGCTATGATACTGCATTTCAGAGAAATAGCCATTCAAAAGAACTTTAAATACAAAGAAATTCAGCTAAACTGGATTGGCGATTTCAATCCCCCAATGTTAAAAATAGCCGAAGGTATTGGTGGGAAAGTGTACAAAACTCACGTTACCTACCGCTACCTGTTTGACAGGACCAAGCCTTTTAAGCGGGCTGAGCGCCAGGAATCGGACAGGGCTAAAGGACTGAAAGACAGCGAAGAGCCAACAAACAGTAAATAAATTGCCAACGAACTTCTTTACTCGGCTGCAAAAACCTGTTTGCCTCCGCTGAACACAAATCTCGGTTTTGCTTTGGCTACCTCTCTTTCACCGGCTTGCATTAGGTCGGTATCAAATACCACAAAGTCGGCCAGTTTGTCTTTTTCAATGCTGCCTTTCAGCTGTTCCTCAAATCCGCCTCTTGCTGCCCAAATGGTCATCGACCGCAAAGCGTCTTCACGGCTAAGCGCATTCTCAGGCTGAAAACCGTTTTCGGGCCAACCTTTCAGGTCCTTACGAAAAACCGCAGCATAAAAGGTGTAAACAGGGTTGATGTGCTCAATCGGAAAATCGGTGCCATTGACTAACCATCCGTTTTGCTCAAGGAGATTTTTTTGTGCATAGGCACCTTTTATACGTTCATTACCAACCCTTTCCATTGCCCAATACATATCCGAGGTGGCATGTGTGCTTTGTATGCTTGGGATAATGTTGTATTCGGCGAAAAGCCGAAAATCTCCGGGACGAACGATTTGGGCATGCTCCACGCGCCATCGGCGGTCGTTCGACTCCTTGAGATACTTTGCATAAAGGCGAAGCACATAATTGACTGCTGCATCACCTATGGCATGCATATTCACCTGAAAACCTGCATCATAAGCCTTTCTGGCTATCTCCTCATAAAATGATGAATCATACAAAATGAGTCCTTTGTTGCCGGGCGCATCGCTGTAGTCTTCAAATAAGCGTGCACCTCTGGAACCCAGCGCGCCGTCGGCGTATATTTTCACCGCGGTGAGGCTGAGCATTTCCCCGACTTGCCTACCCTTTGGAAGATATTGATTCAGCGTGGCTTCGTCAGGATTGAGCATGGCGTTTATGCGCATTTTAAGCCTGCCCTCATCCTGAAGCCTCCTTATGAGTTCGATGGTCTCGGCTGAAAGACCTGCGTCATGAACGCCTGTTAACCCAACAGCAAAGCAATTGTCCTGCGCTTCGAGCAAGGCCTGTATTTTTTCGTCTTCCGTCAAAGCAGGAATCAATACCCGTACAGGATTGTCTGCCTTGTCGATAAGCACTCCTCCGGGCTCTCCTTTGGCATTCAGTAAAACATCTCCGCCTTCGATTCTTGTGCTTTTATTAATTCCGGCGGCCTGCAAGGCAGCCTTGCTCACGAGGCTGGCATGCCCATCAATACGAATTAGCATGATCTTGCGTCCGGGGAAGTGCTTTTCAAGCAGCTCATTATCGGGAAACTTCTTTTCAGGAAACAGGTTTTGATCCCAGCCCCTGCCGAGTATCCAGTCTGATGGGTGTTTTTCGGCGTGGGCTTTCAGTCGTTCGATGATCTCCTCCATCGATCTGCTTCCGGCAAGATCTGCATAGCGCACAAGGTTCTCTCCGTAGCCATAAAAATGACAATGACCATCAATTAAACCCGGATATACCGGAAGTCCGGAAACATCCAAAATGTAATCCGAGTCATAACGACCAAGGATGTCGGCAGTGCTTCCCACTGCAACAAACCGCCCGTTGCTCACCGCAAAGGCCTCGGCCTGACTAAACTGGTCATCGACGGTATATACTTTTCCGTTTATCAGTATAAGGTCGGCTTTCTGCCGCTTGGTACTGCAAGAGCTTATTATGGTTGCTGCCATGAATATGATTGCCAAAGATTTAGAGGTTCTGAATGCCATAGATCAATTGTTCAAAGTTTTCAAAAGTAATCGTTTCACCATTTTTTACGATGGTAATGAAGTTATCGGTAAATGAAATTTTCAGATCGGCTTCGCTGTCGCCCGCCGGAAAATAGCCTCTGCGTTGAAGCGCACTGGAGATCAAGCTAATATCTTCGTTATCATTAACAAACTGATACTTGCCCTTCTCAAACTTATGCACCTGAAAATGACCAAGTGCCGGGTCGTAAGTGAGTCGGCTATTGCCAAAACTTCGTGCAAAGGCGTTAGTTTTCAGCAATATTTCAGGCGCTCCCTGAACAATGGGGGCATTGTTTCCAACGAGCCACACTTTGTCGGCCGTTCTAATAATGAGATCAAGGTCGTGCGACGAAAATAGAATGGTTTTATGCTGTTCCTCTGCCAGCTGACGGAGCAGTTGCATCAATTCAATTTTGCTTGGAAAGTCAAGAAATGCTGCCGGTTCGTCAAGAATGATGATGGGAGTATCCTGAGCAAGTGCCTTGGCAATCATTACCTTCTGTCGTTCACCATCACTAATGCTGTTGAGAAGTCTTAATTTCAGGTGGCTCACGCCAACGTAATTCAGGCTTTGTTCGATAATGCGACGATCATCGGCATTCAACCTTCCCCAAAATCCTGTGTGCGGCGACCTGCCGGCAGCAACAGTTTCGTATACAGTAAGATAATAGTCATCCGGACGGTCTGTAAGCACAAGTCCAATCGTTCGTGCCAGTTCAGCCTGGTGGTAGGTTGTGATTTTCTTGCCGAAAAGAAACACATCGCCTTCCAATGGCTTCAGGAGTCCGGTTATGGTTTTGAGAAGCGTAGATTTTCCTGACCCATTCAGGCCGGCTATTGCGGCAAGATCGCCCCGTCCGAAAACGGCTTCAATATCCGAAAGCACAATTTTCTTTTGGCTACCATTCTGATAGCCGATGCTGAGCTTGCTGCACCTGATTACTTCCTGTGGCCTGCTCATATTCCCTGAGGCATTGAACGATAACGCTTTACGAGCACATACACAACAACAGGCGCTCCGATAAGCGCCGTGATGGAGTTTATAGGAAGACTGCCATCGAAACCGGGCAATCGGGCGATGAGGTTGCAAAGCAAAGCCAGGCTGCCGCCGATGAGCATGCTCGAAGGGATAAGTACACCATGATTGCTCGTTTTGAATAAGTTACGGGCGATATGGGGCACTGCGAGTCCGATAAATGCAACAGGACCGGTGTAGGCTGTTGTAACGGCTGTAAGATAGCCTGTCAGAAGCAGAATGAATGTTCTGAAAGGTTTAACCCGCAATCCGAGGTTTGTGGCATACGATTCTCCCAATAAAAACTGGTTCAATGGCTTAACCAGAAATAGCGACGAAATAAGCCCCAGCGCCACGGCCGGAATAAAAACTGTAAGATCTGAGCGGCTGACGTTGGAGAAACTACCCATGCCCCAGATTACAAAAGCCTGAAGATCTTCCCTGTTGCTGAAATACTTTACAATTCCCGCGAGGGCTCCGGCAAGGTATGCAATCATTATGCCTGCGATGAGCAGACTGGTCATACTGCTTAGCATACGGCTAAGCATGGTGATCAATGCAAGCACAGCCAAAGCCCCAGCAAATGAGGCCGAAACAATTCCGAATGGACCGAGAACGCCAAACCGGTAGGCTGTGCCGGTAAACGCGGCCGACCCGAATAGAAGGATTGCAACCCCAAGGCTTGCGCCTGAGCTGATGCCCAAAATGGAGGGGTCGGCAAGTGGATTGCGGAATATGGTTTGCAAAAGCAGTCCTGCAACAGCCAATGCAGCGCCGGTGAGCAAGGCAGTTAAAAGCTGCGGCACTCTGAAATGAATGATGATGGTATAGAATGCCTGATCGGGATCGGAATTTCCTCCTAAGGCTTTAACTACTTCGTCAAAAGGAACATAGACTGTACCATAAAGCATATTGAGCCAGATCAGGACAGCCAGAATCAGCAAAAGAAGTATAAAAAGAAGTGCTGACCTCTTGTTTGTCATTTCAATAGGTAATGATATCGCGGCTTATGATCCGGAAGAATTTCGGGGTGGAAGATAGCGATAAAATCGGCCAGTACCTTGTGAGGCTCAATCGGGCCGCGCTCGAAATATGCACTCTCCCTTGTGTTACAGTAGATTACGCCGTGATTTCGGAAAGCCGCAAACTTCCCGTAAACCTGGTTTTCGGCGAGCAAACCCATATATCCTCCAAGATCACCGGCATGAGGAACGCGCCAGAATTCAGCGTCGATAGCACGTGCAAGAATGGCCTCAGGATCAAGCGGAATGCTGCCTGTTGCATCCAGATCGCTGAAAACATACTCTGCACCTGCGTCTTCAAAGATTCTGGCAATGTAGCTCTTACCTCCCGGCACATACCATTGCCCTGCGAACATTTTGTCCGAAAACACCTTTGGTCGTTTCTCGGCTGTGGCTGCCAATTGCATCAAATCCAGATATTCGGATTTGATTGCAGAAAAAATACTGTCAGCCATACGCTGATTTCCTGAAAGATAGCCTGCAAGCCTGATCCATTCGGCCCTTCCGAGCGGATGCGGCTCAGTAAAATCGGGCCACGGAACAGGTTTCAGGGATAGGTCGCCGATGGGTGCAGGTAGTCCTGCCGCGTCCGGAGAATAAAGCATAACGGCGCCGGGAAATGTGCTCAACAACTCATAACGGAAAAATCCATCCCGTGCCACTTCTACTACTTCTCCCCTGTCAAGCATACTCCTCATACCAGAGTCTTGAACAAAAGGGGCTTCGGAAATGCCTACAATGCTATGCGATGCACCCAGGAGCATCAACATGCCCCATTGTGTTGACGAAAGCGCAATGAATTGCTTTACGGGCACTTCAATGGCTTTCGTGTAGTCGGAGGAGTTTGCATTTCCTGACTTTTCATCCGTCAGGGTAAAGCGCCCCAGCAGCCTCCCGCGATTAAGCGGATCAGTGATCTCAAGCACATTTGTCCCGCCCTCGTTGATAATTCTGTAGCCCTGAGCGAATTCGGGCATTAAAATATACTCATCATGAGTTTTACCGCCATCATTTACTGAATTTGAATGCTTGCACGAGGAGATCCACAAAAAGGCAGCAATTAAAAGGGCTATCCTAAGTAAATAAGCAAATGAGGACAGAAGGCCGAGAATCAGTTTTTTCAAGTGTGGAATTATTTCATTCAAATTCTTCAGAAAGACAATTGACTATCAATCCTCCTGATCAAATTCATCACGTTCGAGCAGCAGTATTGAATTATGCGGAACAATAAAGTACCGCTCATTATGATAAAACACTTCAATTGCGCCTTTTTGCAAAAAGATGGCCAGATCGCCAGTACGCGCCTGTAGCGGCAGATAACGCGTTTCGTCTTTTCCCGTCTTTTTCCAGGGTTCAAAATCGTCGTCCTGAATGTTAGGAATAGGATAACCCGGACCAACCTTAACCACATATCCGCTTTGTATGGCTTCTTTCTCGGTATATCCGGGAGGAAGAAAGAGCCCGCCACGCGTTTTTTCGGGTGTTGATTTTGGCTTTATCAATACCCTGTCGCCCACTACAATCAGCTTGTCAAAATCCGTTTCGGAGTTCATTAAACATCAGCTTGATTAAGAGTGGCAAATTTAGCAATTTGAGCGGTTTTAAGCTGGCGACATCAGGATATGAAAACTAAAAAAGTGGCCGATTTTGGCTACCTTTGCGCTTTGGCGTTTGAATATTCAACTGCATAATACTATGAAGCTTTTCATGTTTCGGACATCCAGTCCACGCCGCTTCGTTTATAAGCCGCGCTATTACAACCCTGAGAAGGAAGCTATCGAAAAACGAAAAGCTGAGTTGGGGCTGGATGCCAAACTTAGCGAGGAAGAGAAGCTGAGGTTGCGGATGAGTTCGCGCTGGAGGAGAAACGATCAGACCTCAGGCCTGCCGGCCATGCGATATACTTTTATCATCTATGCCATTGTGATCCTGGGTGGCGTGTATGTCATATTTTTCACCGACCTCATCGACAACCTCATCCGGGCGTTCGGTGTGGGCAAATAGCTGGTTTGTGCATGAGTGATGTTATCAGGCTTTTGCCCGACTCCGTTGCCAATCAAATTGCGGCTGGTGAGGTTATTCAGCGCCCTGCCTCTGCCGTCAAGGAATTGCTTGAGAATGCCATCGATGCGGGTGCAAGCCGTATCGATTTGGTAATCAGGGATGCAGGAAAGAGCCTGATTCAGGTTACCGACAATGGGAGCGGAATGTCGGAAACCGATGCCAGAATGTGTTTCGAGCGACATGCCACCTCAAAAATCGCCAGGGCCGACGACCTGTTTTCTATCCGCACGATGGGATTCCGGGGCGAAGCGCTGGCCAGCATTGCCGCTGTAGCCCAGGTTGAGCTTCGGACGCGGAGATCTGCGGATGAACATGGAACAATGGTTCGTATTGAAGGATCGACCGTTGTCAGTCAGGAAATTTGCGCCTGTCCGGCAGGAACGACCATTTATGTCAAAAACCTTTTCTTCAACGTTCCTGCACGGCGAAACTTTCTAAAGTCGCCACCGGTCGAGCTGCGACATGTCATTGACGAATTCCAGCGCGTTGCACTGATTCATCCTCATGTCGCCTTTACGATGACCCATAACGATAAGGAAGTTTTTCACCTTGCCACAGGCTCATTTAAGCAACGTATAGTTGGAATATTGGGGAGCGTTTTTAACGAACGACTGCTCAGCGTGGGGCAGGAAGCCGCAAAAATCAAGGTTGAAGGCTTTGTGGTGAAGCCTGAATTTTCGAAAAAAACGCGCGGTGACCAGTTCTTTTTTGTCAACAACCGTTTTATTCGCCATCCTTACCTTCACCATGCAATCGAAAACGCTTTTGCCGATCTGTTGCCAAAAGAGACTTTTCCGGGTTATTTCATCCACTTTACAATAGATCCTGCCGAGATTGACGTCAACATCCATCCCACTAAGACTGAGGTTAACTTTTTGGATACCAAACTTGTATATGCAATTCTCCATGCAGCGGTGAGAAAAACGCTCGGCATGCACCAACTAAGTCCACGACTCGATTTTGAGGCCGACAACAGCCATGGTATCGATTTTGGCGAAATCAGCCGCGCAGGTCGTGAAATCAGACCTCCGGGGATAACTATAAATCCCGAATTCAATCCTTTCAAGGACGCACGGCAGACTGCCGGAGGAAAATCACCCCAACTCAAACCCAATGAAAACTGGAGGCTTTTTTATCAGGACGTTCCCGAAAATGAGCCAAAGCCTGAAAGCCCGGAAAATGAAAACAGCACCGTGCAGTCAACGTTTCTGCAGGTTCAGGGTGCTTATGTGTTGAGTGCTGTAAAATCAGGCTTACTTATTGTGGATCAGCACCTTGCCCATTGGAGAATACAGTTTGAGCACTACTTGAATATGTTTCGCAGTGGAAAAGGCGCTTCGCAGCAGGTATTATTCCCGCATACCGTGCAACTCAATGCCCGTGATGCTGTTTTGTGCGACAGTTTATCAGAAGATTTGAAACTGATCGGATTCGACATAAGTAAGGCAGGTGAACGCACTTTTGTGCTTGCAGGCCTGCCGGAAGGCGTGTCAAACAACGATGCAGGAACTTTGTTTGAAGGTTTAATTGAGCATTTCAGGATGCATTCTGATCAGGAAACAAACGATACCCAGACCACACTGGCCATGTCGCTTGCCTTCAAAACCGCCTGGCCTTATGGCAAAATGCTCACGCAAACGGAAATGTCCAACCTCATAGATCGTTTGTTTGCCTGCAGCGAACCGGAGGCATCGCCCGACGGAAGGAAAATATTTACTTTGCTTAATATTGACCAACTTGCACAGTTCTTAAAATAACCTCAAAGCACGCATGAGCTATTATCAACCCATGGGATTCAGGGTTTTGCCCCCTGTCGTTAAGAATCTATTGATTATCAACGGATTGTTTTTTCTGGCTACGATATCTCTTGACACCAGTTTTGGAATTGACCTTACCAAGATCCTCGGTTTGCATTTTCCGCTAGCGCCTGATTTTAAGCCCTGGCAGTTCATTACCTATATGTTCATGCACGGCGGTTTTGCGCATATTTTGTTCAATATGTTCGCATTATGGATGTTCGGGTATGCGCTCGAAAATGTTTGGGGAGGAAAACGCTTCCTCATTTATTATATGGTTACAGGTATTGGCGCGGGCCTGGTTTATCTGCTCTGGATCTGGTTTCAGATGAGGCCCGATATTTTAGCCATGGATAAGTTTCTTGCCACTGCAAGTGTTGATAGCTTAAACGAATTTACCGCGAATCATACTTTTCGCGTTAGCCGTTTTTCGGGCGCGATATGGAACGAATTTCAGCAATTTGAAAGAAATCTTACCATTCTCTCACATAACGCCGGCGATTCAAGAGCCTTAAGCGGTGCGCTCGAATTCGTGTCGCATTATCGGGATTATTACCTCAATCAGTTTGTAGTGGTTGGAGCCTCGGGGGCTGTTTTCGGCATCCTGCTCGCCTTTGGAATGATGTTTCCCAATTCCATGATTTACCTTTATTTCTTCATTCCGATCAAGGCCAAGTATTTTGTTATCCTTTACGGTGCCTTCGAGCTGTTCGAAGGGGTGATGAACAGGCCTGGCAGCAATATTGCTCACTTTGCCCACCTTGGAGGTATGATTTTTGGTTATGTGCTTATTCGTTACTGGAAGAAAAAAGGAGAGTTTTTCGAACTGAACTAAAATGGTCTATCAACACCAACAGGGTAATCTTGGCGATGCCATCAAGCGCTTCTTTGGCAAACCATCCGTTTTGCCCAGGCTAATCCTGATAAATCTTGTCGTCTTTTTGGCGGTTTATTTAGTCAACCTCATTCTTTGGCTTTTCAAAATCAGCGAAAAAGACTCCCTCAATATTTTTGCCCAATGGCTTGCCGTACCCTCCGAGCCATCCAGATTGCTCCAAAAACCATGGACGATTTTCACATACATGTTCCTGCATCTGGGGCCATTGCATCTCATTTTCAATATGTGGATGCTGTATTTTGGGGGCGTCCTTTTCCTCCATTATCTCAATGAACGCCAATTGATTGCCACTTATATTTATGGAGGACTGGCAGGTGCATTGGTTTATATTTTGTCCTACAACATTTTTCCGGTTTTTCTCGAAGCAAATCCTTTTGCCATTGCACTGGGAGCTTCGGCCTCGGTGCTTGCCATTGTTGTTGCGATAGCTGCATGGGTGCCCAATTACCCTGTAAATCTGTTACTTATAGGTACCGTAAGAATTAAATATATTGCCATAGCTCTCGTCATCATTGATTTTTTCAGCATTCAGGGCTCCAACCCGGGCGGACATCTTGCACACCTTGGCGGTGCCCTCTGGGGCGTGGCTTATGCTTCGCTATTGCGCAAAGGACTCGATCCTGCTGTGGTGTTCAATACGAAAGGCATTTTCCGGCGAAAAGCGCGCTTCAGGGCATTCCCGGGAGAGCGCAAAAACCGCCCTGAAACCGACGAACAGTATAACCGGCGGAGAGCCACCGAGCAGCAGACCATCGATGCCATTCTTGACAAAATTGCACAGTCGGGCTACGACAGCCTAAGCAGCAAGGAAAAGGAAATTCTCTTCAGAAGCAGCAACAGGAAAAACTGATATTTCACTTGTCATGAACTCCATAACCAGCCTTATCCGCAAATCAGTGATTACACTGACTGTGCCATTGTCGCTGGTTATTGCCATACTGCTCGCACTTTCAGCCACTGCACAGTTTTTCAACCCGATTCAGGCTGAACTTATGCCACTCTTCGGCTTATTCTTCCCTGTATTCTTCATTCTTACTTTTTTATCCCTCATAGCATTAATCCTGCTTTCAAATCGCTTCGCATTTGTGCTGTTATTCCTACTGGTTACGGTCACACCTCTTGCCTTGTTCTATGTCGGAAGAAATCAGGCCGGCATGGGTAACAGCAACAATTTGCTTACAATGAACGTGCACGGATTTCGGGGTCACGGAAATTCAGGCAGTATGCTCGAAAACGCTTCGAACATTGCCGAGCTCATTAAGTCATCGAATCCGGATTTTGTTTGCCTGCAGGAGTTTCGCTCATGGACAGGCGATATTGTAAGCGACATCGAAACTTTCGCGGGACTAACCGGATTAAATCACTTCTCCCACTCCATTTACTGGCCAAAAGGTGGACGCGCTTCCGATATACACCTGATAATCAGCAGATATCCGATTATAAAGTACGGTCCGGTGAACGCCCGTACCGGAAGAAATCTCGGGCATTTTGCTGATATTGATTCCCCTGAAGGTGTTTTCAGACTCGTAAGCGTTCACCTAGTGTCGTTTAGTCTGGACAAGACCGAAATTACCATGCTCGGGCAGGGAGAAATAATGGACAGGGAAAACGTACGCAAGTATGCCCCAAGACTATCAGGCAAGCTAACTAACACCTTCAGAATAAGGGCGATGGAAACCGAAGACTTGCTTCAGTTTACCAATAAAAGCGCACTTCCTCTGGTACTTGCCGGCGACTTCAACGATACCCCTGCTTCATTCATGCATCGTAGTTTGCGCAAGGCTGGATTAACCGATACGCATCCACGCTTTGGAAAAGGAATCGGCGCCACCTATGCAGGTCGTTTGCCTCTGTTACGCATCGATTATGTTTTTTTATCCCCGGCGTTTGAAGCTGGAACAAGCAATGTTGTCAGAACAAAACTTTCAGACCACTACCCATTGATCGTTACTTTTGGCAAAAGAAAACCGCTTTAACCCAAAACTTTGAAATGAATTTCAAACTCGTTTCGGATTTCAGGCCAACCGGCGATCAGCCTGAAGCCATTGCTCAGCTCGTCGAAGGTCTGCGCCGTGGCGACCGGCATCAGGTTTTACTGGGCGTAACCGGATCGGGTAAAACCTTTACCATTGCCAACGTTTTGGCCGAAGTGAACCGCCCTGCCCTGGTGCTCAGTCATAACAAAACCCTTGCCGCTCAGTTATATGGGGAATTCAAACAGTTTTTTCCCGAGAACGCGGTCGAATATTTTGTCTCCTACTACGACTATTATCAACCCGAAGCTTATATCCCAAGCACAAACACCTATATCGAGAAGGACCTGTCCATCAACGACGAAATCGAAAAATTGCGGCTTAGCGCCACTTCCTCCCTGCTGTCAGGACGTCGCGATGTTATTGTAGTTTCTTCGGTTTCCTGCATTTATGGCATAGGAAATCCAGACGATTTCACCAATAATATAATACATCTTTCTGTAGGTCAGCGTATTAGTCGCAATTACCTGCTCAATTTGCTCGTAAATGCCTTGTATAGCCGGACAGTTGCCGAGCCGGGCCGCGGGCAATTCAGAGTGAGAGGCGAAACCCTGGATGTCTTTCCTGCCTATCTGGATCACGGTTACAGGTTTTTGTTTTTTGGAGACGAAATAGAACAGATTGAACGTATTGAAACCAGCTCGGGAAAACGTATTGAGCGTTTGGAGGAGGCTACCCTTTACCCTGCCAATATCTTCGTCACTTCGCCCGACACGATGAAACAAGCCCTTGTGAACATCCAGGCTGATATGATCAAGCAGGTGGACTTTTTCAAGGAAATAGGAAAATTCGAAGAAGCACGAAGGCTCGAAGATCGTGTTACCTACGACATAGAAATGATGCGTGAGCTGGGCTACTGCAGTGGAATAGAGAACTACTCGCTTTATTTCGACGGACGCAAACCCGGTTCAAGACCATTCTGCCTGCTGGATTATTTTCCGGAAGATTACATCACGATTATTGATGAGAGCCATGTTACCATGCCGCAGTTGAGAGCTATGTACGGCGGCGACCGATCCCGCAAGCAAGTGCTTGTGGAATACGGCTTTAGGTTGCCGGCTGCGCTCGATAACAGACCATTGAAGTTCGACGAATTCGAGGCTTTGTGCGGACAAACCATATATGTGAGTGCTACTCCGGCGGATTATGAACTTCAAAAATCGGAAGGCGTTGTGGTTGAACAACTTATTCGACCGACCGGACTCCTTGATCCAATCATTGAAGTAAGACCAAGTTTGAATCAGATTGACGACCTGTTGGAAGAAATTAGTCAGGTAGTTAAAAAAGGACAGAGAGCGCTGGTAACAACCCTAACCAAGCGCATGGCTGAAGAATTGAATAAATACCTATTACGCCTCGAAATTAAAAGCCGGTATATTCATTCCGATGTCGAAACAATAGAAAGGGTTGAGATCATGCGGGGTTTGCGCTTAGGCGATTTCGACGTGCTTGTGGGCGTCAATCTGCTGCGCGAAGGACTAGATCTCCCGGAAGTGAGCCTTGTGGCAATTTTGGACGCTGATAAAGAAGGTTTTTTGAGGAGCGAAAGATCACTTACCCAGACTGCTGGCCGCGCTGCGCGAAACGCAGAAAGCAAGGTTATCTTTTATGCCCACACTGTCACCGGAAGCATGCAGCGCACCATAGACGAGACCCTGAGGAGACGACAAAAACAACTGGAATACAACACATTAAATAATATTACTCCAACAACTATCATAAAAGCAACTACCGCAGTACTTGGCCAAACCGCTGTGATTGATGTGGCTGCGGAAAAACGTCAGGAATACCTGTTGCATGAGATGAATCCTTCAATAGCCTCTGATCCGGTAATCAAATATTTAAAACCTGACCAACTTAAAAAAACGCTTATTCAGCAGAAAAGGGCTATGCAGGAGGCGGTGAAGGAACTTAATTTTATCGAAGCTGCCCGTCTTCGCGATGAGATAAAGCAATTGGAGCAGATGCTTGAAAATAGTCAGACAGCGGAGTAATATTCCCGATTTGAAATAGATCGGTTCATTTTTGGAATTTTTTGGGCATTTTTTAGGCGAATTATTAACGTTCAGCTGCTCACAAAAGAATTAATTTTTCTTTTATGGCATCAGGATTTGGTTAATTTTGCCCGACGGTGTAATTTTAGCCGTTTTATTGCTTGTATTTAAAAAAACGCATTTGATAAAACCCACCATAGCGCATGAAAAAGAAAATCCTTGTCATTGATGACGAATTGAGTATTCGGTTGTTGCTCGAAAACTATCTTGGAAAAACTTATGAGGTGACAACCAAAAGCGACGGCCTGGAAGCCATGAAATGGCTGCAGGATGGAAATCTTCCGGATCTTATCGTTGCCGACATTCAGATGCCTAACCTTGATGGAATTCAGTTTATTCAGCAAATACGCGCAAGTGGGTTTTACAAGGATATTCCGCTCATCATGCTCTCAGGCATCGAAAGCAGTCAGGAAAAAATCAAATGCCTGAAGATGGGCGCCAATGATTATGTGGTAAAACCATTCAACCCTGAGGAACTCTCTATTCGTATCGAATTGCTTTTGGCACGAAAGTAGATTTGGCAGCGCTTTATCCGAGACCTCAAACCACACTTTATGCAACGAATCCTTTACATTGGCGGTAATCTCGCAAACACCGAAGGACTCAGCTCAGCCGCCACTGGACTTGAAATACGTGTTACTGGCAATGGTTTTGAGGCCGTTAATGTCATAAAATCAGGATTCACTCCCGATTGCATAATTTCCGAGCTGTATCTTCCGGGAGTAAATGCCCTCGAAATCTTCAAGCTATTTAAGCTACAAGGTATTTGTCCCAATGCTCCATTTCTGATTTTCTCGGAT
Source organism: Bacteroidia bacterium (assembly GCA_021287165.1). Classification (GTDB taxonomy): domain Bacteria; phylum Bacteroidota; class Bacteroidia; order Bacteroidales; family F082; genus JALNZU01. The sequence goes on along the minus strand of JAJTAY010000029.1, from coordinate 110,524 downwards.
CAAAAGAATCCCGAGATGAAGCATAAAGCGCATCACCTTGGGGTTGACGATTTTTTTGAAGTCGATTTCGAACCTGAAAAAATTTTGCTGCGATCTGAATTTCTTATCCAGCTAAAACAACTTGGCGATATTACTGCAGATCAAAGCGCTGTATTCCGCGAATACAGACTCCCCTGGGACAAAAGGCTGTTTGATATTCTCGTCTCCTTCACTGCACTTTTATTGCTTTCACCTTTGCTTATCATCGTGGCCATTGCCATACGTCTGGAATCAAAAGGAAAAGTCTGGTATTCGTCGAAAAGAGTTGGCACGGGATATAAAATTTTTGATTTTTACAAGTTCCGCTCCATGTACACCGGAGCTGATAAGGACTTGACCAAGCTTAAGCACCTTAACCAATATCAAAGCGGCAGCGAAGACCTTACGAAAGAAGAAATGCAGGAAGAATGCCCCCGATGTGCAAAACTGCCCGAGGGCACCTTATGTTCACCTGTACTTTACAAGGAAGGACACAAAATTTGTGAGTATTGGTATCAGGAACTTAAAAAGAAAAAAAGCGGAGCCATTTTCATTAAGATTAAAGACGATCCACGCGTTACCAAGGTTGGACGTTTCATCCGTAACACCAGTATCGACGAGCTTCCACAATTGATTAACGTTTTGAAAGGCGATATGTCGATTGTCGGTAATCGTCCTTTGCCTTTATATGAAGCTGAACAACTTACGTCGGACGACTGGAGTGCGCGTTTTCTTGGCCCTGCCGGAATAACCGGACTCTGGCAAGTGGAAAAAAGAGGCAAAAAAGGTGTTATGTCGGATGAAGAACGCAAAGCACTCGACAACCAATACGCCCAGACTTATTCTTTCTGGGGCGACATAAAACTTATTCTGAGAACCATTCCTGCCTTGTTTCAAAAAGAAAACGTCTGACATATTGTTAACAACTTTGTAGAAAAACTCATTTTAAAAGCTCTTAAAACAAATCATTCTTGTTGATAATTTTACGAATCTGTATACATTCAACCGAGAACCGTCATGAGTAAGAACTATTTTAATAAAATCCTTTTCCTAATTGCGGTTCTTTTATGCGCTAAAATGTCTGTTCATGCCCAGATTCTGGCAACAGATGAATCTAAACTGTTCAACCCACTGACGGACGATATTACCAAGCGACTGCCCAATATCAGGGTACTTATCGATTCTGCCGTTGCACACTCCCCTTCTGTAAGGTATGAGGAGCTCAAAGCGGATTACTATTATTACGAACAGCTTACCGTTGAGCGTCATTGGATGGAACATTTCAGTTTCAACCTCGACTGGAACTGGGGTATCTGGAATTTTCACGACAGACAGTCTTCTACGATTAGCCCGCCTTTCATGATCGACCTCAATTCTATGAGGGACAATTTTGCTATTGGATTTTACATTCGTTTTCCTCTTGCAACCCTAGTTGACAGGAGAAATCGCATCGCAAAGCAAAAAAAATGGCAAGAACTGTCCTTTGTTCAACGTGAGATCAACAGGCAATTCGTCGTTACTCAGGTTATCGAAGCTTACGACATGATGATCCAGTGGCAGAACTACATCAGAATCTATAATGATTATCAAAAGTTTACCCTGATTCAGATGCAGATGGCTCAGAACCAATTTCTTAATGGCGAAATTGGGACTGCAGAGTATACAAGGCTCAAGGAAATCCAAACCCGAGGTGCCATCGAATACCAGCAGGCCATCGCCGAATTCAGCAAAAATTACCGCACGCTCGAGATACTTACCGGAATCAACTTCAACTTAGTCAACGTACTCAGATAAACAGGAACCTATGGATATAGCCCAGTTTCTACGCGTCATACGAAACAACCTGCTGCTGCTGATAGCAATACCGCTTCTGCTGGCTCTGGTTGTTTTCTATTTTACACGAAACCAGGATAGTGTCTTCGAATCGGAGGCAATTATTTACACGGGGATTACCACAGGCTATTCCATTGAATCCACCGCACAGCGCCCAACTGACTATTTCTTCACGAGCGCCCAATTCGACAACCTTATCAACCTCATCAACTCGCGGCAAACCATCGTGGAGGCCGCAATTATGCTCTATGCACAGAATCTTTCGCTCGAGGCTTATAATCCACAGTACATTTCGAACGAGAATTACGACAAGCTGATGAAGAACACCCCCAAACATGTCAAGGACATGGTCGTTAAAAACGGCAAGGCGGGTGTGCAAAGAGAAAAAGAGGAACAGATCAGGGCACTCGAACGTGAACTGAAATCGCTCGAGCGTGAAATTAACAAGCAGCGCATCAACGGAGATCTCTCACCGGAAACCACCGTGCCGCAAAGCCGGCCAAACGAAGAGGGTCTTTCGAAAGACGAGCCGGTTATACAACAACAATCCTATTATTACGACAACAACAATCAGCTTCGTACCTCCACCGCACAACAATCCGCCGCTACCAGCGAGCGCATTCATGTTGTAAAGGCTGGCGAAACCCTGCTTACCATCGCCAAACAGTATGGTGTAAGCATGAACCATCTTCGTGAACTCAATAACCTTTCTTCTCAGGAACTAAGATCTGGCCAAAGGATTGTCATTGAGCGTTCCAATCCCGTGTATACAACAACCGCTGCCCAGACTTATTCGCTCGACTCCCCTATTCCGGATGAAGCAAATTTAGATGCCATGCCCGACGATGTTTACGACCCGAACACCGAAGACTGGAATGCATTCATCCATCAGCCTGCAAGACAGGAAGGAAGCAGGACGAGAAACCTGAACAACGAAATGATTGATCAGCTTATTGAGAAAGACCCGATTATTCCTGTCGGAATCAGAGAGGATGACTTCAATAAAACTGTTCAGAATTTTACCAATTACTACAACTCAAACGATACCAATTACATATACGGACTGCTACACTACGGCACCAGCCCACATTACTCCATAAAATCGCTTAAAAGGTTGCAGATATACCGCATCAGCAACTCTGACCTTGTGAGGCTTGTCTATACTTCCGACGACCCTGGTATCTGCCAGCAGACGCTCAAAATTATTGCCCATGTTTTTGTAAAAAATTACAAGCTGCTTAAGGAAAGCCAAACCGATATGGTTGTCGATTACTTCCGCAGACAGGTGGACAGTGCCGACAGAATACTTAAGCTCACTGAGGATAAGTTGCTTACATTCAACAGAAAAAATAATATCATCAACTATCCTGAGCAAACAAAGTTTATTGCAGAGCAGAAAGAAGAGCTCGATCTTTATTATTCGAACGAGCAGGTTCGCATGGCACAGTCGGCCGCTTCGCTTCGCGAATTGGAAACCAAACTTACCCGACGCGACAGCATTTACCTCAAGAGTGATGTTATCAACCAAAAGCGAAAGGAATACGCCGACATCACCGAGCGCATTCTCATTAACGAACTGGCGGAGGATTACGACAAGCGCATCGGCGATGAAATTGCAGTGCTAAGAAGGCGGGCAGACATTCTGCGCGACGAAATAAAATTATACGTAGATCAACTCTACCTCTACAGTCATTCTACACAAGGTCTCCCAATTGCCCGTTTGCTAGACGAGTGGCTCAAAAATGCCCTGACCTACGAGGAGGCAAAGGCAAGCCTGGTGGTACTTGCCCGGCGTAAGCTCGATTTTGTTAGAACCTATCAGCGTTTTGCACCATTGGGAGCTATCCTGAAACGTATAGAGCGCGAAATGACCATTGCAGAACAGACGTATCTGGAACTGCTAAGGAGCCTGAACCTTGCCAAGATGCGCCAACAAAACCTTCAGATGGCCACCAACATAAGAATTGTTGATCCGCCGTATTTCCCCTTACAGGCAAATCCGTCCAAGGCTAAGTACCTTGTTGTGGCCGCTGCACTCATTGGATTTTTCCTGGTGCTTTTTATCATCCTTGTACTAGAGTATTTCGATATGTCGCTCAAGAACCCGGACCGTGCCGTCGAAAAGATTGGATTAAAACTCGCAGGAGCTTATCCATATCTTGGCGCTGCTGTCCGAATGAAGGACGCCACATTTGTGACCAATCGATTGGTTGAGATGATAATCCAGAATATCAAGCGGACTATTGCACTCAACTCGGTTTATCCTGCACGAAAACCCTATCTGGTTCTCTTCTTCAGTACGCAGGGACAAGTTGGCAAGACGCTCATAATGAACAAAGTGGCCAACAAACTTCGTACTTATGGCGAAAGAGTGCTCATGCTCAATTATGCCAACGAAGATGTACAACCCGAAAACGCCGATCTTGAACAGCAATATCAATACTTAATCCGTGAGAATTTCCCGGAAATTAAAAACATAAGAGACCTGATCAACGCACAGGTATTGCGCCGCGAAAATACGCCCTACGACTACATCCTGCTGGAAATCCCGTCAATCATCTTCCATAGTTTCCCGATGGAACTGATTTCGCAGGTTGATGCTGCCATGCTGGTCGTAAAAGCCAATGCAGGCTGGTCCAAGGCCGACGAAGGAGCACTTGAAATCATCAAGGAACTGGCCAAGGAACCACCAATGGTAATTCTCAACGAAGCAGAAGACTATGCCATCAGGGAAATGATTTCCGGTGTAAAATCACAGCGAACCGACACTATCACCAACAAATTAAAGCATTACCTTACTCTGCCAACCCGAATTAAAATTCAGGTGAAGGAAAATTGATTGTGAGCATTGAACCACCTGCTGAAAAAACTACTGACCAGCAATAATTTCCTTTCGCTGGCAAATAACGGGCTTGTTGCCGTATTTGCTTTCCTTAGTTTTTTTATGCTAGTACGGGCGCTGCCTCAGGAAACTTTTGGCGAGTGGGTGCTGCTCATCACTACAGGTGGTTTTATTGATATGTTGCGTTTCGGGATTACCCGTACTGCGGTAATTCGTTTTGTTGCCGGCGCGGAAGAATCTGAAGCCAAGGCACTTATGGGAGCCAATAGTCTCATCAATTTAATCTCAACGGCAATTGTCTCCTTCATTCTAGCTGCAATATATTTCTATTTCGAAGAAAGACTGACAGGTTCGGGCTTCCTGCTCTTCTTCAAGTGGTATCCCCTTCTCGCCCTTTTCAATCTTGGCTTCAACAACGCCCAATCGGTATTGCAGGCTAAAATGCGCTTCGACCTAATGTTGCTGCTGCGCATTGTCAATGTACTTTCGTTTATGTTGTTTCTTGTTTTTAACCTTTGGCAGAAATACAACATCGATACTATTATCTGGGCTTATCTGATTACAAACCTTTTCAGCTCTCTTCTTGCGTCTTTATTCAACTGGGATGGCATACGACATACCTTTCAGGCAAGCAGACGATCAATACGTACTATCCTCAACTTTGGAAAATATACCACTGGAACGCTCATCGGCAGCAATCTTCTTAAAAGCTCCGACACCTTTATTATAGGTTTGAGTACTTTTATGGGACCTGCAGGTGTTGCAGTATACAGCATTCCCCTCAAACTAACGGAAATTATAGAGATTCCGTTAAGAAGCTTTGCCGGAACTGCATTTCCAAGCATGTCTAAAGCTGCAATAGAAGGTAATCTGGACGAGGCAAAACGTATCTTTTATCAGAACGCCGGCGGCACTACCATTTTGATGATTCCGCTGATGTTGCTGAGCTTCATTTTTGCCGAGCAGATTGTATGGTTTCTGGGGGGAGATGATTATGTTGTTTCGGCAAATATTTTCAGGATTTTTTGCATCTACGGGCTTCTTCTTCCCATCGACAGATTTATTGGGGTTGGTCTCGACAGCATCAATATGCCCAGACATAACTTTTACAAGGTGCTGTTTATGGCACTTTTCAATATTGTCGGCGACTTAATCGTAGTTTTCGGGCTTTCGCAAATTATCTTAGGCAGCTCCTGGCTAATCCTGATTTCGCAGGGATTTTCCCCTGATGATGCCTACAGGGTTGCACACGGGTTTTCGCTGATCAAGAGTTTGGAGCTTGTAGCAGTGGTTACCATCCTGTTCACCCTTATTGGCATTGTGATCGGGTACTCTTATATGAACAGCTCGCTCAAGCTCGACAAAAGCGCTATATTTGCTGAAGGCTACAAGGTTATCAAAGTCAATTGGAACCTTTTGCTCGACAATTTAAAAACCAAGGGGAGGCCATGAACCTTTTTTCGTCGTTGAAGGACAAAAATGGTGCGGAAAAATTGCAGCATCCCGCTGTGATCCTTATCCTCATTGTGCTGGCGCTTATTTTAGGATATATCATCGCCAAAGGTGGCCTTATGGTCGCCGTGGCTCTACTTGTGCTTTTTCCAGGTATAATTTTTGCTAACCGTTTTTTAAACGATCCAAGAGTAGGCATATATACCATAATTGCGCTCGCATTTCTGGCCATCGGTTTAACCAGATACATACGCGGTGTCCCATTGGGTCTTTCCATCGACGGCTTCCTTGTGCTAACCTACATTGCCATCTTTTTCAGGTACTTTTATGAAAAAGTGAGCTGGTCACAAATCAACCGCGATATTGTTTACCTGTCCATAATATGGTTTCTTTACAGCATTTTGCAACTGGTTAATCCGGAGGCACTTAGCCGCACAGCATGGTTTTATGCCATGCGTGGTATATCGCTCTACATGCTGTTGCTCATTCCCATAGCGCTTCTCATTTTCAACAGATTACGATATCTCATCATCTTTCTGTACATGTGGGGAGCTTTTTCCATTCTTGGAACACTCAAGGGGTTGCAACAGTTGTATATCGGACCTGACTCGGCCGAGCAGTACTGGCTTGATACCGTTGGTGCCGTAACCCATATCCTTTTTGGCGAACTTCGCGTGTTCTCGTTTTATTCGGACGCAGGCCAGTTCGGGGCGGCGCAGGGCGCTGCCGGTGTGGTTGGCTTGCTAACAGCATTAAGCATCAAAGGCAGGTTCAACAAGATCTTTTTTATAGTTATGGGTGTTGCCGGGCTTTGGGGTATGATGATATCCGGAACCCGTGGCGCAATGATTGTTCCGATGGTTGGCGGGGCCACCTTCATTCTTTTAAGAAAAAACTTCAAGGCATTTTTCATCGGCAGCATCCTGATGGCGCTCATTTATGCGTTTTTTGCCTACACCTATATTGGACAGGGCAACTCGCAGATTCGCCGTATGCGCACCGCCTTTAGACCCGAAGACGATGCATCCTACTTAGTACGCCTTGAAAACAGAAGAATTCTAAGCAATTACCTGGCGAATAAGCCTTTCGGCGGAGGTATTGGTAGTGCGGGTGACTGGGGAAAGCGTTTTTCGCCACAGGGCTTCCTTGCACAAATTGCTACCGACAGCTGGTATGTGCAAATTTGGGCCGAACAAGGCATTATTGGACTTATTCTTCACCTGTCGATACTGAGCTATATTCTGTTGAAAGGATCCTATATAATTATGTTTCGCCTTAAAGAACCAGAGCTGCGCGGAATAATGTCGGCCCTCATGGCAGGATTTACCGGAATCATGGGGGCCAGCTACGGAAACGGTGTTTTGGGGCAGATGCCGACAGGGGTGATGATCTACCTGAGCTGGTCGTTTATTTTTATGAGTCAGCAATTGGAGAGAGAGTATATTTATTTGACTGCAAAGAAATTAAGTCCCTGGTCGTTCGACAACAAAACTTGAAAAATGTAGGATCGTATGGCGAAAGTTGATGAAGCAGCGAATTGGCCTTTGGTTTCTTTTATTACTGTCAACTACAACCAATCGAAGGTAACCTGTGAGTTGCTCGAATCGCTGCGATCCTGCACTTACCCTGCTTTTGAGGTGATTGTGGTCGACAATGGCTCGCCCTCCGACAATCCTGATATTATTACTGAAAAATACCCGGAGACAATTCTAATTAAAACTGGTAAAAATCTTGGCTTTGCCGGTGGCAATAATGCAGCGCTGTCTGTTGCCAAAGGAAAGTATCTGCTTTTCATTAATAATGATACAGAGGTAGAGCCCGGATTTCTGCAGCCAATGGTCGAATTGCTTGAAGGAAACCCGGAGATAGGAATGGTAAGTCCACGCATTCAGTTCTTTCATACGCCGGGTGTACTGCAGTTTGCCGGATTCACGCCATTTAGCAAGATCACTCTAAGGAATTTTGCCATAGGATTTGGTCAAAAAGACGTAGGCCAATACCTTGACGTCCGTGAAACGGCCTCCATTTTCGGCGCTGTTATGCTCGTTCCCCGAAAGGTATTGGACGAAGTGGGACCAATGGACGACATATATTTCCTCTATTATGAGGAACATGACTGGGCAGCCCGAATAAAGAAAGCCGGCTACAAGATCTTTTACGACGGGAGGTCATTGGTTTTACATAAAGAGTCCATCTCCACCGTAAAGGAAAGTCCCTTTCAGATCTACTATCTGCACCGCGGCAGAGTGTTGTTTTTGCGAAGGAATATTTTTGGCATTTCGAAGCTGTTAAGTCTTATTTACCATTACACGGTTGTATTGACGGTCAACACAATGCGTTTTCTCCTCAAAGGCAGAACCGATCTTGCCAAAGCTTTTATCAAAGCCATGTACTGGAACCTCGTTAACCCCTGCAGATAAATAAAACAACCATATGGAGCCAATTGTCCAATTCCTGATCCATTTAATCGAATATCTGATCTTCATTTATCTGCTCTTAGCTACCGTTTACATAACAATCTTCGGGATCGGAGCAATATTTTATCGCAAACCAAAACCCGTTGCTACCGGTAAGTTTCGGAAAATTGCCGTGCTTATCCCAGGTTACAAGGAAGACAAGGTCATCATTGGCGTTGCCCGCGACGCCCTGGAACAAGACTATCCCGCTGATCGCTTTGATGTAATCGTTATCGCAGATACTTTTAAGCAGGAAACCCTCGACGCATTAAGGGCAATTCCCGTTCGGGTGGTAGAAGTGGTATTTGAGGTTAGTAAAAAGTCCAAGGCACTCAATAAGTGCATGGAAGTAATTGGAGATGAATATGATATCGCCGTGATTCTGGACGCCGACAACATCATGGATCACTCCGTGCTGCAACAAATAAACGCCGCATTCGAAAGAGGCTTTGTTGCCGTTCAGGGGCATCGCACGGCCAAAAACCTGAACACGCCCTATGCTGTGCTTGATGCCATCAGTGAAGAAATCAACAATAACATTTTCCGAAAAGGCCATCGTGCACTTGGTTTATCCTCAGCCTTGATTGGTTCGGGCATGGGAATGGATTATAAGCTGTACAAAGCCACCATGGCTACCATTGATTCGGTGGGCGAGGATAAAGAGGTGGAGCTCAAGTTTTTGCGCGACCGGATAACCATTGAATACCTGCCCGATGCCCATGTGTACGACGAAAAGACCTCACGTTCGGATGTGTTTGTTAACCAGCGCCGCCGCTGGCTTGCCGCTCAGTTCGTATATGTGCGTACTCATCTCGTTGATGGGATAGTGCAACTTTTGACAAAGGGCAATATTGATTATTTCGATAAGGTGGTGCAGTTTATGCAGCCTCCGCGCATTTTACAGACAGGCCTTAGTTTCCTGTTTACCATGCTCTATCTGCTTCTCCGGCTTATCTGGCCCGAAGTGTACGATGAGCTCGCGCTCGATTTTCCCAAATGGCTTTCAATTTTCATCATTAGCAGTCTTATTCTTCTGCTCAATACCCCTGCAAGATTCTATTCCGGAAAAACCCTTACCGCCCTGCTCTATCTTCCCTCAGGTTTCTTTCTGATGCTGAAGAGTTTGCTTAGAATAAAAGGTGCCTCAAAAAGGTTTATCCATACCACTCATGAGCACACTGACCATGACGTAAAGAAAAAAGGCACATCTGGTAAGAAGTAAAAGAATCAAGCGCCGCTTATGAACTCCGGGCAACAAAGCTACCCCCTGGTTTCAATCATTACAGTTAACTACAACCAGTCCGAAGTTACCTGTGCGCTTTTAACATCGCTGCAACACATCACTTATCCCAACATTGAGGTGATTGTCATCGACAACGCCTCCTCGGATAACCCGCAATCCATTCGTCAACGTTTTCCTAATGTTGTTCTGGTGCTCAATCCCATTAATTACGGCTTTGCAGCTGGAAACAATATGGGGCTGATGAGGGCAAAAGGCGAATATGTTCTGCTTCTAAACAACGATACCGAGGTGCCTCCCGGATTTCTTGAACCGCTGGTTCGTAAGCTTCAGTGCAATCCTGAGATAGGTGCAGTAAGTCCGAAAATCAGGTATTTTTTTGAGCCAAAAAAAATCCAATATGCAGGATATACTCCCATGAATTATATAACGATGCGCAATTTTGCCATCGGTCATCACGAAACTGATACAGGCCAGTACGATGCCGACAGGGAGACTTTTTACGCACACGGCGCGGCTATGCTTGTGCCTATGAAAGTGGTCAAGGAAGTTGGCCTTATGTCGTATATTTTCTTTCTTTATTACGAAGAAGCCGACTGGTGCGAGCGTATTAAGCGGGCTGGATATAAGATTTTCTACGTTCACAATTCGCTCGTTTTGCACAAAGAATCTGTTTCCACCGGTAAGCTCAGTACATTGAAAATATATTACCTGAACCGCAACAGGCTTGTTTTCATGCGCCGCAACGTAGAAGGAAAGGATTTCTACCTTGGTCTTGCCTACCAACTTTTTTTTGCAATTCCAAAAAATGCCTTCAGCTGGCTGATCAAAGGAAAGTTTAGCTTATTTTTCGCCTATTATAAGGCTATAGGCTGGAATCTCAGTCATTTATTCGATCCGGAAATTCACGAAAATCCAAGATTATGACCGAACCCGCCTCAGTGATGCAAATTCTGCTTCAATTCATTGAAGCTGTTTTGCTTGTCTATTTGGGCGGAACAGCATTATATCTTTTGGTTTTTTCGGTTGCGGCACTCAAGCCTTTCCGCCCAAAATGGCCCTCGCCTGAATCAACAAAGCGTTTTGCCCTTATTTTTCCATGCTACAAAGAAGACGAGGTAATATTTCAGGTGATTGAAGATGCACTTGAACATAATTATCCAAAAGAATTTTTCGATGTCGTCGTTGTTGCAGATGGTTTTAGACCCGATACAATAGAAAAGCTTAGGACATACCCTATTGTGCTTTTTGCGAAAAACTTCGAGATAAGCACCAAAACACGTGCAATAAACTATGCCCTGCGGCATCTGGATGACTCAGCATACGAAGCCGTTTGCATCCTGGACGCCGACAACCTGATGGCCGACGACTTTTTGTTGAAAATGAATCAGGCCTTGTCAGCAGGTAATGTCGCCGTTCAGGGCCATAGGATGGCAAAAAACCTTAACACGCATTTTGCCGTGCTCGACGCTGTAAGTGAAGAAATCAACAACAGAATCTTCAGAAAAGGGCAGCGCGTTCTTGGCCTATCTTCGGCATTAATTGGATCGGCTATGGCGTTCGATTTCAGGTTTTTTAAAAATCTAATGGCCGATGTCGAAGTGGTTGGAGGTTTCGATAAAGAACTTGAACTGAGGATGCTAAGCAGCGGAATTGTGATAGATTACGTTGACGATGCCTATGTGTTTGATGAAAAAGTGCAGAATGCAAGGGTATTTACACGACAGCGAAGAAGGTGGCTTTCGGCACAGTACCATTACTTTGGAAAGCATTTTTTACCTGCTGTTAAGGCTTTATTTGTGGATCGTAATATTGAGTATTTCAATAAAGCATTCCAGTATCTTCAGCTACCGCGATTGCTGCTGCTCGGCATTTTATTTCTGATGGCCGTAGTTTCAACTATTTTCGGCAATCACCTCTGCACGATTTGCTGGTTATCATCATTCATTATTATTTTTCTGGCAATCGTACTGGCCGTGCCCCGAAGTTTCTATAATAAAAACACATTAACTGCAATCATTCGCCTGCCAATGGTTTTCGGTTATATGTTGTTATCTTTACTGCGTATTAAGGGAGCAAACAAGCAATTCATTCATACTAAACACACCTACAACGCCTTCCAGAAGAAGCGTAGAAGGTAAAAAAACAACAGCTTATGCGAATCGGCATCGAAGGACAACGAATTTTCAGGCTCAAGAAGCATGGTATGGATATGGTAGCCCTTGAGCTAATTCGGAATCTTCAAAAAATAGATACTGAGAATGAGTATTTTATCTTCGTCAAACCCGACGAAGATCCTCATTGTTTGCAGCCGACAAAGAATTTTCATATTGTTGAGCTCGAAGGTGGTTCTTATCCGCTGTGGGAGCAAAGAGCGCTGCCGGCTGCAGCCCGTAAAGCAGGCTGCCAATTGTTGCATTGCACTAGCAATACGGCTCCGCTGAATCCCGGAATGCCTTTGGTTATCACCTTGCACGACATCATTTACCTCGAAAGCATAAGCCTGTTCAAAAAAGGCGGTACCTGGTATCAGAAAGTCGGGAATATGTATCGCCGTTTTGTGGTACCAAGGGTGGTGCGCAAAAGTGAGCGAATAATCACCGTATCGCATTTCGAGAAAAGACGCATTGGGGAGTTTTTTGGATTTGCTGCCGACGACCCTCATTTGGTTGCCATCTATAACGGTGTTGGCGAACATTTTAAGCCAATCAAAGATACCGGCGAGTTGCAAAGGGTAAAAGAAAAATACCGGCTACCCGATCACTATGTTTTCTTTCTTGGAAATACCGATCCGAAGAAAAATACTATCGGTGTGCTAAGGGCATTTTCAAATTACCTCAAAGCGGGAAATCCTCCGTTGAAGCTGGTAATGCTTGACTTTGAACACAATGCCCTTGAGGCCCTGCTGAATGAGATTGGCGATCCGGGTCTTCGCAGCCAGATACATCTGACAGGATACGTCGTAAACACCGATCTGCCAGCCATCTATGCGCAGAGCGAAGTGTTTCTGTATCCCTCTCTCCGCGAAAGTTTTGGCATTCCAATGCTCGAAGCCATGCGTTGCGGAACGCCTGTTATTACCTCCAACACCTCCTCGATGCCGGAAGTTTCAGGAGGCGCCGCCCTGCTTGTCGATCCCTTCAAACCGGAAGAAATTACGGAAGCGATGGTAAAATTGATGGCTGACCATAAACTTAGGCAGGAGCTCATCGAAAAGGGATATGTGCAGTCGGCAGCGTTTTCATGGTATCATATGGCTGAAGAAGTGCATAAGCTTTATTTGGAGGTTTTGAAATAAGTATTTTTATTTTTGTCCGAACCATTACCCTGATAAGCATGATAACCAACCGCGATTTCATAGTCATTGGTTTGCAAGCCCTCGACAGCCGCATTGGCAGCAACTGCATTAATATAGCGCAGGAAATTGCCCGTCATAACAGGGTGTTGTATGTAAATTATCCTCTCGACAGGCTGACGCGTTTCAGAGAGCGAAAAGATCCCCTTATCCAAAAACGCATCAGGGTATTGAATGGCAAAGAGCCCGATTTGGTGCAGGTTTCGGAAAATATGTGGAACCTCAACCCGCGCACTATGCTTGAGAGTATTAGCCAGCTTCCGAACGACACGATTTTTAATTTTCTGAACAGAATCAATAACAAACGATTTGCCCGACAGATCAAATCGGCCATCGACAGGCTTGGTTTCAGCAACTATTTCATTTTTAATGACAGCGACATGTTCAGGGGCTTTTATCTTAAAGAAATGCTGTCACCTGAGCTTTATGTTTATTATACCCGCGACAATCTGATTGCAGTTGATTTTTGGAAAACCCAGGGCATTCGCATCGAAGCTGCATTGATGGCCAAATCGGACCTGGTTGTGGCCAATTCAACTTATCTGGCCGACCATGCCCGACAGTTCAATCCGCATTCCTACTACGTTGGTCAGGGGTGTGATGTTAGCCTGTTCGACAAAAAACTCATCGACCGCATTCCTGATGATATTAAGAATATACCCGGCCCTATCATCGGTTACATTGGCGCACTTTTCTCGCTCAGGCTTGATATTGAGGTAATTGAACACATCGCCACGCAAAAACCCGAATGGCAGGTAGTGCTTGTTGGACCTGAAGATGAGGCGTTTAAGAGCAGTCGACTTCACCAGATCAGCAATGTTCATTTTCTGGGCTCCAAGAAAATGGAGGAATTGCCTTTCTATCTGAATGCCTTCGATGTGGCTATTAACCCTCAGCTGCTCAACGAGGTAACGATTGGCAACTATCCCCGCAAGATTGACGAATATCTGGCAATGGGCAAGCCCACCGTTGCCACGAGAACCAAAGCCATGGAAGTTTTTGAAGGATATACTTATCTTGCTGAAAACAAGGAAGAATATGTGAAGCTGATCGAACAGGCACTCAGCGAAAATTCTCCTGAGCTTGAAGCCGCGAGGGAATCGTTTGCGCGCAGCCACACCTGGGAAAACAATGTTCTGGAAATATACAAGTGGATGGTTCACATTTTGCAACAACCAAAATAATTGACAATGGGACTGGCCGATAAGCTGAAAAGCAATCCACGCCTGAAAAGGCTGGCGCTGTGGCTGCTGATGCCCCGCAATCAGGCGCGCCCGCGACTTTGGGTGAAATGGTTTTTAAACCCTTTCAAGCATAAGAAAAAGAAAGGATCGCTTGTGCGACGCCGGACGCGCATGGATGTGCTGCCATTCAACAACTTTGTTCTTGGTTTTGATTCGACTATCGAAGACTTTGCAACCATAAATAACGGCGTCGGCGATGTGATAATAGGCGACCGTACGCGCATAGGTCTTGGATGTGTGGTTATTGGCCCTGTCACCGTTGGCAATGATGTGATGTTTGCTCAAAATATTGTTGTTTCAGGCCTCAATCACGGCTATCAGGACCTGTCGCTCCCTCCAAGCCTTCAACCAGTGGATACCAAGCCAATACACATTGGCGATGAGGTATGGATTGGCGCCAACAGCGTTATAACCGCCGGCGTAAACATAGGAAAACACTCCGTAGTAGCGGCCGGAAGCGTAGTGACCAAGCCGGTACCACCCTACTCCGTTGTCGCTGGAAATCCGGCGAAAGTTTTAAAACAATACAATCCACAAACGCTTCAATGGGAAAAACCAACCAACTAAACCAACAAAGCTGATGCATAAATTATTGACCTTCTTCCGTTACTTGAACGACTACCTGCGCTACGGACAAATCCGACCAACCATTGCGGCTATAGTTTACATCGGGCTGGGAAAATCGATATTAAGGACCCGCCTTGTCAGAGGCAGGCTGGGTTATTTTCTTCACCGAAAAGGCACGCTCGACTTCCAGTTTGCAAATTATGCCTACGAATGGGGAGTAAAAAGGTTCATGAATGAGCATTATGCCGGAAAGGATGTTTTCATTGACATAGGGTCAAATATTGGAACCTATTCGGTAATGCTGGGTGGAAAAGGGCTAGAGGTTATTGCTTTTGAGCCGGCCTACGAAAATTTCAAGGCTCTGAATATCAACATGATGCTCAATGGTCTGGAAAAGAATTTCAGAGGGTTTAACTTTGGCCTCAGCAACGAAAACAACCGGGCTGGCTTCAACTACGACCCTATGAATACAGGAGCATCCCACCTGGATACCCTGCCGTTCGAAAACGAAATCTTTGCTGAAAGAGCTGTGCATACCGAGATAGAACTGAAGCGCTTCGACGACCTGAAAGATGAAATTCAAATCAATCCTGACGCACAGGTACTGATGAAAATAGATGTCGAAGGCATGGAAGCACAGGTTATTGAGGGTGCAAAAGACTTCATCTCCGGTCATAAAAACCTTACACTTGTAATGGAGTGTGTTCATTCGGGTAAAGAAGTGCTAATGAAGCTGCTTGATAGCCTTGGCGAATTCGAATATCTGGAAGTGGACAACCTCAATTTTGGTGCACGCAAAAAAACCTGATAAATACGAACTGTTATGCTTTGGGTCGAAATATTGTTTTGGGTGTTGCTTTTTATCGTTTTCTATGCTTACCTCGGATATGGCATCCTCCTGTTCCTGATGGTAAGGATAAAAAGACTGTTTGTCAAGCCTTTGGCCCCCGATCCGTCATACGAACCTGAAGTAACACTTTTTGTAGCGGCATACAACGAAAAGGACTTCGTGGATGCCAAGGTGAAGAATGCGCTCGAGCTCGATTACCCGCAACATAAAATCAAACAGGTGTGGGTTACCGACGGTTCGGACGACGGCACACCGGAATTGCTGAAAAAATATGCTGAATTTGGCGTTGAGGTTTACCACAAGCCGGAGCGTGGAGGTAAGATCGGTGCCATGAATCGTGGAATGCAGTTCGTGAAAACCCCAATCGTCATTTTTTCCGATGGGAATACCCTGCTGGGCCGCGAAAGTATCAGAAGAATTGTGAATCTGTTCAGCAATCCGTCCGTAGGTTGTGTGTCGGGCGAAAAAAGAATATTCGACAAGGAAAAGGATACGGCGGCGGGCACTGAAGGCATTTACTGGAAGTACGAATCAAAGCTCAAAAAATGGGATGCAGAGTTGTACTCGGTTGTTGGTGCCGCCGGTGAACTTTTTGCTATTCGGACCAATTTGTTCCAGGAGGTAGAGAAAGACACACTCCTCGACGATTTTATTATCTCACTCAGGGTAGCCATGAAAGGTTTCACCATTCAATACGATCCTGAAGCCTACGCCATCGAAACTTCATCGGCGAATGTAAAAGAAGAACTTAAACGCAAGGTTCGTATTGCTGCAGGTGGCATTCAATCCATTATAAGGCTTAGTCCGCTGCTTAACATATTCAAATACGGCATGTTAAGCTTTCAATATATCTCACACAGGGTGCTTCGCTGGACTTTAGCGCCACTTTCCCTGCCAATCATCCTTATACTAAACACTATTTTGTGGATCGCCGCAGGAATGACCAATTTCAGCAATCTTTATGTGTGGCTCTTCTATTTGCAAATTGCGTTTTACGTCATGGCCTTGTTTGGCTGGTATCTTGAAAATAAAGCC
Source organism: Bacteroidia bacterium (assembly GCA_021287165.1). Lineage (GTDB taxonomy): Bacteria > Bacteroidota > Bacteroidia > Bacteroidales > F082 > JALNZU01. The sequence continues at coordinate 93,632 of JAJTAY010000029.1, read as the reverse complement.
ATCAAAATAAAGGCATTGTTTGTGCCATACTATTTTCTTATGATGAACTACGCAGTGCTGATGGGGATGAGGCGGTATTACAAAGGTTCACAAAGCGTTAACTGGGAAAGAGCCAAACGTGGAACTTTATGATGTTCAGGGCTTTGGCAGTGGGACTGCTGGTAATCAGCATGTTCGGTTATGGCAGCCGGCTCGCTGCTCAAAAAGCTTGTAACCACACCATAAGTCTAGCCACCAATGTTTTCGACGGCAGTAATGTTGCGCCTGGTGACACTATCTGTTTAACAGGCGGACAAAGGGACTATCTGCTGTTGAGAAATATTGCAGGCACCCAAACCCTTCCTGTGGTAATCGTAAACAGAGGCGGTACGGCAATCATCAACACCAGTCACTTTTATGGCATTAAGCTTTCCAACTGCAGGCATGTCAAGCTAATTGGCTCAACTTCAAGTACTCAGCCTTACGGCATACGAATTGTCAGGGTTGGCAACGGAGGAGGTATATCGGTGGATGATCTGAGTACCAATGTTGAATTGGCTTACATAGAAATTTCAAACACCGCCTTGGCTGGAATCTATGCCAAAACCGACCCCGATTGCAGTTTTGTGGCCACACGCGATAAGTTTACCATGTTCAACCTTGTCATCCGCAACTGTTATCTTCATGATATTGAGGATGAAGGCCTTTACATCGGCAGTTCAAAATTTACCGGGCAATACCTGCCGACATGTGACACCACTGTGCTTCCGCACTTTATTCATGGTGTACAGATTTTTAACAATATCATTGAGCGAACAGGTTGGGATGGAATACAGGTAGCTTCATCCCCTGTTGACTGTAAGATTTACAACAACATCGTTCGCAACGATTCCTACAGGGAGACACAGTTTCAGATGTCGGGAATTCTTATTGGCGGGGGTTCAAAATGCGATTGCTACAACAACCAGATCTTCGATGGTAAAGGCGACGGCATAGATGCTTTTGGCTTTGGAACACAAAAAATCTACAACAATCTGATTGTCAGAGCAGGGAAAACGTATTTTCCGAACGATCCAAGCTATCCCCGGCATGGTATTTTCGTTGGCAATTCGCCCGATGGCGCGGCAGCCGTGTATCACATCATGCATAACACCATAATCGCTGCCAAAAGCACCGGTATTCGGTTTGCAAACAATAACACTGCCAACAACCTCATTTTCAACAATATCATTACAAACCCCGGAGATTTTACCACCATTGGCAACAACGCCTATTTTCAAAATACATCTTCTTCTGTGGGGTTTAATATCCGAAACAATTACTTTACTGAGCTTATCGACACCCTTCGGTTTCGCAACCCACTTGCCGACAATTACGATCTTCTCCCAAACTCAACTGCCGTTAATAAAGGCTTTAACGCCGGCCTGAATGCTGTTGCCTTCGATCTGCTTAACCGGCCAAGACCACATAATCTGGGCTATGACATCGGCGCATTTGAATGTCAGGACCCCAACGCCTCCCTGACCGAAAGTCCTGATGATGCGTTGAAACTTAGCTGTTCAATCACCGAGATCGGTACGCTTGTCCGCATTCAGTCCAAGGCTACAGGTCCCGCTTTGCTCAGCATCTCCGACATCTCAGGAAAGGTGCTCATCAGCCGTGATATCTGGCTTAATGCAGGAATTTCTCACGAAATTTTAATTGACAAGCCTGCATTGCGGCCCGCATTTTATTTGGTAAACCTTCGGCAAGGTAATCTCACCAAAACACTCCGCTTTCAAGTTATTTATCGTTTATAACGACTAATCCCTGCTTATATTTGTAGGAGCATAGCCCGTTAATGCCATGAATTTCAGTGATCATAAGGCTTACAGGATTGTTGGATACAAGCTGAGGAAGATCAAACTGCTTGTCAAGGGAATCTACTACAAAGGCTCAAAGTTTTATTGTCCCTTGTGTAAGCAATTTTACAGAGTGTTTCTGACTGGTGGGCAGGATTTTGCAGTGCTGAGACAGTTCAAGGTGATTGGCGCAGGCCAAAGGACGAATATGGTTTGTCCGGGTTGTCATTCAACCGATCGCGACAGATTGCTCCATACATTTCTGTGCAACAACGATTCGATCGCATTCCCGGGCGCTAAAATGCTTCATATAGCCCCGGAGCCCGCACTTTACAGCTGGATAAAAAAACAATACAAATCACAGCCAACCGACTACGTGGCAGGGGTAAAATATCATGAAGGCTTTTATTACGACATAAACGTTAAGTTGCTCGACATCACTCAATTACCATTTGGAAACGAATCGTTTGATCTGCTAATGGCCAACCATGTGCTCGAGCATATCGTGGATGAAGGAAAAGCACTGAGCGAAATACACCGCGTTTTAAAGCCTCAAGGTAAAGCCATTCTTCAGGTGCCTTGGTCTCCCCTGCTCGATCAAACAATTGAAGAAAACGAACCTTTAAGTGCAAAAGAAAGGGCAGAGCGATTTGGGCAATCCGACCACATCCGTCTTTACGGGCGCGATTATCCCGAAAGGCTGTCAAGTGCCGGATTTGCTGTTGAGGTTTTTGATGCAGCGGCTTTACACAGCGATGAAAATTATCTGAAGTGCATCGCTATCAATCCGGATGAATTGGTATTTTTAGCCACAAAACAAGCAAAACAGTGAGGCGAACAGCTAAACTTTTTTTTCTTTTATTCAGCATATCATGCTGCATTCCAAGGCTTTCGGCTCTGCCGGATTATCCTTTACATCTTGCTTCAGGCTTGGTGTTGTCCACGAATAATCAAACCGCTGCCAGGCTTGCTGAGGCATTGATGACGATCAACCAGACTGAAATCACATCGGACAGTGCCTTTTCGCTATTGGCAGAATATGGTTTGGCCACAGCTAGTTATGATTTTGCACTTCAACAAGGCTCTGCGGCATATAATGCCAGCATTGCGCTCAATACCTCTCCAGATCAGCAATTTAATGCTTTGCTAAGGTATAGCTCCGCCCTTGAGGCAAAGGGTGAGCAGGAAACTGCTTTGAACCTTTGGATACGTTTTGCACAACGCATGGAGCAAAATGCACGAAGCGAATTTGCATTGGCATCTGTGGCTCAAGTTGTACGAATCGCACTGATGAAAAATGAAATAGCCAGAGCAGCGAGGTTTTTAAGTACAGTGGACACCAATTACTTGTCTGTGTTACCGGTGTTTATTCGCTTCGAGCTTAATTTTCAACGCTTTAACCTGGATTTAGTCTCAAATTCGCCTAAGTTGTCCGACTTTGATGCCTTGTCGGCATTGGTGCTCAACGAGCGTTCCCTTAATCATCAGGCCAACCTGATCAGGTTAGCCGATGCAGGAATTGCCGCGGGATTCGGAATCCCCGAATCTCCCTCCATGAAGCGTCTCTTCAATGCGCTTTGGCAGGACATCCGAAAATCAGGACCCACAGCTCCCCTGCTCGGACGCTTCCTCAATCAGCGAATCAATCATATTCAGCTGTTCCTCGGTTCTGGTCAGACCGCTGAGCTTATGCTTAAGCTTGCCGAAAACAAAAGCAGGCTCGACACCGAAATGTCGGAAGCCCTTCAGCTATTTCAGGAAGATAATACCATTCTAAAGAAAAAATTGGAGCTCGTTAGTGCAGCTGGCTGGCTTGCGGCATTAATTATTGTGACTTTCTTCGTCATTATTAATCTAAAAATTTACAGACAGTTTAAAACGCAAAACAAAGACCTGCATCAACTTATCGACAGAAAACAAGCAGAAATAAAGCGGCTTGAGGCTCTGGAAGGCGATGCCAATCAGCGGATAGAGGATATCGTTGTCGAGCGCATCGAAGCCATCCGAAATGAGCTCGATATGCGCAAGCAAATAGACTCAGAGCTTCAAAAAGCGCTTTCAGAAGCGGAAAATGCCAATTTTTTAAAGAATGCCTTTCTGGCCAATATGAGTCATGAAATACGTACACCACTCAATGGTATTCTTGGCTTCTCCAATTTGCTGCAAAACGAGCTTGCACTCAAGGAAAATCCAGAACTCTTCGACTATGCCCAGTCGATTGAACGGAGTGGTGAGCGGCTATTGCATTTGCTCAACAACATTATCGATATTAGCCGCCTCGAAGCCAACGATTTCGAAATCAGGCAGGAGCCTTGCAGTCTAAAAGAAAGTTTAGACCGAATTCTTGGCTCGTTCCAATTCAGGGCAAATGAGAAAGGTATAAAACTCGTTACCGATTTTGAAGAGTGTATGCTGGTTGCCGATCCCAACACACTACCAAGAGTATTCAGCGAACTTGTTGATAATGCCCTGAAATACACCGAAAAAGGCTTTATAAAGATCAGCTCGAAACGCTTGCCTGATGAAGATTCGATAGAAATTCGAATTCAGGACACCGGCATTGGCATCGACCCGGCATTTCTCAGCCAGATATTTGATCCTTTCCGACAGGAAAGCCTTGGCTATTCGAGGCAATACCAGGGACCAGGGCTGGGTATTCCGCTTGTGCGAAAATTGGTCGAGCGTATGGGCGGTACCCTAACAATTAAATCGGAAAAGTCAGTAGGTACAAGCGTTATTCTGCAATTCAGGCTTGCTGAAAATGCTGTTGCAGAACCATCAGAACCAAAGGATAATGAGGGACTCGTTACGCTGAATCGCAAATATTCGCAGGCGCTGATTGTTGAAGATGATGCCGCAAGCCGTCTGATTCTTCAAAAGATTCTCGAAAAAAACATGTCTGTTGCCATCGCACCAGACGGAGACCAAACCCTCAGGATTGTTGATCAGGCGTATGACGAAGGCAAAATCTTTAATCTTGTCATGATGGATATCAATCTGCCTGTACCATGGGATGGAATAAAGCTTAAAGACTTCATTATCAGTAAATATCCCGAATACAAGAATAGTATCTTCATTGCTCAGACTGCCTATGCGATGGAAGGCGACAGAGAAAGGTTCTTGTCGGCCGGTTTCAGCGGATACCTCTCCAAACCTATTTCACGTAAGGCGCTGAACGCTCTTTTGACCCAATTATCTTTTTAATGCATAAAATGCGCCAAACTCTTTACCTTTGAACTTTCCAAAGGCAACATAAAAGTTCGTAGTCGTCGAAAAAATATTTCAGTGATGCCTGACATAAATACTCCGCTCAAGATTCTGCTCGTCGAAGACAACGAGCTCAACCAGAAGTTTGCCCTCGCTGTAGTACGAAAACTTGGATATCAGATAGATTTGGCCGAGAATGGCCTTGTAGGTTTGGAGAAATTCAAGTCAAATAAGTATGATATCATATTGATGGATATTCAGATGCCCGAAATGAATGGCATAGAGGCTACAAAGGCCATTCGTCAGATTGAGGCCCTGGAAGGAGGCGGAAGCCACATCCCCATCATTGCCGTTACAGCCTTTGCTTTGGAACAGGACAGAAAAAACTGCAGTGATGCCGGTATGGATGAGTTTCTGGCCAAGCCCTATAAGCCCCACGAGCTCGAGCAGAAAATTCTCGCTGTGGCTCAACGATTTGATATATTATAAAACGTTTTATACATCAAACTTAAAGCCCTCATCTCTTCGCGAAATGAGGGCTTAAATTTTTATACAAATAAGCGTTTGACAGATAATTATTTTAATCGTACCGGACGATTGGTTCTGAACTATGAATGAAGAAGAAAACTCAAATCGCTTCCCGGTTCAAACTCCTCAGGTTCAATACCAAACTGGAATAAACGCATGGGTTTGTGGCCAAGTAGTTTCATTTCGAGCCCTTCCACCTCAATCAGGCTTGCTTCCCTTAAACCTACCACTTTAACATTTCGGTTAATCGCCAAAAATTCTTCAATGCGCTGTTGCCTTGTTTCGCCACCGTGGCCTGCAGGATGGGCATCGAGGTAGTGAGGGTTGATCTGGAAAGGAACGAGATTAAGACAATCAAAACTTGCCGGTTGAATGATAGGCATATCGTTGGTTGTCCGAAGCGTGGGGCAGGCAACATTGGCACCCGCACTCCATCCCATAAATGGCATACCCTGCATGATCCGTTTCCTGATGGGTTCCATTAACTTGTGATGGTGCATTTGCGCTACCAGATGAAAAGTATTTCCGCCGCCAACAACAATGCACTCGGCTTCTGCCACTGCAGATGCCGGTTCATGGTGGTGATGAATGGAGTCCACCTTGCAGCTGAACTCTGCAAAAACAGCCGAAACCCTTTCTTCGTAGATGTCGTAAGATTTTTTCAGGCCTTGAGCCGAAAGATTTACGCCAGCATAGGGTATAAACAACACCTTTGAGATGTCGTATTTCTTTAAAAACCCGGCAATAAAAGGCCGCGGCCACCCGAGATAAGCTTCACCGGGATTTGTTGAATTGCTGATTAATAAAAGCTTCATAATTAGGCATTTGATGAAGCAGATTTAAGGCCCGCCTCAGTTTCTTTTCAAGGATAAAGATAGAAAATCTCCGGTAAATTGCCGTATTTCAGCCCGTTAATTGGCTAAAAAAAAACCCGGCATTTGCCGGGTAAATGTGCCCAAGAAAGGACTCGAACCTTCACGAGCGTGCGCTCACTACACCCTGAATGTAGCGCGTCTACCAATTCCGCCACTTGGGCAAATATGCAAGAACTGTGATTAGTGCCCAGGACAAGATTCGAACTTGCACACCGTTGCCGGCGCCAGCCCCTCAAGCTGGTGTGTCTACCAATTCCACCACCTGGGCAAAGAGAGTGCAAATTTAATATGAAATTTGGTTGCTGCAACATCGACTTAAAAAAATCGAAAGGATTTTGAACATTGCCGCCCCGCTTTTGTACATTTGAAGCATTAAAGCCCATAAATATGCAGCTCCAGCCAAAAGACCTCGACCAGATCCGAAACAAAGGCATTGACCCGGAACAGATTGAACGACAGCTTGGATACTTCAGAAAAGGATTTCCCTTTATGCAGCTTATCGAACCTGCAACCATCGATAACGGAGGCATACGACGCATCGAAGACGGCGAACTGAGATTGCTTATAGAAAATTTCGACAAGAGAAAAAACGATTACGATATCATAAAATTTGTCCCGGCTTCCGGTGCTGCAAGCCGCATGTTTAAGCATTTGTTCGAATTCTCACAGTCGTTTATGGGGACCAAGGAGGAGATTTTGGCAACCATGAGTCAGACTGACTTCAACAGCGTGGGTTATTTTCTGAAGAACCTGAGCAAGTTTGCATTTTATGATGATCTGAAGGCCGTCGCTGCTTCGGCAGGCGAAGACATTGAACAGTTGATCGAAGAAGGTAAACTCGGTCGTGTTGTAGATTATCTGATTGGTGAACGCGGCCTCGATTACGGCTCCCTTCCGAAAGCATTGTTAAAATTTCACTGGTATCCCGAAGGAAGCCGGCTTGCACTCGAAGAACATCTGGTTGAAGCTGCTGTGTATGCCGAAGGACAAGATAAGGTCGCAAAACTTCATTTTACCATATCGCCTGAGCATAAGGCGCGTTTTATCGAATTGCTCGATGAACTCAAGCCAATCTACGAATCACGACTTGGCGTAAAATACAACATCAGCTTCTCAGAGCAGAAATCATCCACCGATACCATAGCAGTGGACATGAACAATCAGCCTTTCAGAAACGACGACGGCACCCTGCTGTTCCGTCCTGGAGGCCATGGCGCACTGATCGAAAACCTCAACGATCTGAATGAAGAAATCATTTTCATCAAAAACATCGACAACATCGTCCCCGACCGGTTGAGGGCCACAACCTATGACTACAAGAAAGCTATCGGTGCACTGCTCATAAATCTGCAGGAGCAAACTTTCGAATACCTCGACCTGCTCGACAGCGGTGCACTGGATGAAGCTGAGCTTGAAAAGATAGCCGATTTCGCACGCAAAGAACTGATGATCAATATCCCGGTGGTTTACGAGGGTTACGATTTTATGGAAAAGATGGATTATCTTTTTACCCAGCTCAACCGCCCGATCCGCATTTGTGGGATGGTAAAAAACGAAGGTGAACCCGGAGGCGGACCGTTCTGGGTAGTCTCGCCCGAAGGTGTCAAGTCGCTTCAAATTGTAGAGTCATCCCAGATCGACATGAACGACCCCGAGCAGCAGGAAATTGTAAAATCTGCCACCCATTTCAACCCGGTCGACCTGGTTTGCGGGGTGTACAGCTTCAGGGGCGAAAAATTTGATCTGACCACCTTCGTGGACAACAATACAGGATTCATTTCTACTAAGTTTAAGGATGGCAGGCCTTTAAAAGCACTAGAGCTCCCCGGTTTGTGGAACGGGGCCATGTCGGACTGGATCACCATTTTTGTTGAGACGCCTCTGATCACCTTCAACCCGGTTAAAACAGTTAACGACCTTCTGAGGCCTCAGCATCAGCCCGAATAAGGCACAGCAGCCTAAGAGATTGATTGTTGAAGCTTCAGACGAAGCAGGTCGTTGTCGTCTTTCATGATGACCTTGGTTTCGAGCAAATACCGGATTACTTTTAAAATCTTTTCCTCTGTTCTGCCCGGGAATGAGGCCATCAGTTCGTAAAGCGGATAAGGCCTGCGCTGAAGCATTGTGCGTATGCCCTGAGTGATCTGCATGAACTCAAAATCGCTGATTTGAAGCTCATTCCGCTTAAGGCAAACATCGCACCGCCCACAACGTTTCTCGTTTTTTTCGCCAAAATATTCAAGCAGCTGACGGCTTCGGCAATGCTCCTTGTTATTGACAAAATCCATAACGGCCTGCAAACGTCTGGAGGCTGCCTGCTTACGCGAAGCGTAATTTTCGGGGGAAAGCCTTATCTGATTGGCATCGATGCGTTCGCTCAGCCACACAAGCTGCGGTTTATCGGTTCGTTGCTGATAGGCCAGCAAACCAAAGCGCTCAAGGCTTTTCAGCGATTGAACAAGCTGCTCGCTGTTGAGATTGCACTTTCGACCCAGATCTTCCTCCACTACATTTACAAAATCCGTCATTATTCCGGGGTAGTTTCTCAACATTGATTTGATCAATGGATCGAAAGCCGGTTGCTCCACCTGAAAACGGTACAAATCGTCCCTGTTGGCAACAATATAAACTTTGCTGTGATTCTTCAATCCATCGGTAAGCATCACCAGACCTTCCCTTTCGAGCAGTTGCAACACATTGAAAACAACAAGCGCAGGCTGTCCGTAGGTTTGAGAAAAAAGCTGAAGATCAAAATCATACGCGCGATCAGCACCTCCGCCAATGGGTATATTCAAATAATTCCCTATGGCCTGGTAGATCAATCTTATCGTTTTTATGTCAGGAAATGTGGCTTCGAAGTTCGACTTCAGATTCCTGATATCCTCCAACGAAAGAAGCAAATATGCAGCTGAATCGTTGCCGTCGCGCCCTGCCCTGCCCGCTTCCTGAAAATAAGCCTCAAGCGTATCAGGCAGATCCATATGAATCACCAACCGAACATCCGGTTTGTCGATGCCCATGCCGAAAGCGTTGGTTGCCACCATCACCTTGGTTTGGCCGCGCATCCACATAAGCTGGCGTTTGTCGCGCTCCTTCCCGTCGAGTCCGGCATGGTAATAGGTGGCACTTATGCCATTATTGTTGAGATATTCAGCCATTTCGCGCGTCCGGCGTCGGTTACGCACATAGATTACCCCGCTCCCATGCGGCATTTGTCGGAAAAGTCTCAGCATGGCCGACATTTTATCGGCATCATCTATAACGTTGTAAACCAAATTTTTACGTTCGTAGCTTGTTTGAAAAACCTGACGTCCGTTAAACTTCAGCTTGTCCATAATGTCTTCAACTACCTCCGGCGTAGCCGTGGCTGTGAGTGCGAGCACCGGTGCTTTTGGTGCATAGGGGCGAATCTCGGCAATCTTTAGATAAGGCGGCCTGAAATCGTAGCCCCACTGAGAAATACAATGCGATTCGTCAACGGCTATCAGGTTAATATGCATCTTACCGACCGAATCGATGAAGCGCTGCGTCTGCAGTCGTTCAGGACTGATGTAAAGAAATTTAAGCTGACCAAAAGCGGCATTATTATAAACCCGTTCAATTTCAAGGTTATGCATTCCCGAATAAATGGCAGCAGCAGGTATACCCCTACGCCTGAGTTGCTCCACCTGATCTTTCATCAAGGCTATAAGCGGAGTAACAACTAAACAAAGGCCATCCATAACCATTGCAGGAACCTGAAAGCAGATGGATTTACCTCCGCCGGTTGGCAATAAGGCTAATGTATCGCGGCCAAAGAGTACCGAGTCGATAATCTCTTCCTGCATGGGGCGAAATGTAGAATAGCCCCAATAACGGGTTAGAACCTCTCTGGCCTTATTGCTCATAACATTATGTTTTACATCATGTTACGCTTTAAATGCTGGTCGATGAGTGAGAGCAGTTCGTGTTTACTTATAGGCTTGGTGATAAAATCGCTACATCCTACTTGTATGGCCTTCGCCTTACTTTCGTTGTCGGCAAAGGCTGTTTGAGCAATAATGGGAAGACCCGGATTCAGTTCCTTTATTTTTCTTGTGGCTTCGTAACCGTCTGTCTTTGGCATTTGAATATCCATAAGCACAAGGCTTATGTCGGGATTGCTGCGGCAATATCGAATGGCTTCCTCCCCGTTTTTCGCCCAAAGCTGCAAAGCACCGGTCGATTTGAGCAGCGATCTCAGAAACAGATAATTAGCTTCAACATCGTCAACAATTAAAAAGATTTCCTTGCTCCACTCAAACAATTCGTTGTAAAAATCGCTTTGTTGCTCCAACCTGATCGGCTGGCAGGCAGGAAGGGTGAAATAAAAAGTAGAGCCTTTACCTGGTTGGGAATCAAACCAAATTTTCCCGCCCATCAATTCAACAAGCTGCTTGGTAATAGCCATTCCCAGACCGGCCCCTTCCCTGTTGTGAATACCCGGCTGATTGATCTGGCCGAAACGTTGAAACACCTTCGAAGCCATCGCAGGATCGATGCCCACTCCAGTGTCCTTGACATAGAATTGGATCATGCCGGATTCGCCCAACAAATAGCCAAACTCGATAAATCCTGACTCGGTAAACTTCACTGCATTGCTAAGCAGGTTAATTAAAATCTGCCTGAACCTGAAAATGTCAGCAAAAACACATGCATCGGCCGGAACAGCGCTGCCGGTTCGAAGCTCAACACCTGATCTGTCGCGTCTTTTATTGAGTTGGTTTTCGAACATCATGAACATCTCCTGAAATACAGGCCCAAGCTTCACCTGCGTTGGGTTGATTCTCACCTGTCCGGCCTCGATGCGCGAAATATCAATGATATCTTCGACAAGCTGCAGAAGCGACTTTCCCGAAGTTTTGATCATACCCACCAGATTGAGGATTTCCTCATGCGTAAGTTCCTCATCAATAATCAAATCCGAGAAACCGATAATAGTATTCAGCGGGGTACGTATCTCGTGGCTCATATTGGCCAGGAAAGCGGTCTTAAGACGATTGCTTTCTATTGCTTCGTCGAGTGTTTTTCGCAATGTTTCGCGCTCACTTCCCGACTCAGGCTCCGTTATAGCCAAAATTAAACGGCTCTCAGCGGAATCGGAAGGGTAAAACCTAAGCTGGAATTCGGGATTGGACGGAAGGCTAATACCGACAACCCTGTTATTATCCAGATCACGCTTTATACCTGAAACATCAAGGGATAATTCGAAGCCAGCCTGTTGCCAGACCGTAGCGTCGGCATTGCTTTCAACAATTCTGAAAAATGTTTTAAAGCTTTCATTAATCATTAAAAGCCTGAAATCAGAATCGAGCAAAGCGGCTGGCATTGCGAAATGCTCGAACCAGCTTTGTACACTTGTATTTGAAGGAATCATCGAAAGCACATTTTAAAAAACACTTAAAGATAAGCAATTACGGGTGATTTTCACGCTTAGCTGACGAAATTACTCGGCAAGACGCGTGTTGCCCTTTGTGTGTCGGGGAAAATAAGGGCAATGCCTGCACCCATTTCCACAGCAATAGCCTCTGCGTTTGAGGTAAGATTCTTTCATCACCCTGTATCCATTCTCCATGTAGTAATCCTCGCCTTCCACAAGGTTGTTGTTGAACCTGAAAAATCTATCGTCTGTCATGGTCATTAATGTTATAGAAAGCTATGTCGAAATCATCCAGCTGAAAACGCTTACGTTCCTTATTCCAAACGTAAACCTTTATTTCGGCTACCGATTCATCCCATGCAGGAACGCGAAAGCCCGTTTCAAAAGTTCTCCAATCCTCAGTCAGATTATCAGGCATCTGCTTGATCCGAAAGGTTTTATAGAAAATTACCTTTTGCGATTGGTCGGAAACCGCATAAACCAACAGAGCATCCTGGGCAGCATTGGGTTCATTTTCACGAAATTCTATCCGGGCTTTGACATACACTTCGCCTTTGGTGGTTGGGAATTCGCCTTGCTGCAATACCAAGGTAGGAGAATAAATATTCGACTGATTCATCTGAGCGACCTGACTTCCTGAGAATGCCTCTTCAGATTGTTGAATACCATTGGAAGTCCAGGGATCGCGGCTATGCTCCATTGTGTTGGTAAACGAAGTGATCAGTCCACCTAAGTTATTGCTGAACAAGGGTTCGGCATTGCCACCGAAAATATTCCTGTATTCCTCGCCCCACCGCAAAAAAACGTGCCTGTATTTGGCAGCATTCATCGCATCGGGATGAATAATTCCGGCTTTATATTGCCATGTCTGGAAAAGGTTTAGCGCCATGACCGACAATAACACCGAAAAAACGATAAATGTCAATGCTTTTTTTTGAAGCACCTGACCAATCAGCAATGCAAGTGGTATTGCGAACAGGGCATAAAAATCGACCATCGGTCGCATTCCGAAACTATCTCCATAAAACCAGTTCCACCAGGACGACAGAATGTAAACAAGAATCAGGAAAAACGACAGGAAACTGACAGCCGCCCAATTGCTTCGACGCCAGAGAATGGCAACACCAATGAAGCTTATCAGCATAAGCGGGGTATAAACAAAGAACCCTTTACGGAAGCTGAAAAGAAAAGAAAAAAATGCGGGTGAAGCGAAGTTGAATCCTTCGTTCTGATAGGACCATAAAAACAGTTGGCCTGTGAGATGAAGGTTGTAAATCACTTGTAAACCTACGATTGCCATAGCCAGCAACAGGCCGCGAACCAGCAGCCTTGGTTTTGCGATAAGGAATCTGAAAGCATTGAAAAACAATTCCTTGCTTCCTGCTATAAAAGGTAATGCAAGGATAACAATGCCGTTGGAAGGCCTTATGAGGATGACCAATCCATAAATAAGCATTGAAAGCGCAAAATGTTTTGGAACAAGCCTGAGGAAAAACAATCGCGCATAGAGCAAAAACAAGGCTATGGCTGTAAAGGAGTAAACATGGGAATGCGAGGGCTGCAAAAAAGCATAATGAAACAGATTGGTGCCCAGCGCAATGGCAATAATGGAAATCACCGCGGCCGGCTTTTCTATCTGATAAACCAGCAGCAATCTTTTAGTGGCCAGCAAACCTATAGCCAGCCAGGTGGCACCGGAAAGCGCTACGGCATATTGAAATATGATATTGTAGCCGTCCACCGGCATGCCTGCAATCCACGAAAAAAGCATGGCCAGCATGAAAAAAGGCAATAGCATCAGTGCCGTGCCCATATAAAACTTATTGATCAATACATCGCCCACAGGATGAAAGTAATGGGCCATGTAGTCGAGACTGTGGCGCTGCTTTTCTGCCTCCAAAACCGGCTTAAAATCGGTAGTTTTATGAATCAGGACAGCTGTCAGATAGGCATAATAACCGCTGCCGTCGCCATCCACATGCCTTAATGCCTTGTCCTGCAACAACAATTGCATTAAGTAGAAAATGATGACAACACCGGCAATAACAAATGATCTCATTTGAGGGTCATGATTAATTTACAAAGATATTTTTTTGCAATTAAGGCCTGACAATGCAGCTTGCCTAAAACACAAAAAGCCGGCCTAAGTTGCCGGCTTTTTGCTCTTTATCTTTATTAATTACTTGTTTTCCAATACTTCCAGCACCTCAACATCGAAAACCAGGGTGCTATATGCCGGTATGTCCGGACCACGATCGGTGCCACCGTAAGCGATGTCGGAAGGAAGAATTAGGCGCGCTTTACCGCCTTCGCGCATATAGGTGAGCGCCTCATCCCACCCTTTGATCACCTGGCCCTGTCCAACGGTAAATTCAAACGGCTGACCGGATTCTTTTGAGGATTGGATCATCTTGCCGCTTAGGTTGTAAAGGGTATAATGAACCTTTACTTTTTTGCCGCTTTCCACCTGCTTGCCTGTGCCTTTTTCCGTTTCAATGTAATAGAGCCCCGAGGATTTTGGCGCTACGGTAATGTTATTCGTCCTTAGGTAAGCGGCAATTTTATCAGCCTCTTCCTTGCGTGCTTTCTGCGCCGAAGCTTCTGCGCGCTGGCGCTCTGCAGCCTGCTCCTTCTCTACCTGAGCCTTTGTTTTGAAATCGACCAGCTCAACATCGTAGAGGAGAGTTGTGTAAGGCGGAACAATGCCCTGACGGCCTGTGCTGTCGAATGCGAGGTGCGAAGGCACGATCAGGCTGGCCTTGGTGCCTTTGCGAAGATAAGTCAAGGCCTCGTCGAAACCTTTGGTATCGAAAGGCGTTCCGGCCTCAATGTCCATCGGGCTGTTACCTTCAGTAGAATAAAGGGTGAGGCCATCGATGGTTTTAATCGAGAAATGTACCTGCATCACATCGCCGGCCTCGGGGGCCTTGCCTAAACCCTTTTTTGTTTCAATGTAGTATAAGCCTGATGCCAATGGCTGGGTGGTGATGTTGTTGGATGCAATATAATCAGTTAACTTCTTCTGTTCTTCAGCTTTCAGTTCGAGCATTTTTGCCCGCTCTTCGGCCTTGGCTGTTTCAGCGCTTTTAAGCTCAACAAGCTTCATGTCGAAATAGATAGGCTGACCGGGTTTGACAAACTCGGGCAGTTCGGGCATTCTTGCCATAACCATAAAAAACGAGTCGGCAGGAAAGGCAACGCTTACCGAGTCGCCAACGCGCATCAGGGTAAGCGCAGCATAAATGTCGCCTTCAAAAGTGGGTTCGATGACAGGAAAAGTCAAGGGTTCAGGCATAGTGCGGCTATCGAACAAAATGCTGTCCTCCAGACGGTAAACCATCGATAAGGTGACCAGGTCATTAATCTGGGGCGTCACTTCGCCGGCACCTTTGGTATGCCATTTAATGTAAACTCCGTTATCGGCCTTTTTAAAGCCGGGGTACTTGCTTTTGGTGCACGCGCCTGCTGCGAGCACCAGTGCCAGCAACACAACGACTGTTTGGATTTGGGTTTTGATTGTCATGGGTTTATTTAACGATTTCAATAAGTTCTACTTCAAATACCAGCGGACTGAATGGCGGAATCGATCCGGCCTGCCTTTCGCCGTATGCAAGATGCTGTGGCAGTATCAGAATGGCTTTGCCACCTTCCTGCATCAGGGCTATGCCTTCGTCCCAGCCTTTGATAACCTGGCCCATACCGAGGGTAAACTCGAAAGGCTGTCCCCTGTCGTAGGAGCTGTCGAATTTTGTACCGTCGAGCAAAGTGCCTTTGTAATGCACCTTAATGGCCTGACCCTGACGGGGTGTTTGCCCTGTTCCCTTCTTTTGCTCAACATAATATAAGCCACTGGCAGTAGGCTTCACGGTGATTCCTTTGTTTGCAATGTATTCTTCAAGCGCTTCATTGCTTTGCGCAATCATTGCCTGCATGGCTTCCTGACGCTCACGCTCGTAAGCTTCCTGCGACTGAAAACGAACCATGCCGATATCGAAACGGACAACAGATTTCGGCTTTACGAAAGCAGGCAGCTCGCGAACCATAAACATACGCTTAAATATGGAATCGGCCCTGCAAATGAAACTTGCCGAATCGCCGGCCGACATCATAAGTACGCCTTCGTAAAAGTCGCCCTTAAAGGCAGGCTCCATAAGCGGAAACAACAACTCGCGTCCCAGATAGCGACTGTCAAAAAGCAAAGAATCGTCAATGTAATAGCGCATATTTGCAGTTACTATGTCGTTCACCCGTGCAGGGGGAAGTCCGGGTGTTTTGCGATGAAACTTATATACCAGACCGCTTTGCGTTTTTTCGAAACCATCGGGCAAAGACTGTCCGCATGCCGGCACTGAAATGATCAGCAGCATTGCATAAACCAAAATTGCTCTCATTATGTTATTTATTGAATATCAACTACTTCTACTAAGTAAACTATAGGAGTGCGGGGTGGTATCTTTTCCGAATCGCCCAGCAGTCCGAAAGCGAGGTGCGAAGGTAGGATAAATTTGGCCTTATCGCCCTTACGGAGCAAGAGTATGCCCTCCTCCAAACCGGTTTCAACGCCTCCACGTCCAACAATAAACTGTTTAAAACCAAGCTCATCGGAACTGTAAATTATATCGCCGGTGAGCAACATTACCTTGTAATCAAGCAGCACCCTTTGGCCGTATCGGGCAGGCTCCCCTTTCCCTGTTGTTTCGATGGCAAAACGCAAACCTGTTCCGGTCTTTTCCATCTTCCAACCATGACGCCTGACAAAGTCGGCAATATCTTCCTCTTCGGAGCGAATGAGATAGCGATTGGCTTTTATCAACGACTCCTTAACATCGGCTGATTCAACATAATTATCATCGCTCTGTCTGGTATTCTGCTTGCAGGAGGCCGACGAAAGTATTAATAAGCCCGACAAGACTATCAATCTTGCCAGATTAGTTTTATTGATAAACATAGTCCAATTGCTCTGCATACTGTGGTAAAATCGCCAGCAGCTTGTTCATGGTTTCTTCCAGGCTGATTTTTGAAGTACCGCCGGCGGCGTTTGGATGGCCTCCTCCTTCGAAGTGCTGGCGCGCAAGTTCATTGGCAGAAAATTTCCCCTTCGACCGAAACGATAGTCTTATCTGATCTTTGCGCTCCGTTACAAGTACGGCAAGATTAATATGCTGCATGCTCAGGGGATAGTTCGACAAACCTTCCGTATCGCCAATCTGGTAGCCAAAATCCTTTAAATCGGTCAAACTAAGCGATATAATGGCAGTTTTGTATTGAGGGAGTACCATCATCCGCTCGAGTATCGAAAAGCCCAGCAAACGCAGCCTGTTCTCCGAAAAGGTGTCGTAAATGAGCCTGTTGAGCCGCTCTCCGTCAACACCGCGCTCTATGAGCGCTGCGGCCACCCTGAATGTTGTGGCATTGCGGATGCTGTATTTAAAGGAACCTGTATCGGTCATGACACCAACAAACAGGTTTTCAGCTACCTGAAGACTAATGAGGTCGGCGTAACCCAATTCGACAATTAACCGGTAAACCAACTCAGCTGTACTGGATACATTGACATCCCAATAGGACAGGTCGTATGCCTCCAAATCGGGGTCGATGTGATGGTCGATCATGATGCGAATGGCTGCCGACTTGAGAAGATCCTCATGGATATTGCCTGAACGGGACAGCGCGTTGTGGTCAACACTAACAATATATCGCGCTTCCTGAATCGTTTCCTTGGCAATGCGTGGCTGCTTGTCAAACACGATGGCATCGCCTATTCCGGGCAACCAGGCCAAAAATCCAGGGTACATGTTAGGAATCAGCACCTTAGCGCGGTTACCTAGCCTATTCAACACCTCGGCCAGAGCCAATGCCGAGCCAATGGTGTCGCCGTCGGGGTTGCTGTGAGTGACAATAGCAAAAGTTGCGTTTGCATTGAAAACAGCACCTAGAGCACTGCCGTGGGAAACGATGGTCATCGGGTTTTTGTAATAGGATGCAAAGTTAATGATTTGCTTGTCAATGGTAATTCCCCGACAAGGCTGTTTTACATGCGCGCATCAATCAAGCATTGATTTACCTATTTTTGCAGCCGGAAAAATCAACATTCATTCAACCAAACAACAAAAACGCCCTGAAATGGCAGGAAACATCACATTTACCATGATCAAGCCCGGAGCTGTTGCCGACGGGAATATCGGAGCTATTCTGGCTAAAATCGCCGAAGGCGGATTTCGTATCAAGGCCCTCAGAATGACCCGATTGAGCAAAGAACAGGCTGAAACCTTTTATGCGATTCACAGCGAAAGGCCCTTCTTCCCCAGCCTTGTGGCTTCGATGAGCTCTGGCCCTATCGTTGCAGCCATCCTCGAAAAAGAAAACGCCGTCCAGGCCTATCGTGATTATATTGGCGCCACCAACCCCGCCAATGCACACGAGGGTTCGATACGCAAGCTTTTCGGAAAATCCATTGAGGCCAATGCGGTGCATGGCTCCGATTCGGACGAAAACGCCCAGATCGAAAGCGATTTCTTTTTTAGCGGCTTCGACCGCTTTTAATCGGCCGGATTGAGCGCACTGAAGGTATTGTCGCTATAGACAACAATTATTCTTACAATCTCTTTATCGTCCCTCTTCATCACCGAAGGGGGATTTTCTTTTTTAGTATTAAGGCGTTGGGGCTCGGTGTTGTCAGGCGCAGTGTCGCTGAAAGCCGCAGATTCAGCTGGTATGCTTGCTTGTTTTTCTGGATTTTTCTCCTCCACAGTTTCATTTTTGTCATCAAAATCAAACAGCGAAGGCTGTATTGTATTCTGGCGCACTTGAGCAGGATCGCTTTCGATAATGACGGGCGATAGGGTTGCAGGACCTTTACCCATCAACAACCAGTCGAGACTAAACTCGGGAAACGATTCTTTAAGCTTGATAATGAAATCTGTTCCGGGTTTGTTTCGCCCGGAAAGAATGTGCGAAATGCCCGAACGCTGCACATTCATGATTTCCGATAACTGCGTTGCATTGATGTTTTTTGTCTTCATCAGATGCATGATTCGATCTTTTATGTCCTGCATTTGACAGCTTATTTGTTTACAAATGTATCACTTCGTTTTTAAAACTGCAAATTTGATAAGAATTACATTTGTAACGTTTTCTTAATTAACCGACTTATTAAACTATATAATCAAGTTATTTAATATATTCATTTGTATTTCAATAATATATATAATAATACTTGAAATATATAACTTCTCCATGATGTAGATCTTTTATTTTAACTATTGGTTTAAGTAGTTAATTTAATACACTGGTTTTCATTTATTTAATGTATATTTTGTTAATTTTTAGTAGTATTTAGATAAATAAACTATTAGTAAAGAATGTTACACCATGAAAACACATGTTTACAAATGTATATTGTATTGAAGTTCAATTAATAATATTACTCTGTATTACAAATGTAATGTATGTTTACTAATGTAACAAAACTTCCATTTCCATTCCAAAATAGGCTTGTCGTCGCTAATGCACGCGATATTTCTTACATTTGTTTAAATCTTGTAGCGCTTGAGAAAGATCGTATTTATAGTCTTTTTATCCATTTTGCCATTTATTGGGTACTCTGCCCTATCGGATACCTTGCTCGAATCGGCCAGGCAACAGCCCGATTCGTTGCGTCTTGGATATATCCTGAAGGCTGTTTCGCAGCATTATCGCAGTCTTCCTGATGAATCGCTTACCTGGCTTGAGGAAGTGATCAGGCTAAGCTTCAATCCGCCCGATCCTGGTGCTCGTTCTCAGGCTTATCGATTCACGGGCGCTATTTACAAGAATCGCGGAGATTATGCCAAATCGCTTTCATTCCATCTCAAGTCGTTAAAAATCAATGATTCATTAAATAATAAACAGGCCCTTGCAGCCAATTACAACGATATTGGCATCGTTTACAAAAACCTTGGCGACTATCAAAATGCCCTGGAAGCTTATCAAAAAGCCAACGCCCTTGTTACAGAAATGGCTATGCCAAAAGGTATTGTGATGACACTCAATAATTTGGGTACAATCTATGAGGCGCTTGGCCAATACGATGATGCGCTGAAATACTACAATCGTGCCTATGCCAAAGCACAGGAATTTGGTATTGTAGAGGGTACATCGGTGACGCTGAGCAATATAGGTGAGCTGTATGCCAACAAAGGCGATTCTAAAAGTGCCCTCACCTATTTCAGAGAAGCCATAAGTTTGGACGAAAAGACCGGCGATTTGGTAGGTTCGGCTATTACGAGGCTCAATATGGCGGCCATGTTTATCGGAAAGAAACAGTGGGATAGTGCTGAATATCACTTCAATAGATCGAAACTGATTGCTGAGCAGTATGATTCGTACGATATGCTCGCCAAGGTTTATAGCGGCCTGACGCGCATGTACGAGGAAAAAGGCGATTACAAAACTGCCTTGCAGATGTACAAACTGGCGCGTAACGCACAGGATTCGGTGTATAATGAAGTGGCTGCCAAACAGATGGCTGAAATGCGATCGCGCTTTGATGCCCTGCAGAAAGACCGTGAAATTGATTACCTTAGATCAGAAAACTTACTTAATGAGCTCAAAATCAAACAACAAAGGGCCGAACGCATAGCATTAATCACGTTTTTCGGCTTTGGTATTATCATCGCATTTATGCTGGTGAGAAGGCATCAAAACAAACGGGATCAGAAGCATAATCTGGAACTTATCAGGCAACGCGACGAACACCTTGCCGCCCTTGTGGAAGTGCAGGAAAATGAGCGAAAAGAACTGGCAAAAGAGTTGCATGATGGTGTTGGACAGCTCCTCTCAGGCTTGAAGTTGGGTCTTTCTGCACTTAAAGTAAAGATTCAAAAGGATGATGATAACATTCGTAATTTAAATGATTTAATACAAATAATCGATCAAACTTCATCTGAGGTTAGAGGAATATCGCATCGTATGATGCCAAGGATTTTGCAGGAAGAAGGTCTTGTGCCGGCTATAGATGATATGCTGGAGAAATCGTTCAGATACACCAATGTAGAATGGGTTTTCGAACACTACGGTTTGAAAGAGCGATATCCCGAGAAACTCGAAATCAGCCTTTTCCGCATTTGTCAGGAGCTCGTCAACAACATTATCAAACATTCCGAGGCCAGCAAAGTCAGTGTTCAACTCGTTCAAAACCAGAACTTCCTTATTTTATTTGTGGAAGACAACGGACGCGGATTTAATACGAACAATAAGGACAAAGGAATTGGATTGCTTAACATTGCTACACGACTTAAAAATCTTCACGGCGAGTTTACCATGGAGCCAAGTCCGGACAGTGGTCTAACCGCAACAGTTAGAATTCCAATTAGTTAGTTATGCCAAAAGTGCTAATCTGCGACGATCATGCCATTGTAAGCGACGGCTTGAGAAGCCTCGTTCAAACAGAACCAGGCTGGCAGGTCATTACAACGGCTTCCAATGGCCGAGAATTGCTGGACATATTGAGGCTTGTAAAACCGGATATTATTTTGCTTGATATTGATATGCCCGTACTCAACGGGTTCGAAACTATGCGTTTGATTAAAGAGCAATACCCTGATCTTAAGGTGATTATTCTAACCATGCACAATGAGAATGCTCTAGCTCGAAAGCTTGAGGCCCTTGGAGCAAAAGGATATCTGCCAAAAGATGCTGATCGGGAGGTCTTCTTTGAAGCATTGAAGAAAGTATATGATGGAGGCAGCTCCTTCGATTATTCGTATGGCTCGGCACACTCCGCACTCCTAACTGCTCAAAATGATGGAGCACACCTTTCGGTCCTGACCGAACGAGAAACCGAGATTCTAAAACTTATTGCCTCGGGATACTCCAATAAGGAAATTGCAGATAAGCTTGACATTAGCCACCGAACGGTTGACACTCATCGTACAAACATCATGAAGAAGCTTAACATTGGCAATGTCGCAGGACTTGTTCGTTATGCTTTTCAAAATGGGATGCTCTGATAAGCGGCAAACTTTACCATATCTGCATACACGTTGAAAATTCCGTCCTATTGCAAAGCGCATTTGCGTTTATGCGATTCTCGAAAAGGAAAATAATCTCGGTTTTTAGTATAACTTGCAGATAATAAGCAACAAAGACGGCCCATATCCTTGATTAGAAATCAGGATAATTTCAGATCGAACACAGTTAATGAACTTTAACGGCCCTTGACTAATTTAATCTGTTGCTGGCCATCAGGTCCAATGACCCTTAAAAAGTAAGTTCCGGAAGCCAACCCTTTTAAAACCTCAATCAAGACTCCTTTGTTAATGTCGGTCATGGTCATGCCGGCAATCTTGCGTCCGAAAACGTCAGTGAGCAATACCGAGAGCGGCCTCATTTCAAAGAGCCTCATCTGAACATCGTTCACGAAAGGGTTGGGGTAAATTGAAACAAGGCGTGCTTCGTGCTGGCCGGTATCAATTGATGTTAGCCAATTGGCAGCAGCAACAAAATCGGGAATACCATAACCAAAGGTATTGGAAGGATTTGCTGCCGTCGAGCCGCTCTGCATAATCGCCTGCTTGATCTGCATATTGGTAAAGTTGGGCTTCATCTGCCACAGGCATGCTGCCATACCGGCAAGAACCGGTGAAGAAAATGATGTACCGTTTCCAAAGGTGAAGTTATTGTTCGATCCGGCCAAGGCTGTACCCTGCCCTTGTGCCATCACATCAGGCTTAATGCGCCCATCGTAAGTAGGCCCTATACTGCTAAAAGAAGCCCTGACCCCTGAAGCATTTACTGCTCCAATGGAGAACACCTGAAAACCATCGGCAGGTGCACCAATGTAAGGGAAACTGCTGTTGCTGCCCGAATTGCCTGCACTGTTTACAACAAGAATACCTTTTGAAGCAGCGATATCTGCACCAATGGTAACAATGGCCGTTTGTCCGTTCATGTGGGTGTAGTCATGGTTCCACTGGGGCCAGTCAAAATCAATGTAACCCAGAGAGGAATTGATAATGTCAACCCCAACACTATCGGCAAATTCGGCAGCAGAAACCCAGTTATACTCCTCGATAAGATGTTCGCTGAAAACATATTCAGACTTTAACAGCCAAAATGATGCTTTGGGAGCTGTGCCGATAAGCTGACCAGGACGATTTGAGGCAATGGTACTGAGCACAGAAGTTCCATGTGTGCTTTCGGAGTAAACGTTTCCACCGGGAAGTGTAAAGTCCTTTGTTCCAAGTATTTGACCGTTTGTCCTAATGCTGTCGAATGCAATATGGGTATCGACGTTCGTAAAACCGCCATCAAGCAGGGCAATTACCATACCTTCACCCCTGTAACCGTTGGCATGAAGCGGTATGCCGTTGATCTGGTTAATCTGATTGAATCCACTGCCATAGTCATACAATCCGGCCGAACCCTTTGCCGAAACTACCGCATCGGCTTCAAAAACCTCCACAGCTTCGTCGAACAATTTCTTCTTTATGGCATGTTTGAGCGGTTCATCGGTCAACGTTTTGATACTGAGTACATAAGGTAGTGCAGCTATGGCATTCAAAATCTGTTGGCTGGAGGTTTGGATGGTCAGCCCGTTGAGCCATTTGGTAGGGAATAAGATTGTTGCTCCTGTTGCCGCTACCCCGCTGATATATTGAGGATTAACCGGGATATCGTTTTCAGTTACCGGAATATTTTGTTTAATACGTCGCTGAATGGCCCGCTGTGTGAGGAAAGCCGAGGGGTTATTGATACTGTAAGGCGATCCGTTTTTATCGGTAAACTGTATATAATAGGTATTGGGTGCAATCTGGCCTTCGAGACCCAGATAGGCGATGAGCAAGGCAAAGAGTAGAATTTTTCGCATAGCTTTATCTTTAGTCTATGATTATCAGTTTATTATCTCTCCTGTTGACATCGGGTATAAGCAGGTTGCCCAACTCGGCCTCACGTACCGGTAGTTTTCTGCTCAGCGGAACAAGCAAAGTTTTTTGGCCTGAGCGCCAGACATCGGCATTAAGCCCGATTTCTTCAATTGAGTCATCCGCAAAAGTAATTTTAATGTTTACAGGCAGGGGTAATCCGCCGATGTTTTCCACAACAATTTGGTTCTCCGGTGTTATCTTGCGCAAACATAGATCAGGATGGGCGCGATCGTAGAACCATGGCCCGAAAAACCACTTCAGATCGGTATCTGCAACTTTTTCAAAAGCTGAAAAGAAATCAAGTGGAATAGGATGTTTATCATGCCAGGTATTCATATAGTACCTTAGTGCTGTTGCAAAGGTCTCAATGCCGAGGGTTTGCTCCAGAAAATAGTAGGCTGCCGCAGGTCGCACGTAGGAACCAAGTCGCAAGGCAGAATAGTTGGCAGCCATAAACTGGTTGGGAATCATTGGGGGGAGATCGTTTTCGTTACCGGCAGCCTGTTCATAACCGCGCATCAGATTGGCGATATAATTACCTGCCGGAAAAAGACTATCAGTGAGTTTATGTGGCCACAATGTTGCCCATCCTTCGTCCATCCAGGCGTACTTTTTTTCGTTCGTTCCCATGTAGAACGGCATAAATGTATGTGCAATCTCGTGGAAAGTTAGACTAAAGTTCCCCGACTCAGAAGATGGTGCTCCATTGATGGCCATCATGGGTGTCTCCATTCCTCCAGCGCCCTTACCATTGTGCATTGTCGTCATTTGGGGATAGGGAAAGGCTATTCCGGGCATGGTCTTCGACATATATTCAATACTTAACTGACTGAATTTGGCCACTTTATCCCAGTGTCTGGCACCCTTGGGGTAAACTGCTGAGGCAAGAATGTGCCCTCCTTTGTTGTCGATTGATACTGATACCGCATCCCAAACCAGACTCAGGCCTACGCCAAAGCTGAAATCGGGAACGCTCTTTGCGATAAAATGATAAGTTTTTGATGCGCCTTTTCTGAAAACCTTATTTCCTTTATAGTCTTCAGCATCAAGAATTCGCATCACAGATTCCGATGATCTGGCAGTGATAAGGCGTGAAAGCACCTCGTTGCTGAAAATTTGACTGGCATTCTGTAACTCTCCCGTCGCCCAGACAACGTAAGGCTTTGGCGCATCAATCTTTACGTCGTAGTCGTTAAAATCGTTGTAAAACTCCACGCTGCCGCCATACGAAATCATGTCCCAGCCGTCAATATCGTCGTAAACCGCAATTTGCGGATACCAGTAGGCAACAAAAATCACGGTGTCGCTGTATCTTCCCATACGGACAGTTCGTTTCGACGGAACAGGCAATTCCCACTGGGTTTCAATCTTGACTGAATCGCCCGGAGCAATCTTCATTCCAGGCCTCACGATTAGCTTGGTGCCCAGACGGTTAACCTTAGTCTGGTCTTTGGGATCAACGGAGCGCTCATTCCACTTTAGCGAAAGGATTTTTGTGCCATCGTGCAGATCGTCAGTTCCAAGATCCCAGTCACGGCTATTTCCTTTACGGAAAATATCCTGATAAAGGTTGAAAACCAGCCTGTCGAGCGTATCGGGGCTATTGTTGAAATAGGTTATTGTCCCCTGCCCTTTCAGCATACTTTTCTTCACGGATAAAGCGGCATTGAGCTGGTATTTAGCACGATTCTGCCAATAACGCTCACCGGGCAGGCCGTTGGTTGTTCTGGTTCGGTTCTCGAGGGCTTTTTGCCAATTGCGGGGTATAGGGTAATTGCCGGTTTGTGCGTTCGACGAATCGACGCTAAAAATTGCAGCAATTATAAGTCCGGAAACGAGGTATTTCAGCATGGTTTTCAGTTTTATTTAGGTCGCTCAAAAGTAGGCTAAATGGAATTTGGCAGACGGGCCGGCAAGTTTTCGTTAATTTGCAGCCAAAAGACGGCCATGATGCGCAGCATAAACCCATTTACCGGAGCATTGATTGCTGAATATCCTGTTATGGGCCGGGAAGAAGTGATTAGTAAGATTGAGTCGGTCGAAAGGACTTTTTCAATTTGGGCGAAAAAAAATGTAGATGAGAGAGCGGCAGGACTGCAGGCGTTCTCAATGGTGTTGGAGAAGAATAAGGAAGCGTATGCCAGACTGATATCGCTCGAAATGGGGAAACCAATTCGGGAATCGCGGCTAGAGATTGCCAAATGTGTCTGGCTTTGCAGGCATTATGCGGAAAAAGGCGCCGAATATCTGGCTGACAAAACAATTATAACCGATGCTCAGTTGTCGAAAATAAAGTACGAACCACTGGGGGTTCTATTTGCCATCATGCCCTGGAACTTTCCTTTCTGGCAGGTGTTGAGGTTTGTCGTTCCGGCAATTATGGCAGGAAATGCTGTTGTACTCAAACATGCCCCCAATGTAACAGGTTGCGGCCTTGCCATCGCTGAAGCTATTGTGGAAGCAGGCCTCCCCGACAACCTGATTGGTTTGCTTGTGATGGATATTGACCAGACTGAAAATGTGATTGCACATCCAGCAATCAGAGGCGTAACGATCACGGGAAGTGAGAAGGCCGGACGAAGCGTTGCCGCCCTGGCGGGAAAACACCTGAAAAAAATTGTACTGGAGCTTGGGGGCTCCGACCCTTTCATTGTTTTTCCGGACGCGGAGTTTGGCAATGCCTGCACCACCGGCATGATGTCGCGCATGCTCAACGCTGGTCAGGTTTGTATTGCGGCTAAGCGATTTCTGATTCACGAGGATATCTACGAAAGCTTTGTTAATCAGCAAATTAAACTACTCTCTGCGCTTCATCCCGGCAATCCATTGGACGAAAACACTACGGTAGGGCCAATAGCAAGGCCCGATCTGCTTGAACAGATTCAGCAACAGCTCGACAAAACTCTCTCTTCGGGAGCCAGGCTGCGCTATGGAGGCAAAGTGTTTGATAAGCATCCCTCCATTTTCATGCCCACAATTGTTGAAGATGTGCGGCCAGGCATGGTTTTATGGGACGAAGAAAGTTTTGGACCGGTGATGTGCCTTACAAGCTTCAGCACTGCCGAAGAAGCCATTCAACTGGCAAACCAATCGGTTTACGGGCTTGGAGCTTCGGTTTGGACTACCGACAATAAACTTGCCGCTCACCTTGCATCCCAACTTCAATGTGGAAGTGTGTTCGTAAATAGCCTGGTTAAATCAGATCCAAGAATACCTTTCGGAGGCACGAAAAATTCCGGTTTCGGGAGAGAGCTGGGCGAGGCGGGCATAAAGGAATTTGTAAACATTAAAACTTATTGGTTTCAGTAATGAACATCGACATCATCACCATTTTTCCCGAAATGTTCGATGGGCCGTTCAGCGAAAGCATCATCAAGCGGGCTGTTCAAAAAAACCTCGTCAACATAAATATTCATAACCTGCGCGACTACACCACCGATAAACATCATAAGGTTGACGATTACCCATTTGGCGGTGGTGCCGGCATGGTGATGATGATCGAGCCTATCGATCGCTGCATCAGCCATTTGAAGTCGAAGCGCGAATACGATGAAGTGATATTTCTGAGTCCTGACGGGCAATTGCTCAACCAGGGCATTAGCAATGCCATGTCGCTCAAAAACAACCTTATCATGCTTTGCGGGCATTACAAAGGAATAGATGAGCGGATACGCGAGCACCTTGTAACCATGGAGATTTCTATTGGAGATTACGTGCTTTCGGGTGGCGAGCTGGCTGCTGCTGTGCTTACTGACAGCATTGTAAGGCTGTTGCCCGGAGTGTTGGGCGACGAAACCTCTGCTCTATCCGATTCTTTTCAGGACGGACTCGTTTCGCCTCCGGTATATACCCGACCCCGCGTTTACAATGACTGGGAGGTACCCGAAGTTTTGCTAAGTGGCAATGACAAACTGATCAGGGAATGGCGTATTCAACAGGCCACCGAACGAACAAGGAAAAGAAGGCCTGGTCTGTTCGATCAACATCAGCAGGACTCACTGGGGGAGCAATAAAAGCAAAAGACCTTTCGTTGAAAACAATTATCGAATACTGATAGATGTAAACAAACCAATGCTATTATGGAAAACATCACACTGGGAATCGGTTCCAGGGTAAAGCACCCACAGTATGGAAAAGGCGTTGTCATACAGGTGTATGCCGATTCGTACGAAATCACTTTCATCGATTTTGGCATCAAAACGATCCTCAAGTCGTTTGCCGGGCTGGAAGTTCTGGATTATGTAGGCAGCGAAACTGATATGCTCAGTTTCGAAAAAGTTGAAAAGATCATCACAAAGGTATTGCGAAGGTTCTCCGACATTCAGGAAACCGTCCCTTTGGGCAGTCGTTGGAAAGGCGGCATGATGATCCTGCAGCCGGCCGACAGGAACCTGAAAGCCAAGGAGATCCCTGTCGAGACCTTTTTCCACAAGATTGTCATGGTGCGCGACAGACTCAGGGTAATGGAGCAGCGCATTAATGCCTCTGAACTTTCGGATGAAGACAAGATAAACCTTCAACAATACATTACCCGTATTTACGGCAGCCTGACCACCTTCAACATCCTGTTTGCCAATAAGGAAGATCAGTTCGAGGGTGAATCGGCAAAATAGACTGCTGCTACGCTTTATTGCGCAAAAAGTCGGCCGTGCTCACAAAATAATTCCACAGAAAGGCCCGGCTTTCTGCGTCCATATGCACCTGATCCATTGCATGTTTCATGCGCATTAGCCAATGGTCGCGCGCTTTTTCGTCAATCGGAAACGGCGCATGCCGCATTCTGAGGCGCGGGTGCCCCCTGCGTTCGGAATAGGTGGCCGGCCCGCCGAGGTATTGTACCAAGAATAGAAACAATCGCAGTTCGGCTGCTTCCATATCGCCTTCATACATCGGCCGAAGAACCTCGTCTTCCTTTACACCCTCATAAAAATATTCAACAAGCGACCTGAGCGTATCCCGTCCAATGCGCTCATAATATGTTAGTTGCATATCCCGAAGTTTTATTTAACCCCACGCTGGCGGGCGGCCTCTTCCAGTCGTTTCTGGAATGCGGATTTCTTCACGGGTTTCTTTTTGTTTTCCTGAATCTGCCTGTGCAACTTTTCTTCATTGATCGAGATTCTGAAGATGTACATCTGGGCAAAGGTGATGAGGTTAGCCAGCAGGTAGTAGTAGCTCAGACCAGAAGCATAATTGTTGAACAAGCCTAGAAACATAATCGGCATGATATACATCATAGTCTTCATACCGGGAAGCTGGTTGCTTTGAGCACCCATCATCTGGTTGTTCAGATAGGTATAAATAATGGTGCTGGCCGTCATTAACAGGGTAAACAAACTAACGTGCGAGCCGTAGAATGGAATATTGAACGACAGATCGAGAATACTGTCGTAGCTCGAAAGGTCGTGCGCCCAGAGGAAGGACTGCTGACGCAATTCGATGCTGGCAGGGAAGAATCTGAACATGGCAATCAGTATGGGCAATTGCAGGAGCATGGGCACACATCCGGCCATTGGGTTTACCCCCGCTTTCTTATACAGCTCCATAATGGCCTGTTGTTTCTTCATGGCATCTTCCTGCTTCGGAAACTTAGCTGAAATCTCATCGATTTCGGGCTTCAGCACCCTCATGCGGGCCGACGACAGATAGGTTTTATAGGCAATAGGGAAAAGTATTATTTTGATTATCAGAGTCAGGATCAGAATCACGATGCCGTAGTTCCAACCATAGCTGCCAAGCCAGTTGAAGATCGGGATTACGACATACATATTAATCCAACCAAGCAGGAAAAAGCCCCATCCAAGCGGAATCTGACGTTCAAGATCGAGCTTGTAGGCCCGCATCTCGCTGAAGCTGTTAGGACCGATATACATCGAAAAGCCTATGACCTGATCGGTAGTTGGGTTGTAGGGGACATCCATGGCCGCCTCCACGCTTCGCAAATAGCGCGGATTGGGGTGACTTTCTTTAGTGTTTACCTTCAAAAGGGCATTGTCGAAGGCATCGTCGGCAATGAGGCTGGCGCTGAAAAACCTTTGTTTAAAGGAAACCCATTTTACACGCGTCTTGATGACCTTTTCGTCGGCTTTGTTTTCGCTCAGATAATCAACTTCATCGTTATGATGTTTGAAATAGATGGTAGAGCCGTTGAACTGGTCCACCGAACGCTCCTGCTGCAAAAGGTCGGCCTGCCAGTCGATGTTCAAAAACGAAGTATTCTGCGCAATGACATCCTTCATGCCCTTGGTCACAACATCGAACTTGAGCATGTACTCTCCGTTGCGAATGCGATATTGATACTCAATATATTGATTATCAATCCTATTTCCCGCTTCATCGCTGGCATACAATCGCATCGAAAAGGTAGCACTGTCGGCAATTCTGATGCTTTGTCCCGGGCTGACAGGATTGCCATTCAGGTATGGTTCGAAATAGAGTCCGGCAGTATTGATAATACGATTGCGTGAGAAAAATGAGATATCGAATTTGTTGTGGAGCGTGTCGAACAAATGCAGTGCTTGGCCATCCCAGGTTTTGTATTTGTTGAGGCCGGCCTGACGGAAGAAACCACCTTTATTCGAGAAGAAAAGGGTAAGCTCATCGGTGGTTACAACAGTGGATTGATCTTGACCGATTGCTGCTGCTGCGAACGAACCAAAACGATCGCTGAGTTGCCTGAAAACTGACGCCGTATCATCGATTTTGTCGGCAACAACCACCGGCTCAGCCTGTTGTTGTTCGGATAGCATCTTCAGCGAATCAAGCTGAAGCTGCTGCTGACGTTTAACCTGAGCTATGGAGTCGAGCTTATGTTGCCTACGTTCAAGTTCTTCTTTCGAGGGCGTCATCCAGATTGAATATCCGATGAGGATGACGGCAATAAGGATAAACCCTATCAGGGAGTCTTTGTTCATCTAATGAAATTTAAGGCTGCAAAAATAGACAAAATGCCCAAGCCTGCCAGCATGGCAAGGTTCGACAATCCAATTAATCCTTCTCTGAAAGATAATTTTTTACTGCTTCCACAAA
The DNA here is from genome assembly GCA_021287165.1 of Bacteroidia bacterium. GTDB lineage: Bacteria > Bacteroidota > Bacteroidia > Bacteroidales > F082 > JALNZU01. The sequence goes on along the minus strand of JAJTAY010000029.1, from coordinate 62,869 downwards.
ACCAACGAATAGCGGGTGAGGTCGGGCTACTGTGCTCTTGTATTCGGGGTGAAACTGAACCCCAACAAACCACGGGTGGTTCTCCAGTTCTACGATCTCCACAAGATTTTCGTTCGGATAAATGCCAACCGTGCGCATTCCTGCCTTGTTGTATGCTTTGCGGTAATCGTTGTTGAATTCGTAACGATGACGGTGCCGCTCCGAGATCATCGTTTCTTTATACACACCGTAAACCTTCGATTCAGGGTCGAGCTTGCAGGGATAGGCCCCCAGACGCATGGTCCCGCCAAGATTTTTCACCGTTTTCTGATTGCTCATAATGTCAATCACAGGATGCGGGGTGCGCGGATTCATTTCGGTTGAATGGGCATCCCTCAGGCCGAGAACATTACGTCCAAACTCAATTACAGCGCATTGCATACCCAGGCAAACACCGAAGAAGGGAACCTTATTTGTTCTGGCCCATTCGATGGCCGTTATCTTTCCTTCAATCCCTCTGCCGCCAAACCCGGGAGCCACGAGCACACCGCCAACACCAGCCATTTGCTCATGTACATTGCCGCTGTCGATGTGTTCGCTATGCACGTACTTGAGTTTTACCTTACAGTCGTTCGAAACACCAGCATGGATAAAGGCTTCATTGATAGACTTATACGCATCCTTAAGCTCAACATATTTTCCGACCAGGGCAATAGTTACCTCCGACTGAGGGTTGTGCAGCCGGTGTAAAAAATCTTCCCATTTCCGGATGTCGATCTTTTCGGGAATGGGTGTTTGCGTTTTACGTAAAACTTCGATATCGAGCTTTTCCTCAAGCATAAGTATCGGTACATCGTAAATCGAGGCTGCATCTATACTTTCGATAACACTTGAGACCTCTACGTTGCAAAACTGGGCAATCTTGCCTTTTATGCTGTCGTTCAGGTGCTTTTCGGTTCTGCAGACAATAATATCAGGCTGTACCCCCTGCTCCAGCATGGTTTTAACGGAATGCTGGGTTGGCTTGGTTTTCAATTCGCCTGCAGCCGACAAAAACGGCACAAGTGTGAGGTGCACTACGGCACAATGTTTACCCATTTCCCAGCGCATCTGACGTATGGCTTCGATAAAGGGAAACGACTCAATATCGCCAACCGTACCGCCGATCTCGGTGATAACGAAGTCGAAATTACCGCTTTGTCCGAGCAGCTTGATACGACGCTTGATTTCGTCGGTGATATGAGGAATTACCTGCACCGTGCTGCCAAGATAGGTGCCTGCCCTTTCTTCGTTGATAACATGCTGGTAAATTCTGCCGGTGGTTACGTTGTTAGCCTGAGAAGTAGGCACATTGGAAAAGCGTTCGTAATGTCCCAGATCCAGGTCGGTTTCTGCACCATCCTCAGTTACGTAGCACTCTCCGTGCTCGTAGGGATTCAACGTTCCAGGGTCGACGTTGATGTAAGGGTCAAGCTTTTGGATGGTAACCGAAAAGCCCCTGCCCTGAAGCAATTTGGCCAGCGAAGCCGAAATGATTCCCTTACCCAGCGACGAGGTTACTCCACCTGTTACAAAGATGTATTTGGTGTCTTTCATGGCTTATTGAAGTTCAATAAGCGGGCAAATTTAAGCTGTTCGGTCAAACTATACCAGCCTTTAAAGTTTAGGTGACCAAATTTAAAGTTGCCTCACCATCAAGCATCAGTAATACCTGTAGCTTTTCACCCGGCCGATGTGCCTTGCAAGCCTTACCACCTGGCTGGTGTAGCCAAATTCGTTGTCGTACCAGAGATAAACGATGATGGTGCGGCCATCGTTCGAGACTTTGGTGTTGGGACTATCGAAGATACAGGCACAGGAATCGCCAATGCCGTCGGACGACACAAATTCAGTGGCATTGCTGTAGCGGATCTGCTCGATGAGCGGACCACGGAGCGAGGCTTCAAGGAAAAGCTGGTTCACCTCCTCCACAGTAACCTGCTTTCGTACGTCGAGCGTGAGTATGGCCAGCGAGACGTTTGGCACCGGAACACGCACCGCATTGGAGGTCAGTTTGCCTGCAAGGCTTGGTATGGCCTTTGTGGCAGCCGAGTCAGCACCGGTTTCGGTGATGACCATATTGAGCGGCGCAGCCCTTCCCCTTCGCGTTTTCTTGTGGAAATTGTCGAGCAGGTTTTGATCGTTGGTGTATGCGTGAATGGTTTCGATATGGCCTTTCTCAATTCCGTAGTTTTCCTCAATAATTTTCAAGCCAGGGACAATGGCGTTGGTTGTGCAGGAAGCAGCAGAGAAAATGGTCTCTTTATCGATATCAACTGCGTTCTGGTTCACTCCGTAAACGATGTTGGGAATATCGCCTTTGCCCGGAGCAGTGAGCAACACTTTGCTCACCCCTTTTGCCTTAAGGTGTTGCGCCAGGCTTTCGCGATCGCGAACCACACCCGTATTGTCAATGACCAGGGCATCATGAATTCCGTGAGCGGTATAATCAATTTCGGAAGGGCTTGCAGCAGATAAAAACTTGATTATCTGTCCATTGGCTATCATCGCCGAATTTTCCATATCCTCATTGGCCACTCCGTGAAATGGTCCATGAACGGAATCTTTTCTGAAAAGCGATATTCTCTTTCTGATTTCTTCCGGTTTGTTGCTCCGGGTCACGATGGCCCTTAGTCGAAGATGCGAACCATTGCCGGCAAAGAGGATAAATTCGCGAGCCAACAGCCGGCCTATACGCCCAAAACCATACAAAACTACATCTTGAGTACGCGTGCTGCGTGGCGGAGCACCAATAAATTCCTTCAGTTTATCCTTAACAAAATCATTTACATTGGAATACAGATGCTTCTCATCGGTCCACTCCGAGTTGAGCCTGCCAATATCAATTCTGGCCGGTGCAATGTTTTGTTCCAGTATGGCCTTTGCTATCATAAGCGAGTCCTGTACTGCAACGGGCTTATTCAAAATCGTCTCCGCCCTTATGTGCTTGTTGAGTATTTTGCCCGAACCGCGATTGACAAGCACTGATCTGAGCAAAATCAGTTCGACGGATTTTTCGTACCAAAGGCGGCTGACGATATTGATCAGCTCTGCGGCGGCTTTCTCGTGGTCGATCCAATGGCTTAGCGATGCATCAAATTGTTCCATAAGGTTTTGGCTATTCTGTTTTGGATTTACATTGGTTGCGAACAAAAATAAAACCTTAATGCAAACGATTGCACTGCCGAAGAAAAATTATTATAGCAAAAAAGACTGCCACAATCGATGACAGTCTTTAATCAATATTCAGATTCGCTTACTGACCAAGGTATGCCTTCAGCAGTCTGTTGCGGGCATTGTGTTTAAGCCTGCGGATAGCCTTCTCTTTGATTTGTCTGACACGTTCACGGGTCAGGTCGAACTTTGCTCCTATTTCTTCCAGCGTATAAGCATGGTTCATCCCGATACCATAATACATATTGAGCACGTCGCGTTCCTTTTCGCTGAGCATAGCCAGCGAGCGCTGAATTTCCTGACCAAGCGATTCGCGCATCAAAGGCTCATCGGTATCCTCAGCATCTTCGGGAACATACTGATCCAAAAACATCATGTCTTCATCTTCCATCAGCGGAGCATCGGTCGAAATATACCGCGAGGTAATCTTTAACGCGGCTTCTACCTTGTACTCAGGAAGCTCGAGCTCGCTGGCAAGTTCTTCGGTCGAAGGAGTGCGTTGCAATTGCTGCTCCAGCTGCGACGACACTTTCTTTACGCGGTTCACCTGCCCTACCTGATTAAGCGGCAACCTGATTATACGCGCCTGTTCAGCAAGTGCCTGCAGAATTGACTGCCTGATCCACCATACAGCGTAGGAAATGAACTTGAAACCGCGGGTTTCGTCGAACCTGCGGGCTGCCTTAATGAGACCCACATTGCCCTCATTAATCAGATCTGGCAAACTGAGTCCCTGGTTTTGATATTGCTTGGCCACCGACACCACAAAACGCAGATTGGCGTTAACAAGGCGTTCAAGCGCCTTCTCATCACCCTGCTTAATTCGGCGGGCAAGCTCCACTTCCTCCTCCGCAGTAATCATCTGCTCGCGGCCAATATCCTGCAGATATTTGTCGAGCGACTGATTCTCGCGATTAGTAATGGATTTTGTTATTTTTAGTTGCCTCATGGTATTTAATTGTCTTTCTTTAAACGTATTAATAAACAAATTGTTCGTAAGGTTCATTCCCGACCAACCAACAGATAGTTGACCGGGAATGCCTGTTGTCGTATGCAGCAGGTGTGTGGTTTGTTGCTTTGTTTTATGTCGGCTATTTTACGAATTAAAGGTTAAAAAGTTTCTTAATTATCTCACAAATTCGAAACTAATTCGCATACCATTGGGATACATCCCCTGCACACGAACCGTGCGCGAACGACCACTGTTTAAGGCCGACTCAAGATCTTCGCGGCTGTCGGTCGGCGTTCCGTTGATTTGCAGAATGATAAAATCCTTTCCGATTCCGCCTCTGCGCAACACGCCTTCCCTAACATCGACGACCCGCAGTCCGGATCTGATATTAAGTTCGTTTTTCTCATTCTGAGACAAACGAGCCAATGTGGCGCCGAGATCTTTATTAAAGAACGAGGCTTCCCGCGTTTGAGTCTGGGTATTTCCATCCTGATTGCGCAATTTCACGTTAACCGAACGGGTCTTGCCATTCCTGAGGGTCAGGATTTCAACCACATCGCCCGGCCTATACTGCCCAACAGCTTCAAGCAGTTGCGACAGAGAGTTTACCGGCCTTTTATTAACTTCGAGGATCACATCGCCCGATTTGATTCCAGCCTCGGCGGCACCACCGTTTTCGGTGACTCTTGCAACATAAACGCCTCTGATGTTTTCCTCTCCGGATTTATTGGCAAGTTCTTCGTCCATTTCGCGGATTTCAACCCCAATGAATGCCCTCTGCGGTTCGCCAAAACGAATAATGTCATCGACAACCTTGCGCACAATATTCCCGGGAATTGCAAAACTGTAGCCCTCATAAACTCCTGTTCTTGAAGCAATAGCTGCGTTGATGCCGATCAGCTCGCCGGAAGTGTTTACAAGTGCCCCACCGCTGTTTCCACGATTAATTACTGCGTCTGTCTGAATGAATGAATCGATGGATGATCGATTTCCCAAAATATTGATATTGCGCGCTTTAGCGCTTACGATACCTGCAGTAACCGTTGATGTGAGGTTAAAAGGGTTTCCCACGGCCAATACCCATTCGCCCACCTTCACCTCATCCGAATTGCCGAATGCCAAAAATGGCAGATTACGTCCGTCAACCTTAATCAGGGCGATATCGGTAGTTGGGTCAGTTCCAACAACCTCTGCAGTCATTTTTCGCTTATCGTTGAAGGTTACCTCAATCTTATCAGCTCCTTCCACCACATGATTATTGGTTACGATATAACCGTCGGCCGACAAAACAACGCCCGAGCCAAATCCAACAACGTTTCGCTGCTGATTGTTGTGAAACGGACTGCCATAAAGATACTCGCGCAACGAGCCGAAGAAATCATCGTAAGTAGTTGTGCGCGTGCGCATTTCGGTTCTGATGTGAACAACAGCGTTTACCGAACTTTCTGCGGCCTCCACAAAACTTATTTCAGTGGGCATGGCTGCCAGCCTGGTTTGATGTATGCTCGGCATTTCGGGCTGTACGGAGATTCTCTTTTCTTGTCCTAAAATAAAATCGCCTTGTGGCTTAGCTGAGGAAGCAACAATTAGATATATGGCCAGAATAATGCCTCCTCCTAACATTCCCCAAATCAGGTCTTTCAATTTTCTGTTCATATTCCGAAGTTTTTTTATTTAACGTCTGTGATTTTGATCTGTTTCTTTTGGTGTGTTAATTCGTGTTAATGTGCTGACAACTTAATTTTTTAGAATCTGCGATTCGATTAAATTTGCTACAAAAAGCGAACCAAGCACAAACAAGCCGGAGAAGCTTAACGTAATTTAACGCTGAATGAAGACAGACGGGACGCAGACAATGGAGTTTTGGAAGTATCATGGTGCAGGCAACGATTTCATTATCATCGACAACAGGACTATGAAACTGGAATTGAAGCCCAGCCTTATCCAATTGCTTTGCGACCGGCATTTGGGAATTGGTGCCGATGGATTAATCAGCATTAAAGATGCTGAATCTGCCGATTTTCGTATGGTTTATTTCAATTCCGACGGTTACGAAGGGAGTATGTGTGGCAATGGCGGGCGTTCGGCTGCCGCTTTTGCTTTTGAGCGCGGTATCGCTTCGGCACACTGCCGGTTTCATGCCTACGACGGCATTCATGAGGCATGGACTGAAAAACGCACAAACGGCCTTTTCCATGTAAGATTAAGCATGTCGGACGTCACGAGATTCAACGATACAGAAGGAGGTTTATTGATTGATACCGGTTCGCCGCATTTTGTAAAAAAAGTGGAAGATGTTGAATTGATTGATGTTCAGACCACTGGGAGTCGTATTCGATACGATAAAACCATTTCAGAAAAAGGTGTAAATGTGAATTTTGTGCAGTGCAAGGGTTCGATGCTCATGGTGCGAACCTACGAACGTGGAGTGGAGGCTGAGACACTTTCCTGTGGCACAGGTGTAACAGCCTCAGCAATAGCCAATTATCTTTGGAATGGACAAGATCATAGCGAAATTCACACAAAAGGAGGCATTTTGCGCGTGACCTTAAGAAAGTTGGACAACCGATTTACGAATATTTTTTTGGAAGGGCCTGTTCAGGAAGTTTTTAATGGCTCCATAAATGTTCATGTTCAATAATTTGTGTTAAGCGATATGTTTTCCCGAAATAAAAACATTAGTATCAGAGCCATCGAACCCGACGATGCACAGCTGATTTTCAGATGGGAGAACGACAAAACGTCATGGGTACACAGCGATAATTTGTTGCCGTATTCGCTTTTCCAAATCGAACAGTTTATTATCGAAGGACACGACATTTACCAAAACAGGCAAGCAAGGTTTATGGTAGATTTTACCGAACAGGACTTGAGCCATACTGTCGGAATGGTTGACCTGTATGATTTCCACCCCCATCACCGGCGCGCAGGTATCGGGGTCTATATCGACTCCGCTTACCGTAACAGAGGCATTGCATTTACGTCCTTGAAGCTGGTCATCAACCATTCATTCGATGTAATTGGGCTGCATCAGCTTTATTGCAGCATATTGCCGGATAACCAGACAAGCATCAGACTTTTCAACCGACTTGGTTTCAGTTTGTCGGGGCAGCAAAAAGATTGGTATTTTGAAAACGGGAAGTATCATGACCAGATATTGATGCAGTTAATCAACCCCAAACACCAGCAATCATGAGCGCTTATTACACATCGGGTGCTACCAGGAAACGCAAACGGCATGGTTGGGGCGTTTTCGTCATTGTCTTTTTCGTGCTGATCATCATTGGGGGTGCACTAACCGTGTATGCGGTATTTTTCAGGCCGAATACCTACACCTCGGCCCTTCCTGTTGCCGAACTAATTATTCCCACAGGCAGCGATTTCGACAAAACAAAGGAGATTATTTACGGTAAGGGGTTGGTAATCAACCGCACAACTTTCGAGTGGGCCTCATTCTGGCTTCAGTATAACGATAAAATCCGGCCAGGCTATTATCTTATTTATCCCGATATGAGCAATCTGGAATTGGTTCGCCTTCTTAGGTCGGGGAGGCAAACTCCTGTCAAGGTGACATTCAACAGTTTGCGCGATATCAACCAACTTGCCGAACGCGTGGCAGGACAAATAGAGGCCGACTCGGCTTCCATAGCGGGATTGCTGAGCGATTCGGCTTACCTCTCGTTTCTTGGCTATAATCACCAAACAATACCGGCACTCTTTATACCGAACACCTACGAATTTTATTGGACAACCACCGGCGAGGGATTTGTGTCGCGTATGTTCGAGGAGCACAAGCGGTTTTGGAATGAAAGCCGCCGAAACAAAGCTGCACAAATCCCTCTCAGCCCGCTCGAAGTGAGCATTTTGGCTTCAATTGTAGAGAAAGAAACCAATAAAAACGATGAGAAGCCCATCATAGCCGGGGTTTACATAAACAGACTGCGGAGCGGATGGAGGCTTCAGGCCGACCCGACACTCGTTTTTGCAACGCGTGATTTTGAGGCGCGACGCGTTGTGGACTTCCATCTCAATTACAATTCACCCTACAATACTTATATGTACGCCGGTTTGCCGCCCGGCCCAATCTGCATCCCGTCGATCAGCTCGATCGATGCGGTGCTTAATTTCCAGAAACACAGGTTTCTGTATTTCTGCGCACGCGATGATCTTTCCGGTTATCATGCCTTTGCAGAGACCTACGAACAACATCAGTTTAACGCCTGGAAATACCGTCGGGCACTCGACAGACTAAACATCAGAAGATAATTATGATAAAAGCTTTCAAAGCCTACGACATCCGGGGAGTTTGGGAAAAAGACCTGGATGCTGAGATGGTTTATCGAATCGGATTTCACCTGCCAGAGGTGCTACAGTCGACTCATATTTTGGTTGGGCGCGACGCCCGTAACTCTTCGCCAGCTGTGTTTGAAGCCTTGTGCCGCGGAATTAACGACGCGGGGGCCGATGTTAGCGATGCCGGATTGACAACAACACCTATGATCTATTGGGGAACGGGGAAGTTTTCGTTCACCGGCTCGGTTATGATCACCGCCTCGCACAATCCTCCGCAATACAACGGACTAAAAGTTTCGGCTGCCAATGTTGTCCCTGTTGGTTACGAAAGCGGACTCAGCAAGCTCGAATACTTGGTGGAAAATCAGATCCCTGAACCAAAAAAGCAGAAAGGCAAAATCTCTTCTTTCGACTTCAGAGCGGCTTATCTCGATTTTTTGCAGCAATACAACGGCGATTTCAGCAACCTGAGAATCGGCGTTGACTGCAGCAACGGCATGTCGGCCCTGCTGATTAAAAATCTGCTGGGTAAAGAAGCCTTTTACATCAATGATGTTATCGACGGCAATTTTCCCGGCCATGAGCCAAACCCGCTCGAACCTGAAAACCAGGAGCAAATCAAGCAGCTCGTAATTAACCGCCAATGCGATATCGGACTTATTTTCGATGGCGATGCCGACCGGGTAATGTTTATCGATGAGGACGGCCGTTTTGTGTCGCCCGATCTGATTATAGCCCTGCTCGGGCATTACTTTTTTGAGCAAAAAGGAGGAAAAGGACCTGTTTTGCAGGACATTAGGAGTTCGCGTGCAGTAGCCGAATATCTCGGACAATTCGGCGCCAAAGTTCACACATGGCGTGTTGGCAGGGCCTATGGTGCAGGAAAGCTGCGCGAGATAGATGGTATTTTCGGCGGCGAGCTGGCCGGACATTATTACTTCAGGGACTTCTATTATTCTGATTCGGCAATGGTAGCCGCCTTGATCGTTTTGCAACTTGCCAGCCAATTTAAGGCCGCAGGCTTCTCGTTTTCGCAGATTATCAGGCACATATCCGCTTATCACAACACAGGCGAAATCAACTTCAGGATTGCAAATAAACAACAGGCAATGGATGCAGTCGTCCAGTACTTTTTGGCATCCGGCAAGCCATTGTCTTTCATGGATTTTGATGGCTACAGGCTCGATTATCCAGATTTTTGGTTCAATATCAGGCCCAGCAATACCGAGCCTTACTTAAGATTTCTGGCTGAAGCCGTCACAGTGGAAAAGCTTGAAGAGGTGGAAAAAACAGTAAAAACAATAGTCTCCAGATTTGCATAAGATGATGAAAGGTAATTTGATATACATACTGATTTTCGCGACTTTAGCATTATTGGTTTCGTCTTGCGGAACTGATGAAGAAAAATTCCGTTATCATCTTGAGAATGGTATCGACCTCATTTACAAAGCCCGTTATCAGGATGCGGAGTCGGAACTTCTCAAAGCGCTTAAGCAAAATCCAAAATCGCACGAGGCCATCTACTACCTTGGAGCATGTCGGAAGTCTTTGGGCGACATTGAGGGTGCGAAAGCCAGGTTTGAAGAAGCCATTAAGCTGAACCCACAATATGCCGAACCATACCTCGGTCTGGCTTTAATTTATCAGGATGTTTATCAGGACAGGGAAATGGCCTGCCATTATTTTATCATGGCCGAAGATCTTGGAATAAAAAGCCTTATGGACTACACTAAAAGGTGCAGATAATCAAACATTAAGCTATCTTTTCCGAATAGCCTGACAACAACTGACGAAGTGTGGCTGATTTGTCAGGATCGGACAGACATTCCGTAATTCTGGTTTTGAACTTCCAACAGGTCATCTGCCTTTTTGACATCTTACGGCTCAATTCGTAGGTAGAAATGTCAGGATTACAACATACAGCCGATGCGATACCAAAAGCTTCAATAATCGGAATCTTGCAGCGATGAAAGATGGTATGCGCAAGCGCAGATTCCTCGGTTTTGCAACGTGTGCAACGCCTTGAGTGTGGGCGCTTTCCCTTGCAATAGTGCGTATGGCCACACTTTCGGCACACAAAACCCTCTCTCCACTTCACATCGGCAATCATACCGAGCAGCTGCTCTTCCGTAGGCTGATTTTCATGAGATATGTCATTAAAAGAGGCCTTCAATTCCGAAAAATTGCCCATGTTCAGTTTTCTTTGGAACAAATTTTGGTGCAAATTTAACAAAAGTGATAATTAAGCGATTTAATTTTTTCTATTTTTGCAACGAAAATCTCAGTAAAAAATGACCAGAAATTTCATAATCCTCATCTCGGCCATTCTGTTTATGACAACGGCTTGCAGCAATACAACCGGTAAGCAGGCCAACAGCCCGGAGAAATCAGGCGCACCCGGCAAACCGGAATATCTCACATACGAAACCTTCCTCGAAAAGGTATGGAACTTTGAAAAGAACCCGCAATCATGGGTTTACGAAGGTGATGTACCAGCTATCGTTGACTTTTATGCCGACTGGTGCGCACCGTGTCGTCGCATTGCCCCCATCATGGAAAAGATCGCCAAAGACTATGAGGGCAGGCTCAAGGTTTATAAGATTGATGTTGACAAGGAACAAAGGCTTGCAAGCGTGTTTCAGGTGCGCAGCATACCATCCATCCTTTTCACACCTCTGCAGGGACAGCCAATGATGCAGGCTGGTGCGCTGAGCGAGGAAATGTATATCAAAATCATTGAAGAAGAGTTACTTAAAGCAAAACAATAAACACAAACCAAATCATGTTGGAGCATTTAACAAAAGAAACCTTCCTCCAGAAGGTATTTAATTACGAAACGAACCAGGATTGGAAATTCGAGGGCGAGTTGCCTTGCATTATCGATTTCTACGCCGACTGGTGCATGCCATGTAAAATGGTAGCCCCTATTCTTGAAGAACTTTCAAAGGAGTACGCCGGAAAGATCAACATTTATAAGGTGGACACTGAAGAAGAACAAGAACTGGCAGCTGTATTCGGCATTCGTAGCATTCCATCCCTGCTTTTCTGTCCCAAAAACGGACAACCTCAGATGGCCATGGGTGCACTGCCCAAAGAGTCGTTTAAGAAAGCGATTGAAGACGTACTTCTGAAAGCATAGTTTAAACTGTTTGTTACGATAAACCACGCTCCCGGGCGTGGTTTTTTGTTTGGTAACTTTGCGCTTTTAAAACGCTAATGCGGATCGTTTTACCCATAGCTTACTTTCCCCCTGTTTCGTGGATGGCCGTCTTTCTATATTCAGAAAGTCCGCTGCTCGAGATCCATGAAACCTACCCGAAACAGACCTTGAGAAATCGCTGCAATATAATGGCGGCAAATGGCAGCTTACGTCTTAGCGTACCTGTTAAAAAACCTTTCGGGAACAAGACGAAAACTATCGAAGTGATTGTTGACAAAGGATCTAACTGGACAGTACAGCATCTGCGCTCCATAGCTTCTGCTTATCGAAAAACGCCTTATTTTGAATATTTTGAGGATGAGCTTTCCAAAATGTTGCTTACAGACCATGATTCCTTAATCCAGTTGAATGAAAACAGTCTAAAACTGGTATTGAGGATGTTAAGAGCCGACAAGGATTGGCGATATACAGAAACGTTTGTCAAATCGGAGGACGCCTTGTCGCAGAAAGCTGAATTTGAAAATGCCATAGTTGCAAAGGGGGTTAGGTTCCCAAATTATATGCAGGCTTTTTCAGAGAGGTTTGGGTTTATGCCTGATCTGAGCGTCCTCGATCTGATCTTCAATCTCGGGCCTGCCGATTCAATGAAGTATCTGAAAAATCTGGCCGCCGAAATAAAAGCCAAAACTTCGCTCTATTCCGGATAGGCAATTCGCACATGATAGATATTCAAAAGCTTTCGCTTGAATATCTTTTTAACAAGGTTTATATCCCTGAGCGTAATGTCAGCGTTTGTAAACTGCTGATCAGCAAACTGTTTGCCGATGATGAATTCGATTAGATCGTTGATTTTTTGTTCGGTGGGCTGCTTCAGGCTGCGGGAGGATGCCTCCACAGCATCGGCCATCATAACAACTGCCGTTTCGCGTGAGAAAGGTATTGGCCCATGATAACGAAAGCCGCGTTCGTCGAGCTGTATTCCGGGCTGCTGACGCTGTGCCATAATGTAAAAGTAGTCAACCCTCGAGGTGCCGTGATGGGTTCGGATGAAGTCGATAATCTGTTCAGGCAGGCCAGCCTTGCGGGCCATCTCGATGCCTCTAATCACATGTCCGATAATGATTGACGCGCTCTCAGTAGGGCTTATATCATCGTGAGGATTATACCCTCCAGCCTGATTTTCAATAAAATAATAAGGACTTTCCATTTTGCCAATGTCGTGATACAAGGCACCGGTGCGTGCCAGCAGCACATTGCCTCCAATTGCGGCCAACGCCTCTTCGGCCAGGTTAGCCACCTGTATAGAATGTTGAAATGTGCCTGGAGCCCTTAAGGCAAGCTCTCTCAGCAGTGGATTGTTTGTGTTGCTCAATTCGAGCAGGCTTAGGTCGGTGATTTCGCGAAACAGGCGTTCCAACAGGTAGATAATGGGAAGCGAGAAGAGTGTAAGTACACTGCTGGCGGCAAATTTTCCAATCATAGCAATATCGAATTGCTCGAGGCCGGGCAGCTGGGTTAGACTAAATCCGGCATACACAATGAGGTATGCTATAAAAATCATGAGCGAGGTCCGGAAGAAAAACAGACGTCGGCTGTGACGTTCGAGGCTGAACACCACCACATAACCCACAACAAGCTGCATAAAAACAAACTGGAAGGCATTTGGTACGGCAATAGCGATGATAAAGGTTGTCAGCAGATGAACAACGATAGTAGTGCGGGTATCGAAAAACGTTATGAGTACTATGGGAAGAATTCCCAGTGGCAACAGGTAAAAATATTGATCAGCCTTGTCAAGAACCAGAAAAGCAGGTAAAATGGATGCGAGCATCATCAACAGAAGCAGGTTCACCTTGCGAAGCCTATCGAACAAACCTGCCCTGAAGTGCCGGATATAAAAGAACAGAATAGCGAAAATTATGATCACCAGCAACGATTCGCCGGCGCGCTGGCTGTTTTGACGCCACTCGTCCCCTGCCCTGCGATCGTATTCGAGGCGCAAGGAAGTGAGAATGGTGTTTTTCTCTTCGTCAACCATATCGCCTTCGCTGATAATAAGTTCGCCCTTCTGAATAAGGCCATATGTTGGTGAAATTCTTTGCCAGGCTTGTTCCAATTCCTGACGCGACATGGCTTCGTCGTAAATGAGGTTTTGGGTAAGCGATTCGGTGAGGAGGGTCAATGCAGTCTGACGGTCGCAGTAGCGCATGGTGTCGGTGGCCCTGCGAAAGCGTTCGAAAGCAGAAGTGATATTGTAAACGTCATCGACCGAACGAACATTTACCATTCGGTTTCGGACGATATTAATGCGTCTGGCAAAATCATCACGATCGAGAATGCTGTTATGCTGTATGATACCGTTGCTGTGTACTTCGTCGAAAAGTCGCAACAGCATTCTTATGCAGACTCTGGTTTCGCGTGCTGGGCCTCTGAATCTTTCCTGCGCCAGCTTTTCGAGTCGCTCGCGGCTACGGGCTGTTTCAATTTCATCGTAGGAGAAGTAAGGATAAACCTGCTGACTTACCTTCCGTCGTTCTGCAGCCAGTTGAGCGTCGGATTTATAAATGGTGAAATCGAAGGGAGCGTAAAGATGAGGATGCTGCCATGCGCGACCCTGCTGGTACTCGAACCCAAAGCGCGCTGTGCGGGGCATTAAAATGATGATTAAAATTGCAGCAATGGTAAACGAAACCAGTTTAACCAGTGGAAAGTGAAACTTATAAAACCGGTCGGTAAATCTTTTGCGCATGTATCTTGCCATTGGCAACGAAATTACACATTTCGAGATATTTGCAAACAGAATAAAACGCGCTTTAAGCAATGGGTAAATTGCACTTGTCTTACCTTTAATGCCGTAATTTCTTCGAAGTTTAGCTTAAATTATTGTATATGAAGTTTTTGAATACCATTCCCGTTATCAGTCTGCGTAAAGAGCCCTCCGAAAAGAGCGAACTGGTAAGCCAGTTGTTGTTTGGCGAGGAGTATGTTGTGCTCGATCGTTATTCCGATTGGTTGCTGGTACAATGCGAACACGATAATTATGAGGGATGGCTCAGCAAGTCGCAGCATGCCGGTGCAACAAAAACCGAGTCGAACCCATTGGATGAATGGCTCGTATCAAAACCATTTTTCGAAATCAAACAGGGATCAGCGGCTTTGCTGTTGCCATTCGGCAGCAGTTTGGGTGCACTTTCTGACGACATTTCGGCAGAAACACTGGTAAAATGGCAGGAGTCTGGCAGTATTGGCAGAGCATCCGGACAAAGCGCCGATCAAATAATGAGGAATGCGATGATGTTGCTTGGAAGTCCGTATTTGTGGGGTGGAAGAAATCCGTTTGGTTATGATTGCAGCGGTTTCGTGCAAGTTGTATTTAAAATGGCTGGTTTGACATTGCCGCGCGATGCAAGCCAACAGGCATCAGTTGGCCAAATGATTGATTTTGTTGATTATGCTTCGGCAGGTGATTTGGCTTTCTTTGAAAATGAAGCAGGCCAGATCGTTCATGTAGGCATCATCGATGGTAAAGGAGGGATAATACACTGCTCCGGATTTGTACGCAACGACAGCCTTGATGCCCATGGCATTTTTAACAGGCAATGGAGACATCACACCCACAAACTTAGGTTTATCAGGCGTATATTTTAAGTGGGGCAGATGGTTGCAATGAGCTCTCCACACATCCTTACGGCAAGCCTTCGAAAAAATATCAAAAATTTAAAGCGCTTTAGTATCACTATTTGGCATGATTTATGATCTTTGCAGCGCAAATCATCAATACAACAAACAATGGTACTACCTACAAATCTTGAGCATGTTGCAACTGCCAAAGAACTCCAGCAGTTGATCGAGCAGAACGAAAACGTAATGGTATGCTGCGGCCGCATGGGCCCCATGTGTATCCCGGTATATGGCGTAATGGAAGAGCTTCGCGACGAATACACCCATGTTGCTTTCCGCGATATGGCTTTCGACTCGCCTGAGGCAGCCGTAATCCGCAACCTTCCTGAGTGCAGAAACTTTATGGGGCTCCCATTCACCGTATATTATAAGAACGGCAAAGTTGCCGCTGCAACCAGCAGCATCCAGTCGCGCGACCAGATTACGAAGATATTGGATCGGGAATTTGGACAACCGGAATAATTCAACTGTTCATAAGCCCGGTTAATTTCCGGGCTTTTTATTGTAAACCAAATTAACAAGCGCCATGCATTACGATACAATTATCATAGGAGCGGGCCCTGCCGGACTTACTGCAGGCATTTACCTTTCGAGGGCAAAAGCAAATGTATTAATCCTGGATTCGGGTGTTGCGGGCGGTCAGATGGTGCTCACGCACGACATTGCCAATTATCCTGGATTCGAATCAATTTCGGGCTACGACTTGGCCAACAGGATGAAAAATCAGGCTAAGAATTTCGGCTGTAAAATCATGAGCGGTATCAGCATCAGCGACATAGACTTTGAGTCGGAAAGAAAGTGGCTGCGATTGTCGAATGGCAAGGAATTTACCGCCGACACCATTGTACTGGCCACCGGCGGAAGGTCGAAAAGTCTCGGCGTTCCGGGCGAGGACAAATTCAGAGGAAGAGGCATTTCCTATTGTGCCACCTGCGACGGCGATTTTTTTACCGGTAAAACCATTGCAGTTGTCGGAGGAGGAAATACGGCGCTGGAAGAGGCTGATTCGCTGACAAAATACGCCTCGCATGTCAGCATCATCCATATACTAGACAGCTTTCAGGGATTTCAGCATGCGCAGGATGTGGCACGCAACAATCCCAAAATTGATATCAGGATGCAAAGCCGCATAACGGAATTCGTTGGCGACGATAAACTTGAAGCAGTAATGGTTGAAAACCTGCTAACAGGCGAGCATTACCGCCTTGACCTTGATGGCGTGTTCATCTTTATCGGTTACGAAGCCAATACCGACTTTTTGAAAGGGCGCTGCATCAGTTTGAACGAGCGTGGAGAGGTTGTTGTTGACAGTGGCATGCAAACCAATATTCCGGGAGTATTTGCTGCAGGTGATGCCAACGCTAAGCGGTATCGTCAGATTACTCTGGCCACAGCCGATGGTACTCTGGCAGCCCTTAGCGCGATGGAATATCTTAATAAGCGGAAGACAGAGCGCGTAGAAGCTTGATATTCAAGTATCTGAAAATTCTTAATCTGACAGATTAAAACGTTTTTAAATTACAAGCTGCGCATAATGTTAACAAATTAACACTATATTTGCAGCCGAGAAGTTCTTCGGGGCAGGGTGAAATTCCCGATCGGCGGTAAAGTCCGCGACTTCCGAAAGTATCGGAACTGAACCGGTGAAACTCCGGTACCGACAGTCAAAGTCTGGATGGAAGAAGGACGAGTTAAATGCACAATGTTAAGGCCATCGGCCATACTATTGTGTTTACTTCACAACGATTGAATTCGTTTTGTTGTACTCGTTACTTTTTGGTTGAATGGATCCTGAGCCCCGGAGCAATTCGGGGCTTAGTTTTTATTTAACGGTTTAAAATATGAGACTGACAATTATTCTTTTCCTTTTCGCACTGGTGAGTTTTCAGGCAAGCTCTCAGATAATCAATGGAAAAGTTGTAGACAGCGAGAGCGGACAACCGCTGCCGGGGACAGAAATCAGATTAAAGAACAGTAAAAAAGGCACGTTGGCCAACGCCGCAGGCGTATTCAGTTTGCCAACCGATCAGCAGGAAGGCGTACTCATCGTGAGCCATATTGGTTATCGGGCGCTTGAGATGCCTGTTAATGTCCAATCCGATATACTGATTATCAGGATGGACAGGAGTATTACCCAGCTAGATGAGATTCAGGTGATGGCGCACACTGCGCGCGAAGGTTACACTCCAATTGCATTTAGTCGAATCAACGCCGATAAAATAGCCCTGACTTTGGGCGACCGGCCGCTACCAGAGGTAATGAACTTTAGCCCGGGGGTGTATGCTAGTCGCGATGGAGGGGGCTCGGGAGATGCCACCTTGAGCATCAGGGGCTTTCAGCAGGAAAATCTTGCCGTACTGCTCAATGGTATTCCGATCAACGGGGCCGAAAACGGGCTCGTTTACTGGAATAACTGGATGGGTTTGACCGAAATAGCACGAAGTATTGAATTTCAGCGTGGGATTGGTGCAAGTAAAATTGCACAGAACTCGGTAGGTGGAACGGTTAACATTATCACTACCGGACCGGGCAACGAGGCAGGCGGTCATTTTGCACATCAGTTAACAAGCTATGGCAATAGCAGAACCTCCCTGAGTTACAATTCCGGCGAACTGGTTAATGGCTGGTCGCTTAGCCTGCTAGGATCGCGCACCTCTGGTCCTGGTTATGTCGATGGCACTTATGTTGACGGCTGGGCCTATTTTATGAGTATTGGGAAACAGTTAGGGCAAAAGCAAAGGCTGTTGTTTACTGTGCTTGGAGGCCCTGAGCGTCATGGGCAACGCAATATGAAAATCAGCTTTGACGAAGTGGAACGATACGGGCATAAATACAATAAAGAATGGGGGCATGATAATGGGCGAATAAACAACGCCAGTGAAAACTTTTACCACAAACCACATCTTGGCCTGTCACATTACTTACAA
Source organism: Bacteroidia bacterium (assembly GCA_021287165.1). Taxonomy (GTDB): domain Bacteria; phylum Bacteroidota; class Bacteroidia; order Bacteroidales; family F082; genus JALNZU01. The sequence goes on along the minus strand of JAJTAY010000029.1, from coordinate 44,664 downwards.
ACAAACAATAAAACGCTGATTGTAAGCACGCTGTATCTCTCCCCCGGTTGGGGTGGCGGTAAATGGAACGACAGCTATAATTACGGACCGGGTGTTTTTGCATTTCGAAATGCCTCAGGGCAAATAGACTGGGACGCCATCTATCGCTATAACGCAGATAATACTGATACCGCAACACTGGCAAACGGATCAAAGGTTACCGGATTCAGCAAGGTTGTACAAACACGATTTTTGGCCAGCCATATTTGGGCCGGGGCACTGAGCACCATCGAGTCGGACCTTGGAAAAGGACTTCGGCTGACCGGCGGCTTGCATTACAGGTATTTCAGCTCAACACTCCGACAGGAAGTTGACAACCTGCTTGGCGGAAAATTTTACATTGACGACTATAGCTGGTCGCTGGCCGGTGTAGCGGGAAGACCTCAAATTCGGATGCCCGGCGACAATATCAGGCTGCATAATGGCGCTATTCTGAATATGATCAGCCTGTTTACTCAAGTTGAAAAGCAATTCGGACGAACAACAGCTTTTGCAGCAGCTTCAATATCAGGACAGAGTTACAGTCGGCGCGATGTATATAATTACCCCGATGCACCCTTGAGTGAAACCGTTATTCGCGAAGGCTTCGATTTGAAAGGAGGAGTAAACTACCGACCAGAAAGTAGTAGTAGCATCTATTTCAATTTGGCGCATTTCAACCGCTTACCCTATTACAAATTTGTTTTTGGCAATTTCAACAACACCCCGGTTAAAGATATCCGCAACGAAAAGGTGAATACTGCCGAAGCAGGATATTCCTTCAAAGGAAGCAGTACCAGCGTAAACATATCAACTTATTACACGCTTTGGAAAGATGTTTCATTTCTGACGCAGGAGTATATTCAGCTTGAAAACAATACACAAACCAGAGCCATGGTAAGGGGTCTCGACGCCCTTCACCGGGGGCTGGAAGTTGATCTTGCCATTTCAGCAACAAACAATCTTAAAATAAGTCTGTTGGGTGGATTTGGTGATTGGAAATGGAAAAAGGACGTCGAGGCCAGATTGTTAAACGACAGGGATGTGGTTGTTGATACCGTAAACGTTTATGCCAATGGGCTTTATGTTGGCGGAGCTCCGCAGATTCAGACAGGAATTCAGCTGGACGCTAAACTACTTGGAAAAATAAGTTTAAGTTGGCGAACCATGTATTACGACAGGCATTATGCGGCATTTGATCCGGCTGGGCGTCAGAACCCGGAGGATCGCCAACAAGCCTACAAGCTGCCCGGCTATTCTATTTCGGATATTCATTTTTCCATGCCCATAAGCGTTTATGGGGAGAATGCATTACTATTTATTAACGCTAACAATATCTTCAACGAGATATATCCGTTAAAAGGAGAAGATGGTGCAGGACACAGCAGAGAAGCCTTCAGAGGATTTTGGTCTTTTGGTCGAAATTTCGATATGGGGATAAGGATGACTTTTTGATTGACCACCGGTTTAGTTGGCCTATCCCGGGCTTAAATTGCAGCGGTTTGAAGCGCATTAAAATGTTCATTCATAACAAGATAAAACTTACTGACACTTTTTCAACAATCGATTAAAGCAACAAAACTGAGTGCCAAAGTTTTAGCGTTAACAAGACAGATTTGAACACTTTATGTTAACAATTACTTAATCAAAATACCCTTTCCTATCAATACTTTTGCGCCGTGAACAAACTAGTCATTCACCAATTAAACCGTTTATGAAAAAAAACCTACTTTCAGGCATGATGACCATGCTGCTTGTCTTTTTAATGCAAGCAGTTATTGCTCAGGGGGTAACAACCTCCGCACTGAGCGGAAGGGTTAGCGACACCAAAGGAGAAACGCTTCCCGGAGCAACAGTAGTGGCAGTCCACACACCCTCGGGAACCGTTTACGGTACCATCACTGGTGCCGATGGGCGTTACTTCATTCCTTCGATGAGGATTGGCGGTCCCTACACCGTAACTGTAAGTTTTGTAGGCTACAAAGAGTCGCAGTACAAGGACATTTTCCTCGCTCTGGGTACAGCCACTAACCTGCATGCTATTCTCTCGGAGACGGCAATGGAGCTGGGAGAAGTTGTGGTATCAGGTAAAAAGGACGCTGTGTTCAGCTCCGACCGTACTGGTGCAGCCACCACTATTCCCAATGAAGCCATTCGCACGCTTCCTTCGCTCAGCCGTTCGATTAACGACTTTACCCGTCTGACTCCTCAGGCCAGCGGTCGTTCGTTTGTTGGACAAGACTCACGTCTGAACAACATCACCATCGACGGTTCGATTTTCAACAACAGCTTCGGTTTGGCCGACCAGCCCGGCGGTCGTACCGGTAAGGCTCCCATCGCCCTGGATGCTATCGAAGAAATTCAGGTGAGCATTGCACCTTACGACGTACGTCAGGCAGGTTTTGTAGGCGCAGGTATCAACGCTGTTACCAAGAGCGGTACCAACGAATTCAAAGGCTCGGCCTATTTCAACAACCGCAACGAGAAACTTGCTGGCAGCAAAGCCAATGGCGTTGAGGTTACAAAGACCGACTTCAGTGTGAACCAATTCGGTGCCAACCTTGGTGGACCAATCATCAAGAACAAACTGTTCTTCTTTGCCAGCGCCGAGTTTGACCGCGATGCCCGACCAGCTACGCCTTTCCGTGCAAACAATGGCGGCGAAACCGTTGGCGGCAATATCACCCGCGTACTGCGCAGCGACCTCGACAACCTTCGCACTTTCCTGAAGGAAAAATTCAACTACGAAACTGGTCCGTATGAAGGATACAACAGTGAAGCATTCGGCGATAACCTGATTGCCAAACTCGACTACAACATCAGCAAAAACCACAAAGCCAGCCTGCGCTACAACTACTTCAATTCGCAGACCGACGTTTTGGCCAGCAACAGTTCATCACTTGGTTTTGGTAATCGCCGCTCCAGCACTCAGGCACTCAACTACCAGAATACCAACTACATTCAGAAGGAAAAGATTCACTCAATCATCGGTGAATTTAACAGCGTGTTCGGCAAATTAACCAACAACCTCATCATCGGTTACACATACCAGAACGAAGACCGTGGTTCGCGTGGCGAATTCTTCCCCCTTGTTGAAATTCAGGAAGCGGCCAGCACCTACATCTCCTTTGGTTTTGAGCCCTTTACGCCCAATAACAAACTGAAATACAGCACCTTCCAGCTGCAGGACAATGTTACTTATTTTGCCGGAAAGCACGTACTCACAGGAGGCGTGAACCTCGAACGCTTCTCGTTTGAGAATGTGTTCTTCCCCGGATCGCAGAGCGTTTATGTATATAATAGTCTTGCCGACTGGTACACCGATGCAAATGCTGCCATAGCAAACCCGAACCGTGGCGTAGGCGATCCAAACTTCGAAGGACCTGTTACCCTGCGTCGTTTCCAGCTGCGTTATTCAGCGCTTCCAGGTGGTGCCGAGCCTGTTCAGCCAACTAAGGTAACTTATGCAGGTGCTTATGTTCAGGACGAGTTCTCACCGATTGAAGGCCTGAATATCACTGCCGGTGTACGTGTTGACGTTCCTTTCTTTGCCGAAACCGGATATTTCAATGAAACTGTTAGCAATCAGACCTTCATTGACCGCGACAAGAATCGCAACTACAAGCTAAACACTGCCAAACTCCCCGATCCCAAGCCGCTGTTCTCACCTCGTCTTGGTTTCAATTACGAAATCCTGAAAGATCGTGGTCTCCAGGTACGCGGTGGTACAGGTCTCTTCACCGGCCGTCCGGCTTTCGTATGGATCTCGAACCAGATTGGCAACAATGGCGTTCTCACCGGTTTCACTCAGGTTGATAATACCAAAAAATACTTCTTCAGCCCCGATCCGAAACGCTGGATCCCTTCCAACCCCGCCTTGCCTGCATCATACGAACTGGCTATCACTGATCCAAACTTCAAATTCCCCCAAATCTGGCGCTCGAACATCGCCGTCGACGGCAAATTACCTTTTGATCTCATTGGTACTGCCGAATTCATTTACACCAAGGAAATCAATGGTATCGGTTACTTCAATGCCAACCTTCCCGACAGCACCCAGGCCTTTGATGGTCCGGACAAACGCCCCCGTTACCTCGCCACCCGTATCCGCAGCAATGTGGTTAATGCAATTGTGCTCGACAACGAAGGTAAAGGCAGCAGCAATATGATTGCATTAAGCCTTGAGCGCCCATTCAGCAATGGATTCTTTGCCAAGGCCAGCTATGCTAAAGGCGTTTCGAAAAATACGGTTAATCCTGGATCAATTGCTGCTGGCTCCTACAATAACAATGCCATCTGGCAGGATCCCAACAATGCACCCGTTGCCTTCTCCGATTACGACCAGCCTAACCGTTTCTTTGTTGCAGCTTCTTACCGCAAGGAATATGCTGGATTCGGCGCCACACAGATTGGTATCTTCTTCGAGGGCCGCGATCAGGGTCGCTTCAGCTACATCTATTCAACGGATATGAACAGCGACGGCAACCTGAACGATCTCCTGTATGTTCCAAAAGACGTATCGGAAATGAACTTCCAGACCTACAAGCCTGCCGTTGGTGGCCTTACCTCAACTGTTGACTACACAAAAGAACAGCAGGAAGCAGACTTTGAAGCCTACATCAAGCAGGATAAATACCTCAGCTCGATCCGCGGCAAGTACACCGAAAGAAACGGTGCTGTGTTCCCCTGGGTTTTCAGGGCCGACCTCAACATCACCCAGGAATTCTTTGTAAATGTCAACGGAAAGCGCAACACCATACAGCTGAGTGCCAACATCTTCAACTTTGGAAATCTTATTAACGACAAATGGGGTGTTGGTTATGTTGTCAACAATAACCGCCCTGTTCGCTACCAGAGCAGAACAGCTGACAACAAGCCTGTTTACCGCATGAATGTTATGAGTGTTACCAGGAAAAGCCCGACCGAAGTAACCTTTACTCCCATCACCGAAACATTCAGCCGCAGCGCCAATATCAGCGATGTTTGGCAGGGACAGATCGGTATCAAGTACATCTTTAACTAGAAGATTATTACCCTTAACAAAGAAAAGCCTCCCAGCCCGGGGGGCTTTTCTTATTTTTGTAATCATAGCTGATTATATGAAACGAATTGCAACTATAGTTCTTTCCTTGCTTTCATTAGGGTTGCTCCACCTGGCATTTGTGCAACCGGAAATCCAAAAAGAGGAGTATTTGGTAGTTTTATCTTTGGATGGTTTCCGCTGGGATTACCTCAGCCGGGTCAATACGCCCAACCTGAATGAAATTGCCTCAAAAGGCGTCAAAGCAGAGCGATTTATTCCCAGTTTCCCAACCACCACCTTTGCCAATCATTATACTATGGCCACAGGCCTCAGACCAGGCCACCACGGCATCGTGGCCAACAGCTTTTACGACCCGGAAACCAAACGTTATTACAACCGTCCGGGCAACCGAAGATCAGTTGAGGATGGAAGTTTTTATGGCGGCGAGCCCATCTGGGTAACTGCTGAAACACAAGGCATGACCACAGCTACCTGTTTTTGGGTTGGAAGCGAGGCTGATGTAAAAGGCGTTAGGCCAACCTATTGGAAGCGCTATGAGCACAATATGCCTTTTGCCGACCGCATCGACACCGTGCTGTACTGGCTGGAACTACCTGAAAACAAACGCCCAAGACTAGTGATGTGGTATATGGACGAGCCCGATTCGCGCGGGCATCAGCTGGGGCCGCTCAACGACAGCATTATCCCACTGGTTCAATACCTCGACAGTCTGGTTGGCGTGTTTCATCAGCGCCTTAAAGCACTGCCCTATTACGACAAAATCAACATAATCGTTGTTTCCGATCACGGTATGGCTCAGCTCGATCCTCAGAAGAGGGTTTTCCTCGATCAGTATGTTGACACAGCGCTTATTGAAGGTTATGATGGCTACAGCCCGGTAATAAATTTCAGAATCAAGCAAGGCAACATTGAAACCTTTCTCTCACAATTGAACAATGTGCCTCACATTCGATTCTGGAAACGTGGGGAAGCCCCCGCCTACCTCGAAGCCGGCAATCATCCTCGCCTTCATGATGTTACAGTTTTGGCTGACGATGGCTACAGCATATACTGGAGCTACAGCATACCCCGCATGCGTGGCACCCATGGCTTCGATAATACAAATCCCGATATGCATGCCATTTTTTTTGCCAAAGGTCCGGCATTCAGAGAAGACTCTTATGTAAAAAAGCCCTTCCAAAATATCCATCTTTATTCATTAATGGCGGAAATATTGAAGCTCGAACCGGCACAAACCGACGGCTCGCGCGACACCATTCTTGACCTTCTTAAAACCCGAATCAAATGAAAAAGAATTTGTTGAAAATCGTTCTTTTGGTTTCGTGCCTGTTCATCGCATACTCCAACCAGGCACAGCATCCCAAGCTGCAATCAGGGCCTATGCCCGGCTACAGCGAAATGCGCGAAGCTGTGGTGTGGGTGCAAACAAACCAGCCGGCACGTGTTGTGATGCGCTATCATCCGACAGACAACCCCAAGGAGGTTTCCTTTTCCAACACTGTGGTAACAAGTAAAGAAAGGGGTTACACCGCACATTTGGTAGCTGACAAGGTAAGTCCGGGCATGCGTTACAAGTATGAAATACTCATTGATGGCAAAGCCGTAAAACTCCCCTATCCTACTGAATTTCAGACACAAAAGGTTTGGAGATGGCGCGGCAACCCTCCAGAATTCAGCATGCTCACCGGCAGCTGTGCCTACATTAATGAACCTGAGTTCGACCGGCCGGGAAAGCCATACGGTGGCGACTACCGCATTTTTGAAAACATGGCCAGCCATAAGGCCGACTTTATGATATGGCTAGGTGACAATATGTATTTGCGCGAGCCCGACTGGAACAGCCGCACCGGAATCATGGCGCGTTGGACGCACAGCCGCTCGGTGAAAGAGCTTCAACCCTTTCTGGCATCTACCCACCATTATGCTATTTGGGATGATCATGATTACGGTCCCAACGACAGCGACAAGGGGTTCTACAATAAAAATCTGACATTGGAGGCCTTTGGCTATTTCTTTGCCAACCCCACTGTGGGCGTAGGCGATATCCAGGGTGCCATCACCAGCTTCCAGTGGGGCGATGCCGATTTCTTTCTGCTCGACAACCGCTGGTACCGCGATCCCGATAACCTCATCGCCGAGGGCAAGACCATACTGGGCGAAAAACAGCGCCAATGGCTACTTGACAATCTGGTAACAAGTACAGCTACATTTAAGGTTGTGGTGATGGGTGGTCAGTTTCTAAGTACGGCTAAAATGTTTGAAACATACAGCAACAATGGCTTCGACGGTGAACGCGCTTTGATTATCGATTTCATCCACCGTCACAACATAAAAAATGTCGTTTTTCTGACCGGCGATGTTCACTACACTGAGATGTCGGTACTGCGCGAAGAGGGCAAGCCAACCATCTGGGATCTAACCTTTTCAACGATGACTGCCGGCCCCAACCCACGCGGAGGCGAGTGGAACAATACCCTCAGGGTCCCCGGCACTGTTGTCACCTCGCGTAACTTTGGTAAAATCAACTTCAGGGGTGAGAGAAACAATCGCGAGCTGGTGGTGGAATGCTATGATACCGATAACAAGCTGCAATGGCAGCAAGTGATTAAAGAAGAACGGTAAAGAAGCGAAAGAAGATTACAACAACCTTGAGATGAAAAACAGGATCATTACCCGCAACGTTTGGTATCTGGCATTGATTAGCCTTTTTGCCGACGTGGCCAGCGAACTGCTTTATCCGGTGGTACCAGTCTATCTGAAAACCATTGGTTTCTCGGTGTTTCTGATTGGTCTGCTGGAAGGAATTGCAGAGGCCGTGGCGGGTTTAAGCAAGGGTTATTTTGGCCAGTGGTCCGATCGCAAAGGCATGCGCATGCCTTTTGTACGCACTGGTTATTTGCTTTCGGCCTTGGCCAAACCATTGATGGTAGCCTCGGTGCAACCATTTGTAGTTTTCCTTGCGCGCACTGCAGACCGTTTTGGCAAGGGCATTCGCACAGCGCCCCGCGACGCCATTCTTGCCGCCGAGGCAAATAGTGAAAATAAGGCAAGGGTATTTGGTTTTCACCGAGGCATGGATACCCTTGGGGCGGTTATTGGTCCTCTGCTGGCTTTGGCCTACCTGAGTGCATTCCCGGGGGCCTACGTCAGTCTGTTCATTCTTGCGGCCATACCGGGCCTGGTGGCTGTGGCTTTTACCTTTGGGGTTAAAGAAAAACCACATAATAACGATAACAGTCCAAGGCCCGGCTTTTTCGAATATTTCAGGTATTGGAAAAATAGCCCGAAAGCTTACCGCAAACTTATCCTGCCGCTTACTTTTTTTGCCCTTTTCAACAGCAGCGATATGTTGCTTATTCTGCGCATGCGCGAGCTGAGCGGAAGCGATCAGACGGCCATCATGGCGTATATTCTCTATAACCTTGTATATGCCTTCGCCTCTTATCCACTTGGAAGTCTTGCCGACAAGTTGGGACTCAAGCTGGTATTCAGTGCCGGGCTGCTCATCTTCGCAGGGGTATATACAGGAATGGGAATTGGGGCCGGAATGATTGAGGGCTTTGTGCTTTTTGCTGTTTACGGCATATATATGGCTGCTACTGAGGGTGTTTCGAAAGCATGGGTTTCAAAAGTTGTTCCTCAGGAAGAAACGGCCACGGCCATAGGATTGTTCTCGGCTTTGCAAAGCCTCGCGCTCATGGTGGCCAGCAGTCTGGCAGGCGCGGTTTGGGCATTATATGGTGCCGGTGCAGCATTTTTACTCACTGCCGCAGCAAGCCTTGCCACCTTTTTCTGGGTGATAATCAGTACCCGAAAAGCATAGGTTCAAAAAGTACTTCGACAATTAATGCCATGTTTCTCAAATTGAATTCCAAAAAAATCCTTCTCCTGCTGGTATCACTGCTGGCTTTGCTGGCTGCCGGCCTGCTTGCATGGTCGCAGCTTGATATTCAATTGCTTGCGGATATCAATGCGGGTCGGGAAAAGCGTTTTGACCCCTTACTTATCTTTATCACCAACACGGCCGGCCCTTTTGCCTTTGGAATCCCTTTGCTGATGCTTTTGGTGGCAGTGATACGAAAGGATATTTTACTCAAGCTGGCAAGCTGGTATATAATCTTTTCTGTTCTGGTTGCCGTGGCAATTACCAATCTGATGAAATATACCATCCTGCGGCCCAGGCCTTTTGAGACCTATAGTTTCATAGAAAAGCTGAGTTCAGGCGGAAGTCCTTCGTTTCCAAGCGGTCACACCACCGATGCCTTTGTGCTGGCTATGGCGCTTAGTCTTGCATTCCGCCGAAAGTGGGTAACAGTATTATCGTTTGCCTGGGCCTTTGCAATGGGTTACACCCGCATGGGACTGGGTGTACATTATCCGGCTGATGTGCTGGTTGGAGCAGTGGTTGGCGTTACTTCGGCTTTTGTCGTTTATGAACTTACGCGCGAAAAACTGTTGCCGGGGAAACTTCCCGAAAAGTGATCCTATTGGTTCACACGGTAACGCTTTCCCGGCAGGGCTGTAACAACGCCATCGAATTCGAGCGCAAGCAGCAGACCAGCCAGTTTTGAGGCCGGGAATCCACTGCGTAGCATAATGTCGTCGATACCACTTTCCTTTTCACCATTGAAACTGTCGAGCAATTGCTGCTCTTCGTGGCTGAAATCCCTGAAAAGTCGGGTTTGGGCAGCCTGCACCTGCACCTTGTTGTCCCATCCCATGCTGTAGATCAGATCTTCTGCAGAGCGGATCAGGGCTGCCTTGTTGGTGCGAATAAGCTGATTGCAACCTTCGCTGAAGGGGTCGTTGATGCGACCCGGAAATGCAAAGACATCGCGGTTGTAGGATGCTGCTATTTCGGCTGTGATGAGGGCTCCGCCCTTACGGCCCGATTCGACAACCACCAAAGCATCTATCATGCCTGCAACGATACGGTTGCGACGTGGAAAGTTTTCTTTATCGGGTGTTGTTCCCGAGGTAAATTCAGTGAGCAGTCCACCCTGATTCAGCATCTTTTCCGACAAACTTTTATTTGAATGGGGATAGATCCTGTCCAGTCCGTGACCAAGCACGCCTACGGTGGGCAAGGCATGTCGCAATGCCGCGCGATGGGCCGAGGTGTCAATTCCATAAGCCAGTCCACTGACAATAAGCACATTACTTTGCATTAACCCTTCAACCAACTGATCGCAGAGTTGCCGGCCGTATTCCGTTGCATTTCGGGTACCAACAACACCCACCACCTGAGCAGCGTTGAGGTCGGTATTGCCCTTGTAATACAGCATCAGCGGACTGTCAGCACAATGTTGCAAGCGCTTCGGATAGGCCTTATCGAGGTAGAATAAAGGCTGAATATTATTTCTTTCGATGAACTCAATCTCTTCCTCAGCCTTTTTAAAGTCTTTGTGATTCAATAGATTGTGTAAGGCTGCAGGACCAATACCCGGAATTTTCTCTAATTGTCTTTTCTTTTCGTTAAACACGGCCTCAGGACCCCCACAATATGCCACCAGCTTCTTGCCCAATACATCGCCTATGCCGGGAATCAGGGTAAGTGCAATCTTGTAAAGGAGTTGGTCCGTCATCCCGCCAAAATTAGGAAAAAGCCTAATTTCGCCCAAAGCACAATGCATTGGCAGCACAAAGAAAACGCATCCTCGTTTGTGTGCTCGACTGGGGCATCGGCCATGCCTCACGCAGCATTCCCATTATAAGGCATTTGCAAAAAATGAATTGCGAAGCGCTCATCGCTGCCAATGGCAGGGCAAAGTCATTGCTTAAACAATATTTTCCTGATGCACTTTATCTTGAGCTCCCATCAGTTACGATAAAATACAGCCACAGCAGATGGCTTGGATTGAAGCTACTGTTGCAAATGCCAAGTTTTATTCTTGGAATATTCAAAGAAAACAAGGTATTGCAAGTCCTCATTGAAAAACACAATATCGATGGCATCATATCCGACAACCGGTTTGGCTGCTGGAGCAATAAAGCACCTTCCGTTTATCTTACACACCAGGTGAACCTGATTTCTCCAGTTTTTGGCATTTTGCTTTCCCCATTACTCACGAAGATGCACCATTGGATCATCAGGAATTATTCCGAATGCTGGATTCCTGACCTGCCCGGCAACATGAATGAAGGTTTGGCCGGCAAGCTTTCACATCCACCAGCCAAAGGCATAGAAAGCCATTACATTGGATTGCTGAGTCGTTTCGAAAAGCCAGTCAGTCAGGTTTCAACACCCGGAAATTATATCCTTGCCATACTTTCAGGCCCCGAGCCGCAGCGCAGCATACTCGAAAAGAAAATTCTTGAGGAATTGGGGGACCACACCTTGAAGATCGTCCGCGGACTACCCGGGTATCCGAATCGGGCAGCGCCGTCGGACAATGTGGAATGGTTCAATCATGCAAGCGATGAACTCTTTGCCAGTCTCGTTCAGGGTGCCAGGCACATCATCTGCCGCTCGGGCTATTCCACCCTCATGGATCTGGTGTGTCTGGGCAAATCAGCGCACCTCATTCCCACACCAGGACAAACAGAACAGGAATATCTTGCCAAACATCTGAGTGCGGCTGGGCTCTACAGCACTCAACAGCAAGATGAGAAAATAGAGCTAACTGACAACAATGAGCAAGATATTGATCTACAACGTTTTAATTTAGATAAAGACCTTATGGGCAGTACGCTCGAATCGTGGCTGGCAAAGCTTTAATGCGTATTTTTGTACGGAAATTCCTGACCGATGCATATTACAAAGGACATGAAAATGGTGGATGTAGTTCACCTCAACCACCACCTCATACACATCATACATCGTTTCGGCATACAGCTGGGTTTTGGCGAAAAAACCACAGCCGAGCTTTGCCTTGAATACGGTATTGACCTTCCTTTTTTTCTGGAAGTGCTCAACACCTATCACGACAGCGCCTATTTCCCTTTGCACAATCTGCAGCAATTTGGCGCAGGGCAATTGGTGAACTACCTCAAGCGCACCCATCAGGATTATTTGGAGCACCGTATTCCGGAAATTGAAGAGTTGCTCAACTGCCTGATGGAGCGACCCGACCTCGACGGCGAAAGCCGGCGACTTCTGGCTGACTTTTTCCAGCAATACAAAACTGAACTCACCAATCATATCCAGAACGAGGAAGGCATAGTTTACCCCTATGTACTTGCCCTTGAGCGTTATACACGTACTGGCAGTGCAAGTGATCTTGAGTATCTGCAATCGCTGCAATACAGCATTCGCAAATACGAAGAAGAACATGATGATGTAGAGGAAAAACTATTTGACCTTAAAAACATCATTATCAAGTACATACCTAAACCAAAAGATAGTAGATTGCTCAATCGTATTCTTCATGAGTTGTTTGAGCTCGAGGCCGACCTAAACAACCATGCTCATATGGAAGACCTCATCCTGGTGCCTATCGTGGAGCAGATGGAACGCAAACTTTCAGCCATCAATCCTGCTTAGCCTGTCATGGAAAGCCCGCTGGTCATACTCATCATCGAACCTTCCTTTCTGGTACGCGAGGGCTTCAAAACCCTTTTCAGCCAGATGGGTTTGTCGTTCAGAATGGAAGAAACCGACCTGCCTGTGGCCAATCTCGGAAAACTTATCCAGCGCTCGCAGGCTAAACTCATCATTATCAACCCTATACTACTTCATCAACCCATCATCAACAGGGCCGATGCTGCCTTTTCCGGTCTCATTTTTGCAGGCCTCATCAACGAAAAAACAAACGATGCCATTACCGGTCAATTCGATGCCGTTGTGCCCTGCAATGCAGGACGATCTATGCTCATCGAAACTTTTGAAGACTTGTTCAGAAAACGCGGACTAATAGAGGAGACGCAAAACGACCAGCAGCTCAGCGAACGCGAAACTGAAATACTGCGCTTTGTGGCTCTTGGCCTGACCAACAACGAGATAGGAGAAAAACTATTTATCAGTGTGCATACGGTCATGACCCACCGCAAAAATATCACCCATAAACTGGGCATCAAAACCGTCTCTGGTCTTACGGTTTATGCCATCCTCAATAAAATAATACAGGCCGAGGAACTTAGGGGCAATTAAAGGGCCTGAGTTGCGAACAATATCAAACGGGAAGTTGTTGTAGTGTTCGGATTGCTGGAATAGTGTATCTTTGCAGCCGTTTTTAGAACGATTTTAAATAACACCTGAATGGAAAAAATAGGCATCTTTTACGGAAGCACAGGCGGAAGCACCAAATCGGTGGCTGAGCGTGTGGCCAAAGCCTTTGGCAATCGCGCCGAACTGCACGACATTAAAGACTCCACTCCCGAGATGATCAATGGTTATAAATACCTCATTTTTGGCACTTCGGCCTGGGGTATTGGCGATATGCAGGACGACTGGGAATATTTCATTTATGAACTCGACCAGATTAATTTCGAAGGAAAAAAAGTAGCGCTTTTTGGCTTGGGCGACCAGGCCGAATATGCCGATAGTTTTGTTGATGGTTTGGGTACGCTCTATTGCCGCCTTCCTGACAAGGACGTTGTGGTAGGGCAATGGCCACTCGATGGCTACAAGTTTGCTTTTTCCCTGGCTGAAAAAGATGGAAGCTTTGTAGGACTGGTAATCGACGAAGAAAATCAGGCCGGCCAAACGGATGCCCGCGTCAAAAAATGGGTGAAAATGCTTGAAGCTGAGTTTGTTTAATCTTGAAAACAGAAAAAAAAAGAGGCTGCCTGCAATTCGGCAGCCTCTTTTTTTTTTATTGTAATTCGAGGATTACTGGTTAATGAACTCCAAACTGTTATCCAGATAATCGATAAGCATCGGGCGCTCGTTGCTCACCTCGCCCGCCAGAATTTTCTTCGACAGATCGTTAAGCAACTGCTTTTGAATAATTCTGCGCACGGGTCGCGCGCCATACTGTGGGTCGTAGCCAGCTTGGGCAATATGTTCGAGGGCGGCACGGCTGATGTCGATATGAATACCGTTTTTCTCCAGCAGGCGCTTCACCATGTTAAACTGTAGCCTTGCCACTTCCACAATCTGACTGCGGTCGAGCGGGCGAAACATGATAATGTCGTCAATACGGTTCAAAAACTCGGGCCTGAGCTGACGCCTCAGCAAATCGAACACCTGATTGCGGGTTTGCTCGAACAGCCATTCACTCACCTCGCCTTTCACTTCGCCAAGTTTTTCCTGAATGATGTGCGAGCCGATATTAGAGGTCATGATGATGATGGTGTTTTTAAAGTTCACCATTCGCCCCTTGTTATCGGTCAGGCGTCCGTCGTCGAGTACCTGCAGCAGGATGTTGAATACATCGGGATGTGCTTTTTCGATCTCGTCGAGCAGCACTACCGAATAAGGTTTGCGGCGGATGGCCTCGGTGAGCTGGCCGCTTTCGTCGTAACCAACGTAGCCCGGAGGTGCACCAATGAGGCGCGACACGCTATGACGCTCCTGATACTCCGACATATCAATGCGTACCAAAGCGTTTTCGTTGTCGAAAAGGAATTCTGCCAGCGCTTTGGCCAGCTCGGTTTTTCCTACTCCGGTGGTACCCAGAAAGATGAACGAGCCTATCGGGCGTGCAGCATCCTGCAAACCTGCCCTGCTGCGTCGGATGGCATCGGCCACCGAGCGTATGGCTTCATCCTGGCCAACAACGCGCTCGTGCAAATGTTCTTCGAGCTTTAGCAGCTTCTCGCGTTCACTTTGCAGCATCTTTTTCACAGGAATGCCGGTCCAGCGCGAAACAATTTCAGCCACTTCCTCTGCACCCACCTCTTCGTTGATCATGGGCTTATCACCCTGCAGTTCGCGCAGTCTGCTTTGTGATTCTTCGATGGCTCGTTCTGCTTCGCGCATACGGCCATATCGAAGCTCGGCTACGCGCCCGAAGTCGCCTTCGCGTTCGGCCTTTACAGCCTGCAGCTTATAGTCTTCGATCAGCTGCTTCTGACGCTGTATCTCCTCAACCAACTGTTTTTCGCGCTGCCACTGGCTACGAAGCCTGTTGCGTTCCTCGCTCAGCTCGGCCAGTTCCTTGCTGATGCGCTCGAGCTTGGGCTGATCGTTCTCGCGACGGATGGCCTCGCGCTCAATTTCGAGTTGGCGAATACGACGTTCAACAATTTCGAGCTCTTCGGGCAAAGAGTTGATTTGCAGCCGCAAACGCGAAGCAGCCTCGTCAATAAGGTCGATGGCCTTGTCGGGCAGGAAACGGTCGGTAATGTAGCGCTGCGAAAGCTCCACGGCTGCCACAATGGCTTCGTCGAGTATGCGCACTTTATGGTGGGTTTCGTAACGCTCCTTGAGGCCGCGAAGAATACTGACAGCATCCTCAGTAGCAGGCTCGTCCACCATCACCGGTTGGAAACGACGTTCCAGAGCCTTGTCGTTTTCAAAGAATTTCTGGTACTCCTTGAGGGTGGTGGCACCAATGGCACGAAGCTCGCCTCGTGCAAGCGCTGGTTTCAGGATGTTGGCAGCATCCATAGCTCCCTCGCTCTTACCTGCACCTACAAGGGTGTGTATCTCATCGATAAACAGGATGATATCGCCCTCGCTTTCAACCACTTCCCTGACCACGCTTTTGAGCCTTTCCTCGAACTCCCCTTTGTACATGGCACCGGCAATGAGGGCACCCATATCGAGCGAGTAGATCTGCCTCGTTTTGAGGTTTTCGGGCACATCACCATTCACGATGCGATGTGCAAGTCCTTCGGCTATTGCAGTTTTACCAACACCGGGTTCACCAATCAGGATGGGGTTGTTCTTTGTACGGCGCGACAAAATCTGTAGCACACGGCGTATTTCTTCGTCGCGACCAATGACCGGATCAAGCTTACCCTGACGGGCCATCTCGTTCAGGTTACGGGCATAACGACCCAAAGCTTCGAGCGACTGCTCAGCAGTGGGGCTGTTCACCTTGCTCCCCTTACGCAGCTGCTGGATTACTTCCTCCAGGTCCTTGCGATTGATGTTGCTGTCTTTCAATATTCTGCCGGCTGTTGAGCTGGAATCGAAAACTGCAAGCAGCAAATGGTCGAGGGCCACGTAGTCGTCGCCCTTGTCCCTGGCCATGGCCAATGATGCCTGAAGCGTCCGACTCAGCTCGTTAGAAATGTACTGTTCTCCTCCCTCTACCTTTGGAAGTGATTGCAACGACTGGTCCACAACCTTTACAAAATTTTCGGCATTAACGCCTAATTTGCCAAGTATGTGAGGTAAAAGATGATTGTCTGCCATGAGCATACCTTTGAGCAGGTGTAGGTTTTCCACCGACTGGTGATTGCGCTGGGCAGCCTGCTGCTGGGCATACTGTATGGCTTCCTGTGCTTTATGTGTGAATTGATTCAGATTCATAACATTTTTCTCCTTTGGTCAGGTTTTGGTCAAACTTTGTACCAAGGCGAAAACATGTCATAATGGCAGTTAACACGCTGAGAATCAGCGTTTCAAGTGGAAAATAGCAACAACCGCAAGGTGCTGTACTACAACCACTTAAAAACCGATAAAAAAAGTCTCATGTCATTTTTGCAGGACGAGGAATCTTCTGGGCAGGCGACCTGTGATTTTATTAATGCATTTATATGTGTACAGGGCACAGATATTTCGTCCCGTAGGCACTGGACGATGATAAGGTGTGCCAACTGTTCACCCTATACTGCTCATTGTTCACTGCATACTGTTCGTCGTTCACTTTTTACGCTTCACCCCTGTAATCTAAAAAAAGTAACAGAACATCCTTAACTCGCAACGCAGCTCCGTAACCCGAAACTAGCAGCCAGCAACTACTCCAACCTAAGCACCGGCCATATTCCGGCTTGATGCAAGGTCTCAAAGTTCTTGTAATTGATCAGTCCATACATCGATTGCGGTTCGAGTGCAAGGATAAGACGCAGGTTATATTTCTGATTAAGTGGCAAATAAACGTAATCATCCGGATTGAACGCTTCCAACTCTCTCTTCTCAACCAGGGCCTTCTGGTTATTTACTTCTTCATCAACACTTTCTTCAAATCCGGTAATTTGATAAAGAAAGACCTTTCCCCCTTCCGGCAGCTCTGCATCTGTGAAATAATTGTTCCGCTTTAACCAGGCCATAAGCGCCAGATTGTTTTTAGGGATAAGATACCCTTTAGGCGGGTTAACATCCAGATTGGAGATCACCATGGGATGATAATTTTCAACCACGAAAACGGTATCCTTACCTGATTTTAGCGACAACAAAGGATAGTTCAACGGTTTACCGTCGGGCATGTGCTCCTGACGGATGGAAATCGGAAATGGCAAAGTCGCAACGTTTTTTCGGGCATCTTCCACCATTTTCATCACATCGCGCCGGTTTTGGATAGCCCAGGAAACGAGGGCCTCGGCAGTGGCCAACTGGCTATTTGCGCGGCGTTCGAGCCTATCGAGCGAATCGCGGCCGTTCATGCCTTCGACGATTAGCGAAAAAGTGCCTGTAATAGCAAAGCTCTGCCGACCATCATCAATGTCAGTGGTGCTGTGTCTGAGCCGCTCTCCTTCGGGCAGGCTGCCAAGGGTGTATTCAAAGAAACTGAAGCCCCTGTTGTTAAGCTGCTTCTCCACATAGGGCAACAGCCTGTTTTTAAACGCATAACGTATCTCATCACTGGTATTGAGGTTGGTAGGACCTCCTAGCTGAATGTCGAAGTTGCGACGATAACCAAATTCCTCCCAGGATTTGCCGAAGGGATAATATTCGTGAAAATCGACGGTGAAGTGGGGATCGAATGTATCGAAAACCTGCTGAATCAGTTTTGTTTCAGCGGCTTCGAGCACAAGGTGATCGCGGTTCAGATCAATTCCCTCTGCGTTTCGTCGTTTATTTTTATTGCCGCCATAAGGATTGCATTGCGGAATAATCGTCAAGTCAGCATGTTGCAGCCAATGATCATGTTTTCCCTCGGCCAGATCGCGAATCAGCAACAACAAACCTTCCATACCGGAGGGTTCGTTACCATGCTGCTGGGCGATGAGCATAATCCGTAAACGATCTGTATTGCTCCGTTCCGGATTGGAAAATCGAACGACCGGAACATTCATGCTATCGCTGACACTAAGGTTTTCAACAGTGATGGCATTATGTCGTCCATTAATTCCAATCAGAAACTGTTGGATATCATTACCTGATGTGAGTGCAGCGTATTTTGTTTTTTCGGCTGGCGTAAAGATTTTTTCAGGTCGCTGACAGGACTGAAAAAGAATAACAAGTAATAATGAGATTTGAAGCAGGCCTTTCATAGCCAATAATTTAAAAGGTTACTTAGGGCTAATTCCTGGCTGATGGAAGCAGAATCGTGAAAGTTGAGCCTTTACCCTGGGTACTGCTCACCAGGAGCTTTCCGCTATTTCGTTCCGCAAAATCCTTGCAAAGGATTAAACCCAGGCCTGTACTCGGTTCCCCCTCAGTTCCGGGACGGTTCGATTTGCTATCGAGCGAAAACAGGTTTTCCAACATTTCTTTCGACATTCCGATTCCCGTATCTGAAACCTCGATGGAAACCATATCATTTGAATCCTGCCCGGAGCTGACTGCGACAACTCCTCCTTTTTGGGTGAACTTTATTGCATTGGAAATCAGGTTGCGAAGTATGGTGTTAAGCATATTTTCGTCAGCAAACACATTAAGGCCGCTGGTTAATGTGGATTGAACCGTAAGCTTTTTGTTCTGTATTGCCTCACTGTAAATTTCAAGGTTACGCTCCACAAGCAGCTTAACGTCAATGGCTTCCGGACGGGTTTTTACTTCATTGCGCTGCATGCGCGACCACTGCAACAGGTTGTCGAGCAATCCGTTGAGCGACTCGGCCGAACGATTCATACTTAATGCGATTTCGCGCATTTCCTCCTTGCTCATGTCGGCGCTGTCGTCGATAAACAGGCCCGTGAGACTCAGGAATGCGCTGATGGGGCTGCGCAGGTCGTGGGCAATGATTGAAAACAACTTATCCTTCTCGCCGTTAAGCGCTCTAAGTCGTTCTTCGCTTTTGCGAATGGTTTCCTGCAATTTGTAGCGATGCGTTATATCATGAACTACCAGAAGCTTGCCGACAACAGCATTTTTGTGATTTAGAATATCTGAAGTGCTTACCAGATAAATCTTTTCTTCATCAGGGTAAAGTATCTGAAGCTCAATACTTTCCTCTCCCTTGCGATTACTGATTTCCACCAATTCGGGATAGTCCTTCCATAGCTCATTCACTGGTTTTCCGAATGGCGTTCTTTTCCATCTGAAGATCTGATCAGCTACCGGGTTGCAGTCAACAAGCCTCAGTTTGCCATCAATCACTAGCAGGCCGTCGCTCATGCTGCGAAATACGTGTTCGCGGGCAATCGGAAGCAGATCGAGCATTCGGAATCTGAGAATACTCACCGACATCAACATACCCGAAATAGTAAATGCAAATGGCGTTGGATCTATATTTTTTATAGGCATGAGCTTAGCGAAATACAAAGTAAAGGAAAGCAGAGGCACAATAACGGCAACAAGCAAAAAAATCAACTGATTCCTGAATAATGACCTCTGATGTAAAAGCTTTCGGATCAGTACGCCCAGAGCGTAAAGGTTAAGTGCATAAGAATAAAAGACATGAACGTAATACCAGGGCCCTATTTCAAGTTTTAGTAGTGGGATTGGTCCTTTATCGCTTAGTTCAACGTGTTTGTAATAAAATGTATGGTGCTCGTGTGTTATGGCGAGCGCCATTGTTATCAGGGGAATGATCGATAAATAGCCGATATGCGTTGACTTAATGGTCGTTTCGATGCCCGAATAATTGAGCACCACCAGCATCATCAAAAGCGAAATCCATGGTATGGCAATATATTCGAGCTTGAGCCAAAACTGCATCATATTTTGCGTTGTGGAGGCAAGCTCCATGGCATATGTTGCCGACCACACGCCGATGGCAAGCATCGCAAGCGCGAAGAGCCTTCCGCGGGGAGCATAGCGCTGTTTTCGGGCCTCCATGGCCAGACCAAAAGATATAAAGGCCGGCACAAGCAAAATCAGGGCGTAAATATTGAGTTGCATCCGTCAGCTATTATCGACACAAATATAAGGCATAACAGCCTGAAAGAATAATATTGTTCCAACTGTCACTATCGCTCGTATAAGAAAATTACTCGCAATGATATCAAACCTTCTTGAGACGTAAAACGAATTCCAAAGAGGAATTTAATTCCAACTTACAAACTATTATTAGACAATCAATTATTTAAATACCTAATTAATGATCTGATAATGAGACAACAAATACTCTTGACAAAAAATCTTTACCTTATTAACTTTATAGTTGCTAATAAACTAAGAACTAAAAAATCGAAATTATGAGACCCATTTGTACCTTCAGAAAAAGTGTCATCGCTCTTTTAGTATTCTTTCTGACACATTCGGGCACTGTGGTGTACGCTCAGGAAACTGAACCAAACGACACCCCTGCCCAGGCCAATCCAATAGGCCTGAATATCACCATCACTGCATCCATCACCCCTGCAGGCGATGTCGACTGGTACAAGGTGACGCTGCCCCAGGAAGGAACGTTGCGCATCATTGGGCAAGGCATTACCAACAACGACTTCTATATTGCCATTTTTGATGTTAACGGAACAAGTCAAATGGCTGAAACCGAAGTTTATCCGTTGGGAGAAATTGACTCAATACAAAAAACAAACCTGGCGGCAGGCACATATTACATAAAGGTAAGACCTTGGTCCAACAGCACGGGTACCTACATATTAAGAAACAAGTATTTTCCCGCCTTGCTGCCCAACGACCAGGAGCCCAACAACACTTACCAAACTGCTCAGATTGTTCAGATAAACAGTACCATCACCGGAAGACTTAATTATGGCAATGTCAACGGTTTCGATACGGAAGACTGGTTTAAAATAACTATTCCCGAAGAGGGCACCCTGAAATTCAAATCTACCTCCCCCGATAATAACGACTATTACATAAAACTCTACGACATCGACGGCACATCGATTTTGTCACAAACAGAAGTTTATCCGCTTGGCGATGTGGACTCGGTGATGAAAACAAACCTTGTGGCTGGCACCTATTATTGCCGCGTGCACAATTACCAGGCAAACCACGGGTCGTATTATCTTTATACTACATTCAGGCCTGCATTGCTCCCAAACGACCAGGAACCAAACAATACTTACCAGACTGCCCGGACAGTTCAGCTGAACAGTGCCACCACCGGTAGACTTAACTATGGCAACGTCAACGGCTTCGATACTGAAGACTGGTTCAAAGTAAGCATTCCTGAGGAAGGCACGCTGTCGTTTCGTTCCACCTCGCCCGACAACAACGATTATTACATCAAGCTTTACGATATCGACGGCACTACCATACTCTCCCAGACAGAAGTATATCCGCTGGGGGACGTGGACTCGGTTATGAAGAGAAATCTGGCGGCCGGCACCTATTATTGCCGGGTGCACAATTATTTGGCCAACCACGGATCGTATCACCTTTCCAACAGGTTCACCCCTGCCCTGCTACCCAACGACCCTGAGCCCAACAATACCGTTGCCCAGGCAAAACCTTTCCCATTAGGAACAACCATCACGGGACGACTGAACTACATTGTTGGCGGAGTGGCCGATAATGCCGACTGGTACTTCATCAACATACCTGATGATGGCATGCTGAAAATCATCAGCACCTCGCCTGATAACAACGATTACTATATCAGACTGGTTGACGTGGATGGCAACAGAGTGCTTGCCACAAGCAATGTTTATCCCCTGGGTGAGGTTGATTCTGTTTTCGGCGCAAACCTTATGGCCGGAAGGTATTACATTCTGGTTTACCCCTATCAGGGCAATTTTGGGTCTTATTACCTCACAAGTCGGTTCACACCTGCACTGTATGCCGGCGATCCTGAGCCAAACAACAGTGCTTTGCGCGCGTATCCCCTTCCTGCAGACACTGCTATAACAGGGCGATTGAACTACTATTACAATAACACCTACGACACCGACGACTGGTTTAAGGTTATCATGCCGCAGGCTGGTGGACTTAAGCTGACCATTCAGTCGCCCGACAACAACGACTACTATTTAAGACTATACCAACCGGATACTGTAGGGGTAATTGCCCACGTCAACGCAATGTACCACCAAACTAAAACTATTTACGGCTGGGGATTGCAGGCAGGTGCAACATATTACGTCAGGGTTTACCGGTATCAAAACAACTTTGGTTCTTACAGTCTGAACATTGAGTATCAGCCTGCACCTGTGGCTGCATTCATAACGGCCCAGCAAATGATGCAGGTGATGTTTACTAATCAAAGTCAATATGCACAATCCTACTCATGGAATTTTGGAGACGGAACAACCTCCGATCAGGCTAATCCTGTACATACTTATCCTGGTCCGGGCGCTTACCAGGTTACACTGACGGCCACCAACCCCAATGGTAGTGTCGAAGCCAGTAAGTGGGTGCAGTTCAGGGGAATTCAAAAGGTAGAGGGTAATCGTGGAGGCCAGGGTACCAAGGTTACCATCACCGTGTTCGCCGGAGGAATTACCAATCAGAGCATTCCGAAAATACGTTTGGGAAACACAACGATTACCGGAAGTAATATTGTTTTCCCCAATGTGGGTCAGATTCAGGCCCTGTTTGACCTGATTAATGCGCCATTGGGCACATATGATGTGGTGTTGAGCAACCCGGGACAACCCGACATGATCCTCGAACAGGCATACACTGTGGAAGCTGCGGGTCAGCCGGATGTTTTTGTGCAGATCAGCGGGAGGGAAAGGGCATTAATCAACCGATGGAGCTCCTACACCATTCACTTTGGCAACCGTGGCAATGTAGATGCTTATTACCAATTGCTTTGGATAGCAGTACCTGATTCAGTGCAGTTTACCAACGTCATTTTCGACCTTAATCTGTTTCCCGATCCCGAAACACGTGCATATTTACAATCAGCCACACCTTACTGGCCCCTCGATACTCTGGGCACCGAACCATTTCATGGCCGGCTTTATGCCATTCCGTTCAAGGTACTCCCAGCCGGTTATACCTACAATATCGAACTTAAAGTCAAGGCAATACAAAATTTTGAAATTATTGCGTTCACAACAACGCCCTGGTTCGAGCCTTCCGATTTTCCGAAAACGCAAACGTATAATCAATGTGTTGCCTGGGCTATGGCCATATTTCTACGTGACAAACTTATCGAACAACTCACAGGCCTCATCCCGGGTGCCGATTGCGTTTACAGCGGCATAAAAACATTCTCGGAGCTCACCCTGGCCTATACCGAGGGAAAACTGCGCGTCACTACGCTGGCTTGGGGAACAACACAGGTGATGTGGAATTGTTTAAAGAGCCTCGGCGAAAACATTCCTGTCATCAAAGCGATGAAGATTTCTAAGATCATGATCGACATCACCATCGACATAGTCAACAACTACAATGCTGATGCCGAGTGCCAGCAATATAAGGTTCAGCAAACCCAGCGTAAATCCGTTACAGCCTCCAACTCGCTCGACCCCAATGAGATTGTAGGACCATCGGGTGTAGGCGACCAAAGGTTTGTCAAAGATCATCGCGCCGACTATACTATTTTCTTCGAAAACATGAACACGGCCACTGCCAACGCGGTTGAGGTGTTCGTTTACGACACCCTCGACCTGAACCGTTTCGATGCATCTACCTTCCGATTTGGCAGCATCTGGCTCGGTGGAACAACCCATCAGGTGATCAACGACGGCAACAGTTTTGCAAAAGAAATCGACTTGCGGCCCAACATCAACTGCATCCTCAGGGTAACGGGCACCTTCAATCCGCAAAATGGTGTGGCATATTGGCACTTTATGAGCCTCGACCCGGTGACACGCGACATCACCGAAGACCCCAATGCAGGCTTCCTGCCTCCAAATGTCAACAAGCCTCAGGGAGAAGGTTCGGTTTCGTACAGTGTGGAAATGAAAAAACCACTTGTCAACGATCGCACCTTTGAAGCACAGGCCACCATTGTATTCGACTTCAACGAGCCAATAACTACCAACCGCTGGATCAACCGCACCGACCTGATTCCACCAGCAAGCTCCGTAACGCAAATCACCAACGAAGGCAACAGGAAATACAGGGTTCGCTGGAATGGAACGGATGCCGGAGCAGGTATTGCTTATTACAACATATATTATTCCGTTGCCAACGGACCTTTCGTCCTATGGCGTAATCACACATTTGCCACCTCCGATACGCTCACTGCCTTGCCAGGTACTTACTACCGCTTCTTCAGCCAGGCGGTTGACAAACTTGGTAATACCGAACCCCTAAAAACGAGCGGCGAGCAAACGATTGGAATCACCGAATTTGAAAGCCTTGGCTTAAGCGCGATGCTGACACCAAATCCGGCAAACACCTACGCGGACCTTCAGATTCTGAGCCAAACCAGTATGGTGGTTGAAGTCGGCCTCGCAAGACCGGATGGCAAGGAGCAATCCAGAACACAGGCCTACAACATTCAGCCGGGCAGCAATACCATACGTTTGCGCACCGACGAGCTCCCATCTGGTCTTTACTTTGTGTTGATCGGCAACGAACGAGGCCAAACTGCAATCAAACTTATGGTTCTGAAGCATTAGCGCCCTGCGGTAGTAAAACAAAAGAGGCAGCCTTAAGGCTGCCTCTTTTTCTAATCCTTAACAGGTGCACTCTTTAAAACCTCAAGCGTGAGGTCCCAAAATTTCTGTACAGAGGCAATTTCGATGCGTTCATCAGGCGAGTGAGCGCCCTTGATGGTTGGACCGTAGGAGATCATGTCCATGCCCGGATATTTATCACCTATGATACCGCACTCCAATCCTGCATGTATGGCCTTTACCTTAGGGGCCATGTCGAAGAGCTGATTATAGGCACTTTCGGTAATCTCGCGAATTTTTGAGTCGGGATTGGGTGTCCAGCCCGGATAGCCATCCGTATGCCGCACCTTTGCGCCTGCCATTTCGAACACAGCACGCACCATATTGGCCACATCATCTTTGGCCGATTCCACGGAGCTGCGTTGGCTGGTGGCAATCAGGAAATGATCTTCCTTCATCCTGATGGAGGCCAAATTGGTGCTGCTTTCAACAAAACCCGGAATGGTTTGCGAATAGGCAATAACCCCATGAGGGCATGCATACAGGCTGTTGAGCAGATTATGCTGATCTTTTGACTGCAGCACTTTATCAGGAGACTGTTCCAGCTTTTGCAGGGTGATTGTCAGCCCCGGGTCAGCAATGTGGAATTCGTTTTTAATGTCGGCCGAAAGTTGCTCGAAAAGGACCTTGAACGATTGCTCCTGATCGGGAGCAACGACAAATCTGGCTTTTGCTTCACGGGCAATGGCATTGCGCAGGTTGCCGCCTTCCACGAAGCTGATCCGGATTTGGCTGGCCCTGGTTGCTTCCCAGAGAATACGGTTCAGAATCTTGTTGGCATTGCCCAAACCACGGTGAATATCATCGCCTGAATGACCTCCCTTCAACCCACCTACAATAATTTCATAAGCGGAATGTGCTGCAGGGGCCGATTCGAGACCAAATGGCAGCTCAACTACTGTATCCTTGCCGCCGGCACAACCAATAAAGAGTTCGCCTTCGTCCTCCGAGTCGAGATTCAACAGGATGCGGCCTTCCAAAAGATTGGCATCCAACTCGAAAGCTCCTGTAAGCCCGGTCTCTTCGTCAATGGTAAACAAGCATTCGATAGGGCCATGCTTGAGGCTGTTGTCGGCAAGAATGGCCAGCTGACAGGCCATCCCAATGCCA
Organism: Bacteroidia bacterium; assembly: GCA_021287165.1. GTDB lineage: Bacteria > Bacteroidota > Bacteroidia > Bacteroidales > F082 > JALNZU01. Next base: position 18,791 of record JAJTAY010000029.1, on the reverse strand, counting down.
TCATCGGCCCCCAGGGTAGTGCCATTGGCCTTTACCCATCCATTCTCAATCCTCACCTCTATCGGGTCATTGTCGAAATCGAAATCCTTGTCGCTGTTTTTTTCGCAAACCATGTCCACATGGCTTTGCAGGACTACAGACTTACGATTCTCGTAGCCAGCAGTGGCTGGTTTGTATATAACAACATTTCCAACCTTATCCACTTTGTACTTCAATTGGTTGCTCGTTGCAAAGTCTATCAGGTATTGGATAATTTTCTCTTCCTTCTTCGAGGGTCTGGGCACCAGAGTAATCTCCCTGAAATACTTCCAAACGCCTTCAGGCTTCAGTGTATTTAATATTTCATTCATGACGGGATGACGTTTAATTATTTGTTCAACAACTCATTTATTCGTGAAATCAATTCCGATTTTCTGTACGGTTTCGACAGAAAATCATCGCAACCTACAGCATAACAAGCCTGCCTGTCCGCATCCATTGCGTATGCAGTTTGAGCCAGCACCGGGAGATCCGGTCTCATCTGCTTGATGATTTTGGTGGCCGTAAGCCCGTTTACCTCCGGCAGACGGATATCCATCAAAACCAGACCAATTTCGGGGTTCTTTTGCACGGCCTCAACGGCTTCCAGTCCAGTATAGGCAAAATGAAGCTTTGCCCCGGTCCGGCTGAGAAAAGTATCGATGAGCTGTTTATTCGAATCGGTGTCTTCAACAACCAAAAACTGATAACCAGTCCAATCGGGCAATTTTTGCGCATTGCTTTCCTGACGAGAAATCTCAATTACCATGGACGCAATTCTTTAAAACCTTAATTTCTTCTTTTGGGCTTGAAGCTTTAAAAATAGCATTGCCGGCCACTAAAATATCCGCACCGGCCTGCACCAGCAAAGGTGCCGTATTTCGGTCAACCCCACCATCCACCTCAATTAAAACATTTAGACCACGTTCATCGATGAGGTTTCGCAAACGCTTCACTTTTTCGATGGAGGATTGAATGAAGGTCTGACCGCCAAAGCCCGGATTGACCGACATCAGTAAAACGAAGTCGCAGAAACCGATAATATCGGTTAGCAGCTCTATCGGACTATGCGGGTTGAGCACCACGCCGGATTGCATGCCTAGTTTTCTTATCTGATCGAGCGTGCGGTGCAAATGCGTACTCGCCTCATAATGAACCGAAAGCATTTGAGCCCCGGCCTTTTGGAATGCCTCCAGATAACGTTCAGGCTTTTCGATCATCAGGTGAACGTCGAGTGGTTTTTCAGCAACACGGCTTATGGCTTCGATAACCGGCAAGCCGAAACTGATATTCGGTACAAACATCCCATCCATCACATCGCAATGAATGAAATCGGCTTCGCTTTCGTTGATCATATCAACAGCCTTGCCAAGCTCGAGGAAATTGGCCGAAAGCAACGATGGCGCAATGAGCGGATGAGGAAGTTTCGTTTTCATCGGTTGAGTTCTAGTTGCCTGCGATAAACCCTCTCCATGCCTTCGCGGAGCGAAATCTTCGGCCTCCAGTCAAACTTATTGAAAACTAAGTCCATATTGGCGTATCGCGAGTGCACGCCCACAGGTTTGTCGAGCAGCGGTTTTATTGTTGGTTTGTAGCCAGCTATTTCTCCGAACAGTTCGATAAGTTCGAGGAAACTGGTCAATCTTCCAGAGCCAATATTATAGGCCGAACCGTCGGAAACATTGTCGAGGAGTACAAAAATGAAGTCAAGAATGTCGTCGATGTGCACGAAGTCACGGCCCTGCTTACCACTTCCCCAAACTTCGAAGGGGTCTTCGCGTCGGGCTGCGCGCGCAGCGATCGCTGGCACGGGATAGGAAGTCTCCTGATCCTCGCCATAGCCGCTAAATGGCCTTATGCATACCACCCTGATTCCGTAGTATTTAGCAGCAATTTGAGCTAAAAACTCTCCTGTTAGCTTCGACCAGCCATAGGTCATATCGGGTGTTCCAAGATTGCCTTCAAAATCGATGTCGCCTTCACTCAGTGCAATCGCAGCCTGATCGGTTTGCAAACTTACAGGATAAGCTGCGCTCGAGCTGGGATAAAGCACACGCTCGGGTTTGTGCTGCGTAACCCAATAGAAAAACTCAGCGTCAATACTCAGATCGAGGGCTACCATCATGGGGTCGCCTTCAATTTTCAGCCTTCCACCTACGATGGCTGCAAAATGGAAAACATCGCTGAAACGCTCAAATTCAATATTATATGCTTTTTGAAGGTAGTCAGGCTGCTGCCGCATATGAAATAGCAGGTCCCTGAAATCACCTTTCCAGAAAAACAAGCGTTGATCTTCGCCTATCACCTCAAGGTCGCCACGCTTTGTGCTTTTATAGTTGGGTAGCCACTCCGAGGGGTGCCGGCCAATTGAAAGGTCGTCGACCATAAATACATGGTCGGCGGTGGTCGTCAGCAGCCGCTTCACCATATTACGCCCTACAAAGCCGCAACCACCCGAAACAAGATGAATTTTCATTATTAGTTATCTTCTTGAATATTAATACGTTCAGAAATAGAATACTGATTCCCCATTTTTTGAAAAGCCTGAGAAACCAGTTCAGCAAGGAATCCTGTGACGAACAATTGCGTACCAAGAATCATGGCCAGCAGACCAAAATAAAACAGCGGTCGTTCGGTCATGCGGTAAGCCTCGTGGAAAATCCTGCCATATGCAAGATACCCTGCAATTACAAATCCAATCAAAAACATCAGGCTACCAATACTGCCAAAGAGGTGCATGGGCCGCTTGCCGAATTTGGTGATAAAGGTGATGGAGAGCAGATCGAGATAGCCTTTAATAAACCTGCTCATGCCGTATTTCGATTTACCAAAGCGACGTTCGCGGTGCTCCACAACCTTTTCGCCTATCTTGCCGAAACCGGCCCACTTGGCAATAACAGGGATATATCGGTGCATTTCGCCCTGAATCTCAATACTTTTTATAAGGTCGCCGCTGTATGCCTTAAGGCCGCAATTGAAGTCGTGGAGACGGATTCCGCTGATAGCCCGGGTAGTAAGGTTGAACACCTTTGAAGGCAAGGTTTTATTGAGCGGGTCGCGACGTTTTTTCTTCCAGCCCGAAACCAGGTCGTAGCCCTGAATGACAATCATATCATACAGAGCGGGAAGTTCGTCGGGACTGTCCTGCAAATCGGCATCCATCGTGATGACTACTTTGCCAGTGCTGGCCTTAAAACCCTCGTTCAGTGCTGCAGATTTTCCATAATTGCGTCTGAACCTCAGGGCTTTAATGTCGCTGTTGCCGTCCGAAAGACTGCGGATTACCTTCCATGAGCCATCGCGCGAGCCATCGTCCACAAATATCAACTCGTAGCTCAGGCCACGGTCGCTAAGCACTTTTCTTATCCAGCCGGTCAGCTCCCCAAGCGACTCTTCTTCGTTATAGACCGGAATGACGACCGAAAGATCCATTCAGTTTAATTATGCAGGAAATTCGTTGGTTTTATCCTTTTTGATGAATGCAGCGGCTATCGCGCTGACAATAAGCGCGAAAACAGGGGTTATCCAGGCCGAGCGCAAAAGCGAACGCGATGGGTCGGTATTTTTCTCCATCGATTCGATCATCTTGTCGAGGGCATCTTCCGGGATTTTGCCCTCCATGCTGTCAATGAAATTTGACAGCTGTCCCTGAATATAGCCCGGATCGATAGCTGTGGAAAAAACATAGTTGTACAGCGCTCCAAGATAGCCTGAGACGATCATCAGGATAAAGCCGGCAAGTAAGGCGTTGAGATAGCTTATTTTACCCCCGAATACTTCATCCCTGGTTTTGTTCATGGCGATAACAGCCATGACAATCAAAAACACAAAATTGACCAGCATGCTGGTGATGGAAACCATCGGGCTGAAAATGTTGACATTCGTGAGATAAAGTATTACTGAGTAGAGTATGAGTACAATACCTGTAATCAGACCGAACTTCACTGAAATCTGAAAGTTTTTCATAATGATGGTTTTATGGTGTTATTCTTCTTCGTTTAGTATGCGGCCACGTCTGCGGGCAAAGATAGCAATAAGGAAAGCCGACACCGGAAGCAGGACAAAGTTGAATGCAAAAAAATAGACTGCCTGGCTTAGTGGTGCCATCATGCGATGAACCAGTTCTTTTCGGTTGTTGAGCTCTTCCAGACCGAGTGAAGGATTTTCAAGCACAGCCTGCCCTACCAGCGTATTGATACGCTGATTGAGCAAAGGCTCCAGGAGGCCGGAAAAAAGGTAATAGACTAAGCCGGAAAAAACCAGCGCAGAAACAAAACCTGTTGAAAAGCTTATGCGAAAACCCTGCCCGAAGCGCATCATTCCATAATTATAGCGGTTCCGGAGTCTGACTGCGGCAATCCACATGCCAACAAATGGCACAATATAGAGCAGCAGATTGACAGGCGAAAAAATGCTGTGAATGAAACTGAGCAGGCCCAGATAGACTACGAATGCAATCAAGCCTGTAAAAAGGCCGGTAACAATCATAACAAGCAGAAACTGCCAGCTCTTGTACATCAAGCATTAATTAATGACCAACGAAGGTAGAATATTTTACCAACAGAATAAAATCTCCCGCCTTTGGATTTATAAGCGACTGATTATAGGTTATTTACATCAACTTCGTTCGCTATTGTTCCACTGGGCTCGACAAAAAAAACTTGTTGCAGCCGAATTCTTTGTACTTTTGCAGCGGGTAAGCCTCATACGACCAGCTCCCATTGAACCCCCCCAGGTCCGGAAGGAAGCAAGGGCAAATGGTTGAGCGGTGCGATATGTCAGCTTACCCTTTTTCGTTTTTATCAGGCTGCAATGGTTAATTTGGCTATCTTAGCTCTCGGTTTGAATAAAGTTTTTGTTAAAATGCTGCTGAAAATCTATCCCGAGAATCCTTCACCGCGACACATTCGCACAGTAGTCGATTGCCTCAACGACGGAGGTGTGGTTATTTTTCCTACGGATACCGTTTACGGCATGGGCTGCAGTATTCGGCATCCAAAGGCTTTTGATCGTATCGCACAGATAAAAGGCGTAAAAAAAGAAAAAGCCAATTTTTCGTTTATCTTCCATAATATGAGCATATTATCGGAATTTACCCGTCCTATTGGTAACGAGGTTTTCAAGCTAATGAAACGAAATTTGCCCGGCCCCTTCACCTTTATTCTCGAAGCGAACAACAATATCCCCAAGCTGTTTCAGAATAAAAAACGTACCATTGGCATTCGTATTCCAAACGAAAAGGTTATACAGACCATTGTAAGCGAACTGGGCCATCCTATTATGACTACTTCCATCCTCGACGATGATGAAATACTGGAATACACCACCGATCCCGAGATCATCTACGACAACTTTCGCGACAAGGTAGATATTGTCATCGACGCTGGCTACGGAGGCAATCAACCCAGCACCATTGTGGACTGTACTGGCGATGAACCGGTTATTTTGCGTCAAGGCAAGGGCGAATTGTTGTGAAATAAAAATTAGGTTGCTTGCTTGGGCTATGGAAAAATGTTGTACTTTTGCACCCTCAAAACGGATGATTTGTTAGCTCAGCCGGTAGAGCATTTGCCTTTTAAGCAAAGGGTCCCGGGTTCGAGTCCCGGACAAATCACCACAAAAGCCGCCTCACAAAGGCGGCTTTTTTGTTTTCAAGAAACTGGTCGGGCATTACTATCTGGTTAAAAGCAATTGATACAAGATTAAGCCTCATTCGTCTAAGCCCGATAGCTCACAGAGCAGTTAACCTACAGATTAGGACCATTTCGATTCCAAACTTGCAAAGCGGCAAAAACAATTTAAATTTGAAAAAAATTCATCATGAAGGCACTGACAATCAGAATAGCAGCACTATCTATACTCGTATTGATTTTCATCATTTTCATTTTCCCGGCTTTTACGATCTTTCACAATTCGGGGGCGGGCATGCTCGATTCAAAGTTTTTCTATACTCCCGACCAGGCTTTTGAAACACTAAAAAAGCTTGGTTCGACCGGAAGAAGCAGCTATTATTTCGTTGCCGGAATTGTGGACATGATTTATCTGCTGATATATGGCCGATTGTTTTATCTGCTCATTGGCGCCTTAGCTGTTAAAAACATCCGATTACGTCGTCTGGCATGGGTACCTTCGATACTCGATTCCTTAGAAAACCTGATTACCCTTACAATGTTGGGAATGTACCCAGGTTTCAACAGGATAATCGCTGCAACAGGAGGGGTAATCAATGGCCTGAAGTGGCTGGCCGCAGCATCGGTTGTTCTGATAATAATAGCTTTGTTTATTCGAACCCTTATAAATAGGGTTAGCGGCAAGAAACAGGCGAAGCAAAATCCATAGCTTTGCAGTATAGATGCAGAGACTCAGCCTGACAGCACTTGTTGCGCTTGCAATATTCGTTATGTTGCCTCACGCCGGCAGCCTGATGCTCGCGGTTAAACTATTCGATGCCCAGATGCAGGCAGGCCATAAATTGTCGAAAGGCATTGATAACGAAGAACTTATTGTGCTGGATATTCCAAAAGATCTGGAAAAGTCCAACAACGGAAGATTCATCCGCATACATGCTGGAGAATTCATCTGGGAAAGCGAGATGTACGACATTGTATCGACTCAGGATTTGGGCACAGTAACCCGATATGTGGTTTACCCTGACCGGAAGGAAACAAAGCTAAAGCGTAAAATTGAGCGCAAGATGGCTGAAAATGGACGAAAGCCGTTAAGTAAGTGTATCGAGCAGCTTTATGCATTCCATTGGATTTGCCAGACAAAAGTCGAAAAGTCCTCAGTTGATACTGGCCAAAATGTTGTATTCCTGGACAAGATCGTTCATACACATGGCAGTTATTGCACGCAGAGCTGCAAGCCTCCCGAATTGAAAACTGGCTTTAATCAAGGCTAATCAATTCTTTCACAATTATTTCCTAAGAATTTTAAGTTATGAGATTTAAACATTGTCTCATGGCATTGGCATTATGCCTTAGCCATCTGACCTATTCACAAACCATAACAATCCTTGACGCACAAAGCCGCCAGCCCCTCCCCTACGCAACAGTAACAAACCTGCAAACGGGTTCAAGTCAGGTGGCCGGACTAAACGGCAAGGTGCAGATTAAACCGCTTGCATCGAACGACACCCTGGTGTTTTCGATGCTGGGATATCAGACAAAACGTCTGGGAAAAGGTCAGCTTGAGCAACGCAAATGGCTGGTAGCTATGCGTCCGGCCGACATAAATCTTGGTGAAGTGGTGATTTCGGCAAGCCGCTGGGCACAGGATGCGCGAGCCGTTCCACAGCGCGTGTCGATGATATCCAGCCAAAGTATTGCCCTGAACAATCCCCAAACGGCAGCGGACCTGCTTGGTTCGGGCGGTGAGGTGTTTATTCAGAAAAGTCAGCAAGGCGGTGGCAGCCCGATGATTCGCGGCTTTGCTACAAACAGACTCTTGATAGCAGTTGACGGTGTGCGTATGAACAATGCAATCTTCAGAGGTGGTAATCTGCAAAACGTCATTTCCATCGACCCTTTTAGTCTGAAAAGTGCTGAAGTACTTTTTGGTCCCAGCTCGGTGATGTATGGCAGCGATGCCATCGGAGGCGTAATGCTTTTCAATACCATCAAACCCGAAATCATGGAAGAGGGTCCGGGCATAAAAGGCTTTGCAACTGCGCGATATGCTTCGGCCAACAGCGAAAAAACCATGCATTTTCATTTGATGGCCGGTGGTAAAAAGGTAGCTTCACTGACAAGTTTTAGCTTTAACGAATTCGATCATTTGCGCATGGGCCGTTATGGCAGGGATGAGTACCTAAAGACCTGGTATATAGAGCGTATCGACAGTGTGGACAGGGTGGTTCAGAACCCCGACCCGCTTATCCAGAATCCAAGCGGGTATAAACAATGGAATCTTCTGCAGAAATTTATGATTCCATTGAATCCCTACCTGAATCTCAACTATACCATAATTCATTCCACAACAAGCAATTACGATCGCTACGACCGATTGCTCCGCATGCGCAACAAGCTTCCGCGCAGTGCCGAATGGTACTACGGCCCTCAGGATTGGACCATGAACCATTTTAATCTGCAATGGAATAAACCAAACCTGATAATGGACAATTTGCAGCTCTCCGTTGCAAGGCAGGATTTTGCCGAAAGCAGGCACGACCGCGATCTGAACCGCAATGTTCTGCGTCAGCGTTGGGAAAAAGTGGTCGCATGGTCAGTCAACGCGGATTTCCGTAAATCATTATCAGAAAAAAGTACGCTTGGTTATGGTATGGAATGGGTGACAAACGATGTGCACTCTACCGGGGAAGATGTTAACATCAAGACCGGTAAAGTGAGTGAAGTTGCGGCCCGCTATCCCATAGCCGACTGGAACAGCATTGCGGCTTATGCCAACCTAAGTCACCGAATCAACAGTCAGGCTTTGCTGCAGGCTGGCGCGCGCTACAGTTATTTCGACATGAAAGCCGCATTCGATCAGAAGCTTACCGGTCTGCCTTTCAGCGAAGCGCAAACAAGCAAAGGTGCGATCACCGGCAGCCTTGGCACCCTCATTAATCCATCGGACAAAACAAGTATCAGCCTCAATCTTGCCACAGGTTTCAGAGCACCAAATGTGGACGATATGGGAAAGATTTTTGATTCTGAGCCCGGAACCGTTACAGTGCCAAATCCCGACCTTAAACCCGAATACCTATACTCGGCCGAAATCGGGCTGGCACAGCAATTTGGAGAGAAGGTGAAGGCCGACCTAACTGCCTATTATAGCTATCTTGACAAAGCGATGGTGCGTAGGCCGTTTACGCTCAATGGTGCCGACAGCGCACTTTACAACGGTGAAATGAGTAAGGTGATGGCTATTCAAAATGCTGCACTCGCTGAGGTCTACGGCATTCAGGCCGCTTTGGAGGTGAAACCGCTTTCAGGGTTTTCGTGGCGAAGCACTTTTGTATGGCAGAAAGGTGAAGAAGAGTTGGATAACGGCGATAGAAGTCCTCTGCGCCATGCCGCTCCCCTGCTGCTCAGGTCGGCCCTCGTTTACCGCCAGCAAGCGACCACTATCGAGTTCTACTGGATCTACAACGCATCCGTAACAAATGCGAAAATGCCTCAGGAAGAGCTTACCAAAGATTACATGTACGCCAAAGATGCTGATGGAAAACCCTTTGCACCGGCATGGCATACCCTCAATATCAAGCTTATGCATCAGATTTCAGAGCGCTTTTTCGTATCGGCTGGCATCGAGAATATTACTGATCGCCGCTACAGGCCTTACAGCTCAGGGCTGGTGGCACCAGGCCGGAATATGATCTTTTCTTTAAGCAGTAAATTTTAACCTTTTGCAGGCCCGTATATCAACATGCGGGCCTGCACATTTAATCCAAAACCAAACCAACATGTTACGTAAAACGCTGATTATCTCACAGATGCTGCTTACAGCACTAGCTGGTGAAGCACACATCGAACCCCCAAAGTCGGTAGCAGAGCGCGAAACCCTTCTGAACAGCCGAAAAAAATATCGTGAGGCTGGTGTTTTGAAGTCTACGGCCATGCAGGCTGGAACAGACGGCAAAAACCGCAAGCTGGCCGAATGGATTTATGATACCCAGGGCAGAGAAAGCAATATCGTAATGTTCGATGCTAAGGATGAAACAAAAACCCATATCACGCAGACCTACGATCGTCAGGGGAACCTTGTGCTGGACGCAGATCATGATGAAGAAGGTAGAATCTTAGAAATGAACGCGCTGGAATACAACGATTTAAATTTGATTAAACGAGTAGTGAGCTACGATAGCAGTTTTCGGATTTCAGGAATTCTGGAATACACTTATCTAACCGATACCGTACTGGCTACCAAGTATAAGCCCGATTTCAGCATACAATACACCATACAATACACCTACGAAGCTGGGAAAAATACGGGGGCAATTCAGCGTGATGCCACAGGAAAATTGATGATCAGAACTATAAACAGGTTTGGCTATGACGGACTGAGATCAGCAAAAGAAGTGTACAACGCTGCGGAAAAGCTTGAATATTACTTCACATACAGCTATAACGCTGCCGGCGATTTTAGCAGAATAGAAAAGCTCGGTCCGGACAAAGCCCTTCAGCGAACTGATGTTTACACATACAATGCAAAGGGGCTGCCCGAAACGATCGAAGTATTCGACGACGCAGGCAAACTCATCATGAGAAGAGCGTACATTTACACTTATATCACTGATTAAGCATTGAACAAAAAAGATTTTTTAAGTGTTTAATCCCAAATTAACTGCACACTATGGCAACAATTACCCTTAAAGGAAACCCCATCAACACTGTTGGCAACTTGCCGGCAAAAGGCAGTGTAAGCCCGGATTTTAAACTCGTAAAGTCGGACCTGAGTGTCGTTACGCCGTCCGATCTGAAAGGCAAGAAAGTCATTCTCAACATTTTCCCGAGCCTCGATACCGATGTATGTGCTGCCTCGGTTCGCCGTTTCAATGCAGAAGCCTCGAAGCTCGAAAACACTGTTGTTCTTTGCGTATCGAAAGACCTCCCCTTTGCCAATAAGCGCTTCTGCTCGGTCGAAGGCCTTGAAAACGTGGTAACTGCCAGCGATTTCAGGGATGGCAGTTTTGGCAAAAATTTTGGCGTTACCATAGCCGATGGGGCGCTCACCGGCTTGCATTCGAGGGCAGTTGTTGTTCTCGACGAAAACAGTAAAGTGATCTACACCGAACAAGTACCCGAAATCGTGCAGGAACCCGATTACGAGGCTGCACTCAGCGCTGCTCGATAAGCTTGAAAATATTGCTAACTTGCAGGCCTGTGGCTATGGTCACAGGCTTTTTCATTTAATCCGATTGCGATGAAACTATTGATCCTCAACGGCCCAAATTTGAACCTTCTCGGAAAACGTGAGCCTGAAATTTATGGTTCAATGAGTCTGCAGATGCTTATAGATGGCCTGATTGCGCGTTTTCCGCAGCATGAAATCGGGCATGAGCAAAGCAACCACGAAGGGCAGCTGATTGATTTATTGCACAAAGCCGATGGGAGATACGATGCCGTCGTGTTCAATCCCGGGGCTTATGCCCATACGAGTCTGGCAATCGCCGATGCCGTACGTGCAATCAGTGTTCCTGTCATCGAGGTGCATATCAGCAATATCCATGCACGCGAAGAATACCGCAGCTTTAGTTATATTGCAGCCGCTGCCGCCGGTGTGATCAGCGGATTTGGAACAGAAAGCTATGCATTGGGAATTGCTGCAGCCGAAAATCTGGTAAAAAACCAATAGTTTAGGTCATTTTGCTTTGGTTCAGCTCGCTGAAGTATCGCTTCTGCAATAAGAAATAGTCTATTACGATATTTCTGCGATAAATACGACTCACTTTACCCGGCTTAATGGCCGCTCGCTTACGCCTTAGCGCCGGAATTTTGCGATAGAAATGGGCATGCGCACGCCAGACTGCGAAAAAATCGCCCCAACCGCCTTCCACAAGAAACTTCAGGCTGGCAATAATATCCAGAAACAGCCGTGAACCAATCACATAGACAAAATAGCTGGAAGGCATGTTTTTAAAAATCATCGAAAGGTTGTTACGAAAATTGAGGTAGGTCTTTCGCGACGAAATTTTCGGCAGTGTGCCTCCTCCAATATGATACACTTTCGACTGCGGAACATACATGACTTTCCAACCCTTGTGCTTCATCCGCCAGCAGAGATCAATTTCTTCCATATGAGCAAAAAAATCGGCATCGAAGCCGCCTGCTGCCCAAAAGGCCTCGCGCCGCACAAACATGCAGGCACCACTGGCCCAGAAAACCTCCTGAATATCATTGTATTGCCCCTCATCCGCTTCGATGGTCTGAAACAATCTGCCCCTGCAAAATGGATAACCGAACTTATCGATAAACCCGCCACCGGCTCCCGCATACTCGAAATAAGCCATATCGGCATACGAAAGCAATTTCGGCTGACATGCCGCAACATCAGGATTTGCCTCCATGAAGTGGTGCATAGCCGACAACCAGCCATCCGTTACTTCAATATCAGAGTTCAGCAAAACATAATACTTATGGTGGAGCTTTTCAAGTGCTTGGTTATACCCCCCGGCATATCCAAAATTCTTCTCATTCACAAGAATCGTTACCTCCGGATGCCTGGATTGTAGATAATCCACCGATCCGTCCTTCGAGGCATTGTCCGCCACAACCACTTCTGCTTCAGGACTATAGCGCACGACATCGTTGAGAAAACGTTCAAGAAAACGTTTTCCGTTGTAGTTGAGAATTACCACTGCGATATCTTTGCTCATTGCGCTGATTTGTTTCGTTTGTGTTTCCACCTTCGGTGACTCCAGAGCCAGTTGTCGGGCTTGCTCAACAAGGCCTGCTCGAGCCTGCGCGCATAAGCTTCTGTGATGGTGCCGGGTTGCATCTCTCTGACATCGGTAGCAAGCTCCTCAATTCGGGCGAGGTAAAAGCCTCTCCCGATACGTTGCAGATCGGCAAAAAACACTTCAAAGCCGAGGCTCGTTGCCATTTTCTCCAGGCCGTTAAAAAATGGCGTTTCCTGATTCATGAAGTTTGTCCAGTGGTCGGTAGTTTTACCTCCTGGCGTTTGGTCGCCCGGTATAAGTACTATGTTTGCGCTGTTTCTTTGAGATGCCAATAATCTGTAGGCGCTTTTCGATTCGAGCATCTGCAGATTGCCAAGCCTGGTTCGCATACGATAAATCAACGAGTCGAACATTTTATTGCGCTGGGCTTTGTAAAGCGATCCGGCCTTACCCGGAAACAAGATCGAAAGGTAAACGCCAAACCACTCCCAATTGCCCGAGTGTCCGATAGCTACGAAGGCACTTTTTCCGTTCGCTAAAACCCTATCGATCAACTCTTTATTCTCAATCTTAAATTGACTAACCAATTTATCACCCTTAATGGTCAGGAGTTGCAGGGATTCGACAAACAGGTCGGCAAGATTGCGGTAAAACCTTTGTTCGATCCGCTTGATTTCTTTGATCGACTTATCGGGAAAGCTTTTCGTAAGATTGTTGCGTACGACCTTTCTGCGGTAACGCAAAACATTTTTAAGTAAGAAAGCCGTTAAATCGGAGAATGTATAACGCAGACTTTTCGGCAAAATGTTTAAAAATGCCGACAATGCAATAAATACCCAATAAGCAACTTTGGTCATCAGGAAAAAATAAAAGGGCAAATTTAAAGCCTTGCAGTATAACTAGCCTAATCCTTCGGAATTATCGGGGATTTTTGTAGAAGTCGTACGCTCTGTTGCCAAAAATATCTTCCGGACTGGTGGCGTCAATGCTATGAGGGTCCCAGGTGCGTTTGTAGATATCAAGCTGCCAGCGGTAGTTGGACAGTTCGCCGATGGCATCGCTGTGAATCAAGGCAAAGTCGTTGGTAACCATATCCTTGGTAGCAAAAACGAAGCGTTTGTTGCGCTGGCGTCCTAGCGTATAATAGTGCCATATTTCGTAAGGATAGGCCCCAGGTTCGCTGTAGTTCTCCACCACCTGATCGGGCGGACCATATTTCAGATAAACCCTGCCGCGGTCGGTATCGTAACCCCGTTTTGTTTTCGTGGAATAGGCGGCATTGACCTTCCGGACTTCCAGATAATATTTTTGCCATTCTGAATTAGGGTCGTCATAATTCCGCTTTTGCCAGAAGTTGTAGAAAAAACGCTGCATCGTGGGTATATCCGTTGTTTTCGTCAGGTTGTAGGCATAATCGCGTTCAGCTTCAGAAGCGATGGGCGCTATGCAGCGCAGAAAATCGCGCAGGCTGTCGGCATTCGAAATACGCGCTGCAAAGGTGTTTCCGACAACCACCGACGAAAGGTCGCCAAGGCGAAACTCCACACCGGGGTTCGACCTTTGGAAAAAGATTTTGTTGTTCAGCACGACTTTATTGTTCTGGTCGCGCACTTCCAACACCAGATTATAGTTTCCTGAGGGAAGCTGAGCAATGTCGAGGCTGTGCAGGATCACGTTCACCGGTTTGGCGTCCATTCTTTTCCGGAACACAAAATCGTTCATCCTGCTCATATTCTCGGCCGACTCAATAAAACCGTTGACCAGAAACTTTCCTTCGGCACCCCAAACTTTCTCAGCATTATATATTTCGGTGTAGAAATTGAGCCGGTTGGCCGAGGCAGGGTAAAATGCATAGACCATTGGAATCAGATCATATCCGTTTTTGGTGAGTTCAGTTTGTTTTGTGGCGGTTTCGAAACGTTCGATGAGCTGTATGGCCGAAAACTGCAGCGCATCATTATTGAACTCCAGATTAACAATTTCGGAAGTGGAGAACGGAGGCACCTGACTGTTGTTTGGGTCGGACATTTCGATCCCCATGGCGTAGCTCCCCACAGGCAGGAAAAAGCGTTGCTGATCGATAATACCAATGGCTGCGCGGCCCAGGTCGTTGATCTTCGGGCTGTTGAGCGTATATTTTGCAAAACTGAGGATGCTGTCGCTGCGCGCAAAGCTGATGGTGATGTCCACCTGAGCCTGATATTCCTTTTCGGCCACCGGGATAAAAACGATGCTTTTGCCATCGATAGCCAGATAAACCTCTATATAGGGATCACCGCCGGGTACGTTGAAAGTAGCATAGGACAGATATGCCCTCAGACTTTTATCCTGATTCTGGGCAATTAAGGCAGTCAGATTAATGGCTAACAGGAGCGTTAAAAAAAGTATTCGTGTCGCTTTAGCTTGTGGGATACTCATATAAACCAGTGCATTAAGTATTTAAAGGTAAAAGAGCAAAACGATCAAAACATCACATTGACAAATATAATCATAAAAGCGAGAAAGCGGAATGCCTGCAAAGGCAAAGGGTGCCGGGCCTGTGTTTTTGGTTTGAAAGGAGCTTGTATGTTTTGGGAAGTGCCAAATGTTTGTAACTTTGCAGCGGAGGAATGGCAGAGTGGTCGATTGCGGCGGTCTTGAAAACCGTTGTTCCTTCGCGGGAACCGGGGGTTCGAATCCCTCTTCCTCCGCCAACCGATCCGGCAATGCGCGAAGCGCATCCCTAAAAGCCAAAGCCCGGCCCAAACTTGTTTGAGGCCGGGCTTTGGCTTTTAGGGCATAAGGCCGAAGGCCTTAGCCGGATCGGTTGAAGCCCCACCACCGGGGATCAGCGAAGCTAATCCCCCCAAACTTGTTTGAGGCCGGGCTTTGGCTTTTGGGGCATAAGGCTGAAGGCCTTAGCCGGATCGGTTGAAGCCCCCCAGCCAGGGATCAGCGAAGCTAATCCCCCGCTGTGCTTGCACAAGCGGCATTGCCTGAAAGCAAAACAAGACGAGCGAAGCAAGTCGTGCCTGCTTTGGGTTGAAGACACCTGCTCAGGGATCTGCGGAACTAATCCCTCCTAAAGGCCTAAACTTGTTTGGGACCGGGATTGGGCTTTTAGGGCATAAGGCCGAAGGCCTTAGCCGGATCGGCCCAAACTCCGCTGATGCTATTACTTGTGGATATGGCACGTAATACGCAATATTATCTAAGATGCTGTTTTATAAATCTTTCGCTGAATCAGCTTATTCCACAGCAAAAACTTCAGCACTTTCGGTTTGGCGCCTGGCGAATAAGTGGACTACAAAGCACAAATGTGTCTGCCAGCACTGAATCCGCCTTAGGCGGACACAAAGCTCTCTCGTCATGTATGACGAGACACGTCAGCCCGTCGGACGCAAAACCCGTGTGCCTGTTGCACAACTCCATTTTTGCCATGCAAAAAAGCTATGAAAAGCATCCGGAGAATCCAGTCAAAAGGTGATAAATTAAACAAGGATTAGGCAAAACCGTCGAACCGGAGCTGGGAACATTGCTGAACTTCCTAAACATGAGGCGTATAAACGACCGAGGTATCAAACAGGCCAACAAACATGTCCTGTTGGCTGCCACCTGCTACGATCTCAAGAAATACCTCAGATTCATCTCTAAGCATCGCCAAACTACTGTTCGGGCAGTCAACTTAGCCGAAAGGCCTCATACCGGGATCACTTTTTCTGATTTTCTATGGCCTTTTTCCACCCTGAGCGCTCTGATGGAAAATCAGTTCTGGAAGAGTTTATGTTATACTTGCGCCATATAGGCTTATTGCAATACTAATTTTTTAAACTAATATATTTAAGAGCTTTGAAGCGCAGTTTTAGAAGGTTGTGCAACGGCTACGCCTGTTGTGTGTTCGGTGTTCTTCCTTTGTCTTGATTGTCTTTCGGTTGTGCGTTGGGACAGAATCACTCTTTGCCAAGTTTTGGCTTGCGTGTCGGCTGGTGCGACTTGGCAATGTGCTTGCAAATGCGTGGGCTACTTCCCGTTTATTGTTAACATAATTTCCTCAAAACTTTCTATTCCTGATTTTAAGTTTTCAATGATGTCGTTTGCCAATACGTCCGGGTCGGGCAGATTGTCGAGGTCAGTTAGGCTCTTGTCTTTTATCCAGGTAATGTCTAGGCTGGTTTTATCTCTTTCTATGATTTCGTCATAGGTGAATTTTCTCCAACGTCCTTCCGGATTGTTGTCAGGGTGGTAGGTTTCTTTCCGCTTGTTGATGTTGGTCGGGTTGTAACAGTTGATAAAGTCCTGCAAATCTTCAAAACGCATCGGGCTTTTTTTCAGCGAAAACTTGATGTTGGTTCTGAAATCGTAAAACCATATCTCATTTGTCTGTGCGTTTTTAGATGCCGGTTTGTTGTCGAAAAACAACACGTTGGCTTTTACGCCTTGCTTGTAAAATATTCCTGTCGGTAAACGGAGAATGGTATGCAAGTTGGTTGTTTCCAAAAGTTTTTTTCTGATGGTTTCACCTGCACCACCTTCAAACAAAACATTGTCAGGTAAAACTACTGCTGCTCGTCCGTCTGATTTGAGCATGGTGCGTATGTGTTGCACAAAGTTCAATTGCTTATTGCTAGTCGTTACCCAAAAGTCCTGACGATTGTATGTAAGGTCTTCGCTATCTTGTTCGCCTTCGTCATTGGTAAAAGTCATACTGCTTTTCTTGCCGAAAGGCGGATTGGCCAATACATAGTCTACCCGTAAACCGCTATCCGAAATCAAAGCATCGGCAGGAGAAATAAAATTGTCGCTTTCAAAGTCGCCAATGTTGTGCAGGAACAAATTCATTAATGCCATTCTTCTGGTTCCGGCTACAATTTCATTTCCGAAAAAGGTTTTGTGTTTTAGAAACTCCTTTTGCTCACGGGTTAGTGAATAGTTATCAGGATTGGCAATAAAATCATAAGCCGCTAAAAAGAAACCACCTGTTCCGCAAGCAGGGTCGGCTATGGTTTTCATCGGTTCGGGTCTTACACATTCTACCATTGCACGGATTAAGGCTCTTGGTGTGAAATACTGACCTGCACCGCTTTTGGTGTCTTCTGCATTTTTCTCCAAAAGTCCTTCATAAATCTTTCCTTTTACATCGGCTCCCATTGTGCTCCATTGCTCTTTGTCAATCATGTCAATGAGCTTAAAGAGTTTGGCAGGGTCCTGAATTTTGTTTTGGCTTTTGGTAAAGATTTGCCCTAATATACCTTTTGATTGCGACAATTCACGCAACAGGTTCGTGTAGTGGTTTTCTAACTCCGCTCCACGTTTGGCAACCAAACTTTCCCAATTGTATTCTTTTGGAATGGGCAGCTGGCGGTTGTAGGGCGGTTTGCTGAACTCATCTGCCATTTTCAGAAACAGCAGGTAGGTGATTTGTTCGAGGTAGTCGCCATAGCCTACGCCATCATCGCGAAGGACGGTGGCAAAGCTCCATACCTTGCTGATGATGCTTGATGTGTTATTGCTTTCGTTGCTCATATTTTATTTTAGAATTTGATTAAACCAAGCTATTGCAGCCTCTCCATCCAACTTTTCTATGGGAGAAACATTTCGTGAATGACGAATGCAATTTCTTAATGTGGAAAGTTGGTTAAACCTATGTTGCAGTTGTTCTTTGTTTTTGAACTTATCATCAAACGATGCCCAGTTAGACTTTGATACTAATAACTCATAGAGTTCAAATAAATCGAAGTACTTCAGTCTTTCTGAAAATGAATTGAAATCATCCAAACTCAAACCTGGCTTCTTTTTGATTTCACTTGAAACTCGTTTATCTACCTTTTCCTGAATGTGAGATGGTGTATTTAATTTGTAAACTTCCATTTCATTCCCCAGGATTGAAACAATTTCACTCCTTAATTGAAGTTCAATTTTTTCAATGGCATTATTTAGGGATTGCAGGGAAACCGGGATGTCTATCTTTTCTTTGATTAAAAGATTCTCAATGGCATCACGAATAGTTTCTTGTCTGATAGATAGAAACTCCTCAAAGTCTTCTTTGGTAAACGGATTGCGAAGCAAAACATCCACTGCATTTTTGCTGATTAGATGTGAAGCTAAGACATCATAGACTTTTTCAGGGTCATTGTTATCGAGCATTTCTTTGATATACTCATTTGGCATTCGAGTTCTTATAATCTTTCTATTGGTATCAGCAGAAATTGGTGTTCTGTTCAATATGCTATTAATCGAACTTCCAGCAATGTCTTTGAAAATGGAGTGCGGAACAATGTGGTGATCATCCAATGATTCATATTCCGGTAAATCAAAAGTTGACCAGTCTCTGGCTTCGTTGATTACAAACAAATTGAAGATTGCGTTATAAATGGCAGATCCTTTGGGATTATCATTCATCAGGTCAATAGTTTTGTATTTCCCGATGAAATCTGCAATCATTTCGGGTTCT
>JAJTAY010000017.1 GCA_021287165.1 Bacteroidia bacterium | reverse complement strand
GACCTTGATAGTCTGCCGGAGATTAACCGGCAGCAGCTTCAGCGAGCCATTGACGAAACGGCTGGTAATACCCGCATGACCCTCACCCTCGCCCTGAGCTATTCGAGCAGGTGGGAGCTTACACAGGTCGGACGGAAAATAGCCAGTTTGGTTGCCGAAGGAAAGTGCAAGCCGGAGGAAGTGGATCAGCAATGTGTGGAACAATTCCTCACGACAAGCAATATGCCTGATCCTGAGCTGCTTATTCGTACAAGTGGAGAGCATCGCATCAGCAATTTTATGCTCTGGCAAATTGCCTACACCGAGCTGTACTTTACGCCGACGCTCTGGCCCGATTTCAGGCGCGAAGACCTATATAAGGCCATTCTCGACTTTCAGTGCCGCGAAAGACGTTTCGGTCAAACAAGTGAACAAATCAAAAAAGGAAAAAAGCAGGAATGAAGCCATTTGCCCTGTCAGGAAGAAAAATTATCCTGTTTATTTTGCTGAATATCAGTTTCTGGAGTCTCAATGCCCCGGCTTTCGCACAAATTCCAATCGGTTCGGACCTCTCGCCCTTCGATTATTCACGGCCCCGTGAATATGAAATCGCCGGTATTACCGTAGAAGGCGTTCAGTACCTCGACCCCAATGTTCTGATAATGATTAGCGGCTTAAAAGTTGGTGACCGGGTAAAAGTGCCCGGCGACCGCATCACCGATGCCATCAGAAAACTATGGGATCAGGGACTTTTTGAGAACGTCAGCATTTCGGCATCCAACATCACCGGAGGGCTTATTTTTCTGCGTATCGACCTCAAGGAGCGACCCCGCGTTTCGAAGTTCTCCTTTCAGGGGCTTCGCAAATCGGAAGCCGACGATATCCGCGGCAAAATAAACCTTACGCGTGGCGATGTAGCCACCGACCACCTTTTTGTGCGTACCGAACGCATTATCCAAAACCACTTTGCCGCCAAAGGTTTTTTGAACACCGAAGTTGAAATCGAACAAAAACCTGATGCTTCGCGCGAAAATTATGTTGACCTCAACATTATCGTGCGTAAAAACGCAAAGGTAAAAATTGGCGAAATTGTTATTGAAGGCAACGATGCACTCACTGCTGCCGAAGTACGCTCGGCCATGAAGGAGACAAAGGAAAGGGGTTCGTTTAACCCGCTCGATCCTCTTGGACCTGCCATTGTTGATGCCACCGCCGATATCATCCGTCTAAAGCCGGTGAGCGCACTTCAGCGCATTGAATCCTATTTTACGGATAACTACAGGCTGCGCATTCTCAAATCGTCGAAGTATGATGAGGCCAAGTTCAGGGAAGACCTCGAAAAGATCGTTAAGAAGTATAACTCAAAAGGATATCGCGATGCACAGGTGGTCAGCGATTCGCTTTACCGCATCGACGATCGTAACATCGGACTCAAGCTAACCATATACGAGGGCAACCGATACTACTACCGCAACATCGATTGGATTGGCAATACCAAGTACGACGACAAAACCTTGTCGTCAATCCTCGGCATTAGCAAAGGGGATGTTTACAACCGTGAATTGCTCGAAACCAATCTGAACTACAACCAAAACGGCTTTGACGTGACATCGCTCTACATGGACGACGGTTATCTGTTTTTTAGTGCCGAGCCGGTAGAAGTGCGTATCGAAAACGACTCCATTGACCTTGAAATACGAATCCGCGAGGGAAAACAGGCTCGCATCAGTAGTGTTGGCGTTAAGGGCAACACCAAGACCAACGACCACGTTGTGGTAAGGGAGTTGCGCACCCGTCCCGGACAGCTATTCAGCCGCAACGACGTGATTCGTACCACCCGCGAGCTGGCAAACCTGCGTTACTTCAATGCCGAAACCATTCAGCCCGATGTAAAGCCTGATTATGCCAACGGAACAGTGGACATCGACTACAAGGTGGAGGAAACCTCGGCCGACCAGATAGAACTTTCCGGAGGCTGGGGCTACGGCCGTGTGATCGGGACCTTAGGTTTGTCTTTCAATAACTTCTCAGCATGCAATCTTTTCAAAAAAGAAGCCTGGAAACCAGTGCCTTCGGGCGATGGTCAGAAACTTTCGCTCAGGTTTCAAACCTTTGGCAAGGGCTATATGAACTATAGTGCTTCGTTTACTGAGCCCTGGCTTGGCGGACGTAAGCCTACCTCACTCACGCTTTCGTTCTACCATTCGCTCTTTAGCGATGGCCGTCCGAAAAGTGATACGGCACGGGCTTACTTCAAAATCGACGGTTTCACAGCCGGCATAGGCCAGCGCCTTACATGGCCCGACGACTTTTTCACCCTTTATCAGGGTGTCAACCTGATGCGGTATTCGCTTAAAAACTACAGCTCTCTGTTCAGGGTGGGTAATGGCACTGGAACGTTCAACGTAATAAGCTACACCATCAACTTTGGCCGCAGCTCGGTTAGCCAGCCAATTTTCCCGCGCTCAGGCTCCGATTTCTCACTCTCATTCGAACTAACTCCGCCCTATTCAGCGTTTTCGAACAAAAATTACAGCGAAATCAGCGAGAGCGAAAAGTTCAGGATGGTTGAGTTTTACAAATGGAAACTTGGCACTTCCTGGTATGTGGAAACGGTCAATAAGCTCGTTCTCTCCGCCCGCCTGCGAATGGGCTTTTTGGGTGCGTACAATTCCGAGATCGGTGTAACACCCTTCCAGCGCTTCTATCTTGGCGGCGACGGCTTGTCGGGCTACAGCAACTTCGACGGCCGCGAAATCATCGCCATGCGTGGCTATACCAACGAGTCCATTACACCTATGTATTATAAGGACAAAAACATCGGCGGTAATATCTTCACGAAATATACGCTCGAGCTGCGCTATCCATTCTCGCTCAACCCGAGCGCTACCATTTATGGCCTCACTTTCCTCGAAGCAGGCAATTCGTGGCTGGGCTTCGGCGAGTTCAATCCTTTCGAGGTTAAACGTTCGGCAGGTGTGGGTGTCAGAATCTTTCTGCCAATGTTCGGTTTGCTGGGCCTCGACTGGGGCTATGGCTTCGATCCTATCTACGGTATGCCCTCGGCCAACAAGAGTCAGTTCCATTTCTCCATCAACCAGTCCATCGATTAAAAGTTTGGCAGGTTTTTTGGTAATAAGTCACGGATAAATATCACAGCCATGAAAGTAAAAATCCTAAGCACTATTCTTCTGCTCACCCTGATGAGCTATGGCGCAATGGCTCAGCTTCAGAACCAGCGCTTTGCCTATGTTGACACTGAGTATATCCTCAACAACATACCTGAATACAAGGACGCACAGGAAGAGTTGAACGCCCTTTCGCAGAAATGGGAAAAGGAAGTAAAAGCGATCTTCGATAAGGTTGAGGAAATGTATAAGGCATATCAAACTGAAGCCGTGTTGCTGCCTCAGGACCTCAAACGCAAGCGTGAGGAAGATATACTGAAAAAGGAGAAGGAAGCCAAAGATCTGCAAATGAAGTACTTCGGCCCCGAGGGAGATCTTTTCAAAAAACGCAACGAATTGGTAAGTCCTATTCAGGAGAAGATATATAATGCCATGCAGGAAATCGCTGAAACCAAAAACTATGCCTTCGTTTTCGACAAGTCGGCCGGTGCCGTTCTGCTCTACGCCAATCCGCGTCTCGATATCAGCGATGAGGTGCTCGACGAAGTGGGCAAGGTGATGCAGATCACCAGGCGTGAAAACAGAAGCGGAGGTAAACGTTAAAGCTTCTTAACCTGCAGCATTTCAGTAAGAAAAGCCTAAAAAAGTTTAATTTTGCCACATTAAAACCCATCTATCAGCAAATGAAAAATGTAATCAAATCGTTTTATCTCATCGGTCTGATGTTGTTCATGTCGTGCGCTCAGGCCCAGACCATCAAGATCGGGCATGTTGACTCGAACGCACTGATGAACCAGATGCCTGAGCGTACCCAGGTTGAAAAGCAGCTCGAAGATTATCAGAAGCAGCTCGAAGGCGAATTGCGTACCATGATGACTGAGTATCAGAAGAAAGTGACTGAATACCAGAACACCGTGGCTACCATGTCGAACCTCATTCGCCAGTCGAAGGAAAAGGAAATTACCGATCTGGAAGGACGCATCCGCGATTTTCAGCAGAATGCAGAGGAAGAATTCGCCGATAAGCGCGTTGAGCTGCTCAAGCCCATCGTCGACAAGGTAAAGAAAGCTATTGAAGATGTAGGTAAGGAAAACAACTACACCTATATCATTGACTCGTCTATGGGTGTTTTGCTCTATACCGGTACCAACGCCGATGATGTTACAGGTTTGGTTAAGACCAAATTGAATATAAAATAGTTCTACTAAGAATTTGAAAATGAGCGATCTGAGTTTTACAGGTCGCTTTTTTTATTTTTTTCGTATTCAAAATGCGTAGAGCGATACCTAATCTTATTAAGTTTGCACCACAAGAATAAAGCAATGAATAACCGCAGGCATTTTATGCATTATCAGGGCGCCTTACCAGGCCTGAGGTGATGCTGTATGCCTAATTAGAACGACATAACAATTACCCGACGCCTGGATAAACAAATCCGGGCGTTTTTTTTTAACTAAAAATGACTGATATGCTAAAAATTGCTGTTCAAAAAAGTGGAAGACTCAACGAAGGCTCGCTGGCCTTGCTTCGTGATTGCGGAATAGTAGTTGAAAACGGGGGCGATAAACTTAAGGCTGAGGCTTCAGGCTTTCCGCTCGAAGTAATCTTTCTCCGCAATTCCGATATTCCCGAATACGTGCAGGACGGCGTGGTGCATTGTGGCATCATTGGTGAAAATGTGCTTGCTGAGAGCGGTGCCGGAATAGATGTGCTGCAGAAACTCGGATTTTCGCGCTGCCGGCTTAGCCTTGCTCTTCCAAAAGAGGGCAAATATGATGGTTTGTCGTGGTTCAACGGTAAAAGAATAGCGACCTCTTACCCAAATTCTCTTCAAAAATTCCTGAAGAAAAACGAGCTGAATGCAGAGATCCATCTGATCAACGGATCGGTTGAAATTGCTCCGGCCCTTGGCCTTGCTAATGCGGTTTGCGATCTGGTCAGCTCAGGCAACACTTTGTTTAGCAACGGTTTAAAAGAGGTTGAGGTTATCCTGAAATCGGAAGCCGTGCTCGTGGCCTCAAGGCAGCTGGACGGCGAAGCACGTCAACTGCTCGATAAACTCCTCTTTCGCATCAGGGCAGTCCTCAATGCCCGTAAATACAGCTATGTGTTGCTCAACTGCCCGGAAGAGAGACTGGATGACATCATTAATATCCTTCCCGGAATGAAAAGCCCGACCATCATGCCCCTGGCTCAAAAGGGCTGGTATTCGCTGCATTCGGTGGTGCACGAAGACGACTTCTGGAATCACATTGATGCCCTGAAAGCCAATGGCGCCGAGGGAATTCTGATTATACCCATTGAAAAAATGATTTACTAAAAACCAAAGCCATGCTGAAAACGATTTATTATCCCGAACCGGTTGTGTGGCCCGAATTGTGCCGTCGGCCACTCTTGGACAGTGATGACCTATGGAGCCTGATGTCGGAAATATTCGATCAGGTTTCGATGTTTGGCGACGATTCTGTTAAGCGCTTCGTGAGTCTTTACGAGGGTATCGAATCGCCTGTGCTCGAAGTGCCTGTGTCAGAAATTGAAAATGCAGGCCAGGGCCTTGACGCGAAGCTGAAGGAAGCAATACTGGCTGCAAAATCAAATATCGAAACCTTTCATCGTTTTACGCTTATCGAGCCACCTGTGATAGAAACCATGCCCGGAATACGATGCTGGATCAAAAAGAAACCCATCAATAAGGTAGGCCTCTATGTGCCGGGGGGAAGCGCTCCGCTTTTCAGCACCGTGCTCATGCTGGCAGTTCCTGCAGCCATCGCCGGATGCAGCGAGGTGGTTTTGTGCACTCCGGCAGGAAAAAAAGGTAAAGTAGATGAGGCTGTTTTATTTGCAGCCAAAGTGGCGGGCATAAGTCGTGTTTTTGCCGTAGGCGGAGCCCAGGCCATAGCAGCAATGGCTATAGGCACAGAGACGATTCCCAAGGTCGATAAAATCTTTGGCCCTGGTAATCAATATGTAACGGCAGCAAAGCAATTTGCCGGGCGTTCGCATTGCGCCATCGATCTCCCAGCAGGGCCCTCGGAAGTGCTGGTAGTTGCGGATATTTCGGCCAACCCGGAATACGTGGCTGCTGATCTCCTTTCTCAGGCCGAGCACGGCGAGGATAGTCAGGTGATTCTGGTGACCGACAGCATGCGCGTGGTGGACGAAGTGAATAAGGCCATCGAAAAGCAACTTGCCCAGCTGCCACGAGCCGATATTGCAAGCCAGGCCCTCACCAACAGCCTTACCATTTTGCTGCGCAGCACGGAAGAAGCAATACGTTTTTCGAACCTCTATGCCCCTGAGCACCTGATTTTGGCTACCGCCGATGCCGAATTGCTGGCCGAAAAGGTAGTGCATGCAGGCTCGGTTTTCGTGGGGCACTACAGCCCCGAGAGCGCCGGCGATTATGCTTCGGGTACCAATCACACCCTGCCTACCTATGGTTTTGCCCGATCGATGGGAGGCCTTACGATCGATAGTTTTCTGAAACCGGTTACATTTCAGCAGCTTACGCGTGAAGGCCTGAATTCGCTCGCGCCTGTTATCATGGAAATGGCTTCGGCCGAAAAGCTTGAAGCCCACCGTAAAGCCGTGGAAGTACGTTTGAAGGGAAAATTTTCGTAACGAATGGTTGAACGTTATTTTAGGAAGCACATTCAAGGGTTAAAACCCTATTCAACGGCAAGGGATGAGTATTCTGGTCCTCCCGGAGTTTTCATGGATGCCAACGAAAATCCTTTTGGCCAGGGGCTCAACCGTTATCCTGATCCGCGCCAGCTGACCTTGCGTAATGCGCTTGCAAGGCTCAAGGGTGTTAATGAAGCTGCGGTTTTTGTTGGCAGTGGCAGCGACGAAATCATCGACTTGCTTATCCGCTTGTTTTGCGAGCCCGGCAAGGATAGCGTGCTCATTCTGCCTCCGACTTACGGGATGTATGAGGTTGCATCTGCTGCGCATGATGTTAAGGTTGAGAAGATTTTGTTAGCGCCAGATTTTCAACCTGATGTGGAAAAGATACTAAAATCGGAAGCTAAACTGCTCTTCCTCTGTTCGCCAAACAATCCCACCGGCAATCTGATTAATCCGGAGATTGTGGAAGCGATACTGAAAGGTTTTAATGGTATTGTCGCTATCGATGAGGCCTATATCGATTTTTCAGTCGGAGACACATCCATCGGGTTGTTGGATAAATATCACAACCTCATTGTGTTGCAAACTTTCTCCAAAGCATTCGGATTGGCTGCGGTCCGTGTGGGATTGGCTTTTGCTGCCCCAGCAATTATCGCAGCTTTCGATCGCATCAAATTGCCCTACAATCTCGGCGACCTTTCGGCCCGTGCAGCGCTGCGGGCCATTGAGCGCAAGGATAAGAAAGCAAAACAAGTGCAAGCCATTGTCCGATACCGTAATGCGCTTGCTGCACAATTGGGCAGATTGCCCTGTGTGGACAAGGTTTTTCCTTCTGATGCCAACTTTTTGCTGGTGCGGTTTGTTGATGCCAGGACGACTTTCGACCACCTGATCGCCCGGGGAATCATTGTGCGCGACCGATCTGGACAGCCGCTGCTCGGTGGATGTCTTCGTATTTCGGTTGGCACAGCCCAAGAAAACAGAAAACTCATCGAAGCACTCAAACTACTATAGCAATGCAAAAGGTACTTTTTATCGATCGCGATGGCACGCTAATTCACGAGCCGGCCGACGACTGGCAGGTGGACAGCTGGGAAAAGTTCATCTTCATTCCCGGAGTTATCACCTGGCTCGGACGCATTGCCCGCGAGCTCGACTACAAACTGGTTATGGTTACCAACCAGGATGGGCTGGGAACCCCTGCATGGCCTGAGGAAAAGTTCTGGCCCATTCACGACAAGATGTTGAAAATACTTGAAAACGAGGGCATTGTATTTGAAGATGTTTTTATTGACCGCAGTTATGAGCACCAGCAACTGCCAACCCGCAAACCCGGGACCGGTATGTTGGGCAAATACCTTCGTGGCAAGCACGACCTGGCCAACAGTTTTGTGATTGGCGACAGGATTACCGATGTTTTGCTGGCGCAGAATCTGGGTGCCAGCGCCATATATTTTAATGCCCCCGAACCTTTGGCTGCTCAGCTTAAGGTGGTCACCGCCCTGGAAACTTCCTCATGGAAAGCAGTTTATGATCTTCTGGTTCGGTTACCAAGGACTACCTTATTAAAAAGATTTACAGCTGAAACACAGATTGAGGTGCAGTTTAGCCCTGATGGTAATGGACTCGCTGACGTTAAAACCGGCATCGGTTTTTTTGATCACATGCTTAACCAGATTGCGCGTCATGGTCAATGCGACCTTTTTGTAACAGCCAAAGGCGACCTTGAAGTGGACAACCACCATACCATCGAAGATGTTGGCATTGCCATAGGACAGGCCCTTGCCGAAGCTGCCGGACGCAAAACCGGCTTGCAACGTTATGGATTTGCCTTACCCATGGACGAAGCTTCGGCTAAGGTTCTAATCGACTTTTCGGGCCGAACGTATTTCGATTGGCGAGTTGAAAGTGCAGAAAATCAGGCTGGTGGCATTAGTATGTTGATGTGGGAGCATTTTTTCAGATCGCTGGCCGACAATGCCGCCATCAACCTTCACATCGAAGCCCGGGGCCGCGACGGACATCATACCATCGAGGCCATTTTCAAGGCCTTCGCACGTGCGCTGCGGATGGCTTTCGTGCGCGACCTCGCACAGGGCAATCTGCCATCAACCAAAGAAATGCTGTGATGATGGTAGCAGTGATCGATTATGGTGCAGGAAATCTTACCAGCCTGAAATACGCCCTCGAACGATGTGGGGTGGTTAACCTTAATATTACCAGCGATCCGGATGTTATCCTCAATGCTGACCGAGTGATATTTCCGGGAGTCGGTCATGCAGCATTTGCCATGCAAAAGCTCAAACAAAAAAGCCTTGATATACTAATCCCGACCTTGAAACAACCCGTACTGGGAATTTGTCTGGGTATGCAACTGATGTGTGCATATTCCGAAGAGGGAGAAGTTCATGGACTTGGGATTTTTGAAGCCAAAGTCAGACGCTTCGGCAGTGGGCTAAAAGTGCCCCACATGGGCTGGAACACCGTTAAATCTTCTACCGAACTGGGTTTGGACAATTACTTCTATTTTGTTCATAGCTATTATGTTGAGTCTTGCCCTCAAACCCTGGCCGTTTGCCATTATGGAACAACATTTTCGGCTGTGCTGAGGCATGACAATTTCACTGGATGCCAGTTTCATCCCGAGAAAAGCGGCGAAGCTGGGGAACAATTTTTAAAGCAGTTTTTATTATGAGTATTCAAATCATTCCGGCTATCGACCTTATTGGTGGCCAATGCGTAAGGTTGCACAAAGGCCGTTTCGAGGAGCTCACCACCTACGAGATTCCGGTGCAGGAAATGCTTGGACTCATTGCCGATGCCGGTTTTCGCAGGGTGCACATTGTTGACCTCGACGGCGCGCGTGCCGGCGAGCCGCTTCAGCTTGAACTGATTGCGGGTCTGGCAAGGAAGTTCGATATACATATTCAGACCGGAGGAGGGTATCGCACTGTAGAACAGGTAAATAGGGCGCTGAACGCAGGAATAAGTAAAATTATCATTGGTTCGGCAGCAGTTCGCAACCCGCTTTTTCTCAAAAAATGTCTGGAAGAATTTGGCGGCGAGCGCATTATCCTCGCTGCCGATGTAACCGGCGGACAGGTGCGGGTGGCGGCATGGGAGGAAGAAAGTGGCCAAACTATTCAGAGTTTGCTGGATGAGTTTATTCCAAACGGACTTAAAACAGTGCTTATCACCGACATCGAGCGCGATGGCACCCTTACTGGCCCTGCTGTTGAACTTTATGTAGGCCTGAAAAAGAACTACCCGGAAATTGAAATAATTGCGAGCGGGGGAATTGGTAGTATAAGTCATATTCAATTACTCGCCAAAGCTGGTATTCAGGCTGTTGTGCTCGGAAAGGCGCTTTACGAGAATAGGGTTAGTCTTTCAGACCTGAGTAATATTCAGAAAGTATATGCTGGCTAAGCGCATCATTCCATGCCTCGATGTAAAGGACGGCCGCACGGTAAAAGGCGTAAACTTTGTTGGCCTTACCGATGCGGGCGATCCTGTGGCGCTTGCCGCCAGATATTCGGAGGAGGGCGCCGATGAGTTGTTGTTTCTCGACATTACTGCCAGTCACGAAAAACGTAAAACGCTGACTGCTTTGGTGGACAAAGTGGCCAAGGCTGTGAACATACCTTTTACGGTGGGAGGTGGTGTGAGTACTGTTGACGATGCATACGCCCTTTTGCAAAGCGGAGCTGATAAAATAAGCCTTAACTCCGCTGCAGTCAGAACCCCTTCGCTTATTGAAGAAATAGCCTTGCGTTTTGGTTCACAGTGTGTTGTACTGGCAATCGATGCACGGATGGACGAAAACGAACGGTGGGAGGTGTTTGTTAACGGCGGCCGCACTCCCACAGGCAGAGATTTGTTCGCTTGGGCCAGGGAAGGGCAGGAGCGGGGAGCAGGCGAAATACTTTTCACAAGCATGAACCACGACGGCACTCGCAACGGTTTTGCCAACAGTGCACTGGCGCAATTGAGCAAGACCTTGACTATACCACTGATTGCATCGGGTGGTGCCGGAAGCATGCGGCATTTTGCCGATGCGTTTATCAAAGGCATGGCCGATGCTGCTCTGGCCGCTTCGGTGTTTCATTTTGGCGTGATTAAAATTCCTGAACTAAAAGAATATCTGTTAAAATGCTCGATATCAATTCGATAGACTTCGGTAAGCAGGCCGGGCTGGTGCCTGCCATCATTCAGCACGAAACAAGCGGCAAAGTGCTAATGCTTGGGTATATGAACCAGGAAGCCCTGGCGCGCACGCTCGAAACCGGCAAGGTATGGTTTTTCAGTCGTTCGAAAAACCGACTTTGGGAAAAGGGTGAAACATCGGGCAACTATTTGTATTTAAAGCATATAAGTATTGACTGTGACAGCGATGCTTTGCTTGTGCAGGTTTTGCCGGTCGGTCCGGTCTGCCATCGCGGCACCACAGGCTGCTTTGATGAAGCGACTGAGGGCGAAAAGTCTGACTTCCTCTACACACTGGAGCACATCATTGCACAACGCGCGTCGGCAGAAGGAGAAGAATCATATACCCGAAAACTACTCAGTAAAGGAATCGACCGCATTGCCCAGAAAGTAGGTGAGGAAGC
>JAJTAY010000015.1 GCA_021287165.1 Bacteroidia bacterium | reverse complement strand
CCCCGTCCCTTTTCAATTTTCTTCCCCCGTCCCTGAAAAAACCGCCGGGTGGGTAGGCAGCATCGTTCGCGCAAGGTTCCACCAGAGGCGGACATGCTTTTGGTGCTTTTGGACCAGCAAAAGCACAAAAATTTATCAAGTTTTAGGTGCTTTGAGAGGCTTAAGTAGCTTTAGTTCGCGCGATGGAATCGCGCCTTAGCCCGGGATGACCAACCTCTCACCATCCACAACTTCAAACAATCTTGAATCCTGAATCTTTGAATTTTGAATTCTCCTCCCGCAACCCGTAACTAATCAAATCTTGAATCTTGAATTTTTGAATCTTGAATCTTGAATGTTGATCTTTGCACCATGCCTTCAACGCTACTGAAGAACTTTTTCAGCCTAAGCTTAGTTCAGGTGGTCAACCAATTGGTGCCTCTGCTGGTCATCCCTGTGGTGTTGCCTGTCATTGGCCTCGAATCCTTTGCGCAGGTGGCCTTTGTGCAGTCGCTGGCCACGGTCATGTCTTCGCTGGTTGACTATGGTTTCGCATATTCGGCCACGCGCAGGGTATCGGTGCAACGCGCCGACAAGGCACAGCTTAACAACATCGTTTCGGAGGTAATGAGCACTAAGATGGTGGTCTTTCTGGGATCGGTGCTGGCGATGGCAGCGGTATTTTTTGCCTTGCCGGTTCAAACCGGAGGAATAATGCTGTATCTCGGTGCACTATGCTGGGTGCTGGGCAACGCCTTATGGCCTCATTGGTTCTTTTTGGGTGTTGAGCGCATGCACTGGATCACCATCATCAACGCCTTTTCGAAGCTGCTGTTTTTACTTGCGGTTGTGCTGTTGTTGCGGCGGGCCGATCAGGCCTATATGCTGATCCTGTTTTTTGGTCTGGCCAATATATTGGCCGCCATGGCCGCCTTTGTCATTATGGAGGCAGGGTGGCACGTGCGTCCCGCCTGGGCAGGGTGGAAAAATGTAAACCTACAGCTGAAGGAGGGCTGGCCCTTATTCGTTTCAACAGCCTCCACCACCAGTCTGGTCAACAGCAATGTGCTTGTGCTGGGACTCTTTGTGCAGGGCGCTCCGCTGGGTTTGTTCGGGCTGGCCGAAAAGATTCTTCTTGCTGTGCAGCAAATTCTTTCAACCTTTTCGCAGGCCACTTTTTCGGCCCTGTGCAATGTGGCTGCCGCGCGCGATGGCGTTGCCGACAGGCTCAGACGGTTTATTATTAAAAACTACCTCTGGTTTTATTTTGTCTTCCTGGGGCTCCTGATGGCTGCCTTTTTCAGCGCAGGCTGGATTATGCGGCTTATGGGCGGTCAGGAAGCAGCCGACGGAGGGGCGATGTTACGGTTCCTGCTTCCGGTAGCTTTGCTCATAGCATTGAATATCGTCCCCGGACAACTGCTGTTGGCTTTTCATCGCGATACTGCCTATCGATCGGCCTTTCTGGTTGCGGCACTGGCCAATCTGGCCATGAATTTTATGCTTGCCCCGGCCTTTGGCGCCACAGGCACGGCCCTCGCCATGTGGGCAACACATTTCGTTTTGAACCTTATGCTGTGGATACCCGCCTTCCGCTTCGTCCGAAAGCATTAACTTGCGCCCCAGTTTAACGCCAGTAACCGACCTTAAAGCCCCATGTCTTCAAATGCGATGAAATGCCGGATATGTGAGCAGGAGCTCAGCCCTGACGCCTACCTTGCAGAAGAACGGATGTTCAGCACCGGGCGGTCTTTTGCCTACAGGCGGTGTCCCTCTTGCGGCTGTGTGCAGATCGAGAATTATCCGGCCGAGCCTGGCCAATACTACCCCGATTACTACTACAGCTTCGGCAAATGGGCCGACCCCCGTTCGCTCCGCGAACGCGCCAAGCGCCTGCGCAACCGCTGGATATGGTTCAGGCGCAATCCTCCTGGCCTTATCCTCAACGCCTTGCTGCCCAATCGTTTTTTGTCGGTACTGCGCAGGCTGCCCAACGTTCATCCGCGTATGAAGGTGCTCGACATTGGCTGTGGTTACGGCGAACAACTGCTGGCCCTGCACGATCTGGGATTTATGAACCTGACAGGTATCGACCCCTACAACCAGCACGACATCAGGCACAACGAAGAACTCGTTATCTACCGCAGGCATTACAGCGAGTTGGAGGGACGCTACGACCTGATCATGATGCACCATGTGCTCGAGCACATGCCTGCGCAGTCCGACTTCTTCCGCTGGGCGTCGTCCCATCTCGACGATGGGGGATACCTCATCATCCGTTTGCCGGTGTCCGACAGCCTTGCCTTCGAGAAGTACGGCGTACACTGGGTGCAATGGGACGCCCCCAGACATTGGTATTTGCACACCCGCAAAAGCCTGGAGCATCTGGCCGCAAAGCACGGCCTCATGATTCGGGAAATACGTCACGATTCCAACGGGATGCAGTTCTGGGGCAGCGAGTTGTATAAGAGGGGCTTGCCCCTGTTCGATGCTTCGGGCCGGCCAACGCCGCTGACAAAGCATTTCTCCCTGCTACGGCTGTTATGGTTCAACCGCTATGCCCACTACCTCAATCGCCGCGGACGCAGCGATCAGGCCATCGTGGTGTTTGCGAGGCAGCAAAAGCAACATGAATCATGAGCGCCCATTCACCCGAAGTCGGCATTGTCGTTTACGGGGCTTCGCCTTCCCGGCTGCACAGGCTTCGCCGCTGGGCATCGGCCGTGGGCACTGCACATAGTACAATCATCGAAAACAAGGCGGGAGCGGCAACCCAAGGCGTCCTGCAGGGCGATAACAAACACAGCGAGTTTTCGGCTTATCTTCAGCTGTGCAGTCTTTTCAGGGGCGATGGTCCCTATCTGATTATCAACGACACCCTTGTGCGCACCCATTGGGCCTATGGATGGGCCAGGCTTTGCCGCAAGCTCCTCAGGGGAAAACTGGACGAACACACCATCATTGGCGATATCCGCAACGATGGCGACGACATTGCCGGCAAACCCTCCGTCTATCTTGCCTCCTGGATATTTATCATTCCTTCGCGCAAGGCGCTGGAGGCCTTCAGGGCAGCCATGGAGCAGGCCCTGACACATCCTGAAACATTGCCCTCTGCCTACGACCAGTGGCTCCACCGCTGGCTTAACCCCGGTTCTTTATCGGGCGGCTGGCACCACAAAGCCGGTGAGGCCGAAAAGCGGCGTAAACGTTTCTGTATCATCACCGAACACCGCCTTAGTCAGCAGCTTTCGCCACATGGCCTTCAAATGGTTTCAGCGGGTCGCTTCAGCCCTGCATTATACTTTCTTATTCGTTTGGCCGACAGGCTCAAAACCCGTCTCAGTGCCGCTATCACCCGCCTTAAGACAGCATCGGACCATTAAAAGTGCATCGGACGGGGTTGATGAGCAAAAGCCAAACCGCGCTGAATGAGCTGGTTTGCAATATCCACCGGGCTTTAGCCAACCAAAACCTTATTCATTACATTTGTTGCTGAAAAAACTCGTTTATGGGCGATAAACAACCAAACAAAAGCCCGCTTACGCAAACCATCAGACTCGAACAGCTTGCCGGGATGCTGATGATTCCGGCAGGATTCGTCAGACGTTATTGGTGGAAAATCGGGCTGTTTACAGCAGCGGGATTGCTTCTGGGCTATCTGGCGGGGCATTTTCTAATCAAGCCCAAATACCGCGCCTTGTATATCATTGCGGCCGAGGAAGAGCAAACCCCCGGAATTGAACGTCTGGCGGCCCAGATAGGCTTCGATATGGGCCTCACCAATCCGGGCGGTGTTTTCAGGGGCGAAAGCCTGGTGCAGCTTTTTCTCACCCGCAGCATGCTCGAAAGGGCCTTGCTTACGCCAATGATGCACCATGGTAATTCCACAACCCCTGCAGCCCTGTTCTTTGCTTCGACACCGCATAGCAAAAAGGAAGTGTTTCGCGGGGTGAACTTTGTGCCAAATCAGCGGGGCAAAGATCCGCTGGCCGACAGCGCCCTCTACCTCACCCAGAAATATGTGCGCGAAAAAGTGCTCTCGGTGGAGAAACCCGACAAAAAGATGGGCTTCATCCATGTGCGCTGTACCCATGCCGACGGCCCTCTGGCGGCGGCGTTCAGCCAGATACTGATCAATACCGTAAAAAACTTCTACGTGGAATCGGTGACCGCCAAAGCCCGCAATAATGTTGATGTGCTGCGCAACGAGGCCGACTCGGTGCAAAAGCTGCTCATGGGCAATCTGGTGGCCAGCGCCTCGGCCTACGACCTGAATGTCAATCCCGTATGGGAATCCATGCGCATTGCACAAAATCGTTCGGTGATCAACCTTCAGGTTTCGGTGGCATTGTATGCCGAGCTGATGAAAAACCTCAAACTGGCCGAAATCGCCCTGCGCAAGCAAACCCCGCTCATTCAAGTGATCGAGCAGCCCATGTTTCCGCTCGAGCGCGCGGGCCTGAAGCCCTGGCAGACCTCACTGGCCCTCGGCTTGCTCTTTTTTGCACTTGCGGCTTTTTTAGCCTGGGTGCGTTACAGGCAAACTGAAGCTTAGGCCGATGCTTCGCAAGCTGCTCGGATTCTTGCTCTTCCTGCCCAACCTTACTCCGGCCGGGCCACTCTTCCGTTCAGAGATCTTTCCCTGGGCTTTTCTTTTTGCTTTGCGGCGCAGCCTGCAGCTGAGCTGGCCATATCTGGCCTTTGTGGCCTACCTCAGCCTTTCGGCCCTCATCATGTTTCCCTCATTGGGCTCGCCTTTGGTGCCCGCAAGAGCCTTGTTTGCCTACGTTAATGCCACGGTCATCTTTTTTGCGCTCATCGCCTGCAGCGACAAGGAATACCGCTTCCTAAACAAGGCAGTACTTATCGTTTTACTGGTGCATGTGGGCGTCAGCCTGCTGCAGTATTCGGGCTCTTTTCCCCGGGCGCTGGTGCCGGTGATGCGCTTTTTTGTCGAACGTTTTACGGCCGAAATCTATGGTGGAGGCAGAGGGGTGGCCGGGCTCTACGCCGAACCGGCTTATGCGGCCGTGGCGGTTCACTACTTTTTTGCCTACCTCATGCTGGTGCACAATGCCGACACCAAAAAACTTCCGGTCGTTGCCCTCATCGTCGCCCTGGCGCTCTATGATATCTTTATCCTGCGCTCCTTTGTGGGGTTAGTCATGTTCGTGATCTACGTGCTTTCGCTCTTCAACCGCCGGCAGCTTATCGTGGCCGGAATCGTTACAAGCGTTTCACTGGCCATCCTGATACGCACTTTAGGTCCGCGCGACGACGCCCCAAGGGCCATAACCATTGCCTACAACCTTATCTTCGAACAGGAATACACCGAATTTATCCCCTGGCTGGTCGAAAACTCCGGATTCCGTTTTATCAGCGTCTGGGGCGCCTACCTCTATGGCATTGTGCATCCTTTTGGTTCAGGAATAGGAGCCTGGAGCAATGCCAGCATCAGCGCCATGGAGGCCCTGGGTCTTCCGGCCGAAACCATTGCCCATTTTGCTTCCGAACATGGCGGACAGTTCGAAGGCGTGCGACCCACCGCCTTTGCAGCCGGACTGATGCTCGAAGCGGGAGTAGTTGGTTTGGCACTCTTTCTGCTTACCTTTCTACCCTACCTGTGGAGGCGCGATTTCTTGCTCACAAGGCATGCGCGCCCCATCTGGCTGTTTTTTATGTTCAACACCTTTGCCCTGGGCAGCATAGGCGACCCCATACCCTTTGCCATCCTGGCCCTCAGCCTGCGCACCTTATCCCCGCCTGAAGCGGAAGAAGAAATGGTATCAACAACGGTGCAAGTATCAGCAGAAATATCTGACGGTCAGGACTAAAGCCATTGTCGGAAAACTTTCAACCCGGCTAATTCAGACGTTTAGGGCTTTTGGCCAAATATGCTAATTTTGCGCTGCAATTACCGATCGTTTTGACCAACACGCAGCCAACGGTTTCAGTGATTATGCCCTGCTTCAACACGGCGGCAACTATTGCCGGAAGCATCGCTGCCGTGCTTGAACAGAGTTTTGCTTCGCTTGAGCTCATTGTGCTCGACGACGGCTCGTCGGACGATACGGTGGGCATTGCACGCCGCTTTGCTTCAGCCGACAGCCGTCTGAAGCTGGTTGTTTCGGCCCGCAACAGGGGTGTGGCCCGCATGCGCAACATAGGCACGCGCCTGGCCAGGGGAAAATGGATTGCCTTCTGCGATTCCGACGACACCTGGCTGCCGCAAAAACTCGAATGGCAACTGCAGCTGGCCGGCCAACGCAAAGGGGTAAACCTGCTGTATTCGGCCGTTTATTACTCCCGCGAACGGAATCCTCAGGCTCGACAACTGGTAAAGCTGCTGCCCGATGCTACCTATCACGACATGCTCAAAACCAATGCCATCCCCATGAGCTCGTCCATGTACCTGACGGAAAGCCTTGGCAAACTGTATTTTCGGTCGGTTCCCGAGCACCTTGTGCACGAAGACTACGCTTTCTGGCTGGATGTGTTCAAATCGGGCAAAGTGAAATCGGCCTATCTCGAAAAACCGACCACCGTTATCCTGCTCCGCAAAGGCTCCCGCTCCTCTAATCCCTTGCTGGCTGCGCGTTCGCACCTGGCCATATTGCGCAAAGAAAACATTCTGCCATGGCATAAAACCATTTGGTATATGTTCATCTACATGACCGTAGCCACCCGCAAAAGACTGCCCTTCTGATTTTCGTTAAGCAGTATCCAGATCGTCGTTGCGCGGAATTTCACTTTGCCGTTGCGCGGAATTATGCTTTGCCGTTGCGCGGAATTATGTTTTGCCGTTGCGCGGAATTACGTTTTGCCGTTGCGCGGAATTTCGAATTCCGCTTACAACAACACACAATTATCCAACTCACGTCATTCCATTAAATTCAGCTTGGCACCCGCATCTCAACCGAATTTACTTAGATTTGTCGCCGAATCAATCCGTTTCGGATGACCAGCCGTTGTAAAATCCTTATGGCCAGGGGTGCTTTTGTGCTCACGCTGTTTGTTTTATCAGCGTCAGGGCTTAGTGCGCAGACCATTCCGGTTGGCATGCCTGTTTTCGATGAGGGGATGCGGATAGCCCAACTCAGGGGTCTTTACGATGCGAATGTTTCCTTCACCATCAGGCCGCTGCAACCTTCAAGACTTAAAAAACCGGTAGATTTCCTGAATGCAGCCGACACGCTTTTTTCCGGCGACAGCACTTTTTCTTCCGCACAGCCTCTGCTCCGGCGGAAGATTGCTTACGTCAAAGGTACAGGCTGGACATCCGAACAGGTAAACCGCATTGAAGAGGCCAACTTCAGGCTCGAGCTCCTGCCTGTTGTTTTGCATACCCGCTACAATATGCACCACCCTTACGGCTGGTCCGACGGCCCGATGGTGCCCGCCAAAGGCCTGCAGCAGTATGTTTCGACAGGATTTTTTATGAAAGCCGGAATGCTCGAAATGCAGCTCATGCCCGAGTTTGTGTATGCCCAAAACAAAGCCTTTCAGAATCCTCCGGCACGTCCCCGCGATATCGATATGCCCGAGCGCATGGGACAGGAGGCATACCAAAGGATATTTCCCGGACAGTCGTTTGTGAGGCTGCAGCTTGGTCCGGTATCGGCCGGCTATTCCACCGAAAATATCTGGTATGGCCCCGGCCTGAAAAACAGCATCATCCTCACCAACAACGCCCCGGGTTTCCATCATTTCAGCCTCATGACCAACCGCCCGCTGAAAACACCCGTCGGCACATTTGAAGGCCATATGGCGGCAGGACGTTTGCACCGCAGCGGTTTCAAATGGCCACTGCGCTACGAAGCGGGAACATGGCCGCCCATCGCCGGCGACGTTACACCCGATACTGTTAATGGCACCAGCGCTTATGCCTATACCAATACGATGGCCATTACCTGGCAACCCAAATGGCTGCCCGGCCTTTTCCTCGGCGCCTCACGGGCCGTGCAGGCTAAAGGCGATCCGTCAAATCTATGGGATTACTTTAAAATTCTTTATTACAGAGACATCAAAAAGGAACTTTTAGGGCAGCCCGGGGTAACGAATCCTTTCAACCGTAATCAAATTATCTCTGTTTTTTTCAGATACCTCTTTCTGAAATCAAATGCTGACATTTGGTTTGAAGTCGGAAGAGAGGATTTTTGGTATGATATTCAGGATCTACTTACGAGAACTACTTATTCAACGGCTTACAATGTTGGGTTCAGGAAGCTCTATCCTTTGACGACTTCCTCGCATTGGGTTGAGGTATCAGCCGAATACACCAAAATCCAGGCACCATTTGGCAATTTCGCCAGGGCTTCACTTGGTGGGTATAGTTTTTACACCCATTCAACAAAATTTGGCTGGACGCATTACGGTCAGGTGCTTGGTGCAGGCATTGGTCCGGGAAGCAATATGTTGACTTTCGGGCTACGCCATGGCAAAGGATACCGTACCTTTGGCCTGCATTTCGAACGTGTGGCCTACAACGAAGATCTTTTCTACACGGCGCTGCCCTACCTGAGGCTTGGCTCGGGGAGCAATCCGTTTTTTGTGGACGTCAGCAAGCATTTTGTCGACTGGGGTTTCCTCCTCAGCCACCAAAACGCATTTGGAAAACTGATGGCCGGAATACAACTACACATTCTAAAGACGTATAACTTCCAATGGAATTACGATCCGAACGGACAACCCGATCCTTTCCGGTTTCCGGGAATCAACCCCTGGTCGGTGAACGGCGAACTGAGCCTGATGTACAGGCTCTGAATGCTGTACACCCAACCGAAAGAATCGCCACCAATGGCGCTTTGTCAGGCAATGGTGCACCACACCACATTGCACGGAGCGAAACCGTTCAGATCAGTAATCCCTATCTCCTGGGATTTACCAAACGCACCTTCGACATTCTCCTCAGCCTGGCCATGCTGCCTTTCGCCATTCCGGCCGCCGTGATCTGCTGGACGCTGGTCATGCTAACCATGGGCGCTCCGGCCATATTCACCCAGCAACGCGTAGGCCTCAACGGCAAAACGTTTCGCATGTACAAGTTTCGCTCCATCCGCCGCACCTCCGATACCAAAAACGGCACATCGCATTCCCATGCCGATATCACGCCTGTGGGTCGCCTTTTACGGATGTTCCGCCTCGATGAGCTGCCCCAGATATACAACATCTTACGCGGCGAAATGAGCTGGGTCGGACCGCGTCCCGAAGTGCCATATTATGTGGGACTTTTTTCTCAGAAAAACCCTGATTTCCACCTTAGGCACAAGGCTTTGCCGGGTATCACCGGTCTGGCCCAGGTGCGCAACCCCAATGCAACACCCAACGACAATCTGGAAAAAATGCAGCACGATCTGGAATACATTCGTAAGGCAAGCCTGCTACAGGATCTGAAAATTTTGCTGCAAACGGCACTTGTTATCGTCAACAAATGAGAAAGAGCCTGTATTGTTTACTGTTTTTTGTCCTTAGCCTGCCTGCGCTGAATAGTCAGGATATCTTCGGCACGAGGGGGTTGCAGGGGCTGAGTCCGTCGCGCCTCGATGAGGGTCAGATTCAACTCATCCGTAATCAGGTGCGCACCTCGGGCATGTCCGAAAACGACCTGCGTATCTATCTGCTGGGTAAGGGCATGAGCCAGACCAACGCCAATGAGCTGATCCGCCGCATCGGCGAAGTCCCGGCCCGAACCACATTTCAGAATCAGTCCGCAGCCGGCGAAAGGGGTACAATGCAGCAGGAGCCATCACAGCCTGTTACGCCCTTCAAAGCCGACTCGCTCCTGTTTGGGGCTTCCATGTTTGCCAACAGCCAGATCAATTTTGCCCCGCCTCAGCAGTTTGCCACCCCCGTTAACTATGTGCTCGGCCCTGGCGACCTGCTCAACCTCAGCATCACCGGCAACCAGGAAATACTCACCGATATCAGGGTTGAGCCCTCCGGTAATCTGCGCCTGCCCTATGCAGGCAATCTGATGGTGGGCGGCCTCACCATCGAACAGGCTGAAACCAAAATACGAAACGCCCTTGCGCGCAGGGGCTTTGAATCGCTGGGCACCGGAGGCTCACGGCTTACGCTTTCCGTTGCAGCCTACCGCACCATCCCCGTAACCATCATCGGCGCCCGACAACCGGGCAATTACAACGTTTCGTCCGTGGCAACGGCTTTTCACCTCATTCACCTGGCCGGCGGACCGGGTCAGTCAGGCTCTTACCGCGATATTGAAGTGATCAGAAAAGGTCATGTTGTCAGAAAGATCGACCTGTACGACTTTCTGGTCCGCGGCGACCAAAGCTCCGATATCGTACTCGAAGAAAACGACCTCATCAATATACCGGCCTACCACACCATCGTCCGCCTCTCTGGGGCCGTCAAACGCCCGGGCATCTTCATGCTCAGGCCCGACGAAACCCTTGGCGACCTCCTGCGCTTTGCCGGCGGTTTTGCCCCGGAAGCCTACCGCGCGCACATCACTGTTGAGCAGATCGGCAACAACGCCCTTTATACCCGTACAGTGCTTCAGGATGATTTTAGCCGCTTTAAGCCTTCCAACGGCGACCTGTATTTTGTGGGGTCTGTAACAGCCGAAAGATACAACAGGGTGTTTATCACAGGCGCGGTAAAACGCCCGGGAGCCTACGGCTGGTACGACGGTCTGCGTTTATCCGAACTGATCGTTATGGGCGGAGGCCCCGAAGAAAGCCTGCTCGAAACCCGGGGACTTATCTACCGCTCCGGCAAAGACAACGCCAACGCCTACCTGCGCTTTATTCCTTCCGAGATCCTTGAAAACAAAGCGGATATTATCCTGATGGATGGCGACTCGGTGGTGCTTTCCGACAGAAAAACGCTTTTTCCGCACGGCTTTGTCGATGTTGTCGGCGAGGTGAACAAACCCGGACGTTTTGTGCTAGGCCCGGGCATGACGGCCCTCGATGCGGTATTATTGGCGGGCGGAATGAAAAAATCGGCCATTACCAGCAATATCGAGGTGGTAAGAAGGGCTGAAAAAGATGCCAGGCCAGCGCTTGCAGCCCTCATTAAAGCCGAAACCGACGCCATGCTGCGCATCCGCGCCGATGAAGTCGGGCTGAACCATCAGGATGTGGTCATCGTCCGTCCCGATCCCGAACTCAGGGATCAAAAAATCGTTTACCTGCGTGGCGAAGTGAAAAAGCCCGGTCCTTTTGTATTGCTCGAACGCGACGAGAAACTCAGCAGCGTTCTCAAAAGGGCAGGGGGGCTGACGGCTTTTGCCGACGAGAACGCTGTATTCATTCTCCGCAAAAGCATCAACCCCCTGCTGAAGCGCGACTTTGCAAAGCTGACCCTCAACCCGCAAAGCATGCTCGAGGTGGATTCGCTGGCCGGACAAAGGGCAATCGCTGAGGCTGTAAACAGTAATACGGCGGTAAAGAATTTTGAGCTCGGCGTCCCGGAATGGCAAAACCGTAACGAAAACTCTCCCGAAAAAGAAGGCAAACAGCCAGCTACGGAAAGTAAACCACAGGAAGAAATTATCAGCATCGCCCTCAGCAACGTCAGCCAGATCATTCGTCAGCCGGGCAGCCGCAACGACCTTCAACTGCAACACGAGGACGAAATCGTGGTGCTCGAGCGCGACAACAGCGTGAGCGTAAGGGGTATGGTCAACAATCAGATCACCGTCAACTATTCGGGCAATCGGGCAGCAGGCTACATTTCTGAGGCCGGAGGAGTACTCCACAACG
The DNA here is from genome assembly GCA_021287165.1 of Bacteroidia bacterium. Classification (GTDB taxonomy): domain Bacteria; phylum Bacteroidota; class Bacteroidia; order Bacteroidales; family F082; genus JALNZU01. Next base: position 45,079 of record JAJTAY010000015.1, on the reverse strand, counting down.
GATCGAAAAAAGATATTTTCGTGCTTCAGCCCAATGGAAAGGCAGCCATGACGAAAAGCTTTCTGGGCATCAAAAAACACCCCGAAATTACCCCGGGAAGCATCATCGTGGTTCCGGCCCGTCCCCAAAACGACCGCCGTGTCGATCCCGCTGCCTCCGCCGCCATTGCATCCATCATTACCTCGGTGAGCAGCTTGCTCTTTATCATAATCACTGCAAGCAAGTAATCACTCACCTGGCAAAACACGATAACGTATTACCTGCCAGTCGGTCCCGAACGAGGGATATTGCCACCGGATAATGCCCGCGTCAGGACTGATATACCGCACCGATGGGCTACCCTGAAATGAACGGTCGCTGTCGATAATCACCCGCCTGACATCGCTGAATGTATTTCCTGTCTGATCGTAGGTGGAAATAACGGTCTCAATACGTACTTGTGGCTCAATGAGTCCCGACAGCACCACGGGCCAACCGGCGTCAGCTTCGGCCGGGTAATAATACATTCTGGTCTTCCCCCTCGACTTTCCGTTAAGAAAAAATTCCATTGTCAAAAAGTGACAGGGCTCGCCCGAAAGGCTTCTTCCGCTGCACAAAGGAGTACTCTCGCTGGCTATTTCCGCTTCCATACCATAAAACGGCCAGACCAGACGTGTTTTCAACACTTCTTTGCGGGCATAAGGCTGTCTGCTGCCGGGATGAAGAACATCTACCGTATCGATGCGGCTGCTTTTTACATAAAGCGAATCGCGGAAAAATAAGCCTGTCGCTTTTTCCTCCACAATCCAATACGTGCCGGGAGCGTAGTAAAAGGTTGCCTTGAGCGCTTCAGGCAATAAAACATCTCCCATCGGAGTGCTCTCTTTTTTACAGGAAAAAATTAACACAACAATAATGAGGATCAAAAAACCTCTTTTTATCAATAAGTTGAAAGAAGCCAGGGTCATTTAGCTGAATTTTAATATACCATTAATAAGCGGGCATAATTGGAAATGCAGAAGGGTTAAGTTAAAACCAATAGCGAGTACAGCTTTAAAAGAATATATTGTAAGTTGATTACAATTGAGAATGCAATTGTACTAATTTTGATAGACAATCACTATAAATTTCATCAAAGACCCTAATTCTCATTTGACCAACTGTTTTCTCAAGTTGTGATAAAACGCTGGATGAAGAAAAATGTGTTTTATGCCAAGTAAAAAATCAATAGTATTTTCATTATTTACTTTATTTATACCAAACTCGCTTTTTCCCCAAAGCTGGCTTACCACCACAGGCAGCGAAAACGAGGCGCGCATTCAGCGAAACATTGCCTTATCGGGCAAACTACCCGCCACTTTTTCGCCCGAAATCCGTCCCTGGTTTGCCGACAATGCAGCTGCCTGGCTCGAAACTTTGCCTATCGATTCTTCAAACAGATACGCTGTTTACGATCGCCGGTGGCTGCTCAACGAAAACGCTCCCGGCTTGCGCACCAATGACGCCAAAAATGATGCTAAAACATGGTTTTCCAGGTTCTGGTCGCCCAACCCGGCCCGTTTTGCCGAATCGGACAACGGAAGGGTTTATGCGACAGTAAACCCTGGCCTTGATCTGTCGCTGGGCCTGAGCCGCTACGAAGAATTGCCGCTTTTCGTCAACCACCGTATGGTGGAGTTTAAAGGGCATATTGCAGGGAAACTTGGGTTTTACAGCCGCGTGGACGAAACGCAGCTCAGGGGTGCAAGGCACGAACAGACATTCTACAACCAATGGCAGGTGCTGCCCGGAGCACACCTCATCAAACCCTATCAGACCCGGGGTTACGACTTTATGACCGCCACCGGATATATCACCTATGCCCCCATTCCCGAGATCCGGCTGCAGTTTGGGCAGGACCGCAATTTTCTTGGCAATGGCATGCGCTCGCTGCTGCTGTCGGATTTTGCCCCGGCTTATCCATTTCTGAAGATCCACACCAGGGTGGGCCGATTCGACTACGTAAACCTTTACGCCCGGCTTACCGACCGCTACACCCGGCTGATCAATCCCTGGCAACACGCCCTTCTGCCGGCCAAATACTATGCCATGCACTATCTGGCCTTTGCCATCAGCCCGCAATGGCGGATGGGCCTCTTTGAGGCGGTTATGTTTCACGACAACAACAATACGGGTAAAGGCTTCGACATTGCATACCTCAACCCGGTAATCCTTTACCGCGCCATCGAACACCAGCGCGGCGACCCCGATAAGATGACCGTAGGCCTGAACACGCAATATCTTTTGGCGCCTGGTGTAGAGTTATATGGACAGTTTCTGCTCAACGAGTTCAGGTTTAAAGATCTCATCCATCGCACGGGTTCGCATGCCAACAAATATGGCTATCAGGCGGGTCTTCGCCTGGCTTCCGACAGGCCCTTGCCGGGTTTTGAACTTCAAACCGAAATCAACCGCATCAGGCCCTACACCTATGCACACTACACCATCAGCGGCACTTATCCGGTGAACAGCTACAGCCACCAAAACCAGCCGCTGGCCCACCCCATGGGCGCCAACCTGAGCGAATGGCTGCTGCAGGCGGGCTTTGCACCCTTACCGAGGTTCCACACCGGCTTGATGGCACAATATACCTTCTATGGCGCCGACAGCGCCGGAAGCAATTGGGGTGGCAACATTTTTCTCGACTACCACACTTACGAGCGCAAAACCGGAAACGTAATAGGGCAGGGGGTTGGCACTAAACTGCTCAACATTAACGCATGGCTCAGCTACGAGCTACGCCATTCGCTCAACATCAGTCTCGAAGCCCGGATGCGACGCCTGCGCAGCGACCTCCCCGTCCGCAACAGTACCGACGCCTATCTCGGCCTCTCGCTCCGCTACAACCTCCCCCGCAATTACTGGCATTACTGACCCGCCTCCCTAACCCGTAACCAAACTCCCTCCCCCGTCCCTCGTCCCCCGTCCCCATTCACTAAAAAGAGCCAAGGCAAAAGTCAAAAGAGCCAAGTAATAAGAGCAATGAAATCAACCAATTTTGAATTTTGAATCTTTGAATTTTGAATTCTCCTCCCGCAACCCGCCTCCCGTAACCCGTAACCCAAAACGTCCCCTATCTTTGCTTCATGAAATCATGGTTCGCAACAGCCTCCCGCATCAATGACATGGCCACCGCAGGAATCCCCTTCCTGTTTGCGTTCGATTTCCCGGGTAAAGAGTCTCTCGCCCTGCCGCTTGCAGAAATCGATCCAAATGAAATCCTATTCGATATTGCCGGGTTTACAAATGCGAAGAAAGTATCTGTCCCGCTTCAGCTAAATATGACTTTCGAACGAGAGGCGCCGGATGCCATATTGTATTGGGATGCTTTCGAAAAGGTGATGTTTCACCTCAAGCGAGGCGACTCCTATCTCCTGAATCTTACTTTTCCGGTCAGTATCAAAACCAACCTGAACACGCATCAGATTTTTCATTTGGCCAAGGCACCCTTTAAGCTTTGGGTAAAAGACCGCTTTGTTGTTTTTTCGCCCGAGTCGTTTGTTACCATTCGTCACAACCGCATCCACACCTTTCCTATGAAAGGCACCATCAGCGCACAGCTGCCCGATGCGGAACAAGCATTGCTCAACAACCAAAAAGAACTTGCCGAGCATTACACCATCGTCGATCTGTTGCGCAACGATATCGGCATGGTTTCGGAAGAAGTGCGCGTGGAGCGTTTCAGATATATCGACACCATACACACCCTCAACGGACAATTATTGCAAACCAGTTCGCATATCAACGGTGTTTTACCCCAAAACTGGCAGCAGGAGCTCGGAAATATTTTGCTCAAACTGCTGCCGGCCGGCTCGATCAGCGGAGCGCCCAAGCGACGTACCCTTGAAATCATAAGCGAGGCCGAAACGGACGACCGGGGATTTTATACGGGTGTGATGGGAATTTTTGACGGCGAGGCTTTGCACAGCGCCGTGATGATACGCTTTATCGAGCAGAGGGGAGAGGCCCTATTCTTCAGAGCCGGCGGAGGCATCACGGTCAACAGCCGATGCGAAGAAGAATATAATGAGCTGCTGCAAAAAGTCGTCTTACCATTCAAACCATCGTATTAGCTGTGAACAACCCCAGGGTCCTGCTCGAAAGTATTCGGTGTGAGGATGGATCGTTTCCATTGCTTCAGCTGCATCAGCATAGGGTGAATGAAGCTTTTCGGATACTTTGGCCCGAGGCTCCCGTTCCTGACTTGTACGAGCATATCCAAAGATTCTCCATTCCCCAGAAAGGCCTTTTCAAATGCCGCATCCTCTACGGCGCTTCGCTCCTCGAACCTGAATACAAGCCTTATACCATCAATCCGCCGCGAAAGCTTCAACTTGCCAGAGCCGATGATCTGGACTACAGCCTCAAATGGGCCGACCGTCGGCAGCTGAATTTCCTTTTTAGTGAGAAAGGTGCGTGCGACGACGTGCTCATTATTCGCAGAGGCCTGATCACAGATACCACTTACTGCAATATTGCGTTCCTTCGAAACGGCATTTGGTTTACCCCGGCTGAGCCTCTGCTTCAGGGCGTTAGACGCAAACAGCTAATCGACAACAACATCATCTTACCCGCCGCAATCACACCCGATCAAATCTTTAAATTCACCCATTTCAAAACCTTCAATGCCATGATTGGCTGGGACGACTCGCCCCCACTTCCAATCTCTGAAATCCGCTTCACCAATCTTGAATCTTTGAATCTTTGAATTTTAAATTTTCCTCCCGTCCCTCGTCCCCCGTCCCCCGTCCCTTTTCAATTTTCGTCCCCCGTCCCCCGTCCCCCGTCACTGAAGAAGAGCCAAGTTAAAAGTCAAAAGAGCCAAGTAAGTAGAGCAATGAAATCAACCAATTTTGAATCTTGAATCTTTGAATATTGAATCTCAAATTCCCCCATCCCGTAACTCGTAACAAGACTCCTCCCAAATCTTTGAATCTTGAATCTTTGAATTTTAAATTCTCATCTCCCGCAACCCGTAACCAAACTCCCGTCCTTCACCTCAATCCTGCGAAAGATCGCTCAGCTTCTTCCGGTATGTGAGGAATACATTCGCACGGGAAACATACCCCAGGTAGCGGTCGCCATCGAGCACCACTATATTGTATTTCCCGGAATTCTGAAACTTTGCCGCCACCTCTTCCATGGGGTCTTCGGGTCGTATGACGTTTTCAGGAAACACCATTATGCTTTCCACCGGTGTATCGTACAGCTCCTGATCGAACATAATCTGGCGGATATCGTCAAGCAATATATGTCCCAGAAAGCGGCCTTCGGCGTCCACCACCGGAAAAATGTTGCGCTTTGAAGCGCTGATTACCCTGACGAGGTCGCCCAGCGTCTGACCCGGACTGATGCTATGGAAATTGGTTTCGATCAGATGTCCCACCTTCATCATATTCAGCACACTGCGATCCTTGTTGTGGGTGATGAGTTCGCCGCGTCGGGCCAGCTGGTAAGTATAAATGGAATTCGAAACAAGCGTCCGCGTTAAGGCAAACGATATGGTCGAAACGATCATGAGCGGGATAAACAGGCTGTAGCCTCCCGTGATTTCGGCAATGAGAAAGAAGCCCGTAAGCGGAGCATGCAGAATACCGCTGATCATGCCGGCCATGCCGACCGCAGCAAATATGCCGGGATGGATTCCGGTATCGGTAAAATGACCTATGGTAGTAGCATAGAACAGCCCTAAAAATGACCCGAGAAACAGTGCCGGCGCAAAAATTCCCCCAACGCCCCCGGCCGCAAAGGTAAAAGCCGTGGCAAAGGGTTTTAAAAGTATCACAAGTGCAAACAGCAGCGTAATCACCCAAAAATTGTCGCGGTAACCAAAAAACAAGCTCCTTTCGTACAGGCTGGCAAAATCGCCTTTCAACATGCTGTTGATGGCTTCATAACCCTCTCCGTATAGGGCCGGAAAAAGAAATATCAGTACCCCTAAACCCAGGCTACCCAGCACAAAGCGTTGCTGCCAGCTTTGAATGCGCCTGACAAAAAACTCCTCCACGCTCATCATCACCTTGGTAAAATGCACCGAAAGCAGTCCGGCCAGCAGCCCGAGTCCGACAAAATACAGGGTCGAATGGGGGTCGAACAGCAATTCTTCTCCAAGGGGATACATTACGGCGCGTCCGAGCACAAAATACGACATGATAACGGCCGTGAGCGTGGCAATAAGCAGTGGTATCATCGAGGCAAAGGCCAGATCGATGGCCATTACCTCAAGTGCGAAAACAATGGCCGCTACGGGCGACTGGAAAATGGCCGCCATGGCAGCTGCACTGGCCAATCCGATCATCAGTATGATTTGCCGGTGATTGAGTCGGAGCGCCTGTCCGATGTTTGAGCCCACAGCGGCCCCGGTGCTCACCGTCGGGCCTTCGAGCCCTACCGATCCGCCGAAACCTACGGTGAGCGCACTCGAAACGATGGCTGAATAAGTGTTGTGAAAACGGATCAGCCCGTTGCGACGGGCTATGGCGTGAAGCACTCCGGGAATGCCGTGACCTGGTTCCTGCCTGACAATATAACGCATGAAAAGCACCGCCAGCAATATGCCTGCCGCCGGATAAAACATGAACAGAAAATAATCGTATTGGCTTGCAAACCAGCTCGTAAGCAGGTATTGTATGAAATGCGCCGACTTTTTGATGATGATGGCGGCCACGGCAGCAGCTATGCCCACCACCACACTAAGCAGGTAAATGTATTGCTGCTCGCTGATATGCCTGATTCTCCAGGCGTGGAATCGGGTGAGCAGAACATTGCGGCGTTTCATGTTTAGTGATTGATTGGCTAATGTAGCAAGAAAAAAGCATAGGCCTTGTTTGTTACCGTGGCCATCAGGGCGAATAATTAATTTAGCGGTCAAATTAATACAGGTGCGAATAATCAGCTACAATGTCAACGGCATCCGCTCGGCCATGAGCAAGGGATTACTGCAGTGGATCGATACGGCCAAACCCGATGTGGTCTGCCTCCAGGAAATTAAAGCTACTCCAGACCAGATACCACTTTTCGAGATCGAGATGATGGGATATAAACACTACTGGTTTCCGGCCGAAAAGAAAGGCTACAGCGGCGTGGCCATACTCAGCCGTACGGAACCGGATAATGTAGTCGGCGGAATGGGCATGCCCGTTTACGATGCCGAAGGCCGATTTTTAAGGGCCGATTTTGGGGCCCTGTCAGTCGTGTCGGTCTATCATCCCTCGGGCAGCAGCGGCGACGAACGTCAGGCCTTCAAGATGCAATGGCTTGCCGACTTTGAAGATTATGTGGAGCAACTCAGGTTGTCGCGCCCTTATCTCGTGCTTTCGGGCGACTACAACATCTGCCATCAGCCCATCGACATACACGACCCCGTGCGAAACGCCACCATGTCGGGCTTTTTACCCGAAGAACGCGAGTGGATGAGCGGATTTCTGGCCAAGGGATATATTGATACTTTCCGGCATCTGGTGAAATCCCCTCATCACTACAGCTGGTGGAGCTACCGCGCCAACGCCCGCGCCAACAACAAGGGCTGGCGTATCGATTATCACATGATCACCGAAAACCTCCTGCCGAACCTTCGTGCGGCGCGTATCTTCCCTCAGGCCGTTCATTCCGATCACTGCCCGGTTTTCGTCGAGATCGATTGGTAAACCGGTTCACAGCTGACCTGATTAAGCTAATGATTTAGCCTTGTCATGCCTCCGGTTATACATCCCGAGGAAATGACGTCCTACCCCATTTAATGCAGGTATTTTATAAGTGATACCTGAAAATTTTGAACACTTTATTGGTGTTTTTAAACATTTTTTATTATCACCTTTGTTTGTCCTTTTAATCACCGAACCGAACTAATTGCCAAATCATGCTTAAAGCCTTAATCAGCATCAGCTTACGCAACAAGGCGATGGTGCTTCTTGCCACAGCCACCATGGCTTTGTTCGGGTTGTTTGCCCTGTTTCAGCTCCCCATTGGCGCCGTGCCCGACGTAACCACCAATCAGGTGCAGGTGATCACCACCACGCGCAACCTGAGCACGGCCGATGTGGAGCGCTTCATCACCCACCCTGTGGAGCTCGAAATGGCCAACCTTCCCGGCCTGGTCGAAATAAGATCGGTATCAAAATTCGGCCTGTCGGTGGTCACTGTAGTTTTCGATGATAAGATAGGCACCTACCTTCCCCGCCAGCTCATCGCCGAACGCATTCAGGCCGCCGTCGAAAATATCCCTCAGGGCTTTGGCACGCCCTTTATGGGGCCAATATCCACGGGATTGGGCGAAATTTATCAATACGTGCTTGAGGTCGATCCCGAATACCAACACCTCTACTCGGCTTCCGATCTGCGTACCATTCAGGACTGGGTAGTCAAGCGCCAGCTCTCGGGCATACCCGGTGTGGTGGAGGTAAACACCTGGGGCGGATTGCTCAAGCAGTACGAAGTGGCTGTTGACCCGGCTCGCCTCAAAGCTTCAGGCATTGCCATAACCGATGTTTTCGATGCCCTTGAGCGCAACAACAGTCTGGCCGGCGCCGGCTATATCGAAAAAAACCAGCAGGCTTACTTCATCCGCAGCGAAGGATTGATCGACAATATCGACGAATTGCGTCAGGTGGTGGTGGCCCGCAAGGGTGGTCTCATCATCCGTGTTGGCGATCTGGCCGATATCCGCGAAGGCAGTGCCACCCGCTTTGGCGCCATCACCGCCAACGGCGAAGGCGAAAAAGTGCTCGGGCAGGTGATGATGCTCAAGGGCAGCAACTCCAACCAGGTCATCAAATCCGTCAAAGAAAGGGTGCAGCAGATCTCGGGCAGCCTGCCTCCGGGCATCAAAATCAATGGCTTCCTCGAGCGTAGCAAGCTTATCCAAAAAACCACCGCCACCATAGCCGAAAACCTCATCCTCGGCTTTCTCATCGTGATGTTTGTGGTGGTGCTGCTCATCGGCAACTGGCGTTCGGGCCTGCTGGTGGCTTCTGTCATTCCGCTCAGCCTGCTCTTTGCCATCTCTATGATGTACCTCTTTCACATCGATGCCAACCTGATGAGCCTGGGCGCCATCGACTTCGGGATCATCATCGACGGAACGGTGATCATCGTGGAATACGTGGCCTTTCAGATCAGCCGGAGTGCTTCCGAACTTGGCGTGCTCACGGGCAAACCGCTTCGGCAAAAAATGGACGACATCACCAACGAGGCCACGCAAAAGCTCAGCCGTTCGGCCCTCTTTGGCCAGCTGATCATCATCATTGTATTCATTCCCATCCTCTCGCTCACAGGTATCGAAGGCAAGATGTTCAGGCCTATGGCACAGGTGTTTGTGGCTGCATTGGCTGGTGCCATGATTATGGGCTTCACTTATGTTCCGGTCATGTCGTCGCTGTTTTTGAAACCTGCAGGCGGACAACACACCCTGGCGCAACGCCTTGTTGCCTTGCTCAACAAAGCCTACGAACCCAGCGTGGAATGGGCGCTCAACCACAAGAAATTTGTCGTTGGCACAGCCGTCGTGCTGGTGTTGGGAACAGGCTACCTGTTTACCCATATGGGTGCAGAATTTGTGCCAACGCTCGATGAAGGCGACTTTGTGGTTCAGCCGGTGTTCAAAACTGGAACTACGCTCACCGAGACCATTGCACTGACTACTAAGATTGAAACCATACTAAAAGGATTTCCGGAAGTGGATCAGGTGGTGAGCCGTATTGGGGCGGCAGAGGTGCCCACCGACCCCATGTCGATGGAGGAAACAGATATTATCATCACGTTAAAGCCCCGAAAGGAATGGGTTACGGCATCCACAAAAGATGGCCTTGCCGATGCCTTTAAGGAAGCTTTGGCCGTACTGCCGGGTGTGGAAATCGAATTCACCCAGCCCATCGAGATGCGTTTCAACGAGCTCATCACCGGTACGCGCGCCGATGTTGCCGTGAAAATTTTCGGCGAAGACCTGGAATTGCTGAATAGCCTGGCCCAGCGCATCAAGCTGCTGGTGGAAGGTGTGGAAGGCATTGGCGACCTTGTGGTGGAAAAAACCACCGGTTTGCCCGAATACATGATTCGACTCGACCGGACACGTCTGGCCCAATACGGCCTGAACACCGACGAAGTGAACAAGGTGATTAGCATTGCCTTTGCCGGACTTAAAGCCGGTGAGATTCTGGAAGGTGAACGCAGGTTCGACCTGGTGCTGCGCTACGACAAACCTTTCCGGAAAAATGACGTCGACCTTAACAACATCCTGATACCCCTGCCCAACGGAGGCAGTGTTCCGCTCTCGGAAGTGGCCACTGTGGTTCGCACCGAAGGCCCGGCAAAAATTTCGCGCGACAATACGCGGCGTCGCGTGGTAGTGGGTATCAATGTGCGTGGTCGCGATATGGAGTCGGTGGTGAAAGATATTCAGCTGCGCATCAACCAATCCATTGCCTTGCCCGAAGGCTATTCCATTCACTACGGCGGCCAGTTCGAAAACCTGCGTAAGGCAAGGCAGCGTCTGGCCATTGCCATTCCGGTGGCTTTATTGCTCATTTTCATAATGCTTCACCTGGCTTTCGGAAAACTTCGCGATGCCATGCTGATCTATACCGCCATTCCTATGGCCGTAGTGGGCGGTGTATGGTTGCTATGGTTGAGGGGCATGCCGTTCAGCATTTCGGCAGGCGTTGGATTTATTGCCCTCTTTGGTGTGGCGGTGCTCAACGGCATCGTACTCATCGAACATTACCACGCCCTGAGTCACAAAGGCATTACCGACCTTCGCACGCTGATCGTACGCGGTGCCACCGAGCGTATGCGTCCGGTACTGCTCACTGCCACCGCAGCGGCGCTGGGCTTTCTGCCTATGGCCGTTTCGCAGTCGGCCGGCGCCGAGGTGCAACGCCCACTGGCTACGGTGGTCATCGGCGGTTTGTTTACCTCAACTTTTCTCACGCTCATTGTGCTGCCCGTTCTTTATTGCATTGTGCAGCAACGCTTTAGCGATAAGCCATCGAAATCTGCTTCAAAAACGGTGATGGCTGGTCTGTTGCTGTTGATGCTGCCCTCTATTGCCTCAGCGCAAGGGAAGAGTGCCGACGAAATGGTGAAAAAGGCCCTCGATAATAACCCTGCCGTAAAATCAGCACAACAAAGGCTCGAAGCTGCCCGTGCCCTGGTGCCTGCCAGCTGGGCGCCCGACAATACCGGCATCTATTTTTCGCGCGACAACAACAACCTGGCTCCCAACGATCTGCCGCTGAATGTCTGGGGCATTACACAAAGCATCCCTTGGCCGGGTTATATGGCGGCCCGACACCAGTTGGCCCGCTCCGAAGTGGAAAAATATGCTCTTCTCCTGCAAAAAACGCGCAGCGACCTGGAACGTGAGGTAAGGCTTGCGTATCTGGATCTTCAATACCGAAGACAACTAAAACATTTGTATGAAATACTGGTTGCCAACGAGCAAGGCATAGAGAGCCGGGTGAAAAAACAGGCCTCCGAAGGCAATCTCACACGGCTCGACCAGATGCTTGCAGAAGCAAACCTGAACGAGCTGATGCTCAATATGTCGGAAATCAGGAAGGATGAAGCTCTTGCCCTCAATCGTCTGGCTGTATTAACCGGCATTGCAAACAATGAGATTGCTGCCGACACACTACTGCCTCTGCCCATGCCCGATACTTTGCAGCCTGCCGACCTTTGGAAATCCATGTCGGACAACAGTATGCAGCACTACCGCAGCATGATGAAAACCGAGTACCGCCGCTGGCTGCCCGGGCTTGAAGCCGAATATTTTTCGGGAACCAACAAATTGCTGAGCTCGGGGCGCATCGACGGTTTCCGGTTGGGAGTCACTGTTCCGCTTCTCGTTTTTCCGGCTGCATTGCAGCACAAATCAGGCAAAATGGGAATAGAGGCCATGAGTTACCGGATCGAACAGGCCATGCGCCAGCGACGACTGCAGCGCAACGAAAGCCTTCGACAAATGCTTACGGCCCATGAACGCCTGAACTATATGCAGCAACAGGGGCTTAGGCTGGCCGAGCAGTTGGCTTCCACTGCCCGTAAGGCCTTCGAGCAGGGCGAAACCGACCTGACCTTCTATCTGCTTTCTTCATCCAAATCGCTCAGCATAAAACGAATGTATCTGGTTGCCTTATATCAATACAATCAGAAAGTTATTGAATATCAGTTTTTGCCATTTGATAATATCCTCAACGAACCATGAGACGAAATAGATTTTTTTTGATCGCAGCTTTGCTCAGCATCCTGGTGCTGTCGTCATGCCAGACAAAGCAAGAGCCGGAAGCCAATACGCATAGCGGCAAGATTACACTTGGCCTCAAGGTATTTACCGAGGCAGGCATGGATAGCACCCGTCTGGCCGATACAGTTTTCCTGAACATCATGCGCTGCTCTGGGCAAGTCGATGTATTGCCCGAAGGCCGTCAGCTGATGAGTAGTCCGATTGGTGGAATGGTTAGCGGATTCAACGCGCTGGAGGGCGATAAAGTTGGAAAAGGCAGTGTGCTGTTCAGCGTTTCCAATCCCGAGCTCACCGATATGCAGTACGCTTATCTGGAAGCCAAAGCCCAGCTTGAGCTGTATGCCCAGCAGGTGCAACGTGCGCGCAACCTGGCCGAGGGCGACGCTACCAGCAAACGCGAGCTGCAGACTGCCGAAGCCGCCTATGCTACGGCAAAAGCACGATTCGAAGCCTTGCAGCAAAAAATGAATTTGATGAGGCTCAACCCCGAGAAAAACGGCATTGTTTCAAAGCTTGCGTTCCAGGCCCCATTTACGGGTATCGTGGCCAAACGGCATGCCTCCAACGGACAGTTTGTGATGGCCGATCAGTCTGTGGTTGAGCTGGTTGACGAAACGAAAAAGATTCTTCACATCGAGGTGATGGGAACGCAGCGCTCCGGCCTGACGGAAGGCCAGAATGTACTTTTGCTTGGTTCGGACGGCATCAACAAGGATGTGCAGGCCAGCATACTGCGCATCTCGCCCCTTGCTGATCCGGGTAGCTCTGCGGTTTCGGTCACCGCCGTCTTCAAATCGGGCGATGTGAGCCGCTTACCCATTGGTTCGTTTGTCCAGGCAGGCGTTGTTACCAATGCCCGTGCTGTAAAATACCTTCCGGCGACAGCCATAATCCCCAAAGAGGGCAAACAATACGTGCTTGTATTTGAGGGCATTACAGATAGCGAGATTATGCTTCAACCAGTGGAGATAAAGACGGGGGAAATTAGTGGCGCGCTTGTTGAAGTACAAAATCCTGAAGCAATTGAAGGTAAAGTCGTCCTTTCAAAAGGAGGGTTTCAGTTGTTGCAGTAATCGTTCGAAAACAAAAAATCCTAAAAGCATAAGGTTAATTAAGAGGGTTTAGTTTTATTAACCACAGAGGGCACAGAGAACACAGAGAATGAACTTGCCTCTGTGTCCTCCGTGTTCTCTGTGGTGTAAAGACTTCTCTGTGCCTCTCTGTGTCTCTGTGGTGAAATCTATTCTTTGTGTTTCTCCGTGCCTCTGTGGTGAGAAAACTTCTCCGTGCCTCTCTGTGTCTCTGTGGTGAAAATATATGATCTCTCCTCAAATCCTCGAATCCTGCTACCTTTGCCTGCGATGAACCACAAGCAAGGCATACTTCTGTTGTTGTTTTTAGCATGGTTTGGTCAGCTCCTTGGCCAGCAGCGCACCACGGTTCATGTGGAGCGGGCAAGGCTTCAACGTTTCGACCGCTCGCTCGGCCCTGATACCGAACGCCTTATCGGGAATGTGATCCTGCGCCAGGACTCAACGCTCTTCTACTGCGACAGCGCTTACCTCAACCAGCGCACCCGCAATTTCGAAGCCTTCGGCAATGTACACATCAAGGTGAGCGATACCCTCAACATCTACAGCGACCGGCTGCTTTACAACGGCGAAGCCCGCACTGCCGAGCTTTTCGGCAATGTTAAACTGGTTGACGATACCACCACCCTCGAAACCCAATACCTCATCTATAACCGCCTCACCCGCCTGGCTACTTATCCGAACAATGGTCTGATTACCAGTGGTGAAAATAAGCTGAAAAGCAAGCGCGGCTATTATCGCTCCGACCTCAAGACCTTCTATTTTGCCAAAGATGTTGAACTGATCAACCCCGAGTACACCATTTACAACGACACCATGGTGTATAACACCAACACCGAGATGGCCTACTTCTATGGTCCGACGCTCATCAGGGGAGAAGAAAGCACCATGTACACCGAATACGGCTGGTACCACACCGGACGCGACCAGGCCAGACTGACCCTGAAAAACCGCCTCGACACCCGGCAACAGACCATTAAGGCCGATGATATCTTCTACGACCGCAACACCGGATTTGCCGATGCAAGTGGTAATGTTAACATAGCCGATACCGCCAACCGCCTCATCGTGGAAGGCGATATCGGAAAACTGTGGGAAGACGAAGGCCGGTCATTCGTTACCGGAAGGGCCAGGCTGCTTTCCTACGACAATACCGACACCCTCTATATGCACGCCGACACTTTGTTCAGCTATTTCACCAAAGAGCGCGAAGTAACCATGTTCAAGGCTTATTATGGGGTGCGGTTCTACAGGCAAAGCATTCAGGGACAAAGTGATTCCTTGGTTTATACCACGGCCGACAGCACCATGCGCCTTTACAAACAACCCATCCTTTGGAGCGATGAAAACCAGCTCACGGCCGACTCCATTTTCATCACCAACCGCTACAATCAGCTCGACTCGCTGGTGCTGCACAACAATGCCTTCATCGTTTCGGTCGACAGCATCAAAGGCTTCAACCAGATCAAAGGCAAGTTTATGATAGGCTGGTTTGAGGACAATGAACTCGACCGCATTTTTGTGGATGGCAATGCTCAGACCGTTTACTGGGTGCGCGAGAGCGAGGGCACCCTTATCGGCATCAATTTTGCCAAGTCGAGCACCATGCGTATAGAGTTGGAAAACAAAGCAATAAAGCGTATTTTGTATTTTTCCACACCAACCGAGGTGATGTATCCCGAAAACGAAATGCCGCCGGGCGAGGAAAAGCTCAAAGGCTTCCAGTGGCTCGAAGAGCTTAGGCCGATGAATAAGGGCGATATCTTTAGGAAAAAATAGACCGACTATATACTGCTGAAATATAGATTGTTAAAAGATCAGTTGCCTGCCCTTTTCCTTTTGAATAGACATTAAATGTCCATTTTGATTGAGTGAGCCCATCTTTAAAATCCAATCCGTTTAGGTCAGTAAAATATTTTTTTGTTTTTCTTAGGCTGAAGATATGTTTTGAGATTGACAAGAAAAGGACTGCCATTTTAACGATCTAATTTGTTGCATTTTAGGTTATTTTTGTGAAAAACGCGTTCAACATACCAGAAGTGTTCAGGAAACTTGGTTTCGTTTTCTTTTTTTATTCAAATGAAGGACAAGAGCCAATGCACGTTCATGTGCGAAAAGCGGGTGGGTTTGCCAAGTTCTGGATAGAGCCGGTGGAGCTTGATTTTTCACAAGGCATGAAAGTTGCTGATATTAAGTTGGCAGAGGAGTTAATTTACGAGCACTACGAACTGATTAAAGAAAAATGGTATGAAATACATGGTCGCTGATCTGATGTACAAGGCTGAAAAAGTCTGGTTTGCTGATGGTTATGTGCATTTCGTATTGACTGACAGAAAACATGTCTCTTTTCCTGTTTCGCTCAATGAGAAGTTGCGCAACGCCAGTGATGAACAGCTTAGTAACGTAGAGCTTATTTGTGATGGAACCGGTATTCATTGGCCTGATCTGGATGAGGACCTTTCAATTTTAGGCATTATGGAAGGCAGATTTGGTCAACAGTCATCAATTTCTGACCGTTAATTCTAAATTTCAGGTTGATTACTTTTCCGGACAAATGTATTTTTATCAAGGCACTCTAGCTATTATTTCATTTTTAAGTTCCACGGGCAATCCGTTGAATTGTGAAAAAATTCACAATTGACACCTGTTCCCGGTTTTCGTCCGTTTTTTTATCTTATTTTTGCCCCGAACCGGCTGAAAGTCAGTATTGAGCATTAAAATTCTGATAGTCAGCCCTAAAACAGAAAGTCTTGTTATGGAACAGGAGATCAGGAAACTGTTTGCCGAATTCCCGCCGGTGAGTCCGGAACAGTGGGAAGAGCAGATCATCAAAGACCTCAAAGGCGCCGATTACGAGAAGAAGCTGGTTTGGAGAACTGCCGAAGGCTTTGCTGTGAGGCCCTATTACCACATGGGACACCTCAACGAAGTGCCCTGGCGACACAACCTGCCGGGGAATTTTCCTTTCGTCAGGGGGAACAAACCAACGGGCAACGACTGGCTGGTGCGCGAAGACCTGAAAGTGGACAACATTGCCCATGCCAACGAAATGGCCCTGGAATTGTTGATGAAAGGCGTTGACTCACTGGGTTTTGAACTCGATTGCAAACAGCAATATACCGTTGACGACATCGAAGCCCTGCTAAAAAACATCAGGGTGGACATCGCCGAGGTCAACTTCAGCAATACTCCGCATCAGCTCGACCTGGTCAGGTTTATGGACCAGCTGGTGCGCAAATACAACCGTCTGCCCGAGAAGGTGTGCGGTTCGGTGGAATTTGACCCGCTTGGCCGATTCAGCCGCAGAGGCAGGTGGTACGACAACGAAGAGGCCGATTTTTGTCTGGCCTATGAGCTGGCCAAAGCAGCCGAGCGACTACCGGCCTTCAGGGTGTTGAGTGTGAACGGCAGTTTATTTGCCAATGCAGGAGCTACCATCACCCAGGAAATGGCGTTCACCCTGGCCATGGCCGCCGAATACCTGACCAGACTCACCGATAAAGGCCTGTTCATCGGTCAGGTGGCCCCCAAGATTAAGTTCAACCTGGCCGTGGGTTCCAACTATTTCATGGAAATTGCCAAGATAAGGGCCTATCGCCTCCTGTGGGCACACCTGGTAAATGCCTACGGCCTCAACGACTCGATGAACGGCCGCATGTTTATCCATGCCGAAAACAGCACCTGGAACTTTACCGTTTACGATCCTTATGTAAATATGCTGCGAACGACCACTGGTACCATGTCGGCCGTGCTTGCCGGGGTTGACTCGTTCCGGGTGATTCCTTTCAACGCTGTTTTCGAACCCACTACCGAGTTTTCGGAGCGCATTGCCCGCAACCAGCAGCTCGTTTTGCGCGAAGAATCGTATCTCGATAAAGTGGCCGACCCCTCGGCAGGTTCATATTACCTCGATAAACTCACCGATACCCTGGCCGACGAAGCCTGGAAACTTTTCCTGAAGATACAGGATGAAGGTGGCTATGTAGAAGCCCTGCGCAAGAACCTGATTCAGAACATGCTCGAAGACACAGCCCGTAAGCGTCGCGACAATGTGGCCAACCGGAAGGAAATACTCCTGGGCGTGAACCAATACCCCAATTTTACAGAACACCTGACTAAGCCCTTTGATCCGAAGGTGTTTTTGCCTTTCGATCAAACCCTGCCCGAAGCCGAAATCAACACCATCAAAACATGGAGGGGCGCACAGGAATTTGAGGCCTTGCGCTACCAAACCGACATGTACAGCCTCGAACACAAACGTCCCGTAGCCTGGATGTTCACCTTTGGCAATCTGGCCATGCGCAGGGCCCGCTCTACCTTTGCCTGCAACTTTTTTGCCTGTGCGGGCTATGAGGTGGTGGACAACAACGGCTTTGCCAACATCGAGGAAGGCATCGAAGCCGTGCGTCGCGAAAAACCCGAGATCGTTGTCATTTGCAGCAGCGACGAAGAATACGCCGCAATTGCCCTGCCCATCTTCGAAGCATTGAAAAACGAAACCATTGTGGTGCTTGCCGGATACCCGGCCGAACTGGTTGATACCCTAAAATCAGCTGGATTTGACAATTTCATCCATGTTCGCTCGAATGTGCTGGAAACCCTGAAAGGTTTCCAACAGAAACTTGGCATTGCATAATAACCCAAAACTCCGAGAACGATGAAGCCTAATTTCAAGAACATCAACATAAAGAATGCTCCTCAGGCCGGTTCGGTTGAGGCATGGGAGAAGCAACACGGCATTGCCGCCAACTGGGAGACCCCCGAGCACATCATGGTGAAGCCGGTTTACACGGCCGAAGACCTCAAAGACGCAGAGCACCTGCACTATGCTGCCGGCATACCGCCGTTTTTGCGCGGTCCTTACAGCACCATGTATGTGATGCAGCCCTGGACCATTCGCCAGTATGCCGGTTTCAGCACGGCCGAAGACAGCAATGCTTTTTACCGCCGCAACCTGGCAGCCGGACAAAAAGGTCTTTCGGTGGCCTTCGACCTGGCCACTCACCGCGGCTACGATTCCGACCACGAGCGCGTGGTTGGCGATGTGGGCAAAGCCGGTGTAGCCATCGACTCCATCCTCGACATGAAGATTCTCTTCGACCAGATCCCCCTCAACAAGATGTCGGTATCGATGACCATGAACGGGGCAGTTTTGCCCATCATGGCATTCTACATCGTAACCGCACTGGAGCAGGGAGCAAAGCTCGAGGAACTCAGCGGCACCATACAGAACGACATCCTCAAGGAGTTTATGGTGCGCAACACTTACATTTATCCGCCCGAAGCCTCTATGCGTATCATTGCCGACATCTTTGCCTACACCTCGCGCAATATGCCGAAATTCAACAGCATATCCATTTCGGGCTACCATATGCAGGAGGCAGGCGCCACGGCCGACATTGAGCTGGCCTACACCCTTGCCGACGGTCTCGACTACATCCGCACGGGGCTCAAAGCCGGTCTGGACATCGATGCCTTTGCACCCCGTCTGTCATTTTTCTGGGGCCTGGGCATGAATCACTTCATGGAAATTGCCAAGCTGCGTGCTGCGCGTATGCTCTGGGCCAAGATTGTAAAGCAGTTCGAACCCAAGTTGGCCAAATCCATGGCCTTGCGCACACACACGCAAACATCGGGCTGGAGCCTTACCGAGCAAGATCCCTTCAACAATGTTGCACGCACCTGCATCGAAGCCCTGGGCGCTGCCCTTGGTCATACCCAGAGCTTGCATACCAACGCTTTGGACGAAGCCATTGCCCTGCCCACCGACTTTTCGGCCCGCATTGCCCGCAACACCCAGATTTACCTGCAGGAAGAAACCAATATCACCAGAGTAGTCGACCCCTGGGGCGGTTCTTATTACGTGGAAAAAGTGACGCAGGAGCTGGCCGAAAAAGCATGGAAACTTATCGAAGAGGTTGAAGCCATGGGCGGCATGGCCAAGGCCATCGAAACCGGGCTGCCCAAGATGCGCATCGAAGAAGCGGCCGCACGCAAGCAGGCCCGTATCGACGCCGTAAAAGATGTCATCGTTGGTGTCAACCGCTATCGCCTCGAAAAAGAAGATCCCATCGATATCCTCGACATCGACAATACCGCTGTGCGTCTGGCGCAGATCGAGAGGCTGCATCAGTTGCGGGCCAACCGCAATGAAGCCGAAGTGCAGCAGGCCCTCGAAGCCATCACCCATGCCTGCGCTACCGGAGAGGGCAACCTGCTCGAGCTGGCCGTTGATGCGGCAAAAAAACGCGCCAGCCTGGGCGAAATAAGCATGGCCTGCGAAAAGGTGTTCGGTCGTTACAAAGCGGTAATACGTTCCATATCAGGCGTGTATTCCAGCGAGAGCGGACAAAATGAAAGCTTTAAAAAGGCACAGACCATGGCCGATGAGTTTGCTAAGCTCGAAGGCAGACGCCCGCGCATCATGATTGCCAAAATGGGTCAGGACGGACACGACCGTGGCGCCAAAGTGGTGGCTACAGGTTATGCCGACATCGGATTTGACGTGGACATCGGGCCGTTGTTCCAGACTCCGGCCGAAGCTGCCCGTCAGGCCGTGGAAAACGATGTGCACGTGCTTGGCGTGTCGAGTCTGGCAGCAGGGCATAAAACCCTTGTGCCTCAGGTGATTGAGGAACTGAAGAAGCTTGGCCGCGAAGACATCATCGTCATCGTAGGCGGCGTAATCCCCGCACAGGACTATCAGTTCCTCTACGACGCCGGTGCTGTGGCCATCTTCGGCCCAGGAACGGTGATATCGGAGGCCGCCATCAGCATACTCGAAATACTGCTCGAGATGCACAGGCAGTAAGATCGGCCCGCTCATTCTGAATGGTTTCAATAATAGTTGTTTGGTGTAGTTTGCAGACTACACCAAACGCTTTTTACGATCATACGCCAAACACATTATACGCCAAAGACTTGTTATCTTCGCGGGCTGAAAACATCAGGCTTATGACCATGCGGAAAATGCTCTATCTTTTGCTGCTGTTTTTACTGGCAGGCAGTGTAGTTGCTCAGGTTGCGCGCAACCCGCACAACCTGCCGCTGGTAACCACTGCCGAGGCCTATCTGGCCGAAGTGAGGCAAAACGATGACAACCGCATGGTAAATCTCGAAGCCCTGATCCCGGGCATCAGGCTCGACATCCGTTATGCTACCGCCAGCAACTTTACCGGGCAGCAGATTTATCCCTATCCTGCAGCCTGGCTGCGCAAACCTGCTGCCCTGGCCCTGGTGCGGGTTCAACAGGCACTCGACAGCATTGGACTGGCCCTGCTGGTATATGATGCCTACAGGCCCTACGCTGCAACGCTGAAATTTTATGAGGTGTATCCCGACACCCGCTTTGTGGCCGACCCTGCAAAAGGCTCGCGGCACAACCGCGGAGCTGCTGTTGATGTGGGGCTGATCAGAAAAACGGACGGCAGCCTCGTGCCCATGCCCACTGCCTATGACCATTTTGGCGAAGAAGCCTTTCCAACATACAATAAGCTGCCGCAGGATCTCAAAGACAACCGCGACCTGCTCATTCGCACCATGCAACGTTATGGTTTTGAGGTGATCAACAGCGAATGGTGGCATTTCGATTTCGTTGGCTGGCAGCGCTTTAGCCTGCTCGACCTGAGTTTTGGCGATCTCAGAAAAGCCAATAAAAAAGCCGGTAAAAAAACCTTCATGACAAAAGAATTATCACACTGACAGCATAGAGAGGAGAAGACGATGGACTACAAGTTTAATGAGGTTGAGAAGAAATGGCAGCAGTACTGGCGCGACCAACAGGTTTATAAAGTTGACATCGACCACAGCAAACCAAAATACTATGTACTCGACATGTTTCCTTATCCTTCGGGAGCAGGACTGCATGTGGGACATCCGCTGGGATATATCGCTTCGGACATCTATTCGCGCTACAAGCGATTGAGGGGGTTCAACGTTATACACCCCATGGGATATGATGCCTTTGGCCTTCCGGCCGAGCAGTATGCCATTCAAACCGGAACGCACCCTGCCATAACAACAGACAACAACATTGCCCGCTATCGCGAGCAGCTCGACAAGATTGGCTTTTCGTTCGACTGGAGCCGCGAGGTGCGCACCAGCGATCCGAAATATTACAAGTGGACGCAGTGGACTTTTATCCAGCTTTTTCACCACTGGTACAACAAAGACGCCAACAAGGCCGAGCCGATTTCAAGCCTTATCGAAACATTTGAACGCGAAGGCAATACAAAAATCAATGCAGCCTGTGGCAACGTTGACTACTTTACGGCCGATGAATGGAAGCATATGGACGAGCGCCGCAGGCAGGAAATGCTGATGCAGTACCGTCTGGCCTACCTCGACGACACCATGGTCAACTGGTGTCCCGCCCTTGGCACGGTGCTGGCCAACGACGAGGTGAGCGAAGGGCTTTCGGTACGCGGCGGGCATCCGGTCGAGCGCAAGTCGATGAAGCAGTGGTTGTTGCGCATTACAGCCTATTCCGATCGTCTGCTCGAGGGCCTGAATACCATCGACTGGAGCGAATCGCTCAAAGAAATACAGCGCAACTGGATTGGCAAATCGACCGGAGGCGCCATGCATTTTGGGCTGGAAGGCCGTAACGAAACGATAGAGGTGTTTACCACCCGCCCTGATACCATTTTTGGTGCTACCTTCATGGTGCTGGCCCCCGAGCATGAGCTGGTGGAAAAAATAACCACGCCCGAACAAAAAGCCGAGGTAGAAGCCTACGTGCAGCGCACAAAAAACCGTTCGGAACGCGAACGCATGGCCGAGGTAAAGAAGGTGAGCGGGGCTTTCACAGGTGCTTACGCCATCAATCCGTTTACTGAACAAAAAATTCCGGTCTGGATAGCCGACTATGTGCTCATGGGCTACGGCACAGGGGCTATCATGGCGGTGCCTGCCCACGACAGCCGCGACTTTGCCTTTGCCCGTCATTTTGGTCTGCCCGTTGTTCAGGTGATCAGTAAGCCGGGCGAAGCACCTTCCGACCCCGCCAGCTGGGACGAAAGCTACGATTCGAAAGAAGGTATTGCCATCAATTCGGGCTTTATCAATGGTCTGGAGGTGAAAGATGCCATCGAAGCCGTGGTGGCCGAGGCCGAAAGACGCGGTATTGGTCGCAAACAGATCAACTACCGCCTCCGCGACGCCATCTTCAGCCGTCAGCGCTACTGGGGTGAGCCTTTCCCGGTTTACTACAAGGACGGCATGCCTTATACACTTCCGGAAGATCAGCTGCCCCTCGGGCTTCCGCCGGTGGATGCCTATTTGCCCACCGAAACCGGAGAGCCGCCGCTTGCCAGGGCTAAAAACTGGAAAACCAGCGAAGGTTATCCGCTGGAAACCAATACCATGCCCGGCTTTGCCGGTTCGAGCGGCTACTACCTGCGCTACATGGACCCCCACAACGACGAACGCTATTTCTCGGAAGAAGCCATAAAATACTGGGAAAATGTTGACCTCTACATCGGCGGCGCTGAGCACGCCACCGGTCACCTGATCTATGCCCGCTTCTGGAACATGTTTCTCTACGACCTGGGCATGACCGTGCATTCTGAGCCTTTCAAAAAGCTTATCAACCAGGGTATGATACAGGGCCGGTCGAACTTCGTTTACCGCATTGCAGGCACCAACACCTACGTCAGTGCCGGCCTGAAAAATCAGTACGAAGTGCAGCCCCTGCATGTTGATGTTAACCTGGTGCACAACGACCAGCTTGACACCGAAGCCTTCCGCCGTTGGCAGCCACAGTTTGCCGATGCCGAATTCATCTTAGAAAACGGCAAGTACATCTGCGGCTGGGAAGTGGAAAAAATGTCGAAATCGAAGTACAACGTACAGAACCCCGACGACCTGATCGAAAAATACGGGGCCGACACCCTCCGGATGTACGAGATGTTTCTCGGGCCGCTTGAACAATCCAAACCATGGGACACCCAGGGTATCGAAGGTGTATTTCGCTTCATCCGCAAGTTGTGGAGGCTGTTTCACGACGAAAACAATAAACCCGATATTTCGGAAACCCCGGCCACCGAAGCCGAACTGCGCGTTTTGCACCGTACCATCAAAAAGGTAGAAGACGATATCGAGCGGTTCTCTTTCAATACCGCGGTTTCAGCTTTCATGATCTGTGTCAACGAGCTAAACGAACTACATTGCCGTAAACGCGAAATCCTGCAGCCGCTCACCATCCTTGTTTCGGCCTATGCCCCGCACATTGCCGAAGAATTGTGGCATTTGCTTGGCCATACCGACAGTGTGGTACAGCAGCAGTGGCCAAAATACAAGGAGGAATACCTGAGCGAAAATTCTTTCAGCTACCCGGTTTCGTTTAACGGGAAAACACGATTCAAGCTCACCTTGCCAGTGGATATGCCTGCCCGCGATGTGGAGAAAGCTGTGCTGGAAGCTCCCGAAACAGCAAAATATACCGATGGTAAACCCGTTCGAAAGGTGATCGTTGTACCAAATAGAATCATCAACATCGTTATATGACATTTAGGAGGTTTTTGTGTCCTTTGCCAGGATTCTTTCTGCTGGCCTTGCTTGGGATGTCAATGCAGTCAGGGGCACAAAATCTCCGCAACCGTCCCAATAATGCCTGGGATACAGGCGAATTTCTTCGCTATCGGGTATATTACAATTCATTACTCACAGGCAATGTTACGGCCGGCGAGGCTACGATTGAAGTGAAGAACACCAGCCGGCGTTTTTTCGGTCGCGAAGTTTGGCAGATCGAAGCCCATGGCCGCAGCAAAGGCGCTTTCAACTGGTTTTTCAAGGTAAAAAACCGCTATGAGAGTTTTGTGGATAAGCAGGCGGTAATTCCATACCTCTTTGTAAGACGCACCCGGGAAGGCAGCTATGTGAAGGACGACGACGTGTACTTCTATCCCCGGCAGCGGCTGGCAGTGAGTAAAACTTCGCGCAAACCTGTGCCTGACAATGTGCACGATTTTGTGTCGGCTCTTTATTTTATGCGAACCCTGAGTGTTGACGATTTCGACAAGGACGGCAATTACTTTATCGATTTCTTTCTGGACGACTCGGTTTACAACAGCAAGATAGTATTCCTTGGGCGGGAAGAAATCCGTACAAGTATGGGCACTTTTCGATGCCTGAAAATCGCCCCCATGATGGCTACCGGCAATGTGTTTGCCGATGCCTATCCCATGTTTGTTTGGGTAACCGACGACGAAAACCACCTGCCCCTGCTGGCTGAGTCGAAGGTGATTGTGGGCAGTGTGAAGATGGAACTGGTGGAAGCCCGCAACCTCAAAAACCCCATGAAGGCCAGGTTGAAAGAGTGAGGTATTTTTTGGCCTGATATTTGAAACCAGAACCATTCGTCATAACTTTGATTTCATGCAACCTCATAAAATCGTGCTGATAAGCGCCCTCACTACCATGCTGTTGGTCATTGGCTCAGGCCGGGCCGGCAATAAATCGGACAACACCTACGAGCAGCTTTGGCAGGAAGCCAGGCAGCTCAGCGAGAAACAACTGCCGCAGTCGGCCCTGCAGGTGATCAACCGCCTTTACGACAAGGCTGCTGCTGAAAGTAACCAGCAGCAGATGCTGCGCGCCCTTATCTTCAGCTTCAGCCTCAGGGAATCGTTCGAAGACGGGGTGCTCAAAAACGCCATCGGACAAACCCTCCAACTTGCGGAGAAATCGGCCTTCCCGGTCAGGGAGATTGCCCATTCCATGCTGGCCGAGATGTACTGGTTTCATTACCGCAACAACCGTCACCGCATCCTCGACCGTTCGGCTACCGGTAGCCCGACCTCTGACGATCCCGACGAGTGGGATGCCACACGTTTTCGTGACCAGATTCTCTTTCATTACCAGCAAAGTCTCCGCAATCAGGCACAACTGGAAGCAGTGTCCGCAAAAGACTGGGACATCCTGCTCGAAAATAATGAAGCTACCAGCATAGACCTCCAACCCACCTTGTTCGACTTTCTGGCCGGCCGCTACCTCAACTTCCTCAGCAGCAGCGATGCAGCCCTACAGTCGCGCATCCCGCTTGCCGAAGCACTGCCCGAAAGCGTGTGGCAACCGGCCGCCCTTTTTGTTACCGTGGAACTTCCGAAACAAGACCACGAAACCCTGCTTCGCCTCCGCTTATATCAGCGCGTCCTCACATCCAATATCCGTCTGGGTAATAGCTTTGCACTTATACACAACGAGTTGCAACGCTTTAAATGGCTGAACGAAATCACCAAAAACGACAAAGCCTGCTGGGAAGCCCTCAGCAGTCTGCAAAGCCAGTATGCTGCCAATCCCGCTTCGGCCGAAGTGGCCGCCGACAGGGCTGAGTTTCTCCGATCGGGCAAAAATCCCGACAACTTCGCTCTTCCGCTGGCCGAAGCCCTGAAAATATGCGACCAGACCATCAGCCGACATCCTGCAAGCCGGGGGGCTCAGCGCTGCGAAGTGATAAAGCGGGAGATTCTCGACAAAGACCTATCAATCGAAGTTCAGCGCGTAGAGTTCCCGGAAACTCCCATTGCCGCTGAACTTACTTACAGGAACATCACCAAGGCCTACTTCCGCATAGCTCCCGTTAGCAGCAAAAAACTTACCCAAATTACACAGGAGTACGATTACAACCAACGCATCAAAGGGCTGTTAAGTTTAAAAGCATCCAACGAGTGGTATCAGGAAATGCCTTTCGAGCCTGATTATTCGCACCACTCGGGCATCATCGCCCTGCCCGCACTCAAACCCGGCCTGTATGTGCTGATGGCTTCGGACAACAAGGATTTCAAGCCCGACAGCCTGATCGTTTACGTCCAGTTTCAGGTAAGCCGCATGTCGTATCTGCAGGTCAACCGTCAAGGCATCAACACTTTTGTGCTGCTCGACCGGCAAACCGGCCAGCCTGTGGGCGGAGCAACAGTGAAAGCCAGCATCCGCGAATACGACTACAAGCTGCAGAAAACCGCCGAAAAAACCGTGCTGGAGCTCGTCACACCCAAAAACGGGCAGTTCAGCATCGGCCCCGACGACAAGCGACTTCCGCGCAACCGCTCGTTTTACCTCGAGATTTCGCGCGATGGCGACACCCTGATGAGCGATAACTATTTCGACGTTTTCAGGATTACAGAACATGATCGTACACAGCGGCGCAGCTGGTTTTTCACCGACAGGGCAATTTACAGGCCCGGCCAACCGCTTTATTTCAAAGGAATTACCCTTGTCAAGGAATCCAGCGGAAAGTGGATGCCCGAGCAGCAAAAGACCACCACCGTAAAGCTTTTCGACGCCAACGGACGCGAAACCGCTTCGCTCGACCTCAAAACCAACGACTTTGGCTCGTTCGAGGGCAGCTTTGTAATTCCGCTTAACCTGCTTACAGGCAACTTCCGGCTGAGCAACGAACAGGGAATGACCTTCGTTCAGGTGGAAGAATACAAACGGCCAACTTTTGAGGTAAACATACAACTACCTGAAAACCAGGTATTGCTTGGCGAAAGCGTTACCCTAAAGGCCACGGCAAAAGCTTTTGCAGGTTATCCCATCGATGGCGCAAAAGTGGAGTATCGTATTGAACGTCAGCAATATTTCCCCTGGTGGCCCTGGTGGAGGCCTTTCCCCATGCCGGAGGTCAAACAATTGATCAAACAATCCAATACGACCACTTCCTCCGACGGCAGCTTCAACATTCAGTTCGATGCCCTGCCCGACTATGCTCAGGCGCAGGACGACGAACAATATTACGACTTCGTCATCAACGCATGGGTAACCGACCGCAATGGCGAAGTAAGACAGGGCAGCATGAACCTGCGCATTGGCAACCGTTCGTTGCAGCTGTCAGGTAACATCCCTGAAAGCCTCAACCGCCGGAAAACCGATAAGCCTCAAATCAGTCTGACAACCGTGCTGGGAAAACCGGCTGCGGCGCAAACCACCCTGAACTTTTACCGAATCGAACCGCGCAAAAAGGTGGTCAGGCCCGCGATTTTCGAGACTCCCGACCGCAAATTACTGGACGACAACACACTTAACACACTCTTTCCCAACGACGACTTCTACACACACCCTTCACCCGACAGCCTGCAAAAGAGCCTTGTTTTCACCACCCAAATGCTTGTGAACGGCAAAGCACCTGCACTGCCCGAAGCGGCATCGCAATGGCCCGAAGGCGACTACCTCGCCGAATACATCAGCACCGATCAGGCCGGAAAGCCCGTGAAGCTGCAGCAACGTTTCACCCTATACGACCCGGCAGCAAGACGCATACCGGCTGCCAATGTTTTCTGGGCAAAGTTAGAGGCCGACAGCGTCCGATTGGGTGATACAATAAACCTGTTGCTGGCCTCGTCGCAGCGTGGCATGCGGGCGATGGTCGAGATTAGCTCGAACGATAAGGTTTTTCAGCGCAAGTGGATGACCATAGGCAACCGCAAACAAAACCTGAAACTTGTTGTAGGTCCCGAACACATCGGCAGCCTCAGTATTCAGGTCACTGGCATTGCGCTAAACAGACATTTTCACAAAGTCTTCGACCTGCGCATAGCCGATCCCGAACAACTGATGGATCTCAAACTTGAAACCCTTGCAGAACGGTTGCAACCCGGAAAGCCCGAGCGCTGGACAGTACGCATCAGCGGTATCGACAACAGGCCTTTGCGTGCCGAACTGCTGGCCGCCATGTACGATGCTTCGCTCGAGCAGTTTAAGCCTCACCGCTGGAACTTCGACCCTATCCCCACACCACCCTTTGCACAGCGCTGGATGAGCGACAACGGTTTTGGCACCTTCGACAGCTGGGTGCTCAGCGAGGCCGAAATGCCCGACATCAATATTCCTCCGCTCGAAGCTCCGGGGCTCGAATGGTATGGCTTCGGTTTCAGACCGGTGTTTTATGGCGCCATCAGCACCAAAGGCCTGCGACAAAGCCAGCCCGCCATGGCAGTTGACATGGGTAATGTGATTTCGGACCAATCAGCCGAAGCAGGCAGTCCGGAGGAGATTCCGCAAAACAACAAGGCTGATGCAGCCCGCAACCTGCGAAGCGACTTTCGCGAAACGGCCTTTTTCTACCCCCAGCTTACCACCGACAGCCTCGGACGTGTAAGTTTCAGCTTCATCCCGCCCGATGCGCTCACCCGCTGGCGCCTGATGCTGCTGGCCCACACCACCGGCCTGCAGCACGCCTACCGCACATACGATTTTGAGTCGTCCAAACCCCTCATTGTGGCCCCCAACCTCGCCAGATTTTACCGTCTGGGCGACACGGCCGTCATTGTCTGCAAAGTGGTCAACACAGGCAGCGAAACCCTCGACGGCATGGCCATGCTTGAGCTGAGCGATGCCCTGTCGGATGCAGCCGGAGGACAATTGAATGACGCTGCCCGCAAACCTTTTGTACAGCTCAGGCCTGGTCAGAGCACCGAAGTGCGCTGGAGGGTGACGCTCAACAATCCCTCGTCGCTGCTGCGCTTCCGGATTTCGGCCTCAGCCGGCACATTCACCGATGCCGAAGAGCACCTTGTTCCGCTGCTTCCGTCGGGCATTCGCCTCACCGAAACCCTGCCGATGTTCGTAAAAGGCAACAGCAAAGGCACTTTTGTGCTTCCCGGGCTGGAAAAGCCATCCCCAAAAGAACAAAACCTGCAGCTTAAGCTGGAAATAACCACCCATCCCGCCTGGGTGGCTGTGAAAGCCCTTCCCTATGTGGTGGATGCCGGTTTTGAAAATACCGACAACATTTTCCGTCGTTTCTACACCAATACCATGGCCGACAAGGTGGCCGGTTCCATACCCAACTTTGCTGCGGTGCTGGCTTCGTGGAATCAACCCGGAAGCAAAGCGCTGGAGTCGGAACTTTCTAAAAATCAAGATGTAAAGATGCTGGCAATTGAGCAAACCCCCTGGCTCAGCGAAGCCGAAAGCGAAACAGCACAGCGCCGGCGACTGACATTGTTTTTCGACCGAAACCGCATTGCCCTCGAAAAGGAGGAGTCGATCACAAAGCTGGCCGGCCTGCAATTGCCCGACGGCTCCTGGCCATGGTTCCCCGGTATGCGCGGCAACCTCTGGATCACGCAAAGCATACTGGAAGGCATCGGAAAACTGCGACAACTCGATGCTGCACTGGCACAAAATGCCACACTGAACAACATGGTGCAAAGGGCCATGGAGTATTCAGACCGGCAAGTGGTCGAACTTTACGCCAAATGGAAAGAAAAGGATGCACTGAACAGCATTCACCTGCAATTGCTCAGCACGCGCAGCTACTTCCCCTTAATTCCGCAAAGCGACGAAGTAGCCAAAGCTTATGCCCACTTTCAGAAGTTGCTCGAAAAAGACTGGAACAAACTGGGCATCAGCGATCAGGCCGAAGCATCACTGCACCTGCAACGCATCGGAAACAAAAAACTGGCACAACAAATAACAGCATCCCTTCGCGAAAGGGCGGTGCGAAGCGACAAGTTGGGCATCTGGTGGAAAGCAGGCCGCCCGGGAGACGAGGCCTTGTCCATCGAAACCCACGCTTTGCTGGTGCAGGTGTTCGAATTGGTGGCCGGCGACAGGGCCACAGCCGACGGCATCAGGCAATACCTGCTCAGCCAGAAGCAAACACGCCGTTGGGTTTCGGGACCTGCAACCGCCGAGGCGGTGTATGCCCTGCTAATGTATGGCAGCGACTGGGTCTCACCGGGCCAAGCTGTCGAAGTTGTTGTAGGAGCTAAGGCTGTTAAACCCACCAGTGTTGAAGCCGGCACAGGCTACTTCAGCACCGTGTGGGCAGGCAGCGACATCACACCTGCCATGGCCAGGACAGAAATCAGCAATCCCAATGCCGGCATGGTATGGGGTGGATTGTACCGCAATATCGAAGTGCCGGTGGATGCTGTGAGGCCAAGCACCAACGAGGTGAAGCTGAGCCGCGAAATCATGGTGGAGCGCACCGGTCCCTCGGGCGTGATCATCGAGTCCTGGCGAAGCCAGAGCCTGCGGCCGGGCGACCGCATCAAAGTACGTATGGTGCTCGAAACCAGCCGCGATCTGGAATTTATTCACCTGACCGATTTGCGCAGCCCTGCCTTTGAGCCTGTTGAGGTACTCTCGGGCTATCAGTGGCGCAACGGACTTGGATTCTATCAAAGCACGCGCGACGCCTCAACAGATTTCTTCTTCGATTTTCTGCCGCGCGGCAAGCATGTTTTCGAATATAGCCTCACAGTGATGCAAAGTGGCTGGTTCAGCGGAGGTTTCGCCCGCATGCAGAGCTATTATGCCCCTTCGTTTTCGGCACATTCGGCGGGTACCAGGGTGAAGGTGGACTAAACCTCATCTTGCTGCCTGCACATGCATCCAGTCGTAGTTGGCTTTGCGGCCAAGGCTCACCCATCCTTCGGCTTCCCAGAGCTGCCACCAGCGTTCGTATTCCGGACGGGCCAGGGCTGCCCTGTCGCGGCCCCACGTGAGCTGGTTGCGGTCAGGATCAAAATCGAGGGCAATGCCCCAGGCATGTGTGCTCCATGCCGAGCCGCCGCGTTTGCGCCGCGGATTGTAACAACCCCCAAATCGGTCGAGGCGTAGCTCGCGAAGCTGCTGATTGCCATAGTGCTGCAATGCGGCAGTGAGGACCCTGCGAACTGAATCGGCCACCTTGTTGTGGCAGCGGATGCGGTTGAGGCTGGTGTTGAGGTCCCAGGCCAGACGCATGGTGTAGGGCAGATCAACATTGACCAGCACTGCCTCGTTGCAGGGCGGGCCATAAAAGGCCGTCAGGGCAGCTTCGTTTTCGTCGGGCCAGTTGTTTGGGTTTGTGTCTGGCACTACCCATTCGCGCCAAAGCGGTGGCCAGTCGCCGTAGTTTTCGCGGTGCTGCAGCAGCTCGAAGGCGTATTGCGTCTGAGGTCCCCAGAAACCGTCAACAGGGCCGGCATCCACCTGCTGCAGGGTGGCCGCGAGTTGAACGAAAGCCGTCAGACGGGTGTTGTAATTACCTCCGAGTATGGCCTGCCTTCGGTGCGAGACAATTTTGTCCTGATGCTTTTCGAGCACTTCCTGCATAAAAACTTCAGGGCTCTGCCAAAGCTCACCATGCTCAGCCGACATTCGGGCAACAAGGCGTGCTAAATAGTAATAAGCTCCGGGGGGTGGAAACATGGCGGATGTTTTCCATAAAAGTACTCAACATTCGAAGTGGAAGCAAATTGTCAAATTTTAACACTTCATTTATTTTTGTAAAAAAATACCTGATTGCTCCGAAAGCTTGTTACGGCCATCGTAATACTTTCCCTTGTGGTGCAGGGGTCGGGCAGGCTTTTCATCCTGATCAACTTCAAGATTCATCAGGCCTACATTGCCCGCTTTCTTTGCGAAAACCGCAACAACCCCAAAGCCAAATGCGATGGCATGTGCCACCTGAAAAAAGAGTTGAAGAAAAATGATGAGGAGCAAAAACATGATCAGCAACCCCCAAACGTCCAGCTCCGCGATCAGCAGTTGTTTTTGCCTGTAAGCGTAAAGACCTCCCTGAGCAACCTGATCCAACCATCTGTCAATAAGTTTTTGATCCCTCACAACAGCGGGGCACCCGCCTCCGGTTTTACCTTTAGTCCTTTTCAGCCACCCGATAGGTCGTTGGTTTAATTATTACGCCTCAAGGCATTTTCCGGATCACCTGCTTCATGCTATGTGAAGCAAACAACCTGAATTTTAATTAAAACCAGCGATTATGAGATCAACAACATTGATTTTAATATTCATTATACTTTCTTTTTCAGCCATGGCACAGCAAACCAAACTGCGCCTGGTTTCGGGAGCCGACCATGCTCCGCTTTCCTATGCCCACTATCACCATGGCAACCAGAAGGGTGTTGCCGACGCCGAGGGGCATATTGTGGTTCAATTCATCGAAAACGCCCCGCTCGAACTCACCCATCTGAGCACAGGCTATAAATTGATTGAGGCCAACGAACTTAAAAAAGCGTTGAAGGGAGGCACACTGCAAGTTCCTGCCGGAGAAGGATATGCCTTACAACCCGTGCAGGTGATTGCTTTTCGCGCACAAAAACCCCAAAGCGATATGCTGAGGGTTGACTACAAGGGCGGACTGGCCCACGATGCAGGCAGTTTTCTGCTTTCCACACCCGTTGTGGCCGGCGTGCGCAAGTCGGGCTCCTATGGTGTTGACCCGGTGCTGCGCGGATTTAAATACGACCAGATCAATGTGATGATAGACGACGGCCTGCATGCTGCCGCTGCCTGTCCCAACCGCATGGACCCACCAGCCAGCCAGATTCCGATGAACATGACCGAAAACATCGAAATTCTCAAAGGACCCTATGCCCTGCGCTATGGAAGCACCACCGGAGGTACCATCCATTTCAGGAGCGAAAGCCCGGTGTATTCGGACAAGCTCAAACCCCTGGCGAGAATTTCGGGTGGTTTTGAATCCAATGGCATGATCGGCCGCACGGAAGCCATGGCCGGGTTGAGCAAAAAAAGCCTGAATATCAAACTTTTTGGCTCAGTATCGGAAGGTGGCAATTACCTCGACGGCAATGGCGATACCATTCCTTCGAAATTTTATCGTCAAAGCCTGGGAGTGCGTGCCTCGGGAAAGATCGGAAGCAAGCAGCAGATCATTTTCTCCACCACCAACAACAGGGCCAGGGACACCGATTTCCCAACCTTGCCCATGGACCTTCGTAAGGACAACACCTGGCTCATGCAGATCCGGCACGACTATCTGGCCTCGGGCAAAACCCTGAGGGCAGTGCGCACGCAGCTCAACGCCTCATGGGTGGACCATACCATGGACAACCTGACCCGCAAACTCAACCCCCGCACCATGAATGCCATTTCGCTAGCCAAAACCACCACCGGCGGATTGCGCAGCGAAGCCGAATTCAAGTCAGGGGCTGCAGAGTTGTTTGCCGGCATCGACTATCGGTACGAAACAGCCGAAGGCACCCGCACCCGCGAAATGCTCACCGGCCCGCTGGCAGGCAAAACGTTTTACGACAACATCTGGCAAGATGCTTTTGTGGGTCGCGCAGGCCTGTTTGCCGAATACCGACGACAGGCCGGAGCATACCTGCTTGTTGGTGCCCTGAGGCTTGAACAGCTTCAGGCCAGGGCCGGCAAGGTAGACGACAAATTCAAACAGACCTACACCAAGACCGATGCCAGCCAGATGTATCCTTCCATCAGTGCCGGCGCCTCCACCGCATTTGGCAAGCACTGGCAGGCCGCCCTGTGGCTGAGCCGCGCACAACGCGGTGCGGGCATCACTGAGCGTTACATCAACTTTCTTCCCATCGGACTGGATGCCAACGAAATCGTCGGCAATCCCGTACTGAAACCCGAAATCAATCATCAGGCCGACATTGAGCTGCAGTTTCGTACCTCTAACCTCCTTGCTTCGGTGAGTGTTTTCGGGGCTTACCTGACCGATTTTATAAGCCAGGTGAAAACCAACATGACTCCCAAACTGCCCAGCTCGCCCGGCGTAAGGCAGTTTCAGAACATCGAAAAAGCCAGCATGGTGGGCACCGAATTGATGGTTAAAGCAAATCTGCCGTCAGGTTTGAACCTGACAAGCCAGCTGGCTTATACCCGCGGACAAAACCTTGTGATCGACGAACCCCTGCCCGAAATAGCACCGCTCGATTTTCGTCTGGCACTTCAGGGCAACTATCTGAAAAACAAGCTCGTTCCCGAACTGAGCTGGCGCTCGGTGGCCGGTCAGGAACGCGTTTCGGCCAGTTTTGGCGAAACTACCACCAAAGGATTCAATGTGCTTGACCTAGCCGTCAGCTATGCCATACTCAATAACCTGAACCTGAAAGTTTCGGCAACCAATCTGCTCAACGAGGTTTACCGCGAACACCTCAGCCGTGCCATGCGCACAACCACCCCGCCCAGTCCGCTCTATGCTCCTGGCCGCAGCTTTAATGTTTATCTGAACTACCGCCTCAACTAAATTTCAGGCTTCATAAAAACAAACAAGGCAGTCCGCACGGGCTGCCTTGTTTTGTTGTTATTTGTCAATCTTACAGGCAAACTGATCAGATGCCTTCCTGAATGGCTTTCACGCCGGGTAGCACCTTGCCTTCGATGTATTCGAGCATGGCACCTCCGCCGGTCGAAACATAGCTTACTTTGTCGGCCAGGTCGTATTTGTTTACAGCGGCTACCGAGTCGCCACCGCCCACCAGCGAAAAAGCTCCGCTCGAGGTGGCTTTTACGATGGCATGGGCAACGTCGCGTGTACCAACGGCAAAATTTGGGAATTCGAATACGCCCATGGGGCCGTTCCAAAGGATGGTTTTCGAGTTGAGGATGACTTCGCTGAACTTTTTCAGGGTCTCAGGTCCGATGTCGAGGCCCATCCAGCCATCGGGTATCTGGTTCGAAGAAACAACCTTTTGCTCGGCTTCGTTATCGAATTTGTCGGCGGCAATGGCATCCGTCGGAATAAGCAGGTTGACGCCAAGCGCTTTGGCTTTCTCAACAGCCTTTAGGGCAGTTTCCATCAGCTCGTCCTCAATCAGCGAATTGCCGACTTGTCCGCCCATGGCCTTGATGAAGGTAAACATCATTCCGCCGCCGATGATGAGGTTATCTACCTTGTCGAGCAGATTATTGATGATTTCGATCTTACCTGAAACTTTGGCGCCGCCGAGTACGGCAGTAAAAGGTTTTTCGGGATTGATGGTCACCTTTTCGAGGCTGGCCACTTCGTCCTGCATCAGGTATCCAAAGAGCGAGGCACCTGGGAAAAAGCGGGCAATGATGGCCGTGGAGGCATGGGCGCGGTGAGCGGTGCCAAAGGCATCGTTCACATACACATCGGCCAGCAGTGCCAGTTTTTTTGCAAAGTTTTCGTCGCCTTTTTCTTCTTCTTTGTAGAAACGCAGGTTTTCGAGCAAGAGTACTTCGCCGGGCTGCAGGGCCTGAGCCATTTGTTGCGCCTCCTCGCCAATGCAATCAGGAGCAAATTTGACTTTCAGGCCAAGGTGTTTTTCCAGGGTGGGAATCACGTGGCGAAGCGAATACTTGTCGGTTGGCCCGTCCTTTGGGCGACCCAGATGCGACATCAGGATGACTGAGCCGCCGGTGGAAAGAATTTTTTTGATGGTAGGAATGGCAGCACGGATGCGGGTGTCGTCGGTTACTTCAAATTTTTCGTTCAGCGGAACGTTGAAGTCAACCCGCACAATCACGCGCTTGCCAACGAGGTTGTACTGATCAATGTTTTTCATTGTTTATGGGTTTTAAGGTTTTCGAAATGCATGATTTCAACTAACGGATTTTTAAGGATGATATGATTACGGCCGGCATTCCAAAGATAACACTTCAGCATGGCGCCCGGCTTTTCGAACAGAGGTAAATTGATGTAAGCACCTACAAATGATAGGCTTCGCGATTCTTCGAAAAAGGGATCAAGACGGAAACTGTCGTAAAACACATTACCACCATCGTTGCTGATGTCGACCACCAGATGAAGGTCTTTCACAGGCGATGTATGCGCCTTAGCCATGGCTTCGAAGGCAAGGGCACGCATATTTTCCAAACTCGTAAAGGGCATTCTGGCAAGTTCGAAAAACTCGGTATCATCATCAATGTCTATGCTGTCGGGCACTGTTGGTATGAGCTCAACCATCGAAGGAACGATCAGCGCGGAAAGTTGTTTGGGGCTGTCGTTGCGGTTGAGGCGGTATAGCCCGATGCGTCCATTGTTGGCTACTGGAACGAGCCAGGCCGAAAGCTGGGGCAAATTGCGCAATACATCGGCCGGCAGACTGCGGTTGGCAACAGCCACATAATCGAAGGGCAGATCGAGGCTGATTTGCAGGTTTTCGCGCGTGGTATTGATGACGGTGAAGCCCTTGCGCTCCATCAACAGCAAAGGCACATTGGTGGTGTAGCTGTCGAGCACGAGCACTTTTGCATCGCGCGCAATGCCTTTTTCATCCAGCCACTGAGCACTGCCTTCGAAAAGCCGGCGGGTGGTTTCGGTCATGTCCCAGGGCTGTGTGGTATAGCGCTTTTCGCGGCTGGCCAGGGCAGCATCGGCCATGAGCCAGGTGGTGAGGACAAAAACCAGGCCAAACATCAGTTTGCGAAACATATTGTTGGCCTGCGGCAATGAGAGCCCCACAGCGGTGATGAGTACCAGAGGCAGGAAAAAGCTTTCAAGGAAATAGTAGTCATGGTCGGGAAATTGCTTTGCCATCACCACAAAATATGCTGTGGCGGCAGCCAGATGCATTGAGGCAGCAATGAGCAGGGCAAAACGAGGTGTATTTGGGAGGGATCGCCGGAAAATCAGCAACAGTAGAACCGCGAAAACCATCACCAGATACTGGACATAGCTGAAATATTCGAGCTTCCAGTTTCCGATGCTTTGAAGCATGAGTTCCAAAAGCTCAGCAAAACTTCCGGCCGGCATCAGGCGTGAAATGAACAGGGAACCATAGTTGGCGGCGAGATGGTGGTTGTGAAGTTGAAATAAGCCGAAAATTGTTAATCCGACAACACTGATAAGCAACACTTTACCAATATTCTTTCGGCCAAAATTAAATGTCGAAACCAATGCCAGAGCCGGTAGGGCCATCAGCATAGGAGGTCTGATGAGGGCGGCAAGAGTGATCAGGCCAATCGAAAAGGCAAACAAGCTGGTTTTGCCGGTTTCGGAATAGCGATAAAAAAAATAGTAAACTGCCAAGGTGATTCCCATGGCTGGTATGCCCGGAATAAATCCATCGAGGTAATAGGCATACACAGGCGAGAGCAATGCAAAGCTTACTGCCAGCCAGGCCATAGGCAAAGCGGCCTTCATACGCAGCATGAGGGCAAAGAGCAGCATGAGTCCCGCGATGCTGAAAAGCAGGTTCAGGCCACGATGAAACACAGCTTGACGGATTCCTGTGAGCTTCATCAGTTTAGCTGCAAGATACTCGGTAATCGGGAGGTCGGCCTTGGTGATTCCTTCGAGCTTTTCGGGCATTGTTTCCGGGGGATATTTAGGCCAAAGATTGGGGGTGGAAGGCTTGAAGAGGCCAAAACCGTTGTCAAGATAACCAATGGTCAGCGCGTAGCGGTCGCTTTGAGTCCATGCATGTACATGCGAAGGAAAGCGGTTGAGCGAGCTACGGTAAACCATTGCCAACCATAACATTAGCAGCAGAAAGGTAATGATGTATGGCAAGCTTCGGGACTGAAAGCTCGGGCTTTTCAGCATATAAAACCCACTTATCTTGCCACAAAAGTAGGGCTAAAATGCTGAGGGGTAAATGCTAGGGTGTGCTTTAGGGGAAAAGATGGCAAGCAATCGATTGCGATTTTCTATAATATTGACATACAACAATATAAAAGGAGATAGGCGCAATTTTACTTCAGAGATTGGCGACTGATTAATCCTCAGTCTGTTCGTTGCCATTGCCAGCCTGATCAGAGCCAAATTCCTTCAGGGCTTTTTTGCGCACAATGAGCCTGATGGCACGGGGCACGATGCTGAAGTCGAGGGGCGAAACACCCAGCGATTCGCCATCGGTTTCAAGATAAATGGAGTGACGCGGAGTTGACGTGATATTGACGGTTTTGCCGCGGAAGGTGTCCACCTCGGGCAATGTGATGAACGATCCGTCGTATAGGTTCTTGATATTCTTTACGATACGCCATTTGGTGGTTTTCCTGATTACGGTGATGTCGTAAAGTCCGTCATCGGGTATGGCACTGGGCAGCTGCATCATTCCTCCACCGTTGTAGCGACAAATGCCAATGCTCATGCTGAATACCTTGTCGTTCACTACCTCGCTGCCATCGACTATGATGCTGAGGTGAACGTTTTCGTATTGAAAAAGACCGGTAACCAGATTATACAGATATGCCAGAGTTCCCCCTTTGCCCACGGCCTTCATGGCGTTGGTCTTTTTCGCCACTATGGCATCATAACCCATGCCGGCCATATTGATGAAATACCGGCTTTTGTCCTCAGTGTCGTGGCGGTATTTCACCTTACCCACGTCCTGAAGGAAGGTGCGCTGTTTGCTCAGGATGCGGATGGCTTTTTCGTATTTCAGCGGAAACTTGTACATGCGGCCCCAGTCGTTGCCGGTGCCCACGGTTATCATTCCCAGCATAATATCGGTGGTGGCGAAGCGCGTTTGCTGGAAAATGCCGTTCACTACTTCGTTTAGTGTCCCGTCGCCACCCACAGCTATGATTTTCGTGAATCCCAGGTCGTTCACCATATTACGGGTGATTTCGATGGCATGAAAGGGCCGCTCGGTAAGCACCGATATAAACGAAAACCCGCCCTGCACAAGCAGGTCGCGGATCTGGGGCCAGTCTTTCTCACATTTTCCACTGCCGGCTTTGGGATTCACCACCACCAGCCATTTGTCGGTTTCTTTCATCAATCAGTTTATTGAGTTGGCGAGCAACAGTTTGGGCGTCAATATTTGACATGCAGGCGCAAGTTGCAGAATTTTTGCAATCGTTGCAATTTTCTTTTGCGCTGAGGGCAATGGCATAAGGCCCCAGAGGTTTCCACCGGCCGGGATGAATGGGCCGGATGGCCGGATAAATGCCCACGGCTATTCTGCCAAGAGCCGCGGCCAGATGCAATGGCCCGGTGCTTGCAGCCACCAGACCATCGGCAGCCGCAATGAATGATATGTATTGATTGAGATCAAGTTGGCCGGTCAAATCGATGATATCGCTATTCTCTTCGAGTAATGGCTTGATAAGTTCCCCTTCGGCAGCCGTGCCTCCCACAAAAATTCTGAATTTTTCGCCTGGTAAAATTTTTGCAAGCGCCAAAAAATGCTCCAAAGGCCACTCGCGGGCGCTTCCTTTCGATTTTGGATGCAGGATCAGATTGAATTTATCGGGACGAAGCAGTTGCAAATGCTCATCATCGGCTATGCGATCAACCTTGAATCCATAAAACGGCCATATTTTCTGCAATGGCAAAAACTCTACAATACCCAGCGGCATCAGCAGTTTCATATTGAGCTGTGCCTCGTGAAGGTCGGAGCGCCTGCGGCTAAAGGGCACCAGGTGATTGGCATAAATGTAGTGATACAGCCTTCCGCTGGCCCCTATGCGGTTTCGGATGCCGGCTTTTTTGGCCAGTTTAGCCAGGTGGCGTCGCGGGAAAACATGGAGGATGGTATCGGCATCAGCCGCTTGCAAAGCCCTTACCTGAGCCGCTTTATCCAGTTTTAAAAGCGCATCCGCGTCCATCACCTCATCGATGTGTACACAGTGTCGCAAGACGGGCATGGTGTAGGGCTTTGCAAGAAAAATTATTCTCGCCTGAGGATGATGTTTTTTGATGAGTCCGCACATGGGCAGGGTAAGCATCACATCGCCTATGCTGTCGGTGCGCGAAATGATGATGTTTTTAGGCTTGACTGCTTTCTGAAGGTA
This sequence comes from Bacteroidia bacterium, assembly GCA_021287165.1. GTDB lineage: Bacteria > Bacteroidota > Bacteroidia > Bacteroidales > F082 > JALNZU01. Next base: position 5,308 of record JAJTAY010000015.1, on the reverse strand, counting down.
TCTGATCTTTAGATATTTAAGATATGTAGCTCTTGCCGAAAGCCTGGCTATGCGCATACCTGTGGCACCATCGAGCACACCGAGTTTGATAAAGTAATCGCGCACAAATTTTACGACCGGAGAAAACCAAAGCACCAATCTGTTCGAAACGCGCCCTTTTTCGAAATAGGTCTTCGCGCCAATGGTACTGAAATGTTCTATCTGAAAAGAATGATCCTCAGGCTTGTTGTAGGAATAATGCAAAAGATCGCCGGACAGATGTTTTATGTTGGCATGCCCTTCAAAAATCACCTTATCGTGGGGATTAAGGCCGCCCCAACGCGCTTTTGACCTGTCGAACAGACGCAGTTTACGATCGGGATACCATCCGCTGTGTCGCACCCATTTGCCCATGTAATTGGTGAGGCGGTTCATGGTGTAGCCGTTAGCCGGAAAACCCTCGGTCTTTTGTTGGCTTATAGATTCGAAAAGCTCGGGCGAGAGCGCCTCGTCGGCGTCCAGCGCCAGCACCCACCGGTGGGTACATCGGCTCAATGCATAATTTTTTTGTTCGATATAGCCTTCGAAGGCGTGTTGCTCGAACCTAATGCCGGAATCCTTGCAAATTTGAGGCGTGCTGTCGGTCGAAAAGGAGTCAACCACAAGTACTTCGTCGGCGAGCCCGCGAACCGATTGAATGCATCGGCCGATATTATTTTCCTCGTTGAAGGTGATGATAGCTACCGACAGTTGATTCATGTGCTCGGAAATTCGGTGCCAAAGTTGTGAAAAAAGATGCTTCGCAGGTGTTTGTCCCCAGATCTCCACGCTTTATCAGGATAAATGGCTTATTGCTTATCTAATTTTGTATTATTGCATCAAGTAAGCCAACCCGAACTGTAATATGGCAGTGCAACACATTGTTCTTGCGTATCTTCCGGCAAACCTCCTCGACATGATCCCCTGGATCATCGTTGGCTTGCTGCTGCTGATTGCGCTACTGCTTTTCTTTTTTCTGGCAGTGCACCGGCGCAATAATTTTCGACGCTTTGCCGAACTGGAGGAGAAGATTCTTTTTTTCCATCCCACCACCGACACCGCTAAACACGCACATCCCGACCTAAGCAGTCTCATTACCGAGCTTAACCGGCTCAAAGACAAGGTGGAAAAGCTTCAGAAAATGCAAAGCGGACTGCCTGCTGCAGACAGCACCAATCTGGAAAAGATTGAACAATTCAAAAAGGGCATTCACCAGCACCTGAACGAGTTGCACGAGCGCATCAAGCAAAACGAAATCAATACCAACAGGATGCTGCATTATCTGGAAGACCTGCGCGAAACGCTTAGCCAGACGGAGGAATAGCACAGTCGGGCAGGTTTTATTCTGAACAAAACAAAGTTTGATTATTGATTATCCGTCCCGAAAGCGCTGCGCTTCGGGACGCCCCTCTGATGATAGTATTTCATAGGATTTCACCCCCAGCTAATAAAGGCTGTTGACTCACAAATGTGTTACAAGCTAAAAAAGAAAAAGGGTTACTTAACTGTAACCCTTTGTTTTCCAGGCTCCCCCTGCTGGATCCCGAAAGCGCTGCGCTTCGGGACGCCCCTCTGATTATCATCGCTGATTGATAAGCGTTTCAAAATTGATACGACATAAAACAGCCAATTCACCATAAAGTCTTTCAGCCTGAATGATCTTTTGAATAAACCTCCTGCTTTTCTGTTTTTTAATAAAATCCTCGGCTTTTCGTGCTTTAAAACGATCTTCACAGACAAAAACTGCTTTTAGTATCCAAGGCCTGTAGGGGGATGTGAATTGCTTACGTTCGGATTGATTATGCTCAGAAAACCTGCGCACAACGTCCTCAGTTTCCCCAACGTAATACTTATCTGCTGATTCTGAGTAAAGTATATAAACGAAATGCACTTTTGTTGATTTTAGGTTACAAATATGCTACGTAACGAAATATAATGGACTACATCTGTGTAACCATTTGGATATTTGATCCATTATTGTTGCCCCAAAAGCCTGTCACTTTGGTACTACCCTTTGATGACAGTCTTCCCTAGTAATTTACCCCCAACTAAATAAGCCCACTTACTAACATAATGTGTTACAAAGCGAAAAAGGGCTACGAAACCGTAACCCTTTCGCTTTTTGGCTCCCCCTGCTGGATCCCGAAAGCGCAGCGCTTCGGGACGCCCCTCTGATGACAGTATTTCATAGGATTTCACCCCCAGCTAATAAAGGCTGTTGACTCACAGATGTGTTACAAGCTAAAAAAGAAAAAGGGTTACTTAACTGTAACCCTTTGTTTTCCAAGCTCCCCCTGCTGGACTTGAACCAGCGACCCTCTGATTAACAGTCAGATGCTCTGACCAACTGAGCTAAGGAGGAGTGTTTTCTCAGATTTGAGGCTGCAAAATTAAAGCTTTTCACAAAACGAGCAATATTTTTCTGAAAAATATCCAAAAAGTCCTCCTGTAAGGGAGGTGGCTTGTGCGTAACTTTGCCACAATCTTTGACGACTGACGTCGCTTTCAGGTATATAAAGCTATAAATAATGATAGAATTTTCATCACGGCCTGATGCCGAAGAATTCGACCGAATGGTTGCTGGCCTTGTGCCACTCGACGATTTTGCCGTGCCCGACGAGCTGATTGAGGCTGGCTACACCGTACATCAAAGCATAGAACTTGCCGGAAAAGACGGCCGCAAATGGTTCTGCACCGCCTATATCCGCCAGCAGCATCGGGTGGTGATGGCCCACGCTACCGAGTCGGGAGCTTCTGACCTGCTCTCGGGCGAAGTGCTGGTGTTTGCCAATACCGATTGGGCCGGACTGATTGCCCATTGGTGAGCATGCTTTAATTTGGCTGGCTTGACACAAGACTAAAAAACCTTAGTTTTGTGATGCCGACTGAACCAAGCTGCTGTTATGAAAGCCACTAAAGCGCTTACCTTTTTTCTCCTAGTTTCGATATGCTTTTCGGCAACAAGGCTTTTTGCGCAGCAGCGCAGCCAGATCAGCGATTTTACCATCACCATCACGTTTGCCCAACCCATCGCCGATCCACCATCAGTTGTAAAGGCGCCCCTGAAATACAACAAGGATTTTGCCCTTATCTTACAGATGGACGATGGCAATCCTGCCATTCATGATCTGGTTATGCCTTTTTTCAAAGGGCAACAGGGCAATCCGGGTCTGTTTTACACCGAGGGTATTCCGCAAAACATCCAGCCTTTCAAGATGGATGCGGTGCATTTTTCGTTCAACGGCCTGGGCAACGACATCCACAACTACGTTCCCGGTTTTTTGCATTGGGACAACATCATCAACCTATGGGCTGGAGAGTTTGGTATTGTCAATCATGGCCTTACCGATCCCCCCACATCCAATCATGAATTGGAGGTTCGGCGCAATGCCAGCTATACCAAGCGCAAAACCAACAGTGGCACCATTCCCGACGGCTATGATATGAATGTGTACGTCCTTCCAAACAATGTGGAAGGACAACTACCCATTGCAAGGCAGCACAACCTCGCAGTATATTATGATGGTATCAGCTCAATCGAAAATCCTCTGGTAGTCGAAAACCTGCCGCCAATACAAGGCATTCAGATTTCGCGCTGGAGCATCACCAACAACCTGTTCAGCCAGGTACAGACCATTGCCAGTCAGGCCGGCCCGGACAACCATCTCATTGCCACCTTCTACAACCACGGTTTTGGCAATGTTGACATCACTTTCGACCAGTTCAAGTCGCAGCTTAACCAGATTGCAGCTGCCTATGGACGTAATGGAACAGACAAGATCTGGTCGGCCTCATCGAGCGAGGTATTCGAATACCTGCGGCTGAGGGAGCTCATTACGGTGAATACCAATATCAACGAAAACGTACTGACTATTACCTTTACCGGCAACAATATCCCCACCAATTTCCGCTATTATGCATTAACGCTGGTGGTTGAGGGTGCCACAAATATCGTCGATATGCAGGTGGTTCAGCCCGATGGATTGTCGAGCTACTTCTATAACCAGAACAAAGCGCAGCTAAACCTGAAATGGAATGGCAGGGTGATCCCCAATGCCAGCCAACGCGCCACGGAACTGGTTGTTGGCGCTGAGCAGCAAACTACTGTAGCCAATGCACTGGTAGCTATGGACTATGTGCAAATGCTTCCCAACAGTCCGCTGAAAGACTCGTTGCGCGACCGTTTGTGCGCATTGCCGGGCAACATACCCTACGAGCTGGGCTTTTGCCGGGCACCGCAGTTTCTGGGCCCCGATACGGCAGTCTGCGTTGGCGATACCTTGCGTTTTACCGCCCCCGAAGCCTTGAACTACCTCTGGAGCAACGGCCACACCGGACGTACACTTACATGGATTGTGGAAGAGAATGCAAGAATTTGGGCCAGAGTAACATATCCAAATAATTTTGTTATTTCCGATACCATCAACATCACGGCATTACCAAGACCCAACGTAATCATTAATCCAGCTCAGGCAAACATCGACCCCGGTCAATCCATCCAGCTTACTGCTTCCGGCGCTGTAACCTATTTATGGGATTCCGGTCAAACTACACCCTCCATCACTGTAAGTCCCCGACAAACCACCACTTACAAAGTGAAGGGTACCGGACAGAACGGCTGTGCCGCTGATGCCGAATCGACAGTAAATGTGATCTTTACTACAACTGTTGATTTCCTGTATGCCCCGGTTTGTCTTGGCGACACTTCTGTTTTTGTCGCGCAAATTCAATCGAACGATTCCATCGTTTCCAAACAATGGGACCTCAATGGCGACGGAGTGTTTGGCGATGCCACAGGCGATACGGTTAACATCAAGTTTGACACCCTCGGCGAAAAGCTTGTAGGCTTGCGCGTGCTCACAGCCAGCCAGGCTGTTGTAACTGTTTATCACCAGGTGATTGTGGCCGATTTTCCTGTGGTGCGCTTTTCAACCAGTGGGCAATGTGTTGGCCGGCCTGTAACCTTTACTGACCAATCGACCGTTACCGTTGGCACCATAGCCGAGAGAGTCTGGACAACCGGGGATGGCAATGCATTTGGTACACCAACCTTTAACTATCAATACCTTCAGACTGGCAATTACAGGGTAAAACTTGAAGTTACTTCCTCCTATGGTTGCACTGATACCCTGTCGCGCATACTGACCATCAGCCCCTTGCCGGTGTTTACGCTCAAACTATCCGACGGCGCGGTGGTGGAGCCCGGTGCAGAAGTTCCAATTGGTGCAGGAAAACAATTGATTTTCACTATAGAGGGTGTCCGCGACAGTCTTGTCTGGCAGGGAACGGT
>JAJTAY010000007.1 GCA_021287165.1 Bacteroidia bacterium | reverse complement strand
CAGGGATCACCTCTTCCCATTCCGAACAGAGAAGTTAAGCCTGCCAGCGCCGATGATACTGCGATACAAACGTGGGAAAGTAGGTCGTCGCCGCCCCATACAAAAACCCCGAACACAAAAGTGTTACGGGGTTTTTTGATTATATACCCAGTTGAAGTCCCTTTAAATGGCTTTTATGTAGTTTTGCCCGTTTTAATCAAAAAACAACGACCAAATGAACATTCACATTATAGGCGGCGGAAATCTTGGAGTCGCACTCGCTGTTGGCTTCAGTCAATCCGAAATCGAACACAAAATTACTGTCACAAGGAGAAATATCAACCTAATTGCCTATCTGGCTGATCAGGGAATTCGGCTGAGCCGTAAAAATACCGACGGTATTGGAATGTCCGATCTCGTTATACTTTGCGTCAAGCCTTTCCAGGCCCTGGAGGTGCTTCGCGAAATTGCCCCATTCATTGGAGGCAAAACTCTTGCTTCCGCAGTAACCGGTTTGACTATAGAAGAAATCACGAATATGGTTGGCGAAGATGTTCATGTGATCCGTATCATGCCCAATATTGCTGCACAATATGGCGAAAGTGCCACATGTGTGGCATCTAGTGATTATAAAGGCGAGCACATTTCAGGGATAACTGAGTTATTTGAAGAAGTTGGAACGGTTATCCCGATCGATGAAAAGCTCATGGATGCAGCAACAGTTTTGGGTGCTTGTGGAACCGCATTTGCGCTCCGTTATATCAGGGCTTCCATGCAGGCAGGCATTGAGATTGGCTTTGATGCCCACACCGCCCTCAGTATTGCCTCTCAAACGGCCAAAGGTGCTGCTGTAATGGCTCTGCACGAACAATCACATCCCGAACAGCTCATTGATCGCGTTACGACGCCCCAGGGCTGCACCATCGTAGGGCTGAACGAAATGGAGCATCAGGGCTTCAGCTCTTCGCTCATCAGAGGTATCAGAACATCCTTGCAAAAAATAAAATAAGATTGTTAGGGTATCGTTTACCCGAAGGTATTCTCTAAAAGGGCATCATGCGGATTGTTATAACCTTGTTGTTTTTGTTTGCCTCGCTTTCGGGCAGCGCACAAACTATCCTGCTGACGTTTGTCACCTTCGAAAAAACCATGAAGCACCTAGAAGGCTATAAAGTGCTCATGATTAACGATAATAACGGAGTTTACGAGGCAATGCTGGCCGATGAGGGTGGTAACAAATATTTGCTTACGATTAAGGATTACAGCCTTTGTCAACCTTATCAGGATGGGGGCCAAAAAGTGTTGCTTTCCGATAGGGAGGCCTACACGATAACCACTCCTGCCTTCAGCATGCTTTCGGCCGCATTACCCGAATTTATGGCCTGCCTTCATATTACGGCCTCATTTTCAAATGCATCTGATAAATTGGTTTCGCTTGCTATGAAGATGCCTTTTCTGGCGCCTTCCACAGGATCGTCATATTGGCCCGATGCCATCGACATGGATTGCAGAGTGCCTGGTGTCCTTCAATGGGTTAAGCCGGAACCTACTTCAACCGAAGGCTTTACTACGAAGTTTGTTGCAGAAATCGAGGTGTCGGAAGATACTTTCTCATGGATTAAGAATCTCCCGTGCGGGTGCCAAAATAAAAACGACTTTGCCGACTGTGGCGTTTTTGTACTTTTTTGCCAACAGGGTAAGATAGGCGAATTACCGCTGAAAGCTAAAATAGGTGAGCGCCTGCGATTTACCTATTACTTCCGTTGATCAGGCATTCTGCATTTCAATCCAGCGAAGCCATGCTTCGAAACCTTCTCCCGTTCTGGCACTCAATTTAATAACCTCAATATTCCGGTTTAGCTTTTTCAAGGTCGAGTCAAAGGTTTCCATATCGAAATCGACATAAGGCAATAAGTCGATTTTGTTGACAATACAGAGCTGGGAAGTCTGAAACATATTGGGATACTTGGCGGGTTTGTCGTCGCCCTCGGTCACGCTGATAATAACTACTCTTTTGGTTTCCCCAAGGTCGAACAGGGCAGGGCAAACCAGATTGCCTACATTCTCAATAAATAGGATACTGTTTGGCTTGATATCCAATTGTTTACTGGCTTTATTTACCATGATGGCATCAAGATGGCAGCCGTTGCCGGTGTTCACCTGAACCACCGGAGCACCAGCCTCGCTTATGCGTTTAGCATCATTGGTAGTCTGCTGGTCGCCTTCTATAACGTAAAGCGGTTTTTCCTTAAGGGCTTTTATGGTTCGTTCGAGCAAGGTGGTCTTTCCTGAGCCGGGAGAGCTCACAAGATTATAAGCATTAACCTTCAAGGCTTCAAAATAGCCGCGGTTTCGTTCAGCAAACTGCATGTTTTTATCCAGAATGTTCCGCTCGAGCGAGATGGACTGACTATGTCCATGCGGGTGGTCATGTTCGTGGTCATGTTCGTGGTGCTCATGATCGTGAACATGGTCGTGATGAACGTGACCATGCGGATGGCTGTGCTTGTGCTGGTGCGGATGGATATGTACGATGTTGCCATGCCGGTGAGGGTGCTCATGATGGTGTTCGTGGTTTTGCTGGTCCGATCCGGATTCAAGTTTTTTATAGGTGATGTGGTCGTCATCGCCACAACCGCAGGTGCCGCACATATGAATGGAAATTAGTTTGTTACTACTTCTATTGATTTGATCTTTAGTTCTTTGCCGGTTAGCAGGTGTGTGTTCAGGCTGTTGCAATAGGGACAAATTTTAAAAACATCCTCCGGCTGAAATTCGTTGCAACAGTCTTCGCAACCCGCCATGGCTTTGGTCCAGAGAAAAATCAATTCGGCCTTTGAGGCGATGCTTCCTCTTACCGCTTCTTCCATTGCAAGCGTAATGGCATCGGGTTCAACTCCTGACCATGCGCCGATTTCAAGTTCGATCCGGCTTACTTTGTCAGCGCCTGCTGCCTCTGCTTCTGCCGAGACGATTTCCATGATACTCATGGCTATGGACAGCTCGTGCATAGTGAATGTGTTGCAATGCGAAATTAGCAATAATGTACATGGGCTAATGCCACGCAGGCCTGAAATGCTAACATGAAAAGCTTATCGCATAACGGTAATACTTCCCTGTAGTCTGAGCTTCACCTCTCCTTCCAGTCCTTCGAAATACACCTCACAAACATAAAAATAGCTGCCATCGGCCACGTCAGGCCCAGATCCCATCACCTTTCCATTCCAATGGATTTCGGGTTTATCGGTTTTGAACACCACGTTTCCCCAGCGGTTGAAAATGGTTAGGTCAATCCGGTTGATGTTGGCGGCAGGATTTACCGACGGATAGCCCATAGGGATGAGTACATCGTTGCTGCCGTCACCGTTGGGCGAAAAGAAATTGGGTATTTCGTAGAGTGGGCAGGCATCGTAATCGATACATACTTTATTGGAAGCTTCTGAAACATTGCCAGTCGAATCTATGGCTTTCAGGTAGTAACAGCCCACAACAAAGCGCTCTTTTTGATGTAAATAGCTGGTTGCGTTTGGCCCGAGGCTGTCAATGAGGCGGTATTCGGCATTTGGACCGGTGGCAAAATAGATTCTGATTCGTTTGAGGTCGTAGCCGCAACTATCGGGAAGTTTCGCCCAGCTAAGAAGGTTTTCCACCCTTTCGCAGTCTGGTGTCACATTCAGGATTGGCGGACACGGTGGCGTATCGTCCACAGGAACGGCGGTTGCAATGTTCGAGAAATTCACGATCGGGCTGACGAATCCTGGACTGGAATATGCGCCGATGGTTCGGACGTAGTAATGGTAAGTGTTGCCGTTGGCCAGGCTTTCGTCGCGCCAGCTGCTGCCCTGAGTGCTGCCAAGCAGGGTGTATTCATTTGCGCCTGCAGCTTTACGAAACACCTCTGTCCGGGTATTGTTCCATGGCACATTTGTTTGCCACTGAAGAATGATGGCTCTGTCGGTGGGTCTGGTAGTGAGCAGGACTGATGAGGCGCGTCTGCTGGTGCCAATGTCGCCAATGGTGGTACTCAATAATTTGACCTCGTAGCTTAAACCTCCCGACTGATTGTTTAGATTGATGGCATTGTCAACGAATACTGTATCGTTCAGACCCTGAGCAGTATGAATGAGCTGTGGGTTTTGTCCTGTGATGCCGGTGAGCCGGTATAGTTTGTATTCATATGGCCCGGGAAACTGTTGCTGGTCGAGTTCGGTGGGTTTGCTCCAACGCACCAGAACCTGACCCGAGTTTAGATTTAGGCTATCATTACTCACATGGGTAATAACAGGAAGGTCGCGGCGAAGGCGTGCGCAGGCTGGGTTGCTGGCTTTGCTTTCGGCACCATCGGCAAAAACAGCAGTGACCAGATAGCAGTAGTCGTTGCCGGGTGACAGACCCAGGCCGTTGGCATCGTCGCGGAAAGTGGTGGCCGAAGGATTATTGATCGTGGCGATGAGCTGATAGCCTGAACCAGGCGATACTCCTGTTTCGCATTGCAAGGGAACCCAGGGCGATTGGCCGAGGCTTCGGTAAATGCGTAAACCGCTGGCATTCCCGCAGTTGTATGCTGTCCATTGCAAATTGATGCCGTTGCCAAGTGCTGTAGCCTGAAGGCTTTGGATGGGCGGCGCCATTACCAGCAATCGGATGGTGGCAAAAGAGGTCAGGCTGACTTCGGGATGAATGTCTCTGGCTTTAAAAAGAACGTCGTAGGGGTTTCGGCGTATGTGGCTGCACTGCGTCGACCATTGGAAGCTGGTAGTGGCAGTTGGTGTACCTGAAGCCGGATTGGGGTTTATTACGGCTGGATTTGAAGGCTGAGCAAAGGGCCCGCCAGAGGCAGTAAGCACCACGGCATTGTTGTCGGGATCGGTGGCAGAGACCTGAAAGGCGATAAAGTTGCCCGCCAGTACACAGGTTTCATCAGGTGCTGATATTACGGGAGGGTTGTTGTTGCAGGCGCCAATGAGTATCTGCATGTCGCGGGTTACAGTACCAATCAGTTGGCCATTGCGCCATTCTTCCACCGTAAAGGCAACATTGTATTCGCCTTGCAGCATGGGGTTTTGCCACACAAGGTCTCCGGTTCGGGGGTCAATTTCAAAGCGAACACTGGCCATAGGCAGTGTGTAGCCCGGAATAACTTGTCCGTTTGTCCCGCGGCAGCTGGCCAGTTTGAAAGCCAGGCTGTCGCCATCTGAATCGAAAGCTGAAGGGTTGTGCACGAAAAGCCTGTTCACACAGCCCTGATCGATTGGGGGATTGAGTAGCTGAACGGAATTGTTGACGCCAAGAAATGGGTTGATAACCAATTTCGTTTCCACATACATTGGCACATTCACCGAATTGGGGATGTTCACCACGCCGAAATTTCGGTTTGGGTCTTCAACCGATATGACATAGGTTCCGGAGGCCGGAAACGTATGCCTCATTTGGTAAACGTTGAGGGTATAGTTGTTTGGAAGTGCCTGAAAAACAATGCGGGGGATGTCGCTTTGAGTATTGTCGCCCCAGCGAATGGGCAGTGTTGTACGCACATCATCGGCAGGGCTTGGGGTGTAAGTGTACATGGTAATCGTAAACTCATAGGTGAGTCCGGTTACATGCGTATAGGTGATCTCGGCGGCACGCTGGTGGGTTGCATGTGCAGATATGCTGAAAATCAGCAGTATCCATAGCAGCAAAAAAAGCTGCCGCAGTTTAGTTGTCCATCGACTCCTATAGCTTGGCATATACCTGCAAAGATAGGCCTCTGCACATATTAGGGATAAACATACATGGAAAAATAGGGGCTTATTTCGTTGGTAACTGTTTAAAACTAAAGGCAAGTTTGTTAGCAATCTGTCTCGTTATGTTCCATTGCTTACGTCAAACCAATGAACTTTCGAATGTGCATTAACATCTTTAATGCAGAAAATAATATGTATTAGACAGTAGACATTTATTGTTGATGTTAATATAAGTATCAATTAATCAATAAAATAATATTAAACGATTCAGTGAATGATGCAACACATCTCTATTTAGACTAATTATAAATTTGATTGAATAACGAAAAAAATCTTTATATATTCAAAAAAGCAATATTTTTGTTGTGAAATAATTAACACTACGAATGAACGCAATCAGTACAGATAGAATAGTTCAGCCGGTGCCGGAGCCAACAGTGAGGCGGATGCCCTCGTATCTCAATCTGCTAAGGGAGATGCTGAGGCGCGAAGAGCAGTTTGTTTCGGCGCCTGCCATCGCAAAGCTCTTGCATCTCGACCCGACACAGGTGGTTAAGGACCTGTCCTACACGGGTATCAGCGGCAAGCCGCGCGTTGGTTATATGGTATCGGAACTTGTGCTGGCGCTCGAAGATTTTTTAGGCTATAACCGCACTCACGAAGCGTTTTTGGTTGGGGCAGGCTATCTTGGCAGTGCGCTTATTCAATATCAGGGATTTCGCGAATCGGGTCTGAAAATCGTGGCAGCCTTCGACATCGACAAGCGCAAAGTAGGGAGCGAGATAGCTGGCGTTCCCGTGTTTCATCTCGAAAAGTTTCGTGATCTGGCAAGTCGCCTTCATATCAGCATTGGCATACTTACCACTCCGGCTCCTGCTGCTCAGTCGGTAGCCGATCTGATGGTTGGATGGGGTATCAAAGCCATTTGGAACTTCGCCCCTGTTCCGCTGATCGTGCCTGAGCATGTTATCGTTCAGGATACCCATATCTATGCAAACCTTGCGGTAATCTTAAACAAACTAAAACAGGCAAAAGCAGTTTAACCCGCGCCAGGCGCGACAAAATAACGGACAGTGAAAACAGAACCGAACAAAAATCTCCGTCAGTTTCAGCAGGTGATCGAAATCATCGAGCGAAACAACAGCGACAAAGCACGGCTCATTCCTATTCTTCAGGAAGTGCAGGAGGCCTATCGCTTTTTGCCCCCACAGGTGCTCACCTATATTGCTACGGCTCTCAATATGCCAGTGGCCGAGGTGTATGGTGTGGCCACCTTTTACGCCCATTTCTCACTTGAGGCAAAAGGGAAATACATAATTAAGGTATGCGACGGCACAGCCTGCCACGTAAAAGGCTCCAGTCGTCTACTGGATACCCTAAACGCTTCACTTGGCCTCAACAACAAAAAACACACCACCGACGATATGATGTTTACCGTTGAAGCCGTGAGTTGCCTTGGCGCCTGCGGACTTGCACCGGTGATGGTGGTTAACGAAAAGGTGTATGGCGAGGTAAGCGCAAAGCGGTGTGAAGAGATTTTGGCCGAAATCCGCGAGATGGAGAACAACCTGACATTGGAAAACGCTTAAAACGAACAAGATGGAAACCATGACCACTATAGATCTGAAGGCCGTTGCAAAAGCCTATAATAAAGCCGCCGAAAAAGTGCACAAACGCATTGTTGTTTGTGCCGGAACAGGATGTATGGCCAACGGTGCCATGCCGGTGTTCAACGCATTGAGAGCAGCTGTGGAAGAAGCCGGAATGCGCGAGTTCGTCGAACTCGAAATGGATCGTCACGACGACTGCCAGGTAATCCAGCTCACCGGCAGCGGCTGTCAGGGCTTTTGCGCTCAGGGGCCGCTGGTGAATATCCTGCCGGAAGAAACGATGTACGTTAAGGTCAAGCCTGAAGATGCCAAACGGATTGTTGAGCAAACCATTGTTAAGGATGAAGTGATTGAGGAGTTGCTTTACAAGAATCCGGTTACTGGTGAGCGCAACCGCGGTCAGCTCGACATCCCGTTTTACAAGTTGCAAAACCGTTTGGTGCTTGGCGAATGCGGACATGTGGACCCTGAGGACATACGCGAATACATTGCCCATGGCGGCTATCTGGCTGCACAAAAGGCCTTTAACGAAATGACCGATGTGGAGATTTGCGACACTATTGTTGAGTCGGGGCTTAGGGGCAGAGGTGGTGGAGGCTTCCCGACCGGTCGTAAATGGCATCTGACAAGGGTTGAAAAGAGCGAAAAGAAATATGTAATCTGCAATGGCGATGAAGGCGATCCCGGTGCTTTCATGGATCGAAGCCTCATGGAAGGCAATCCGCACCGCGTGCTCGAAGGAATGATGATTGCTGCGAGAGCCATTGGCGCCGACGAAGGTTATGTTTATGTACGTCTGGAATATCCACTGGCTGTAAAACGCATGCGTAAGGCCATTCAGGATGCTCTTAATGCTGGAGTGCTTGGCGAAAATGTATTTGGTTCGGGCCTGAGCATGCACATCCACATCATGGAAGGAGCAGGTGCTTTTGTTTGTGGCGAAGAAACGGCACTCATGGCTTCCATCGAAGGAAAGCGTGGTATGCCAATGCCAAAGCCACCATTTCCGGCACAAAAAGGCCTGTTTGGAAAGCCAACGGTGATCAATAATGTTGAGACGCTGGCGGCCGTTCCGCTAATTATACGTAATGGGGCGTCGTGGTTCAACTGTCATGGTACGGCCAACTCCAAAGGCACCAAAACTTTCGCGCTCACGGGTCATGTTGCCAATACAGGCTTGATTGAAGTACCTTTTGGAACAACCTTGCGCGAAATCGTTTACAATATTGGCGGCGGGGTTACAGATAACGACGGTCACGTTACCCACGAAGGATTTAAAGCAGTGCAGATTGGTGGACCCTCGGGCGGATGTTTAACCGAGGACGATCTCGACCTTCCGCTCGACTATGATAACCTTATTTCCATTGGCGCCATGGTTGGTTCAGGCGGACTCGTTGTGATGAATAAGCAGTCGTGCATGGTGCAGATTGCCAGGTTCTTTATGAACTTCACGCAGAACGAAAGCTGTGGCAAATGCGTTCCCTGCCGCGAAGGTACCAAGCAAATGCTGGCTCTGCTCGACGACATTATCGAAGGCCGTGCCACTGAAGAAACCTTTCACTTGCTCGAAGAGGTAGGGCAGGTCGTTAAGCTGGCATCGCTCTGCGGCCTTGGCAAAACGGCTCCAAGTCCGGTGCTTAGCACGATCGTCAAATTTAAAGACGAATACCTGGCACACATTCGCGAAAAGCGTTGTATCACAAACAATTGCAAAGCACTGCGTAGCATAAGCATCGACCCCGAGAAATGTATCGGTTGCACTGCATGCGCACGCAAATGTCCGGTGAAAGCCATCAGCGGCGATAAGAAGCAGGTTCACGTGATTGATCCCGAGATCTGCACCAAATGCGGCGTCTGCTTCGAAGTGTGCAAGTTTGATGCAGTAGTAGGTTTTAACTAAAACGGCTTTAAGGCATAAATCACTCAACAATTGACAACAATGAATACCAATGGAATTGTAAACATAGACGGGATGGCGGTAAAGATTGAGGGCGAACGCAACCTGCTCGAGCTCATCCGCAAGGCCGACATCGAATTGCCAACTTTTTGCTACCACTCGCATCTAAGCACATATGGTGCGTGCCGGCTGTGCGTTTGCGACATTGAAGGCATGGGCATACAGGCCACTTGCACCATAGAACCAAAAGACGGTATGGTTGTGCATACCAACACAGCACAGGTGCGTCAGCTCAGAAAGGTAAACCTTGAGCTTTTGCTGGCCAATCACGACATTTCGTGCCCGAGCTGTGTGAGGTCGAACAACTGCAAGTTGCAGGATCTTACCCGTCGACTTGGCGTAACGAAGGTTCGTTTTCAGCGGACAGAAAAAATCGAACCTATCGACGACCATTCGCGAAGCATTATTCACGACCCCAACAAATGCGTGCTTTGTGGCGATTGTGTACGCGCATGTAAGGAAATGCAGGCCGTTGGCGCCATCGATTTTGTAAACCGCGGCGCTCGCACTACCGTTGGGCCGGCTTTTGGCAAAAGCCTTCGCGATGTGGAATGCGTTTATTGCGGACAGTGCGTTTCGGTTTGCCCTGTAGGCGCGCTCGTACCAAGGCCCGAAACCGAAGAGGTTTGGAAAGCCATCCACGACCCGGATAAATATGTCGTAGCTCAGCTTGCTCCTGCCGTGCGCGTGGCTCTGGGCGAGGGGTTTGGCATGGAACCCGGCGCCATCAGCACAGGCCAGATTGTAGCCGCACTCAAACGCATAGGCTTCGATCAGGTGTATGATACTTCGTTTGCCGCTGACCTCACCGTGCTCGAGGAAGGATCGGAATTTATCGAGCGAAAACTCAAGGGCGAGAAACTCCCTATGTTTACCAGCTGCTGCCCCAGCTGGGTGAAGTTTGCCGAGCAGTATTATCCCGAGCTGCTGCCCAACCTTTCAACCTGTAAATCACCACAGCAAATGTTTGGTAGCGTGGCCCGGGAAGTGTTGCCCAAGCTCCTCAACATCAAGCCGGAAAGCCTGGTAATCGTATCGATCATGCCTTGCACGGCTAAAAAGTACGAGGCAAAGCGCGACGAATTTATTCATAATGGTATGGCAGAGGTGGATCACGTACTAACCACTGAAGGCCTCGGACGTATGATACACGAAACCGGTCTGCAGTTTAATAAACTGAAGCCGGAGTCGTTCGATATGCCGCTTGGGTTTAAAACAGGTGCCGGTGTCATTTTTGGCAATACTGGCGGGGTGAGTGAGGCTGTGCTGCGTTTTGCCTACGAAAAAATTACCGGAGAAACGCTTATCGATACCGACATAAAGCAAACCCGCGGGCTTGAGGGCATTCGGACTGTCGAAATGACGCTGGGCGAAACGAAGATTAAGCTCGGCATAGCGCACACCCTTGGCAATGCCCGCAAACTTTGCGATGCTATCGTCAAAGGCGAAGCCGATTACGACCTTGTTGAGGTGATGGCCTGCCCTGGCGGGTGTATTGCCGGTGGCGGACAGCCAGTGAGTTTCGATCCTGAGTTCCGTCAAAAACGTGCTCAAGGTATTTATAATGCCGACAAGCAGCTCGACTTGCACAAGGCACAGGATAATCCCTATGTTAAAGAGCTATATCAGAACGTCCTGGGCGAAATTGGCGGACATAGATCACACGAACTGCTCCATACCTATTACCATGGCCGCAAACGCATTACCGATCAGGTGATACCAATACGAAATACCAATCACCCGAAGATAGAGGTTTATGTTTGTGTAGGCACCAATTGCTATATGCGCGGTTCACGACAGTTGCTCCAGCAAATCACGCGTTATGTGGTTGACAACAAGCTAGAGGATATCGTTGGATTTGAGGGTCAGGAAGAAATGGTCGACGTAAAGGCTACTTTCTGCTTCGAGCGTTGCGACCGCGGACCAGTGCTCAGGGTGAACGAGCAGATTCTGGAGCATGCCACTTTTGAAAAAGCTAAGGAAATGATCGACAGGGAGGTGAGGCGTATTGGTGCCAGCCTTCCGCGAAAGAACTAATAAATGAATTCGGATTTTGGTTGAATTTGGTTAAACATGCAATTCCCGGGCCCTAAACACAGGCTTCGGGGATTGCTTTTTCTTTCCGCAAAAAGCAATGGCCATGAACGCAGTATCCCTGAAAAACCAAAAAACTCCGGTGGTTTTTACCGCCAAGGCCCGCTGCCGCGACTGTTATCGCTGTGTTAGGGTTTGTCCTGCCGGAGCGATAAGGATGCACGACGGTCAGGCCCAGGTGCTGCCCGAGCGATGCATTGCATGTGGCACTTGCATTATCAATTGCCCGCAGCATGCCAAGGAATACCGCCCCGAACTCACCAAAGTGCTCGATATGCTGGCGTCGGACGAACCGGTTGCCCTGAGCCTTGCACCATCTTTTGTGAGCTATTACCACGAATGGCAGCACAGACGATTGCCTTCGGCGCTGCGTTTGGCCGGATTCCGGTTGGTAGGCGAAACGGCCGTAGGAGCATGGCACACCGCTCAGGCAAGCAAAGAATATATCGAAGCCAACCCGCAACAATCGCACATCTGCACAGCCTGCCCGGCAGTTGTCAATTACGTAAGACACTGCTTTCCAGAGCTTGCCGGTTTGCTGGTGCCCGTTGCATCGCCTATGCGGATGCATGCCAGGCTTATCAAAGAGAAGCTGCCAAGAGCAAAGGTTGTGTTTGCTGGCCCTTGTGTGGCAAAGAAAGACGAAGCTGCCTGGCAGGCTGCCCAAGAAGAGGTAAATGCCGTTCTAACATTCGAGGAGCTCGACGAACTTCTCAAAATCAAAGAAATAGATCTGAAACTTTGCGAAGAAAGCAGCTTTGATGAAACTGTGTCGGGGCAGGCACGATTGTTCCCGCTGGAAGGCGGATTGCTGCGCACAGCCGGAATGGACGATAATCTGCTCAGTGGTCAAACATTGGCTGTGAGTGGTTTTCGTGAAGTGAAACAAGCCCTTGAGGCGCTGCGTGAGACAGGCGAAAAAATGGTTGTTGAGCCACTTTGGTGCAAAAATGGTTGTGTAGCCGGGCCTTCGTTCAGCAATGGCAGCAATTTTGTAAACGGAAGACGCAGGGTGCTGGACTTCAGCGGAAAAAATCCAGGTAGCAAATCAGAAGCGCTAAGCCGATTCACCAGAACTAACTTTGATCCGTTAGTCAGGCAGCAGAAAACGATTCACAGCGAAGAAGCTATTCTTGAGGTGCTGCGCAAAACGGGCAAACATACTACCGCTGACGAATTAAACTGCACCGCTTGTGGTTATCCAAGTTGCCGAGAAAAGGCCATTGCCGTGCTCGATGGAATGGCTGAAATTCAAATGTGTATGCCCTTTATGAGGAGAACTGCCGAGAGCCGCTTCGAAACTATCGTAGCCCGCGACCCCAATGGCATAGTTCTTTTAGCCGAAGACCTGAGCATCATCCATATGAATCCGGCATTCAAGAAAATGTTTAGTTGTTCTGATGCCCTCCTTGGTCGCAAAATCAGTTACCTAATCGATCCTGATACTTTTGAGAAATTGGCCGGGGGCAATGAAGAAGTTGTCAGGAGCGTGATGCATTTTGCTCCTTACAACCTCATCTGCCATGTTGTAGCCTATACTTTGCCCGAGCAGCGGCAATTTGCAGGCATTTTTGTGGATATTACCGATCGGCAGTCAAGCCGCGAAAAGCTTGACGAACTTAAGTCGGAAGCATTGATTAAAGCTCAGGAACTCGTTGATCATCAAATTGGTATGGCGCAGGAAATGGCCAAATTTCTTGGCGAGCATACCGCAAAGGGAGAGTTGCTGCTCAAGCGTTTGATCGATGCTTTAGGAAAATAACAGAAAGATGTATATCCACACTGATGTTTTTGTAGCCCAGAGTGCCAAAAAGCCAGGCGATCCCTGTGGTGATGCATGGGGTGTGCATCGCGATACGCTGGCAACCACCGTAATATTGGCCGACGGTCTGGGTTCGGGCATCAAAGCACATATTGCGGCTACCATGTGTGTGGCACGCCTGACTGAACACCTCCGCTCCGGAAGCACCATCCGTGAAGCCTTCGACGCTGTTTCGGCTACGATGGACAAGGCCTGGGGTTCAGGCGAGCCTTTTGCTGTGTTTACCATTGCACGCCTGCTCAACATTGGCCAGGCCACAGTGCTCTGCTACGAAACCCCTTCGCCGCTATTGGTGGCAAGAGCATTTACTCAACTGCCCGAGTATCGTGTACATATGCGCAACAGAGCCATGGTGCATGAGGCGGTTTGTAAAGTGGACAAAGATGAGGGACTTCTGCTTTTTACCGACGGCGTTACTCAGGCCGGTATAGGAAAGCATTTTCCGGAAGGATGGGAAGTTTCGGGCATCCGACGTTTTGTGCAGGGTATGTTGCCTGTTGAAAGGCTCGAAGGGCAGCAATTGGTTGACAGGATTCACAGACAGGCAAGGCAATACTGGCCGGCAGGCAAAGGCGACGACATTACTGTGCTGTTTGCGCTCAACCGAAGGGGAGTGGTTGTCAACCTGATGAGCGGACCGCCGGCCGATCGCTTCAAAGATGAGCTTATGGTTGAGCAGTTTACCGAAAGCCAGGGTATTCACATCATCAGTGGAGGCTCCACTGCCAAAATGGTGGCCCGCATTAAAGGACGTAGTATCGACATCGCCCCGGCTGAAAGCGCCATCACGCCGCCCAGTTATCTTATCGACGGTTTCGAGCTCGTTACTGAGGGGGCGGTAACGCTCAATCAGGCCTTTCATTTGCTTGACGAACCTTTGGAAAATTATCCGGCAGGATCACCAGCATCCGACCTGGCGTATTTCCTGAAAATGGCCGACAGGGTAAACGTTTGGCTTGGCAATGCGGAAAACCTGGGCGACAACGACATCGAATTTCGACAGCAGGGACTCTATCCCCGACCTAAGATTATCAGGGCCATTAGCGAAAGGCTTCAGCAGCAAGGTAAACTGGTTGTGCTGCAATCATTCTGAGGATTCTCATCCTTTCTTCAACCGCTCTTTCCCTTTCCCGGACATCATCATTTCTTCGCTGCGGGTGAGGCTTTTGATGTAGTCGACATGCCTGAAGCGTAAAGCCGACCAATCTTCGTCGATGGCCACCTGACGCACACCTTCAAAGCCGTAGGTGCCAAGCACATCCCAGCCTTTATCGCGATTGAAGTTGCAGCGGTATTTCTTCGAGCTGGCTTTCGGGTAGGCAAACCAGAAAACGGTATCGCCTTCGAGCTTTGGAATGATTTGCGCGCTGAAGGTTTTGATCTGATCCTGGTCGGTCACAAAACAAATTGAAAACTTTATAGTCCCTTCGAACTCTTCTAAGCTTCGGTGCACATTAGCCAGCGGCAGCATCTTTTCAAGTTCAATTTCGAAGGATGCCGGAGCGTTAATCACAACCAATTCGCTGTGATTCTTGTAGTTAAGTTTTTTGAACAGAGGGGTTGGTTCGGGCATATAGGGTTTTAAGTATTGGAGATTCTGTTCGAAAAGTACAGTAAATGGGATAATTGAGCAATATTTTTCACCACGGAGGCACGGAGGACCACAGAGGGGAATTGATTCTTTTTATTTTGTGATTGTTTAGTTCGCGCTGTTGAATCCGAAAATAAGGCTGAAACGAGCTCCTTGTTTGGAAGTGACAACAGAAAAATTAATCGGAAAATTCAGCTTCCCCGAGGGTATATTTTTACCCACCGCCAGTGCTAGTCCTGCTCCTGTAAGGGAGAGATTCGGTCCTGCTCCGAATTCGAAGCCGCTATTTGTCCTCAGGCCTACTGCAAATGTAAGGCTAGGCAAAAAAAGACCTTGTTCCACACCGCCAATGAGCGGGATGAGTTCAACCACTCCTGTTGGTCCGTTCTCCATGGAAAAAAAGTTGCGTTCGAACTGCCATCCAAATTGCGTTACAAAGGGCGCCGCATCAAAATCGTCCCTGAGTCGGTCGGCCGTCTTACCAGTGATGTAGGTAATGCCAACTCTTGGGCCGGACCATCGGGTGGACCGCAAATCATTGTAATTGTCTGACTGGCAGTAACTAAGGGTTGGTAAAGCTAAAAAAGCAAGCGAAGCCAAAATGCAAATAACCAGCTTTTGCATAAGCGATGTTTTGGCCAAAATTAAACTAAAAGGCCAGCCAAACACTTTACTTCTGAAATTGAAATGTGCGGCATCACGGTTCAAGCCGGATGCCTCTATGTGATAGAAATTCACTTTGCAACACTTATTAAAGGTTCAGCAGTGAATCTATCAAATTGAGGAGAGTCGCAATTAGGTCTCTATAACTTTATGAAGCTTACAGTTTGTACATTACGTCCATCACGCAAGACGCAATGATAGGTGCCTCCCTTCAATCCAAAGAGAGGTATAACGCTTTCACCAGAGACTGACTGTCTGAAAATCAAATGTCCATTGATATCTAAAATGCTAATCTCCAACTTATTGTCTTTTTTTGGTTTAATGCTGAAGATTTGGGAATTATTCGACCATGAACAATCGGCCAGCTTAACATTGTTTGCGTTTTCCGGCATACCTGAAACGGCCTCTACATTTATTCGTGCGACTCTTCCCCGGCTTGTGCCGTTGTAAGTCGTGAAATACCCTCCAATCATTACTTTGCTTTGATCAAATTTGGCAATATGATTTACGATGCTGTTTGCTCCATTTCCCGGGTTGAATTCAGTGTTTAAACTCCCATTGGCATTTAGTCCGGCAATACGGTTGCGGGAAGTAGAGCCAACAGCTGTAAACCTGCCTGCAATGATGACTTTGCCGCTTGGAAGCACATAAACCGATTCTATCTGTTCATTAATGGCAGCAGTAGAAAACTGGGCGTCGAGCTGACCATTGGATAGCAAGCGTATCAGATTGCTCACTGTAGTGCCGTTGAAGTTGTCGAATTTTCCTCCGGCAATGATTTTTCCATCCTGCTGCAAATCAATACTCATAACGCCTACAACATTTGACACTATTCCCGTGCCGGTATTAAAACTATTGTCCAATGCGCCCGTGCTGGTTAGTCGCGCAATTCTTCCGGCCGGAGTGTTGTTGTAATTTTGAAAAGAACCTCCAATTATCAGCTTTCCATCCGGTTGTAGGGCCATGGCATAAACCAATCCGTCCGGCCCAACGCTTGAATCAAAGTCGTTATCCAGCGATCCTGATGGTTGCAGCCTTGCAATCCTTGTGCGAAATGTGCCATTGAACAGCGTGAAATTGCCGGCAATGTATATTCTGTCCGAAGGGTCAATCAACACGCGGGCTATAGAGCCATTTGGGCCGAGACCTATGTTGAAGCTGCCATCAAGAGTGCCGGAGGTGTTCAATCGTGCAATGCGCTCAGTGGGTGTTCCGTTGAAATTTGCGAAAGATCCGACAGCAATGATTTTTCCATCCGACTGTAAACCAATATCTACAACAGCAGCATTAAACCCGTTTCCTGTATTGAAAGTTTCATCCAACGAGCCATCCGGATTAAGACGAACGAGATAGGCTTTGTTTTGGCCGTTAAACTGGGTGAATGTTCCGCAAACGAGGATCTTTCCATCGGGCTGAACAAGCGTTCGACGCACATATTCGTTATTTGCCCCTGAACCAGGATTGAATGTTGGATCGAGAGTACCAGGTTGTGCTGTAAGTGTGAAGGAGGCGAGCACTAAAACAAGGGTTGAAATGAAAGTTTTCATGGTTATTTTGGTTTGGTTTGTGCTTCTTAAGAAAATAGATACTCTCAAAGGTATTAACAAAAAAAGCCGGAACGATATCCCATTCCGGCTTTAAAGTAAGATTTTCGAAAAAATTATTCGTTGTAACTTGCTGTTGCTGCTGGTTTTTCAGATTTCGCGGGGACTTCTGATTTATATTTGATTTCCAGTGGTTTGTCGTTTTTTGGTTTTACCGGGGGCTCAGCAATGCTGGGTGCAATTACCAGCGCAACTACTGACATGAGTTTGATGAGGATGTTGAGCGATGGGCCGCTGGTGTCTTTAAAGGGGTCGCCAACAGTGTCGCCTACTACGGTGGCCTTGTGCGAATCGCTGCCTTTGCCGTGGGTTTCGCCCTCATGCTGAACACCTTCTTCAATCATTTTCTTGGCATTATCCCAGGCGCCGCCCGCATTCGATTGGTAAATGGCCAGCAGCACGCCCGAGGCCATCACACCGGCAAGCATGCCGCCAAGCATCTGAGCGCCGCCCAGAAAACCGACGGCAGCAGGTGCAATAACCGCCAGCAAACCAGGAAGTATCATCTCTTTAAGTGAAGCCTCGGTCGAAATTTCAACACATTTTTCGTATTGTGCAGCATGTTCGGCCTTGTGCATGATTTCGGACTCTTCTTTCGTTACTTTATGCACATCACCATTGTATTTGCGCAAAATCTGCAGCGCATCGCGCAATTCAGGGATTTCTGCAAACTGCCTTCTCACTTCGTTAATCATTTTTTGACCAGCCCGACCAACAGCTCCCATCGCCATGGATGAGAAAAGGTAGGGCAGCATACCGCCAATTAAAAGTCCGGCCATGATGAGCGGCTGCGAAACATCAATTACCGTGATGTTGGCCTGAGTCATGAATGCCGCAAAAAGCGCCAGCGCTGTGAGGGTAGCCGAACCAATGGCAAAGCCTTTGCCAATGGCGGCGGTAGTATTTCCGACAGCATCGAGTTTATCGGTTTTTTGACGCACTTCTTTCGGCAACTCGCTCATTTCGGCTATTCCTCCGGCGTTGTCGGCAATGGGACCGTAAGCGTCAACGGCAAGCTGTATGCCTGTGTTGGCCAACATGGCTACAGCAGCAATTGCAATACCGTAGAGCCCGGCAAAATGGTATGAAAGGATGATTGCGATAGCAAGTCCAATAATAGGTATTGCAGTCGATTTCATGCCAAGCTCAAGTCCGGCGATGATGTTGGTGGCCGCTCCGGTATGCGAACGGTCAACAATGGCTTTAACGGCTTTTTTGCCCGAACCCGTGTAATACTCGGTGATTTTGCCAATGCCGATTCCTATGCCCAGACCGACCAGCGTAGCGATAAAAACACCAAGCGAAGTATATTGGGTGTAGGTACCATCGTTGTGCATCAGTTTCCAGCTATCAGGCAGGAAATATGAGATTAAAAAGTAAGAGGCCACAACCATAACGATGGAGGAGATGAGTTCCCCGCGGTTGAGTGCAGCCTGTGGATCACCTTTTGGGGTAATTCGGACAAAGAAAGTGCCTGCCACACTGGTGAGAATACCTACGGCTGCGAGGGCCATGGGCAGCAATACCGGTCCAAGGGAGAAATAATCCCTGATTTCCGGCATATTGACGAATACCA
Source organism: Bacteroidia bacterium (assembly GCA_021287165.1). Lineage (GTDB taxonomy): Bacteria > Bacteroidota > Bacteroidia > Bacteroidales > F082 > JALNZU01. Next base: position 373 of record JAJTAY010000007.1, on the reverse strand, counting down.
CGCCTAGCACCATCGCTGCAAGTATTGAACCTACATACGATTCGAAAAGGTCGGCGCCCATACCGGCTACATCGCCCACATTGTCGCCCACATTATCGGCTATAGTGGCGGGATTAAGATAATGATCTTCAGGAATTCCCGCTTCAACCTTACCTACGAGGTCGGCCCCCACATCAGCAGCCTTGGTATAAATACCGCCGCCAACACGTGCAAAAAGCGCAATCGACGACGCGCCCAGCGAAAAGGCCGAAAGCACATTGAGCACTACTTCAAGGCTCCAGTCAACACCGATAAGGTTATTAAAGAGCAGGAAGAGCAAACTCAATCCCATAAGGCCAAGCGTTACAACACCAATCCCCATCACACTGCCACC
>JAJTAY010000041.1 GCA_021287165.1 Bacteroidia bacterium | reverse complement strand
TTGAGCAGAGGCGACAAAACACTGTGGTATAGCGAAAGTTCCTGTCCAACAATAGCGTCTTCGTAAGGACCAAAACCATCCAGTCGGTTGCTTGTAAAATCTTCCAGCCATGCATTGGCCGCCTTGTGCGAAACAGGATATGGAAAATGGGGTGGCACTGCACCAGGATTTTGGCCAAAATATTTTTCCACCCATGCTTTTGCTTCGGCTACCTCAGCTGTTTCATCGGGCCAAGCAACAAGCGGAGCGGGTTTCCCTTTGGGCCAGGGTTTGCGGTTTTCAGTGTCGAAAGTCCAGCGACCACCCTCAGGATTGCCTTCTGCATCGAGTAAAAGTTTTAGCCTTCGACGTTCGCGGATATAAAAGTCCGTCTGGAAGTATTTCTTTTTGCTGCCAAGGGCCTGACGTATGGAAGCCTCGCTGTGGAGAAAGGCAGGACTTTCCGATCGTACCAGCCTGATACCGTGCTGGAGCGCAGTTTCTTTCAACCGGGTTTCAAGCCAGTCGTCAACCGGATCGCAGTAATGCACCTCTTGCACGCCTTTTTGGGACAGCATGGGAATAATTTGTCGGATATCGGCCGGATGGTTTACACAATCCAGATACTCAACTTTGTATCCACTGGTTATCAACAGTTTGTAATAAGCTTGCATGCTTGCCCTGTGGAATACAAGCTTTGTTTTATGAAAACTATACTGCCTGAAAAACAGGAACTCCTCAAGCAGGAGAACAGGCCTTTGATGGTCGAGGCTGGGGTTGGGATCGAACAACTGGTGCGGAAGGACTATGCTGACAGACTTCTGATTCATTGGACTTCAGTGTTTTGCATTCCGACATCGATTACTGCAATACTTTACCTCCTCCCAGTTGGACGCCCACTTTTTTCGCCAGGTGAAAGGCCGTCCGCAAACCATGCAGATTTTCTGTGGCAGGTGGGGTTTTCGGAAGCTTTTAGTTTTTGGGCCTGACATGTTTTCGTTTTATGCGTTGTCCTTCTTCCACTGACAAAGGTGTTTTCCGCAGCTCCCACAATAGCATTCTCGCCTCGCGGGCAGAAGAATCGGCGGAAACTACCGGAAGCGGGTAGTCGATCCCAGGACGGAAACCATAAATTTCCTGCTCTAATGGTGTAGTAAGCCATGGCTGATGTGCCAGCCCGACGGGCAGCTGAGCCAGCTCAGGCAACCAGCGTTTGATGAATGCTGCCTCGGGATCGTGTTTGAGCGAATTTTTTACCGGGTTGTAGATGCGAAGGGTGTTGATTCCGGTGGTGCCTGCCTGCATCTGAAACTGAGGGTAGTGAATTCCGGGTTCGTAATCAAGGAAAAGCTTAGCCAGATGGTGCACCCCCAGCCGCCAATCGATGAACAGGTGGTGGCATAGAAAAGAGACCAGCAAAGCCCTCATGCGAAAGTTGGTCCAGCCTGTGGCCTTAAGGCAACGCATGGAAGCATCTACCAGCGGAAAGCCTGTGAAGCCTTCTTCCCATGCCTTAAGCAAAGCAGGGTTATCGTTAAACTTCAGTTCATTGAAACCCTTATTGATAAACTGGTCCTCATAAGCCATTTCGCTCTCAAGCTTTTGCACAAAATGGCTTCGCCAGCGAAGACGGATGAGAAAATCGCTGTAAGGCCGAACCGGACGCAGATGAGTAATGTTTTGCGAAACAAATTGATACACTTGCCGCAAACTGAGGTTTCCCCAGCTGAGGTAGGGCGAAACCCTGCTGCAGCTTCGGCGGCTTTCGAATGGTTTAGAGATGTTGCGGCTGTAGTTTTTCCCTCTTTCCTTAGTGAACGAATTCAGGTACTGCCAGGCCGCATCCTCACCGGGTGGTTGCATTGACGAAGGCCAGTGAATGAGCTGTAGATGGAGTGATTCGGAGACAGGAAACGGATTAGACGGCAAAGAAACGGCCTGCGGATAAAAAACTATGGGCCGGATGGGTTCTTTCAGGTACTGGTCGAGGTGGGCATCCCAATTTTCCCGGCTTTTTAACCCTCTGCGAATCCCGTCGCGCTCCGACTCATGCCACGCTATGCCTTTAGCTCCAAATAAAGATGAAACCGCTTTATCTCTGTCCCACGTAGCCCTCACGCCCGTTTCCATATAACTAAAAACCTTTTTAACGGTGACAAGCGTCGTTATCCGGTCAAAAAATTCAGCGGCATCGGCATGAGCTATCCACATGATGAAACCTGATTCGGCAAGTTTTTTTTGAACCTGCAAAGCCGAAATATACTGAAAGCCAATGTGCCGTGGGCTTGTATCGGGCAGCGACATCAGCCCTGGCTCAAGCAGAAAAACGACCAGAAAGGGCAAACCGTCGGCCGATGCCAGCTGCAATGGCTGGTGGTCGGTTGTGCGCAGGTCGCGCTTCATCCAAACTACATTGACTTTCTCCATCAAAAGTTTTTCGCTGCAGCATATCAAACAACAGCAGCTTAGTTTTGTTTGAGATTGAAACAAGCTGCCTGCACCACTCATGCGCATTATCATCTGGCATCGCAACGACCTGCGATTACACGACAACCCTTTGTATGCCAATCTCAAAGCCGGGATGGAAATACTTCCGGTTTACATCATTGATCCTGATTTCTACACCTTCAAATCTGATCTAAGATCGCGCATCGGACCGTTTCGCGCCAAATTTTTGGCCGAAACACTGGACAATCTCGCAGACTCTCTCCACAACAAAGGACTGCAGCTGAAATTTTTTGAAGGCAAGCCTGCTGAAGTTCTTGAACGACTGGTGAAAGAGCACAATATTGATGAGGTGTGGGCCACGCGCGAACACAGCGCAGAGGAAATTGCGGATGAGCGCGAAGCCAGCCGGCGCATCGCCCCTGCACGTCTGCGACTTTTCGACGACCGCACGCTCATTCAGCCCGACCGCCTTCCATTTGCCATTGGGCACCTGCCGGACGTGTTTACCGAATTCCGTAAGAAAGTGGAGGGCTATTCAAGCATTGCTCCGCTGCTGCCCGAAATGCCTGCAGTTAAAATGGTTTCTATTGCTAATGAGCATATTAACAAGTTTGATCCGGCCAGATACGGCATCCCACCGGCAATCGCCGATCAGCGCGCCAATTTTGACTTCAGGGGAGGCGAAACGGAAGCCCTGAAAAGATTGAGGTATTACTTCCATCAATCGCATCGGGTAGCTACGTACAAGGAAACCCGGAACGGACTCCTCGGCGGCGACTATTCCACCCGTTTCTCGCCATGGTTAGCCAACGGAAGTCTCTCGCCCAGAATGATTTACCACGAATTGCGCAATTATGAAAAAACATTTGGCAGCAGTCAGAATACCTATTGGATGTTTTTCGAACTTCTGTGGCGCGATTATGCACGCTTTGTTGTCATGAAATATGGCAACCGCATTTTCAAACCTGGAGGCATACGCAATGCGGATAACCCTTGCCAGATGAACCCACTGTCTTTCGAAAAATGGAGAACGGGAAATACGGGCAACGACTTTGTGGATGCCAATATGCGCGAATTGCTTTTAACAGGCTGGATGAGCAATCGGGGAAGGCAAAACGTGGCAAGCTATCTGGTAAAAGACCTCAAAATTTGCTGGATTTACGGCGCGGCCTGGTTCGAGACACAACTTATCGATTACGATGTTTGCAGCAACTACGTCAACTGGATGTATGTTGCCGGTGTGGGCAACGACCCCCGTGAAAACCGCTATTTCAACACAAGCAAGCAGGCAGCCATGTACGATCCAGATAACAACTACCGCAAACTCTGGCTAAAATAAAATGCCTGCCAGATATACTACCGACAGGCATTTAATTCATTATTGCCGGACCAGGCAATGCTACAGCTCTTCGGGTTCATCGATATAGGGAGCGTTCCTGAAGGAGTGTACCAGCCCGATGATGCCAATGACAATAAACAGCCCAATCACAAGCATCGCAATCATAGCTTTAGAGTTAAAACGATTTAACAACCCGTTTACTTGCCAAATGTAATGTTTAATATTGAAATAAGCTACATTTTTCAAAAAATAATATAAACAACCTCCTGTTCGCAGTAAAAAAATGTTTGCAGCCCCTCTGAAAATGTAAATTTGCCTGAAAGTTGCGAAAACACCGACACAACCATGGCCATTACCCGACTCGATCAGCAAAAACGCAAAATACTTTTCAACGACACACCCTTCATCAGCCTGATGAAAAAGCGCATCTACAATGTGCTGCTCGTATCGTCGGTTTATGATGCCTTTATGCTTGAGGAAGATGGGCGCATTGAAGAGCAGATCTTCAACGAATACGTTTCGCTCAACCTGCGCTATCCACCGAGCTTTTTGCTGGTGAGCACCGAAGAGGAAGCCCTCGACATGCTCAAGCGGGAAAAGATCGATCTGGTGATTATTATGCTCAGCTCTAAAGAGAAAAAGACCTTTGAGCTGGCCGAAAACATCAAAGCTGCGCAGTCCGAGGTTCCGATTGTTGTTCTTGCCCCGCTGTCGCGCGAGTTGTCGCTACGTATGGATCGCAAAGATCTGAAGGCTATTGACTATGTATTCAACTGGCTTGGTAATGCCGACATACTGTTGGCCATCATCAAGCTTATTGAAGACAAAATGAACGCCGAGCACGACATTCTTGATGTTGGGGTGCAATGTATTATCCTGGTGGAAGACTCGGTAAGGTTCTACAGCAGTTACCTGCCGAATATCTATAAAATCATCCTCACCCAGTCGAAATCGTTCATGACCGAAGGCCTCAACGAGCACCAGAAAAATATGCGCATGAGAGGCCGGCCAAAGATTTTGCTGGCCACTACCTACGAAGAAGCAGTTGAACTGTACGAGAAATACCAGCAAAACCTCCTTGGCGTCATTACCGATGTTTCCTACGAGCGCAAGGGAAAAACCGATACCTCGGCCGGCATCAGGTTGTGTAAGATGATTAAAAAGGACAACCAGTACATGCCGCTGCTGCTGCAAAGTTCCGACGCCTACAACGAAGACCTGGCCAAGGAAATCAAGGTGGGATTTATCAACAAAAACAGCAAGACCCTCTCGATTGAACTGAGGCGCTTTATCAGGGAATACTTTGCTTTTGGCGATTTCGTATTCAAGGACCCGGCCACGGGCATGGAGGTGATGCGTGCGGCCGATCTGAGGGCCATGCAGGAGAAAATATTCCAGGTGCCCAACGAATCGCTGCAATACCACATCGAACGCAACCACTTGTCGAAATGGCTCAGGGCCAGAGCACTTTTCCCGCTTGCAGAGCTGTTTAAGATGTTTGCGGCCGACGATTTCAACGATTGCGACGATGTAAAGCGTTTTGTTTTTGATGCCATCGCTGCTTTCAGGCTCAATAAGGCCCGTGGTGTGATTGCCGAATTCAATCGCGAGAGCTTTGACGAATACCTCAGTTTCACCCGCATCGGACAAGGCTCCATCGGCGGTAAAGCGCGCGGGCTGGCCTTCCTCGACTCGCTCATCAAGCGCAACAACCTCTTCGATAAATACGAGGGTCTTCAGGTAAGCATACCACGCACCGTTGTCCTTTGCACCGATATCTTCGACGAATTCATGGAGGAAAACAACCTCTACCCTATTGCCCTTTCCGATGCCAAATCCGACGAAGAAATCCTCAAGGCTTTTGTCGAAGCCCGCCTGCCTTTCCGCATTCACGAGGACCTTTACACGCTGGTTTCGGTGATCAGAAAGCCGTTGGCGGTACGCTCATCCAGCCTGCTCGAAGACTCTCATTATCAGCCATTTGCCGGCATATACAGCACCTATATGATCCCTCTCGTGGAAAACGACGAGCGCACCATGATCAAGATGCTGAGCAATGCCGTGAAAAGTGTTTATGCCTCGGTGTTCTTCAAGGACAGCAAAGCCTATATGATGGCCACCAAAAACGTGATCGACGAGGAAAAAATGGCTATAGTGCTGCAGGAAGTTTGCGGAAAGACCTACGAAAACCGGCATTATCCGGCCATCTCAGGCGTTGCAAGGAGCTACAACTTTTACCCTATTGCCCCCGAGCGTCCTGAAGATGGCATTGCCAGCATTGCCCTGGGACTCGGAAAACACATAGTCGATGGAGGCCAAACCCTCCGCTTTTCGCCAAAATTTCCGCATAAAGTACTACAAACCAGCCAGCCGGATCTTGCACTGCGCGAAACGCAAAAAACATTCTACGCCCTCAACCTCAATCCCGATAGTTTCCATACCACCACCGACGAATCGGCCAACCTGCTAAAGCTTCGCATCAGCGAAGCCGAAAAAGACGGCGTGCTCAAGCTCGTTTGCTCAACTTACGACTATCAGAACAACCAGCTTCGCGACGGCTGGGCCGAAGGCGGAAAGAAACTGGTAACCTTTGCCAACATCCTGAAATACAACACCTTTCCTCTTGCTAGCATTTTGAACGATCTCCTGCAAATCGGACACAGGGAAATGAATAAGCCTGTCGAAATCGAATTTGCGGTAGAGCTGAACAAACCACCCGGGGTGCCAAAATTGTTCTACGTGCTTCAGATCCGACCTACGGTAGATTACGACGAAACCGTGGCCATCGAACTGAACAATATCCCTGATGAACAGGCAGTTATAAAAGCTTCACACACCCTTGGAAACGGCGTTATAAACGATGTCACGGATTTTGTTTACGTAAAACCCGAGGCATTCGATCCAGCCCGCACGCGCGAAATTGCCCAGCTGATCGGCGATATCAACGATCGTTTTCTTGCCGAAGGACGCAATTATGTGCTTGTTGGGCCCGGGCGATGGGGATCGAGCGACCCCTGGCTGGGCATTCCCGTGAAGTGGCCACAGATTTCGGCTGCCAGAGTAATCATCGAATCAGGGCTCGAACACTACCGCATCGACCCCTCGCAGGGTACCCATTTCTTTCAGAACCTTACATCCTTCGGCGTTGGGTATTTCACAATAAACCCGTTCATCAAGGACGGTTATTATGACCTCGGGTTTTTGAACAGCCTTCCGGCTCATCACGAAGACCAATTTGTGCGGCACGTAAGAACCGAAAAACCTTTTACCATTGCTATCGACGGACGCAACACTACCGGGGTGATTTTCAAGCCCGGTATCAACGGATTTGCACAGGCTAAAACCTGATCAGGTAATCGATAAGGTTTTCGTCGCGTTCCAGATTGAGTTTCTTTCGGAGACGGTAACGCCCGATTTCCACACCCCTGACGGAGATATTCATCAGTGGAGCGATCTCCTTGGTTGACAGATTCATGCGCAAAAAAGCGCACAACCTCAATTCACGTGGTGTTAGTTCGGGATGGAGATCCTTCAGCCTGGTCAGAAAATCATCGTGAACCTGATCGAAGGTTTCATCGAATAGTTTCTGGAAGCGTTCATTTTTTAGCTCCCTATTGATGCGGCCTACAAGGGTTTCGAGCTCATCCTTTTTTCGCGG
>JAJTAY010000019.1 GCA_021287165.1 Bacteroidia bacterium | reverse complement strand
GTGGCCCGCATTCCGGATGTCTCAGGCGATGGAATTAACGATTTGATTGTTGGGCTGTTATATCAAAATAACCATGTCTATGTGTTTGATGGTACAAACGGAAGTATTTTGTTTACAACCCCATATCCTCAGGCCGTTGATGCACTTGCCGTTGTACCTGACCTTACTTTCGACAATTCATCGGAATTTGTTGCAGGAGGCAGACAGGGAAAAGTTGTCGTTTATGCAGGCGGACCTGTTGAAGTTACTGGAGTTCAGCCACAGCTCCAAACAGCAGGAAACCTCAAGGTTTATCCAAATCCCCTTATTGACTATACAAACATCGAATACTTGCCAGCAACAACAGGCAAGGTCGAATTCTGCATTTTTGATCTTAGCGGGAAGGAAGTTTGGAGACACTCTCACTCTGCAATCGCTGCGCATCCTATCAGGTGGCAATGGAATGGCAATGACCGCAAAAGAAATAAGCTCAAACCATCAGTATACTTTCTTGAAGCAACCGAAGGGCAAAAGCGCATCCGCCAAAAACTGTTTATTGCGAAATAACTTATAGCTATTCTATTACTTTTTTGTCATGTTGAGGAATAACACAGGGCACAGCTTTCCCGTGATATTTTTTACTTTCGCAGCCCTTAACCCATACAGAAAGTATAAATGCAAACTATTATTGGAACCAAAAAAGTACTCTTTCCTCGCTTTGGCACACTCAATTGTATCCTCAGCTTTCCGTCAGAATTTGCACAGTCGCGTAGGGTTGATATCTGGTTGCCAGATAATTACGATCCTCGAAGTGAGTATGCCGTGCTGTACATGCACGACGGCCAAAACCTGTTTAATCCCGCTGTTGGGTTTCACGGTATGATATGGGCTGTGGATCATGCACTTCAGCCCCTCATTGATAAAGGTGAGGTTCGGCCCACTTTGGTAGTTGGTATCTGGAACACTTCCCAGCGCTATCAGGAATATCTGCCCTCACCCGCATTCAATCTGCTGCCTGAGGAATACCGCGAAATGATGCGCGACGAACATAGCAATCCGGGTCTTCATCCCTTGAGCGACAATTATTTAAAATTTATTGTTGAGGAACTAAAGCCCTTCGTCGACGGCATGTTTCCAACGCTCACCGATCCTGCAAATACATTTATCATGGGCTCAAGCATGGGTGGCCTTATTTCGTCCTATGCCCTGGCCTTGTATCCTGATGTATTTGGCGGTGCAGGCTGCGTGAGTACCCATTGGCCCCTGAGCCTGCATGTGAATGACGAGGCCTATTCCCAGCCATATATCAACTGGTTGGCATCGCGTCTGCCAAAACCAGGGCAAGGCCACCGTCTGTATTTCGACTTTGGCACCGAAACCATTGATGCATTTTACGAGCCACATCAGATGATGATGGACGAAAAACTGCGCGAACTTGGATGGCATGAGGGCGAAAACTGGGTCACCTTTAAAGATGAAGGCGCCCCACACTCCGAAACCGCATGGCGCAACCGGGTTCATTTACCGCTCGAGTTTTTACTTCGCTAATTTGATTTGAAAAATTGCGGTGCATCAAGCAACACTACAAGTACTTAACCAAACCCTTTTCAGAGTATTCTGGCTGCGATTTGTATCCCTACAAATAATTTCTATTTAATTGATATAAAATTCCTTAGATTTTATTCATCCCCAACACAAACAGGTAAAGCAATACCTTAAAGACAAGAGCATTGCTCAATCGAATAAGTTTAGGTGTAATTTTGAGCAAAGCCAAAACCCATGTTTACCTTTAGGCACGCCAAAAAATCAATAGCCCTGATTGATGAGTTTTTGGGCAAGGTCGATCAGGGTATTCTTATATTTAAGGAAGGTGTCACCAATTACCTTTCAGGAAACCAGCAGCGCTTTCTTGACAACCTTCAAACGCTTTCCTCTCTCGAATCGGATGCCGACCTATTGCGACGCAAATTGGAAAATATCCTCTACACCCAGTCGCTTATGCCTCAGCTCAGAGGCGATATTATGCGGCTAATTGAAGAACTCGACAACATACTCGATCTGGCAAAGAAAAACCTCTACCAGTTTGACGTCGAAGTTCCTTTTATACCCGTTGAACTTCATGCCGACATGCATCAACTTACCCATTTGTCGGTGTCGGCCTGCGAATCCCTCATGCCAGGCGTGAGGGCTTTTTTCAGGGAGCCCCAGGATGTGAAGGAAAAGCTGCATAGAGTTTATCTCTTTGAAAAAGAGGCAGATAAGTTAGCCGACAGCATTAAGCGGAAAGTGTTTCAGGAGATGACACATCTGAAGCTTAGCGAGAAATTTCACCTGCGATATTTTACGCTGCATATCGAGACGCTATCAGACGCAGCTGAACGGGCAGCCGATCTGCTTTCTATTATGGCGCTGAAACGAACTATCTGAAAACCACACTATGATACTGCTTTACCTGGCTGCCGGATTATTTCTGGGTTGGACGCTCGGAGGCAACGACGCTGCCAATATTTTTGGTTCGGCAGTGGGCAGTCGCATGGTTCGGTTTCGTGATGCGGCCCTGGTGGGCAGCATTTTTGTTGTGCTGGGAGCAGTTTTTCAGGGCCGGGGGGGCGCTGAAACGCTGAACAGTCTTGGACGCGTCGATGCCATGGCTGGCGCTTTCATTGTAAGCCTCTCGGCGGCACTTGTTGTTTATTATATGAATAGCAGGGGCCTGCCTGTATCAACAAGCCAGGCCATTGTTGGCGGCATTTTGGGCTGGGTGTTTTTCAACAAGCTTACTCCGGATTATGGTGTATTATTCAAGATAGTAAGCACCTGGATAACAGGACCTTTGCTCGGAATGCTATTTGCAGCAAGCCTCTACAAAGCGCTTAAGAAAATATTATTACACTCACACATACACCTGGTGGAGCTTGACACATGGATCAGATTTTCTTTGATTGTAGTTGGTGCCTTTGGCGCCTATAGTCTGGGGGCCAACAACATTGCAAATGTGATGGGGGTTTTTGCTCCCATGGCTCCTGATGTTTTGGTGCATTTCGGTTTGTTTTCCATCGACGGTGTTCAGCTGTTGTTTTTGGTTGGCGGTCTCGCTATTGCCACCGGAATTTATACTAACAGCCGACGTGTGATGGAAACCGTTGGGAACGGTTTGCTCGCCCTTTCGCCTGAGGCGGCCATTGTGGTCGTTTTGTCACAGGCCCTGGTAATGTTCCTTTTTTCATGGTCAGGCCTGGCACATTGGCTTCAGAGCATGGGGTTGCCATCGCTTCCCCTGGTTCCGGTTTCTAGCACACAACTTGTGGTTGGTTCAATTCTGGGTATTGGACTTGTCAAAGGAACACGTGAAATCAACACCCGGTTGCTTGCAGGCATTGGGGCAGGATGGATATTAACGCCTATTGCTGCCGGCCTTACTGCTTATATTCTGTTGTTTGTGGCAATGAATGTTTTCAACCTTCCGGTTTTATCTGCTGTCAGCAGTGCAGCCGGGGAGGTGGCTCAGGCAAAAAACACAGGAACCCTCCGCATCGATTTCATTTTGCCGGGTGTGATAGCCATTTCGGGCACAATAATCGCCCTGCTGGTGTGGGCATTTCTTAAAACAAAGCAAAAACAGCTTAAAGCCGAGAACGAACTGCTCCTTCAGCAAAACATCAACCTCGAATCGGAGAAAGAGCTCGATGAGTTGAACCTGAAAAATATGCATGCTGCCAATCAGGAGCTTAGCGAACGCATTGAGATAATGAATCGCGAATTCGGCTCTTTGGCGCTTGGTCTTACTGGTCAGAAAATATTTTTTGAAGAAATCAGCAGCCAGCTCGATAAACTTGGACAGACACAACTGACAAAAGAACAGGAAGTTGCGTTAAATGAGATCAGATCGCTGTTGCAACAGAAAATGAGCTTCGACAAGGAGAAGGACACTTTCTATCTCAACGCTGAACAAACCAATAAGGCCTTTTACGAGCGTCTCGAAAAAAACTTTCCAGGTCTCAGCCAGCAGGATAAACGCCTGGCTTTGCTCATCCGCATCGGACTTTCGAACAAAGAAATAGCCACCATGCTCAACATCACTTTAAAAAGTGTAGAAGTATTTCGCTACAGGTTGAAGAAAAAGATGGGGCTGGAACAGCAACACTCTTTAAACGATTTTATCAAGAACCTATAAACCAAATTCCTATGCAAAAAATTATCCTTTTATTCCTGTTTATTGCTTCGGGTTTGCACCTGACTGGACAGGAGATCTCCGGCACGGTACGCTCTTCGGCTGATCTGCGCGCAGTTCAGGGCGTTGAGGTACGCGTAAAAAACACTGACATTAAAGCCACTACCGACCGCAAAGGTGCTTTCGCCCTGGCAGTTAAACCCGACGAAAACGTAGTGCTTCTGCTCAGCCATCCTGAGCACGACCCGCTCGAGCTCAAAACCGGTGGGAAGAGCAGGCTCGAGATTACCATGCAGAGCAATGTGCGTTACAACCAGTACATGGTTAAAGTAAACCGAAATCCGCTCTTCGCAGAGGAACGCAATGGTATTCTTGTATTTGAGAGCACCAAAAGTGACTACCGATTCTGGTTCGACTTTAGGGTGCAGGCCGATGGCGCAATGTTTTCGAAAAAAGTGATGAACCCCATTGGCGACGGCACAAGCATCCGCCGTGCCCGTTTTGCTGCCAAAGTTGAATTTGGCCGCGGATGGTATGGCGAGCTCGACCTCGACTTTTCGAATTCGGAGTTGGAGCTTAAGGATGCTTATCTGCAGTACACCTTTAATAATGGTCTTGAGTTGAAAGCCGGTAATTTCAAGGAAGGCTTCTCAATGGAATCGACCACAACTTCCCGCTATCTCACTTTTATTGAAAGACCCATGACGGTATCAGCTTTCGCGCCCTCGCGCCATATCGGATTTGCAGCCACTTATGGCATCGGGCCTGTTCTGGGTATCGGAGGCATTCATTTTCAGAGTGTTGGCGATGTTGAAGAACGTATGTTTTCGGAGAATAACAACAAAGACCTTGGAGTTGATGAAGGCGTTTCATACACCGGAAAACTGGTATTTATGCCCTTTCATAAAGATCCTTATCAAGGACTTCATATTGGCTTGGCGGCTTCGTACCGCACACCCAAAACCGATGCGGAAGTGCCTGGCACTATGCGGTATTCAACCAGAAGCAACACTTCCATCAATAGAAAAAAGTATGTAGATACTGACCTGATTGGCAATGTCGATCACAGTGTGTTACGTGGATTTGAGTTTGCCGCATATCGGCGAAACCTGCGTATTCAGGCCGAATACATTATGAACGACGTGCATAGGAAAAACAACCTGCCTACCGAAAAATTTGACGGCTGGTATGCCATGGGCAGTGCATTGCTCTTTGGAGGAAAATACAATTACAACACCACCGAAGGTGAGTTTACTCAGGTTGGACGAGGCAAAAAATGGGGCGATGTGGAACTTGCGTTTCGCTATGATTACCTGAATATGAACAGCCGAGGCGATGGAACCATCCTTGGTGGTGCAGGCGAGGCCTACTCTACAGGCATCAACTTCTATCCCAATAACAACGTCAAAATAATGCTCAACTATGCCTGGCTAAACCATGACCGATACGCCAACGGCAAAGGAAAACTCTTTGTAGGAAAGGATGCTAACGGCAATTTGACAAAAGATCCCAAGCTGGTTGCAGATGCCAAAGGCAAAGCCGGCGAAGACTTTCACATGATTTCGCTCAGGCTTGAAGTTGATTTTTAAACCATCCCGAAAATCTATTGATTATGAAAAAGATAATATTCCTTTTTTCCTTGAGTCTTGCGGTGCTTCTCCTGTCGTGCGTCAAGGATGAGATATATAAAAGTGCACCGGTAATCAAGCTGTTAAGCATCAGCCCGCAATCGCCGGCTCCAGGCCAAAGTGTTGCAGTAACAGCAATAGTGTATGATGTTGACGGCATGGTCACAGCCAGGCTGTTTTACAAAGTTGATAATGGCTCAATTAATGCCATCGAACTTGCTGCAACCAACGACACACTATATACCGGCAACATTCCGGGCCAGGCTGATGGAGTTACTGTTACATATTACCTTGAAGCACAGGGAAAATCGGGCAAAAAAGGCTTTGCTCCGGCTGGTGCCCCTGGCACAATGGCCGCTTATACCATTGGTGCCCCTTTGGTGCTTATGAACGAAATATATAGCCGTGGAATTATTGGAGATCCCGATTGGATTGAGATCTACAATGCCTCAGATGTGCCGGCCGACATCAGCGGATATACAATCTACGACAATGGAGGTCAGAGTGGTTCGAGGCCGAAGAAGGCAATACCTTCCGGTACGGTTCTGCCTGCAAAAGGCTTTTATGTTATAGCCACCGAAGGCACCGGCGATCCAAGCGACTTTGGATTGTCGAGTGCAGGCGAAACCGTTTGGCTTGAAAGTGCAAAAGGAAATGTAATCGACCAGATCGCTTTCCCGGCCATGGATGTTACGCAAAGCTATGGCCGCTTGCCTGATGGCTCCGCAAATTGGCAGCTTCTGAACACAATAACAAAAGGTAGTTCGAACGGTACCGGGGGAACGCCGGTGGCTCAATTTGTTATCAACGAAATCTTCAGCGTAGGAACTGCCGACAACCCCGACTGGATTGAGATCTACAACAAGTCGAACTTCGAAGGCAGTTTGCGCAACTGGAAAATTTTCGACAATGGCGGCCAGGGCGGCACTAAACCAAAATTGCAATTTCCGGATGATGCCATAGTGCCTGCAGGAGGCTTTTACGTTATTGTTGTTGACAATGGCACTGCCGCAGGCTTTGGGCTTTCATCAGCTGGCGAAACTGTTTGGCTTGAAAAACCTGACGGAAGCCTGGCCGACGAAGTGGCCTTCCCTGCCCTAACCGCTTCACAAAGCTATGGTCGCTATCCCGACGGAACTACGAACTGGTCAGTAATAAACTCCGTGACGCGTGGAGCAGCTAACGCAGATCCTAATCCTCCAGTTATACGTCTGGTAATGAACGAGATATACTCACGAGGCACTACTACCGATCCAGACTGGATAGAAATTTACAATGACTCTGATGTACCTGTAAATCTAGATGGATGGAAAATCTACGATAATGGCGGTCAGGGTGGCACGAAACCAAAAAAAGGTTTTCCGACAGGTGCTACCATTGCTGCAAGAGGTTTCTACGTGATTACTACCGAAGGAAGCGGCGACCCTAGCGATTTCGGGCTTTCCAGCGCCGGCGAAACGGTATGGTTCGAAAAACCCGACGGTACGCTTGCCGATCAGATAGCATTTCCTGCCATGGAAGTTACCCAGTCATACGGCAGAAAACCTGACGGCTCAGCCAACTGGCAATTGCTCAATACCATAACAAAAGGCACCAGCAACAATAACGCAAAATAAAATCATCACAAATAATGAGCTCAGAAAAATTAAAAATCGGCGAGGAATCAAAACCGCGTTTTGAATTCCGCACTTTCGGGCAGAATTTCGACATCCAGTGGAAACGCATGGCCCGTCTTTCGGCGCAGGTGCCCGAGGATGTTTGGGAACGTCAATCGGATGAGATCTATATCATCTCGCGCACCAACGACGTGAACAACACTAAAATCCGCAACGGCAAAATGGACATCAAAACCTTTGTTCAAACCGTTGAGGGACTGGAGCAATGGAACCCCCTGATGAAGGGCAGTTTTCCCATGAAAACCGATTTGATAGTGAATGAGGTATTTCCGGCTTTTCAGGTCGAAATGCCAGGCTTCGACAAAGACCAGTACACCCTCGATGAATTTCTCCGCATCATCCGCATTCATCCTGATCTGGCCGCTGTTCGTGTAAATAAACTACGCTATGGCTATATGGTCAACGGCACCATCTGCGAATATGCCATTGTGTTGATCAACGGAGCCCGCGTGGTTACCATGAGCAGCGAATCAACAGAAATCGCTGACATCATCAAAACTGTGGAGCAAACCGGTCTGGCCGGAATGGAAAACATCAACTACCTTCAGGCTATTAAACGTGTTATCGGCATGATTGACAAACCATTGGCAAACGAAACATTCTGAGAACAATGGCACAGGAAGTTGAACGCAAATTTTTGGTAAAAGGCGATTTCAAACCCTTTACCACCAAAGCCATACGCATCGTGCAGGGCTATCTTTCGTCCGTACCGGAGCGCACAGTAAGGGTTCGCATCAAAGGCGACAAGGGCTTCATCACCGTAAAAGGCATTGGCAGCCAATCGGGAGCCAGCCGCTACGAATGGGAAAAGGAAATACCGGTGAGCGAGGCCGATGAATTGCTCAAGATATGCGAACCGGGAGTGATTGACAAAACACGCTATCATGTTCCTGCCGGCAATCATACTTATGAGGTAGATGAGTTTTACGGAGAAAACCAGGGTCTTACAGTAGCAGAAATTGAGCTCTCATCCGAAGACGAAACCTTTGAAAAACCTAACTGGCTGGGCCAAGAAGTAACCGGTGACCCGCGTTATTTCAATTCGATGCTGATGAAGCATCCTTTCACCCGCTGGTAACCTGCAGGGCTTGAAGCCGGAAGTCCCGAGCAATCGGCTTCCGGCTTTGTTTTTATATGAGCTTCTTTTCGTACTTTGCCCGCATAAAAATCCATTAAAAAATGGCAAATGTCCACGACCCGCTCGATATGCAGCAATACAGGGTTGAAAAGCTACCCAAGCGCAAAAAGTCGGACTTCGAAAAATGGCTGGCCATGGCTGGAATTCCCCTGGCACTTATTGCCTTCGTTTTGCTTGGCTATGTGTTGAAGATAGGTTTTCTCGACCATATTAC
>JAJTAY010000002.1 GCA_021287165.1 Bacteroidia bacterium | reverse complement strand
CCACCACCAGTGGGCACAGTTAGGGTAAAGATACCTTTTTCATTATTCGCTTTGAGAAGGCAGGTATCAGCTATCTGCTTTCTTAAGTCATCAACAGGGGATTTTAAACCATTGCTTTCAAAATCTTTCAACTTATTTTCGAGTCGATATATTAATTTTTCCCAATCAATTTGCTTTTTACTTTCTAAATTACTAAAAAACTGTGGCTTCATAAAGTTTGCAGTGTCTGTTCTATCTGCATCTATTAAGCAGCTGAATAGCATCCGCACAGCAAATCCTGCATGAAATTTTTTAAGTAACTCATTTTTAAATTCCTTATTAATTCGTCTAAAAAGAGATGCTCCCTCAAAAAATAATTCTTCTCCAGATATCAACTCATTAATCTTATTGATCAAATCATTGTCAGCATGTGATATTACTTCATCAAAATGGCATTTATCATTTGACTTATCCATTCGTTTTTTAAAAACATTATTACCGTCAGGATCAATGCAGTCAATTAAACCCGAGTGATGTCCCGCAATGCATATTGACAAAATCTGAAAAACAGCCTGCTTAGCCGGCATTTCATTCGCAATTCTTTTCCAAATGTATTTCGCACCTGCAGTTGAATGGTCTATTTTGCCCTTCAAAATACCAGCATCAACATATTCATCCTCATCTTGATTGATGTTACCTGTAGCTGATCCTATATAATTTTGAAAAGCCTTACTATACTTTCCAAGATCATGCAGTAAACCAATAAGTTCTCCAGCCTTTGGTAAATCAATTTTTTTTGCATTCTCACTTGTGAGGGATGCCACGTTATATAAGTGATCTTTTAGCTTGTGATCTACTCTTACATCTTTTTCGATTCTGCTATGTGCTATTGCTGTCATGCTATTTGTGTATCTGTCTATTGGTTACAATAATTTTCAAAAGGCGAGAATAAAAACACTCATTTACACCTCAGTTATCAAAGAATTTAGGTGTTAGATTTCAAATCAGTAGGCACTTCATTTATTGTATTCAAATCTACTTCCCTTCCAGCGTCAAAACATGTCGCTACCATAAGTTTTTCTGCAGTTGTTCGTTCAGGTAGTTTTTGAAGGCTTCCGGGCCGAGCACCTCTACCTGTCCGGGCAGGCCCAGCACAAAGCGGCCAATGCCCTGAAACTGATAGACAGGACCTTCCCAGCGGGTTTGTCCGTCGCGCACTACGATAAAAGGAGTGGCATCGGGGAATTCCTCCTCCATAAGGTGGCGCGCCAATCGGCTCAGCACCAGCTTCACCATAACAGCTTTGTTGCCCGACATGCCAAAGGCGTCGGTATCCCAGGCCTGGTGTTCGGTGGCAAACTGAAAGGGCTGGCCTGTTGGTTCTACCCCGCCGATGCGTTCGCTCTTAAACTGCTTGATATGGCCGGCCTGCACATCGAAGGCCAGCATATAGCGGTAATAGTGGTAAAACCTGACAGGTTCGACGAGGTAATCGCGCGGAGCATCGTTGTTCATGCTCTGGTAGGCTTTCAGCCAGATTTGTTCCTTGCGTTGCAAGGCCTGACGGATGAGGCCCACATGACGCGCCACGGTCTGGTTATAGAGCGTCTCCGACAGTTCGTCGAGCTCGGTGAGGGCGTAAAGCTTGTCGAGGAGTCCGCGATGCACATCGGGTTTGATGCGGTGTGCCAGCAAGGCTTCGCGCAGCACCGCCGCTTCCTCGAGGGTGAAGACGATGAGGTTCTCGTGTTTGAGGCTGCGTTTGTCGAGGCTTTCGATATTGTACCGGCCATTGCGCTGCACGAGCAGAAAACCCAGGTCGCGCATCAGGCCGAAATAGCGTTCCACTGTGCGCCGGCTCAGGTTAAAATTCAGCGAAAGCTCGTCTTTGGTGCATCCCAGCGGCGAACGCAATCGGGCTACCATCTGCAGAAAGCGGAAAATCTTGCGGCTGTCGTCCATAATCGGGTTTATAACACTTGTTGGTGATTCCTAAAACGGTTGGTTAATGAAAGGTTAAATATAGGAATTTTTGAAATGCAAGAGGGCGTTGGGAATTTTTGTGGGTTGGGAGTTGGGGAGGATTTAGTTATTTAGTTGGTTTAGATGGATTAGTATTGTTTGGCGTTCTTTGTTTGGTGTTGAGGTGGCCGATATTTCGTCCCTGACGGGAACTTGTTTGGGGTTTGGGGTTTGGGGTTTGGTGTTCGTTGTTTGGTGTTGAGGTTAGTGATATTTATCCTATCATGAAATAGGTTGACACGAAGAGGTGTTAATAACTTAATTTCGGTGACATGAAAAGTGGGAAAAAGCAGCGGTATTTCAGTGAGGCCTTCAAGATGGAGAAGGTCAGGATGCTGGAGTCAAAACAGATCACTGTTCTTCAGTTAAGCAGGATCTATGAAGTGTCAACGCAATCGATATACAAATGGTTGCTCAAGTATTCGGTGATAAGTAAATCAGAGCGGGTGGTTGTAGAGAAGGAGAGCGAAGGGGCAAAGACAATAGCATTGCTCAATACAGTAGCCACATTAGAGCGCAAGGTAGGGCAGAAGCAACTTCTTGTTGATTATTTGGAGAAGGTGATAGAGCTTGCCAGTGAGGAAGTTGGCTACGACATTAAAAAAAAGTTCGCATTGCGGTCATCGGATGGTTTAGAGCACACAGGCGAGAAAAAGGGTTGACCATGCAAGAATTGTACGACATATCAGGGCTAAGCCGTCAGGGGTATCATAAGGCATGCAAGCGATTGGGTTTGGATATAGATATGGCACAACGGCTCAAGGAGATGGTGGTAGCTGTTCGCAAGGAATATCCACGGATAAGCATACGCAAGATTCACAAGATGCTAAAGCTCGAAGGCACTGTAGGCATCAATGGATTTGAGCGTATGATGTCGCGTCAGGGGATGACATTAAGCAGCACGCGCTCGAAGATAAAGACGACCCATAGAGGTTCATTTGCCTATGCTAACCTGGTAAATGGGTTGAAGCTATCCGACATTAACCAGCTGTGGGTGAGCGACATTACATACTATTAAGATCCGAATCGGTGTTTTACATTGTGTTGGTTCTGGATGTTTATAGTCGCCGGGTGCTTGGATATTCTGCGAGCGACAACATGCGGGCGATAAACAATGTCAAGGCTATTAAGATGGCTATAAAGGCACGTCATCAGACAAGTTTTTCAGGTCTGATTCACCACTCTGACAAAGGGAGTCAATATGGTAGTGTTGAATAAACAACAGTTCTTTTGAAGGCAGGCATAGCCATCAGCATGGCGGACACTTGCATAGAAAACCCATATGCAGAGCGCATAAACGGGATAATAAAGAATGATTATCTGATTGGATACAGCATCAATAGTTTAAAGAAATTAGAGAGAGCCTTGGCAAAAGCGGTAACGCTTTATAACAATTGTCCGCATGGAGAAATGGGCATGATGACTCCTCTTGCTTATGAAGCACTGTTAAAAACACATGCCAATGAACAACATGCCCCCATGTTGCTCTATGACTTCACCATGTCAAAGGAGCAAAACTTGAGGATGGGTTTTTTGAGGCATAACACCATGAAAATAGTCAAGAAAGAAAAACCCGTAGCTTTGGGTGACAAAGCTACGGGGGACCATTTCCACGGATCGGCCTATTCCTTGGAAGGTTGCTCCCCAGCAGAGCCTTCCTCTGCTTTGGCCGATCCAACAAAGGTGAAAGAAGTAAACCAAGATAACAAATTGACTTATCAACAAATAAACTCGGAGTTTACAGAATTTTGTCAACCAATTTTATGATTGGAGACTCAGATAGGCTATCCTCAGCCCTCTCTGGCACAGCTCAATGCTGCTGTAAACAGATATCGCCAGGATGCAGGTGGTCGTGGGGTAAAACTGTCAAATCTGGAGATACAAGGCCTGGGGGTCAATACCGACATAAGCGCCGAAGGCAATCAATTGGTCATTAAAAACGCATTCTCGCCCTTCCCTTCGTCCTATCGTGTTACCATGAAAGGAAACACACTATTCGAAGGCACCTATCAGGATGATAATTACTATCTTACAGGCGAGGGCTTCACCATCACGGGCAAGGCAAAGTTTCGAGTTAAAGGAAAAAAGATCAGGGAGTACGAATCATCGTTTTAGTTTCAATTTAAACATCCGCTAAACCCTGCAATGGAGAAGCACAAGGCGAGGATGCCAGGGCTATTTTCCTAAATTTGCTCAAAGAAAATTGCCAAAGACGATGAAATACTTCGCCACAATTTTGCTCATTGCAGCATTCAGTTTGTCAATCTCCCATGCCAACCCGCCTGAAGGGCGTAAGGCCAACAACCACCTGAAAAGCCTTTACAGGATGATGCAGGGCCGATACAATTCGGAAGCCCAGAGCAAGGCCGATACCGACTTCTTCAACATCTCGCTCCGCATGCTGCCCATCTGGACCGAGCGCGGCTATTTCCTGTATGTGGAGCAGGCATTGGCCGACCGTCAGGACAAGCCCTACAGGGTGCGCGTGTATAAATTGGTGCAGCGCGGCTTCAACGAGATTGTGAGCGAAATATATACCTTAAAGGACGAGAAGGCCTGGGTTGGACAATGGCAAAACGTCAATTCGTTCGACCAATTCACCACCGACGACCTTGAGCTCAAGGAGGGCTGCGAAGTGGTGCTCACCCGTATGACACCCAATCGCTACGAAGGTCGCACCACAGGCACCAATTGCCCCAGTGAGCTGCGCGGCGCGAAATATGCCACCACTGCTGTCACCATCACACCCAAACGCATGAGCTCGTGGGATCAGGGCTTCGACGTCTATGGCAAGCAGGTGTGGGGACCGGTAAAAGGACCTTATCATTTCGATAAAGTGGGAAAGCCGTGATTGGGGACGGATAAGGGAAGAATAAGGGACGAGGGACGGAAAAGGGACAAGGGACGGGTTGAGGGAATTCGAGATTCGAGATTCAAGATTTAAGGTTGAAAATCAGGGTAGAGCAGGTATTTTGCCCTGATGTTGAGGAACTTTTCCAGATCGGGCTGCCAGCTGCGGCGTATGCTGTCGGCCGGAGCGCCCGCTTCGATTTGCTCGCGAAGCTTTTTCGTGCCTGCAAGGGTGTCGAAGTAATTATTAAAAAACTTATGCTTAGCGCCAAGCTGCCGGTGTGTATATTGCAACCAGTGCAGCTTGAGGCCCGGGGGATTCGTGGCAAAGGCCCCGGCGTAAGGAGTAAGGTCTTCACCCTGACACATGATGTTCATATACAGTGGCTTGAGTGCAGCACCGGGTGTAGAGACAGGGGTAAAGCTAAAGCTTTGTTTAGGCAGGTCGGGATGCCCATAAACCCTGAAAGGCGTTGAAGTGCCGCGACCTACACTGACGATGGTACCTTCGAAGAAACACAGCGAAGGGTAGAGATATACGGATTTCCAATCGGGCAGATTGGGCGAGGGACGCACCGGGAGCTGGAAAATCATATCGCGTCGGTAGCCCTGGAGGGGTATGACCGTCAGATCGCACTTCAGGCCATTCTCCAGCCAGGCTTCGCCGTTCACCATGAGGGCATACTCGCCAATGGTCATGCCATAAACCACCGGCACGGGGTGAAGGCCAACAAACGACCGGAGCGATGGCTCAAGCACGGGACCGTCGATATAGAAACCGTTGGGGTTTGGCCTGTCGAGCACTACCACTGGGATGCTGTTTTTAGCGGCAGCCTCCATCACATAGGTCATGGTAGATATGTAGGTATAAAACCGCACGCCCACATCCTGCAGGTCGAAAAGAATGATCTCAATGCCCAGCAGATCGGTGTCCTTGGGTTTTTTGTTATTTCCGTAGAGCGAAACGATTGGCAGACCGGTTTGTTTGTCGCGCATATTCTCCACAAAGGCGCCGGCATCGTGGTCGCCGCGAAAACCATGCTCGGGTGTAAAAATTTTCACAACATTGAAGCCCGCTGCGATCAGTGAATCCACCAGATGCCGGCCATTGACCACGCCCGTCTGATTGGTCACCACTGCAATGTTTTTGCCTTTCAGCAGCGGAAAATAAAGCCCTGTGCGACCGGCGCCGCTGAGGATATCGGAATAGTTTACCATCCTTGGGCTGGTGTGGCGGATTGCCTGCGACCGGGCTGAGCTTGCAAAGACAAGCAGCAGGAGCAGTATTGGAAAAACAGCGTATGACCTAAACATTGTCTATTTTTGTCCGACAAAGATAACATGCAGCTCGAATCCTTTATTGCGCGCCGTTTGCTGCGCACACGCAAAAGCGGCACAAGCACCGGTGTAGTGCGTCTGGCGGTGGTGAGCGTGGCAGTGGGCCTTGCCGTAATGATTGTTGCCGTGTCGGTGGTGGTGGGCTTCAAGCAGCAGATACGCGACAAGGTGATCGGTTTTGTGGCTCATATTCAGGTTGAACCGCTTTCGTCGAACTTCTCCTACGAAGAAACGCCCTTTGTCCCCGACGATAAGCTGATGACATCGCTCAAAGCCCACCCTGAAATTCAAGCGGTGCAACCGGTGGCGGTGAAGCCGGGATTGGTTAAAACACAAGAACAAATTCAGGGTGTTGCCCTGAAAGGCGTGGACGAAAACTACGACTGGACCTATCTGCAACAATACCTGACCGATGGAGTGACACCTGATTTTTCGGATAGTACGCAGATGAACAAGGTGCTGGTGTCGGCCGAGCTGGCGCGGAGGCTGCAGCTAAAAACCGGCGATGTATTGCGGATGTGGTTTGTGAGCGGCGATCCGCCAACAGCCCGTGGCCGGCGATTCGAGATTTCCGGTATTTATCAGACCGGTCTGGCCGAATTCGACGAGCGCTATGTATTTTG
This sequence comes from Bacteroidia bacterium, assembly GCA_021287165.1. Classification (GTDB taxonomy): domain Bacteria; phylum Bacteroidota; class Bacteroidia; order Bacteroidales; family F082; genus JALNZU01. Next base: position 58,831 of record JAJTAY010000002.1, on the reverse strand, counting down.
CAATATCGGGCATATCCGCCGACTGAACAGCTGGGCCGAAGGCACCACGGGCAGCCTCGAAATTAGCCTTTACGACATAAACAGCCTGAGCAAAGTGGCCGACGAACTCTATTACAGCCTGCCGGCCGAACTTACCGTAAATACTGCCCGCGAGCGCTTTCCGCATATTTTCGACTGGCTCGACCTTCAGGACATGAATGTTGTTATTATCATCATCCTGATGGTGCTGGTTTCGGGCATCACCATCATTTCTACCCTGCTTATTCTCATCCTCGAACGAACGGCTACCATCGGCATGCTGAAAGCCATGGGCGCTGCCAACGCATTGGTGCAGAGGGTTTTTCTGGCGCTATCGACACGCATCCTCCTCAGGGGAATGTTATGGGGAAATCTCCTTGCGATTGTATTAATACAATTGCAATTGCATTTTGGTTTGTTTACGCTACCCGAAGAGTCGTACTATCTTACTCATGTTCCCGTTTTTTTCAGCCTGTGGCATATTGCGCTCATCAACGCCGGCACGCTGATGCTGTGGCTGCTCAGTCTGCTGATACCCACCCGAATCATCACCCGTATTTCGCCGGCAAGGTCAATCCGCTTCGCCTGAGAAAATTCTCAAAATTATTTTGCATTTGTTGTTCTAATAGTCCTATTTTTAGGCGTTGAATAACCAAAACCATTCTATGGAACAAGAGGCCATCATCATCGAACCCCTGAAAGGCTGTAGCGGAATACCTTTCGGACTGCCCGTGGAAGAGCTTGTTGCAAGGCTGGGCGAGCCTGAAGAAATCGACCACCTCGACACCGACGACCAGATGAACACCATCGTTCTGCACTATTGGGATCTGGGGTTGTCTGTGTTTTTCGAAGGCACCTCGCGTCCCGTGCTTTCCTGTTTCGAAACAGACGATATGGAGGCCCTGCTCTTCGGCCAAAAGGTGTTTGCGCTCAGTCGCAGGGAGATCATCGCACTGATGAAAGACAACGGCTTCGAAAGCTTTGAAGAAGAGGAAGAAGAAGGCGAACTGCGCCTGAGCTTCGAAGATGCCCTCGTCGATCTGTTCTACGACGGCGATGAGCTTCTGGCCATCAACTGGGGCGTTTATGTGGACGAAGCCGGCGAGATTATCGACGACTTTTAAGCCAATATCGTTTCTTATTTCCTGCCAATCCTGAGGCCATACCAGTATTGGAAAGAAAGTTCCCTGTGATATAATCAAATGGGTTTATTTACCGTACTCTTATCCGCAGATTGAACTCAACTGATTAAGAGCCAGGGAAGAAGGATAAAGAGCCAGGGAAGAAGGATAAAGAGCCAGGTTTAAAGCCTGAACATTAAACGTTGAAATTTAACGAATTGTTAGATTTTAAATCTTGAATTCACTTTCCCGTCGTCTGTCCCTGAAAAACCGCCGGGCTGGGCGCGCGGGCCAGGGCAAACGGGGAGCGTGCGCCCCGGGTGAATGCAGCAAGGGCAGCAAATCTCGTGAGGCAGACCACGCCCCGGCGTGGACTGTTTGCATGACGGCATGCTGCAAAAAATTAAGGAAATGCTGATCAGCTCCCGCTGCATTTATATAATACGACAATCTCTTGCATGCCGTTATGCACCCCTCACATAGATTTGCGCCCTTGATGCAAAGCGGGGAGGAAAAACTCGTTTGCCCTTGATTTTTGGTTCTTTTGATCAAGCAAAAGAACAGGGAGTTGTCATTGTTGTCGTCGTTGTCGGTTTTCTGAGAAGGCTCAATAGGATTAGTTTGCGCGATGGAATCGCGCCTTAGCCCGGGATGACCAACCCCTCACACTCCATAACTTCAACCAATTTTGAAACTTGAATTATTGAATCGTTGAATCGTTGAATTCTCGCTTCACGTAACCCACACCCCCTAACCCGTAACCAAACTCCCATCCCCCGTCCCTTGTCCCATGTCACTTCAAAAGAGCCAAGGCAAAAGTCAAAAGAGCCAAGTTAGTAGAGCAATAAAATCAACCAATTTTGAATCTTGAATCTTTGAATTTTATAATCCTCACCCGTCACCCAGTCTTACCCTCTTCCTCTGGGATGATATCGCACAACGGCTTCGCGCAAAAACTCCCGGTCGATATGCGTGTAAATTTCGGTGGTGGTTATGGAAGCATGTCCGAGCATCTGCTGCACAGCCCTCAGGTCGGCCCCGCCTTCGAGCAGGTGTGTGGCAAATGAGTGCCTGAAGGTGTGCGGACTGATGTTTTTATTGATACCCGCTGCAGCCGCCAGATCCTTGATAATCAGAAATACCATTTGTCTGCTCAGGGCATTGCCCCGTGCGTTAAGAAAGACGACATCACCCGATTTACGTCCCGTCTTCTGATGCACGCGCACCTGACCAAGGTAAACGTTTAATGCCTTCAGAGCGCTCTGACCTATGGGCACCAACCGCTCCTTATCGCCTTTTCCGGTGACCCTGACAAATTCATCCTGCTCGTATATACTGCTGATTTTAAGCCCTGTAAGCTCCGAAACGCGCAATCCGCATCCATACATCACTTCGATGATGGCCTTATTGCGATGCCCATGCGCACTGCTCAGGTCGATGGCGGCCAGCATGCGTTCTATTTCGGCGTAGTCGAGCACCTCGGGCAGTTTGCGGCCAAGTTTCGGCGCTTCGATCAGGCTAGTCGGATCGCCGGCAATAAGGTTTTCGAGCATCAGAAACCGGAAAAACGCCTTGATGCCGCTGAGGATGCGCGCCTGCGAAGTGCTGCTCATGCCCAGTCCGGCTATCTCGTGCAGAAATGAACGAATATCGTGTGCGCGAATGGCGGCTGGCGCTATTTGTTCGTTGCTTTGGCTCAGAAAGCTGAGAAGTATGCGCACATCACGCAAATATGCCTCCACGCTGTTGTCGGCCAATCCCTTATTCAGCCGCAGGTGGCTCTCAAAAGCGCGTAAGAAGGAAAATTCCTGAGGCATGAGGGGGATTGGGGAATTCAGAATTCAAGATTCAAAATTCGGGTCAGGGTGATCGGTGAGTGGTGAAGGGTGAGTGGTGAAGGGTGGTCGGTGATCGGTGAGTGGTGAGTGGTGAGTGGTGAGTGGTGAAGGGTGAGTGGTGAAGGGTGGTCGGTGATCGGTGAGTGGTGAAGGGTGAGTGGTGAAGGGTGAGTGGTGAAGGGTGAGTGGTGAAGGGTGGGTGGTGAAGGGTGGTCGGTGATCGGTGCTCGGTGCTCGGTGAACACCAAACAAAGAACAAAAAACAAAAAACATACTAAACCCCTCTAAACCAACTAAATACCTAAACCCTCACCCAGCACCCGGTACCCAGTTCATTTTGCCTGATAGAAGCAGCGCTTGGGCGAATAGATGAGTTCTTCGTCTTTGAGCACCTTAATCACCTTATCGAGATCTTTTTTATCGATTCCCGTGGCATCGGCGATATCGCCCGGACGCATAGGCTGTCCGTTTTTGCGCATGGCTTCCAGTACTTTTTCCTTTGCTTCCATTGTTATGAGGTTTTTGAGGTTTAGTCGAGGGTATGCACAACCAGTCCGGAGCGCAGCTTAGGCTCGAACCAGGTGGTTTTTGGAGGCATGATGTTGCCGGTATCGGCAATATCGATCAGTTGCTTCATGCTCACGGGGAAAAGGGCAAAAGCCACAGCCATTTCGCCGCTGTCCACCCTTCGGCTGAGTTCGCCCAGTCCGCGGATGCCACCAACGAAGTCGATGCGTTTGGAACGACGCAGGTCGGTGATGCCGAGCAGGGGTTCGAGCACCTGATTGGTCAGGATAGTAACGTCCAGGACGCCGATGGGGTCGTGGTCGTCGTAAGTGCCTGGCTTAGCCTTGAGGGCATACCACTGTCCGCCCAGATACATCGAAAACTCGTGCAGCATGGAGGGTTTGTAGATGTCGCTTCCTTTGGGGGTAATTTCGAAGCCCTGCTTCAGCTTTTCCAGAAATTCGGCCTCGCTCATGCCGTTGAGATCGGTTACCACACGGTTATAGTCGAGAATGGTGAGCTGGTTGTCGGGGAAGTTTACGGCAAGGAAGAAATTGTACTCCTCATCGCCGCGGTGATTCGGATTGGCCAGCCGGCGCTCCTTGCCTACCAGTGCGGCGGCGGCGGTGCGGTGGTGACCGTCGGCCACGTACAAGGCCGGGAAGGTGGCGAATATGTCAATAATCCTTCCGATAAGCTGTTTATCTTCAATCACCCAAAAGTGGTGACCAAATCCGTCGTCGGCGGTGAAATCGTAAACCGGCGCATTGTTTTTCACGAAATCGGCTATCAGGCTGTCGAGTTCTGCATGCGCGGGATAGGTGAAAAACACAGGTTCCATATTGGCATTGGTGATGCGCACATGCTTCATGCGGTCTTCTTCCTTGTCGGGTCGTGTGAGCTCGTGTTTTTTGATTACCTCGTTCAGATAGTCGTCCACGGCCGTGCAGCCCACGATGCCGTACTGAGTTTTGCCGTTCATGGTTTGGGCATAAATGTAGAGGCGATCTTCCGCATCCTGCGTCAGCCAGCCTTTTTCGCGAAAAGCCTCAAAGTTGTCGCGTGCCTTGTCGTACACTTCCTGGCTGTAGAGGTTGACACCTTCCGGAAGGTCGATTTCGGGCTTGATAATATGCAACAAACTGTAGGGGTTGCCTTCGGCCTCGATGCGGGCCTCGTGGCTGTCGAGCACATCGTAAGGCCTGGATGCCAGCATTTTGGCTATATCAACAGGAGGCCTCCATCCTTTAAAAGCTTTAAAAACTGCCATATTGTGTGGGTTATGTGATACAATAATACAACTGCTGATTGCACTGGACTGCAAACAGGAAACAAGGGCGCAAAGGGCTAATTACCAGTTGCGTGCAGGAAAAAACTCATCTTCCAGCTGGTCGTGTGGTCCGGCCGAGCTTTTTTGCAGCGAAGTAATCAGTGCGCCGAGCATCTTGGTAAGCTCCATAAGCTGGTTACGCGAATCTTCTTCTTCGGCCTGCATAATGAAGCCGTGTCGGTAGGCCAGTGTCGACAGCACCAGACATGCCCTTATGGCGCTTTTACCCTCCTTGAGGTGGTTGATAAAGGCCGATTTCTCCCTTGCCGAGCCTTCGGCGATATGCAAAGGAATTCGACGGGCCATCTCGCAGAAGCTCCCGGCCAAACTTTTTCCACTGTCGGGAAACTGCTGAACCGTCTTTTGCACCCATACACCGTAGTCGAGCGCCTTGTGATACACCCTCAGGTCCTCAAAGCGGAAGAAAGTCATCGGTTTGTTTGCAGGGTCGTTCATAGTGTTTTGGTTATAGTGTTATCAGTACAATGCGAAGTTAATGCAATAATGACTCAATTCACCTTGAATCTCACATCGTTATGTTCGAAAAAGCCGATAATCTGGCGTGCGGCAGCCATGCCGGCGTTGTTGTTGGCTTCTTCGGTTTGCGCACCCATCTTTTTGGGCGTAAAGAAGAATCGTCCGGCAAAGGGAGCCAGGTCGGCAGCGCAATCCGGGGCAATATCCGAAACGTAGGTGAAGTCCTTGCGCTCTTCAAAAATCTTCTTCAGGCCCTCTTCGTCTATCACTTCCTTGCGGGCGGTATTGACCAGCATGGCGCCTTTGGGCATTTTCGAAAGCAATTCAAATCCGATCGACTTTTTGGTCTTGTCGTTGGCCGGGATATGCAGCGAAACGAACTGGCATTTGCCGTAGAGCTCGTCAACCGAACCCACAGGCGTCACGCCCTCAGCCTGCATTGCAGCGGCATCAACAAAAGGATCGAATGCATACACCTCCATCTGAAAGCCTTTGGCAATACGGGCAACATGCCTGCCCACATTTCCATAGGCATGAATGCCGAGCGTTTTACCCATTAATTCGGTACCCGAAGCGCCATTGAACTGCTTCCTGATCTGGTAAATCATCATCCCGAAAGCCAGCTCGGCCACGGCATTGCTGTTCTGGCCGGGCGTATTCATGGCCACGACGCCTTTTTCGGTGCAGGCTTTGAGGTCGATATTGTCGTAACCGGCCCCTGCCCTCACCACGATTTTCAGTTTGGGGGCGGCGGCAATCACTTCGGCATCCACAATATCGCTGCGGATGATCAGTGCCTCGGCATCGGCAACGGCCTCAAGCAGCTGCTGCTTGCTGGTATATTTCTCGAGAAAAGCGCACTCATAACCGGCTTCCTCAACGATAGCCCTTATCTGCTGTGCAGCCGAAGCGGCAAAGGGTTTATCGGTAGCTACAAGAACTTTATGCATGGCAAAAGGGGTGTTTCGTTTTACTTGTTTTGTTGAGCAAACTCCTGCATTACGCCAACAAGCGCTTCCACGCTTTCGTAGGGCAGTGCGTTGTAGAGCGAAGCCCTGAAGCCGCCCACCGAGCGATGGCCCTTGATGCCTACCATGCCGCGGGCCGAGGCAAACTTGTTGAATTCTTCTTCCAGATGCTCAAAACCTTCGTTCATCACAAAGCATACGTTCATGCGCGAACGGTCGGCCGGATTGGGGATGGTGGCTTTGAAGAGCGGGTTGCTGTCGATTTCGCCATAGAGCAGCTCGGCCTTACGCTTGTTCACCTTTTCCATTTCGGCTACACCGCCCATCATTTTGAGCCATTTGAGCGTTTGCAGCGCGGCATAGATAGGCATTACCGGAGGCGTGTTGAACATGGATTCCTTGCTGATGTGCGTTTTGTAGTTGAGCATGGTCGGAATTTTGCGATCCACCTTGCCCAGCACTTCGTCCTTGATGATTACAAAGGTGACGCCTGCGGGAGCCAGGTTTTTCTGTGCACCGCCATAGATGAGGGCATATTTCGAGATGTCAACCGGACGGCTGAAAATATCCGACGACATGTCGGCAACCAATGGCACCGGCGAATCGAGGTCTTCGAGAATCTCCGTGCCGAAAATGGTGTTGTTGGTGGTGATGTGGAAATAGTCGGCATCGGCAGGTATGGTATAGCCGCGCGGGATGAAGTTGAAGTTGCTGCCTTCGGAGCTGGCCACCACATCCACATCGCCAAACAGCTTAGCTTCCTTGATGGCTTTGGAGGCCCATTCGCCCGTGTTCAGATAAGCTGCCTTTTTGTTGAGCAGGTTATAGGGTACCATGCAGAACTGCAGGCTGGCGCCACCACCAAGGAAGATGACCGAGTAGCCTTCGGGAATGCTGAGCAATTCCTTGAAAAGGGCAACGGCCTCATCCACAACGGCAACAAACTGCTTGCTGCGGTGGCTGATTTCGAGCAGCGAAAGACCCATTCCTTCGAAGTCGCGAATGGCTGCAATGGATTGTTCGATGGTGTAGCCGGGCAATATGGAAGGACCGGCGTAGAAATTGTGTTTCTTCATGATCGCTGGTTTTGCGTTATACAGGTTTTGTTTCTTGCTGCAAATATATGAATTAAGGTGTCTGTTAAAAAATTAACGATGCTTTTCGGCCTATTTTTGCAAACGTTTTCAAAGCCATGATGATGATTGAAGCGAAGCGGCGACTGGATGCCTTTGTAAGCCTCGGCAGAAAGCTTGACATTTATCTTGAACGGGCAGCCAATGAAGGCGATTTGCCCACGGGGGAATTCACCCCACTCACCGAAGCCATCAACAGGGCCTACCTGTCGAACAATTGGTTTACGATCGAAAACCAGCTGATGGCATTGCGTGGCATTCGACATATCCTCGACGAAGAAAAGCTTGGCCGCTGGATGTCTTCGTATGATGCCGACAGTGCAGTAACCGGGCATACCGTTGCCGTGATCATGGCCGGCAATATTCCGGCGGTAGGATTTCATGATTTTCTTTGCGTGCTCGTTTCCGGACAGCGGTTTTTGGGAAAACTCTCCTCCGACGACCGCCATCTGATGCCTGCACTTGCGGAAATGCTCATCAGTATTGAGCCCGGCTTTAAAGATTTCATCGCTTTTTCGGAAGGTCAGATCAAACATTTCGACGCTGTTATTGCCACCGGAAGCGACAACAGTGCCCGCTATTTCGACTACTATTTCGGGCGTTATCCCCACATCATCAGGCACAACCGCAACAGCATTGGCATTGTCAGCGGCAAGGAACAAACCGGTGATCTGAGCTTACTTGCCGACGACATCTTCAGTTATTTTGGACTCGGTTGCAGAAGTGTTTCACATCTGTTGCTGCCACAAGGCTATGATCCCGAATCGCTTTTTGAAGGCTTCGAAGCCTACCGCCCTCTGCGCGACCACCATAAATATTTCAACAATTACGAGTACCACAAGGCAGTGAGCATCATCAACCGCCTCGAACACCACGACAACGGATTTGTCCTTCTCATGCCCGACAGCAGGCTATCGAGTCCGGTTAGCGTGGTGCACTTCAGTTTTTACGGCAGCGAGGAAGAGGTTCAGGCTTTGCTGGATGCCAACAGCAGCCGATTGCAATGTGTGGTATCGCAAGCGGGCCGTTTCCCCGGAAGCATCCCTTTCGGCAAAGCTCAATTTCCATCGGTTGACGACTATGCCGACGACCTCGACACCATGCAGTTTTTGCTGCAACTTGGACATTCAATAAAAAAATGAGATTTCGCACTTGTATTTCAGCGAAATTGTATAATTTTGCAGCCCTAATTAAGAAAAGTATCGACTCCCATGAAAAAAGACATCCATCCTAAAGATTACCGCCTCGTTGTGTTCAAGGATATGTCCAACGATTACAGCTTCCTCACCCGCTCCACCGTAAAATCGAAGGAGACCATCGTGTGGGAGGATGGCAAGGAATACCCGCTGGTGAAGCTGGAAATTTCGCATATGTCGCATCCCTTCTACACCGGTAAGATGAAGCTTGTGGACACCGCCGGTCGCGTTGATAAGTTCAAGAACCGTTACAAGAAGCATTACGAAGGCAAAATCAAATAAGCTTTGCAACTTATTCGCAAAAAAGGCTGTCATTACGATGTCAGCCTTTTTTGCTTATAATGTGGTCCGATTGTGCTTAAAACACACAATATTTGCTACTTTTGCATAGTTAATTCACCGCTAGATAGAGATATCCCATGAACTACATCCTGTACGACAGTTCCACACGCAACCATCTCCTGCCACTTGTTTTTACCCGTCCGGTCGCCGACATCAGGATTGGAATCCTCACCATCAGGGAAAAATGGGAGCTGATGCTGAAAGCAAAAACCAGCACGCTCACCGAAGGCTACCTTAGCGCAAAGTTTCCGCTTATGGAAGCCGAGGAAAACCTGCTGATCAATGGTTCGATCCTGCCTACCAAGGAACTGGTGGATGCCATGCATAATCTAAAAGTTGGTCAATCGTTGGTAAAAGGCGATGAAACCCTGCTTGCCAGCTGTCTGAGCGGTGAGTCGCTCCGCTCGTCGGAAAGTTCAGAGGAGGGCGAAAACATCGAATATACCGGGGAAGTGACCAAGATTTACCATGCCTGGGATATTTTCAGCAAAAATGGCAAAGCCATCATCGACGATTTCGCACTGTTGACCAAAGGCAGAAAATCGGCACCCATCAGCCCAACCAACAGGTGTGTGAACCCTGAAAATATTTTCATCGAAGAAGGCGCAAAAGTTGAGTTTGCCATCCTCAACGCCTCATACGGCCCAATCTATATCGGCAAGGACGCCGAGGTTATGGAAGGCGCCAAGGTACGTGGTCCTTTCGCCCTGTGCGATCATGCCGTGCTCAAGATGGACGCCAAAATATATGGCCCAACAACCATCGGCCCCTACAGCAAGGTAGGCGGAGAAGTGAACAACTCGGTTATTTTCGGCTACAGCAACAAGGCACACGATGGCTTTCTTGGTCACAGCGTCATTGGCGAATGGTGCAATATCGGCGCCGACACCAATACCTCAAACCTGAAAAACTCGTACGAAGAGGTAAAACTCTGGAACTACGCTGAAGAATGCTTTGTAAACACCGGACTGCAATTTTGCGGCACCATCATGGGCGACCATTCCAAATGCGGGATCAATACCATGTTTAACACAGGCACCGTGGTTGGCGTGAGCGCCAACATCTTTGGCTCGGGATTCCAGCGCAATTTCATCCCGTCCTTCTCCTGGGGTGGAACTCAGGGTTTTATCGACTATGAACTCAAAAAAGCGTTCAAAACCATCGAAAAGGTTTACGAAAGACGCAACAAGGTTTTCGACAAAACGGAGCAGGCAATACTGACCGAAGTATTCAATCAGACGTTTAAAAACCGCAGAGCCTGATTTCTCTGGCATATCCTTTGTTCATACTTCTAGCACCTGCCGGAAAAATACCTATTCGCGGCAGGTTTGACGTATTTTAATTATTGCCCGGCCCAAAAACAGGGCAGGTATGACATTTTGGCAAATAATCGTTCATGAGTAATAGCTTCAATAATTTTCTGTCAGTTTCCGACCTTCTGGAAGGTGATGCGGAGTTCATTCCGCTACTTTCGGCCGAAGAAGAGATACAGTTCACTTCGGAGCAGGTGCCCGAAGAACTTCCCATACTGCCGCTGCGCAATGCAGTGCTTTTTCCGGGCGTGGTTATCCCAATCACCGTCGGACGCAACAAATCCATTAAACTGATCCGTGAGGCCTATCGTAAGGAGCGCATTATCGGCGTTATAGCACAGCGCGACGCTGCCATCGAAGACCCTGTGGCCTCCGATCTGCATGAAGTAGGCACAGTGGCGCACATTATGCGCACCCTCCAGATGCCCGACGGCAACACAACCGTGATTATTCAGGGAAAGAAACGCTTCAGGCTGCTCGAAATCACCCAGGACGAACCCTATTTCCGAGGCCGGGTGGAACCCTATGGCGACGATGAAGCCCTGCAAACGGACAACAATTTCGTTGCACTCATCCAGAGCATTAAGGATCTGGCTGTTCAGATCATCGAAAAATCGCCCAACCTTCCCCCTGAGGCGTCTTTTGCTATCAACAATATCGAGAGTCCGGCATTTCTCGTGCATTTTGTGTCGAACAACCTCAACATCAGCCTTGAGGAGAAGCAGCGAATGCTCGAGATAAAGAGCATCAACGAGCGCGCCGTTAAAGTGCTCGAATACCTGAGCAAGGAGTTGCAGATGCTCGAAATTAAAAACCAGATCCAGAGCAAGGTGAAGGTGGATATCGACAAGCAGCAGCGCGACTTTTTTCTCAACCAGCAGCTCAAGACCATACAGGAAGAACTCGGCGGTGCGCCGCACGAAGAAGAGATTGCCTCGCTGCGCGAGCGTGCAGAAAAAAAGCGCTGGAATGCCGAAGTGAGAAAGGTATTCGAGCGTGAGCTCACCAAGCTGCAGCGCATGAACCCCATGGTGGCCGAATACGGCATTCAGTTCAACTACCTTGAGTATCTGGTGGAGCTGCCCTGGAACGAATATTCAGTGGATAATTTCGACCTGGCACATGCCCAGCGTATTCTCGACCGCGACCATTTTGGCCTGGAGAAGGTAAAGGAGCGCATTATAGAGCATCTGGCCATTTACAAGCTGAAGAACGACATGAAGTCGCCAATACTCTGTCTGGTCGGTCCTCCCGGTGTGGGTAAAACCTCGTTGGGTAAATCGATAGCCGAATCCCTGGGCAGGCAGTATATCCGCATGTCGCTGGGCGGAGTGCGCGATGAAGCCGAATTGCGCGGACATCGGAAAACCTATATCGGAGCCATGCCTGGACGTATCATACAAAGCCTGCGAAAGGCCGGCACCAGCAATCCCGTTTTTGTGCTCGACGAGATCGACAAGGTGAGCGGCAACAACATCAACGGCGATCCTCAGGCTGCGCTGCTCGAAGTGCTTGATCCAGAGCAAAACAACAAGTTTTACGACAATTTCATTGAAGTTGAATACGACCTCTCGAGGGTGATGTTTATTGCTACGGCCAACAATCTGAGCACCATCCACCCTGCCCTGCGCGACCGCATGGAAGTAATTGAGCTGACGGGTTACCTGCTGGAGGAAAAATATCAGATAGCCAAAAAACATTTGGTGCCCAAGCTTGTTAAGGATCATGGTTTAGCTGCTTCGCAGATCAGCTTCAGCAAAAAGATCATCGAAACCATCATCGAAGATTATACCCGCGAGTCGGGCGTTCGTTCTTTGGAGAGGCACCTTGCCAAACTAGTGCGCAGCAAGGCCAAATTTGTTGCCATGGGAGAAGCCTACGACAAAAAGGTGAGCACTGCCGACCTTGAAAAAGCGCTGGGCATACCCATGTATCACGAAAAGCCCGACGAAGCGCTCAAGGTGCCCGGCGTGGTCACCGGCCTGGCCTGGACACCCTACGGAGGCGAGCTCTTGTTTATCGAGGTAAGTCTCAGCCGCGGAAAAGGCGAGCTTCGTTTGACCGGCAACCTTGGCGATGTGATGAAGGAATCGGCCACCATAGCCCTTGAATACCTTAAGGCACACGCCGATACGCTGGGTCTTGATCCGTCAGTGTTCGAAAAATGGAACGTACACATTCACGTGCCTGAAGGGGCAACACCCAAGGACGGTCCTTCGGCGGGCATTACCATGTTCACTGCCCTGGCTTCGGCTTTCACACAACGGCTGGTTAAACCCCGAATCGCCATGACGGGCGAGATCACGCTGCGCGGCAAGGTGATACCTGTTGGCGGGATTAAGGAAAAAATCCTCGCCGCCAAACGCGGCAAGGTGCAAACCTTCATCCTGTCGTCGGGCAACAAACGCGATATAGCCGACATCAAACAGGATTATATCGAGGGCCTTGAGTTCAGGTTTGTGGACAATATGATGGAAGTGATCGGGCTGGCACTGCAGGCGGACAAGATCAAAAACGCCATTGCATTCACTTCATGACAAAGAAAATTTTGCTCATCCACGCACATCCCGTGGATGATGCCTTTGCCGATCAGGTTGTAGCGGCTTATACGGAAGGCGCCGCCGAAAACGGACATACGCTGCGCAGCCTCGTGCTTAAAAAGCTCAGCTTCGATCTCAATTTCAGCAAAGGTTATCGCGGCAACCAGGAGCTTGAGCCCGATCTGGCCGAGGCTCAGCAGCTCATCGCCTGGGCCGATCATCTCGTATTTGTTTTCCCCAACTGGTGGGGCACCTACCCTGCCCTGCTCAAAGGCTTTATCGACAGGGTTTTTCTCCCGGGATTCGCTTTCCGTTACAACAACGGCCACCGCTTCCCCGACAAACTGCTCAAAGGCAAATCGGCCCGCCTAATCATGACAATGGACAATCCCAGGTGGTATTATTTTCTGGTTCTTGGTGCTCCGGGATATCGTTCGCTGCGCAAAGCCGTTTTGCATTTCTGCGGCATCAGGCCTGTGCGCACCTTCACCATCAGCGGCATACGCTTTGCCGGCGAAAGGCAAAGGCACGTCTGGCTTCGAAAAGCCCGGGCCTTAGGCAACAAAGGTATTTGAGCCAATAAGGACGCCTGCAAACTTTTCGATGCGGTTTATTGACTAATATTGTCCTGAAATAAAGCTGTTACAAAAAGCATGCATTTCAGGCTTTCCATCAATCAGGTTTTTGTTTTATTGACCCTGGCACTCCTGCTTGCCACATGCCGGAATAAAATTTCAGGGCCTGACAATATTTTCCGTTACAATGAGTCGGCCGGACTGAGCACGCTCGACCCAGCTTTTGCCAAGGATCTGCCACACATCTGGGCTTGCAACCAGCTTTTCAACACCCTTGTCGAGCTCGACAGCCAGATGAATATCGTCCCCTCGCTCGCAAAGCGCTGGGAAATTTCCGAAGACGGCCTCGTATATACCTTCGTATTGAGAGATGATGTCGTTTTCCATGAGCATCCCGTTTTTGGCGATCAGGCGCGCAGGCTTGTAGCGCAGGACGCAGCGTACAGCCTTAAACGTCTTGCCGATCCCCGCACCGCGTCACCGGGAGCATGGATTATGGCCAATGTGCGCAGGGAAGATCAATATCTCGCAATAAAAGCATTGAACGACAGTGTTTTGCAGATAGTTCTTGAGAAGTCGTTCCCTCCATTTCTGGGCATGCTCTCGATGATTTACGCCGCCGTTGTTCCGCAGGAGGTCGCAGAAAGCATGGGCGATGCCTTTGGGAGAAAGCCCGTAGGGACGGGACCCTTCCGGTTTGCTTATTGGAAGGATGGCATTAAACTGGTGCTCCGGCGTAACGATTTCTATTTCGAGCGCGACCGCAGCGGCAACCGATTGCCATACATGGAGGGTGTGGCCATAAGGTTTCTGTCGGACCGGCAGATTGCCTTTATGGAATTTATGAAGGGCAATTTTCATTTCATGTCGGGTATCGATGCCCGGTATAAGGACGAATTGCTGACGCGCGACGGCAGGCTGCGCGAGAAGGTGTCGGACCGTTTAATGCTTATACGCCAGCCATTTTTGAATACAGAGTATCTGGGATTTTTTCTGGGCGATGCGGCAGTTGCCGGACCGCTGGCTCGCCGCGAGCTCCGGCAGGCAATCAATCTGGCCATCAACAGGGAAAAGATGCTCCATTTTCTGCGAAACAATACCGGACGGCCCGGCCATGGCGGCATGATACCCTATGGCTTACCGGGGCATAATCCTTATGCGGGCTATCGTTATGAGCCCGACAAAGCCCGTAAACTCATTCAGGATGCCGGACTTCAGGGAGCGAGATTTACGATAAGCACTACTGCAGAATATGCTGATCTGCTGAAGTTTATACAAGCAGAACTGCAGGCCGTCGGGCTTCAGCCCGAGATAGAGATACAGCCGGCAGCCAGCATCAGGGAATTGCGGTCGAAAGGCCGTTTGCAGGCATTCAGGGCTTCGTGGGTAGCCGACTATCCGGATGCCGAGAACTATCTTTCGCTCTTTTACAGCCCAAACCACACCCCCGCCGGCCCAAACTATACGCACTTTTCCAATAAGTCGTTTGATTCGCTTTATCTACTGGCCAGCCAGCAAAACGATCCTGACCATAGGGCCGTGCTTTATCGCCGGATGGACAGCATCGTGATGAGCGAGGCGCCAGTGGCCGTGCTATATTACGACGAAGTACTGCGATTTGTGCACAAACAGGTTCTTGGCATGCACGCCAATCCCACAAATCTGCTCGATCTCAGAAGAGTGAAGCTGGAAAAACAAAACTAAGCCATAGCAACAATCAGCCCTCCCGGATTAAAACGACCTTTCGATCAATGCGAGGGTTTCGATGTGGTGTGTTTGCGGAAAAAAGTCAAAAGGGATAAGATTTTTTACTGAATACCCGCTTTCTGTCAGATACTCCAGATTTCTGGACAATGTTCCCGGGCTGCAGGAGAGGTATGCCATTCGCAAGGGTTTAAGGTGCCAGGCAATCCAATGCAGCACTTCAGCTTCAATGCCGGTGCGCGGCGGATTGGCGTAGAGCGAAAGACTTTTTTCTTCCCTGGTTTGAGTTTCGCACCATGCCTGCAGTTGAGGGAGACGCTGCTTGCAGGTTCCCGTCAGCACTTCGGCCTCAGGTACATTCCGTCTTGCCAGATTAACCGCCTCAGGCACAGCCTCTACGCCAATAACCTGAGCACCTGCATCAGACCATCGCTTTATCGAACTTCCGCTGCCCGAATACAGGTCGATTATCGCTGATGATTGGTCGGGGTTCAAAAATGCAAAAGCCTCGTTTAAAGCCTGATCGTAGAGTTCAGGTATCAGTTGACTAAAGGCCGCAGGGCCATAGAGCAATCCGCTTTCATCGGATGAGACTCGTTGTCCCCACAGCAGCTTCCAGCCCCCTTTTCCGAAAATGCGCTTTCCGGTTGAAGGATTCATGTGAAGCCACAAACCCTGCAAAGCAAGCTTTTTCAGTTGATCAATCAAGTTGAAATCAGGCCAGGTTGTCAATGTAAATTCTTTGCTTTTCACAACCATCGTCAGCTGTTTACCCGACATTACCAACCACCTCAGGCCAAAGTCGAAGGGCGGAAGCGAAGCCATCAGGGCATTGATAATCAGGTTGACTTCCCGGCGATGCACCGGGCAGTGGGGAATGTGCAGGAGTTGGTCGCGGCGCCAGAGTCCCCATTGCCATTGATCCTGCACAAACTGAACGCCGAGTGTGGTTTTATTCCGGTAGCCCCAGCGGGTAGCTCCGTCGAGGCTCCTCACCGGAGCAATCAGATTGGACCAGGGATGCAGTTTAGTTGCAAGAAACGCAGCCTTTTGATCCAGGCTCTCCTGCTGAGTAAATTGCCTGTGCCGGCACGCCCGGCATTCAGGGTGGCAGCCCGGTAATAAAGGTATTGTTTGCTGAAACAAGGGACGCATTAAAATTAACGCACAAAATTATTGAATGGCTTTGGTTTACATGGATTAACGATAATATTTCGTACCTTTGCAGCCGTTTTTCCAAACTGCACTCATGATCAACATCACACTGCCCGACAACAGCGTCAGACAATACGAACAAGGCGTTACAGGCCTCGACATTGCACGCAGTATCAGCGAAGGCCTTGCCCGCAACGTGCTTTCGGTTAAGGTGAACGGCGAGGTGTGGGATGCCACACGCAAAATCAACTCGGATGCCCGGGTGCAACTGCTCACCTGGGAGGATGCCGAGGGAAAGGAAACGATGTGGCACTCTTCGGCACACCTGATGGCCGAAGCGATCGAACAGCTGTATCCCGGATCAAAATTCGGCATCGGACCGGCCATAGAAAATGGATTTTATTACGACATCGACCTTGGCGACCGTGTGCTCACCGAAGCCGAACTGGCCGAAGTGGAGAAGCGCATGCTGCAGCTGGCGCGCGAAAAACAGCAATTTGTGCGCGAAGAAGTGGCCAAGACCGAGGCTTTGCGCTATTTCACCGAAAAAGGCGACGAATATAAGATCGAGCTCATCGGCGACCTGCAGGATGGAACGATCACCTTCTACAAAAGCGGAACGTTTACCGACCTGTGTCGCGGACCTCACCTGCCCGACACCTCATTCATCAAGGCAGTTAAGCTGACAAGCATTGCCGGTGCCTACTGGCGCGGCGACGAGAAGCGCAAGCAGCTTACCCGCGTTTATGGTATAACTTTCCCTAAAGCCAAAGAGCTTGAAGAATACCTTGCCCTGCTGGAAGAAGCCAAAAAGCGCGATCACCGAAAGTTGGGCAAAGAACTGGAGCTCTTCACCTTCTCGCAAAATGTTGGCGCCGGTCTGCCACTGTGGCTGCCCAAAGGCGCGCAGTTGCGCGAAAGGCTGGAGGCTTACCTCAAAAAAGTTCAGAAAGAGGCCGGTTATCAGCCGGTGATCACCCCTCACATCGGCAATGTGAACCTCTACAAAACTTCCGGACACTTCGAGAAATACGGCTCTGATTCCTTCCGTCCGATCACTACTCCGGTAGAAGGCGAGATGTTTTTCCTCAAGCCGATGAACTGTCCTCACCATTGTGAGATTTTTGCACATAAGCCCCACTCATATAAAGACCTACCCATTCGCTATGCCGAATTTGGTACGGTTTACCGCTACGAACAGAGTGGTGAGCTGCACGGTCTGACAAGGGTACGCGGATTTACGCAGGACGATGCCCACATCTTCTGCACCCCCGACCAGATCAAAGATGAGTTTAAAGGTGTGATAAAAATAATCATGCGAATTTTCAAAGCGCTTGATTTCAAGGATTTTATCACACAAATTTCGTTGAGAGACCCTAATAACCCCGGTAAATATATCGGCTCGGAAGAAAACTGGAGCAAAGCTGAACGCGCCATCATCGAAGTAGCTGAGGAAGAAGGCCTGAATGCCATAGCCGTAGAAGGCGAAGCCGCTTTCTATGGTCCAAAGATGGACTTCATGGTCAGGGATGCACTTGGTCGAAAATGGCAGCTCGGTACTATTCAGGTGGACTACAACCTGCCTGAGCGTTTCGACCTGTATTACATAGGCTCGGACAACGAAAAGCACCGTCCGGTAATGATCCACAGGGCGCCTTTTGGCAGCATGGAGCGTTTTGTGGCCGTGCTTATTGAGCATTGCGCCGGCAAGTTTCCGCTTTGGCTCGCACCTGAGCAGGTTATCATCCTGCCAATCAGCGAAAAATATCAAAACTACGCGCAAAAAGTGCTTAGTTATCTCCAAAATTCCGATATTCGCGCCCTGATTGACGAGCGCAGCGAAAAAACCGGACGCAAGATCAGGGATGCCGAGCTGAGAAAGATTCCTTATATGCTTATTGTAGGCGAAAAGGAAGAGCTTGAAGGTACCGTATCGGTACGCAGGCAGGGCGAAGGCGACCTTGGCACTTTCACAATGGAGGCATTTGCCGCACGCATTCAGGAAGAAGTAGCGATAATTCACCAGGAACAATAAACCGATTATTCACAAACGAAGGAGGACAGTACCATAGCACAGTTGAGAAACCCCGGCAGGCCGCAAAGAGGTATTCCAAAGAAGGAAGATCCGCACAGGATCAACGAAAGGATATCAGCACCCATTGTGAGGGTTGTGGGCGAAGGCATTGAAGCCAAAATCGTCCCCATCAGGGAGGCCCTGATGATCGCCGAACAAGCGGGCCTCGATCTGGTCGAGATTTCACCCACCGCCAATCCACCCGTTTGCAGGGTGTTGGACTACAAGAAATTTCTCTTTGAGCAGAAAAAGAAGCAAAAAGAGATAAAGGCCAAATCGGCCAAGGTGGTTGTGAAAGAGATCCGTATGGGTCCCAATACGGACGATCACGACTTTGAGTTCAAGCTCCGACATGCCAAAAAGTTTCTCGAAGAAGGTGCAAAAGTGCGTGTGGAAGTATTCTTCAAAGGCAGAAGCATTGTTTACAAGGATCAGGGTGAGATTATCCTGCTCAAGTTTGCGAGCCTGCTGGAGGAAAACGGAAAGGTGGAGCAGTTGCCCAAGCTTGAAGGCAAGCGCATGATGATGATGATCGCCCCTAAAAAATAAGACATTCGTAATAAACCCAAATAAACCTCATAGTAATGCCAAAGATGAAGTCAAAATCCGGTGCCAAGAAACGTTTCACGTTCACCGGAACAGGCAAAATCAAGAGGAAGCACGCTTACAAAAGCCATATCCTCACCAAGAAGTCGACCAAACGTAAGCGCAATCTTACCTACACTTCGCTGGTGAGCAAGGCTGATGAAAAGAACATCCGCGAGCTTCTTCAAGCGTAATTAAATCAATGTTGAACTTTGCCATAGCTTCCAAGTTCTCCGTGGGGAGGCGCTATGGCGAAAAAATGAAGTAAAATGCCAAGATCAGTCAACTCCGTTGCATCAAGGGCCAGAAGGAAAAAGATCCTCAAACTTACAAGGGGACAGTTTGGCCGCCGTAAAAACGTCTGGACAGTTGCGAAGAACTCCTGGGAAAAAGGCCAGCAGTATGCCTATCGCGACCGTCGCAATAAAAAGCGTTCGTTCAGGGCGCTGTGGATCATGCGTATCAATGCCGCTGCACGTCAGTTTGGAATGTCGTACAGCGTGTTCATGGGTAAATTGCACAAGGCCAATATCGAGATCAACCGTAAGGTGCTCGCCGACCTGGCCCTGAACAATCCTGAAGCTTTTAAGGCCATCGCGCAGAAAGTGATGTAAGTCAGTAAAGTTATCGTAAAAGAAAGAGGTTGTGTCGGAAGATGCGACCTCTTTTTTTTCGGGCTTAGCTGTTACCGATATTGCGTCCCTGACGGGAATTGATTTGTGTTTTTTGTTCTTTGTTCTTTGTTTAGCATTACCGGTATTGCGTCCATACGGGACGCCGGGGATCGATGTTTGGGGTTACCTGTTACCGATATTGCGTCCCTGTCGGGACAATGCGGATCGATGTTTGGGGTTACCTTACGTGACGCTGTTCACCATTCACTACTCACCGCTCACCACTCACCGCTCACCCCTCACTACTCACCGCTCACCACTCACTACTCACCGCTCACCCATCACCGATTACCGCTATCACCAAGGGGTGTTTTGTCAAAACTTCAGGCCGTGCTTCTGGAGTCGCCGGTCGAGGGTTTGCCAGGTGATGTTGAGCAGGCGGGCGGCAGTGGTTTTGTTTCCACCCGCACGCTGAAGGGCTTTCAGGATGGTTTCCTTTTCAACCTGATCAAGGTCGAGCGAAGTTTCTTCAGGGGTTTCTGTTGCCTGAGCGGGAAATTGAGGGGTGGCATTGATTGCCAGATGGGTGGTTTCAAGATAGTGACCATCGCATAAAATAACAGCCCGCTCAATCATATTGCGAAGTTCGCGTATGTTGCCCGGAAATGGGTATTGCTTAAGCATTTGCAGCGCAGTTGGACTGATGCCTGCAATGTTTTTGTTCATCGACCGGGCGTAGAGCGCAGTAAAGTGATTGGCAATGGGGCCGATATCTTCAGCCCTTTCGCGCAATGGAGGCAGGTGTATTACAAAGGTACTCATGCGGTGGAAGAGGTCGGCACGGAACTTCTTCTCGCTGACCATTTCCTCCAGCGGCTGGTTGGACGCAGCAATCACGCGCACATCGACACTTATCTCGTGATGCCCCCCTACCCTTCGGATCTTTCGCTCCTCGAGTGCACGCAACAGCTTGGCCTGCTGACCGAGCGGAAGGTCGCCGATTTCGTCGAGAAAGAGTGTGCCACCCGAGGCTACCTCAAACCAGCCCTGACGGTCTTCGGTTGCTCCGGTAAAAGCACCTTTTTTGTGTCCGAAAAACTCACTCTCGAAGAGGCTCTCGGTTACCGCCGAGCAGTTGACAGAGTGAAACAGGTTGTTTTTTCTGCTGCTAAGCAGGTGAATGCCCATTGCAACAAGTTCTTTCCCTGTTCCGCTTTCACCGGTGATGAGTACTGAAGTATGATCGGTGGAGGCCACCTTTTCCATCAGGCTTGTTACTTTTTGGATGGCTTCGCTGCTGCCAATCATGGCCGAACCGTTGTGCTGTCTGAACTGACTGCTGAGCAGGTTGAGGGTACTTCTGGTTTGACGCAGCTGTTGCGAAATCTCGATAAATCTGCGTGTGCGCTGCAGGGCCTGATTGAGTTCGATCAGCCGGAAAGGTTTCTGGAAAAAGTCGATGGCGCCCAGGCGCATGGCTTCGATTACGCTTTGCATATCGCCATGCCCCGAAATCATGATAACCTCTACCTGAGCATGTGCTTCCCGGATGATCTTTAGCAGCTCGAGTCCGCTGATGCCGGGCAGTTTGATATCGACAATTGCAATATCAAAATCGTAATGCTGCAGCAATCGCGTTGCTTCGCCGGGATCGGGAGCCGTTTGCACCTCATAGGAACGCTTTCTGAGGTATTCGCCGATCTCTTCGCGCATACGAACTTCATCGTCAACTACAAGAATACGAAGGTTTTGCATGGCTTATTCCATTGATTTCGTGCGGTAAACGGGCATGCGTATGATCATCGAGGTGAACTCATTTACTTTTGACTCCACCTCAATTGTTCCATCCATTTCGGTGATAATGCCATAGCTGATCGACAGGCCCAGACCAGTGCCTTCCTCCGCTTTTTTTGATGTGAAAAAGGGGTCGAAGATCGAGTCCAGAATTTCGGCGGGTATGCCGGTGCCATTGTCGGTAATTCGGATTAACGCAGCATCAGTTTTATCCGTGCATTCGATGATTATTTCGGGTCGGTAAGCATTTCCGCTTCTGTTTCTTTTTTGCTCAACAGCGAATTTTGCATTGCTGAACAGGTTAAGTAACACCTGCTCAAGGCGCATCGGATTACCAAAAAGCATGACATCAGGCTGACAAAGTATCGCCTTAAGTGCGATGTTGTTGTTGGCATAGGAGCGCTCAATGAGTTTCATCGTATTGTTTACAACTTCATTGAGGCTGAAGGCTTTTCGAAGCACAGGGTCTTGTTCGCGCGCAAAAAGACGGACATGATTGATGATCTGCCTGACCCGCTCGATATCTTCGAACATCATATTGATTTTACGCTCTAAATAGGTATCTGTCAGATTACCCGAATGCAGTTCGTCGAGAATGTTATCAAGGCTCATCGACAGTCCGCCCACCGGCTGATTGATTTCGTGCGCGATGCCTGTGGCCAGCTCCCCAAGCGCTTCGAGGCGCGACTTATGCATGATTTTCTGCTGCTGTTGTTCCCTTTGCCTGAGCTCCTCATGCACGCGGAGTTCGAGGTTGACATTCAGGTCGCGCAGCTCGCTCTCATACGATTTTCGCTGGTTGATATCGGCAATAAAAATAAGTACGGCGGGCTCGTCGTCCCACTGCACACTGTTGAATTTAATCTCAACCCACCGACGGTGTCCGGTTGAAGTAATCATTTCGGCATCAACATGCTCTACGTAACGCTCGCCCGCCTCAGCCTTATGCATTCGTTCGGAAACCAGGTCCTGATATTCCGGGGCCATAATATCAGTGAGCGATCTTTCGAGCAGTGAGTTGGGCAGATAGCCGGTGAGCTCAAAGAAGCGCGGATTGATAAATGCTATAACTCCACCGCTGGATAAAACGATGCCGTCGTTGGCGTTTTCGAAAATCAGCCTGTATTTTTCTTCGCTTTGCCGAAGCAACTGCTCGGCCAGTTTACGCTCATTCACCTCAATCTGAAGCTTTTGTGTACGCTGCTTTACCCTTTCCTCCAGGGTTTTATTCAGCTGAATAAGCTCCTTCTCTGCATTCTGACGTTCAATAGCGGCCCCGATGATATTGCTTGCGGTGAGCAATGAGGTCAGCTCGGAGTTGGACCACCGCCGCTCGTAGAGGCATTCGTCGAAACCCATAAAACCATACCAGCTTCCATGCACGAATATCGGCACCGCCATGACCGAGATAATGCCTTGTGGCGCAAGCACTTCCTGCTCATTTGCCGGCATATCGCGGATAAAACCAAAAACAGGCTCGCCACGGCTTAGCAGTCCGGCCCATCGTTCGAAGGAAGAATCAAGGTGTGGAATGGCCTGCAACTCCGGATTATTTAGTTCTGAGCTTATACTTTCAGCAGTCCACTCATAAGTTTGACGACTATAACTATTTCCCTCCGAAACAAAATTTTCGAAAATATATACCCTGCTGACATTGGTAGCCTTACCGAGAATCCTGAGTGCCTGAGGCAGAGGGTTGGTTCCATAGGCACTCAACAAAAGTAGTTCCGCCACCTCGCTTACGGCATGAAGGATCTGCTCATTGCGCTGCAGGGTAAGTTCAGCTTCGCGCCTCATCTGCTCTTCGCGCTGCATTTTATGCTCCAGCAGTATATCGTAGGCCTGCTCATCGATTACGCGGCGCAGCCGTTCTTCGGTCAGGGGTTTTAGCAGGTACGACTTTACCCCAAGCTCAATGGCCCGCATAAAGTAGTGCGACTCGCCGTATGCCGACAGGAGCACCACCCTAGCCTTCGGGTTGACGCCCATGATACGGGCAGTCATGTCGAGTCCTGTCATAATAGGCATTCGAATGTCGGTGATCACCAGATCGGGCTTGTGCTTCAAATACATATCATAGCCTTCGGCCCCGTCGGAGGCCTCCAGCACCTTTGCGACCATGCTTTTGAGCTGATGGGTGATCACCGTCAAAAGCACCTTTTCATCTTCAACAACGAGAACGCTGATGGGGTGCATGCCAGTTTACTTTAGAGGGAAGTTTTTTTCGCCAGCCATGATGTAAACGGTAAGGCTGTTTTCATCGGGCGGGATGGGGCATGACCATCGTTCGCTATAAGCGCAATAGGGGTTGTAGGCATAATTGAAGTCGAGCGAAAGGGTATCGGACAAGGGAATATCGATATCGAGATAACGACCTCCGCCATAGGTCTCTTCTCCGTTGGTGTAATCTTTAAACGGAATAAACAGCTTGTTGTAGCCCGGATTTGCAGCCAGATAATCAAGGTTCTGAAAAGCGGTGAGCACAAGGGATGTATCGCCAATGTTGAAGATTAACCGGCCATATTTCCTGTAAAGCGGAAGCCGGCTTGTAGTTGTCGGCATACGGAATGGCTGCCCGGTGGTATCAATTTCGAATAGGGCGCTCACCCGAAAGGAAATATCGGGGTAGTAGTAAGCCAAGCCTTCAAACAGCGGAATCTGCTCAGCCTTAAAGGGCGATTTTTCCGGATTGGCCAGGTCGTTATCTTTTTTCAGGCGGTGGGTAATGATTTCATCGGCATACCTGCCCAGGATAATCCGTTGCCGAAATTCAGCTTCGTTTGGGAAAAAGGCGAGCGCTGTGTACCAATAACTTATCCACTCGGAGAAAACCGTACGAAAGCCCCGGCTGGTTTTGTACCAGGTTTCGGGATCAAAACTCATGTCGGTGGCTACCAGCAATCCGATAGGGGTATCTGGAAACGCCTTGCGAAACATATTGTAGGAGCGGCGGGCATGCGCTCCCATACTGTAAAGATCGAAAGGCTGGTTGGAAGGAAAGCCCCATTCTTCGAACCGCATCTTGAGTGCAACAGCGGTTGCATAGGTGCGATCGCGGTAAATATTTGAAGGTATGCTAACGGTGTAAATGCTATCACGGAAAAGCATGCGACGCATGGTTTCGGCCGAGGCATCAGCCATATTGGTGTGCGGCGAGGTGTAGGTCCACTGGGTGATAGGTATTCCAGTGATAATCATTCTTTTATAACCATTCGCGCGGTAATAATCTATGGCTTCACGCAATCCATTGTCGGGGAGCCATCCCTCAACGACAAGGAGGTCCGAGACTGTTTTTTTAGTGCGCGACAGAAATGGATAAATGCTTTGGAGGGTAAACCAGAAAAAAGCCACAAAAAGTGCAAGAATAAGCAACCAACCTGCAGCCGTGGGTACCACTACATTTTTCCTGACAAAAAGCCTGAATTTCATTGGATGTATTAAAGGCTACCAAGTTAAGTATTTTTGCACACCGCAAAAAGAAGAATTATGAAGTTGCACGATATGCGCAGGCAATACGAGCGCAATGGATTGGACGAACGAATCATGCCCGAAGATCCGTTTTCACTTTTTGGCCTTTGGTTCGAAGAAGCCGTTGCCGCCCATGCCCATGAAGCCAATGCCGTAGTGCTTGCCACGCTCAGCGGCTCGCGTCCGTCCGCCAGGGTGGTTTTGCTCAAGGAAATCAGCGAAGGCGGATTTGTTTTTTTTACAAATTATGAGAGCCGCAAAGGCAAAGAGCTGAAAAACAACCCTTTCGCTGCCATGTTGTTCTACTGGCCCGAGCTGGAAAGACAGGTAAGGATTGAGGGAAAAGTAGTTCGCATTTCGCGTGAAGCATCGGAAGAATACTTCAACAGCCGACCTGAGCGTAGCCGGCTCAGTGCCATCATATCCCCTCAAAGTCAGCCGGTTGGCTCTAGAGAAGAATTGGAGAATGCTGCGGGACAATTTTTACAATCGGGCAGGCCACTGCAAATGCCTGATTACTGGGGCGGTTACAAGCTTATTCCCGACAAAGTGGAGTTCTGGCAGGGAAGGCCCGATCGGTTGCACGACCGGGTGTTATACGAACTTGTTTCTGAAAACAAATGGCAACGCATGCGTCTGGCCCCCTGATGGTTAAAGTCCCAGCTTACCGGTATCTATTTTCGGAAGATTACTGTCCTCGGCTGCATCAGACGCTTTTTCAGCTATCTCATTCATTTCGCTGACAAAACGAAGGATATCGTCCTCGCCATACCCTTTTTCCTTAGCTGCTTCGGCCAATGTTCCCCAAACAGGTTCGCCGCAGGCTATGCATTTAATTCCATGCTCCATCAGATAGCGAACCGAATATGGGTAATCGCGTACAAGATCTTCGATTTCAATGTCAGGTTTAATCATGCCGGGTGAGTTTAATTCATTCTCTGCAAAATACCTGCCGCGGTCTAAGCGCTGACAATTTGCACCGGGAAATCTAATTTTCTACTTTAGTGGGGCACAAACACTGACAAAGCGACATATGGAAAATCAGGCGCAACTCATTGCGGTTATGGTCACTTACCTTCTCGTTTTGATCTCGTGGGGTATCTGGCAGGGAAGAAAAGTAAAAACTTCCGGCGACTACGCTATTGCAGGCCGAAGGTTGCCGGGCTGGGTTGCGGCCTTGTCGGAGCGGGCCACTGGCGAAAGCAGCTGGGCATTGCTCGGTTTGCCGGGAGCAGCTTATGCATTGGGGCTCACCGAAATCTGGACGGCGCTGGGTTGCGTAACCGGCATCATCACCGCATGGTGGCTGCTGGCCTGGCGTTTGCGCGATGCCGCCGACAAAAGCGGATCAATAACCTTCTCGGAATTTGTTGCCGGACGTTTCCAGTCGATGGGGCCCTACATCCGGCTGGTGTCCGCGGCTGCCATCGTTTTTTCTTTTTCTTTTATGTGGGCGCACAGTTTCTCGGCGGGGGCAAGACCTTGTTTACCATGTTTGGTCTCGAAGCCCGCTGGGGAATGCTCATTACCGCCTCAATCATTGTTCCTTACACCATATACGGCGGCTTTAGAAGCGTTGTTTATACCGATGTAATTCAGGCTATTGTGATGATTTTGGCCTTGGTTGCCGGCCCCGTGGTGGGCTTCATTTACCTGGCCAACCATCCGGAAACTTTTGCCAGCGGTGTGTCAGAAGCCCTGCATCTGGCAGGTCCAAAGTACACTTCGCTTACCGGAGGCCTTAACGGATTTGCCGCAGGTTTGGTCATCATGGGCGGGTTCAGCTGGTTTTTTGGTTATCTGGGCGGCCAACCCCAGCTCAGCACGCGTTTTATGGCCATATCCGACCGAAAGCAGGCCATCAGGGCCAGAAATATCGGCATAGCCTGGACAGTGGTAGCCTACATAGGAGCCTTGCTTCTCGGTTGGATCGGATTAGCCATCTTTGGACCGGAAACTTTACAGGACAGGGAGATGGTGATGCCGGCAGTGATGCTGAAGATCTTCCCGCCGGCCATTGCTGCTGTTCTGATTACCGGAGCAGTGGCGGCCATGATTTCAACAGCCGATTCGCTGCTGGTGCTCAGTGCCACCGAGTTTTCTGAAAATATTCTCAAACCAGCGCTGGAGAAGCGAAACATCAAGCTGCACAACGGACTGTTAATCAATCGTATAACAACATTAACGCTTGCAGTGGTTGCCTTGCTGCTGGCCTACTCGATACAGTCGAAACTCATTTTTACTGTGGTAAGTTATGTGTGGGCAGGCATTGGCGCAACCTTTTCGGTTGTGGTTGTGCTAACGTTGTTCTGGAAGCGCTTTCACGGAAAGGCTGCCCTGATCACCATCATTGCCGGTCTCAGCTTTACCATTGTGTGGATCAGCACGGGTATGGATGCCCTGATCACAGCGCGATTAGTGAATTTCGTCTTTACACTGGCTGTGGCTGTGACGGCAACCTTACTCATTCCATCTGTAAAACCAGACCTGCCTTAGCACTTTGATGATACCTGAATTGTTGGACAAGTCTTTCTTCCTGAGGGAAGATGTGGTGAATCAGGCAAGGGAACTGCTTGGCTGCGTTTTGTTTACAACTGTTGATGGCGAATTCACTTCGGGTATCATCACCGAAACGGAAGCCTACGCCGGCATCAACGACAGGGCCTCGCATGCCTATGGTGGCCGTCGCACAGCACGAACAGAAACAATGTTCTGTGCCGGCGGTCTTGCTTATGTTTACCTGTGTTACGGTATGTACCACCTGTTTAATGTCGTTACGGGTCCTGAAGGCATGCCCAACGCTGTTCTTATAAGAGCCATTTCCCCGCTCAATGGAACTGAAACCATGATGCGAAGGCGCAAACGAAACATACTCAAAGGACTGACCGACGGTCCGGGCAAGCTGACCATAGCACTGGGAATCAGCCATTTGTACAACAAAGTTCCGCTCGATGGCAGCATGATCGGGATAACCAGACATTATTGCCCTGCTGCAGAAGCTATTACAACAACGCCACGGATCGGCATCGATTACGCGGGTGAGGATGCCCTGCTGCCATACCGGTTTTTGCTGCAACTGTAGTGCTAGTAATCAGAAAATTAGGAATGTGTGTTACCTAAGGCACTGACCATCCTACACCTGTTCTGGCCTAGTCAACATCCGTAACATATGATCAGAAATGCAGCGTAATAAGTATTACGCGACTGTATTATGCGGCAGCGTAAAAAATCACCCTTTGTAGAAAGGTAATTTCTCGATTACGGCAGGCATCAGTTTCTCGCGAATATTGATGTAAACCGTGTTGCCCAGTTTGGCGTGGGCAGTTTCGATATAACCCATTCCGATACCTTTTCTGAGCATCGGTGACATGGTTCCTGAGGTTACTTCGCCGATTTTTTTCCCGTCTCCGGTGCAAATTTCGTAGTGCTGACGCGGAATACCTTTCTCCATCACAAAGCCACGCAGTTGGCGCTTTACACCGTTTGCTTTCTGAGCCGCCATCATTTCGCGGTCAATGAAGGGGTTGCCATCGGTGAATTTTGTGATCCATCCCAAGCCTGCCTCGATGGGAGAGGTGGTATCGTCGATGTCATTTCCGTAGAGGCAGAAGCCCATTTCGAGGCGCAGGGTGTCGCGTGCAGCCAGCCCAATGGGTTTGATACCGTAAGGTTCTCCTGCTTTTAGCACGGCATCATAGATGGCTTCGGCGTCTTTGTTTTCAAAATAAATCTCACAACCACCCGCTCCAGTGTAGCCTGTGGTGCTCAGCAGGACATTATCAACGCCTGCAAAACGCAACACCTTGAAAGTGTAGTACTCCATATCTTCAATTGGCGTGTCGGTGAGGGGCTGCATAGCCCTGAGCGCCAGTGGCCCCTGCACGGCGAGCTGCGATGTTGCGTCAGAGGCATTGGTGAGTAATGCACCATGATGATTTTGGCTGTTTACCCAGGCCCAGTCCTTGTCAATATTGGCGGCATTGACAACCAGCAAATATTTTTCGGGCGAGAACCGATAAACAAGCAGGTCATCCACAATACCTCCCCTGCCGTTGGGAAAGCAGGTATATTGCACTTTACCATCGTATAGCTGATTGACATCGTTGGTAGTAAGACGCTGCACCAATTCGGCTGCATGTGGGCCTTCGGCCCAGAACTCGCCCATGTGCGAAACATCGAATACCCCGAGAGCGCGGCGTACTGTTTCGTGTTCGGTATTTACACCTTCAAACTGAACAGGCATTTCGAACCCTGCAAAGGGCACGATTTTACCACCCATAGCCACATGGCGGTCGTAGAGAGCTGTGCGTTTCATAACATTTACGTGAATGAGGTTTTCAAGATTTTTTATTGACACAAAGGTAGGATTTTGCCGGCCTGCCGAACCGAAAACAGTTGCCAAATTGGTCGCAATTTCCCGTTTTTTAGCGTATTTTGCGCTGCTTTTGGGATATCCCCAACACCCTATCATCGAACTGAGTATAGGTAATGAAGCTATCGATTGTCATAGTCAACTACAATGTGGAATTTTTTCTGGAACAATGCCTGCTTTCGGTGCGTCGCGCAATGCAAGGCATTGATGGAGAAGTATTTGTAGTTGACAATAATTCCGTTGACGGTTCGCTGCGCATGATCAGAAGCAAGTTTCCGGAGGTGAAACTGATCGCCAACAGCGAAAATACAGGCTTTAGCAAGGCCAACAATCAGGCTATACGGGAGTCGGTCGGGGAGTATGTTTTGCTGCTCAACCCTGATACCGTTGTTGAGGACGACACATTTCAAAAGGTCATCAGCTTCATGGACGAGCATCCCGAAGCGGGCGGACTGGGAGTGAAGATGCTCGATGGTCAGGGAAAATTTCTACCTGAATCGAAACGTGGTCTTCCCACACCAATGACAGCGTTTTACAAGATCTTTGGACTTTCGGCGCTGTTTCCACGATCGCGACGATTTGGCCGCTATCACCTTAGCTACCTCGACCCTGATCAGGTGCATGAGGTAGAAATTCTGGCCGGAGCGTTTATGCTCCTGCGCCGCAGCGTGCTCGACAAGACCGGGCTCCTCGACGAAACGTTTTTCATGTACGGTGAGGATATCGACCTCTCTTACCGAATCATCAAGGCAGGTTTCAAGAATTACTATTATCCGCTCACGCGCATCATACACTACAAAGGCGAGAGCACCAAGAAAAGCAGCGTCAACTACGTTTTCGTTTTCTACAACGCCATGATCATTTTTGCCCGCAAGCATTTCAGCCAGCAACGGGCACGCTCTTTTGGCATGCTAATTCACATGGCCATTTACTTCAGAGCCTCCATTGCCCTGCTGTCGCGCTTTTTTGGCCGCATCGCCCTGCCACTGGCCGATGCCACAATCATTTATGCAGGCTTGTTCGCTATTAAAACAATCTGGGGCAACCTGACCATCTACCGCGAGGGGGGCGACTATCCCAACTTGCTGGTATTCGGACTATTACCATTGAATGTGATTATTTGGGGAATTTCGATGTATTTCAGCGGCGGCTACGACAAACCCTACCGCATGCGGAAGGCCGTGGCAGGCATTATGGCCGGCACCCTGCTCTTTCTCGTTTTTTACGCCATGCTTCCGGAGCATTTGAGGTTTTCGCGTGCCATCCTGATTCTGGGAATGCTCTGGGCCATGATTGCACAGGCGCTAACGCGGCTTACCGGACATCTGCTCAGGCTGGACGGATTTGAACTTGGCGAAAACGCCAGAAAAAGGTTTCTCATCATTGGCAGCCGGGATGAGGCGATACGCGTTGAAAACCTGCTAAAAAGCACCAATCTGCGCACCGATTTCATAGGACTTGTAGGCACCGACCAGCCCGTGACCGAGCATAATGGCTTTATTGGCGAACTGCACCAGGTGCCTGATATCATCACCATATACAACATCAACGAAATCATCTTCTGCTCCCGCGATTTGCCTCACCGCACCATTATCAACAAGATGACGGAATGGCACAAAGCGGGTATCAGCTTTAAAATTGCCCCCGAGGATAGCCTGAGCATTATTGGCAGCAACAGCATCAATACGCGCGGCGACCTTTATACTGTCGGCATTAAAGCCATCGACAGCTTTGTGAACCGGAGGAATAAACGGCTGTTCGACGTGCTGGCTTCTTTGGCCTTCGTCGGTTTGTTTCCTTTCTCGCTATGGTTTATCCAAAAACCGCTGCGCGCCATGCGCAATGCATTGCTCGTGCTTTCCGGACGGCGCACCTGGGTGGGCTACTGCAGCGAGGCCCCGCAAACCAACAATCAGCTTCCAGCCCTCAGAAAAGGCATTCTTTGTCCGGCCATGCTGTTTGGCAACGACAGCAGCGACCCTGCCGCATTTGAGCGCATAAATCTTTTATATGCAAGAGATTATCACGTACTCACCGACCTGAACATTTTTCTCAGGGCCTATCGCTTCACCGGGAACTGATCCCTTTGACTGTCCAATACTTGTCCATACTTGCTTTTGTCGTACCTTTGCGACATATTTCATTACTTGACGTTCATTTATGCTTAGCAGAAGGCACCTGAGGGTGAAAGTATTACAGGCACTTTACGCCTGGTTTCAATCGGGCAGCACCAGCCTCGATCAGGGTGATAAACAACTCATCCTCAGCATCAACAAACTTTACGAATTATTCATATACCAGCTGTCTTTCATTGTCGAACTGACGCGTTTTGCTGAAAGGCGCATCGAAGACAACAGGAAAAAACTGCTGCCCACCGATGAGGACCTCAACCCCAATATGCGATTCGTTAACAACAGGCTCATCGCAGCCATTGATAACAACCGCGATTTTCGCCGCAAGGAAGCCTTGTATCATATTAACTGGGCCGAAGAGCAGGAAATGGTGCGCAGGTTTTACTATATGCTTCGCGAAACCACCGCTTTTCAGCTGTATATGAGCCAGCCCCGCGAAAGCTTCAACGAAGACCGCAAATTGGTGCTGTTTATTATCGAGAACCTTTTCGCCGAGTTCGAGCTTTTGCAATCATTTTACGAAGAAAAAAGCATTTATTTCGTTGACGATTACCACCTTGTTTCCTATCTTTTGCTCTTGTTTGTGCGGCATATAAAAGAGGACGAATTCAAGGCCGATACTCCCCTGCCCGGGCTGCTCAAGACCGAACATGAGGAAGAAAACGAGGATCTGGAGTTTGCAAAGCAGCTTTTCCGCAAAACCATTTTCCGCAGCGGCGACTGGGACAAGGAAATCGCCAAGGTGGTCGACAACTGGGAGCTGGAGCGAATTGCTGTCATGGATGTGCTCATCATCAAAATGGCACTTACCGAACTCACTGAATTTGAGAGCATACCCGTAAAAGTAACCCTAAACGAGTATATCGATATCTCCAAGTATTTCAGCACCGCTAAAAGCAAGGTATTTGTGAATGGCATACTCGACAGACTTGTCAGCGATTTTCGCCAGCAGGGTCGTATTCGCAAAACGGGGCGCGGATTGCTTGAATAGTATTGAAAGACCTCAATGCGAGTTTATTAGGTCCTTTGCCTTATTCCGACAGAAGAATTTCCGTCAATTTTGATTAC
Source organism: Bacteroidia bacterium (assembly GCA_021287165.1). Lineage (GTDB taxonomy): Bacteria > Bacteroidota > Bacteroidia > Bacteroidales > F082 > JALNZU01. Next base: position 26,507 of record JAJTAY010000002.1, on the reverse strand, counting down.
AGTAAGCTAGGTTTTATACCTGTATGTCACCATTATTGAGGGCAAAGGTATAGCTAGTCTGCAATACCATTAACCGGTTCAGCAAAAGCATGCTAATCACCTCAGTAAATAAGGCGGGAAAAAGTGCAGTCCTGGAAGAAGTTAAACAATCCCCGAAATTCCTTACTTCCTTCCGGGGTAAACTTTCAGGGCGTGTTCGAGTGCATCCATGGCGTGTGCCAGATCGTTGGTATTGAGCACATAGCTGATGCGCACCTCATCCTTTCCCCGACCTGGAGTAGAGTAAAAACCGCTGGCCGGTGCCAACATCACGGTTTGGTTCTCATAGGCAAAATCTTCGAGGAGCCACTGGCAAAAACGGTCGCTGTCGTCGATGGGAAGGCGGGCAACAACGTAAAAAGCACCTTTGGGGTTGGGGCAAAAAGCACCTTCCATTTTGTTGATGCGGTCAACCACCAGGTCGCGGCGTTGCAGGTATTCCACCAGCACCTCGTCGAAGTAGCTGTCGGGGGTATCGATGGCTGCCTCAGCGGCAATCTGACCAAAGCTGGGCGGACTCAGGCGGGCCTGGGCAAACTTGAGGGCCGTTTGCATCACCTCCTTATTTTTCGATATCATCCAGCCGATACGCACACCGCAGGCGCTGTAGCGCTTTGAAACCGAGTCGATGAGGATGACATTATTCTCAATGCCTTTGAGGTGCATGCACGAATGGTGTTTGTTTCCATCGTAGCAAAATTCGCGGTAAACCTCATCGGCGATTAAATACAAATCGTATTTGATAACCAGCTGACGCAGCACCTCCAGTTCTTCCTCAGAATAGAGATAACCTGTAGGATTGTTGGGATTGCACACCAGAATAGCCTTGGTGCGCGGCGTGATGGATTTTTCGAAATCGGCAATTGGCGGCAGGGCAAAGCCAGAATCAATACCCGAGGGGATGGGTACCACATTGACGCCCGAATTGATGGCAAAGCCGTTATAATTGGCATAGAAAGGCTCGGGGATAATCACTTCATCTCCCGGGTCCATAATGGTCTGAAAAGCAAACAACAAAGCCTCGGAAGCTCCAGCTCCGATGATGATCTCGTCGGGGCTTACGAAGATGTTGTGTTTTTCGTAATACTTTGCCAGACGAGTTCTGTAAGAGGCAATACCGGCCGAATGGCTGTATTCCACCACTTTTCCGCTGAAGTTACGGATAGCTTCGAGGGCCACTTCAGGCGTGTGGATATCGGGTTGACCGATGTTGAGATGATAAACTTTAACGCCGCGCTTTTTTGCGGCTTCGGCATAGGGAACCAGTTTTCGGATAGGCGATTCGGGCATTCTGCGGCCCTTTTGCGATATTGTCGGCATGACTGAACGTTTTGGTTTTGGTTAGGGCTATGTCATGATAAACGAAAACCGGCTTTTGAGGGCCGGCTTTCATGAAGTTTTCGATTTTACTTGCCCCCGGGGTTCGTACCCACGGCGCTGGTTTTTTCAGGCATATTCTCGGCGGGTTTGTCAACCACATTACCACGGATAGTGAGCACCACGGCATTGTTAACCCTGGCGTTCGAAATGATTGTAACCGTCTTGGTGAAGTTGCCTCTGATTGCGGTGTTATAGGTCACTTTAATTTTTTCCTTTTCGCCGGGCATAATTGGCTTACGCGGCCAGTCGGGGACTGTACATCCGCATGACGAGCGGGGCTGACTGAGAATCAGCGGCTCATTCCCGGTATTGGTAAATTCAAACTCGTACGAACCGTCGGAACCGACAAAAACCGTTCCGTAGTCATGCACCAGTTTGGCAAATGTTATTTCGGGGCCGTTGGTGGTCGGGGCAGTAGCGGGCTGCTGGGCCATCAGGGTTCCGGCTCCAAGCAAGAGCATCAGAATGAAAAGCTTTTTCATGGCCATTTTGATTTGAATTAGCAATGCAAAATTAACCAAATTGACATGGCACACTCTAAATTCATGTTAAAAACTTAACAAGCCCAAAACATCTTTCAGCATTTTGACAAGGACACATGTTGTGTAATCGGTAAATTTGTATTTTTGCACACCCAAAAGGCGAGATAGCTCAGTTGGTCAGAGCGTCGGATTCATAACCCGGAGGTCGCGAGTTCAATTCTCGCTCTCGCTACAAAACCGCCAATTCTATGGCGGTTTTTTTATGCCCCGGCCATTGAAGCAGCCATAATTAATACCATTCTGCACTGGCACAATCGTTAAATTTGCCTGTTCAAGTTATGTGATAATGCCATCAAACGTCCCGCTTGCAGAGCGACTTAGGCCTAAAACCCTGGAAGAATACATCGGACAGGAACACCTTATTGGGCCCAACGCCATTCTCCGACAGGCCATGCAAAGCGGCAGGATACCCAGCCTTATCCTTTGGGGACCTCCGGGGGTTGGTAAAACAACCCTTGCACTGCTTATCGCACGTCAGCTCGACCGTCAGTTTTTTACGTTGAGTGCGGTAACTTCAGGCGTTAAAGAAGTGCGCGAGGTGATCGAAAAAGCCAGGCTGCTTCATCGGCCTCCTATCTTGTTTATCGACGAAATACACCGTTTCAGCAAATCGCAACAGGACTCGCTGCTCGGTGCTGTCGAAAAAGGCCATATAACCCTCATCGGCGCCACCACCGAAAACCCCAGTTTCGAGGTGATCGCCCCATTGCTCTCGCGCTGTCAGGTTTATGTACTTAAGCCTCTCGACATCAACCATCTGCAGATACTTACCGAAAGAGCGGTTAAGACACTTGAGGCCGAAAACGACCTCACAATCACCTTTGAAGGGATGGATGCCTTGCTGCAAATCAGCGGAGGCGATGCACGTAAGCTTCTCAATGCCATTGAACTGGCTGTTGAATTGCATACTGGCAATTCAAATTTCGACAAACAACTGGTAATAAGCAATGACAAGCTAAAGCGTATCGTTCAGAACAACCTTGCACGCTACGACAAAAAGGGCGAGATGCATTACGATATAATCTCGGCATTCATCAAATCGATGCGCGGCAGCGACCCTAATGCGGCCGTTTATTATCTGGCGCGCATGGTGGAGGCCGGCGAAGACCCGTTGTTTATTGCCCGAAGAATGCTTATTCTGGCTTCGGAAGATATTGGCAATGCCAACCCAAATGCACTACTGTTGGCCAATGCCTGTTTCGACGCCGTAAACAAAATTGGCTGGCCCGAAAGCCGGATCATTTTATCGCAGACAGCCATCTATCTTGCCTGTTCGCCCAAAAGCAATGCCAGTTATTTGGCTATCGGCAAAGCCCAGGAACTTGTTCGCAGGCATGGCGATTTAAGCGTGCCTCTGGCCTTGCGCAACGCGCCCACCAAACTCATGGACAAGTTGGGCTATGGCGAAGGCTATAAATACGCCCATGATTTTCAGGGCAATTTTGCCGAAATGGAAATGTTGCCCGACGCTTTGGCCGGTCAACGTATTTTTGAGCCCGGTGATAATCCGCGCGAGAACGAAATGCGGCAGCGTCTGCAGAAACTTTGGAAAGAAAAGTACGGTTACTGAGCGCTCAGCTTAATTTATTCAGCTGCCAGCCGCTGTTTGTAGACTGATAAAAGCTGTTTCTCCTTGTCAGGCAACTCAGGATAATGCAGGTCAAGCTTCGACAGTTTGTTTACCAATACATTGCTCACGGCATAGCGCATAAACCATTTGCGGTCGGCCGGAATTACATACCATGGCGCCCAGGGCGTTGAGGTGTGCGTGAGCATATCGCTGTAAGCGTTCATATACTCGGTCCAATGCTCACGCTCGTCAATATCGGCAGACTGAAATTTCCAGTTGCGCGATGGGTCTTCGAGCCTGCGTAAAAAGCGTCGTTTCTGTTGATCTTTAGAGATATTTAGAAAGAACTTTATAATTATAGTGCCGTTCTCGCTCAGGTGTTTCTCCATATCGTTGATCTGTCGGAAACGCATTTTCCAGAAATCATCGGTGATATCGTTCAGGCCGTTGATTCCCGGGATTCGCTGGCGAAGAATAAATTGCGGATGCACCCTTGTCACCAGCACTTCTTCGTAATACGACCGGTTGAAAATCCCCACATTCCCCCGCTGAGGAAGGCAGCAATATGTGCGCCAAAGGTAATCGTGATCGAGCTCGTGCTCGGTGGGTGCCTTAAAGCTGTAAACCTGAGTGCCTTGCGGGTTGAGGCCTGACATCACGTGTTTTATCGTTCCATCCTTTCCCGCTGCATCCATAGCCTGAAAAATAATTAATACGGCGTATCGGTTATCGGCATAGAGCTTATCCTGAATAGCAATCAAGGACTCTATGTTCTTCTCCAGCGCTTTGGATGCCATTTCTTTGTTGTCGACCAACGAGACCCATTCAGTATTAAACCTTTCGGTATTCAGCGGCTGGCCTGGAGCAGCGAGAATTTGCGGATTTATGGTGAGATCTTCCATACCCTGTTGAATTGATGGCAGCAAGTTAAACATTAAAAAAGAGTTGATGGTACAATGCGGGGTTCATCAAAGCCTTTGAATTAATGGACGGTTATTGTACTTTTGAAAATGTTTTCTCCCGAAATTCCTAAAATCATTTCAATACTCTGCACATGATGAGCGCTGAGCACATCCTGTTTGTATCGTCTGTTCTGCTTTTGATAAGCCTTTTAGCCGCCAACAGGGCATTTCGTTACGGCATACCCACCCTCTTGTTGTTTCTTGCGGTGGGCATGCTGGCAGGATCGGAAGGCATTGGAGGCATTTATTTCGACAGTCCGGTGCTTGCGCAGTTCATCGGTGTGGTGTCGCTTAATTTTATTTTGTTTTCGGGGGGTCTCGATACCCGTTGGAAGGCCATTCAGCCGGTGATGTGGCAGGGTGTCGTGCTTTCGACAGCAGGGGTTTTTGTTACTGCATTCAGTCTCGGGCTTTTCATTTATTGGCTAACCAACCTAAGCCTGATCGAAAGTCTGCTCCTCGGATCAATTGTCTCCTCCACCGATGCAGCGGCGGTGTTCAGCATCCTGAGAGGAAAAAACCTGCGATTGCGCGGCAGGCTGCGGCCGCTCCTTGAGCTCGAAAGCGGTAGTAACGACCCCATGGCCTATGTGCTTACCATCTCATTCCTTTCCTTGCTGGTCAATCAGGATCAGTCGGCCGGGCGGCAGGTATTGCTTTTTCTGCAGCAAATGGCCCTTGGAGCGCTTGCCGGATATTTATCAGGAAGGTATGGACGCTTGTTAATCAATAAGATGCAGCTGGGTTTCGAAGGTTTATATCCTGCCCTCACCGTGGCTTTGATGCTGCTTGTATTTTCTCTTACTTCGATAGCCGGAGGCAACGGATTTCTGGCTATATACATAACGGCTGTCATGCTTGCCAATGCCGAGCTTATCCACAAAAACACCATCATCAAGGTGTTCGACGGACTGGCGTGGATCATGCAGATCGTCCTATTTTTGACTTTAGGTTTACTTGTATTTCCAAGTCATATCGTACCGGTGCTGGGCATCGGCATTCTGATTGCCCTTTTCCAGATTATCGTTTCCAGACCCATTGGCGTTTTTCTTAGTCTATTGCCCTTCAGGATGCCCCTCAGGGAAATTGGTTTTACTTCGTGGGTTGGTCTGAGGGGAGCTGTTCCTATCGTATTTGCTACCTATCCGCTTATAGCCGGCATCGATAAATCGGACCTGATCTTCAACATTGTTTTCGCCATCTCTGTGGTTTCGGTACTATTGCAGGGCACAACCATTCCTTTTGCGGCAAGGCTGTTTGGTGTTACCGAAAATGAGGCGCAGTCAGGACCGCAAAATTTATCCGACATATTTGATGAGGAAACAAAAACCTGCATGAAGGAGTTTGTAATACCCACTGGTTCAACAGCTTCAGGCAAAAAACTCCTCGAACTTAATTTTCCTGAAAACGCTCTGATAGCGATGATCAAAAGGGATGGGACATATCTCATTCCGGGTGGCAATACTACCGTTAAAGAAGGAGACATTGTTGTTGTAATTGCCACGAATCAGGAGGGATTGGAACAAGCCACGGCAAGTCTTTCGCTTTAGTTCCTTTGAAAATCAGTTTATGATTTCTATTTAAGAAAAGTAAACTTTTGCCAGATCAGCTCCCTCGAATCCAAAATCGTATGCCGGCATGATCGTCTTTATTGAACTGTTTTCAATGGCGTATTTTCATACCTTTATTTTTTAACTTACTTCCCGGAAGGCTAAACACTGGCACAAATCTTGATTCTTTCTACGCTGTTTACCGTATTTCGAAAAGATCAGCCCGCGTATATCTTTGCGGCATCCGGTATTCTTTCACCAAAAATCGTATAACATGAAAATCAATCCCCCCTTGAAAAAGATGCTTGGTCTTCTGGCTGTTGTATTTATGGCCTACGCACCAAATGCAAAGTCGCAGACCATTCTAAAGGAAACAACTTACGACCCGGCAGGAAAAGCTAATATCGTTAACCTGCAGGAAGTGGTAATTGATAAGGAAAATAATGAATTGCGTCTGATCTTCCTCACCAAACAGACAAGTAGAAAATTGAAAGGCGAGCTTATGACTTTCGATCTGGATTTCAATTTTAAAAGTTCTGAGAAATTCGAAGAAGAGCTTGAGCGTATGCGCACCCGTTTTGGATTTTCGCTCAACCTGTGTCCTGAAAGCCGTGAGCCGCTTCTGGCTTTGGAAGCCAATATGTTCACCGGACAGGCCGTATTTAAAAGAGGATTCATCGAGCGCTACTTTAACTGGGAAGCTGGTTGGTGCGACGACCGCTTTAAGGTTGAAGAGCGTGTAAGACCTCGCGGTGACGATGGTGAGAAAATCAAGCTCGTGGCATGGTGGACTAAAAATGACATCCTCAAGTATCAGGCATTGCGCACGAACACTAAATACAGCTACAAAGGCGGCGGTGTTACACAGGTTACCCATACCCAAAGCCGGGGAGGACGCGTGCGCGATCTTACCAGCGCCGAAGCCGGTGATGCTGTGCTTGTTGGTTTGCTGGCCGAAAAAGGGCTCGTAAAAGAGAATTTGGGCAAAAACTATATAGTTCAGAAATTCAGTGCCACAAAACTCGACAAGTTAGCCGAAACGCCGATCAACTTCTCAATTCCTGCCATTCCGATTAAAAATCAGCTGCTTGAAAGCGGTAATATGGCACTTGTATTTTATCGCGAGGATGGCAAATACGAATACATAGAGGTAAACTACGATACACAGGTGGAAAGGCGTTTTGAAGTGCCTTCGCCGGTGCAGCAAAAATGGCTGATCCTCGATATAGAGGAATACGGAAATGCTGTATTTGTCCATGGTTTGGTTTCGACGACAAAAAATCAAAAAAAGGTTTACGCCGAGGCCAGCATGGTACACGCCATAGCGCAGTCGAACGAAGCCCTGCTCAACGGTAAAACCTCTGGATATATGATGATGAAAGTGACGGATAATGGCGTTGAATGGATAAAAAATACCCCTGTGGCCGAATTCAAAGCAAAAGCAGCCTCGCCTGCCGGGGAAAAATCGAAACCCTACGCAGGCGGCCGGATCATTATTACCGATCTGTTTATCAATCCTCAAAACGAAATTCTGGTCACCGGCCAGCTGAAAAATAACAAGGGCGAACACCGGGATGTTACCTTCTTCCATTTCTCACCCACGGGCGAACTTCTGAAAAGTTATACCTCTGCCCTGCGCGATAAAAACGATCAAAACAAACTCTTCCCCACCGAACACGCTTTTATCAGCACCGAAAACAATACTTACTGGACTGTTTTCGAGGTTGCCGGTGCCAAAAAAAGCGGTACTACAGCCCGCACACTCTATTATCCGCGCATTGCCACGGTGAAACCCAACGGCGGAGGAGTGAGCAGCTTTACCGACATTGGCGGACGTAAATTTTATCTCGACGATAAATATCCGGTCAACTGGCTCGAAGGAAATACCTATATATTTATCGGTGCATCGCGCAACGGCAAAAATCTGTGGTTCAACAAGATAAGGTTCGATTAAGCGATCTGCAATTATAAATTGTGAAAAGCGGCTTACCTAAGCAGGGAGCCGCTTTTTGCTTAATTAATTGTTAAACAACATTTTAAAAGAATATGGTCTTGATTCTACTTTTATATTTGCGCTAAACAGATCAGCCATGAGACAAGGAAATGCCGTTATAGCGTTCTGCGCAGCGCTATTTCTAATAATAATTTTTGCCGGAAACCTGAACGCCCAAAGTAGCAGCCGTAGCGCATCGTCAATGAAAAAGCCTGATTTTATAACGCTGGCGCAGGACAACGACACCCTCGAAGCGCTCGTGCATCTTTTTTTCCGGAAACGCAAAGAGGCCCGTACGGGCTATTTGCTTGCCGGTGCTTCGTTTGGGGCTTTTGTTGTTGGATCTGTCGCTTTTGCCGTGGGCTCGGGGCTGGCCGGAGGAGATGACCCGGAAAACGAGATTCAGGCAGGAGCTGTGATTTTCAGTGCCGTGTTTTACACCCTGATTATTGGTTCTACAACGCGCCTTATTCGTTACAACAAACAAAAGCTCTACAACCTGATGCAGAGCTATCCACTTGATGGCCAGATTCCGCCTGGTATCAAGAACAACCTCAGGCCCAGGGATTTTGGGCCGAAATAAACAGCTTACCCCCCAATCGGTTTACAGATAAATTATTTACCAATACAAAACTTGGAAAAGATCGAACCGAGGACCTCTTCGGTGTGTATCTCCCCGGTAATGCTTCCAACATAAAAGATGGCCTGTTTGAGGTCAATAGCCACCAGATCGGTAGGCAGGCCGCTCTGCAGATTTTGCTGAACCGTGGCCAGGGATTCTGAGGCCTTTAGCAGAGCATGGTAATGGCGCGCATTGCTCACCACGGTATCGGCATTAAGTGCAAAGCGTTTGACAGCGTTGAGCAGGCTGTCGGCAATGAGGTGAATGTTTTCCTTGCGCTTTGCCGAAACAAAAATGGTTTCCAACTCAACGAAATCCCTGAAGTGGTCGGGGGTTTGGTCGAGCATATCGATCTTGTTTCCTACCAGAATGAAGTGCTTGCTTTCGTCTTCAATAAGGTGTAGGAATTCTTCGAGCATTTCTTCAGCCGCAACACCCTGACAATCCGACATATCGCATACATAAAGAATAATCGAAGCCTGTCTTATTTTTTCATATGTACGTTCAATGCCGATGTTTTCGATGAGGTCGTCCGACTGCCTCAGACCGGCAGTGTCGATGAATCGGAAATTATATCCGCCTATTATTATGGTATCTTCTATGGCGTCGCGCGTGGTACCCGGAATTTCGCTTACGATAGCTTTTTCCTCGTTCAGGATGGCGTTGAGGAGTGTCGATTTGCCGGCGTTGGGCTTTCCGATGATGGCCACCGGAATACCTTGTTTGATTGCATTACCTGTTTTGAACGACTCGAGTAGGCGGCCTATTTCGCCCTGCATCTCGCTGAGGAGCTGCTGAAACTGGCTGCGGTCGGCAAATTCCACATCCTCCTCCGAAAAGTCGAGCTCCAGTTCGATGAGCGAGACGAAATCAACAAGCTTTTGCCTGAGCTGAGCTATTTTTTCCGAAAAATTGCCTCGCAGTTGCTTCATGGCCAGTTGATGCGTGGTTTTGCTGTTGCTGGCAATGAGGTCGGCCACGGCCTCGGCCTGTGCAAGGTCGAGTTTCTTATTGGCAAAGGCGCGCATGGTAAACTCTCCGGCGAGGGCCGGACGGGCACCCCGTTCCATGAGCAGTTCCATGATGCGGTGCTGTATGTAAATGCTTCCGTGACAGCTGATTTCGGCCATATTCTCACCAGTATAGGACTTTGGTGCTCTGAATACCGAGACTAAAACCTCGTCGAGCACCTCTTCTCGATCCATGATGCGGCCAAAGTATTGCCTGTGACCTTCGGCACCCGATAGATCGAACTTAGGCGAAGCGGGCCTGAAAATTGAGCTTGCAACAGCTATGGCATCCTTGCCCGAAAGCCTTACCACCGCAATGGCCCCCATGCCGGGTGCAGTGGAGATGGCACAAATGGTGTCGCCCGAAACCAGATCGAAATGCATGACAATTAATTTGCCATAAAAGTACTACATCTGCGTTTTTATCCAATTAAACCGGTTTTTCATCAATAGGTTTTTAAATCAAAATAATTTTAAAATCCTACCCTGTTCAGGATTCAAGCTATTAACTTGCATAAAGAATATTCATCGGCCATGAGATCATCCAACCAATTGTTTTTCATTGTTTTAGTTTTTGTTTTTTTACTTGCCTCGTGTAAAAGCAGTCGCAAACCCTTTGAGCCCCAGCCGGAGTTTCAGGCTTATGTGGCCCATTTCGGACAATTGATGCCTGAGTCGGCCTCGCCCCTGCGCATCGTGCTGGCATTTGGCGTGAGCGACAGCATTCGTCAGGACGCCCTTGCAACCAATGCCCTGCTGCTCTTCGATCCGCCCGTAAAAGGCGAAACGGTCTGGGCCGACGATCGGACGCTTGTTTTCACCCCCTTGGAACAGTGGCCTGCGCAGGAGCGTTTTGTCAATATCAGCCTGTTTCTTAGCAGGTTGAAAGAACTCCCTTCAGCCTTTCACACCTTTCGTTTTCATATCCGATTGGTGCCCCCTGCCCTTTCGGCCCAACAACCTGAGATCGTGAGCAATGGCGACAGCCTTTGGGTAGAAGGCGTTTTAAGGTTGTCCCATCCGGCGAACGAACCCCTGAATGAAAAATTATTAACGGCAAAACTGAACGGCAGAATGCTTCGCCTGCGTTTGGCTGCCGTTGCAGGTGGCCGGCAAATCGAGTACCGAAGCAACAGCTTTGCCTACAATGAGAAAAAGCAAAACCTTGTTGTTGAATGGGATGGACATTCATTGGGCATAAAACAATCTGGCAGGTTTGAACTTGAAATACCAGAAAAAAGCCAGTTCAGGCTCACACAGCTTGAGGCCATTGCGCAAGCTGAACCATTGATTCGCATCCGGCTGAGTCAGCCACCTATGGCTGGCCAGGACATCAAATCGATGATTCAGCTTGATCCTGATCCGGGCTTCAATCTGAGCACGGATAACAATCTGCTGAAGCTCAGTTTGCCCGAAAACTTCAGCGGAAGCCTGCGCATGCAGATAGCCCCCGGCCTGCGCAGCCTCTCGGGCATTGTGATGGACCAGGCTTTCGATACCACACTCAGTTTTAGCGAACTCCTTCCGGCAGTCAGGCTGCTCAATGCCAGCACCATCATCAGCGGAAGCAATATGATGCTGCCTTTTCAGACCATAGGACTCAGGGCCGTGGACGTGCAGGTAGTTAAGGTGTTTGGCAACAATATGTTGCGGCTCTTACAAACCAACAACCTCGACGGGAGCTACGACCTGCGTTTGGTGGGCCGTGTGATTGCCCGCGAACAAATGGTTTTTTCGGCCCCCGACGAGACCTCACTCATGAGCTGGCAAAACCGCTCCATCGACCTGAGTAGGCTCATCACAAAGGACCAGTCGTCACTTTACCGCGTTTACATCACCTTCCGAAAAGATTATGCCGTGCTACCATGCAGAGGCGGAACAACAGCCCTGAACAATCCGCCGGGTGCTCTAACAACTGCCGAGCTCAGGCAATGGGGAGCCGATTATTATTACCAGCCCGACTATTATTATCCTGATAATTTCCAGTGGGAAGAGCGCGACAATCCCTGCCACGAAAGCTATTACTACAACGAACGTTTTGCAGGTAAAAGCCTGTTTTACACCCGTTTGGGAATAATTGCCAAGCGCGCTCAGGAGAGCAACGAATTCAAACTCTATGTAACAGATCTTCTCACGGGGATGCCGGTGAATGACGCCACGGTAGAGCTTTATGATTTTCAGCTTCAGCGGATGGCGCGGGCCAAAACCGATGCCGACGGTCATGTGGTGCTGGGTCAGCAAATGGTCGATGCATGGATGGCTGTGGCCACTCATGGCAACAACACCACCTACCTTAAACTCGACGGCAGCCAGATGCAGCCCCTCGGGCGGTTTGATGTGGAAGGCGTAAAGCCTTCGTCGGGCATGAAAGGCTTCGTTTTCACCGAGCGCGGGGTGTATCGTCCGGGCGACACCATCTTCGCAGGTTTCATACTCGAAAACAACAACTTACCCAAAGATCACCCCATTGTGCTGGAGCTTTCGGATGCCCGCAACCGACCGGCCGGTAGGCAAACACTCAGCTTTGGAGATAGCAAGCTGGTTCGGTTCAGCATACCAACACAGGCCGAGGCCCCTACAGGCATCTGGACGGCCAAAATAACCGCCGGCAATGCCAGCTTCAGCAAGCGCATCAGGGTCGAAACCATTGTACCCAACCGCCTGAAGATCAACTTCACTCCAGAGAACAAACGATTTACTCCGGAAGAAATCGACCTTGATATAGCGTTGACTGTCAACTGGTTGCATGGCGATCCAGCAAGCGGACAAAGGGTAGTAGTGGAGCAAACTGTAAGCGATATGCCGTTGAAGTTTAGCGGATTGGACGGCTTCAGCTTTACTAACTCCACTCTGGAAAAAAGATCCGCGGAAAAGATTCAGCTGGCCGAAGGTCTAACCGATGCATCGGGTCGTTTGGAATTTAGACTAAAACACCCGCCATCCGGCCATTTCAGGGGCTTAAGAGGCATCAACCTTGAGGTCAGGGCATACGAACCCGGTGGCGCATTTTCGGTGGCCACAAACAGTTATCTGTCTGATACTTACGGCCATTACATCGGGGTAAAAGCCCCTGTTGATGACAAAGTCGGCTACCTGGAGCAAAACCAAACGCATCAGTTTAAGGTGCTGAGGGTGAATAGCAAGGGTAAAGCCGAAGGCGAATCAGTGCTTGACTATGAAGTCTTTAAGATAAACAATTACTGGTGGTGGTCGGGCGATGGCAGCACAAGAGCCGCTTATGTCAATACTTCGGATGCCACATTGGTTGACAAGGGAAGGCTTTTACTCAAGGAGGGTCAGGGCAGTATCAGCTGGAAGCCGGGACGGTACGACTGGGGAGAATACATCCTGATAGTCGGAGAGCCCGGTGGGCACAGTGCTTCGGTACAGTTTTCGGTTTACAGTGGGGGCAGCCAGACCGACGGACGCAAGCCTGCCGGAGCCAGCCAATTGAGAATCAGCACCGATAAAAGCAGCTACAAGGTGGGCGACAAGGCCATCCTTAGCTTCGAGGCACCTTCGGGAGGCCGCCTGCTGCTCAGCCTCGAAAACGGCAGCCGACAGATCGCGTGGCGCTGGATCAACACTACCAAAGGACTCAACCGTGTGGAAATTCCCTTGAAACCGGAGCACAGCCCCAATGTGTATGCCCATCTGAGCCTGTTGCAACCTCTCGGTCAGGTGGAAAACGACATGCCCGTAAGGTTGTATGGCATCGTCAATCTCATGGTCGAAAATCCGCAAAGGCGACTCCTGCCACAGCTCGAAGTTCCAACGACCAGCGAAGCGGGCAAGCCCTTCACTGTTGGTGTAAGCGAAAAACAAGGCCAGCCAATGAGTTATATGCTGGCCATCGTGGATGAAGGTCTGCTGGATCTGACCGATTTCCGTACGCCCGACCCACATGCCTTTTTAAACCAGCGTGAAGCCCTGGGCGTCAGCACCTGGGACATGTTCGAGCAGGTGCTGGGGGCCTTTGGCGGAAGGCTCGAGCAGGTGATGGCCGTGGGTGGAGACGAAAATCTGCCCAAACGCGAAAGGGCTCGTCAGCAACGCTTTAAGCCGGTGGTTTTCGTAAAAGGTCCGTTCAACCTCGAAGCCGGTAAAAGTGCCGCGCATACCATCACTATAAATAACTACACCGGCGCGGTAAGGGTGATGCTCGTTGCAGCAGGAAACACCGGTACGGGCTCGGCAACGCAAAGCATGAAAGTAAAAAATGAACTGATGCTTCTGGCAACAGCACCCCGTCTGGCGCGCATCAACGACGAAATGCTCATTCCGGTGACCGTTTTTACGGAGCTGAAAAACACGGCCAACATTACGGTCAAGCTCCGAACCGAAGGCATGCTGCAGGTGATTGGTGAAGCGCAAAAGGTCATCAGCGCCAAAGGAAAAGGTGAGCAAATGGTGTTTTTCAAGGTAAAAGCCAAAAGCGAAGGCACAGGTCGTATGGTTTGCACCGCCGAAAGCGGAGCACTTTTAGCAAAGCATGAAATTGAAATGAGTGTCGAAAATCCTTTTCCCCGTCAATATTATGTGGATCAAAAGTTGGTTGAGCCGGGGAAATCGATTGTATTCAAGCCTGACTGTCCCGGCTCTGAGGGCCGGAAAGCCTGGCTCGAAGTGAGCAACCTTCCGGACATCGGGCTCAGCCTTCGTCTGGCCGAGTTGCTGCAATACCCTTATGGCTGTACTGAGCAAGTTGCCACTCAGGGTCTGGCCATGCTCTATGTACCTTCACTGCTCAAGCCCGGAAGTGAAGAATTAAAACAATATGAGCGGGCCATGAACTCGGCCATACGCCAGCTTGAGAATAGAATCACCGCGGAAGGAAGGATCATCTACTGGCCCGGGCCGAACTATATACATGAATGGGCTGAGGTTTTTGCAGCTCACTTTTTAATTGCTGCAAACAAAGAAAACCGTTATGCCGGCGGAAGTCTGCTGCAACGGGTAATCGGTGTTCAGGAACGCCTGGCACAGGGCTGGAGTGCCTGGCAGGCAGGCCCCGATGAATATCTTGTGCAGGCTTACCGGCTCTATATGCTCTCACTGGCCGGAAAACCAGTGATGAACGCCATGAACCGTCTGCGTGAACTGCCCAAGCTTGATGCAAGCTCAGCCCGCATGCTTGCTTTGGCCTATGCCATGGCAGGACAAAGACAGGCCGCCCGCGAACTGGGACTGGGGCTAAACAACCGACCCGAGCCAACGAACCAGTACAGCACGATCAACCTTGGCAGTCCCGTACGCGACCGCAGCCTTCAAATACTGACCCTGACGGTATTGGGTGAGGAGGCAATGGCCCTTAACCAGTTGCAACAACTGGCCAACGACACCCGCAATGCCGGCCTCAATACACAGGAATCTGCCTGGCTCATGCTTGCGTGGCAACAAATTGCTTCAAAAAATCCATTGCGGGGCAAAGCATCCTACCAACTTAGCGGGAAAAACAACAATCAAATCAGCCTGCAGCAAGCCATTCAGCGCCACAATCTGGACCCGGCTGCACAAAGCATTGAAGTGAAAAACAGCGGAGAGCAGGCCTTGCTGTTTACCCTTACCAGCTCGGCCCTGGGTGAGGAGACAAACACGGTAGCCACATCGAAAGGATTGGAATTGCAGGTGCAATACACCTATCCCGACGGAAGGCAGGTTACTGCGGCAGGCATAAGACAGGGCGAAACTGCCCTGATGAATGTAACGGTAGCAAACCTGAGTGGCCGTAAGATCGAGTTTTTGGCACTGCAAAGCATCATCCCTGCCGGCTGGGAAATCCTGAACAGCCAAACCCCAGGCAATGCCATGCAAAGCACTGCCTCATCCGAATTTACGGATGTTCGCGACGACCGGGTGATCAACTACTTTTCGATTGAACCGGCAATGAAACGCAGTTTTGTGCACCGAATTTCGGCCACTTATGCAGGCAGTTACGTTTATCCGGGCGTTTTCTGTCAGGCACTTTACGAGCCCTCTGTTGAAGCCTCCACAGGCGCAAGACGCATCAATGTAAAACGATCGGGCGAACCTTGACAGCACTGTTGCAATCTGCCTTGAACCTTGTTCGTAAAAGGGCCTGGCTGGTTTTCTCAGGCCTCGCGTTGCTGCTGCTCTTCTACCTGTTCACCCCCGACCCGACCGGGCGTGAGCCGCTGAGCACGGTATTGCTCGATCGCCAGGGTAAAATGCTGGGGGCACGACTTGCTGCCGATGGTCAGTGGCGTTTTGCTCCGGCCGACAGCATACCTTTCAAATACCGTGCCGCCTTGCTGGCCTACGAAGACAAGCGTTTTAACCTGCATCCCGGTATCGACCCCCTTGCCTTGCTCCGGGCCATTGCACAGAACATCAAAGCCCGAAAGGTAGTCAGCGGCGGCTCAACCATCACCATGCAACTTGCCAGAATATCAGCTAAATACGGCAAACGCAACCTGCGCAATAAACTGGCCGAGGCCCTCATAGCACTGAAAATTGAGTTGAAATACAGCAAACAGAGCATTTTGCGGCAATACGCAGCCGTGGCCCCCTTCGGTGGTAATATCGCAGGCCTCGAAGCGGCATCGTGGCGCTATTTTGGTCACCCGCCAGAATTGCTCAGCTGGGCCGAAGCTGCCCTGCTGGCCGTCCTGCCCAATGCACCTGCCGAAATGCATCCCGGAAAAAACCGACAACGATTGCTAGAAAAACGAAATCGCTTACTCAAACAACTGCACAAACGCAAGTTGATGAACTCAACCGACCTTGAGCTTGCTTTGCTTGAGTCCATTCCTGAGAAAATTCTTCCTTTTCCCGACCTTGCCCCTCATTACCTCGAAAACCTGCGCAAAACCGGAAAGACCGGTACCATAAAGAGCACACTCGATGCAGGCTTGCAGCAAACCGCCCTCAACCTGGCCGAAAACCACGGACTGAGCATCAGCCCGGCCTTCATCAACAACCTGGCGTTGGTGATCAGAAACGTGGAGCACACCGAAGTACTTGCCTATGTTGGAAACCTTCCTCCGTCAGGCAACATTCCCGGAGCGCACAACGACATGGCCACGGCCCTGCGTAGTCCGGGCAGCATACTTAAACCCCTGTTGTTTGCAGCTGCCCTCGACGAAGGCCTGATACACACCGAAAGCCTGCTGCCCGACATTCCGATGTGGTGGGGAAGCTTCTCGCCGCGCAATTTCGACAACAGCTTCAGCGGAGCATTGAAGGCATCCGAAGCATTGCAGCGCTCGCTCAACGTGCCTTTTGCCTGGCTGCTGAAAGAATACGGTATCGAGAAATTCCGCCTTCTGCTCAGGCAGCTGGGCTTCAGCGGCTTTGATAAAAGCGCATCGCATTACGGCATTTCACTCATTTTGGGAGGGGCCGAAATCAATTTGTTTGAACTGACCGATGTTTACACCCGTCTGGCCCGCAAAGCCCGCGATCCAGAATTCGATTTTCCGCTCAGCCACGAGGCCTGCCGCCTCACAGCCGAGGTGCTCACCGGACTAAACCGACCCGAAACCGAAGCTACCTTGTTTCCGGAAAGCGGAGAGCTGCAGCTGGCATGGAAAACCGGCACCAGCTTTGGCTTTCGCGATGCATGGGCTTTGGGTTTCAACCCCAATTATGTGATCGGAGTTTGGGTAGGAAATGCCGACGGCAGTGGAAGACCCGGCCTAACAGGCGCCTCTGCCGCAGGTCCACTGCTTTTCGATCTGGCTTTTGAACTGCTTCGACACCATTCGTTTTTTCAATCCGTGTCGGAGATAAGTCACCGCTTCGAGGTTTGCAGCGTATCGGGCTATAGCCCGTTACCTGACTGCCCTACCAAAACCATCACAGGCACAGCCGGCGGATCGCATGTAAAAGCCTGCGTTTACCATAAGATCATAGAGACAGATTTGGCTTCGCAGTGGCAGATTGTCCCGGGCTGCAAACCGCCTTTCGCGACCATCCGTCAAACCTGGTTTGTGCTACCTCCGCTAATGGGCTATTATTATGCGCAAAAGCACAGCGACTACAAGACCCTTCCGCATACATGGAAAGGATGCGATGCCCACGAACAAGCTGCAATGGACTTTGCCTATCCACCTCCCAATGCCTCGATTTATTTGCCCAGAAGTTTCGACGGGAAAACCCGGCCGGCCGTTTTTGTGGTCATGCATCAAAATCCTGAAGCAAGGGTCCACTGGCATCTTAACGGCCGCTGGCTTGGCACCACCACCGGCCCCGAACACCGAATGCCTGTGATGGTTGAAGCAGGCGAATATGTCATTACTGCTGTGGATGAAAAAGGAGAAAGCATTTCGCGAAGGGTGCGATTAATAAATCCTGCAACCAGTAAATATTAAAGCAATGATATTTTCCTATCCAAAAAAATGTTGAACCGAACCAAAATCGTCGTATATTTGCAGCCACAAAAAACGGACCTGTAGCTTAATTGGATAGAGCATCTGACTACGGATCAGAAGGTTAGGGGTTCGAGTCCCTTCAGGTTCACGGTGAAAATCAAGGGGTTGCAGCAATGTGACCCCTTGTTCATTTTCGGCTTGTAACACATTTGTAATACAGACTGGTAAAATTTTGAAGCCAAATTGACCACTTCACCAGCACATTTTATTAGTGTTTTCCCCATGGTTTTTGGCAAAATTTCGGACTAAGTAGTTTAATCGTATCTTTACGGTGTAGGTCATGAGATCTAGCTGCAAGCCCATTATTGAGACCATGCGCATTGCCTTCATATCCGACATACATGAGGACATTGTCAGCCTGAATAAGGCGCTAAGAATGATTGAACGCGAACGCTGCGATCATGTGGTTTGTCTGGGCGATATCCTGGGATACCCTTATTTGCGTGGAAAATATGAAGACACCCGAAATCTGGAAGCCTGCATAGCCTTGCTTAAGCGGTATTGTACGGCAGTGGTAGCGGGCAACCACGATTTGTTCCATCTTCGCCGTATTCCGCGCTACAGTGCCGGATTGCGCCTTCCGGCCGGTTGGTATGAGCTTTCGGCAGAAGAACAACAGGCCATCGCCGGCGATAAGGTTTGGAATTATCGCGATGACTACCCTGTTGTCATGAACGAAAACGACTTTGCCTGGATGAATAGCCTTCCGGAGTACGTTATCAGGGATTTTGGAGGCGAAACCATCCTAATATCGCATTACATCTACCCAAACTTTTCGGGCTTTGTGCTGCTCAACAGCGACGAAGGAAGCCGCATAAAAGCCCATTTCAAATACCTGCGCGAGCAATCGTGCAGCCTGAGCATCTTTGGCCATCTTCACATCGAAGGGCTCGCCGTGCATTACGAACCGGCCGAAGGACTTTTGGCCAGGCTGCTTAATGGGTATGATTATTACTCTTTTGGCATTAAGAAACTTAAGGATAAGCCCTGCAGCATAAGCATTCCGGCCCTTGCCGACAATGGTCAGGTGAACGGCATCGCCATACTCGACACCTCCAACCGAACCATAAACGCATTGTCGCTCAATACAAACCGTCGTTTTGTGCTATGAGAAACCTGGTTAAAGCAAGTTTTTTCAGGCGAATCGTCGCTCCGGCCATGCTGGCCATACTGCTTTTTCTTGTAGCAGTTTTTGCCTTTGTTATCCCGGCTTTTGAGCGCAACGCCATCGATCAGAAAAAACGCATGCTGCTCGAATTGACCAATACGGCATGGAGCATACTGAACAACTACCAGAACGAGGTGGAGGCCGGCCTGCTCGACTCGGCCATGGCGCGCACCAAAGCCATTGCCGAAGTGGAGGCGCTTCGCTATGGACCGGATAAAAAGGACTATTTCTGGATTATCGACGAAGAACCCGTCATGGTTATGCACCCTTATGTGCATGAGCTGATGGGACGCAGCCTGCACGACTATGCCGACCCCGACGGAACAAAACCTTTTATTGAGGCTACGCACATCGCTCAGCAATCAGGCGAAGGATTCATTCGCTACAAATGGCAGTTTAAGGACGACAGCACGCGCATTGTGCCAAAACTGAGTTTTGTGAAGGCATTTCCGAAATGGGGCTGGATTATAGGCACAGGCATCTACCTTGATGATGTTGAGCACGAGATTGCCCAGCTCACCAACAAACTGCTGCTCATCTTACTTGGAATAACGCTATTCATTACACTGATTATCATCTTCATAACCGTTCAAAGCCTGCGCATCGAAAACCAGCGCCGGGAAGCCGAACGTCAGCTGCTTGAATCGAAAGAAAAATACCGGTCGCTCGTTGAGTCGTCAACCGAAGGGCTTTTGCTTTTGCTTGATGGTAAAATCGCCTATTCGAACCATTATGTTCAGAACCTATTGCATTACTCCGCCAAAGAACTTGAGAGTTTAACAATTGCCGAACTTATCGACGGCAAAAACCCAATCGAAGATAAGCACGGAGAACTCGAATCGCGCCATGAGCTGAGTTTTAAGCGCAAGGACGGAAGCCTTACGCAAGCATTGCTTACCATTTTGCCGGTGCATTTTGCCGACAAGGACGGTTTGCTGCTGACGATTCGCGATGTGCAGGAACATCGGGCAGTAAAGCAGGAGCTTGATGATTATAAACTGCGTTTCGAAAACCTTGCCCAACACAGCAAAACGGGCATCTTCAGGTTTCCGATGCGCGGGCAAAGACTTTTGTATTTCAACAGGGGCGTGGCCGAATTGCTGGGATGCAGCAACGAATCGCTGCTCAACAATGTGCCTTTGTCCGAGATAATCGAAAACCGACAATCCCTGCGCCAATTGCTTGCCGAAGTCCGCGACAAAGGCGTGATCAGCCGCAAACCCGTTGCTCTTAGAAAATGTAACGGAGAACTGACCACTCAGCTGTTGAGCCTTTTTCTCGTGCATGACGATCAGGGGAATACGGTTTATTGTGATGGCATTCTCGAACCTGTCGTTGAATCGGCCGATACTTCAGGAATGGAAAAGTTTGCCCAGACGCTGCAGCTGTTGTCGGCCTTCGAAAATGCCCCTGCCAGCAGTATTGCCGATCCCATAGTCCATTGTCCTGCAGGAGCCACACTGGAGCAGGCAATAGAAACCATGCGACAGGAAAAGTCGACCCATGTGCTGCTCAGCTTAAACAATGAATACATTGGTATACTGACAAACAAAGACATCATTAATCGTATTCCTTCGGGCATTCCGCCCCTGCAGCAAGCTGCTTCCGCCATCATGACCTCTCCGGTGATCAGAGCCCCCGGTCACATCAGCCTTTCGGAAGCCCTGGGCATTATGATCTCCAAAGAAATCTCGCATCTTGTGCTAAGCGGTGCCGACGGCAAGCCAACCGGCATTTTGCGAAAGGACAAAATTGCAGAAACAGCGGCCAGGCCTGTCGCGCTATTTCAAAAGTCGGTCGACAACTGCAACGATGCACCCTGTTTGGCCCGCCTGCGCAACGCATTGCCACAGATTATCAGACCCATCGCCGAGGGAAAGGGCAATATGCAACCGATCTGCAACATCATTTCGGCGGCCAACGACGCTATAACGGCACGCATTGTTGCATTGGCTGAAAAAGAGCTTGGCCCTCCGCCGGTGCCTTACAGCTTCGTTTTGTTCGGAAGTGCCGGCCGGGAAGAGTTGGCGTTCAGCTCCGACCAGGATAATGCCATCGTATATGCCGATGTTGAACCGGAAAAGGCCGAAGAAACGAAAGCTTATTTCATGCAGTTGGGCAAAAAGATATGCGACCGGCTGACATTGAGCGGACTTCCGTTTTGCCCGGGCGGTTTTATGGCCTCAAATCCCTTATGGTGCCAGCCACTGAACACCTGGAAAACATATTTTGAGCAGTGGATTGCCGAGCCAGATCCTGAAAATATCCTCAATCTGTCTGTTTTCTTCGACCTTAGACACGGTTGCGGCGACAGAAAGGTATTCGATGCTTTGCAGGACCATATTTTCGCGAGCTTCGAAGGGAAAACCACCTTTTTCTACCTGCTGGCACAATCGGCCATGCATATTAAGCCACCGACGCAGGGCACAATCATGCTTCAGGGAATGAGTGTGCAGGATGCTTTGGACCTCAAGGGCTGGACAGCGCTGGTCGTTATGTTCGCAAGAATTTATGCCCTGAAAAAACAAATAAGGGCAACCAACACTATTCAGCGAATCAAGGCTTTGCAGCAAATGCATGTTTGGAGCAATACCACAGCCGAGGAGGTACTGTTTCATTTCCAATACCTGATGCAGTTGCGGGTGACCCGACAGATTGAGGACATTATGAGCGGTGTGCCAGCCGGAAACCACGTTTCAGCCCGAAGGCTGGGCGAAATGGACCAAATCGTTTTGAAAAAAGTATTTGCTCAAATGGGGCACTACAACGAAAGACTCAGCGCTGAATTCATGAGTGCATTTAAAGGCTAATATTGGAATCATGTAACTGATGTCGGGCGTCCGATGACAAAGCTAAAGCGCTTATTTGCAATTAGTTTTTCGTTGTAGCAAGAGAACGTGGGGCGCTGTTCTAAACAAAACCTTATCTATAAAATCGGGCTACCTGTATTAGATGCCATGAAAGCTGTTCTAACCAGCCTGACTAATTTTGCGCAGCATTTCCGGCAGGATCAACTCCATCGCTCTTCCTTCGAGACCGATAATTCCTTCTTTTCGGAATTCGCTGAGCACCCGCACGGCATTCTCGCCGGTTATACCGGCCAGTTCCCCCAGATCGTTGCGTGTGAGCGTGAGCCTGAAGCGGTTCGATTCGTACACCTCGGCCAGGTAGAGCAGGCTTTCGGCCATGCGTGCACGCAACTGTTTTTGGTTAAGCGAAACAAGCTTTACCATTATGTTATTGACACTATGAGAAAAAGCTTCGTTGAGCCGCTGCCGGAAAGATTGGTCAGTTTCATACATACGTTTCAGAAATGCGATTTCAACAAGGCAGCAATGCACATCAGTTAATGCCTTTACATGGTAAGGATAACGACTGGTGCCAAAAACGGCCATCAACCCAAGCGTATTGCCCGGAACGATAAGTCCGATCATTAAGTTGCGTCCGCCAAACCCCTCAATGTACATCTTGGCTTGCCCGTCGAGGACAATGATGGCATACTTTGCAACATCGTGCTGAGCAGCAATGGTTTCATGCTTCCTGAAACGAACCTGAGCGCGGTTCAGATCATCGAGCAGCCCAAGTTCCCTGGACGTGAAATAAATATCACATTTGGACTTGCAGCTGCCGCAGTTTTCCGATTGTCGAACTATTCGCATTTCACTAGCAAATGTATTGATTTTATTGCTTTAAAACAATGTTTTTTATCATTGTTAATTTTATAACAGTATAGTTTTAAATTACTTAGCTTTGACCGCCTTTTTCGAGGTGAAAGGAAAGTTATTTCGGAATTAACCAAAACAAAAACCATAAAGGAGGAAAGCTTATGCATCACGGACCTGCCGTTAAGCTTGAGGCAGACAAAGCGGCTGCCCGCAAAGCCCGACTGGGCGTTATCCTGTTTATCGTTTACGCGCTTATCTATGCCGGATTTGTGGCCATTGGACTAACCAACCCCGACCTTCTGGCCATACATGTGATCGGCAAACAAAACCTGGCCATTGTTTACGGCTTTGGCCTTATTATTCTGGCTATGGTGATGGGATTTATCTACAACATCATCTGCACACGCTACGAAAATGCTGCAAACAAAAAGATGGAGGATAGGACATGATTTATGAGGTTTCAATTTGGGCAGTTCTGATCTTTATTTTCTTCGTTGCCGCCGTATTGGGTCTATCGTTTTACTTTGCCCGTAAAACTAAATCGGCATCAAGCTATTATGCGGCCGGGGGCACCATTCATTGGGGAGTAAACGGTATTGCTTTCGCCGGCGACTATTTGTCGGCGGCTTCATTTCTGGGCATTTGCGGAATGATTGCCTTCTCCGGCTTTGATGGCTTTTTGTATTCAATCGGATATCTGGCCGGATGGGTGGCAGCCCTTTTTCTGGTGGCCGAACCATTAAAGCGCCTGGGCAAATACACTTTTACTGACGCACTCGACGCCCGATTCAATGCCAAATCGATCAAGCTCACCGCATCCATCAGCACTCTGGTGGTTTCGCTGTTTTATCTCATTCCTCAGATGGTAGGTGCCGGCGACCTGGTGGTGCCGTTGCTCGGCCTGCCTCACTGGGTTGGTGTACTTATCGTTGGTTCGATTGTGATTTTCATTGTAGCCACGGCAGGCATGACCTCCACAACCTATGTTCAGTTTATCAAAGGAGCGCTGCTGATAATCTTTTCGACCGTTCTGACATTCTACATCCTGAACCATGGTCTGACGCTCAAACCTGGCGGAAACGCACCCGAGCTGATGCGCCTGACCGCCATTGTCGAGGATGGAAAACTAACCGGTGTTGACGATGAAAAATGGCATTTCGACGGGGCCTTTGAAGCCGGAGGCAAGACCTTCGCGCGGCTCGAATCGGAAGGCGTTCAGCGCTGGTTTTTGCTCGACGCCTCGGGCAAGCTTGTCGAAACGCTCTCGCTGACCATCACTGAGGATGGCATAAAGCTCTACAATGGTGCACCCCGCTCGGAGCAAAAGTTTTATCAGGTGGGCAATGTAACCAAAATTGTCCGTGATGGCGAGGAGCTTGACGAAACCGGTCCGCTCGGGCCATTTGGTTTCTTTGCTGCGCTTGACGAGGCAGAGATAACCAGATATTCAAAGGTAGAAATCAGGGATGCCCATACCACGGTATGGTATCCCAAACCCACCGCCGGACGTGATATGATCAACCCCGGGCTCCTTCTGAAAGTTTCGAACAAGCATGGCGCAAACTTCTGGACCAAGCTCAACTTTGTTTCGCTTATGCTGGCTCTTTTCCTTGGCACTTCTGCCCTTCCGCACATTCTGATTCGCTACTACACTGTACCCAGCCAGCGCGATGCGCGCAAATCGACCATCGTGGCCATCGTAGCCATCGGCTTCTTCTACATTTTAACTATGTATATGGGCCTTGGCGCTGCCATTAATGGTGTTTTGGACGTAGAAAGCTCCAATATGGCCGGTCCGCTGCTGGCCAAATATTTCGGAGTCGGGCTGTTCTCCATAATTTCTGCCATTGCATTTGCTACCGTTCTGGGAACAGTTGCCGGACTCATTGTAGCCTCCTCGGGCGCCATTGCGCACGATTTTCTCGACAACTATCTAGGCATGAAAATGGATGACCGTAAAAAAGTCATGGCTGGTAAAATGGCTGCTTTCGGCGTGGGCGTATTTGCCATCGTGCTGGGAATTCTCTTCAAAGGAATGAATGTGTCGTTCCTGGTGGGACTGGCTTTCTCGGTAGCCGCCTCAGCCAATTTCCCTGCCATCGTATTCCTGCTTTTCTGGGAAAAAACCACGGCAAAAGGCATCGCAGCTTCAATACTAACAGGTATTCTTTCTTCGGTAATCCTCATCCTGTTATCCCCGTCGATGTATGAGCGATATGGACTGCCAACCACTTCAGCCCCCTTCCCTATGGATAATCCAGGCATTGTTTCCATTCCCCTTGCCGTGATTGTGTTGGTTGTTGTGTCGCTGCTCACCCAGAAAGACAATGCCCAAAAAGTTGAAAACTATCATCACGCCTAATAGCTTGATTATGAAAACAAAACATCTCCTGACAACAGCCTTTGCCCTGACATTGTTCGTGGCAAAGGCTCAGGAAACTTCTTTTGGAATTAAATTTTCGGGCTTCGTCAAAACCGATTATTTTTTCGATAGTCGTGAGACCTACAATATCCGCGAGGGGCACTTTTTGCTCTATCCCAAGGAGGTGTTGCCGGATGCCGAAGGGAAAGATCTGAACGCCAAGAGCTCATTTAATTTTCTGTCCATACAGTCGCGGCTGGGCGGGCGCATTACAGGGCCCGATGCCTTTGGCGCAAAAACCAGCGGCCTGCTGGAGGCAGATTTTTTCAGCAACGAGAATGCTTATTTCTACGATCAGAACGGTTTCAGGCTGCGCCATGCCTATGTGAAGCTCAACTGGAGCAAAACTGAGATGCTGGCAGGTCAGACCTGGCATCCGCTGTTTTCGGCCGAATGTTATCCGGGAGTGATTTCGTTCAACACCGGAGCACCCTTTCAGCCCTTTTCGCGCAATCCGCAGCTAAGGCTTACACAGCAGTTTGGCAAATTAAGTGCCGCTTTTATTTTATCCTCACAGCTCGACATTACCAGTCCACTTGGCTCAGCATCACTCAGGTATTCCGGAGTTCCAAATACGAGTTTGGTGCTGCAACACAAAACCTTTGACAAGGAGACCGGAAAATTATGGCTGGCCGGAGCTGTGGCCGATTTCAAAATGCTTCAGCCGCTGCTGGCCACCACCAAGGATGGCAAACAATATTCGACCAGCGAAAAAGTGAGCGGCCTCTCGTTTGCTGCATTTGGCAAACACGAAAACAAGGAGTTCACGGCCAAGGTGCATGCAGTTTATGGCCAGAACCTTTACGACCTCGTTATGCTTGGCGGTTATGCCGTTCATGAAGTGATTGATCCGCAACGTAATACCATCAGCTACACCACATTAAACAATCTCAGCACCTGGGCAGAGCTGAACACCAGCGGCAGCAGGTGGCAATTTGGGTTGTTTGGCGGATATGCACGAAACCTTGGTTCGAAAAAAAGCATCCTTGCCTATTCCAACAGGGTTGACGGCACCGCTTCCACCGTTCGGGGGGCTGCTATCCATTCCGTTTACCGTGTTTCGCCCCGCGTGATCCTCAAAAGCGGGAAAGTGCAGTTTTCGACCGAGATGGAACTGACAGCTGCCGCCTATGCCACAAAAAATAGCAACGGAACCCTCAACAGGGATGAGTTTGGCAGGATCACCGAGCA
>JAJTAY010000042.1 GCA_021287165.1 Bacteroidia bacterium | reverse complement strand
CAGGGATCACCTCTTCCCATTCCGAACAGAGAAGTTAAGCCTGCCAGCGCCGATGATACTGCGATACAAACGTGGGAAAGTAGGTCGTCGCCGCCCCATACAAAAACCCCGAACACAAAAGTGTTACGGGGTTTTTTGATTTTGTTTCTTCGATTATTTCTGGAAAAATAAAAGGCTGCTTTTTATTGACAAGCAGCCCTTATATTTAAGTGTTGGTTAATGAAGGACTTAGTTAAAAGTTACAGGCTTTAAGTTATCCATGCCCATGTGAATGGCTTCCTCATTCATCGGAATGAGCTTGTGGTAACGTTCGGGCAACGACTTCTTCAATCCCCTGATAACGTTTTCAAGCTCGACCACCGGCTTAACCTTAAGATAAGCGCCAAGAACAATCATATTGAAAATCTTGGTATTACCCATCTCGGAGGCCAAGCGTGCACCTTCAATCTGATAGATGTTGATGTCTTTTCTGACCGGATGACGGGTTATGCCGTTAGGGTCGTAAAGTAGCGTTCCCCCGGGCTTTACTGACTTTTCGAACTTATCCATCGACTGCTGGTTCAGGATGATTGCCGTATCGAAAAAGTTCAGAATCGGTGAGCTGATACGCTCGTCGCTGAGGATAACGGTTACGTTTGCTGTGCCTCCACGCATTTCGGGGCCATAGGAGGGCATCCAGCTAACTTCCTGATCCTGCATAATGCCACTGTAGGCCAGAATTTTGCCCATGGAAAGCACGCCCTGGCCTCCAAATCCTGCTATGATGATTTCTTCTGTCATTTGCTTTAGGTTTTGGTTATTTCACCATTTGACCATCAACTTTAATATCACCAAGTGGATAGAATGGGAACATATTATCCTCCATCCATTTGTTGGCGTCGTTGGGTGTCATCTTCCAACCGGAATTGCAGTTCGAAACAATTTCGACGAAGGAGAGTCCGGGTTTTTTATCACGCTGGTTTTCGAATGCTTTTTTAACTGCCCGTTTGGCTTTACGTACTGCGGCCGGGGTATGAACCGCCTGACGCGTAACGAAATATGTCCCGGGAAGGTGTGCAATCAGTTCGGTGATTTTCAACGGATTGCCCATGATATCCACATCACGGCCGTAGGGCGATGTTGACGATTTCATGCCCGGCAGGGTAGTTGGGGCCATCTGACCACCAGTCATGCCGTAGATACCGTTGTTGATGAAGATAATCACAATGTTCTCGCCCCTGTTGCAGGCGTGAATGGTCTCGCTGGTGCCAATTGCGGCAAGGTCGCCGTCGCCCTGATAGGTAAAAACGATTTTGTCGGGCCAAACCCTTTTAATGCCTGTTGCCACAGCCGGAGCACGACCATGCGCAGCCTGAGTCATATCGATATTCATAAACTCATAGGCCAATACAGAACATCCAACCGGTGCCACGCCAACCGTATCTTCTTCAAGACCAAGCTCTTCGATCACTTCCATAATTACCCGATGGGCAGTGCCGTGACCGCAGCCAGGACAATAGGACAATGTTTTGTCGGTAAGCAGTTCAGTTTTCTTGTAAACCAGATTTTCCGGTTTTACGATTTCTTCGAAACTTATATTAGCCATATTTTCAGCCTCCTATCACTTTTTCTTCGAGGGCATGGAGTACCTCTTCTGGCGTGTGAATGACGCCTCCAAACCTTCCAAAATGTTCAACCTTGGCGCAACCTTTTACGGCCAGCATTACATCCTCTACCATCTGACCGGCACTCATTTCTACGGCCAACCATCCCTTGACGCCGTTTTTGCAGTATGTCTGCAAGGCTTTCGAAGGGAAGGGGAAAAGGGTGATCAACCTGAGCAGTCCTGCTTTAATCCCTTTACTTCTGGCAAGCTGCACCGACTTTTGTGCAATGCGCGCACTTGAACCATAGGCTACAAAGATGTACTCAGCGTCCTCACAATCAATAGCTTCGAAACGCACTTCGTTTTCCTCAATCACCTTGTACTTGGCCTGAAGATGCTTGTTGTGCTCCTCCATCTCGTGAGCCTCCAGATCGAGCGAGGTGATGATACGGCGGTGGGTGCCTTTTTTCTTTCCGGTGGTAGCCCAGGGGTTTTGGGCGATAACCTCTTCATCCGATAGCCTCGGAATGGGATCGAAAAGCTCTACTTTTTCCATCATCTGACCAATGATACCATCGGCCAATATGAGGACTGCAATACGGTATTTGAAGGCAAGTTCGAAACCAAGTTTCACAAAATCAGCCATTTCCTGCACTGAGGCAGGTGCCAGAACTATCTGGCGATAGTCGCCATGACCGCCGCCCTTCACACTCTGAAAATAGTCGGCCTGCGATGGCTGAATGGTTCCCAGACCCGGGCCTCCACGAACGACATTGGCGTAAACGCAGGGAAGTTCGGCGCCTGCAATATAGGACAAGCCTTCCTGTTTCAGGCTTATTCCCGGACTTGATGAGGTGGTCATCACCTTTTTGCCGGCCCCGGCAGCTCCGTAAACCATATTGATTGCCGCCACTTCACTTTCGGCCTGAAGCACGACCATTCCGGTGCGCTCCCATGGTTTTTCGGCCATCAGGTATTCAATCACCTCCGATTGCGGGGTGATCGGGTAGCCAAAATAAGCATCAGCTCCGGCCCTGATAGCGGCCTCTGCCAACGCCTCGTTACCCTTCATCAGACGAAGATCGCCCATAATACTTTATTTATCAATTAATTAAGTTAATTTTACTTTGTAAACGGTGATTACACCATCAGGACAAACGATGGCGCAATTGGCACAACCAATGCATTCATCAGGTTTTTCCATATAGGCATAATTGTAGCCTTTGCCGTTCACTTCTGCTGCCAGGCTGATGACTTCGGTGGGGCAGGCTGGAATACACACCCCGCAACCCTTGCATTTTTGAACATCAACCACTATGGCGCCTTTGATTTTTGCCATTTGTAACAGTGTTTATATTTTCACAAACAAATCTACGCAATCGATTACAGTTGCCGTTGCCTGAGTGCTGCTTTTTTGGTCTTTAAAACCTAATTTATAAGTGTTATAAACTGTAAGCTCAGATGCTAATATCAATCGTGTTTATTTGGATTAAAATATTTATCTAAATGTCAGATATATCGTGATTTATGATTGATTAGCTTTGTAATTTAGATTTGAGTTGGATGATCTGCATGAAATTGTTGCAGACGATATTCCAGATCCGGAAACTGGGATCGCTGTATGAGTGAGGTGCACGCACGTATACCCTCGTGACGCTCACTGCCGGTAATGTCGAGCGAAATGGCGCTGATGCCATAGTAAAGCATCTCTTCCAATAAATCAACGCCGGAAAAACCGGGATAGGAGTATGTGAAATAAAAACCATCGGCAATAGGCTTGTCTTCGTCTTTGTCGTAAACAATCCGAAAGCCATTGTCGGTAAACAACTTCTTCATCACAGCAGCTTTTTCTCCGTATTCCTTAACTTCCTCAACAAAGTTGAAAATTCCGTCGTTGGCTTGCTTAAGCAGCGCCGCGAGCGCGTATTGCGCTGAGTGTGAAGTGCCTGAACTGAGTGGGTAAAGGTTGCCGAAAATCATGGTATAGCCAAAGCAATCGGTATTGTAATAACGCTTCAGATCGGGATAACAGCGTGCTGCAAGGGCATCGCTCAGCAGCATCATTCCGATGCGCTCTCCGGCATAGGAGAAGGCTTTGGAGCTGGAAATGAGTAGAATATATTTATCCGTGTAATGGGCAACACTCGGCTGAAATGGTGCAACGCCCGGTTTACTGTAGTCCTGGCGGAAGTCCATGCCAAAATAGGCAAGGTCTTCGATCACTATAACATCATACTTATCAGCAAGTTCGGCAATGATTTTCAGTTCATTCTCAGTGAAACAGATCCAGCTGGGGTTGTTTGGATTGCTGTAAATAATGGAGTGGATATTGCCTTTCGAAAGGTATGATTCCAGTTTTTCGCGTAAGGCATCGCCCCTGAAATCATAAACATCAAAGGTTTCAAACTTAATATTCAATACTTTATGTTGCTGTTTATGTACCGGAAAACCAGGATCGATAAACAGGGTAGTATCTTTTTCGGCATGAATGCGGCTCAGGGTAAGAAATGCGGCAAAGCTGCCCTGCATTGAGCCAACCGTTGGCAGACAATTGTCTGGATTAACTTTGATATTCAGAAATAGCTCGGCGAAGCGGGCAATTTCTTTTTTAAGTGGCGCTATACCTTGGATATCAGGATAAATAGCTGCCACTCCCTTATTAAGAGCATCAATCTGGGCCTCAACGCCTATTCGTGCCGGAGGAAGCCCCGGAATACCCATCTCCATGCGAATGAACTTCTCACCGGTGGCTTGTTCAATCTGATCAACGAGTTTCTTGATTTCACGTATGGATGCCCTGCCAATTTTCGGGATGCCGGTTTTTTGAATGAGTTCTTTTACAACTTCAGAATCGATAGGTGTTTTGTGCTTTTTAGCGGGTTTCAGCTCCGTTTGCATTTTGCTTGTTGTGTTATCAATTACACAAATGTAGGTAAAACCACATTACCGGGTGCAAACGATTGCGCTTTATGGCCTAATTTAAAATGATTATAATTTTAGATGCATACGGCTGAAAAATAAGGCCTTAGCGTTATTTTTTCTGCACTGCGATGCTAAGTATCACGCCCAGTGCGACGCTCAGGAGAGCAGCAAAGAGCACCTGATACTGCTCAGGCAACAAAAAGGTGATGGTATGTGCAGGAATCCAGAAAAAGGGAATAGTTTTTTTGAAAACGAAGTTCCAAAGGTTGTCCCAGTCGAGCGAGGGAAAAATCTTGCGATAGGGGACAGGCAGCAAAAGCGCCTTCATGCTTCCGCCTTGCATGGCAATATGCGTATCGGTAATCCGGTGGAAGGTCATCATTACAGGAGCATAAATGATATTCATGGCGACGCTGATAGAGAATGCCGTTACCAATGAGGTGATGCTCAGTGTTTCACGAAGCGATTGTCTTGCGCCTTCGAGCCCCATGTATTCGAGAAATACCGGGGTGCCTGTCGAAAAAATGACAAAAGCCATTTTTATGGTCAGACCAATAACGCCCCAAATGATGGCTTTTGGCAACAAACCAAATCCGGGTTTAATGTAATGTCCCGTGCGAATCCTCAGGGCAAGACTTTCGCCAAAAGTGGCCAATAGGGCAAATTTGGCGAAGCTTACCCACATGCCGTGCTCCTTGTTCAGGTGGTTATAGGTATCTCCAGCCTGAGGTATAAGCCAGAATATCAGAAAGATAACTAATAGGATAGCCAAGAGAATGAAGTCGCTCCTTTTCATGGGTCAAAACTTTTCGATGCGGATGCGTGCGTCGACTGCCACGAGCGCATGCGGCGTTCCGAGCAGGGGATTAAGGTCGAGTTCTGCGATTTCCGGTGCTGCTTCTACCAGCGCTGATAGTCTCAGCAAGGTTTCTTCGAAAGCCTCAATATTAATCCCGTCTTGTTTGCGGTAGCCTTTGAAGAGCGGATAGCTTTTCAACGACCCAATCATGGTTTTGACTTCTTTTCGGTTGAGCGGAGCCAGGGCCTGAGCGAAGTCCTTGAGCACCTCAATCATTATGCCGCCCATGCCACAAAGAATGAGGGTGCCAAATTTGCCCTCACGTTTTGCGCCGGCAAAGAGCTCCATGCCTTTCAGCATGGGCTGCAGCAAAACACCCGTGGCGCCATCAATCTGCATCATTCGGCTGAAGTGTTGCCCAACGGCTTCGTTACTGTTAATGTTTAAGGCTACTCCACCTACATCCGATTTATGCACAGGACCTATCACCTTCATAACCAGCGGAAATCCAATGCTCAGGGCTGCTGCCAATGCATCATCAGCATTAGTAGCTACGGCCTCTTTGGCTCTAACAATACCGGCTGCATCCAGCAGGGCCTGAACCTCAGCCGGAGCGAGATAGCCCTCACCGGCCCGAACTACGATGCTTCTCACCGCATCGATGTCTATTAGCTGAGAATTCGACGATATTTCAGAAGGTTCAGGGGCGTTGAGTACTGCCGAAAGCGCCCGTCCGAGGCTTACTTCATCGGGGAAATTGATATGTCCCTTGCCAATGAAATATTCAATTTCTCTGGCTGCCGTCGTAACGGAGGGAAGCACAGGATATACCGGTTTACTGCATGCAGTCATTTTCTGATGGAGCAGCTCGTAAACATCGAAGATTTCCGTCAAACCGGGTGTGCCAAAAATGACCGCCATGGCATCGATCTCATTAAAGTCGTTTTCAACCGCATCAATGATTTGTCCGAGTTGTTCGGCTGTTCCGGTAGCGAGAAAGTCGATGGGATTGTTGACCGATGATCCTGGAAATAGCTTCTCTTTCAGTTTATTGGCTTTTTCGCCTTTGATTTGGGGTATGTTGATTCCTCCGTTGGACAATGCATCGGTGAGCATTACGGCTGGTCCCCCGGCATGGGTAATAATGGCGAAGTTTTTCCCCTTTGGCATTGGATGCATAAAAACTGAAGCGACAGCAATAAGCTCCTCGCGCCCATAGCACCGGACGATGCCCGCTTTACGGAAAAGGGCGTCAACTGCGGCATCCGGACTGGCCAAAGCTCCTGTATGTGAAGATGCGGCACGACTGCCTGCTTCGCTGCTGCCTGCTTTAATGGCGGCGATATGGCAGCCCTTTCGGATGAGACTGGCGGCATGACGCAGCAGCTTTTGTGGCTTAATGATGTTCTCGATATATAGGAGCTTCACTTTTGAGTCCTTTTCGGGCTCGAAAGTGTTGTCCATGTGCTCAAGAATTTCTTCTACGCCCAACTGAGCCGAATTGCCTACAGAAAAGACATTGGCAAAGCTGAGTCCCTTGGGAATGCCGGCCTCCATAATAAAGCAGGCAGTGGCACCCGAGCCGGAAATAAAGTCGGCGCCTTTTGGATCAAGTTTTGGAATTGGGTAAGTGAAAATGCTGTGATGTTGTGGTGTGAGAATACCCACACAATTGGGACCAATAAGCGAGGCACCATATCGGTTAACAGTTTCAACAATCTGATCTTCAAGCTTGTGACCTTCTTCGCTTTCTTCGCTAAATCCGGCCGACAGGATGATAAACGCGCGCGTCTGTTTCTTTGAGGCAAGAAACTCAACCAGTTCAGGTGTATATTTTGCGGCAATCGCGATTATGGCCAGGTCGGTGTTGGGCAATTCTGCCGGGTCGCGATAACTTGTAACCCCCTGCACCATCGATTCTTTTGGGTTGAGTACGCTCAACCTGCCGTTGAATCCACCGTCGATGATATTTTTCAGGACTTTGCCGCCAGGCTTGGAAATATCGTTCGAACCACCGGCTACAACGATGCTTTCGGGGTAGAGCAACTGTCTGGTTATCATGATGTCGCGCTTTTGTTCAAAAATTAACAGTATGTCGCAAAAGTAGGGAATGTGCCCGAGTTGGCCTAAACACCGGGCTTATTTAGAAGCAGTCAACGTTCCTAAAAAGAAAAAGCCGCCCGGGGGCAGCTTTTCGTTTTATGGATATGGTTGAATGGTTAAGCTATTCGAGCATTACACTCAGGGCCACAACGCCTGGTCCAACATTGGCCACGAGCACCGGAGATGCCTGGGCAATGAATTTGGGTTTCATGCCGGTGATGGCTTCCATTTGTTCGGCGTACCACTGTGCGCCATCCTCGTTCATGGCGTGCGAAATGGCATAACCCCAAACCTTTTTACCTTCAATAAACCGGCTCATCTCTTTCATCACGAGCTTCATACTCGATTTTTCGGTGAGCGGCTTACCGAATACATTTGTTTTTCCATGGTTGAGCACTTCAACAACGGGCTTGATACCGAGTATTTTGCCAATCAAGCCCTTGGTGTGGCTTACGCGGCCCGACCTTACCATGTATTTCATGGTTTTCGAGGTAACAAGGATGCGGTTCTTGGCAACCCATTGTTCAGCCTGTTCAACAATTTCATCATGGCTCATGCCTTGTTCGATACATTCGGCAGCGCGCAGAACAGTCAGTCCAAGGGAGGAAGACACCCTTTTGCTGTCGATCACGCTGATGCGTTTAGCGTTCTCTTCCGAGGAGCGCTTGGCGGCGTTGATGCTGTTTTGCCAGGTGCCGCTCATGCCAGAGCTGATGTTGATGCTGATTACAGAGTCGTAAATACCGCTTAAGTGGTTATAGCGGTTTATGAACTCGTTGAAACTTGGCTGCGCCGAGCTGGGTTGTATTTCGGAGGTTTGCATCTTCCTGAAAAACTGATCAGGCTGAATGGTAACCCTGTCGATAAAAAATTCCTCGCCAAAATGCACCGTAAGTGGCACAACCTGAATCTGATAGGTTTCGAGCAGGCTTTGGGGGATGTCGCATGTGCTGTCGGTGATAAGGCCGATGGGGTGTTTGCGGTTCGAGGCAATCTCGTTCTGCATCACCATATCGTCCACCTTTTTATAAGTAATCGTTCCGAGTTTGCCGATTTCTTCAAAAAGTTTCCAGGGCTCGTCGGTATGGATGTGTATGCGCATTTTGGTTGGCGAACCTGCCACGACCATCGAATCGCCGAAGTTAATCATGATTTTGGCGAAGGCCTCACGCTTAAGGTTTTCTCCGGTTATCATGGCTTCGGTGCAGTAGCGATAGGTAATTTCCTCGTGACGGATGGCATCAACCGATTCGGCCACTTCGATGTTGGCCGGATCAATATTCACTGCTTCCTGTCCGTTCTCGAAGTAGTTGAACATACCTTCCAGGAAAACGACAAAACCTTTCGCTCCTGCATCCACAACATTGTTTTTGGCCAGAACAGCCATTTTGCCCGTGGTTGCCATCAACGATTCGATGGCTCTTTTCAAACCGTCGAACAAAAGCTTGAGGAAGTCTTCGATCTGATCCTTAAGCTGATAAATGTACTCTGCCCAATCTTTGATAACAGAAATCATCGTTCCCTCAACCGGGTTGGCGATGGCTTCGTAGGCATAACGAACGGCATTCTTCATCGAAACCGCAAATTCGCTCACAGTGAGCGTTTCAACGTTTTTAATCTCGTTGCTGAAGCCGTAGAGAAATTGCGCAAAAATAATTCCTGAGTTGCCCCTTGCTCCATTGAGTGCTGCATCGGCCAGCGAAACAGCAGTGAGTTTTAAATTCGGTTGCGGCTGAGCTGTGCTCACAATACTCCGCATGGTAGAAGCGAGGTTGGTGCCTGTATCGGCGTCGGCTACTGGAAAAACGTTGATTTTGTTGAGCAGCTGCTGGTTCTCAAAAATACGCTGAGCTCCGGCTATGAAGCTGTTGTACAGCTGAATGCCGTTAATTTCAGTGATTTTTTTCTTTTCCAATGTGCTTAGTATTAATGAATATTGGTTTGAAAGCCCGCGCAAATATAGTTAAACTACCTTACTTGGGTCGGTCATGCAATACCTGGGCACTTTAATTAACGGTATAAAAATAGTTAACACATTGACAAATAATGTGTTAACGATTATTTAATGCGTTGCATTTGTTGATAAATTTTTTTCAAGCGGTTGAAATTTAATATGTTAATGTTTTCACAATGTAAGGATGCGTGACAAAAAGGAACTAACATACAACTTAGCCGATTATATGTCACTTACATTATCTTTGACTATGCGTAATCTGATTCTTCTTGGTTTGCTGGTAGGGTTTTCGGGCGTTTTGGCTCAGGCTCCCTTGATCAGCGGGGTTCAAATCCTGAAAACTCCCACCAGTCAATACGATCGGCTCGAGATCAGGGCAGAAATTTCCAGTCTCATAAACCAGCGCTACGATTACGATTCAATTGTTTTCGGAGGTTTGTTTGTAAGTCCCGAAAGTGATACCACCTTTGTTGAAGGCTTTTATTATCAGCACTTTATTGCTCAAAATGGACAGTTGATTCCTTTCGGAGAACCTCATTTCAGACTACGCTTCACTCCCGACAAAGCAGGAACCTGGCAATACAGCCTGTTCGTCAGTGATAGTTACGGTTCTTATCAAACAGACATTCAATCGTTTACTGTCAAGGCCTCCAATAAAAACGGTTTTCTGAAGTTTGTACCGCCCTCTAATTATTTGCACAACAGTAAAGGTGAGCCTGTTTTTCTGGCTGGCGAAAACATCGCCTGGGCTAATCTGCCCGATGGAGGCGATGCCATGACCTATTATTTATCAAAGCTTCATCAGCATGAAATGAATTTTGCCAAGCTCATGATGACGCCCTGGGCATGCCAGATCGAGTGGATCGAGAGTGGCTGGCGAAACTATAGCGGCCGTCAGCATCAGGCCTTTATGATGGACAGCATCTTTCGTATGGCTGACAGCTTAAACATTTACCTCCAGCTGGCTTTTTCAATTCATGATGAATTAAACTTTGGTTATCCTGCTGAAGACTGGACATCAAATCCTTACAATGTGGCAAATGGAGGGTGTTGTGTTAATGCATGGGAGTTTTTCTCTCATCCTCAGGCGATATCGGCTTTTCGCAACAGGTTGCGCTATCTGGCTGCACGTTGGGGCTATTCGAGCAAATTATTTGGCTGGGAGTTGCTTTCGGAGGCCGACAACTTTCCCTGGTACAGAACCTACCAGCAATCCATTGCCGACTGGAGTCATCAGATGGCTGGTTATCTGCGTGCCAAAGACCCTGCAAAAAGGGCAGTTTCTGTTGGTTTTGCGCTTTCGTCGAGCAATCCGGCAGTATGGCAATCGATGAATATACAGTTCACTCAATTGCACCATTATAAAAAGACGCCCGACATAGAAGGCGAAGTAGCGGCTTTGCAAGGCACATATCTTCAGGCCTTCAATAAACCTGTTCTTACCGGAGAGTTCGGCCTTGGGCATGTGGGTGATTCTTTGGTGCTTTGGGACCCACAGGGGCTTGCCCTTCACAACAGTCTTTGGACAGCCGCTATGACAGGTTCGTTTGCCGGTGTAGTGCCCTGGTTTTGGGAGAATTATATTGATGTTCAGAATCTTTATCCTTTGTTTACCCCTGTGTCCAGATTCATGAATCAGACCGATTTAAGTCTTTCGCAACTGATTCCGAAGCATTTATCAACCCAGTCCGACAGCTGTTTACCTCTAAGTGTAAATCCGCGTTTCGATGTATTGCAAAAAAGCCCTTCAAGGCAGTTTACTCTTCATCCCACTGGTGTAATGCTTCCAACGCAGGACAGTTTGCCGGTGTTTCTGTACGGACCACAATCGGTATTGGCGGGTTTGCGTAATCCACCCGAATTCAAAGGGCAATGGCAGCAGGCTGGATTGATGCGTATTTATACAGGCGTTCAGGCACTCAATGCTGTGATACAGGTGAAAATCAACGGACAAACCATGCTGGAACAAATCGCCCAAAGCAACAGTGAATATGTGGTGATGATACCTCAAGGCCCGCAAACTGTAACCATTGATAACCGTGGTCATGGTTTCTTTAGTATTCTGGAAATCAGCAAATTAGTTTTTGAGAATTATGCGCCTGCTTTAAGAGCTTTCGGCCTGATGGGGCAACACTCGGCCCTGGCCTGGGTGCACAACAGGCATTCGCATTGGCAGAATCTTCAATTAGGAGGTGTTTGGCCTCAGGTTTCAGGAGCAGTTAATTTTCCGGAATTACAGGGGAATTTTTTGGTGAGCTTTTTCAATACGCGCACCAGTCTATTTGACTCAGCCATTATGTTAACTGCTGCTGCAAATGGGCTGTTAGTCAATATCAGTTCCTTGCAAAACGATATTGCGCTGCGCATCGTTCCGGCACCTAGTTCATTAAGCGAAGCACTTGATTACCATGCGAAAGCCTATCCAAATCCGTTTCACTATTTAGTGAAGATTGTTCCGCCAGGCAGCGCAGCGGATGAGCGTTTCAGGCTTGAGATTGCCGACCTGTCAGGCAGGTTGATTTATGAAAGCCATTGTGCGCCAATTTTGAACGAAGGAATATCATGGAACGGTAACACCAAAGAAGGCGCACTCGCCAAAACCGGTTTATACGTTTTTAAGCTGATTTCCTCAAAAGGGCGGGTTTACACAGGAAAACTTTTAAAGTACTGACAAGGACCTGAGGCTAAAATAAATGCTCAAAACCTTTGATAATCAATGGTATGATTCGAACATTCACGAAAATGTGCGTTTCAAATATTCAATCTTTTCATGTTAAGACAATTAGTCCGTAGATCGTTTAAGCTCGTATAATGGATATTTAATCAGGCCACTCAAAAACTAATTACGTTTTCATTTATCGTACTTTAGCTCTCTGGTTTAAAGATTATTTAAGTTTTCGTCATGAGAGTATTTTACAACCTGGTCATTGTTCTTATCATTTGGACATTGCCTGCAAAAAGTCAGCAGACCATTTCGCTGCAGCCCCTGAGCAGCGCCGATTCCATAAAGCTGGCTTCGCTGCCGGAGTGGCCCTTTAATCCTCAAAGCCGCAGAGTCGAGCTCCCGGCAGTGGTCGACAATTCGGCTACGCCCTATATGCGACCTTTGATTGCGCAGGTGGGATTGGAATGTGGACAGGCATCCAGCATCGGAATTATGTTTACTTACGAGTTAAACGCGAAAAGAAAGGTTCCAGGCAATCTTCCTGAAAATCAGTGCGCTACTCATTTCACGTATAATTTCCTAAATGGTGGATCGAATACAGGCATCAACTACTATGAGTCGTTTGAAATCGTGAAATATGCCGGAAATCCTTCGGTGGCAACCTATGGTGGCATGTCGGCCGGAGGCGCATCGCGCTGGATGGACGGCTATGCCAATTATCTGGCTGCCATTAAGAACCGGGTGGAAAACATTTACAGCATCAAAACCAACACCCTCGAAGGCATTGAGAAAATCAAGAACTGGATTTACGACCATGGCAACGGATCGGACGTTGGGGGGATGGTAAGTTTTTATTCGCAGTTTACCAATCCGCCTAATGTGTTTCCAGCCGGCGTGCCAGAGGCTGGTAAACACGTCATAACCTATTGGGGAAGCAGCCCCGACCATGCCATGACTATAGTAGGCTATAATGATAACGTTCGCTGGGATTACAATGGCGACGGACAGTACACCAATAATATTGATCTCAATGGCGATGGCATCATCGATGTACGCGACTGGGAAATAGGCGGTTTCAAAATGGCCAACACCTATGGCAGCATTAGCGGATGGGGCGATCAGGGCTTCTCCTATATGATGTATAAAACCCTGGCTGATGCTACAGGACAAGGCGGAATTTGGAACAATCAGGTGGTTTTGGCCGAGGTGAAAGGAAGTTACATGCCTGCTGTTACGGCCAAGGTGAACCTTACCTATGCTTGCCGTAACAAATTGAAAATCATGGCTGGACTTTCGATCGACCCTTTGTCAACGGCTCCGGAATTCAGCCTAAACTTCCCGATGTTCGATTTTCAGGGTGGATGCAATCCCATGCAGGGTAGCGGCTCGTCGCAAAGCATCGAAATTGGATTGGACCTCACACCCTTGTTGAGATATGTGCCTTCGGGTCAGCCGGCCAAATATTTCCTGACCGTCATCGAAGATGATCCATCATCGGGGCATAGCGGCACAATCAATGCGTATTCCATTTTCGATTACTCAGGCACTGAACCTGTTCAATTCAGCTTTCCTCAAACCAACATCCCTATTCAAAACAATGCTGCTACGCATTTGGGCATAATGGCTACTATAAACTATCCTACGGTAAGTATCGACACCTCCAATATACCTCCGGTTTCCCTTTATCAACCGCAACAAATTCAACTTCAGGCTATTGGCGGTCAGTCGCCATACTATTGGTATAAACTTTATGAGGTGGAGCGTACGGATGCACAGGCACCAATGCCGCTTGTGGGAGGCACACAGCTGACCGTGACAAACAATACTGACGGCTATGCCGAGGTACAATTGCCCTTCGAATTCCCATATTTTGGAGAAAAATTCAGCAAGATTTACCCGACTGTCGACGGATTTATTATGTTTGAGCGTTCGCTCTCGCCCTGGCCTTACTACATTGCTGGCCGAAGCTATGTGATACAGAAGAAGATTATTGCTCCCGCCTTATCAAAGCCATTTCAGATAACTGCATCATCAGATGGTATCTGGGCCGAGGTTTCAGAGAGTTTTGTTACTGTTTTCTGGAGGCTTTCGGTTTATGGTATGTCGGGCAACGGCCAGATTAAAATGGCTGCCCGACTGCATAGTGACGGCCGCATCGAATTTTTCTACGGTGAGTTTAATGTAACGGCGTTCATTGCCAGGTTTGCCGGTATCTCGGCCGGTGATGGTGTAAATTACATGCTGTTGCACGGCCCAGGCTTTTTTACTCCCACTACTCAGCAACATACTACCTTTGTTCCTCATTTGCAGAGCGATGCAGTAAAAGTGAAAAAAACCGGTCTGCTTGATATTTTGCTTGAAGAACATACCGACAGTCTGGCTGTGCGTTTGCTGTTCAGCGACCAGAATGGGATTTCCGATCGCCGGACGATTTATTTTCAGCCGCAAGGCATGCAAATGGATTACACCTATACGGCGGGTAATGACCAGGTTGTGAGCTTTGGCGAAACGGTTGTTATTGATTTGCTGCTGACTAATAAGAATCCCTTTGCAGTGGCAGGAGGCCAGCTAAGTTTTCAGCTTGAAGACCCGTACGCAAGCACCAGCTCAGGTACAATAAGTCTTCCACAAATGCCTCCGGGAGCTACCATCAGCCTTCCTGCAGCCTTTGTGTTCGATGTAAGTATGCAGGTGCCGGATGGCTATATTATTACGGCAGGGCTCACATGCAATACATTCGACGGCACATGGACCAGACCGCTCAGGTTTACGGCCTTTGCTCCAGACATTAAGTTGCAGAATGTTATGGTTGACGATGGTCAGAACGGCATTCTCGAACCAGGAGAAACAGCGACTTTGGTTTTTAACCTGAAAAATGCCGGTGGAGCAGGACTTCAAAATGTTGAATTTCTGTTGAATACTCAGGATAACTACTTAACGCTCATTTCCGATTCTACTTTTGTAGCATCCTGGCTATCAGGTGCTACCATACCCCTGAGCTTTGCTGTTCAACTCAGTCCGTCGACGCCTTTGCAGCATGTGATTGAATTTGTGCTCAGCCTCGAAAGCGACCAGGGCTACAGCAAACAACTAACGATTCCTCTTACCACGAGTCTGGCTGTTGAAAATTTCGAAAGCGGTGGTTTCAATAGTTTTGCCTGGGAGATGTCGGGTAATGCACCATGGGTTGTAACCATTCAGC
Organism: Bacteroidia bacterium; assembly: GCA_021287165.1. Taxonomy (GTDB): domain Bacteria; phylum Bacteroidota; class Bacteroidia; order Bacteroidales; family F082; genus JALNZU01. The sequence goes on along the minus strand of JAJTAY010000042.1, from coordinate 43,670 downwards.
AGCCCTGGGAGGGCAACTATTGTGCGCGCTCGGGAAGCATAGCCCACAGTGCCTTCAGCGAGCTTAAGCTGAATTACAACGTGGCATTTGCCGACAGCATATCGTTTTACTACAAAGTGTCGTCGGAAAACAATTACGATTATCTGAAATTTCTGATCGGCGGCGTGCAGACAGCGCAATGGTCGGGCGAAAAACCCTGGACAAGAGCTGTTTATGCCGTGAATGCCGGTCAAACCAATTTCCGCTGGCGTTATGAAAAGGATAACAGCGTAGTTGCGGGTTCCGACTGTGCATGGCTCGACTATATTGTTTTGCCTGCGAGAACAATTTACACAAGTATTGAAAATGCAGCTTCCCCGGAGGTCAGGGTTTATCCCAATCCGGCAGGAGAGTGGGTCAACATCGCTATGAAGGCCAGTGGCCCGGACATCTGGCATTTCGTGCTTATGGATGCTACAGGCAGAATAGTGTCGCAATGGCATCAGTACCAGGGTTCGGATGAGGTCAGAAAAATACCCTTAAACCAGCTTAAGTCAGGGTATTATCATCTCTTTTGGAGCAATGGCAAAACCAGTTTCTCGAAACCAATTATCCGCTATTAGCCCCCAAACTGATGAATGAACTTGTGTTGAAGCGGCTGATTTCAGCAGTTTTGCTTTTTGTTTTGCTGCTTCCGTTTCTTCAGCAACAGCTTGGACTTGTTTCCGAGAAACCGTTGACGGGAGCCTATGTGGCCGAAACCATACCCAATTTGAGCAGCCTAAGCTGGGCATCGTGGCTCGACGGAAGTTTTCAGTCATCGTTCAACAGCGCATTGGAGCATCACATCGGATTCCGCAATACGTTTGTGCGCAGCTACAATCAGTGGCAGTTTGAGCTTTTTCGAAAGGCCAATGCCGAGGGTGTCATTGTGGGCAGAAACAGGGAACTTTTCGAGGAAGATTACCTTAAAGCGGCTTCTGGCAAATTTTTCATTGGCGATGAGCACTGGCACCGGAAAGCACATATTATCAAGCGACTACAGGATACCTTAGGTGCTTCCGGTAAACAACTTCTGGTAGTTTTCGAGCCGGGAAAGGGGACCACCTTACGAAATATGTCCCCGATGCATTACATGAAGGATGCAGCCAGTACAAATTATGCAGTATTGCGATCAGCGTTCAACGAGCAGGGAGTAAAATATTTCGATCTCCAGCAGTGCTTTAGCCGCTGGAACGATACTTCAAATTATCTATTGTTTCCGCACACCGGCACGCATTGGTCGTATTATGGCGCCTGGCTGGCCGCCGATACCTTATTCCGATATCTCGGGGAGCAATGGCCAGGGCGGATAACACCGATGAGCCTCAATGCCCTTGAAAAGCGCGATCAGATCCGACATCCCGACGATGATATCTGGCTGGCTATGAATATGCTAACGAAAGTGCCCGGCCAAAACCTTGTATATCCTGTAATCAATTTTGGTGCGAAGCCATCAAACCGGCCAAAGATACTGGTGGTAGGCGACAGTTTTTATTTCAACTGGCAAAGCGACGGTATTATGGATGCCCAGTCGGAAGAGGGAGAATTCTGGTATTATAATAAAATCCGCTGGAGTCATCAAGGCAGCGAGCTTGGGCTGATCAATCCGGAGGAACGTTTCGCAAAAGCCTTGTCGCACGACATCATCCTGATTATGATTACCGAACGCTTTCATCAAAACTTTGCATGGAAGTTCGACGAACAGCTCTATGATTACTTTTTTGGAGATAAGACACCACAACGCCAGAAGTTTTTCAATGAGCTTGTGGCGGCCAACGAAGCATTTACCAGGCTTTACAAGGATGCCGTAAGGCAGGGAATGAGCATTTCGGACCGGCTTTGGAAAGAAGTGGACTATATGGTTTATGAAGATTTTCAGCAACATCCCGAACGTTATACCAGCCGCGACGACAAGGTGTCCATCACAATGATGGCCATACGAAGCACGCCCGAATGGCTTGCATCAGTAGAGAAGAAGGCCGCAGAACGCGGGATTCCGCTTGATACCATGATCCGGATGGATGCCGAGTGGATTGTGGATAATGCGGGGAATTAATATGGCTTTAACTCTGGTTGTAGCGCGCTTCGGAAATTCATTGAGAAGGATGAGTGAATATCTGAACGTCAGATAAATATCCCAAGTTAGAAACATGGTCGTCTGCTGATGAAACAAATTGGCCAGAGAAGTATGGGTGTTTTATGGTGATAAACCACCAGAAGTGTACTCTTTAAATATCCCTGTTAAACGCTAACCAGTAAAACAATAAAAAACTCGTTTTGTGATTACCAATACCATGGGAAATTTAAGAATTGCTCTTGAGCTACATCCTAATTAATGAAAATCCTTATGCAATAGTTGATGGCAAATAGCGTCAGGTAGTGACAAGCAGTGGACCTGGCTTGCCATTACCTGACTCCATAGGCATCGGCTCCCGGATTGATAAGCATGATTATGGCTTGTCGTTTTTTGAATCTTTTAAGCGGTAAAGATGGGGGGGCAATGCAACACATGAGTCTCCGGTTTTCGATCTGTCAGAATGATTTAAACTGCATTGAAATAATAAATATTCTATCTGAAAGTTAATTAGTTACGATTTATTCACCATTTCCTTGCTAAAATCTTCAGCCAACAGCTTAGCTTGTGCGATTACCGTTTCTACTGCTTTTTCCTGCAAGTCGGGCGGATAGCCGTGCAGTCTTAAAATTCTTCTGATGTTTCGCCTTAAAGCCGATTGCACACTTTCTTTGATTGTCCAATCGATGGTCGTGCTGTTGCGTACCGTTTTTAAAAGTTCTTGTGCAATATGTTTCAGCACCTGGTCGCCTAAAATGGCTACTGCACTATTGTTGACTTCCAAAGCCGTGTAAAAGGCGTATTCCCTGTAATCCAATCCCAATTTCTCGCCCCGCTTGTCGGCTTTTTTCATTTCTTGAGCAAACGGAATCAGCACTTTTTCCAAAAACTCTACCGTGTCAATCATTCCGTTGTGGTAGCGTTTGATGGCATCTTCCAGCATTTCGGAAAACTTCTTGCTCTCTACCAAGTTAATTTTTGTCCGCTTCTTGATTTCGTCTTTGAGTAGTTTTTTCAATAACTCAACGGCTAAGTTTTTTTGCGGCATGTCTTTTAGTTCCTGCAGGAAACGCTCGTCGAGAATTTCGATACTGGGCTTTTTGAGCCCGGCGGCATCAAAAATATCAATCACCTTGTCGGCTGTGATGGCTTCAGAAATGATTTGCTTGATGGCAGTTTCCATTTCTTCGTCCGTTTTTCCGCCTTCGTTTCGGTCGGATATTTTTACCAACCTTGATTTGATGGCTTGAAACAAGGCCACATCATCACGGATTGCCATTGCCCGCTCGTGTGGAACGGAAATGGCAAAGGCTTTCAACAGGTTTTTGGTGTTTTCGGTAAAACTCTGCTCTCCGTTTTCCTGACTGAAAATGTAATCCACGATAACGGGAATGAATTTCAGTTTTTCTTCGGGAGTAAGGGTGAAGAATTTACGCCAATCAAAATGTCTTAACTGGTAGTCTATTGCTTCGTGTAGTTCCAACATTTTAGCAACTGCCAATTCCTGGTCAAGTGTCGGTTTGCCTTCGCCACCGCTTGCTGTGTAGTCGGCTAAGGCAGTTTTCAGTTCTTGTGCAATGCCCAAATAGTCCACTACCAAACCGCCTTCCTTGCCTTCGGTAAATACACGGTTTACCCGTGCAATGGCTTGCATCAGGTTGTGTCCACGCATTGGCTTGTCCACATACAGCGTATGCAGGCAAGGGGCATCAAATCCCGTGAGCCACATATCCCGCACAATCACCAATTTCAACGGGTCGTTCGGATTTTTCAGGCGGTCGCCAATGGCTTTTCTTCGGGGTTTGTTGCGAATGTGGGCTTGCATATTCAGGGCATCACTGCTGCTGCCTGTCATTATCACTTTTATAGTGCCTTTGTCGTCCTCGTCCGAATGCCACAAAGGACGCAGCCGGATGATGGCATCGTACAGATCGACGCAGATTCTGCGGCTCATGCACACAATCATGGCTTTGCCGTCGAGCACGGCATTGCGTTGCTCGAAGTGATAAACCAGGTCTTCGGCTATTTTTTGCAGTCGGTTGGGGTTGCCCACAATGGCTTCTAAGCGTGTCCACTTCTGCCGCATCTGCTGGCGGTTGCTCAGTTCTTCGCCTTCGGTAAGTTCTTCAAATTGCTCGTCAAGTGTTACTTTCTCGTCTTCGTTAAAATGGACTTTTGCCAAACGGCTTTCATAGAAAATCGGAACAGTGGCTTTGTCTTCAACGGCTTGCTGAATGTCGTAAATGTCCACATAGTTACCGAAAACGGCTTGGGTGTTTTTGTCAGTGGTTTCAATGGGCGTACCTGTGAAACCTATAAATGTGGCATTGGGCAAAGCATCACGCAAATGTTTGGCAAAGCCATCAATAAAATCATATTGGCTTCTGTGGGCTTCATCTGCTATGACTACAATGTTTTTCCGTTCGCTGAGTGCCTGAATGTCTGCACCGATATATTCTACACCTGGCTCGCTAACTATATTGTCATTTTCGGGCTGTGCAATGTCAGTCGGAATTGGCATAAACTTCTGAATGGTAGTGAATACGATACCGCCCGAAGCTACCTTTAATAATTTCCTTAAATCCTGACGGCTTTCTGCTTTTTGGGGTTCTTGCCGCAAAAGTTGCTGGCAATTGGTAAAGGTTTCGTGCAGTTGCTCGTCCAAGTCGTTTCTATCGGTCAGGATTACCAAGGTGGGATTTTCCATTCTCGGCTCTACAATGAGCTTGCCCGAAAAGAAAACCATACTCAAGCTTTTGCCGCTTCCTTGTGTGTGCCAAATGACACCGCCACGCCTGTCGCCATTGCTGCCGCTGGCGGTTACGGTGCTTTCTACGGCTTTGTTGACGGCATAATATTGATGATAGGCAGCAACCTTTTTGAGTGTTTTGCTGTCGCTTTTTTCAAATACAATAAACTGGCGGATTAAATCCAACAGTGTGTGTTTGTTCAGCATTCCGTGAAACATCACTTCCATTTGGGGTTGCAAATGGTCGGCTGTGGTTTGTCCGTCTTTGGTTTTCCACGTCATAAACCTGCCGTAATCGCTGGTGATGGTGCCGCAACGGGCATCCCAGCCATCACTGATGATGAGCAGACTGTTGTACGTGAAAAGCGAAGGAATGGCTTGTTTGTAGGTTTGCAGTTGGTTGAATGCCGATTTCAGATTGGCGTTTTCGTCCACGGCATTTTTGAGTTCTATCACCACCAAGGGCAAGCCGTTTACAAACAGGATAATATCGGGGCGTTTGTTTTGGTTGCCTTCTATTACGGTAAACTGGTTGACGGCTAAAAATTCGTTGTTTTCGGGGTTTGAAAAATCTACGATATATATTTTCTCGCCACGAATGCCGCTTTCGGTTCGCATTTCCACGTCCACGCCATCGGTCAGGTAGCGGTGAAAGGTTTCGTTGTTGATTAAGGTATTGGGGCTTTCGGTTCGCAATACTTTTTTCAGGGCATCTTCTTTGGCATCCTGCGAAATGTTGGGGTTGAGTTTGTCAATGGCATCACGCAAACGGGTAACTAACACCACTTCGTTGTATTGCCTTTCGGGGTGCTCGCCATCGGGCGAGATTTCGATGCCCGAAATATATTCGTATCCCATTCTTTCGAGATACGCTAATGCGATGTTTTCTATTTCGTTTTCAGTGATGCTGTTTCTCATTTTTGCACTCAGTTACATAACAGTTACATAAAACATAATTGTTTATCAATTAATTAGCGACGACTTCCTCTTGTCAGTCACATAAGCAGTACATAAAATTCTAAAACCAATATGGTACGTACCTAGCATACTTTTTCGATTTACTTTCAGCATCATAATCTTTTATTAATCCTGCTTTGATGGTGTCAGCAATAATCCTTGAAGCCATCGGATAGTTTTGCTCTTCTATCCCAAAACGTTCCCTCAGACTTTGGTTGGTCATATATTCGCCCGAAACATACCTCAGGCAGGCGTGCAGATAACAAGCTCTTATTTTATCCTGCTTATCCATTTGCCTGAGTGTTTTATGAGCATATAAAATGATTCGGGTGTAATTATCACCAACAATGATTTCGGGAGCTGGTAATTGGTTGAACTCACATTCAAATACTACTTTATCGATACCGCTTCCTCTTTCTTCACAGATATTGAGCCGCCTCATAAAGCGGGCAAGAATCTCATTACGGCTTTCAGGATTATGGTCCACGAACCTCAGGGGATCTATCAAAGGTTTTCCCGGATTGGTAATTTCAATGCGGTTGCTGAACACTTCAACCATTGGGGAGCTTCCTTTGATGGAAAAGTCCTGATGTATCAGGGCATTGGCTACTAATTCGCGAATGGCAAGCAACGGATAAAGTGAAACTCGTTTGCGAAGTGCTTTATCTATGACTTCATTGGAAGGCAATTGTTCATCCAGGTATTTGATTAAACCCTCAAATCCTACTGCATAGCCCTTAACGCCTGTTTGCTCTTTGATGGTATGAATCCTGTTGTTCCCATTGTAAAAAATAACCCGGAGCGCTTTGCGGGAAACGGATTCAAACACATTTAAGTCCTTAGCAAATAAAATGGCTCCAAGATTTTTAATTTGATAGGCATTGGGCGATTTTACAATGACCTTTTCCAGCAATAGTCGCTCAATGATACCCTTTCGGTTGTCGGGCAAAGGCAGTTTGAGTAATTCAAAAAATGCGGGATAGTCTAAATATTTTAATACATCATCTTCTGAAGCATTATCGTAAGCTATGCCATTTTCAAATACCGGAGTATTTTCGATACGCCATATTTCCCTTTCCCTTTCGGGGTGGTCGTCTAATCGCTTCTTGTAGCTTCCCACACGGATGTAATATTCGCCCCTGAAACTTACCGGGGTATTACGTGTGGCCTGAATTTTAAATACGGCAAAATGCAGCCCGTTATAATCAAACTCGTAGATATTGACATCAATTCTTGGGTTAAGCTGAGTAACCAGCCAATTTTCCAATTCCTGATTGCCCTTCTTTTCTGACAATGGACGAAAATCGGTTCCCACAAGTTGGTGTGTGGTATCCTTTATGCCAAATACCAAATAGCCAAAATCTTTTTTATGATAGCAGGCACTGTTGCTCAGGGCAGAAATATATTCGCCAATCTCCTGTGGATTGCTGTTGTTTACCTTAAACTCTGCCCACTCACACTCTTTGGGCAGGGCCGTAAGGTCTTTTATCAATATTTCAAGCTCTTGTGCATTCATACGCTAACTTCTAATTGCCCGCTCATCAACTTGGGGAGAAGCGTGTCACGGAGTTGGGCTAAGGACTCATTTTCTCTGACATTATTTTCCTGACGTTGCCAAATTGATTCTACTATTTCAGAAAACAGTTGAACTAATTTTCTTGGTGGCACTTTAAAAGTTGGCATTTGCAATCCGTCAATCTTTAACATATTGACTGTTGTGCCATTTGAACACCCAATAATCTGTTCCCTTACATCTTGTTGAAGTATTAAATAATAGGTGAATTGCGGGGTCAGGTATGAATTTTCGTCTGGTCTAAGTCTATAAATGTGATGACTAAAAATCGCTGGCTCACCAAAATAATAAGGAACTACTGCTGGGAATCCTATTAAAAGATAATCATGCCCCTGCTCAGTATTCGCAATGATTATATCTCTTGGACGGGCTATATGCTTGTCCTTGTATTCACCGTTGTAAAATTTAATTCCTTCATATTTAAACCCACCACCTTCATAAACTGAATTTAGGTTGTACATTGGTATGCCACTCTCCTTAGTTGCCAAACCATTTCCTTTATAACTTAGTCCACGTACCACATCAAAATGATTATCAAATCTTTCAACTCTCCACCCCTTCGGCAGCCCATCCACCAACTCGCCGTCAAAGCCGGGGAAGTTGAAATGGACAAACCACTCTTTGAAAATGGCTTGTGCCGTGGCTTCGAGGGTTTGGTTCATTTGCAGGTTGAGTTCTATTTTGTCGTCGAGCGAAGAAAGGATTTGGGCGATTTGGCGTTGGGTGGGAAGGTCGGGGATTACAATTTCGATGTTTGCCAAACTTTCTTGACTGATATTGAAACGAATGTCGCCTGTTGCCAACTGGTACACTTCTCGTCTGAATGAAATGTCACGGAACAAGTATCGAGCATATTCAGGCAGCAAGGTATTGAAGTCGTGCAACCTGAACCTTTTACAAAAGCCGTTGAAGGTTAGGTTTTCCACTTCGTCTAACAATACGGAAGACATTGCCACTTCATCAGGTGTTTCTGAAGAAGCAGTAAAGAAAATATCGCCATAAATGGCATTACGCCTTTCCAAATCCAATGGGCGTACATTCATTAGTTCCAATTCGTTTACATTCACTTTAGAGTTTTTGTAAACGTTTTTATAGGGTAAAAAAGGCGTTCCGTGTCCGTAATCTTCCTTCTTAATAGAGGTTACTCCACCAAAGAAAAAGCCCAACTCCCCCAACTTATATTTTTTCCATTCGCTCATTGTCAAAACAATTTCAGGTATTCATCAAAAACAAAAATGCGGTTTCGGCTTTGGCCGGTCATTTCTTTGAGCAGGCGGTTTTGCACCATTTCGCTCACTAAGTCGTTGGCGGCTTTGTAGCTTACGCCCAGTAGTTTTTGTGCTTCGTTTACATGAATGACGGGTTTTTTAAACAGGGCGTTTAATAAAATGCCGGCATTGGCGGCACGCTTGCCATAGATTTGTGGCAGGGTGCTTTCCAATCGGGCTTTGAGTTGCAGCACTGCACTGAGGGTTTGTGTGGCCTTTTCAGCGGTTTCGGCTACACCTGCCAAAAAGTAGCGCAGCCATTGGACCATATCGTTTTTGGTGCGTACAAAGGTGAGGTTGTCGTAATACAAGCTCTTGTTTTTTTCGAAATAAGTGGAGAGGTAGAGCAAGGGCTTTTGCAAAATCTTTTGATCCACCAAAAACAGGGTAATGAGCAGTCGCCCTATTCGTCCGTTGCCGTCCAAAAAAGGGTGTATGGTTTCAAATTGGTAATGAGCAATGCCCATTTTGATGAGTGCCGGAACATTAATACTGTCGTTATGCAGAAATTTTTCCAAATCGCTCATGAGTTCGGGCACCAATTGGTGATGAGGAGGAATAAATACGGCATCGAGCAAGGTGTTGCCGCCAATCCAGTTTTGGCTGCTGCGGTATTCGCCCGGCAGTTTGTGTTCGCCCCGCACATTGCTGAGCAGTGTTTTGTGTGTTTGCCTGAGCAATCGTGACGAAATGGGCAGCTTTTCCAATTCGGCAATGGCTTCGTTAAGCGCTTTGATGTAGTTGTTAACTTCTTTCCAGTCGTTTCTGCGCTCGGGATGAACTTCCTCTTCATCAAGCAGGGCTTCGTCTATTTGGGTTTGCGTGCCTTCAATGCGGCTCGACACCACGGCTTCTTTGGTTACGTGCAGTTGAATAAACAAATTGATATTGGGTACTAAGCGTGAAAAGGAATTAAGTTCTCCAAGTTTTATGGAGGCTTTCTCCAGCAAGAGATTGAGGGTAGGGTCTTCCCATGTCCATTGGTCGTTGATGAATGACGGACGAAAATAGGTGTAACCCGTATGGTGTTTTTCAAATTGGCCCGATTGATATGTTTCAAGTTGTATCATGATTTTTTTTGGTACAAAAGTAATATAAAAATTTCCTTATTTTACTTTGATGAGCGCAAAGTAAAATAACGGTTTTCTTGTTTTACTTTTAGCATTTAGATTTCATATCCAATTTTTCTCAAATTTTCCTTAATGGCTTCGTCCAATTCATTGGCTTTCTGCATTTGCTCGGCAAGAGTAGCCGTGAGCCTTTGCATTTTTTCATCGAATGCTTGTTCGTCTTCTTCTATTTGCTTAAAGTCAATGTATCACCCCGGGGTTAGAATGTAATTGTTTTTGCGGATGTCTTCGAGGGAGGCCGATTTGCAGAGTCCGGGAATGTCTTGGTAATCTAATCCGTGATTTTTGGGATTATTTTGATTGGATTGATTTTTTGCATCCTGTGTATCAGGCAAAGCAAATGTATCAAGGATTAGACGGTTATTTTCTTTTTCTTTTTGGGGTATCAAAAAGAAAATAAATAATTGATTATCAATGTAATGTGTCAATTTGTTTTTCATTTTTATTTTCATTTATTTTTTTTATACGCGGCATAAACCTTATTTTTCTTTGCTCCGCTTGCCTGAATTTCACCCTCGGCAACCATTTTGTACACGGTTTTTTGAATATCTTGGGGCAGTACTTCGCTCAGCCGTTGCTGAATGGCTTTCATGGTGCTTTTGCCGTTGTATTTGAGGTCTTCTACAATCAAAGCCCGGAGCTTGTGAGGTTCTATGGTTTTGAGTCCGGGAGCAAGGTTGAGCTTAGCCTGCGAAAACAGCTCAGGGTTGAGCAGGTATTCTGTTCCTTTTTTGATGCCCCGCGTAACGAGGATGTTTTTTTCCACTAAGGAGCCGAGCCAATATTTAAGTTTTTCTTCGGCTTGGAGTTGCAGTGCGACAGACAGTTGAGTTGCTAATACCTTTTTGCGTGTGGCAACCATACCCAAAGTAATAATTTCCTTTTGAGAGAGTTGGAAATGCTTGTTTACGTAATCAATCACGGTAAGGGCTTCTTCGCTGACAATACGTGAATAGACCGTTACGGACATTTTGGAATAGTTGCTTTCAATTTCGGGGAAGAGTTTGGCATCGAGGCTGAGTTTTTCATAAATCAAGTCATAGCCCGAGCCTTCGCCTTCCATCAGTTTGAGGTCGTGCAGGGTTTGTATCAGGTGCGGGTTTCTGCGTTGGCGTTCGTGTAGGATGTTGTCTTTCGACACACCAATAGGCAGACCACCGGGGTTGGTAAGTACGATACGGTCGGGGTACACTTCCAAAAAAATATCGCCCGAGTTAGTGTATCGTTTGTGGGCTATGCTGTTGATGAGCAACTCCCGAATGACTTCTCTGGGATAATTGCGAATGGTTTCTCGGAAAAGACCGTTGTTTAGTTGCGTACTATAATTCAGCTCTACGGCTTCTTTTTCAATATCGAGCAGGAGTTGCATGGGGTTGTATTGATGAAAATGATACTTTTTGTCCCGTATCTTTTCGTCTCGCTCATTGTACACTAAGTATTGAAAAGTAAGAGGATAAGACAACCTTGCCCTTTGGGCGGGCGCTCCCAGCCAAAGTACGCCCAAATTGGTAAGGTAGCCTTCTGGAGACAGCAGTTGGTAAAATTCAAGCAGCTCTGCATCAGTTTTTTGCTTGATAAAATCTGATACCTTTTCAGATTTTCTGATATTAGTCACGAAAAAATCAATCTGAGCGGGGTCTGCCTGCGCTAAGGTTATCTTTTGGGATACTACCAACTCCCATTGAAAAGCATTTTTTTCGGCTGCAAGGTCAGTCAATTCCTCACTACTGACGCTGTAACAATTGTCGGAAACCCGCATCAATACTTTGCCCGATGAAGTAGTGGCTATGGTGCGGACAGAGGGCAGAACTTTGACAGTGAAATACTCGCCTCCGTTGGGGTGCTTAATAATTTCGGGATTTGCCAAGCTCACACCGCTCGTCAATGAACGCAGCCTGCTTAGAACTTTATTCATATCATCAGGGTTGATTTTTTGGTCGGCAGGCGGCTCCGATTGCTTATTTTCAATACCTATTATCAAAGTACCACCCTGAGCATTTGCAAAACACACGCAGGTTTCAGCCAAGGCTTCCACATCTGATTTTTGACCGATAGCCTTTTTCAGACTTTTACATTCTATGTTGCTGCCTTCTTGAAAGTTATTCATATCGCATATCCAATTTTCGCAAGGTTTTGTTTTATCGCTTCATCGAATTCATTGGCTTTCTGCATTTGCTCGGCAAGAGTAGCCGTGAGCCTTTGCATTTTTTCTTCAAATGCTTGTTCGTCTTCTTCTATTTGCTTAAAATCAATGTATCGTCCCGGGGTCAGGATGTAATTGTTTTTGCGGATGTCCTGAATGGTGGCGGATTTGCAGAGTCCTGGAATGTCTTTGTATTTGGCAAATTGTTCTTTGCTTCGCCACTTGTGGTAAATGTCGGCAATGGTGGCAATGTCGTTGTCTGTCAGTTCACGTTGTTTGCGGCTTATCATTGTGCCAAATTCCCGTGCATCAATAAAAAGCACTTCGTTGGTGCGGTTTCTGAATTTGGTAGTTTCCGTTTTGTTGCGAGCCAAAAACCACAAGCAAGCGGGAATTTGGGTGTTGTAAAACAACTGCGAAGGCAAGGAAACCATACAGTCCACCAAGTCGGCTTCAATCATTGCTTTACGGATTTCGCCTTCGGTGGCTGTTTCCGAACTCATACTGCCGTTTGCCAACACAATGCCTGCCGTGCCATAAGGAGCCAATTTGCTCACAAAGTGTTGCAGCCAAGCGTAGTTGGCGTTGCCGGTGGGTGGTATGCCGTATTTCCATTTGTGGGTTTCAGTCCTGTTGATATTGTAGTCGCTCACATTAAAAGGCGGATTGGCGATGACATAATCCACTTTCAACTCAGGGAATTTGTCGTTCATCAAAGTATCGCCCAATTCAATTTTGGCATCAATGCCCCGGATAGCCAGGTTCATTTTTGCCAGCTTGTAAGTAGTCGGGTTGCTCTCTTGTCCGAAAATGGATATTTTACCTTTGCGGTGTTCGTGCAGTTCAATGAATTTTTCGCTTTGTACAAACATACCGCCGCTACCACAACAGCCGTCATACACGCGCTTTTCGGCTTCGGGGGCAAGCATTTCCACCAAGAGTTTTACAATGCTGGCAGGCGTATAGAACTGTCCGCCTTTTTTGCCTTCGGCATCGGCAAATTGCCCGAGGAAATACTCAAATACAAAACCCAAAACGTCTTTGCCTTTGCCGTTGCCGTTTTTGTTCAGCGTAATAGAACCTATCAGGTCAATGAGTTCGCCAAGACGTTGTTTGTCGAGAGCAGGTCGGGCATAGTCTTTGGGCAACACGCCTTTTAAAGAGGCATTGTCACGCTCAATGCTGTCCATTGCTACGTCAATGTCTTTGCCGATTGTCGGCAATTTTGCTCTGCCTTGCAACCATTTCCAACGGGCTTGCGGTGGCACATAAAAAACTCTCTCGGCTGTGTATTCGTCTTTGTCTTCGGGGTCGGCTCCTGTTTCGTGCTTTGTTGTTTCTAATTTTTGATACAATTCATCAAAAGCATCTGAAATATATTTCAAGAAAATCAAACCCAACACTACGTGTTTGTATTCAGCCGCGTCCATATTGTTGCGGAGTTTATCTGCTGCCTGCCAAAGGGTTTTCTCCAAAGCTAATTGGTCACTCATACGATAATGTTACAATTTTAATTGCCAAAGTTAGCTTTTCGAAGCCTTCTGGCCTACTTCAACCCATCATTAGAGCTTATAAAGGCAACCACTTTTACCCCCAATTTTACCATCACATCCACAGCCTCGAGGCAGTCCATGCCCAGGCAAAGGGTTCGCGGGTGTACAATCTTATAACTATTATTCCTTTTGGTTGCGGAAACAATTGTCAATCAGGATGATTTTACCGTAGTTGAGTAATCGATATTTCCTGTTGTCATTTCCTGATGCAAAATAAACAAGGGTTTTGTTGCGAATATCCGAAGTCTGGGGCATGGTGTTGGTTTTCAGATAAAGATAGAAAAAATTTGTTGGCTAAGCGTGCATAGCTCTGAAGGATTGACTTTACCAAATTTTTTTAAAAAAGTGGCAATCTTGAGAATAATTTCACAGAATATGCCCATAACTTTGTTCATCTGAATTAACCAACAAAACCAATCGTTATGAAAAAATTCATTGTTTTGGTGATGGCCACAATGGTCATTGCATCGAACCTCTTTGCTCAGGACCCCATGTTCGAAAAAGGTGACAAAGTGGTCAATGTAGGCGTGGGATTGCTATCAGCACTTTACACCGGCTCGTACTACACCTCCAAAATGCCCCCGATCTCCATTTCCTACGAGCAGGGTATCATCGACAATGTACTTGATGTTGCTTCCATAGGCGTTGGCGGTTACATCGGTTTTGCCTCAGCCAAATGGGAAACAACGTATTCAACCGGATCATACGGCTGGAAGTACACGAACTTCATCATTGGTGCACGCGGCTCGTTTCATTATCCGCTGGTTGACAATCTGGACACCTATGCGGGTATTTTGCTGGGCTACAATGTGGTTTCGGCCAAAGAAATTGGCAACGTACCCCTTGGCTTCAATGCCAGCTCAAGCGCAGCCATCTTTTCGGGTTATGTAGGGGGACGCTACTACTTCACCGATAAAATCGGCGCCATGGCCGAACTCGGCACCGGAATTGCCTATTTCAATATTGGTGTTGCGGTGAAGTTGTAAAGATTTGAATATAAATTACTTAGAGCGACCCAAAAGGTCGCTCTTTTTTTTGCGTGTAATAACTGTTGGCTTTTTCTAATGCCTGAAATCAAACTATGTTCAGGGGAATGATAAAAACCCTAAAACTCCAGCGTCATCTGTATTCCGCCCGACGAGGGTCTGCGGTTGCCTTCTTCCTCAGAAGGGGACGAATCTATCTTATCATCTGACTGTGTCTCAGCGTCCACGTCTTCAGGAATACCATTGTCACCGTTGTTGGTTTCTGCGCCTACTTCTTCCTCGGTCTCTTCCAGCTCGGGAGGGCGTAAAGGTTCAAGTTCGGTGATAGTGTCTATGATATTATTGCTCAGTCGTTTGCCTTTTGCCTTTACACTTTTCACGCCGATAAACTCGGCTACGTTCACGGTTTCGTCTTCCGGCTGACGTCCTTTTTCGTTGGGTTTGAAGCTCAGGCTCAGCATGGGCAGGGCGTCGAACATTATTTGTATAAAGCGGCTTTCGGGGTGATCGCCTATGAAGCTGATGCGTTTGTTGGAGGGCGTTTCTTCCTCAATCTGGAAGCGTTTGAGGTAGTGCAGCCCCGTTTCGCCTTCGATGTAGATGACCGAAAACACCTCGTCGGGTTCAAACTTGCGCAGGAAGATCATATCGTCCTCAAAATGCGTAGATAGGTCGAACGAGGTGAGCTTAAAGTCGCCGTTCGACATTATGCTAATCAGGCGGTCGTCGCCCATAAACTGGCCTAAAAGCCTTCCCCGACCCTCGGTGTTGAGCCGCTGCACCGTATCGTCGTACCAGATGGACCGTGCGCCCAAAGTGCTCACGCCGTCTTCTCGTTTGTGGATGTTACGCACGGGATTCTTGGTGAGCAAATTACCACGCGAGGCTCTTCCCTTAATGGCCAGCTGGGCAAAATCGTACTCAAAGCTGGGTTTTTTGAGCTTGGGTTTGGGTTTGAGGGTAACCTTAACGATCTCGGCTTCGCCATTGGGATTGGCCGAGAAATAGTAAACCTTTGAGTCGGCATTGCCGGCCGTGAGATCATATTCCTTGTCGCGCGTAACGCCCACCACCGCAAAGCGTTTCACATACCAGGGGCCTTTTTTGCCATCGCGGTAGATCATGTTGTAAATTGTGCGGTCGTCGTTGCGCTTAAACACGGCCACATGGATGATGCCCTCGCCCACAAAGGTTTTGGCGGCAACTTTTGTAACCACAAAGCTGCCGTTTTCCCTGAAGACAATAATGTCGTCGATGTCGGAGCAATCGGTTACAAACTCGTCCTTGCGCAGCGAGGTGCCGATGAAACCTTCGGTACGGTTCACATAGAGCTTTTCGTTGTTGGCGGCCACGGCGGCAGCCTCGATATTGTCGAAGTTGCGCAGCTCGGTTTTGCGCTCGCGCCCTTTGCCGTATTTCTTTTTCAGCTGTTCGTAGTAGAGGATGGTGTAGTCAGTGAGGTGGTCGAGGTGGTTTTGCACTTCGTCCATTTCGGCTTCCAGTCCCCTGATGTGCTCATCGGCCTTGAAAGTGTTGTATTTCGATATGCGCTTTATTTTAATCTCGGTAAGCTGGGCAATATCGTCGCGGGTTACTTCGCGCCTGAGCAAAGGTTTGAAGGGATTCAACGCCTCATCGATGGTTTCGAGCACTTCTTCCCAGCTTTCACAATCTTCAATCTTGTTGTAAATGCGATTTTCGATGAATATCTTTTCCAGCGATGAATGGTGCCATTCCTCGTTGAGTTCGCCAAGTCTGATCTGTAGTTCAAGCCCCAATAAGGCTTTAGTTTGATTGGTATTGTGCCTCAGGATATCGCTTACACCCAGAAAGGCCGGTTTGCCATCGAGGATCACACACACATTGGGCGAAACCGACACCTCGCATTGCGTGAAGGCGTAGAGGGCATCGATGGTTTGATCGGGCGAAACACCGGGCGCAAGGTGA
Organism: Bacteroidia bacterium; assembly: GCA_021287165.1. Lineage (GTDB taxonomy): Bacteria > Bacteroidota > Bacteroidia > Bacteroidales > F082 > JALNZU01. The sequence goes on along the minus strand of JAJTAY010000042.1, from coordinate 27,269 downwards.
ATCAGAATTTCCACATTTTCGGCGGTATTGTCATCGATTTTGCGGATCTTGATTTTGCCTTTCTCACTCGCTGCAATGATGCTGTCGATGAGCGAAGTAGTCGTGGTTGAAAAAGGTATTTCGTTGATTACAAGTGTTTTTTTATCAAGCTGACTAATTTTTGCGCGAATACGAACCTTGCCGCCGCGCAGCCCGTCGTTGTATTTGGAAACATCAGCCAGTCCTCCCGTGAGGAAATCGGGATAAAGCACGAAATCTTCTCCTTTCAGATAGGCCACGGAGGCATCGATGAGCTCATTGAAGTTGTGGGGCATTACTTTCGAGGCCAGACCCACGGCAATGCCTTCCACGCCCATGGCAAGGAGCAATGGGAATTTGACGGGCAATGTAATGGGTTCTTTATTTCGACCGTCATAGGACAGCTTCCATTGGGTGGTTTTTGGATTGAACACCACCTCGTTGGCAAACTTCGAAAGCCTCGCCTCGATATATCGCGGTGCAGCTGCGCTGTCGCCGGTGAGAATGTTGCCCCAGTTGCCCTGCGTATCGATGAGCAGGTCTTTTTGCCCGAGCTGTACCAGCGCATCGCCTATGGAAGCATCGCCGTGAGGGTGATATTGCATGGTATGTCCGATGATGTTGGCCACTTTGTTGTAGCGGCCGTCGTCGAGCTGCTTCATGGCGTGCAGCAGGCGACGCTGAACGGGTTTCAGCCCGTCGTTGATCTCGGGAACGGCGCGTTCGAGAATAACATAAGACGCATAATCCAGAAACCAGTTCTGAAACATGCCGGCCAGCCTTACTACCGGTTGCGCTTCTGTTGCTGATTTGCTTCCGGCTTCCTCATTCGGTTCGCCTGTGTAATCGCCCTGTTTTTCCGGATAGTCCGGGCCTGAATCAAATGTCATACTAGGATTGCAGCTATTTTGGTGCTTGCTGCAAAGGTAGATTTTCCTGCCTTTGCCTGTTCAATCAGAATGCAGGGATATATGAACAATACCTTGTTTACCATGATTTTTTGCGTTTAAATCATTTGCCCGAAATCGTTGTCACTGCTCAGGCCGATTAAGGACAATTTTATCGATCCGGTTTTCCTTACTTTTGCACTCCACACAGCTAAAATGCACTTCGTACACCCTCAAATACTCTGGTGGTTGTTTGCAATGGCCATTCCGGTCATTGTCCACCTTTTCAATTTCCGCAGGCACCGCACGCTTTTGTTCAGCGACGTGAGGCTGTTGAAGAATCTTCAGCAGCAAACCAATAAGCAGCGTAAAATCAAGCATTTGCTTATTTTGCTCATGCGCGTGCTGGCTGTTGCGGCTTTAGTTATTGCTTTTGCACGACCTTACCTTAAGTCGGGCGACGCCCCCGACGAGGGGCTGAAGCACATCAGCGTTTACCTCGACAATTCGCTCAGCATGCAGTTGCGTGCCGATCGTATGAGCGTGCTCGATGAGTTGCGCAGCCAGGCCGGCAGCTTGCCGTCGGCTTTCCGAATGGACGATCGTTTTAGCTTGCTGAGCAACGATTTTCTTCCTCAGCATCAACGTTTTATGTCGGCAGCCGAATTCCAGCAGGAATTGCAGCAGGTGCGTCCCAATGCAGCGGGCGTAAGCCTCGGGCAGGTGCTTCAAAGGTTGCAGATGAACGAATCAGCCGACAACAGGGCAGGACGTCTCATTTATCTGCTAAGCGATTTTCAGCGCAGTGCCCTGAATTTCGATCAGCTGATAGCCGACAGCAGCCTCAGATTATTCCTGGTTCAGGGCATCCCGGCCAGAAAAAACAACATCAGCCTCGACACCTGCTGGCTCGAAAATCCGGTTTTGCTCCCCGGCCAGCCCATTGAATTTCATGTTCGACTGACCAATTGGGGCGAAACCATAGCCGAAGCCTTGCCTGTTGCCCTATCGGTAAACGGGGTGCAAAAAGCATCCAGCACTATTGACATCGAAGCGCGACGAAGCACACAGATTGTACTGCAATACTTTCCGGAAACATCTGGTTATCATGAAGCTACCATATCGGTGGTGGACGATCCCGTAACTTTTGATGACGAGCTTTACCTCTCGTTCGAGGTGCGAAAGGCATTGCCGGTGCTCGAGATCTACGAGAAAAAGCCCAATACTTATCTCGGTTTGCTGCTTGGCGACGACCCACAGGTGGAATTTCAAACGGCTCAGCGACTCCGCCTTGATGTGCAGATGCTCGACTATTATGAGACCATTTTTCTGAGTGGCCTCGAAGAGATCAATTCCGGTCTCGAACGGGCGTTAACCGAATTTGTGAGCAATGGTGGTAATCTGGTCATCTTTCCTTCTGAAATCGACAACAGTTCCATCGCTGCATTTTCAGCGCAGTTGGGCATTCTTTTCGGCGCTCAATCCGATACCACACGCAGCAGGGTCAATATGCTGCAAACTGAACACCCGCTGCTTAAAGGTGCTCTGGGTAAGGTGCCGGATAATGCCGAGTTTCCATGGTTAAGGCGCTGGTATTCGCTCGAAGCGGCTGAAGGATCGCCGGCACAGGCTCCAGCCCGACTTCTCAACGGCAAACCTTTGTTGCTGGCCTCACCAAAAGAGCAGGGTTTGGTTTATGCCTATGCGGCGCCATTGGAGTCCTCCTGGACCAATCTGATGAACAACAACCTCTTTGTGGCACTGATTTATCGCACCATCCTGCTGAGCAATCGTAATGCATCATTGTATCATCTGATCGACGGCCCTGTCAAGACTCCGTTAGGGAGCTACATCTACAACGATCGTGTTCGCCTCGAATTAAGGGCTCAGGATCAGTCGGTTCGTATTCTGCCCGAGCTAACAAGCCTTGGTGAGCGGACGATTGCAGTGGTTTATCCCGAGTTGCTCAGGCCGGGATTTTATGGTCTTTATGCCGGTGATAGCCTTTTGCTCAGACTTGCCATCAACGAGTCGCGAAAGGAATCGGTAATGGATTTTGCCACAGCAGAGGAGGTGAAAAGGCAACTTCAGGAAAAAGGCTATAAACACATCGACATCCTCAGACCCGATGCACGGGGCTTAGGCGAGGCCGTCAGCGATTTTCTCACCGGACGTCCTATTCATCAGCTTTTTGTGTTGCTCACCTTGCTCTTTTTGCTGGGTGAAGTGCTCATCATCCGTTTTTTCAGATAGAAGCAGCACTTTCCATTTACCGCTCAGTCATTGTCACTTGGTTTTACATGCCACGGTAGGCAGCTTTTCGAAGCTGTTCAACGTTTTCAATCGGACTTTCAGGCTTCAGGTAGCGTGCCAGATGCTTATAAATTTTCACGCGGGCATTCCAAGCGTAGGGTGTGTCCATCCTGTCGAAGCTGTGGCCACCGGGGGCATCCTGAAAAATCTCGTAGTCGAATTTTTTGCCTTCTGCTTTTAAAGCCTTGATAAGATGTTCCACTTCAATCACATACACGTCATCGTCGTTAGTTGTGGTGTGGATAAGCAGTGGCGTTTTCAGCTTATGCGCCTGCCAGGCCGGCGAACGACGGCGATACTCTTCCACATTGTCGCGGGCCGTGGCGCCAATGTGGTATTCGGCATCAAACAACCGTCGATAATCGTCGGTAGCATAGCCCATGCGGGCAATGAGGTCGCTCACGGGAACTCCGGCATAAGCCACCTGATAGGAATCCGGATAGTCGAAAATATTCATCAGTGCAATCATTCCGCCATGACTCCAACCTGCAATTCCCACTCTGCGGCCATCGATAAATGGATAATTGTCTACAAGATGGTTGCGCGCCGCCAGCACATCTTCGTTCTCAAGGCCTCCGTAATCGATTTGTTTCTGAAGGGCTTCGCCGTAGCCGGTACTGCCACGGTACTCCGGCGCTGTAACCACATAGCCCTGAGCGATAAGTTCTCTTACGATATGCGCATAATAGGTCGTAAAATCGGCATGAACGCCACCGTGTGGCAGCACAATGAGCGGATATTTTCGGCCCTTCTGCATGTTTTTGGGCGTGAAGACATAGGTCCAGAATTTTACGGGATTGGTTGTTCCGGTTTTTTCGGGCTTTTTCACCTTGGCGGGTGGCGGCCCATAGATATAGACCTTGTCGATGTCGGCCACATCGCCCACTTTTTGATACCAAAGCAGGTCGTCGATGTTTTTATCCAAAGCGTCGAGCCTGTAGCGTAGCTGGTCAAATTGTGTCTTAAGCTCGCCGGCTTGCTGGGCGGTTGTTTGAAAGCCCAAACCAATTAACAGCAACAATAATGATAGGGACAATTTTTTCATAACCTTTTAATCTGTGCATTGTTGGCCAAAGATAAGAACAGGCTGTATTTATTTAATAATTATTTGACCTTAAGGGTCAATTATCAAGTTAATGGAATGTTCTGCGAAAGTAAATTAAAACATTTTATTGGGAATCCCTCTTTTACAAAGCGCTTTAGTAAAAAGTATCTATCTTAATTAATCCTGAAATGAGGATTTTATACATCAAAGCAGGCTGCTGGTATGTGGTCGGTTAATTAAATTCTTTGTGATATTATTCTTAGCACCTGTGGATGTTTAAAATGACCGCAATCACATCAACTAATTATTTAATCCTTCAAGCATCTTACACTCAAACCGGTTATTTTGAAATAATGAAGAACATTAATCTGTCCTGTTTGCCGGTCGAGGCTCATGCCCCAAGCCTTATCGGATGACTGTTCCATTGAAGACCAGAAAATTCCTGAATTTTCTAATCCGATATAATCGAAATCTTTAAGACGAAGCCCGCCACCCAGACCCGCAAAACCAAATGCGTCAAAGCCAAAACGATCCTCGCAATGTCCCCAGCGCGGATGCGCGTTTGTGTTGCACATGGTGCCGAATGGTGAATCCACCTGCCTGCACGACTTCAGCGCATTGGCTGCGCCGTTTTGTATGTTGTTATTGCTGTAGCCTTGCGCAACCACATAACCGACCAACTGGTCCAATTCGGCCTTGGAAGGTATATGCCATCCAGCGGGACAGAGCCCTTCGGAACTGTTCACTGCAAACCAATTATACAGGGCGCCGTAGGTATTTTTCCACGAGATATCGTTGCCGTACCAGGCATACGCACCTGTGGTAGTGCTCGACCATAAGGTATTGTTATTGCCGGGGTAATAAACAGGGCTTCCGTCACGGTATTTTGTTGTTCTCAGGTTTTCCTTCATCCAGCATTGGTTGCCTATGAGTACGGTGTTGTAGGTGTTTCCGTCAACATCAATGACCGCTGGTGTGCCGGGGCAGGGGAGACCATTGTTCAGCAAATCTGGCGCTGCATTAATATAATTTTCTTTGGTGCGCGTGTTCGAACCAATATCGTTTACGGCAGTGAGCGAAATGGTATAACTTCCTGGTTTATTGAATGTTTTAATTGGGTTTTGAAGGCTGCTGTTTGTTCCGTCTCCAAAGTTCCAAATCCAGCTGTTGGGTTTATTCGCACTTTGATCGGTAAAGTTGACTACGAAAGGCACAGCGCCTGTTCTGACGTTTGCAACAAAAGCCGCCACTGGTGCGCCCGTGGCCGATGTGGTGGTGAATTCCACCTGTTCGCCGTATTTATCACCGAAAATGTTTGTGGCGTAGGCTCTAACGTAATAGGTTGTGCTGTGTGTGAGTCCTGTAATGATACTTTCGAATGTTCCAAAGCTTATGCCTTCGTAAGTAGAACCGCTGTTATGCTCCAAGGTGGGCTTCGGGCTGGTGTGCCATACGAGCCCTCTGGCGTTAAGCTCGCCACCCTTTCCAGCCACAATACCTCCTCCTTTTGCAGTGGTCGTCGAGATATCTGTCACCTCAAGGGTAGTAACAACCGGAGGCTGGGCAATCTCCGGAACCACTCTGCAGGCATTTAGCAGAAGCAATGCTAACAGGTAATTGACAAATGACAGGCGGCAACACATTCTCAGGACGATTGAGAAGTTAAAAAAATGATACATCGTAACAAAATTTGATATGAGAGCGGATAACAGTACCTATTTGGTTATAAAAATAAAATTATTTTCTCTTGATTCATGGGCTATATCGCTGAATTCAGGTGAGAAGGTGGTTGGCTTTGGGGCTTCAGAGCGCTAATGGATTTTATTTGATCATTTTCTTGAGGGAATGTTCACTTCAGCGTCGTATTGGATGGAAGCAACTGGCTTGATTGCCGTTCATTAGTGACAGAAAGGCAGGTTATTAGCTCAGATCGGCGCCAATGCTTACTTTTGCAAAAATTTTTTTGAATGGGTTTTATTGAGGAGATTAAACGCCGACGCACCTTTGCCATCATCAGCCACCCCGACGCGGGCAAGACCACACTCACCGAAAAACTGCTGCTTTTTGGCGGTGCAATTCAGGTGGCCGGCGCCGTTAAGTCGAACAAAATCACCAAAACCGCCACCTCCGACTGGATGGAGATTGAGCGCCAGCGCGGCATCTCGGTGGCTACATCAGTAATGGGTTTTGAGTATAAAGATGTCAAAATTAATATTCTTGACACGCCCGGTCACCAGGATTTTGCCGAAGATACCTACCGCACCCTCACAGCCGTGGATAGTGTGGTGGTGGTGATTGATGCCGCCAAGGGCGTTGAGCCTCAAACCGAAAAGCTTGTCAAAGTGTGCCGTATGCGACACACGCCCATCATGATTTTTATCAACAAGCTCGACCGGCCCGGACAAGACCCTTTCGACCTGCTTGATGAGATTGAGCGTAAGCTGCACCTCAAAGTTACGCCGCTGAGCTGGCCAATCGGCATGGGACCTACATTCCGTGGAGTTTATAACATCTTTGACCGAAGCCTGTATCTTTTCGAACCCAATAAACAGCGTGTAGAACCGGGCATAGCCTTCGACGACCTGAGCAATCCGTTTCTCGTACAATATATTGGCGATGCTGCTCATCAGCTGCGCGACGACCTCGATCTGGTCAGCGGGGTCTATCCTGAGTTTGAAGTGGACGACTACCTGAGCGGCAGGATCTGTCCGGTGTTTTTTGGCAGTGCGCTGAACAACTTTGGCGTGCGCGAGCTGCTAGACTGTTTTATCCGTATTGCGCCCACGCCAGTAGGCCGCGATGCTGAGGAGCGCCACGTAGAGCCAAACGAAGAAGCCTTTTCGGGCTTTGTATTCAAGATACACGCCAATATGGACCCCAACCACCGCGATAGAATTGCCTTTGTGCGTGTGGTGTCGGGGCGTTTTGAGCGCAACAAGCCCTATCACCATGTGCGCCTCGACCGAAAACTCAAATTTGCCAATCCAACCGCTTTCATGGCACAAAAGAAATCGGTGGTGGACGAAATGTACCCCGGCGACATCGTAGGGCTCTATGATGCCGGAAACTTCAAGATCGGCGATACGCTAACCGAAGGCGAGATATTGCACTACAAAGGCATTCCGAGCTTCTCGCCGGAACTTTTCCGCTACGTTGAAAATGCCGATCCCATGAAATCGAAGCAATTGGCAAAAGGGCTTGAGCAGCTCACCGACGAGGGTGTGGCTCAGCTCTTTACGGGCAAGACTACAGGCCGCAAAATAATCGGCACTGTGGGAGCGCTGCAATTTGAGGTTATTCAGTACCGACTGCTGCATGAATACGGCGCCAGCTGCCGTTATGAGCACATCACCTTGCACAAAACGGCCTGGATAACCAGCGATAACAAAGCCATGCTCGACGACTTCAAAGCCCGAAAATCTTCTTTTCTGGCTTTAGACAAGGAGGGCAGGGACGTCTTTCTTGCCGATTCGCCCTATGCGCTTCAAACGGCCATGGAAAAATATCCAGACATCAAATTCCATTTCACCTCCGAGTTCTGATTCAACGATTGGTTTTAGGGTAATTTTTTTGAACTATTACCGTTCAATAACTAACTGACTACTTTTGCCGCTATGCGAAAACTCATTTACACCCTTTTGTTGTTTTTGATGCTCGGCCCCCTGAGCCTTAGGGCTGCTTACATTTTAATTCCCATGGACAACAGCCAGCAAAACCACCTCAAAGCCTACGGCATTGCCTACTGGGTGCTGGCTCAGGACGTGGAAATCAGCTGGTTGCTCAACTATCGCGGGGGCTCTTATCTCATCCCGCATCACCCCGATATCGAAAAGGAATGCCGGCTGCGCAATGTCAGCTTTCAGGTGATTGCCAATGCTCAGGCCGATGCTATTCTGGCTGAGATTGCCGATATGGGCACCAATATGGATGAGATGAAGCTGCAAAAGGCCCCGCGCATTGCCGTTTACTCGCCAAAAAACAAACTTCCATGGGATGATGCCGTTACACTGGTGCTTACCTATGCCGAGATACCTTATGATATCATCTACGACGACGATGTGCTGATGGGCGTTTTGCCCACCTACGATTGGTTGCACCTGCATCATGAAGACTTCACCGGGCAATACGGCAAGTTCTGGGCGCGCTACCGGCATTTTCCATGGTATCAGGAAGATGTGCGCATGCAGGAAGCCACAGCGGCAAGGCATGGTTTTCAGAAAGTTTCGCAACTCAAGCTGGCGGTAGTCAATAAAATCCGTGAGTTTGTGGCCGGCGGTGGCTATATGTTTGCCATGTGCTCGGCTACCGACAGTTTCGATGTGGCCATCTCGGCCGAAGGCCTAGATATCTGCGATGTGATGTTCGATGGTGACCCCATCGGGCCAGGTCATCCCGAAATGATCAGCTACCACAAATGCTTTGCCTTCACCAATTTCAGTGTGGTTACCAACCCCATGGAGTACGAGATTAGCAATATCGACGTAACCAATTATCGTTCGCGAAGCATCAATCAGAGTAACGACTTATTTGTTTTGTTCGATTTTTCGGCCAAATGGGACCCTGTGCCTACCATGCTTACGCAAAACCATGAAAGAGTGATCCTGGGATTTATGGGCCAGACCACGGCTTTCAACAAAGACTTCGTTAAATCGGAAGTGATTGTGCTGGCCGACAACAAGGGCTTCGGCGAAGACCGATACATCCACGGCACATTTGGCAATGGTTTCTGGACTTTTTACGGCGGCCACGACCCCGAAGATTATCAGCATCTGGTTGGCGATCCGCCCACCGATCTCGATATGTACCCCAATTCTCCGGGTTACAGACTGATTCTGAACAACGTACTCTTTCCTGCAGCCAAAAAGAAGAAGCAGAAAACGTGAGACTGGGTGCCGGGTAATTGCTGCGCGTTGCGGGTTATTGGTTACGGGTTACGAGTTTTCGAGTTACGGGTTGAAAAGCACTGAACAATAAACCCCAAACCCCAAACAAAAACTAAAACACTCTAAATAAACTAATTAACTAACTCTTCCCCAGCACCTTGTACCCAGTAACCAGCACCAGGTTCAATACCCCGCCGCCTGGCCGTCTTTCCTCGATTCTGAAGCTCCGTAATAGACTCCTGTTTTGGAATCGCGCATTATTGCCTGATAGCCGCCATAGCCACCCATGTCGAACTTCACGCGATGGCCCATCTTCATCAGTTCCCTGATGGTTTCGTAGTTGAAGCCCGATTCCAGGTTCACCCAGCCACCGTCGTTCATACGCTCGCCGGTGGGTTCCGATGAGCCTTCGTGGCTGATGCGCATGGCATCGCCGGCTTCCTGTAGGTTCATCCCAAAGTCGATCATATTGACAAGCACCTGCACATGGCCCTGAGGCTGCATAGCGCCGCCCATTAAACCGAAACTCAGCCAGGGTTTGCCTTCTTTGGTCACAAAACCGGGAATAATGGTATGGAAAGGCCGTTTGCCCGGGGCATAAACATTAGGATGACCAGGTTCGAGGCTGAACGACTCGCCCCGGTTCTGCAACACAAAGCCCAGTCCGGTGGGGGTCATGCCGCTGCCCATGCCACGGTAATTGCTTTGGATGAGCGAAACCATATTGCCCCACTGGTCGGCCACGGTGAGGTAGATGGTGTTGTCGGTTTCGAGTATGCCAGCAGGGTAACTCTTGCCGGCCCTGTTCGGATCGATCAGTTTGGCACGCTCGCGGGCATATTCTTTCGAAATCAGCCGCTGAACCGGTACGTTGACAAAATCGGGATCAGCATAATAGCGTGCGCGGTCTTCGAAAGCCAGCTTTTTGGCTTCCACGAAGGTGTGAATGTAATCGCGGCTGCCAAAACCCATGCCCTTGATGTCGTACAGCTCAAGGATGTTGAGCATTTGAAGAACTGCAATGCCCTGTCCGTTGGGCGGCAGCTGCCAGACATCATAGCCGCGGTAATTGGTAGAAACAGGATTGACCCATTCCGATTTGTGCGCTGCCAGATCGGCTGCAGTAAGAAAACCTTCGTTGTCGAGCATATAGCGCTCTATGGTTGAAGCTATTTCGCCTTCATAAAAGGTGCGGAAACCCTCGCGGGCGAGAATCTTGTAGGTATTAGCCAGCCATGGATTGCGGAAAATCTCACCTTTCTCCGGTGCATTGCCATCGGGCAGAAAAACACGCGAAAAGCCCGGGTATTGTTTTAAGCGCTCGGCATTGGTTTTCCAGTAGTAAGCGATCACTTCGGTGAGCGGAAAGCCTTCTTCGGCATAGCGAATAGCCGGCTCAAGGAGTGCTGACTGAGGCAATTTGCCAAAACGCTTGTGCAGCTCATTCCAGCCATCAACACAACCGGGAACGGAAACCGACAAAGGGCCGAAGGAGGGGATGGTTTTGATTTTATTTTTTCGGAAATAGTCAAAGGTCAGTTTTGCCGGTGAGCGCCCGGAAGCATTTAGCCCGTAAAGTTTCTTACTGTCTTCGTCCCAAACAATGGCGAAAAGATCGCCGCCTATGCCACATCCCGTAGGCTCGACCAAACCAAGCACAGCATTTGCTGCTATGGCAGCATCAACGGCTGTTCCGCCCTGACGCAAAATTTGCAGGGCAACCTGTGTGGCCAGGGGATGACTTGTTGCCGCAATACCATTACGTGCAATTACCTCCGAACGGGTGGCAAAATTCCGTCCGGTAATTCGGTCCTGTGCATTTGCATCAGCGAGTACAACTAGCAGCGCAACAAGTAAATAGTTTATTTTTTTCATTTCAGGCAAGTGTTTAAGGATGCTTCTACTAAATTGGAGGTTTCGTCAATTTCGTTTATGGTTATAGTGAGCGGTGGGGCTATCCGGAAGCTGTTGTGGTTGAATAGAAACTGATCCACTACGAGACGATTTTTCTTGAATACTTTCATCAAAACATTAATATCAAGCTCTTCTTTGAGCTGCAGACCTAACATCAGCCCTTTTCGCCTGATGGCTGATAAAGCCGGATGCTGTGCAAGGCGCCTCTGGAAGCGTTGACCTTTGGCTTCGGCATTATGGTGTAGCCCTTCGTTTAAAATAACCTCCAAAGCAGCCAGTGAGGCGGCACACGACACCGGATGGCCGCCAAATGTGGTGATATGGCCCAATTCGGGAAGATGGGTTAACGAATGCATCAACTGGCGTGAGGCCACAAAGGCCCCGATTGGCATGCCTCCGCCCATGGCTTTGGCAAGACAAAGAATATCAGGCACTACGCCGTAATGCTCAAAAGCAAACAGCTTTCCTGTTCTGCCGAAACCCATCTGTATTTCATCAAAAATGAGCAGGGCATCTGTTTGGTTGCAACGTTCGCGCAAGGCTTCCAGATAGCCCGGTTCGGGAAGAATTATCCCTGCTTCGGCTTGAATTGGCTCTATAAGGACAGCTGCCGTGTTGGTGCTGATCTGCGTAATCTGTTCGAAATTGTTAAAGTCGAGCATTCGTCCTCCCGGAACGAGTGGCCGGAAGGCGTTTTTCATATTTTCGTGCCCCAGCAGGCTCAGTGCACCGGCAGTTCCGCCATGATAGGCGTTGCGGAAATAAACGATCTCGCTCCGGCTGGTGGCTCTTTTTGCCAGCTTTATCGCACCTTCTATCGCTTCGGAACCTGAGTTGACAAAATAGACGCTGTCGAGCGAAGCTGGCAGTTGATCGGTAAGCAACTTAGCCAGCTTCACCTGTGGGGCGTGTACAAACTTGCCGTAAACCATCACATGCATATAATGCTCAAGTTGTTCCTTTATCGCTTTAATCACATGAGGATGGCGATGCCCCACATTGCTCACCGAAACGCCCGATACAAGGTCGATATAGCGATTGCCAAAATCGTCATAAAGATAAATGCCCGAAGCCGATACAATTTCCACCGGATCGTCTGCCACCGAAGGCAATCCCATGTGCAGCTGGAAAAGTTGACGGTTATTGAGCATCGTACATTTCTTTAATGCAAAGGTAATGCTTCGCTTTGTCCTGTGTGTTATCAGGTAAGTTTGCGGTTAATCTTACTTTTGTCAAAAAAATAGGGAAAGCATGAAAGATAAAGTGATCCTGATCACAGGTGCGTCCTCGGGCATTGGTAGGGCATTGGCAGTTGAAGCCGCAAGTCGCGGGGCAAAGCTGGCTATAATGGCACGTAATGTGCACGAGCTTGAGAAAACGGCCGGCTTATGCAGGGACAAGGGCGCCGAAGTATTCCTCTTTGAGGGTGATGTGAGCCAAGAGGACGATTGCAAAGACTTTGTGGAGCGTTCTTTCGACTATTTTGGCGCCATTGATGCGCTCATCAATAATGCAGGGATATCGATGCGGGCATTGCTGCTCGATCTTGATCTTGAAGTCATTCGGAAAGTTATGGATATCAACTTCTGGGGAACGGTGTACTGCGCAAAATATGCCCTGCCTTATTTGCTGAAAAGTAAAGGTACTGTTGCCGGTATTTCGTCCATTGCCGGATACAAGGGATTGCCGGGCCGAACAGGTTATTCTGCTTCAAAATTTGCCATGCAGGGTTTTCTGGAGGCTTTACGCATTGAGAACCTTCATAATGGGCTTCATGTGCTCATTGCTTGCCCGGGATTTACAGCCAGCAACATCCGTAATACAGCCCTGGCGGCAAATGGTTCATCACAGGGAGAATCCCCGCGTGACGAAGGCAAAATGATGACTGCCGAAGAAGTGGCCGTGTATGTGCTCGACGCAATAGAAAAACGTCGTAACGCCATTGTGCTCACTCGACAGGGCAAGCTTACAGTTTGGCTCAATAAATTTTTCCCAGGTCTGGTGGATAAGCTGGTATTCAACCACATGGCCAAAGAACCTGATTCGCCTTTTTCGAAAAAATAGGCTTGAGTGATTGACCGACTTTACAAACCTGTTTGTAAATCGAAAGTTTGATTCATCCAACTCATCATTGCGGGTTTTCGCTGCGCGCAGGCTTCAACCGATTTGGCAAAGGCCTTCGGCTTTATACCCCATTAGCCCAAGCCCGCCACAAAAATTTGGGGGGAAATGGCTTCGCTGATCCCCGGGCAGGGGGCTTCAACCTAAAGCAGGCACAACTCGCTTCGCTCGTCTTGTTTTTGTTTTCAGGCTATACCGCTCGTGCAGGCACGGCTGGGGATTAGCTGCGCTGATCCCCGGGCAGGGGGCTTCAACCTAAAGCAGGCACGACTCGCTTCGAATGTCTTGTTTTTGTTTTCAGGCTATACCGCTCGTGCAAGCACGGCGGTATCCTGAAAACAAAAACCCTCCCGAAAATTCGGGAGGGCCTGCTTTAGGTTGGCGGAGAAGGGGGCTCCCGACCCCATCCTCACATCCCACTAAATATCACATTCTTACAAACCCCGAAAATCACTGTCCCCGAATAAGACCCTCAATTTTCGACCACCCAAAGCAGCAAAGAACTCATTGAACTGACGTGAAATTACGCAAAAAACACCGTCTTTCCAAGCTTTCAGCCATTTTTTTTCATAAAATATTTCCCCCCCCTTTCTCTGCTTTTTTGCGACAAAATATGTCGCTATGCATGACAATTTTGTCAGTATAAAATGTTAATAACTACACCCATTTTTTCCGCTGCTCCCTTTTTCGCTGGTTTATATTTGGTAGTTTGAGTCTTTTGAAGAATAAATGTAAGTATCAGAAAATCAATTATATAATAAATAACACTCACAAAACCTTTATCGTTCCTTGATTTCCCGAATCCCACCGCCATATGAAAAAGAAGAACATCCGCCAGCTTGAGATTTTGACTTTCCGCGAGACCACTTACACAGCAGTTCCCGGAAACAGCCAATTCGACATCCTTTCGGCAGTGCTACTCAACGATGAGCAGTACTGTCAGATTCTTTTCAACCAGGTCCTTAGTGTAGGACTTTCCGAGATACCCGCCTTCCTCGAGCATCACTGCAGCAGAGTCAACGAACCAGTTCTTTGGCTCAACAACCTTGAAAAACTCATCAAGCTCAACGCTCATCACTTTTCCGACAACCAGCGCCGCCACCGTCACACCAAGCTAATAACCCAAATTGATCTATTACGCCACAAGTTAACCGACAAACACCGACTTCCCAAGAATCCTCGCCTTAACGCATACAGCAGCAAAAGACATTACAACTTTGAGGAGGTGAAGACTGCCCTAAGCACTTATGAAGTCCATGAAGACAAGATAGCTTACCTCACAAATCAGATTTACGACTACCGACAGGACACCCCTGACTTTGTCAACCCAAACCAACCGAGCTTCGACAAACTTTGCGAGCTCGAAATTGAAAGACTCACAAAGACCCGCGAATTCAACGAACTCCGGCGACAGAGGCAGGGCAGGGGAGTGCGTAAGATGCCTTTCAAAGGCAGGATTAAGGTGTTGTGCGACCTTTTCTTCAAAGGGATGAACCACCGCACCCCTGAAGGAGAAACCCTTTTGCCCTGGTCGATCACTGAGGCCGCGCAGTTTATTTGCGATAACTTCCACGACGAATCCGGCCAGAATCTAAGTTTCGACACTGTACGTACTTATCTAAGCGCATCCCGTCCTGAGAGCAGGCCCAAAGCCGACCAGGAAATAAAACTCTGATTATGAACCAGAACCTCTACCAGGCACGGCACCGCCGTGCTTTTTTTATGCCCAAAAATCATCCAATCCTACAGAAATCACGTGAGATAAATCAAATCTTATTACCTGATCAACCCCCAACCCCCAACAACTCCCACTCACCACTCACCATTCACCACTCACCAATCACCGCCCCCAACCATGAAACGCATCGCCCACTTCCTCATACAACCCCCAACCCCCAACCCCCAACCCCCAACCCCCAACCCCCAACCCCCAACCCCTAACCCCCAACCCCTAACCCCCAAAACCTCCTCTATCTTTTCTATCCAGCGCCGCTTTCAGCTTATACGCACCAACCTTGGTATTATGAACGATCATGAACCATTTTCCTCCACCGATCCACCATCGCCGCCAGGAGCAACATGGTACAAAGGCGACGATTTCATCTACCACCGCGTCAACGGTCTCTGGAAACGAACCACTTTATCAAAATTCAACAACCATGGCACACACGAAAACCTCTAAACCAAGCCCACAACTCCAATCGGAAACCCCACCTAACAGGGAAGCAGCACCGGCAACCCTCATCCCTGATCTCCAAACCACAAACAGATTGTCCGGTAGAGATGAAATTACAACAACGCATCATCCTCTCCCCGAACTTAAAACCATGCTTTCCGATGCCATCGCCAACAATCTTACTCAAGTGCGCGAAATCATTGAATCCCTCGAAAACGAGCGCGAAGTCGCCATCGGTGTGCGCCTCGATGTCCATCGACTTTCCCAAATCATTCGTTTCATGATCGAAAACAACAAGCCCATCATCACCCTGAAGTGTGAAGTGTGGTACCAGCCGGCAGACAATTTCCCGCAGAAATCTTTATAAACCAATAAAATATCCCTAGTATGGCACAATTCGACCTTCATTTTGTCCGCAACGATGCAGCCTCAGGCATTCAGTTTTCCGAGGCCATACTCGGCAAACCCACATCTGCCAACCAATACCTTACCCAGGACCCTGTCAGCGGTGCACTTTCATGGCAATGGGCCGACTGGTCGCATATCACCGGCAAACCATCCACTTTCAACCCATCGGCACACGGCCATGCAATCAACGACATCGCCAACTTGCAAACTTCCCTCGATGCCAAGCTCTCCACTTCCCTCAAAGGCGTCGCCAACGGCCTCGCCGAACTCGACGCTACCGGCAAGGTGCCGGCTTCTCAGCTTCCTTCCTACGTTGACGATGTGCTCGAATACGCCAACCTTGCTGCATTCCCGGGCTCAGGCGAACAGGGTAAGATTTATACCGCCATCGATACCAATAAAATTTACCGCTGGAGTGGGAGTGCCTACATCGAAATCAGCCCAACTGCCGGAAATGCCGATACGGCTACCAAACTTGCAACCGCCCGCAGCATTGCTTCAACCGGCGATGCCACATGGAGCGTCAGCTTCGACGGATCTGCCAATGTCTCCGCTGCTCTTACCCTCGCCAGTTCAGGCGTAACCGCCGGAACCTATCCTAAAGTAACCGTCGATGCTAAAGGGCGTGTCATTGCAGGAGCTTCACTGGCTGCCTCTGATGTTCCTTCCCTTGATGCAGCTAAAATTACTTCTGGTAGCTTCGATGCTGCCCGCATACCCTCACTGGATGCAGCCAAAATAACCTCAGGCACTTTTGCCGATGCCCGAATACCAAACCTCGCTATCAGCAAGATTACCAACCTTCAAACCGAACTCGATGCCAGGCACTCCTGGCGCAGCGCACCGGCCGACTCAACAGCCGTAGGTTCCGCCGGCCAAATGGCTTATTCCGCCAATTACCTCTACATCTGCGTAGGCACAAACGCATGGCGTCGCTTGCC
The DNA here is from genome assembly GCA_021287165.1 of Bacteroidia bacterium. Lineage (GTDB taxonomy): Bacteria > Bacteroidota > Bacteroidia > Bacteroidales > F082 > JALNZU01. The sequence continues at coordinate 10,563 of JAJTAY010000042.1, read as the reverse complement.
AATGGCCAACTGGTCCGGAGCCGGATCCTAAAATTTTAAAACCATGGCACAATACGACCTTGTCTTATTCCAAAACAACGCAACCTCGGGCCTTGCATTCACTGAGGTGAACCTCGGCAAGCCCCCCGATGTCGGCTATGCGCTCACCCAAAACCCTGTCAATGGACTCCTGGCCTGGAAACCCGCCTTCCTGCTCATGGCAACACTACCCGATCAATCAAACATCAACGAAATCACCACTACCGGCTACTACGACCTGCCTACAGGCCAAGGCTATTCCAATAGCCCATCTTCCTCATATCCGGCCATACTACAGGTTTACGACATCAAATCCATGATCGTGCAAATCTATTATGCCTCCAACACCGACGGATCTGGCTCGATAATGTGGCACCGCCGCAAACTGGGCAGTTCATGGTCTCCCTGGACCTCATTTGGAGCTTCCAACACGCCACCTGCCGAACTCCTCAGCGAACAGGATGTGATCGACCTCATCAACGCCCGGAACACGCAAATTATCGCTGAAAATCCTGTAATTGATATTTACGACCTGATTCCCAGGCTAAAAAACACGCTCATCCTTCTTTATGCAGAACTCGACACCCGTAACCGTACTGATGTGTTTACAATTAACATTCCGCATCAAAATCACCTCGGTACAGATCCCTTCGAAATTGGCAGTACCTACGACATCTGCCTCATGACCAACATTCCCGCATACCTAAACTTTCTCCCCGACGAAACCATCATCCAGGGTGGTGAACAAACCATTCACACATCCACCGACCTCAACCTTGTCCAATATCGTCCCGTCCGACTGATCTGCATTAACCACAACACCTGGCTTATACAATCCCCAGGCACTTCACCCCACCGATAACCCCCTAACCCCCAACCCCCAACCCCTAACCCCAACCCCTAACCCCCAACCCCCAAAAACCTCCACTCACCACTCACCACTCACCAACCCCCAACCATGACCAATCAACAAGTCAAAGAAGCCATCAACGCAGCCATTCAGCACTTTTCCGAGCTTCAGCAGGCCAAGATGCAGCTTATCATCAACAATCTGGAAAATATTGATGCAAAGATCACGCGGCAGAACGGTACAGTTTCCGATACAGTCAAACGTGTTTCTGAGCTTGAGAAGGTCACCACAGTACACGCTTTAACCTGTCCTCACACCCAGACGATCATGGAACTTCGCGCTAGGCAGCACGAACTGGCCAACATCAAGAAGTCCGTCCGCAACTGGATTATCATTGCCACTGCCATCATCAACACACTCGTAGCCCTTATCCTCCACTTCCTCCCCTAGACCCCCAACCGTCCGTTCTCGAACCTCACCACTCACCATTCACCATTCACCAACCCCTAACCCCCAACCCCCAACCCCTAACCCCCAACCCCCAACCCCTAACCCCCAACCCCCAACCCCTAACCCCCAACCCATGCTACCCGACAAACCCTTAAGCCGTTTTTTCACCCGTCATCAAGTCATACAAGGCACTGCCTTACCCCTTGAGGCCAGGCAACTAAACTGGCAGCATATCGACGAATACCTTAAAAATGAATCCCGATATGTTGATCTATGCAGCAAAGTCGATCAGATTATTTTGGACCTGCAGTCCACATTCTGTTCCCGGCCTTACTCCACATTTACACTTGCCGTTTCATCAGGTTTCCGTTGCCTGAAGTGGGAACATCTCCGTCAGCGCACAGGATTAAGTCAGCACACTGTTGGAGCAGCACTCGATCTTTACCCAGTTTCCAATGCCCTTTCAGACGCTGAGCTTGTTGCGATTATGCATCACATTAAAAAGAAATACGAGCCTTCTTGGACGGGCGGCTTTGCCATGAAGCCCCCAATTTTAAAAGCTGGCAGACTCATCAGTATTGGCTTTGCCCATTTCGACAACCGACCACAAAAAGCACGTTGGAATTATTAACTGAAACACCTGTATCCAATGGACAAACTCACAACCCTCATCGAATTGGCCATTCGCCGCTGGACTGCTCGCAGTCCTCGCGCTTACCGGGCACTCACCGACATTTCGCTTGGTGTAGGCATTGCCGCCACCACTTTACCACTACTTACTGTATCGCTCCCAGCCTGGGTAGTACCCACTGGCGCCTTTCTCGTAGCACTCTCCGCCAAACTCACCGTCGACAAATCCGACCCCCCATCATCACCAACCCCCAACCCCTAACCCCTAGCAACCTCCACTCACCCTTCACCACTCACCAACCCCCAACCCCTAATCCCCAACCCCCAACAACCTCCACTCACCACTCACCACTCACCACTCACCACTCACCAACCCCTAACCCCAACACCCAATCCACATGTCCAAAAACCAAACCCTTCACGAAGCAGTGCAAACCCTCATTGCCACTTCGCTCACCGTTGACAGAGCCCTTGACGACAACCGCATCACTCCCTTGGAGTGGGCTCAGATTGCCTTAAAGTCTATTGCTTTCTGGCGAACAATCCGTTCCATCCCAGAGCTCCGCGCCGAGATTCTCAACCTTACGCCCGCATCGCGTTTCGAGCTGGCAGAGTACATCCGCTCCGAGCTCGATCTCCGCAACGACCGTCTCGAGCATACCATCGAACAACTCCTTCAAATCCTGCTCGACCTCTCCACACTCCTCACATCCCTGAAATCAAAATCCTGATTACAACCAAAAAGCGAACCCGCCCTCGAGGCGGGTTCGCTTTTTACAATGGTTAATCGAAGATACATGTAATAGCTTTTTTCAAGCCATATTACATTTTGTTTTTGCCTATTGAAAAATCATGTTGAAAAGATCAACGGTTTCTTTGTCAACGAGTTCCGTTATCTTATTTGGTCTGTAGTAGAATTTCGCATAAAGTATTCCAGAATTTTTGCCCTTCCCAGCAACAGTCATTTTAATGCCTGCATAAGATCCGTCTGGTGCAATTTCAATCCCTTTGCTTGTTCCTTCATGCCTCACCCATTTTTGTGCTGTGTACATATTTTTATTTGGGGCTTTTAAGTATTTATATCCACAATCTTTCACGCGTCCTGAAGTTTTGCTCGTGCAACTATGTCCTACATTCAATTCTATGCTTTTCGATTTGTATTCTTGTATTCTTTCAGATTTAAATTCTTGCTTAAGCTTTTTTACCGCCTCATCGTACTTTATTAATTTCTCTTCAATACTTAGGTTTGGGTCATTCATAATGCTTTCTAGTATAATTTGATGCTTTCCTTTGTAGGGTTGATAATAACTTTTTATCGGTTTAACCTCATAGCTGTTTTGTCCAAATACAATTGTACCCGATAACAAAATAATCGACAATAAAAGGAATTTTTGAAATGCTTTTTTGTTTGTTGTTTTCATTGTTTTAAAATTTTTGTTAGTTAAGTGTACTTATTTTGCTTGTTTGCGCATCAAATATATTATCAAAATATCTATATATCAATATTTTAACTAAAATTTATGATTCTATTTATTTTATTGTTAACTGATTTGCAGATCCTATTTATTTAACAAATTTTTAAATGTGATTTGATGTTTGAATGTTATTAATAAAATTTTCTCAATATTTAAACTAGCAGGGGAGGGGCGATGTGTCAAAAATTCAAGATTATTGAATATTGATTCCCTTCCTTGCAGTTAACTTTCGGGTCATCTGTCGCAATAGATCAAAACCCTTATCAAGATATCGAAGAATCATACACACTACAAAGTATTTCTTTCCACCCCAGGCCTGCCGCCGGCTCCGCTTTTTTCGGATAGGTTACGGAGTCTTAGAGTAAGCCGCAATTTTCTCGTCAGTATCCTATCCGAAAAAATGCGTCTATGGGGGGTCCGCATTTTCAGAAGGGATGCAAACCAAAGGCATCCATCTATAAGATTAAATGGCATCCCTTTCAAAAATGCGGCTCTCTGCTGCCCAAAAAGTTCACCAATAGCCATAAATTGAAGCCAATGGCCTTGGTTCACCGGCGGCCGCCGCTCAACACCCAAAAAAAAATCCCGGACTTAATGCCCGGGATGATTGAATGCTTTGTCAACTTGCGCAGATTGCCGACCCAAATTTCATCCTCACCTTTTGCATATCTTTCTTAACCAGGTCATCTACCACACGAGCGTAACGCTTAGTCATTTTAATATCAGTATGGCCCAGCATTTTGGCCACCACCTCCATCGAAACCTGATTGCCCAAAGTTACAGTAGTAGCGAAAGTATGTCTGGCCGTATGTGTGCTCAAGTGCTTCTCGATGCCGCACAAGTCGGCAATCTCTTTGAGGTAGGCATTCATTTTCTGATTTGTAGGCACCGGCAGCAGCACCCCTTTCGTTTCACAAGTCGGATGACCCTCATATTTTCGCAAGATCTCCTGAGCAGGACCAAGCAGCGGAATGGATGACATCACATTCGTTTTGCGCCTTCTTTTTTTGATCCACAACATCCCGTCCAGCTCAACGATATCGCCAGCCTGAAGGCTTTTTACATCGCTGAAGGCCAGGCCGGTGAAGCAGCAAAAAACATAAATGTCCTTTATCGCCTCCAGCCGCTGAATCTTAAAGTGCTTGTTGCGAAGCCGCTCCAGTTCAGTTTCTGTAAGATAATGCACATCCACTTCTTCCAACCGAAATTTCAAGGTAGCGTAAGGGTTATGACGCATCCATCCATTTGCCTGGGCGATCCTGATGATTTTCTTAAGATTTGCCAGATACTTCACAGCGCTGTTATGACGGCACCCCCCATCCGTTTTCAGGTATGCTTCGAAGTCGGATAAAAACCTGGGAGTAATCTCATCAAACCCCACATCCTTTCTTTTGACCCAGTTTTCCAGGTAACCTTTCAGTTGTTTCAGGCAGGCCTGATATTTCACCACGGTACCGGCGGCAAAGTCAATGCCTTCCAGTTTTTTGCAGCGTTCGTTATGCTCTTCAAAAGTTTTCACGAGGGTAGGGTACTCCTCAGCGATCCCAAGAAAAGCCTTTTTCAGGTTTTCAGCTGTAACCTGTTTACCATCCTGAAGCAGCTCACGGCGTTTGGTGTTGATTTCCATTTTCACGCTTTCGATCAGCGCATTAATTTCTTTTGATTGCTTTGTGTTGCCTGATACCCTTCCGGCGCTTCCATCCCACAACGCAGGATCAACCGATTGGTTGAGCGAAAACTCGGCCCGTTCACCCTGCACGGTGATACGAACATAAAGCGGAACATGCCCATTTTTAAAGGCTCTGGCGTGTTTCGCGTAAAACAGCACAGTAAAAGACGACCTTCCCATTTTTTGAACTTTTATTGGTGAAACATAAAACCATTTCGCCAACAAGTCCAGCGCAAAGAGGTGCAAATCAAAACATTGGAATCTATTCGGGGACAGTCGGGCCAAATTATCCACTGTCTCCGAATATGACTCTGTGGACACCGCATTTTTATGCATCAACCAGCACCCCTCAAAAGCAAAAACCACCGTAAACAGTGCGTTTTACGGTGGTTAACATTTCTTGAATCTAACATTCAGCGGAGAAGGGGGGATTCGAACCCCCGGTACCCTAATCGAGTACGACAGTTTAGCAAACTGTTGGTTTAAGCCACTCACCCACCTCTCCGGGTCGAAAAGAACGACATCCTTTTACGGATTTGAGGGTGCAAAGATAGAAAATATCTCAAGTCTGCAAACGCATTTCTAATGGAATCATCAAATGCCAAAAAAAATTTCTGTGATATCCCTTGACAGTAAGATTACATCAGTATTACATTTGACTTGTCGGGGTCCGCTCGTAACGAAACCGATTTTTTCGCATCCTAAGTTCTACTTAGTTGCTGGCCTTCAAATTGTTAAGAGTCTGCCCCGTTGGGCAGCGCCAGACTTGCGAGGAATTACACTACGTGTTAAAACCATCAAAGCGCAGTCAATCAACCGAGTATTAACCAATCTTTTAAGTGCAGGCCGCAGAGTAGAATTTTTCCCTTCAATTTTTTCCTGAAAGCCACTGGTACCCCCAGCAGTGCAAAACATTGGTCGGCTATAGAAAAAAATGCCAGCCCGGGAGGGGTACGCCCTGGAGACTTCCACCTGAAAAAAATTAAATCAATTAATAATCAGTAAAATAGCAGAAAAATGAAAACGAAAAAAAGCGCGGAGATCCTGAAGCTGATCTTACGCAAGGCCCTTGCCATTGGCGGGCCTGCCCCCGAAACCAGGCATCTTGCCCTGGCCATGCTCCACACCCCCGAAACCAGGAAACTGATTGCACATGTTTACATGGAGGAGGAAGACGAACTGCACCTTCCGCTACTTCCTCAACTCGACTGTGATTTGCCCGCACTTCCTGCGAAATATCCCTGGCCCGCCGATCTGACGGACCTTTTCAGCCTGGCAGATGATGCTGAGCGTGTTACCATTCGAACTGAAGATTTGCTTGCTGACAACGAAAGCAATGCCTTCGATGTGCGTATCCCCGAAGACGAAAAGGACCTCTATCGTCTTTTGCGTAGCCGGTTTCCAAAGAAGGCATGGCTCAGGCGCAACCGGAATTTTATCGGCGAAAGTGCTGTCCAGCTTGAAAATTTCTCCAGGGCCCTGAGTGCAGAACTTACCTATCTGGGTGGTTTTGTTGATGAACTCGGGCGCGCTTTGGGTAACCAGATGCAATGGAGGAAAGTTGGCTTCTTCGAACCTGTTTTCTTCTACAGCACACGGCCCGATGATTCGTTTCTCAACGATGTGGCCCTTGGCCTGACCGGACAGGAAGCCCTGATCATTGACGAAGATAGCGATGATTTTGAGGAACTTCCCAAAAGAATAAGGTACATAAAGCCCGGCCGTTTGATCTTGCTGCGCTTCAGCAATTTCGGACACAATAAAGGGGTGAGGGAAAAATTGCATGAGGCCATGAGAAAGGAACTGCCCGACCAGATGAAGGACAAGGAATTCTTTATGCAACACCTCGACGGGACCGTTGTCAACCTCCTGTGCGAGCACTGGGTGCTGTTTCAGGTGATGGTGGGGAACGAAATGGAAGGTTACATGGATTATCCTGTAGACAAATTCAAAACCACCTATTTTGCCAAATTGGACGAGGATGAGGAAAACTTGCTTTTTGGCAGTAACATCGAAGTGGACCAGGCCAAAAGGTTTCTGAAGATCAGTAATGCCAGCAATAGCTTCCTCCAGCCCCGGCCCAGCCTGCCCATGTATTTCAGAACCTACATCAGTTTGTGTCTCCAGGCGTTCCGCGAGCTGACCGAAAGCAGCGTTCTGAACAAACTCACCGACGACGACATCGTCCACCTTGCCGCACAGACTTTCCTCTCCAATCCTCAGGTCATCACCAAGCCATCGGTTCATGTGCTTGTTTTTCGCCAGCGGGTGGAGGAGATGATTTCGAAATTTCATTCGGTTGAAGAAACGCACCGGGTCGTGGTAAAATCGAACAACACTCAGCATGTGGCTGACGAGTTTCATGGCGACCGGCTCATTGCACATTACGCGGCCTTGTTTTTGCTGCTCGTGAGGGAGGAACGCAGCCTGATCACATCGCTTGAAACGGATGCCGGCACAGCCAGTCTGGTGATCAGATACATTGAACCCGAAAGGGAGAAGATGCCTGTAACGGGCGAAAACACCGGCAACCACTGGCTCGAACATGTGGCCGGAATGAAGGAGGTGAAGGAGCTCTTCGGGCAGTTGATACACGCCCTTCGTCATCCCGAAAGGTACGAAGCCCTGAACGTACGACCGTTTTTCAACATTCTGCTCTACGGGCCTACCGGTTCGGGCAAGACCTACGTGGCCAAGGCTCTGGGCAACCAGGCAAACATCACGTTCCACTACATCTCGGCGGCCAAACTCAATGGCCAGCGCTATGCCGGCTTCGGTGCAGCCATGCTGCGCGATTTTCTGGAAACGGCCGCCCAGACAGCACCCTGCATCGTGTTTATCGACGAACTCGATGCCTTTACCAACCGTGAAACCAACCAGACGGGCTCGGTAGCCTACGATGCCAGGTCGATCCTTAACACGCTGCTCACTTTTATGGACGGGCTCGACACCAACAGGAACATCATCTTCATGGCCGCCACCAACCGAATTCAGGACCTCGACGCAGCCCTCCTGCGCGACGGACGATTCGGCACGCGCATCAAAGTGAAGCACCTCGACCGCAATGCCCGCAAAGACCTTATCGGGCTTTATCTCAGTCCCGAAATGGTGGAGGGCGACTACGAAAATGTGCTGGAAACCATAAACAACAACCTTGCCCCCGACACCCCCAACGCAAGTGTGAAAACCATCATCGAAAACATGAAACGCCGCGCCATTGCAGATGACCGGTCGAAAGTTACCCTTGCTGATGTAGAAGCAGCGATCGACGAATTTGAAATGGGCATGAAGGTGGACGATCTCGCCCCAGAATTGCGCAAACCACTGGCTTTCAGGATGGCAGCCAAGGGTGTTGCCATCAACCTGCTCATGCCCGAACAGCGACTCGAGCGCATCACCATCGTCAACAGGCAAAATGCTTTCGGGCGAATTGTGTCAGCACCCTTTGCCGAAAAAGAGTATGTGTTGGCCAAAGAGCTTTTTTGCATGATGGTGATAACCTACTGTTCGCTGTTGGCCGAGCGTCGCAAACTGGGACTCAATATCCTGCCCGTTAAACCCGAAACGGAAGTGCTGGTTAGCCTGGCCAAAAACATGCTGCAGCATTACGACCTTGGCGAAGGCGAGCTCACCGCCCTGCACCAAGCGCTAAGTGGATTTTCAGATCCAGAAACCGATTCCCGGCTGCATGCCAAACTGACGGGCCTGATCGGCATGGCCAGAGAAGCCGCCTCGAACCTGCTCTCGGAATACTGGGCCGAGGTGGAAATCGTGGCCGGAGTGCTACAGCGCGACGGCGTGGCCAACAAACAAACACTTGGCATCATCCCCAACGAAAAACTCGATCCCTTTAGCCTGATCAGCGATCCTGGCTTAACTTTCTGAAATTTGTTTTGCCGCATTGGTAATGGCCGTTTCCAGCCGGGGACGGCCTTTTTGTTTTGTTATGTTATTGGTGTGGCGATACGGCTTTTAGCCCCACGATGCTGATGATGAGCATCACCAGAAAAAACAACCTTAAAAAACCTGCCGGCTCTTTGAACACGATGATACCCAGCAAAGCAGTGCCGGCAGCTCCAATGCCCGTCCACACCGCATAGGCAGTACCAATGGGCAGCACCTGCGTGGCCCTGATGAGCAACGACATGCTGAGGAGGAGCGAGGCGGCAAATCCTCCGTACCACCACCACATTTCGTGGCCCGCTGAGGTACGCGCCTTGCCCAGGCAAAATGCAAAAGCCACCTCGAACAATCCGGCCAATATGAGCAAAAACCAGTGCATCCGTTTTTTCGGTGCAAGATAGAGAAAGGATTGAGCATTTCCGAAAAAAATCACCTGCCGTTTTGCATTGCAAATAGGCTGCAATGGCGGTTAGTAGATTTGTCGCGGAAAGGAGGTGAAGAAGATAAAAAAAAGGAGTCGCATTCAGCTCAATGCTTAGGACCATCCAAATTAAGTTTTGAATTTAGATGTTGGCGCGACATGTTTTGACGCAGTGATGAGGGTAAATTTGTGAGAACCAATTTTTGATCTTCATGTAAGATACTGAATAACTGATTTTTAATAGATTATGAAATTTTTTTTAAATCATTGCCCGAAAGGTGTTGACGAGATTTTAATATTTTTTAACTTTATGCTGTGTTTTTGAACAACAACCAAAAAGGATTAATACGGATAAAAAATACATGAATGGTTAACAAAAATCGTGCTGATCATAATTATACAGCAAAAGTGGATATTTACTTATTAAGAAGTCAGGTTTAGAGGAAGTACAGGCAATCAGAAAACTCAATAAAACCAAGAAATATGCCAACTTCAATCAATCAACTAGTTAATTCTGTGGGTCTAGATCCTTCAAGATTGAGAAATTCAAAATGGGGTCATGAAATTGAATCAACTTCCATTGGAATCTATATAGTTTCAACATCTAAGGATCCAGGTTCTATTTCACCTTTATTCAAAAAAGCACCGATTGACGAGAATATTTTAAAATTCTGGATTAACAAAGTACGAACAATTCAGGTTGATGGAGTACCGGCTACAGTTCAAAATTTGAAGAAACGATTAGAATCATTCTGGTTACCCGATGAAAATATTATTTACATCGGTCAAACTGATAGTAAAAGGGGTATTAAAGGACGAGTTAACGAATATTACAATACTGAGTTAGGTGAAAGAAAACCTCACGCAGGTGGTCACTGGATAAAAACCTTAAAAATACTGAATCAGTTATTTGTTCATTATATTCCTTGCCACAATCCAGAAGAAATAGAAAAGGAGATTTTGAGAATTTTTGTTTCGCAGGTTTCTGAGGAAAATAAAGCGAACCTTTACGATTCATCTCTTCCCCTACCATTTGCAAATTTGGAACTTGAACGAGGAACTAGAAAAAATCATAGTATTTCTAAATCCAAACTTATATACTAATAATAAGAAAATGAATGAAATGCTGTTTGCCAATGGAACAAGG